>NZ_FOHO01000019.1 GCF_900111675.1 Paracoccus homiensis | reverse complement strand
CCCTGCCATCATCCGCGCGAAAATTCCTTTCTCGTTCCAACGTTTCCACCGGCTGTAGAGCGTCTTGTGCGGACCATAGGCGGCAGGCGCATCCCGCCAGCGCAACCCATTGCGATTGATGAAGATAATCCCACTCAGAGCCCGCCTGTCATCAACCCGTGGCTTGCCGTGCGACTTCGGGAAGAAAGGGGTGAGCTTGGCCATCTGCTCGTCAGTCAGCCAGTAGAGGTCGCTCATGTCACCGCTCCATTTTCTGAGCCGTGAATCACGCCGTGCGACCAAAATCAATGCATCCTGACCCTTGCAGATTCCGGCAATTGTTGCATTAAACCATGCGGCAGGTTTTGTGCCAACCTCACGTTTGACAGAAGCACGCGTCAGCCGTCACCTCGCCGGATCTCGGCGGGATGTGATGCCATGATTGACGAGGTTTTTTGGCCGCGTGACGAAAGGTCGCCGCGCCACGACTTGGGGGGATCCATAAGTTCCGCGGATATTTTGCAAATGGCGCGGGAACATGCTTGATAGCCGCAGTTTTCAACATTTCGTACCCCATGAGGCGCCATGACCCGTCCTGCCCGCATCGCCATTCTGACCGTCAGCGACCGTGCCGCCCGCGGTGAATACGAGGACAAGGGTGGCCCTGGCGCCGAAGCCTGGCTGCGTGATGTGGTGACCTCGCCGGTGCAGATCGATCGCCATATCGTGCCAGACGGGCGCGAGGTCGTCGCCGGGAAGCTGCGCGAATTGACAGACGGCACAGCGGCGGCGGACCTGATCCTTGTGACCGGCGGTACCGGCCCCGCGCCACGCGATCTGACACCCGAGGCGGTCTTTGACGTGGCCGAGCGTGAATATCCCGGCTTCGGCGAGGAAATGCGCCGCGCCAGCCTGCGCGAGGTGCCAACCGCGATCCTGTCGCGCCAGACCGCTGTCAGCCGCGGCAAGACGCTGATCATCACCATTCCCGGCAAGCCTTCGGCCATCGCGACCTGCCTGAACGCTGTCTTTGCCGCGGTGCCCTATTGCCTTGATCTGCTTGGCGCTGGCTGGATCGAGACCGACCCGGCAAAGATCGACGCCTTCCGCCCCAAAAAGAAGTGATCAAGTGTCGGCGCGAAGTTGCCACGACTGCGGACGGATCGGGGCTTCTGGTTGAACTTCGCTCTGTGACAAGCCATGCCATGCAAATAAATATTGGCAAGGCTTTGAAGAAAATTAGAAAGATCGCGGTTTTTTTGATTTCAATGGTCGGCGGGCTTGGTATGCACACCGTCGGCGCGACCCAACCCTCGGACGCGCGCCTGAATGCGGCGGCGGAATATTTCAGGGATATCTGCCTTGCTGGCAGCGGTGATCTGACGGCCGCGTTGCAAGCCTTCGATGCGTCCGACGATTTCGGCAACCCGCGGATCAGCAAGGCCGGCGCGCTGACCTATGGCAGCTTTACGGGTCCCGATCAGATCAACGGCTCTGTCAAGATCGGCTTCGACGAGATCGCGGACCACTGCTCGGTCATCGTGAAGAACGGCGATGATCCGATGAGGACGGCGCAAGCCATCGCCCTGCTGCTGGCGGATGGCGATGACGGCGCGGTGGGATCCCAACCCGGTTTCGGCGACTATCCGCAGGGCGGCTTCGTGATCGAAGAACAGTCAGGCGCGATCTTCGTGGCGCCACTGGGGACCGGCGCCTCGGCGGATATCGTGCACATCAATTATTTCCCGGCCAACTGATCAGCCAAAGAACGTCAGTGCCAGGGGCGCGATGATCGCGGTCAGCACGGCATTCAGCCCCATGCCGATGCCAGAGAACGCGCCGGCGGTCTGATTGACCTGAAAGGCGCGGGCCGTGCCGATGCCGTGGGCGGCAACGCCGATGGCAAAGCCGCGGGCACGCCAGTCGCGGATGCGCAGCGCGTTCAGCAAGGGCGTCACCACGATTGCCCCGAAAATCCCGGTCAGAAGGACCAGCGCGGCGGTCAGGGTGGGCTGGCCGCCCATACGTTCGGCGATGCCGATGGCGACCGGTGCGGTGGTGGATTTCGGCGCCAGCGAGGCCAGCACCGCCCCCTGAATGCCAAACGCCTTCGCGATCATCAGGACCGAGATGACCCCTACGCTGGACCCCGCCAGCAGCGCCGCCAGCATGGGCCAGAACGCGCTGCGCACCCGGCGCAGATTGTCATATAGCGGCAGCCCCAGCGCCACGGTCGCCGGACCCAGCATGAAATGCACGAACTGCGCCCCCTCGAAATAGGTCGCGTAATCGGTGCCGGTCACCCCAAGCAGCAACGCCAGAAGAATGATCGCAATCAGTACCGGGTTCGCCCAGCTTTGCCGGCGACTGGCCCGAAACGCCGCATCGCCCAGAAGATACGCCGCCAGGGTCGCCGTCAGCCACAACAGCGGGCCTTGCGACAGGTAGGACCAGATCAGCACGGGATCAGTCATCACCGCCCTCGTCCGCTGGTGTGTTCAACAGCCGCGCCACCCAGGTAAAGGCCAGCGCCCCGACCGCAATCGCCAGCAGGGTCGATCCCGCAATCGCGACGGCCAGCCCCACGCCATGCTGGCCCAACAAGGGAAGGTGCGCCACGATCCCTACCCCGGCCGGAACGAAGAACAGTGACAGATGTTGCAACAGGCCCTGCGTCGCCGGGCGGATCCGGTCGACAAGGCTGGGCCGGATCAGGCAGGTCAGGACCAGCAGGATCAAGCCGACCACCGGCCCCGGCAAGGGCAGCGACAGGGCGCGGGCGGCGATTTCTCCGGCCAGTTGCAAGGTCAGGATCAGGGCAAGCGTGGCGATCATCCGCAGATCATAGCGCCACCGGCAAGTACGCGCCAAGGGGCAAGCGATATCTGGCATCATTGCGCCGATCTTGTGGATAAGTCGCGCCAATAGGCCAGATATGGGGTTTTGGTTGACTTGACCCGGCACGGCAGGGACAATCCCAGACCAAATACGATTCTGGGGGACCATGTGCGCTTTGACCGGCTGCGCCTGAACGGATTTAAAAGCTTTGTCGATCCGACCGATCTGGTGATCCGCGAGGGGCTGACGGGCGTGGTCGGCCCAAATGGCTGTGGCAAGTCGAACCTGCTGGAGGCATTGCGCTGGGTCATGGGCGAAAACCGCCCCACCGCCATGCGTGGCGAGGGGATGGAGGATGTGATCTTTGCCGGCACCTCGCGCCGCAACGCCAAAAGCCACGCCGAAGTCGCGCTGACGGTCGATAATCGTGACCGGCTGGCCCCGGCCGGGTTCAACGATCAGGACAATTTCGACATCACCCGCCGCATTACGCGCGACGCGGGCAGCGCCTACAAGATCGCGGGCAAGGATGTGCGCGCGCGCGATGTGCAGATGCTGTTCGCCGATGCCTCGACCGGGGCGCATTCGCCCGCGCTGGTGCGTCAGGGACAGATCAGCGAGTTGATCAATGCCAAGCCCAAGAACCGGCGCCGCATTCTGGAAGAGGCCGCAGGCATCAGCGGCCTGTATCAGCGCCGCCACGAGGCCGAGCTGAAGCTGAACGGCGCCGAAACGAACCTCACGCGGGTCGATGACACGCTGGATCAACTGTCGTCGCAGGCCGCCAGTCTGGCGCGTCAGGCCCGCGCCGCCGCCAAATACCGCGAGATCGGGGCGACGCTGCGGTTGGCCGAAGGGCTGCTGCTGTATCGCCGCTGGTCCGAGGCCGAGGCCGCGCGCCTTGCCGCCGCCCAAAGCCTTTCCGAGGCGCTGAAAGCGGCGGCCGAGGCCGAGGTCGCCTCGCGGCAGGCAACCGCGCGACGCGAGGCCGCGGAAGAGGCCCTGCCCCCCCTGCGCGAAGAGGAACAGATCGCAGCCGCGATCCAGTCCCGCATCACCGTCGAACGCGAAGCGCTGGCCGAGGCCGAAACGCGGGCCGACGAACAGGTCCGGGCGCTGGGGGCGCGGATCGCGCAGCTGGACCGCGACATCGACCGCGAACAGGCGCTGAACCACGATGCGGGCGAAGTGATCGAACGGCTGGTCTGGGAACGGACCGAACTGGACAAGGCCGGTCAGGGCCATGAGGCGCGGATTGATGCCGCCGCCGCCGCCGCCGATGAGGCCGCCGAGGCACTGCGCGAGGTTGAAACGCGCCTGACCGAACTGACCGACGAGGCCGCGCGCCTGGCGGCCCGTCACCAATCGGCGGAACGTCTGGCAAGCGACCTGCGCGGCATGCTGGACCGCGCCGAACGCGCGGCGACGCAGGCCCGCGAAACCCTGACCCGCGCCAGTGCCGCCGGCACCGAAGCCGAAACCGCCCTGCGCAGCGCCGAAGAGGCGCAGGACGCCGCCCGCGATCGCGCCGAAGCTGCCGAAGAGGCCCTGGCCGACGCCGAACACAGCCGCAGCGAAGCCGAGGCAGCCGAGGCCATCGCCCGCGCCGCACGATCAGAGGTCGAGGGCGAGGCAGCCGCGCTGACCGCCGAAATGGCCGCCCTGCAACGTCTGGTCGAACGCGGTCAGTCCGGCGGCAGATCGGTGCTGGATCTGGTCATCGTCGCCAAGGGCTACGAGGTGGCCTTTGGCGCCGCGCTTGGCGATGATCTGCGCGCGGGGCTGGTGCAGGATGACGGCAGCGGCTGGTGCGAATTGCCCGGATTCGATGCCGCCCGCCCCCTGCCCGGCAAGGCCCGCCCCCTTGGCCCGCATGTCGATGCGCCCGCCGTTCTGGCCCGCCGGCTGTCACAGGTCGGGCTGGTCGATGACGCCGCCGAAGGCGCGGGGCTGCAACCCGATCTGGCCCCCGGTCAGCGGGTCGTGACGCGCGAAGGCGATCTGTTCCGCTGGGACGGGATGCGGGTGATGGCGGGGGATGCGTCATCCGCCGCCGCGCTGCATCTGCAGAAGGTCAACCAGCTGAAGGACATCACCGCGCAGGTCGAAACCTCGCAGGCCCGTGCGGCCCATGCGATCGAGGCGCATGATCTGGCCAAGGACGCGCTGTCGCAGGCCTCGGGCCGCGAAAAATCCGCCCGTGATGCCCGCCGCGAGGCCGAACGCCTGCTGTCCGAGGCTGCGCGGGCCGCCACCCGTGCGGAATCCGAACTGGCCATGGCCAGCAGCCGCGTCGAATCCGCCGAGGCCGAATTGTCGCGCCACGGGGCCGATGCCGCCGACGCCAAGGCCCGTCTGTCGCAGGCCGAACGCGCGCTTGCCGACCTGCCGGATCGCGGGGATGCCGCGCAGGCCGTCGAACATGCCCGCACCGGGGTCGAGGCCGCGCGGATCGCCACCATGACCCGCCGCGCCGGTCTGGACGAATTGCGGCGCGAAGGAAACGCGCGCACGAAGCGGCTTCAGGAAATCGCCAAGGAGGAATCCGGCTGGCGACTGCGTCTGGATCAGGCCGGCAGCCGCGCCGCCGAGTTGGTCCAGCGCCGCGACGCCACCGCCGATGAACTGGAAGAGGCCGAAGCCCAGCCCGAAATCCTTGCCGAACGCCGCGAGGAACTGGCCGAACGTGATGCCGGTGCACAGGATCGGCTGTCACAGGCCCGTGCCGCACTGGCCTCGGCCGACGAGGTCGCCCGCAGCGCCGCCCATGCCGAACGCGACGCCGAACGCCACGCCTCGGAGGCCCGCGAAACCCGCGCCGCGCGCGAGGCCCGCGCCGAAGCCGCGCGCGATGGCGAAAAGGCCGCCCGTGCCCGGATCCTTGAAGAAACCGAAGGCACGCCCCAGGCCCTGCACGCCACCTTGGGCGATGCCGATACCGACACGCCGATCCAGTCGCTGGAAGATCGTATCGCGCGGCTGCGCAGCCAGCGCGACAGCCTGGGCGCGGTCAATCTGCGCGCCGATGAGGACAAGCGCGAACTGGAACAGGAACGCGACCGCCTGCAGACCGAGAAAACCGATCTGGAAGAGGCGATCCGCAAGCTGCGCGCAGGGATCGGCAGCCTGAACCGCGAGGGCCGCGAAAGGCTGCTTGCCGCTTTCGATACGGTGAACGCCAATTTCACCACGCTGTTCACCACGCTGTTCGGCGGGGGCGAGGCGCGACTGGTTCTGGTCGAATCCGACGATCCGCTGGAGGCCGGGCTAGAAATCATGTGCCAGCCACCGGGCAAGAAGCTGTCGACGCTCAGCCTGTTGTCGGGCGGCGAACAGACGCTGACCGCGCTGGCGCTGATCTTTGCGGTGTTTCTGGCCAACCCCGCGCCGATCTGCGTCCTGGACGAGGTCGACGCACCGCTGGATGACGCCAATGTCAGCCGTTTCTGCGACCTGCTGGACGAAATGACCCGCCGCACCGAAACGCGCTTTCTGATCATCACCCATCATGCCGTGACCATGTCGCGGATGGACCGGCTGTTCGGGGTGACGATGGTCGAACAGGGCGTCAGCCAGTTGGTCAGCGTCGATCTGAAACGCGCCGAGGCTCTGGTCGCCTGACGATCCCCGCGTTAGGTTGCCCCCGAATCCGATGCTTGGGACACAAGGGGCGGAATGCGCAGTATCGTCGCCAGCCTATGCTTGGCCTCATTGACCGCCTTCGGGGCCGCCGCGCAGGTGCCCGGCGATGCCGATGTGATCGAGATCCTGATGCAGGAACGCGGCTTTGCCGTTCAGCGCAGCATCGACCAGTTCGGCGATCCGCAGATCCGCAGCCAGATCGACGGCACCCGGTTCAGCATCTATTTCTATGAATGCGCGCCGGGGCCCTGCGGCTCGATCCAGTTCGTGGCCCTGTTCGACGGGCAGCCGCCCCCCGATCCGCGCCGCCTGAATTCCTGGAACCGCGATTTCCGCTTTGCCAAGACCTATGCCGACAGGTCGGGCGATGTCGTCGTGGAAATGGATGTCAGCCTGACCGATGACGGCATCGGGCGGAACAATTTCTACGACATTCTTGACCGCTGGCGGGTGACGCTGGCCGAATTCCGACGCTATCACAACCGATGAGGACATCATGAGCATCGAAGCGACCCTTGCCGAAAAAGGCATCACCCTGCCCGACGCCCCCGCGCCTGCCGCCAACTATGTGCCCTTTGCCCAAAGCGGCAACCTGATCTTCGTGTCGGGTCAGATCAGCGCCGATGAAAACGGCCTGATCACCGGCAAGCTGGGCGAGAATGTCTCGGTCGAGGAAGGCGCCGCCGCGGCCCGCCGTTGCGGCCTGTCGCTGATCGCGCAGGTCAAGGCCGCCATTGGCGATCTGGACCGGGTTGCGCGTGTGGTCAAGCTGACCGGTTTCGTGAACTCGACCCCCGATTTCACCGACCAGCCCAAGGTCATCAATGGCTGTTCGGACCTGATGGTCGAAGTGTTCGGCGATGCCGGGCGCCACAGCCGCGCCGCGGTGTCGGCACCGTCGCTGCCATTCGGCGTCGCCGTCGAAATCGAAGCCGTGTTCGAGGTCGCCTGATGCCCGCCCTGCCCGCGGTCTTTACCACCACCCCGATCGCCCATCGCGGGCTGCATGGGGACGGCATACCCGAAAACTCGCTGGCGGCGGCACGCGCGGCCATTGAGGCGGGTTACGGGATCGAAATCGACATCCAGCCTGCGCTGGATGGCACGCCGATGGTCTTTCACGACTATGACCTGTCGCGGCTTGCGGGCGATGGCAGCTTCATCAGGACGCTGTCGGTTCAGGAACTGTCGACCCGGCGTCTGGCCGGTGGCTCTGAAACGATCCCCGAATTGGCCGCGCTGCTGGACCTTGTGGCCGGACAGGTGCCCCTGCTGATCGAGATCAAGGATCCCGATGGCCGTCTGGGCGACAATATCGGCGATCTGCACGACCGCGTGGCGCAGACGCTGAAAGGCTATGAAGGCCCGGTCGCGGTGATGTCCTTCAACCCGCATGTCGCCAAGGCATTCGGCGCGGTCATGCCCGAAATTCCGGTCGGGCTGACGACCTGCGGCTTTGCGGAAAAGGATTGGGCCGGTGTGCCGCAAGAGGTGCGCGAAAGGCTGGCCGCCATCGCGGATTTCGACGATGCGGGGGCCTGCTTCGTCTCGCATGACAGATCCGATCTGACCAATCCGCGCATCGACGCACTGAAGGCGCAGGGTGTGCCGATCCTGTGCTGGACCATTCGCAGTCAAGATCAGGAAGATCAGGCCCGTCGCATCGCCGACAATATCACCTTCGAAGGGTATCAGGCGAAAACCTAGGCTGATTGCCCCGCCGCCACAGCCGCGGCGGGGCAATTCCCCGAAATCGACCGGGACCGCATCCGCGGCGCTGGAAATTCCCGCGACACGGCCTACCTAAAACGCATGAGTGCCTCACTGATCCTGAAAACCCATCCCACCATCGCCGATATCGATCCCGGGATCTGGGATGGGCTGGGCGACGGCAATCCCTTTGTGTCCCACCGCTTTCTGAATGCGCTGGAACGGTCCGGCTCGGTCGGGCCGGGCACCGGCTGGCAGCCTCTGCACATCACGCTGGAACGCGATGACCAGATCGTCGGGGCGGCGCCGCTTTATGCGAAATCGCACAGTCAGGGCGAATATATCTTCGATCACGCCTGGGCGCAGGCCTATATGCGCGCGGGCGGCGACTATTATCCGAAACTTCAATGCGCCGTCCCCTTCACACCCGCGACGGGGACACGGCTTCTGGCCCATGATCCGGCGCTGCGGCAATCGCTGCTGGCGGGGATGACCCAGTTCGCGCGGCAGGGGGGCGCGTCGGGCGTCCATGTCACCTTCTGCACCGAGGCCGAGGCGAAACTGGCCCCGTCGGCGGGCTATCTTCCGCGCGTCACCCAGCAGTTCCACTGGTTCAACCGCGATTACGCCAGCTATGACGATTTTCTGGCCGCGCTGTCGTCGCGCAAGCGAAAGGCCCTGCGCAAGGAAAGGCAGAAGGCCCAGGATTTCGGCGGCACGATCCGGCACCTGACCGGCGACGATCTGAAACCGCATCACTGGGATGCATTCTGGGCCTTCTATCAGGATACCGGCAGCCGCAAATGGGGCCAGCCCTATCTGACCCGCGCCTTCTTCGACGAGGTGCAGCAGCATATGCGCGACGATGTGCTGCTGGTTCTGGCCGAGATCGACGGCGAGCCCATCGCCGGGGCGCTGAACTTCATCGGGCCGGATGCGCTTTATGGTCGCTATTGGGGCTGCGTGCAGGATCACGCCTTCCTGCATTTCGAACTGTGCTATCATCAGGCGATCGATTTCGCCATCGCGCGCGGCCTGTCGCGGGTCGAGGCAGGCGCGCAAGGGGAACACAAGCTTGCGCGCGGCTATCTGCCCACCCAGATCCACTCGCTGCACTGGGTTCAGGACGAAGGCTTCCTGCGCGCCATCGCCCAGTATCTGGACGAGGAACGCGACGCGATGGATCAGGAAATCGAGGTGCTGACCGACTGGGGCCCGTTCCGCAAACAGGCCCAGCCATGAAAAAGGCCCCGCCCGATGATCGGGGACGGGGCCTTTTCAATGATCCGCATTTGCCACGGGCAGAGGCGCCGTGGCGCGGGATCACGCCATGCCAAGCGCCTGCTTGTACAGATCCAGAATCGCCTCTTGTTCGGCGATGTCATCCTTGTCGCGCTTGCGCAGCGAAATGATGCTGCGCAGGGCCTTGGTGTCGTAACCGCGTGCCTTGCTTTCAGCATAGACCTCTTTGATCTGCTCGCTGATGTCCTTTTTCTCGGCTTCAAGCTGTTCGATCTGTTCAACGAACTGCCGCAGCTCATCGGCTGCCACTGCGTAGGAGTCACCTTTGTCAGACATGTCTTTCCTGCGTTCCTGCCAGTTGGATTTCGACCTTCGCGTCGTGTCGGACGGGGTTTAGGCTCTCTTGCCGAAAGGTGCAATCGTCGCTAGGCCCGCCGGGACCAGTCATGCCGCGAAGGGAAGGAAAGCGCGATGGACATATTTCAGATGCTGATCTGGGGTGGTGCCCTGCTGACGCTGATCGGGCTGGCTGCCCTGATCTGGTGCATCGCCACCGTCATGCGCGCCCGTCGCGCGGGTCTGGATGACGAGACGCTGAAGCAGAAGATGCGCGGCGTGTTGGCGGTCAACATGGGGGCGCTTGCCGCCTCGATGCTGGGGCTGATGATCGTCGTCACCGGGATCATGCTGGGCAGTTGACATATTCCGTTTCGGGAATACGTAAGGCGGGTGTTCATATAGGAAACCCCGCATGGAACCTGACTGGATCGCCGGCCTGATCGGCGGGCTGATGATTGGCGGCGCGGCGGCGCTGTTTTTGTTGCTGAACGGCCGGATCATGGGCGCCAGCGGCATCCTGGGCGGCCTTCTGGACGGCACCGGCCGCAGCAACAGCGCCGAGCGTCTGACCTTCATCGCCGGGCTGATCGCCATGCCCGCGCTTCTGGTCGCGGTCGGGCTGGGCCATGTCGCTCACCCTGTGGCGGGTCTGGAACTGACGGTGCTGGCCGGGCTGCTGGTCGGGATCGGAACCCGGCTGGGCAATGGCTGTACATCGGGTCACGGGGTCTGCGGCATATCGCGATTGTCGCTGCGTGGCATCGTGGCGACGCTTGTGTTTCTGGTCTCGGGCGCGGTGGCGGTGCTGATCCTGCGCCTGCTGGGGATGGTGGCATGATGCGGCTGATCTTTGCGGCGATGTCGGGCGCGTTGTTCGGTGCGGGCCTTCTGATTTCGGGGATGACCGACCCGGCCAGGGTGCAGGGCTGGCTGGATATTTTCGGTGACTGGGACCCGACACTTGGTTTCGTGATGGCGGGCGCGATCCTGCCGATGGCCGTGGCCTGGCGAATTGCCGCACGTCGCGCGGTGTCGTTCACCGGACGTGCCCTGCCGACGCCGCCCAACCCTGTCATCGACCGCAATCTGGTGACGGGCGCGGTCCTGTTCGGCCTGGGCTGGGGGATTGCCGGGCTGTGCCCCGGACCGGCGATGGCATCGCTTGGCTTTGGGGGCTTGCCCTTCGCGGTGTTTTTCCTGTCTATGGCCGCCGGAATGATCCTGTTCGGACTGTGGAACCGCCGATGAGAGCCTTGATCCAGCGCGTCACCGAAGCCTCGGTCGAGGTCGAGGGCCAGATTGTCGGCCAGACCGGGCCGGGCCTGCTGATCCTTGTCTGCGCCATGCGCGGCGACGATGAAACGGCGGCAGACAAGCTGGCGGCGCGCATCGCCAAGCTGCGGATCTTCCACGATGAAAACGGCAAGATGAACCGATCGCTGCTGGATATCGGCGGGGGCGCCTTGGTGGTCAGCCAGTTCACGCTGGCCGCCGACACCCGCAGCGGCAACCGCCCCGGCTTTTCCACCGCCGCCGCCCCCGAGGACGGGCGCCGTCTGTACGAATATTTCTCGGACAGTCTGCGGTCGCAGGGCATCGCCACCGAAAACGGTCGTTTCGGCGCCGAGATGAAGGTGCGTCTGCTGAATGACGGTCCAGTGACGATCTGGATGGACAGCGCCGATCGCGCTTGACTTTGGACCGTCCCTGCCCCATCTGGGTCGGGTCAGCACCCGCTGCCGCGTGAGCAGCCGCGTTTTGTCGCGCCGGGTCCGACACCCATCCCAGTTTCCCATTCACGCGGGGAGGCTTGCAGGCATCTCGTATCGCGCCTGCACCCTTGCGTCCTGCCGCGCCCTGAATGCGCGGCCCCTGCCTTTTGCGTCCGATACGGGGGACGGGGGCATGAAAGTCATTGATGGAACAGAACAACAATCGCCGCCGGGGTTTCCGTGGTGGCAAGGGCAAGCCGCGCAGCGCGCCGTTTTCGGGCGCCGCGAATGAGGGCCGCCGCGCCCCCGCGCGCGATCCGCTGCCCACCGGTCCCTTTGCGGATATGGGCATCGATGCGCGCATCAACGCCAATATCGCCGCGATGGGCCTGAACAAGCCGACGCCGATCCAAAGCCAGGCGATCCCCTCGGTCGTCGAGGGGCGCGACGTGCTGGGCCTTGCGCAGACCGGCACCGGCAAGACGGCGGCCTTCGGCCTGCCGATGCTGACCCGCCTGATCAAGTTCGGCAAGAAGCCCGACCCCAAGACCTGTCGTGCGCTGATCCTTGCGCCGACGCGCGAACTGGCCACCCAGATCGCAACCAATATCGACGCCTATGCCGAAGGCACGCCGATCCGGTCCTACCGCGTCGTCGGCGGCGCCTCGATCAATGTGCAGACCGAACGCCTGTCGCGCGGGGTCGATGTGCTGATCGCCACGCCGGGCCGCCTGATCGACCTGATCGAACGTCGCGCCGTGGACCTGTCGCAGACCACCTATCTGGTGCTGGACGAGGCCGACCAGATGCTGGACATCGGCTTTATCCACGCGCTGCGCAAGATCGCAAGGATCCTGCCGCGCGATCGCCAGACGCTGCTGTTCTCGGCGACCATGCCGAAACTGATGTCGGAACTGGCCGATACCTATCTGACCGATCCGATCAAGGTCGCGGTGAACCCTCCGGGTCAGGCCGCCAAGAAGATCGATCAGGGCGTGCATTTCGTCAATCAGGGCGACAAGGCGACGCTGCTGGCCGAATACCTGTCCAAACATCCCGGCGAATTGGCGATGGTCTTTGGCCGCACCAAGCATGGCTGCGAAAAGCTGTCGAAGCTGTTGGAAAAATGGGGCTTCGCGGTTGCGGCCATCCACGGCAACAAAAGCCAGGGCCAACGCGAACGGGCGCTGCAGGCGTTCCGCGATGGCGAAACGCAGGTGCTGGTCGCGACCGACGTGGCCGCGCGGGGTCTGGATATTCCGCAGGTGGCGCATGTCTACAACTATGACCTGCCGAACGTGCCGGAAAACTATGTCCACCGGATCGGTCGGACCGGTCGCGCCGGTCGCGACGGCAATGCCATCGCCTTCTGCGCGCCTGCCGAGGTCGGCGAGTTGCGTGCGATCGAACGCGCGATGAAATCCTCGATCCGCGTGGTCGGTGGCGAAGCGCCCACCGGCCCCATCCCTTCGGGTCAGCCGTCGCGCGGCCGGGGCAAACCCGCCAATACCGGCGGCAACAAACGGCCCACACGCCGCCCCTCGCGCAAGCCGCAGGGAAGCCGCGCCAAAAGCTAGGCTTTGGCCCCACACATGAACTGATGGCCGCAAGAACATGGTTCTGCGGCCATTTTTGCATCCGCACCATAGTGACGCGACGATTTTGGCCCCTCACGAAGCCGTCAGAAATCTTCGCAACAAGGGGGCTTGCCCCCCTTTCATTCACGGTCCAGTTGCCTATGCTGACAGTCAGGACAGAAGGATGGCGGCATGACCCGGCAAGGGATCGATTATGGCGGAATGATGCATCGGGCGATGCAGGGGCTGATCGCGGATGTGCTGAAAAGCATCGCGACCGAAGGCTTGCCCGGCGAGCATCACTTCTTCATCACCTTCGACACCCGCATCGAAGGGGTCGAGATGGCCGATTGGCTGCGCGACCGCTATCCCGAGGAAATGACCATCGTCATCCAGCACTGGTTCGATAACCTGACCGTGGATGAGGACGGCTTTGGCATCACGCTGAATTTCGGCAACTCGCCCGAGCCGCTGCGCATCCCGTTCGATGCGCTGCGCACCTTCGTCGACCCTTCGGTCGAATTCGGCCTGCGGTTTGAAACGCAGGACCATGACGAGGATGAGGACGAAGAACTGGACGAAGGCCTGCTGGACGATATCAGCGACGATGACAGCCCCGACGATTCGCCCAATGGCGGCGGTGAGGTCGTGCAGCTGGACCGCTGGCGCAAGTAAGCCGCGCGATGTCCCTGTTCCGCGGCATCTCGGGCTTTCCGATCACGCCCTGCGATCCGCAGGGCAATGTCGACCGCGACGCATTGGCACGGGTCCTGGAACCGCTTTGCGATGCGGGGCTGCAATCGATCGGATTTCTGGGCAGCACGGGCAGCTATGCCTATCTGTCGGCTGATCAGCGTCGCGCGGCACTGGGCGCGGCGATGGATTGCGTCGGGGGCCGTATGCCGGTCATCTGCGGCGTCGGCGCGTTGCGCACCGATCACGCCGTCGATCTGGCCCGCGACGCCGCCGCGCAGGGTGCGGCGGGGCTGCTGCTGGCACCGGTCAGCTATACCCCGCTGACCCAGAACGAGGCGTTCACCCATTTCAGCGCCGTCGCGGCGGCGACCGATCTGCCGATCTGCATCTACAACAACCCCTCGACCACGCATTTCCAGTTCTCGCATGATCTGCTGGCGCGGCTGGGGGCTTTGCCGACCATCGCGGCGGTCAAGATGCCCCTGCCCGCCTCGGGCGATTTCGCGGCAGAGATCGCGGCCCTGCGCCCACGCCTGCCAAGCGATTTCGTGATCGGTTACAGCGCCGATTGGGGCGCAAGGCCCGCGCTGTTGGCCGGTGCGGATGCGTTCTTCAGCGTCGCCGCGGGCTTTGTGCCGGATCGTTTCATGGCGATGGCGAAACCGGCAATGGCGGGCGATGCGGACAGCGCGGCGGCGCAGGATGCCGCCTTTGCGCCGATGTGGGACCTGTTTCGCGATCATGGCAGCCTGCGCGTCGCGCATCTGGCCGCCGCGATGCTGGGTCGTGCGGATGCGGCGCCGCAACGCCCGATCCTGCCACTGCCAAAGGGTGAAACCGACCGGGTTCGCGCCGCATTGACGGCGCTGAATGCACTTTAACGCCGATGTTGGCGTTAGCATACCATTGCATACGAATTGCCATCCCGGCCCGCGCCCGCTAGAACCTCTGCGAAACCGCGACGGAGCCTTTTGCGATGACCAAGACCCGCACCGAAACCGACAGCTTTGGCCCGCTGGAAGTTGACGCCAGCAAATATTGGGGCGCGCAGACCCAGCGTTCGATCATGAACTTTCCCATCGGCTGGGAACGTCAGCCGGTCGCAATCATCCGCGCGCTTGGCGCGATCAAGCTGGCCGCAGCCCGGATCAACATGGCCGAGGGCCGCATCGACGCCAAAATCGGTGGCGCGATGGAACAGGCCGCGACCGAGGTGTTCGAGGGCAAGTTCGACGACAACTTCCCGCTGGTCGTCTGGCAGACCGGTTCGGGCACCCAGTCGAACATGAATGCCAACGAAGTGGTCAGTAACCGCGCGATCGAGATTCTGGGCGGTGAGATGGGTTCGAAGGATCCGGTCCATCCCAATGACCATTGCAACATGGGCCAGTCCTCGAACGACACCTTCCCGACCGCGATGCATGTCGCCATCGGCATGATGGCCCGCGACACGCTGCTGCCCGGTCTGGAAAAGCTGGCCTCCGCGCTTGAGGCGAAATCGGCCGAATTCAAGGACATCATCAAGATCGGCCGCACCCATACGCAGGATGCGACGCCCCTGACCCTGGGTCAGGAATTCGGCGGCTATGCCCATCAGGTCCGCAAGGGGATCGAGCGGGTCAAGGCCTGCCTGCCCGACATCTATGAACTGGCGCAGGGCGGCACCGCCGTCGGCACCGGCCTGAACACCAAGAAGGGCTGGGACAGCGCCGTGGCGGCGGAAATCGCCAAGATCACCGACCTGCCCTTCGTCACCGCCCCGAACAAGTTCGAGGCGCTGGCCGCACATGACGCGATGGTCATGTTCTCGGGCGCGCTGAAGACGGTCGCGGCATCGCTGTTCAAGATCGCCAACGACATGCGCCTGCTGGGTTCCGGCCCGCGTTCGGGTCTGGGCGAGCTTATCCTGCCCGAGAACGAGCCCGGATCGTCCATCATGCCGGGCAAGGTGAACCCGACCCAGGCCGAGGCCCTGACCATGGTCTGTGCGCATGTCATGGGCAACGACGCCGCCGTCGGCATCGCCGGGTCGCAGGGCCATTTCGAGCTGAACGTCTATAACCCGATGATGTCCTATAACGTGCTGCAATCGATGCAGCTGCTGGGCGATGCGGCCGGGTCGTTCACCGACAACATGGTCGTCGGCACCAAGGCCAATACCGACCGCATCGAAAAGCTGATGAAGGAATCGCTGATGCTGGTCACGGCGCTGGCCCCCACCATCGGCTATGACAATGCCACCAAGGTCGCCAAGACCGCGCACAAGAACGGCACCACCCTGCGCGAAGAGGCGATCGCCCTTGGCTTCGTCGATGGCGAAACCTTCGACCGCATCGTCCGCCCGGAAGACATGATCGGCCCCAAGGACTGATCGTCCTCCATTCGCAGGATCGGCGGCGCGGCGGGTTTCTGCCGCGCCTTTTTCGTCTGCACTTGGACCCGGGCGGGTTTCAATGCCATGCTGCGCCCAATCAGCTTGCCGGGGGGAATGTCATGACCAGGATCGTCAATCTGCGACAGGCGCGCAAACAGCGTGCCCGCGACGACAAGCGCGCCAAGGGCGATGCCAATGCGGCCAGATTCGGCGAGGCGCGGTCGGAACGCCTGACCCGTCAGGCCGAAGCCGACCGCGCCGAACGTATCCATCAGGCCCACAAGAAAGATGAGTGACCTGCCGCGGATGACGCCGCCCGTCAAACGCTCGGTCACCATCGACGGACACCGCACCTCGGTTTCGCTGGAGGATGCGTTCTGGCAGGCATTGGGTCAGGCAGCCAGGGCGCGACAGGAAACCCGCGCGGCGCTGATCGGGCGCATCGACCACGCCCGCCCGCCCGAGGTCGGACTGGCCACTGCCCTGCGCCTGTTCGTCCTGTCCGAGACGCAGAAGAAAGACGATCCGACCGATGAGTGAGCGCAGATCCCCCCGCAGCCGCGATGCCTATGCCGAATTTCAGACGTTGCAGACGCGCTGGAACGACAATGACCAGTTCGGGCATCTCTATAACGTCACCTATCACGAACTGTTCGACGAGGCGATGAATCGCAGCCTTGGCGCGCGCGGGATGCTGAACCACCGCAGCGGCGCGCCGATTCAGGTCGTGGTGGAAAACGGCTGCACCTATTTCAGCGAAGTCAGCTATCCCGATCTGTTGCAGGTCGGATTGCGCGTGGCGGCAATGGGCAACAGCTCGATCCGGTTGGAGATGGGCCTGTTCCGCGAAGGCGAGGATCGCGAAAGCGCACAGGCGCATTTCGTGCTGGTCACCGTGGACAGTCGCACCCATCGCCCGACCCCGACGCCCGCCGATCAGCGCAAGGCACTGGAACAGTTGACCTTGTGACAGGCTGGCGCCAGCGCCCAATTCCGGATTAACTGTTTTCACCGCGTCGCGCCCGGAGGAAAGATGGCCAAGAAATCCAAAGCCGCCAAGCTGGCCAAATCCGCCGGGATCGGGCGCGATACACAAGCCCTGGACGCCTTGCGGCGCCTGTTGCGCGAAAGCGCGACGATCCACGAAACCCATCGCGGCGCGATCCTGACCGAGGATGACCCCGAACATGTGCATCAGGCCCGCGTTGCCCTGCGCCGCATGCGGACGCTGATCCGTGGCTTTGGCGACATGCTGTCACCGAAAACGCAGCGCAGGATCGGCAAGCTTCTGAAGGACCGCTTCAAGGCGCTGGGACCGCTGCGTGACGCCGATGTCCATGCCGAGGCGCTGGCCGGCCAGCCGCAATCCGACAAGGCCGCCGCCACCGCAGCCGAATTGCGGCAGGCGCTGCGCGACGATCTGGCTGAAGATACCGGCCTGTCCCTGAAAATGCAGATCGAGACCATCCTGCATGACACCGGGACCGCGATCCGCGGCGACCGCCGTCAACGGCTGGCGCAGGGGCCGGTCGGTGTCATCGCCTCGCGCGCGCTGCATGTCGCATGGACCGAACTGCTAAGCTTTGGCGCTGATCTGAACCGGCTGTCGCCCGATGATCTGCATGAATTCCGCAAACGCGCCAAGGACATGCGCTATCTGACCGAATTCTTCGGAACGCTGTTCACCGAAAAGCCCGATCACATGATGAAGCGCATGGCAAAGATGCAGGACGCGCTGGGGATCGTGAACGACCTTCAGGTGATGAAGGCCCGGCAGCACCAGGACGGCATGGCCCTGCCCGACGACGCCGACCGGATCGAGGCCAAGGCCCGGCAGCAATCGCAGAAAGCCTGGCAGAAGCTGCGGGCAGAGCCGGTCTGGTGGGCCGACCTGCCCGCATAGCCCCTTAGGCGGATTTCAGATCCGGAAGCACATGATCGCCAAAGCGTTTGCGCAGGGTCAGCTTGCTGATCTTGCCCGTCGCGGTCATCGGCATGTCCTCGACAAAGACAAGGTCGTCAGGCATCTGCCATTTGGCGAAATGCGGCGCCAGCACTGCGCACAGATCATCCAGTGTCGGGCGATCCGTGTCCGATTGCGGCTTCACGATCAACAGCGGGCGTTCGTCCCATTTCGGATGCGGCACCGCGATCACCGCGCATTGCGCAACCTTGGGATGGGCCAGCGCCGCGTTTTCCAGATCGATCGAACTGATCCACTCGCCCCCCGACTTGATCAGATCCTTGGACCGGTCGCGCAACGTCAGCCGGTTTTCGCGGTCGATCGAGGCGACATCGCCCGTGCAGAACCAGCCTTCGGCATCCATCGCCTTGCGCGATGCGTCCTCGTTCTGGAAATAGCCCGCCGCGACGAAATTGCCGCGCACATGCAACTCACCCATCGCCACTCCGTCATGGGGTTGGCGCTGACCGTTCTCGTCGACGATCTTCATCTCGACCCCGTAGACACGCCGCCCCTGCGTGGCCTTCAGCGTCATGCGGTCATCAAAGGGCAATTCGCGCTGACGCGGGGTCAGCGAACCCTGGCTGCCCAAGGGCGAGGTTTCGGTCATGCCCCATGCGTGGTTCACGTCGATGCCCAGCTTTTCGAAACCCTCGGTCAGGCTACGCGGCATCGCGCTGCCGCCGACAACGATGTGACGCAGGGCCGCGGGCTTAGCCCCGCGCTTCCGGATCTCGGCGAACAGCCCCTGCCAGATCGTCGGCACGCCCCAGGCGCTTTCGACGGCTTCGTCCTGACACAGATCCCACAGGCTGGCGCCGTCCAGATGCGGCCCTGGCATGATCAGGCTCGCCCCCATCAGCGGGCCGGAAAACGGCAGCCCCCAGGCATTGACATGAAACAGCGGCACGACCGGCAGGATGCGCGGCTGCGGACCCAGATCCGGACCCAGCACGGCCGAGGTCGCCATCGCATGCAGAACATTGGACCGGTGGCTATAGACCACACCCTTGGGGTCCCCCGTCGTCCCCGAGGTATAGCACATGCCCGATGCCGTGTTTTCGTCCAGATCGTCCCAGTCGCGACGGGTCGGATGCCCTTGCAGCACATCCTCGTAGCACAGCGCATCAAGGGTGCTGTCGGGCATATGCGCGCGATCGGTCATGATCACATAGCGCATCGGCGGCAGTTGATCCTTCAACTTTTCCAGCAACGGCACGAAGGTCAGATCGGTGAACAGCACCTTGTCGCCCGCATGGTGGCAGATATAGATCATCTGCTCGGCCGACAGGCGTGGATTGATCGTGTGGCACACCGCACCGATCCCCGGAACCGCGTAATACAGTTCCAGATGGCGATGCCCGTTCCAGGCCAGGGTCGCGACCCGGTCGCCGGATCCGATCCCCATATCCCGCAGCGCGAAGGACAGCTGCGCCGCGCGTTCACGCAATTGCGCCCAGCCGTGGCGCGTCGTGTCGCCCTCGACCCGGCGCGAGACGACCTGCGCATCTGGAAAGCTTTCCGCCGCGAAATCCAGCAGCCCGCCCTGCAACAGCGGGCGGTGCATCATCAGTCCTTCCATCATTCCTCCCCTTCCCTGGTGCCGCTCAGATTGCGGGGCTGCCCGTCCCGTGACAAGCAGCGACCCCACGTCAGCCCGGCTGACGGGTCAGACGTGCGATCAGCGCCGAGGTGTCCCAGCGTCCCCCGCCCATGCCCTGCACTTCCTTGTAGAACTGATCGACCAGCGCGGTGACCGGCAGCGAGGCACCGACCTCATCGGCGGCGTCCAGACAGATGCCCAGATCCTTGCGCATCCAGTCGATGGCGAAGCCATGTTCGAATTCCCCGGCGTCCATGGTCTTGTGGCGATTGACCATCTGCCAGCTGCCTGCCGCGCCCTGGCTGATGACCTCGACCACCTTTTCGACATCCAGTCCGGCCTTCTGCGCAAAAGCCAGCGATTCAGACAGTGCCTGAACCAGCCCGGCAATCGCGATCTGGTTGCACATCTTGGTCATCTGCCCGGCGCCGACATCGCCCAACCGGCGACAGATCTTGGCATAGGCGTCGATCACCGGTGCGGCGCGGTCGAAATCGGCCTGCTCGCCACCGCACATCACCGACAGCTGCCCGTTCTCGGCCCCGGCCTGCCCGCCCGAAATCGGCGCATCGACATAACCGATGCCCGCAGCCTTGGCCGCCTGGGCCAATTCGCGCGTCACTGCCGCCGAGACCGTGGTGTGATCGACAAAGACCGCCCCCTTGGCCATGCCCTGAAAGGCCCCATCCTCGCCCAGACAGACCGAGCGCAGGTCATCATCATTGCCGACGCAGGCCATGACGAATTCCGCACCGGACGCAGCCTCGCGCGGGGTGGCGGCGTGACCGCCGCCATGCTGATCCGCCCATTCGCGGGCCTTGGTCGCCGTGCGGTTGAAAACCGTGACCTGATGCCCGGCGGCTTGCAGGTGCCCCGCCATCGGATAACCCATCACGCCCAATCCCAGAAACGCCGTCTTTGCCATGATCCCTCCTGCTGAAAATTCCGCGGGTCGTGTCGCTGCGATAGCGGCGCTGCGACGTTGAAATGCCCGAGCGGCTGGCTTATGCAGCACAGCAACACCTTGGCGTTGAATGGTCAAGCGCCCAAGGGTCAATCAACGACAGCCCGGATCAAGCCGCCGAATGGACCACCTTCTTTCATGCTGATACTTTTCCGCTGGCTTCTCAGGCTGACTGTCGCCCTGATCGCCCTTTCGGTAATCGCCGGGATCCTTGCCTGGTATTTCGCCGTCCGGTCGCTGCCCGACTACAACGCCGATTACCCGATGCGCGGCCTGACCGCCCCGGTCGAGATCGTCCGCTCGACCGAGAATGTGCCCCATATCTTCGGCGCGACGGACCACGATGTGTTCTTTGCACTTGGCGTCGCCCATGCGCAGGACCGGTTGTTCCAGATGACGATGCTGCGCCGCGCGGCACAGGGACGGCTGGCCGAGGTCTATGGCGCCGCGGCGCTGCCCGCCGATGATCTGGCGCGACGGCTGGGCCTGTTCCGCCATGGCGCGCAATCGCTGGAAGCGCAGGACCCTGAAACGCAAGAGGCGCTGCGCGCCTATTCCGCAGGGGTCAATGAATGGATCGCGCAGGTCAATGAAGGCGCGATGGGGCGTGGCGCGCCGGAATTCTTCCTGTTTCCGCAGCAGATCGCCTATTGGCAGCCCGCCGATTCCCTTGCCATCCTGAAACTGCTGGCGGCCAGTACCACGAACGCCGCCGCAGCCGAGGTGTTTCGCGCGCGCCTGTCGCTGGCCTGGCCCGAACATGGCCCGGAAATTCTGGGTCCCGCGATCCCGGGATCCGGGGATCAGCCCCGCTATGCCGATCAGTTCCCCGGCCTGCGCCTGCCCGTCCCCGAGGCGCGGCGCGACCCGGAAGGGCCCCTGCCGCTGACGGCCTTCCTGCGCCCCGGCGCAGGCATGGGTGCCAACAGCTTTGCCGCGGGCGCCGACCGGACCGCTGCGCATGGCAGCCTGCTGGCCAACGACCCGCACACCACGCTGACCGTGCCATCGCTGTATTACTTGGCCCGTCTGCAACTGCAATCGGGCGGCGCGATCGGGGCCACCATTCCCGGCATGCCCGTCGTCTTCAGTGGCCGCACCCCGCAACTGGCATGGGGCGTGACCCCGGCGCGTATCGACGATTCGGACCTGTATATCGAAGAGGTTCAGCCCGGAAATGCCGACCGCTATCGCGGGCTGCGCGGCTGGACGCAGTTCGACACCCGGACCGAGGTGATCCGCGTGCTGGACGCGCCCGATCAGACCATCGTGCTGCGCGAAACCGAAAATGGACCGATCGTGTCCAATCTGGTTCCCGGCCTGCCCGATGTCGTGCCCCTGGGCCATGTCGCCGCGCTGCGCTGGACCGGGTTGTCGGGACAGGATCAGACGATGTCGGGGCTGATGGGGCTGATGCGTGCGGCATCGCGCGATGACGCCGCGCGGGCCGCGACGCGGATCATGGCGCCCGCCCTGCAGGTGACGCTGGCCGATACCGATGGCGTGCAGGCGCTGACCGTGGGCGCCCTACCCCAGCGCACCGACGATAGCCCGACCAAGGGCAGCATGCCGACGCCGGGATGGCTGCCCGAAGGCCGCTGGACCGGCATCGCGACCGCCGCCGCAACGCAGGACATATCTGCCGACACCATGATCATCGCCACCGACGAGGATGGCGCCATGCCCCGTCGCGGCCGTCTGGACCGGTTGCTGGACGGCCGCGAGGTGCATAGCCGCGACAGTTTCATCTCGGTTCAGCTGGATGTGGTCAGCCCTGCTGCACGCGCCCTGCTGCCGGTCGTGGGGGCGAATCTGTGGTTCACCGGCGAGCCCGCCGCGAAGGGCACCCCCGAACGGCAGCGACAGGATGCGCTTGGCCTATTGGCCGAATGGGACGGCGACATGAGCGAGCATCTGCCCGAGCCGCTGATCTATGCCGCATGGATGCGCGCCCTGCAGGATCGGCTGATCCGCGACGAACTGGGCCCGCTGGCCGATGATATCAGCCGCCTTTATCCCGGATTTATCGAGGCCGTATTCCGCAACCGGAATGGCGCGGGCCGGTGGTGTGACATCGTTCAAAGCGCCCCGACCGAGGATTGCGATACCATCGCCCGGCAATCGCTTGATCGCGCATTGCTGGAACTGGGCGACCGTTTCGGCCCCGATGTGACCAGTTGGCGCTGGGGCGACATGCATCAGGCCCAGCAGGACCACCCGGCCCTGGGACAGGTCGCCGGGCTTGGCTGGATCATGAACCTGACCCAGCCGGTTTCCGGTGGCAGCTTCACCGTCGCCGAAAGCGGTCTGCTGGGCTGCGGCGCCGATCCCTACGAGGCGGTGACAGGCGCGGGCTATCGCGGCGTCTATGATCTGGCCGATCCCGACAATTCGGTCTTCGTGATCGCCACAGGCCAGTCGGGCCACCCTTTTTCGCGCCATTATGACGATCTGGCGGGGCTGTGGCGGCGGGGCGAATATGTCCGCATGTCGCTGGACCCGGACCTGGCGCGCGCGGCCGCCGTCGGCATCACCCGCCTGACGCCCGCGCCCTGACGGATCACGAAAAAACCCGCGAGGCGACCTCGCGGGTTTGATGCTTGCCTGTCGCGGCCTTATCTGGCGCGGCGATCAGAAATGGATCGCACGGCCATAGGCGTCCAGCACGGATTCGTGCATCATCTCGGACAGGGTCGGGTGCGGGAACACGGTTTCCATCAGATCCTGTTCCGTCGTTTCCAGCTGACGGCCCACGACATAGCCCTGAATCAGTTCGGTCACTTCGGCACCAACCATATGCGCGCCCAGCAATTCGCCGGTCTTGGCGTCGAAGATGGTCTTGACCAGCCCCTCGGATTCGCCAAGCGCGATCGCCTTGCCATTGCCGATGAAGGGGAACTTGCCGACCTTGATCTCGTGGCCCGCTTCCTTGGCCTTGGCTTCGGTCATCCCGACCGAGGCGACCTGCGGATGGCAATAGGTGCAGCCCGCGATGCTGCCCGGCTTGATCGGATGCGGATGCCCGCCCGCGACCAGCTCTGCGACCATCACGCCTTCATGGCTGGCCTTGTGCGCCAGCCAGGGCGCGCCGGCCACGTCGCCGATGGCGAACAGCCCATAGACGCCCGTGCGGCAATATTCATCGGTCACGACATGCGTGCGGTCGATCTTCACGCCCAGCTCTTCCAGACCCAGATTCTCGACATTGCCGACGATCCCCACGGCCGAGATCACGGCATCGAAATCCATCGTCTGGGTCTTGCCGTCCTTTTCGATATGGGCGGTCACGGTCTGGCCCTTGCGGTCCAGCTTCTTGACCGCGGCCTTTTCCATGATCTTCATGCCCTGCTTTTCGAACTGCTTCTTGGCAAAGGCGCTGATTTCGGCATCCTCGACCGGCAACACGCGGTCCATGACCTCGACCACGGTCGTATCGGCCCCCAGCGTGTTGAAAAAGCTGGCGAATTCGATGCCGATGGCACCCGAACCGATGACCAGCAGCTTTTTCGGCATATGCGGCGGCTTCAGCGCATGCTTGTAGTTCCAGACCAGCTTGCCGTCAGGTTCCAGACCCGGCAATTCGCGGGCGCGGGCACCGGTGGCCAGAACGATGTTCTTGGCGGTGATTTCTTCGCTGCCCTTGTCGGTCTTGACCGTGATCTTGCCTTTGCCGGTCAGCTTGGCCTCGCCCATGATGGTCGTGACCTTGTTCTTTTTCAGCAGATGGCCGACGCCACCGCTAAGCTGTTTGGCCACGCCGCGCGAACGGTCGACGACCTTGCCCAGATCGTAGCCGATCTTGTCGGCGCTGAGGCCGAAATCCTTGGCCCGTTCCATCAGGTGAAAGACCTCGGCGCTGCGCAGCAGGGCCTTGGTGGGGATGCAGCCCCAGTTCAGGCAGATACCGCCCAGATGTTCGCGTTCGATACAGGCCACTTTCAGGCCCAATTGCGCGCCCCGGATCGCGGCGACATAGCCGCCAGGTCCGGCGCCGATCACCACCATGTCAAAACTCTGGGCCATAGGATCCCCCGGTTGCTGAAGATAGTTCAGCGTTAAACCATCTGCCCGACATCGGCAAGCAGGGGACAGTCCCGTGGCCTAGCCGTTGGCGGGCGGCGTGTCATCCGGGTCAGCCTCACCGTCCGGCGCATCGCCGTCAAGGTCGGTCGGGTCGATTGCCGCCTCATCCGGATCGGATGAGGACTGCGCCTCGTCCAGCGCCGCCTCGACCGCAAGAACGGTGGCGCTGGGGGTGATGACGGCAAAGCTGCCCTGCTCGTCCACGGTCAGGCTGGGGCGGCGCGTCATCCGCCAACCGGCATAAAGGCTTAGCGCGGCCAGAAGGACACCCATATAGACCCAGAACCCATCCGGCCCGATCAGCCCCATCAACCAGCCGGTGATCAGCGGCCCCGCCATCGAGCCAAGCCCGTTGATGAACAGCAACCCCGCCGAGGCGGCGGCCATGTCCGACTGATCCAGATAGTCGTTGGTATAGGCCAGCAACAGCGCATAGACCGGGTTGGCGACACCGCCCACGATGGCCCCGACCAGAATCAGGCCCAGAATGCCCGGCTGCAACATGACCGCGGCGGCGGTGACCACGGTGCCCACGACCGACAGCAGCAGAACCAGTTTCCGGCGATCATAGCGGTCCGACAGCCAACCGATGGGAAATTGCAGCAACAGCCCGCCGACATAGATCGCGGCCACAAAGACCGAGATATCGCGCACACTCATGCCCGTGGCCGAACCCCAGACCGAGGACATCCCGAACAACGCCGAAAAGACGCCCCCCATCAGGAAGATCCCGATACATCCCAACGGCGATGCCCGGTACAGGCGGCCAAAGGACATGCGCTTGATGGTTTCGAATGCCGGGGCCTGCTGGGCCGTCAGCAGGATCGGCGTGAAGGACAGCGACACGAGAACCGACGGGATGATGAACAGCAGGAACCCCGCGGGATCGCCCGTGTTCAGCAGGAACTGCGCCACGATGATGCCCAGCATCTGCACGATCATATAGGCGGCCAGCGCCTGTCCGCGCGTCTCGTTCGTGGCGCTGGCATTCAGCCAGCTTTCCGCGGTGATATACACACCACAGAACGAAAACCCGATGACAAAGCGCATCGCGGCCCAGAACACCCAATCGGGTGCGACCGCGTAAAGGACCAGCACGGCGGAAATCAGCGATCCCAGCGCCGCAAAGACCCGCACATGGCCCACGCTTTGGATCATCCGCGGCACGACAAGGCTGCCCAACAGGAAGCCGCCGAAATAGGCGGACATGACGATCGACATCAGGAAGGTCGGAATGCCTTCGATGCCGCCACGGATCCCCAGCAGGGTCCCTTGCATCCCGTTGCCGACCATCAGCAACAGAATCCCAAGAAGCAGCGGCCAAGTGGTGCGCACCACGGACGTCATGTGAACCTCGTGTCTGGTCGTCGTTTCGATCGGGGCCGATTATGTCGGGCCTAGTGCCGATGGCGCGCAGATGCCAGCCGGAATCCGACCTCAGGGCAGCAGAAGCGACGCGTCGCCATAGCTGAAGAAGCGATATTCCCGGTCCAGCGCGTGATCGTAGATATCCTTGATGCGCTGCACGCCCATCAGCGCCGAGACCAGCATCAGCAGGGTCGATTTCGGCAGGTGGAAATTCGTCATCAGCCCGTCGGTCACCCGGAATTGATAGCCGGGATAGATGAAGATGTCGGTCGTGTCGGCAAAGGCCTGCATCCGGCCATCCTCGGTCGCCGCCGATTCGATCAGCCGCAACGCGGTGGTGCCGACGGGAATCACACGCCGCCCCTCGGCCTTGGCGCGGTTGATCCGGGCGGCGGCCTCGGGGGTGACCTCGCCCCATTCGGCATGCATCCGGTGGGTCGTCACATCCTCGACCTTGACGGGCAGAAAGGTGCCCGCACCGACATGCAGGGTGACATGGACGAATTCGACCCCGCGATCGGCCAGCGCATCCAGCAGCGGCGCATCGAAATGCAGGCTGGCCGTGGGGGCGGCGACCGCGCCCTGACGTTCGGCCCAGACGGTCTGGTAATCCTGATGGTCCTGTTCATCAGGCGCGCGCAGGCTGGCGATATAGGGCGGCAGCGGCATCGCACCGACCTGCCGAAGCGCCGCGTCAAAGGCATCGCCGGTCGCGTCGAAACGCAGCCGCAGCCCGCCATCGCCGATCTGCACAACCTCGGCGGACAGCGCCTCGCCAAAGCGGATCACCTCGCCCTCGCGCAGCTTGCGCAGCGGTTTTGCCAGCGCCTGCCAGCCATCGGCGGCGGGTTCCAGCAGCGTGACCTCGATCCTGGCGGTGACCTCGCCCTGGCCGGTCTGGCGACTGCGCGTCCCGTTCAGACGCGCGGGAATCACCTTGGTGTCGTTCAGCACCAGCAGATCGCCGGGCTGCAAGATCTGCGGCAGGTCATGAACATGCCTGTCCGCGATGCCGCCGTTCTGGGCTAGAAGCAGGCGCGCGGAACTGCGCGGCCGCGCAGGGCGCGTCGCGATCAGGCGTTCGGGCAGGTCGAAATCGAAATCGGTCAGTTTCATGGCTTGGCTTCTGCGCCGGACGCGCGTTCTGGTCAAGCCAGACACGCGCAATTGAAATCCCACGACTTTTATCAGGTTTCCATTTTCCAAGTCTTTTGCTAAGTCTTGCGGCAGGAACCGGAGGCCCCAATGATCGTCTGCCACTGCACCCAGATTTCCGATCACGACATCCGCGCCGCCATCGACTGGATGCGCGCCGCCGATCCCCGGACGATCATCACCCCCGGCAAGATCTACCACGCCCTTGGCAAGCGGGCCGATTGCGGCGGTTGCATGCCGCTGTTTCTGGACACCATGCGTCAATCAGATAGTCTGGGAATCGCGCCGCCGATTTTGCGCGCGAAAACAACATCTGCAGGGGAGCCGACGCATGAAGGGCGACGCCAAGGTCATCGAGTATCTAAACGCCGCGCTGCGGTCTGAACTGACCGCAGTCAGCCAGTACTGGCTGCATTACCGGCTTCAGGAGGATTGGGGCTACGGGCGTATCGCGAACAAGTCCCGCGCCGAATCCATCGAAGAGATGAACCACGCCGACCGGCTGATTCAGCGCATCATCTTTCTGGAAGGCCATCCGAATCTGCAAAAGCTGGACCCGCTGCGCATCGGTCAGAACCTGAAGGAAACGCTGGAGGCCGATCTGGCCGGCGAACATGACGCCCGCACCCTGTATATCGAGGCGCGCGATCACTGCGACAAGGTCGGCGATTACGTCAGCAAGAACCTGTTCGAGGATCTGATCGCGGATGAGGAAGGCCATATCGACTTCCTCGAAACCCAGATCGAACTGTTCGACACGATCGGCGCACAGAATTACGGCCATCTGAACGCGAAACCGGCCGACGAAGCCGAGTGATCTTGCCGATCCAGAACATCTGACGGGCGCGGGGAAGCCACCCCGCGCCCGTCTTTCATCTGCCAGTCAGGACCCCATCATGCGCACCGAATTCGACGCCCAGCTTCAGGACCGCCTGCTGCGCTACACCGCCATCGACAGCCAAAGCGATGCCGACAGCGCCAGCGCGCCCAGCACCGCCTGCCAGTTCGACATGCTGCATCTGCTGCGCGACGAGCTGCAACAGATGGGGGCGGCGGATGTGACGCTGACGGATTACGGCGTCGTTCTGGCCACCATTCCCGGCACTGTTCCGGCACCGACCATCGGTTTTCTGGCCCATGTCGATACCGCGCCGCAATTCGCAGCAGCCGGGGTAAAGCCGCGTGTGATCGTCGATTACGACGGCAGCGTGATCACCTATCCCGACGATCCGGCCCTGTCGCTGGACCCCGACCGCTTTCCCTATCTGGCGCAAAAGCAGGGGCAGGACATCATCACCGCCTCGGGGGCGACGCTGCTGGGGGCCGATGACAAGGCGGGCGTCGCGATCATCATGACGATGTCGCAGCATCTTCTGACCCAACCCGATCTGCGGCACGGGCCTGTCCGCATCGCCTTTACCCCGGATGAGGAAATCGGTCGCGGCGTCGACCCGCGCCTGCCCGACGATCTGGGCGCGGATTTCGCCTTTACCTTCGATGGTGGTCGTCTGGGCGAAATCGAATATGAAAGCTTTTCCGCCGACGGGGCCGAGGTGACTGTCACCGGGGTTTCGATCCATCCCGGTTATGCGCAGGGCAAGATGGTCAATGCGATCACCCTCGCCAGCAAGATCATCGCCATGCTGCCGCAGACCGTGATGACACCAGAGGTCGCGGCCGATCGTGACGGGTTCATCCACGCGACCGACATGACCGGCGGATCATCCGAAATGAAGATCAGGCTGATCCTGCGCGATTTCGAACTGGACGGGCTGGAACGGCAGCGCCAGATCCTGCGCGGCATCTGCGATGCGGTTCAGATCAGCGAACCACGGGCCAGGATCACCTGCGACATCCGCCCGCAATACCGCAACATGCGCTATTGGCTGGAACAGGACATGACGCCGGTGGATCTGGCCCGCGACGCTTGCCGCGATCTGGGTCTTGATCCGGTGTCGGTGCCCATCCGCGGCGGCACGGACGGGTCGCGCCTGACCGAAATGGGCGTGCCCTGCCCCAACCTGTTCACCGGGATGCAGAACATCCACGGCCCCCTGGAATGGATTTCGGTGCAGGATATGGCGGCGGCGACCGGGCTTGGCCTTGCGCTGTTGGCGCGCGCGGCCCGCGATCAGGCCAGCCAGTCCCGAGCCAGTTCGGGCAGCTCATCGAAATGATGCAGCAACGCCTCGGGGGCCAGACGAGAGATCGCCTGCCCCTCGGGGCCGAAACTGACAAGCGCCACGCGCACGCCTGCCGCGGCTGCGGTCTTGCGGTCGGTTTCGGTGTCGCCGATCAGGAAGGATCGCGTCACCTCGCCACCGGCCGCCCGCACCGCCGCCTGATAGGGGCGCGGATCGGGCTTGCGGACCGGCAGTGTGTCGGCCCCGATCATCGCGCCAAAAGCCTGCCGGATACCCAGTTCGCGCAACAGGGCCTCGGCCAGCCCTTCGGGCTTGTTGGTGCAGACGGCCAGCCTGTGCCCTGCCCCCGCCAAGGTTTCCAGCGCGGTTTCCACGCCCGGATACAGCCGCGTATGGCAGGCGATGTTCTGACCGTAATGATCCAGCAGCCGGGGATAATCCTCGTCCTCAGCGGCGGGCGGCAACAGCATGTCTGCGGGCATCCGCGCGTAACCCGCGCGCAGCATCGCCCGACCGCCGTGAAAGGCGATCAGCGCGTCATCGACCGGGTCCAGCAGATCGCCCAGCCCGCGCGCCTGAAAGCAGGCATTGGCCGCCGCGATCAGATCGCCCGAGGTGTCGGCCAGCGTGCCGTCCAGATCGAAAACCACTGTGCCTGCCATGCCGAAATCTCCTGACGTAATGTTTCGAAAACAAAGGTGATGGCACAGACCCTTTCCTGTGCGCCCGACCCCGATTAGAACGCGCAGCAACGAAATTGAACAGGCGAAGAGGCGGGCATGTCAGATAATCCGATAGCTGTGGTGGTCCTGGCAGCGGGGCAAGGCAGTCGGATGCAGTCCGATCTGCCGAAGGTGCTGCATCGGTTGGGCGGTGTACCGCTGGTCGGGCACGCGCTGGCGGCGGCGCGCACGCTGGACCCCGATCAGGTCATCGTCGTCGCCGGTCACGGGGCCGATCAGGTCCGCAAGGCCGTGGCACGGCTGAACCCGGATGCACGCATCGTCCTGCAGGAAGAACAGCTTGGCACCGGCCATGCCGTGCGTCAGGCCCTGCCCGATCTGGAAGGGTTCGAGGGCAAGGTGATCGTGCTTTACGGCGACACCCCCTTTATCGGCGAAGACACGCTGGCCGCGCTGGCCAGCCATACCGCGGATCTGGTCGTGCTGGGCTTCGAGGCCGAGGATCCGGGCCGCTATGGCCGGCTGGTCGTCACCGATCGCGGGCTGGAACGGATCGTCGAATTCAAGGACGCCGACACCGCCACCCGGCAGATCGCGCTGTGCAATTCGGGCGTGATGGCGCTGGACGCGGCGCTGCTGCGGCAATTGGTCGTGCGGCTGTCGAATGATAACGCTTCGGGCGAATATTACCTGACCGATCTGGTCGAACTGGCCCGCGCCGAGGGACGCAGCGCCGATGTCGTGACCTGCGACGAAGAAGAAACCCTGGGCATCAACACCCGCGCCGAACTGGCCGCTGCCGAGGCCGCCTTTCAGACCCGCGCCCGCAGCGAGGCATTGGACAACGGCGTCACCCTGTCGGACCCGGCAACGGTCTGGTTCTCGCTGGACACCTGCATCGGGCGCGATGCGATCATCGGGCAGAATGTCGTGTTCGGCCCCGGTGTCACCATCGAATCCGGCGCCGAGATCCTGCCCTTCTGCCATCTGGAAGGCTGCCATATCTCGTCCGGGGCGACGGTCGGCCCCTTTGCCCGCCTGCGCCCCGGCGCGGAACTGGGCGGCGATGCCCATGTCGGCAATTTCGTCGAGATCAAGAATGCCGTGCTGGACGAAGGCGTGAAGGTCGGCCACCTGACCTATCTTGGCGATGCCCATATCGGCGAGCATACGAATATCGGTGCGGGCACCATCACCTGCAATTACGATGGCGTGATGAAGCACCGCACGCAGATCGGGGCCCGCGCCTTCATCGGCAGCGACACCATGCTGGTCGCACCGGTGCGCGTCGGGTCCGAGGCGATGACCGGCTCGGGCTCGGTCATCACGCAGGACGTGCCCGATGGCGCAATGGCGATCGGCCGCGCCCGTCAGACCGTCAAGCCCGGCCTCGCCATCCGCATGATGCAGGCCCTGCGCGCCAAGAAGGAGAACCGTTGATGTGCGGCATTATCGGCATTCTGGGCAAGCATGAGGTGTCGCCCCAACTGGTCGATGCACTGCGTCGGCTGGAATATCGCGGCTATGACAGCGCGGGCGTCGCCACCGTCGATGATGGCGGTCGTCTGGACCGTCGCCGCGCCGTCGGCAAGCTGGTGAACCTGTCGGATCGGCTGGTCCATGAACCCCTGCGCGGCCATGCCGGGATCGGCCATACCCGGTGGGCAACCCACGGCGCCGCGACCGAGGATAACGCACATCCCCACCGCTATGGGCGCGTCGCCGTCGTGCATAACGGCATCATCGAGAACTTCCGCGAGCTGCGTCAGGAACTGATCGGTCTGGGCATCCAGCCGCAATCGCAGACCGACACCGAAACCGTCGCCCTGTGGACCGGCTATCATCTGGATCAGGGCTACAGTCCGATCGAGGCCGCCCGCGCCACCCTCGCCCGGCTGCACGGTGCCTTTGCCCTGGCCTTCCTGTTCGAGGGCGAAGCCGACCTGATGATCGCCGCCCGCAAGGGCAGTCCGCTGGCAATCGGCCACGGTGAGGGCGAAATGTTCATCGGCTCGGACGCGGTTGCGCTGGCGCCGTTCACCGACCGCATAACCTATCTGGAAGATGGCGATCACGCCGTCCTGACCCGCGCCGGGGTCGATGTGTTCGACCTGACCGGCCAGCCCGTGATCCGCACCCAAAGCCGCATCGACATCGGGGCCACCGCGATCGACCGTGGCGGATACCGGCACTTCATGGCCAAGGAAATCGCAGAACAGCCCGTCGTCATCGGCGATGTCCTGTCCCATTACGTCAAGGATGACCGGATCGTTCTGCCCGAGGGGATGGATTTCACCGCCGTGGACCGCATCTCTCTGGTGGGGTGCGGGACGGCGCATCTGGCAGGCCATGTCGCGAAATACTGGTTCGAACAGATCGCGGGCCTGCCCTGCGATATCGATGTCGCGTCAGAATTCCGCTATCGTGAACCGCCCCTGTCGCCCAACAGCTGGTTCATCGCGATCAGCCAGTCGGGCGAAACCGCCGATACGCTGGCCGCGCTGCATTATGCGAAATCCAAGGTCGCGCGCACGGTCGGGCTGGTGAATGTCGGCACCTCGGCCATTGCCCGCGACAGCGATGCCGCCTTGCCGACGATGGCCGGAATCGAGGTCAGCGTGGCGTCGTCCAAGGCATTCACCTGCCAGCTGACCGTTCTGGCGATCCTTGCCCTGAAGGCCGCGCATGATCGCGGGCGCCTGGACGATGCGGGGCTGGCCCAGCACCTGTCCGATCTGCGCAAGGTGCCGGGTCTGCTGCAACAATCGCTGAACCTGTCCGACGGCTGCCGCGTTCTGTCCGAATGGCTGAGCCAGGCGCAGGATGTGCTGTATCTGGGTCGCGGGGCGCTGTATCCCGTGGCGCTGGAAGGCGCGCTGAAGCTGAAGGAACTCAGCTATATCCACGCCGAGGGTTATGCCTCGGGCGAATTGAAGCACGGCCCCATCGCGCTGATCGACCGCGACGTGCCGGTGATCGTTCTGGCCCCGCATGACCACCTGTTTGAAAAGACCATCTCGAACATGCAAGAGGTGATGGCCCGCCACGGCCAGATCCTGCTGCTGTCGGACGAGGCGGGCATCGCCGCGGGCGGCGATGGCGTGCACGCGACGCTGCAACTGCCCACCGGCGGCGGCGCGTTCCAGCCGATCCTTTACGCGGTGCCGATGCAGTATCTGGCCTATCATACCGCCGTGGCCAAGGGCACCGATGTGGACCAGCCCCGCAATCTGGCGAAATCGGTGACTGTCGAGTAGGAAAAGGCCCCGCAAGGGGCCTTTTTTCACGCCTTGCGGCGGAAGGTCACGTAATGGGGCACCCTGCCCTCGCGCAGCGCCTTCTGTTCATAACGCGTGCTGATCCAGTCATCCCAGGGCATGCCTGTTTCCGAAATCAGGTCGAACCCCGCCGGCGGCACCTCTTCCAGGGTCTGGCGGACATAGTCGGGAATATCGGTCGCGACGCGGAACTCGCCACCCGGCTTCATCACCCGGGCCAGCGGCAGCAGATGTTCGGGCGTGACGAAACGGCGCCGGTGATGCCGTGCCTTCGGCCAGGGATCGGGATACATCAGAAAGGCGCGCGACAGGCTGGCTTCGGGCAGCACATCCATCAGGTCGCGGGCATCGCCGGGATGCACGCTGACATTCTGCACGCCAGCCGCGCGGATCTTGCCCAACAGCATGGCGACGCCGTTGATGAAGGGTTCGCAGCCGATGATCCCGATCTCGGGATAGCGATGGGCCATGTGGACCATATGCTCGCCACCGCCAAAGCCGACCTCCATCCAGACCGGACGGTCATCGCCGAAAATATCGGCCGGGTTGATCGGCTTGCGGTCAGGATTGTCCTGAACGGTGATCCCGCGTGGCCGCAGATCGCCCAGATCCTCGGACAGATAGCCCTTCTGGCTTTGGCGCAGGGTCTTGCCGTGGCGCCGGCCGTAAAAGTTGCGCCGGGGCGGGTTCGGGTCGAATGCTGATTTCTGATCGTCGCTCATGGCGAAGGCATCTGCCGCAAGCCCGGCATCAGGTCAAGATCCCAAGGCTCTTCGATTCGCCTGCTTATAGGGCGATATGGGCGGGGGGTCCGGGGGGCTGGCCCCCCGGCCGTCGCGGGACGCAAGGATCAGTCGGCCATCAGCCGGCTGATGATCACCGTCACCTCGGGCTTCTTGCCGATCTCTTCCATGGCCACCTGGCGGGTTATCTTGCGGATCGCCTCTTCCATCTTGCGATCGTCGCGCACGGTGCGATTGTCGGCGCCTTCCAGGAATTCAGCCAGTTCGCCCTCGATATGTTGCCCCAGATCATCGCCGTTGCGTGTCCGCCCGGGCAGGCCCATCAACTCGACCCAGGCATCCGGCAGGGCGTTGTCTTCCTCATCCACGATGACGCTGACCAACGCATGCCCGTTCAGCGCCATGCGGATCCGGTCGCGGACGACCCCGTCCATGGCACCGATCTTGACCGTGCCATCCAGATAGATCCGCCCGGTTTCGATCTGGTCGACGATTTTCGGCGTCTCGCCGGTCAGGTCCAGCATCGTGCCATTCGTCGCGATTTCGGCGGTCATGCCCTTGGCCCGCGCCAGCAGCACATGCTCGCGCAGATGCAGATGTTCGCCATGCATCGGGATCACGGTCGCGGGTTTCAGAAGATCGTGCATCGCCTCGATATCGGGGCGATTGGCATGGCCCGAAACGTGATACAGCCCGTCATCCGCATCATAGACATCGACGCCCATCTCGCTCAGCGCATTCATGATGCGGCCGACGCTGCGTTCGTTGCCCGGAATGGTCTTCGAACTGAACAGGAAGCTGTCGCCCTCTTTCAGGGACAGACCCAGATAGCGCCCGCGCGACAGCTGCGCACTGGCGGCGCGGCGCTCGCCCTGGCTGCCGGTGACCAGCAGCATGACCTTGTTGCGCGGCATGTTCGCGGCTTCGTCGGGGCCGATCGTATCCGGAAAATCCGTCAGCACGCCGGTTTCCAGCCCGACCGAGACCATGCGCCGCATCGCCCGCCCCAGAAGGCAGACCTTGCGATCCGCCGCGATCGCGGCATCCGCCAGCGTGCGCAGACGCGCGATATTGCTGGCAAAGGTGGTCGCGACGACCATGTTCTTCTGCGCCATGACCCATTCAAGGATCGGGTTGGCCAACAACGCCTCGGATCGGCCCGGGTGGGTCGAGAAGATGTTGGTGGAATCGCAGGTCAGAACCTTGACCCCACGCCCTTCGCTGGCGATGTCGTGCCAGGTCATCGGGTCGAAGGGGTCGCCCACCACAGGCGTTCCGTCCAGCTTGAAATCGCCGGTATGCACGATCCGGCCGGCAGGCGTGTCGATCACCAGCGCCGCACTTTCGGGGATCGAGTGGCTGACCGGCACGAACTGCACATTGAACGGACCCAGCTGCGTCACCTCGGGGCGCGGCCCGGTGATCCGCACGATATCGGCGGAATGGCCCATCTCTTCCAGCTTCAGACGGCACAGCGCGCCGGTGAACTGCCGGGCATAAATCGGCACGCCCAGCTGTTCCCACAGATGGCCGACCGCACCCAGGTGGTCCTCGTGACCATGGGTGATGAAGATGCCCTCCAGCCGATGGCTGTTTTCCCGCAGCCAGACCAGATCGGGCATGATCAGGTCGATGCCCGGGGTCGAATCCATATCGCCGAAGGTCACGCCCATATCGACAAGGATCAGTCGTTCCTTGCCCGGCGCGCCATAGCCATAGACATAGGCGTTCATGCCGATTTCGCCCGCGCCGCCAAGCGGCAGATAGATCAGGCGGTCAGCCATTGCCCATCTCCTTGTTGTAATCGTGTATCAATCTTAATCCATGCATCGTCAGATCGTCCTCGATCGCATCGAAGACGTCAAATCCTTGATCGAACAGCGGGGCCAGCCCGCCGGTTCCGATCACCTTCATCGGGCGGTCGCGTTCGGCCCGGATCTGCTGGACAATTCCCTGAACCAGTCCGGTGTAACCCCAGAAGATCCCCGACTGGATACAGGCAACCGTATTGGTGCCGATGACCTTCGCGGGCATCGTCACATCGACATGCGGCAGGCTGGCCGCGCCCATATGCAGCGCCTCCAGCGACAGGTTCACCCCCGGCGAGATCACGCCACCGATATAGGCGCCGTCGATATCGACCACATCGAAGGTCGTCGCCGTGCCGAAATCCACGACGATCAGGTCGGGCCCATGCCGGTCAAAGGCGGCAACGGTATTGACCAGACGGTCCGGCCCGACCGTGGTGCCATCATCCACGCGCGGCGGCACCGGCAGCAGGCAATCGGGCTTGCCCACGACCAGCGGGCGGGTGTTGAAATAGCGATTGCACAGCACACGCAGGTTGAACACCACCCGCGGTGCGGTCGAACTGATGATGCAGGCACCGATCTCCAGCTCGAATTTCTGCAACTGGATCAGCGTTGACAACCAGACGAAATATTCATCCGCGGTGCGGCGGTGATCGGTCGCGATCCGCCAATGCGCCAGAAAACGCGTGCCGTCCCAGATCGAGAACACGGTGTTCGTGTTGCCGGTATCAATGCACAGAAGCATGGCTATGCCCCGCTGAAATAGATATCGGCCGCCGGAATGACCTGTCGGCCCCTGGGCGTCGTCAGGATCAGCGAGCCGGTCTCGTCGATGCCCTCGAAACGACCGACGGTCTCGCTGCTGCCGGTGCGGGCGGTCAATGTCTCGCCCAACCGGGCCGCCCGCGCCATCCAGGCGTTGCGGATCGGGGAAAAGCCATAGGCGTTGAACTGGCGCTGCCACTGGTCAAAGGCGGCGGCCAGCGCGTCCAGGAAATCGTCGGGGCTGACGGAAAGACCGGTTTCCCCTTTCAGGCTGACCGGGCGCGTCGCCTGCGGCTCCAGCTGACCCAGATCGGGCGCGGCGGCCAGATTGACTCCGATGCCGATCGCCAAGGCCGCCACATGGCCGCCCGACCCGGTGCTTTCCAGCAAGATCCCCGACATTTTGCCGCCATTCAGCAGCACGTCATTCGGCCATTTCAGCGCCACGGGCAGCGTCGGCCCGCATAACCGGATCAGCGCCTCATGCACTGCCAGCGCGGCGATGAAGGACAGTTGCGCGGCGGCCGCCGGCCCATTGGCTGGCCGCGTCAGCAGCGTCGCGGCGAAGTTCCCCGGTGGGTCCGTCCAGGCACGGCCACGACGACCACGGCCCGCCTCTTGACGGCGGGCCATGATCCAGGCCGGCCCCGACAGATGCGGGGCCAGACGAAAGGCTTCGGCATTGGTGCTGTCCACCCGGTCAAGGACGTGGCGCCCCACGCCCTCGGGCCAGGTCCATGCGCCCCGATCACTCACCAGAAGGCTCGGCCGGGGCTTCGCCCGACACCTGCGGGCCGCCGGCCTGGGCGCCCATCTCGGCTGCGGTGATTTCAGGCCCGACCAGCGATTGCGCGGCCGTCGCGGCGGCTTCGTCCACGCCCCACATGGTCACCGCACCGATCAGAAGAACGGCGGCGGGCAGGATCAGCGCCAAATACTGCGCCGCGCTCATATGGCTTTCCACGCCGTCGGTCTCGGCGCCGAAGAACATGTAATAGACGATGCGCAGGTAATAGAACGCCCCGATGACCGAAGCGATCACGCCCATGACCGCCAACCATGCCATGCCGCCATTCACCGCGGCGGTCAGCACGCCCAGCTTGGCAAAGAAGCCAAGGAAAGGCGGCACGCCTGCAAGGCTGAACATCAGGAACAGCACGGCAAAGGCCTTCAGCGGCTCGGCCGAGGCAAAGCGGTTCAGGCTGGCCAGATCGGTGACCGGACGTCCATCGCGTTCCAGCGACAGGATGAAGGCAAAGGTGCCGACATTCATCACCGCGTAGATCGCCATATACATCAGCATCGACTGGACGCCAAATGCCGTCCCCGAGGCCAGACCGACCAGCGCAAAACCCATATGCGCGATCGAGGAATAGGCCATCAGGCGCTTGATATTGGTCTGCCCGATCCCGGCGATGGACCCAAGGAACATCGACAGCACCGCCAGCGCGGCGACGATCTGCCCCCAATCGGCAGGCACGGTGCCGAATGCGCCATGCAGCAGCCGCGCGATCAGCGCCATCGCGGCGACCTTGGGCGCGGTCGCAAAGAAGGCCGTTACCGGCGTGGGCGAGCCTTCGTAGACATCCGGCGTCCACATGTGGAAGGGCACCGCAGACACCTTGAACGCAAGCCCCACCATCAGGAAGACCATGCCGAACAGCAGGCCCATCGACAATTCGCCCGCGTTGACCGTGCTGACGATCCCGGCGAAATTCGTCGTGCCGGCAAATCCGTAGACCAGCGATGCCCCGAACAGCAGAAGACCGCTGCTAAGCGCGCCCAGCACGAAATATTTCAGTCCGGCCTCTGAGGATTTGGCACTTTCACGACGCATCGCCGCGACGACATACAGGGCCAGCGACTGCAGTTCCAACCCCATATACAGCGACAGCAGATCGCCCGCCGACACCATGATCATCATGCCGATCGACGCCAGCACGATCAGGATCGGATATTCAAACCGCAACAGGCCCTGCCGGTGCAGATATTCGGCGCTCATCGCCAGAACGGCGGCGGCAGAGATCAGGATCGTGACCTTGGCAAAGCGCGCAAAGGCGTCGTCGATGAACATGCCGCTGAACACGGCCTGATCGGGGCGGTCGGCAAAGCCGACGAACAGCCCGATGATCAGTAGCGCCGCGACGGAAATCCACAGGATAGGCTTGGAAATCGCGTCCTTGCCGAAATAGGCCCCAGCCAGCAAAGCCCCCATCGCAAAAAGCGCCAGCAGGAACTCGGGCAGGATTGTCGAGAAATCAAGCGCGGTCATCTGGCTTTCCTCAATGGCTTGCTTCGGCAGCGGCGGCAGCCATCGGCGCCAGCCCGTCTGCCGGTTCATGCGGCAATGCGTTATGGACACCGGCCAGCATGGCTTCGACCGAAGGGCCGGTGACATCGGTAACCAGTCGCGGATAGACGCCCAGCAACAGCGTCATCGCGACCAGCGGCGCGAAGATCCATTTTTCGCGCGGGGTCATGTCGGTGATGGTCTTCAGGCTTTCCTTGATCAACGATCCCAGCGTCACCCGGCGATACAGCCACAGCGCATAGGCCGCCGACAGGATCACCCCGGTCGCCGCGACAAAGCCGACCCAGGTGTTGGCCTTGAACACACCCAGCAGCGTCAGGAATTCCCCGACAAAGCCCGAGGTGCCCGGCAGACCGACATTGGCCATGGTGAAGAACATGAAGATCAGCGCGTATTTCGGCATCCGGTTGACCAGACCGCCATAGGCGTCGATTTCGCGCGTGTGCATCCGGTCATAGATGACGCCGACGCACAGGAACAGCGCGCCCGAGATGAAGCCGTGGCTCAGCATCTGGAAGATCGCACCATCGACGCCTTGCTGGTTCGCGGCAAACACGCCCATGGTCACATAGCCCATATGCGCGACCGACGAATAGGCGATCAGCTTCTTCATGTCGCTTTGTGCCAGCGCCACCAACGAGGTGTAGACGATCGCGATGGCCGACATCCAGAAAACCAGCGGCTGGAACAGATCCGAGGCGACCGGGAACATAGGCAGGCTGAAGCGCAGGAAGCCATAGCCGCCCATCTTCAGCAGAACAGCGGCCAGCACGACCGACCCTGCGGTCGGCGCCTGAACGTGGGCATCCGGCAACCAGGTATGCACCGGCCACATCGGCATCTTGACCGCGAAGCTGGCAAAGAAGGCCAGGAACAGCAGCGTCTGCATGCCGCCGATCACGGTAAAGCCCAGCACCCGCGTGGTTTCCGAGGGGAAGTCGAACTGCAACAGCTGCACGATATCGGTCGTGCCCGCGGTCCAGGCCATGGCGACCATCGCCACCAGCATCAGGACCGATCCAAGGAAGGTATACAGAAAGAACTTGAACGCGGCATAGATGCGGTTCTGCCCGCCCCAGATGCCGATGATCAGGAACATCGGGATCAGGCCCGCCTCGAAGAACAGGTAGAAAAGGAACAGATCCAGCGCGGTGAACACGCCGATCATCAGCCCTTCCAGCACCAGAAAGGCGATCATGTATTCCTTGACCCGGGTCTTCACCTCCCATGTGGACAGGATGGTCAGCGGCATCAGGAAGGTCGTCAGCAGAACGAACAGGATCGAGATGCCGTCCACGCCCATCTTGTAGCGCAGGCCCATGATCCATGCGTGATCCTCGACAAACTGGAACCCCGTATCGGCAGGGTTGAAGCCCGTCAGCAGGAACAGCGAGATCAGGAAGGTCGCGCTGGTCGCGATCAGCGCCAGCCATTTGGCATTCTTCTGCGCCGCCGCATCCTCGCCCCGCAGGAACAGCGCCAGAATGGCCGCCGCGACGATGGGCAGGAACGTGATGATCGAGAGTAGGTTCGTCATGTCAGTGCGCGCTCCGCATCATCACCCAGATCAGCAAGCCCACGATGCCCAGCACCATCGCGAAGGCATAGTGGAACAGATAGCCCGACTGCACCCTGCCGGCGAAGCGGGTCAGGCGCGGGATGATTCCCATCGCCACACCGTTGATGGCGCCGTCGATAACGGCTCCGTCGCCACGCGTCCACAGGGCGCGGCCCAGCCAATTGGCGGGACGCACGAAGACGAAGTTGTAGATTTCGTCGAAATACCACTTGTTCAGCAAGAAGCGGTACAGGACGGGCTGCTGTTCGGCCAGTTTGCGCGGGGCGTCGGGACTGCGGATATAGAAGATCCATGCCAGAAGAAGCCCGCCAAGCATCGCAAAGAAGGGCGAGGCCTTGACCCATTTGGGGGCGTGGTGCGCCTCGTCCAGGATGTGGTTGTCGGGATGCATGTAGATCGCACCGCCGACAGGTGCCGGGACATCGGTATTCAGGCCGTGACCTTCACCGCCCTGCCCCGCGTCGCCATGGTTCGTATCGCCATGGGCGGCATCCTCGCCATGGGCTTCGTCGGCGTGACCATCCGTGCCGTGACCGGCATCCGCGCTGGCATGGGCCTCGCCATGTCCCATGTGGAAGAACTGCGCGACCTTGTCGTGGCTGCCGAAGAACGGGCCATACCAGACCATCCCGGCAAACACGGCGCCGACCGCCAGCACGCCAAGCGGCACGGTCATGACGCGCGGGCTTTCATGGGCATGTTCATGCGTGTGATGATCGCCGCGCGGCTTGCCAAAGAAGGTCAGGAACATCAGACGCCAGCTGTAAAAGCTGGTGAAGGCCGCGGCGATGACCAGCATCCAGAACGCATAGGTGTTCCCGGCCCAGGCGCTTTCGATGGCGGCATCCTTGGACAGGAAGCCCGCAAAACCGATATGGGTCAGCGGAATGCCGACGCCGGTGATGGCCAGCGTGCCGATCATCATCGCCCAGAAGGTCAGCGGCACCTTTTTGCGCAGCCCGCCGTAATTGCGCATATCCTGTTCGTGGTGCATCGCGTGGATGACCGAACCGGCGCCAAGGAACAGCATCGCCTTGAAAAAGGCGTGGGTCAGCAGGTGGAACATCGCGACCGAATAGACACCGACGCCCGCCGCGACGAACATGTAGCCCAGCTGCGAGCAGGTCGAATAGGCGATGACGCGCTTGATGTCGTTCTGCACCAGACCGACGGTCGCGGCAAAGAAGGCCGTGGTCGCGCCGATGATGGTGATGAAGGTCTTGGCGTCGGGTGCGAATTCATACAGGGGCGACATCCGGCAGACCAGGAACACGCCGGCCGTCACCATCGTCGCGGCGTGGATCAGGGCGGACACCGGCGTCGGCCCCTCCATCGCGTCGGGCAACCATGTGTGCAGCAGAAGCTGCGCCGATTTACCCATCGCGCCGATGAACAGCAGGAAGGCCAGAACCTCGGCCGCGTTCCAGTCGCGCCACAGGAAATGCATCTGGCTTTGCGCCAGATCGGGCACCTGCTGGAAGATCGCGTCGAACTGGATCGAGCCGGTCAGCCAGAACAGGCCGAAAATGCCCAGCAGAAATCCGAAATCGCCGACACGGTTGACGATGAAGGCCTTCATCGCCGCCGCGCCCGCCGACTGTTTCTTGTAGTAGAAGCCGATCAGCAGATAGGACGCGACGCCCACCCCTTCCCAGCCGAAGAACATCTGCAGCAGGTTGTCGGCGGTCACCAGCATCAGCATGGCGAAGGTGAAGAAGGACAGATAGGCGAAGAAGCGCGCCTTGTAATTCTCGTCATGGGTGAAGTTGTCGTCATGGGCCATGTAGCCCATCGAATACAGATGCACCAAGGCCGAGACGGTCGTCACCACGATCAGCATGATCGCGGTCAACCGATCCAGACGGATCGCCCATTCCGCCGCGAAATCACCCGAGACCACCCAGTCGAACACGGTGATGTGCTGCACGTCGCCGCTGAAGCCCAGAAAGATGATCCAGCTGAAGAAGGCGGCAAGAAACAGGATGCCGGTCGTCAGATATTGTGCCGCCTGTTCGCCGATCACGCGCCAGCCGAAGCCGGCGATGATCGCGCCCAGCAGCGGGGCAAAGAGAATGAAAGAAGCCATGATCCCTTACCCCTTCATCACGTTGACATCTTCCACCGCGATCGAGCCGCGGTTGCGGAAGAATACGACCAGGATCGCCAGGCCGATCGCGGCCTCGGCCGCGGCCACGGTCAGCACGAACATGGTAAAGACCTGCCCCGCGACATCGCCCAGATGCGTCGAGAAGGCGACGAAGTTGATATTCACCGCCAACAGCATCAGTTCGATCGACATCAGGATGACGATGACGTTCTTTCGGTTCACGAAGATCCCGAAAATGCCGGTGACGAACAGGATCGCCCCCACCACCAGATAATGCGTCAGTCCAATCATCGTCCTTGTCCCTCCGGGTCATTCACCCGTTGAAATATCCGTTCGCCACCGAAACCGCCGTCGCAATCCCGTATGGCCACCGCGGGTCAGCCCGCGGCGATCAAAGCCCCTGACCGGGCTTCACGTCCCGCAGTTCCATCGTCTTGGCCGGATCGCGATGCATCTGCGCCACGACGTCCTGCCGCTTGATGTCGCGGCGATGGCGCATGGTCAGGGTGATCGCGCCGATCATCGCCACCAGCAGGATCAGGCCCGACAACTGGAAGGGCAGCAGATAGCGGTCATACAGAACCGAACCGATCAGATGGGTATTCATCGCCTCGCCGGTCATCGGCACCGCACGCAGCGCCTCGGCCTGTTCGGCACTTTCCCAGGCGCCAAAGCCGATCGCCAGCTGCGCCAGCAGCACAAGCGCGATCAGCCCGCCAAGCGGCAGATAGCGGGCGAATTCGCCCTTCAGTTCCGCGAAATCGACATCCAGCATCATGACGACGAACAGGAACAGAACCGCCACCGCGCCGACATAGACGATGATCAGCAGCATCGCGACGAATTCCGCGCCCTGCAACACGAACAGCCCCGCCGCCGACAGAAAGGCAAGGATCAGCCACAACACCGAATGCACCGGGTTGCGCGAGATCACGACCATGAAGCCGGCAATGCAGACAGAGATCGCGAACAGGTAGAATGCAAAGGTGATCATTCGGTCTCGTTCCCCTCGGATTCGGTAAAGACGCCCTGGGCGATTTCCAGCGCCTTCTGCATCGCCGGGATGCCGCCGAACATCCCCATCTGATAGATCACCTCGGCGATTTCGCGCGGGGTGGCCCCTGCCGCGATCGCGTGGCGAATTGTCATGCGCAGCTGCGGTTCCGCATGGGCCCCCTGAACCGTCATCGCCGCCAGGGTCACCAGAAGCCGGGTCCGCGCGTCCAGACCATCACGGTTGAAGGTCTTGCCGAACCACATTTCCAGCATGTCCGACGGCATGGTCGGGATCAGCTTTTCAAAGGCCTTGGTGTCCACATGTTCCAGCGCCGGGTTGAAGGCGCGCGCCATCTCTTGCCCGGATTGCAGCATCTGCTGAAACATCTTCTGGAAGGCATCGGTCATCTGTAAGGCGCGTCGATGGCAAGGTTGCGGGCGATCTCGGCTTCCCAGCGGGCGCCGTTATCAAGCAGTTTCTGCTTGTCATAGAACAGTTCTTCGCGCGTCTCGGTGGCAAATTCGAAATTCGGGCCTTCGACGATGGCATCGACCGGGCACGCCTCTTGGCAGAACCCGCAATAGATGCATTTCGTCATGTCGATGTCATAGCGCGTGGTGCGGCGACTGCCATCTTCGCGCGGCTCGGCATCGATGGTGATCGCCTGTGCGGGGCAGATCGCCTCGCACAGTTTGCAGGCGATGCAGCGTTCCTCGCCATTGGGATAGCGGCGCAGCGCATGTTCACCGCGAAAACGGGGGCTTAGCGGACCTTTTTCATGCGGGTAGTTCAGCGTCGCCTTGGGCGCGAAGAAATAGCGCATGCCCAGGCCGAACCCTTTGATGAAATCCATCATCAGGAAATACTTGGTGGCGCGGACGATGTCGAAGGCCATCAGAATTGCTCCCCTTGCTTGGGTGCGGCGAAGCGGTCGAACGCCGCGACATATTCGCGAACCCTGGCGCTGTCATGGGCGTGATCGTCGCTGTCCAGGTTGTTGGCCAGGAAATGCGCGAACTCGACCTTGTCGGTTTCAGAGGCGCGGGCCAGCAGCTCGGCGATCTTGTTGGAATAGCTCATTGCGATCACATCCCCGCCCAACGGGCCCAGAAGGTCCCGAACACTTCGAATTTCGCAAGGAAGGCAACGATCACGACCCAGGCCAGCGACAGTGGCAGGAACACCTTCCAGCCGATCCGCATCAACTGGTCATAGCGATAGCGCGGCACGATGGCCTTGACCATGGCGAACATGAAGAACCAGAAGGCCATCTTCACGAACATCCACAGCGCGCCGTCGGGAATGCCGGGGATGGGCGACAGCCAGCCGCCGAAGAACAGCAGGCTGATCAGCGCACACATCAGCCACATGGCGATATATTCGCCCGCCATGAACAGCAGGTAGGGGGTCGAGGAGTATTCGACCATGAACCCCGCGACCAGTTCCGATTCCGCCTCGGGAAGGTCGAAGGGCGGGCGGTTCGTTTCGGCCAATGCGCTGACAAAAAACAGCACCAGCATCGGCAGATGCGGCAGCCAGTACCACGACAGCAGCCCCGCGCCGCGCTGCGCCTCGACGATGGCGGTCAGGTTCATCGACCCGGTCGAGATGATGATGCCGATGATGATCAGACCCAGGCTGACCTCGTAGGAAATCATCTGTGCCGCCGAACGCAGCGAGCCGAGGAACGGGTATTTCGAGTTCGACGCCCAGCCCCCCATGATCACGCCATACACCTCAAGCGAGGATACCGCGAAGATGAACAGGATGCCCACATTGATGTCGGCCATCACCCAGCCCGGCGCAAAGGGAATCGCCACGAAAGCCAGCAGGGCAAGCGTCATTGACAGGAAAGGCGCAAGGAAGAAGACGAACTTGTCCGCGCCGGCGGGAATCACGATTTCCTTGACGACATATTTCAGCGCGTCGGCGAAGGTCTGCAACAGCCCCCAGGGGCCCACGACGTTCGGGCCACGGCGCATCTGGACCGCCGCCCAGACCTTGCGGTCGCCATAGACCAGATAGATCAGCGACAGCATCACGAAGGCGATCAGCGCAAGCCCCTGCCCCAGCAGGATGATCGCGATGCCCAGTGTGGATCCCCAGAATTCAGACATGTCGCCTGTCCCTCTTCGTTACGCCGCGGGAATGCCGCGTGCCTTGCATTCGCGCAAGGTCTCATTGGTTTCCATCACCCGCAGCCCCAACGGCTTGCTGTCCGAAATCGTGAACGCAGCGCCGACCAGCAGCTTGCCATCGCGGGTGTTCTGCAGGGTTCGGATATGCCGACCGTAATCGACCCCTTCGGCCTTCGCCCACCCGGCCAATGCGCAGGTGGCATACGAAAAGGCGATATCGGCGTCCACCCCCTCGCGCAGATTGGCCGTCACTTCAACCAGATCGCCGGATTTGCCCTTGCCTTCGCCCAGCCGCACGACCCGGCTGCCGATGAACATGTCGTCCCGCAATTCAAGATCGTCCTGCCAGTTCGGCAGGGCGGGCTGTGTACGGGCCGCGAATTCCTTCAGCGCCTTGTCCTGCGCGGTTTCCCGCGGTGGCAGGACATTGGGGGCGACCAGACCCGACAGGTCCAGATCCAGATTGGCGTTCAGGGCCAGCAGATCGGCCTCGGTCACGGCAAAGGCGTCCTGCCCTTCGGGCGAGTCGAGATTCATCGTCGTGACCTGCCCGTCGGGTTCCAGAATCAGGATCTCGCCGGATTTGGTGGACACACGGGCCAGCGTCAGCGGCGCATTCGCATCGCCGCTGGCGACACGCGCCGTCAATTCACCCGGTTTCGCGGGCGGACGCGCATCGGCACCGTCCTGCGCACAGCCCGCCAGAGCCGCCAGTCCAATCAGGACGGCACCGATCTTGAGGGGCTGGCAAAGGGCTGGCCGCATGAATGCTTACTCCGCTGCGATTGCGCTGGTCTGACGCGTCGCGGCCATCCGCGACAATTCCCCCATCAGCGGCGACGACCGTGCGATCGGGTTGGTCAGGTAGAAATCCTTGACCGGGTTGACGAAGCCCGCCTTGCCCATATCGCGCAATTCCAGCGGCTGCCACGCGTTCTGCGGCACCTGGTCGATCTGCTTCAGATGCGGGACATCGGCGATCAGCCTGGCGCGCAATTGTGCAAGGCTGTCCCAAGGCAGCTGACTGCCCAGTTCCGCCGACAGGGCGCGCAGGATGGCCCAGTTTTCCTTGGCTTCGCCCGGCGCGAAATTGGCCCGCATCGCCAGTTGCGGGCGGCCTTCGGTATTCACGAACAGGCCGTTTTCCTCGGTATAGCAGGCACCGGGCAGGATGATGTCGGCGCGATGGGCGCCACGGTCGCCATGGCTGCCCTGATAAATCACGAAGGCACCGGCGTCGATTTCGACCTCGTCGGCCCCAAGGTTATAGATCACCTCGGCCCCGTCGATGGCGGCGGTCAGGCCACCTTCCGTCACGGCACCGACATCCATCGCCCCCACGCGCGACGCGGCGCTGTGCAGGATCAGCAGTTTCGAGTTGCTGTTTTCGGCCAGTTTCATCGCATGGGCCAGAACCGCCTCGCCATCGGCTTCGCGGATGGCACCCTGCCCCACGATCACCAGCGAGGGCGCTTCGCGTGTCTCATCGCTGATCTCGCGGGCGGACAGGCTTTCCAGCGCGGCGCGATCGGTGCCGACATGGGCGTAATCAAAGGTCAGATCGACCGCCTCGCCCACCAGACCGATCTGGGCACCACGCGCCCAGGCCTTGCGCAGACGGGCGTTCAGCACCGGCGCTTCTTCGCGCGGGTTGGTGCCGATCAGCTGAATGAACTGGGCGCTGTCGATATCCTCGATCGCGGCGGTGCCGACATAGGCGCTGCGATTGCCGATGGGCAGGCGCGCGCCATCAGTGCGGCATTCGACCTTGCCATCCATGCCCTCGATCAGGGTCTTTAGGCTATAGGCGGCCTCGACCGGGGCCAGATCGCCGACCAGACCCGCAACCTTCTTGCCGGTCATCGCGCGGGCGGCGGCGGTCAGCGCCTCGGGCCAGGTGGCGGGGCGCAGCTTGCCGTTCTCGCGAATATACGGCTTGTCCAGACGCTGACGGCGCAGGCCGTCCCAGACGAAGCGCGTCTTGTCGCTGATCCATTCCTCGTTCACGCCGTCATGGTTGCGCGGCATGATGCGCATGACTTCGCGGCCCTTGGTGTCCACGCGGATATTGCTGCCAAGCGCGTCCATCACGTCGATGGTCTCGGTCTTGGTCAGTTCCCACGGGCGGGCGGTAAAGGCATAGGGCTTGCTGACCAGCGCGCCGACCGGGCACAGGTCGATGATGTTGCCTTGCAGGTTCGAGGCCAGCGTCTCGTTGAGATAGCTGGTGATCTCGCTGTCCTCGCCACGGCCGGTCTGCCCCATCTGGCTGATGCCCGCGACCTCGGTGGTGAAGCGCACGCAGCGAGTGCAGCTGATACAGCGGGTCATGTGGGTTTCGACCAGCGGGCCAAGGTTCAACTCCTCGGCGGCGCGTTTCGGTTCGCGATAGCGGCTGAAATCCACGCCATAGGCCATCGCCTGATCCTGCAGATCACACTCGCCGCCCTGATCGCAGATCGGGCAGTCCAGCGGGTGGTTGATCAGCAGGAATTCCATCACGCCCTCGCGGGCCTTCTTGACCATCGGGCTGTTGGTGCGGACCTCGGGCGGGGCGCCTTCGGGTCCGGGGCGCAGATCCTTGACCTGCATGGCGCAGGACGCGGCGGGTTTGGGCGGGCCGCCCACGACCTCGACCAGACACATCCGGCAATTGCCCGCGATCGACAGGCGTTCGTGATAGCAGAAACGCGGAATTTCGATCCCGGCCTGCTCGCAGGCCTGAATCAGGGTCAGATTGGGATCGACTTCGATCTCGTTGTCATCAATCTTGATTGTCCGCAAATCGGCCATCACTGCATTCCTTACTTGGCACTCAGAAGCGATCCGGTGACCGTCTTCCGTGCGATTTCGTCCCGCCCGAGGCGGCAAAAGCTTTCGGCATCGCCCGCCGTCACGCCATTGCGGCTCATGTAATCCTCGGCCACGGCATAGATGCGGGCCTTGTCGGGCTTGCTGTCCAGAAAGGCCTCGATCTGGTCCTCGCTGTAGCCCTTGTCCTGAGCATAGCTTTTTAGCTTGCGGGCCTGCATGAAGGCAAAGACCAGCCGGGCGTCGATGGTCGGGCATTCGCGGCGGATACGATCGGCGATCCGGGCCGCGATAAGGCGGTCGTTGATGTATTTTTCCTGGCTCAGCGGCTCTAGCGCGGCGGCGGGCGACGCGGTCAGTGCCAGGGCGGCGATCATCATCAGTCGGCGTGCGGTCACGGCAGGTCCCTTTCCTGTGCTTGGGCGCCCAGCCCTAGCACAGACGCCGGGCGTTTTCCCGGCAACACAGGGTAAGAAAGCCGTGAGGCTCATGCGCTGCACGCCTTGTAGTGCCAATATCCCGTGGTCCCATTCGTCACGTAACTGCCCGGCGTGCCGCCTTCGTGGCCCTGCGTGCGGCAGAATTCGGCGAAGGCTGCATCGGCGCCCGGACCATCCGCCTGTGTCAGGCTGGCACCACCGCGTCCCGTCACGACGATATCGCCGGGGTTCCGGTCATCGCCGGTCACGATATAGACCTTGTCGGCCCGCAGCAGCGGCACCCGATCATCCCCGCCGCTGCTGCAGGCCGCCAGTCCCAGACCGGCGGTCACAAGCAGGATCGTAAGGGTCATTCGTGACATCGGCATATCCCCTTATTCGGCGGCCATGGCGCCCATGCGGCCGGTGCGCTTGGCCTTGATACGGTCCTCGATCTCTTCTCGGAAATTTCGGATCAGGCCCTGGATGGGCCATGCGGCGGCATCGCCAAGGGCGCAGATCGTGTGCCCCTCGACCTGCTTGGTGACGTCCAGCAGCATGTCGATTTCCTCAACCTCGGCTTCGCCGGTGACCAGACGTTCCATCACCCGCATCATCCAGCCGGTGCCTTCGCGGCAGGGCGTACACTGCCCGCAGCTTTCATGCTTGAAGAATTTGGACAGGCGCCACACGGCCTTGATGACATCGGTGTCCTTGTCCATCACGATCATGCAGGCGGTGCCAAAGCTGGACCGCAGATCCCGCATCCCGTCGTAATCCATGATCGCGGTTTCGCACTGCTCGGCGGTCAGAATCGGGCAGGATGCCCCGCCCGGAATCACCGCCTTGAGGTTTTTCCAGCCGCCGCGCACGCCGCCGCCATGCTTTTCGATCAGCTCTTTCATGCTGATCGACATGGCCTCTTCGACGACGCAGGGATTGTTCAGATGCCCGGTCAGGCCATACAGCTTGACGCCCGCATTGTTGGGACGGCCGAAGCCCGCGAACCATTCGGCGCCGCGACGCAGGATCGTCGGAACGACAGCGATGGATTCGACGTTGTTCACCGTGGTCGGGCAGCCATAAAGACCCGCCCCTGCCGGGAAGGGCGGCTTCATCCGCGGCATGCCCTTCTTGCCTTCAAGGCTTTCCAGAAGCGCCGTTTCCTCGCCACAGATATAGGCGCCTGCGCCATGGTGCAGATACAGGTCGAAATCCCAGCCCGACCCCGCCGCGTTCGCGCCCAGAAGGCCCGCGTCATAACATTCGTCGATGGCCGACTGCAGCGCCTCGCGTTCGCGGATATATTCGCCGCGCAGATAGATATAGCAGGCATGCGCGTTCATCGCGAAACTGGCGATCAGCGCCCCTTCGATCAGCGTGTGCGGATCGTGACGCATGATCTCGCGGTCCTTGCAGGTCGCGGGTTCGGATTCGTCGGCATTGATGACCAGATAGGCCGGGCGGCCATCCGATTCCTTGGGCATGAAGGACCATTTCAGACCGGTCGGAAAGCCCGCGCCACCCCGGCCACGCAGCCCGGACGCCTTGACCTGATCGATGATCTTGTCACGCCCGCGGCCGATGATCTCGGCGGTGCCATCCCAATGGCCGCGCTTTTTCGCGCCATTCAGGCTGCGATCGCCCATGCCGTAAAGGTTGGTAAAAATGCGATCCTGGTCTTTCAGCATCTAACTCTCGATCCTCATCATCCGGGCGTTACGCATCATTTCTGCGCCGCCAGATACGCCAGGTCACAAGCAGCGACCAGACAAAAGCGCCGATTGCGGCAAGATCGGCCAGATAGGCCCATTTCCCCGCCCAGCCATATTGCGCACCCAGCCATTGCACGGCCAGCCACGCGACCATCGCGACGGCGATCACCACCGCTGCCAGCCGCATCTGGGCGCTGTCCTGTGCATTGGGCCTGCTCATCAATATACGCTGCCTTCCTCGACGCGCTTCGAAAATTCGGTGTCTTCGCCCCGTGCCAGGGCCCGGGCCTGCGCGACCCAGTCGTCCGAGCGGATGCGCCCGCCCATGCGGCCGATCAGATCGGCAAAGTGATCGATCTCGGCGTCGCCCCAGCCCGCGATCTGGTCAAAACGGGTGACGCCATTGTCGTGCAGCAGCTCTTCCAGTTTCGGGCCGACGCCCTTGATCTGCTTCAGATCGTCGGCCTGCCCGGCATCGTCAGAACCACCATAGATGTCATTGCGCCCCGAGTCGGTCCGCAAGGCGGGCGGCACAGGCTGCGCATCGCCCGAAGGTGCCACGCGCGGTGTCGGTGCCGATTGCGCCGCGCCCAGAAACCCTTCCGCGGCCTGCGACCGGATACCACGTGGCTGCAACTGCATATCCTCGGCAGGGGTGGTGTCGTGATGGGCCGGATGCCAGCCGGCGGCGTCCTCGGCCGGTCGTCCCCGACAGATCAGCCACACCAGAAACGCGCCCATGATCCCGAAAGCGACAAGACCAAGAACCAATCCCTCGAACCACCGCAGCGGTCCGATCACGGAGGTGAAGATCAGGACCAGCAGGCCGGTAAGCCCCCCTGCGATCCAGCAGTTTCTTGTGCAGTCAGCGTTCGGCATCCGTCACTTCCCCCTTCCGCCGAGTGTCAGATCACTCCTCTTCGTCGTAGCGCCCGTCCGCCGCCGCATCGCGCGAGAAATCGGTCTCGCCGCCGGTGGACAGTACCCTGGCCTGCGCGACCCATTCGTCGCGCGTGGCCCGACCCTTGAAACCTTCCAGGTTTTCGTCAACCCAGGCAAGCTCTTCGCTGCCCCAGCCGGCAAGCTGATCGAAATGCCAGAAGCCCATGCCATTCAGCATCTGTTCCAGCTTGGGGCCGATTCCCTTGATCATCTTCAGATCGTCGGCGGAGCCGTCCCTCGGGGCATCGAGCCCCTCGGGACGGCGGCCCGCATCCGCGGAGACGCCTGTGGCGGCGTCACCCTTGCGGGCCCCAGCGGCGTCATCGGCTGCGGCCTCGGCGGCCCGGGATCCGGCAGGTTCGCGATCAGAACGCGGTCGCGCGGCCGAGCTTGCCTCGGCCTCCTGTTCGGTCACGCCGGTTTCATCGGCGGGCTGGCCGCTGGCCGGACGCGGCTCTTCCTCGGGCGTGCCGTTCTGACCCTCTTGCTGATCCGGGGCGGCATCGGGCTGTGGCTGGCGCAGCCATTTGGTCAGGATCGGCGCCTCGGTCCCGTCGATCCGTTTCAGCGTTTCGCCATGTTCCCTGGCCAGCGACGCACTGGCGTTCAGGGCATCGCCCTGCCCTTTCAGGTCGGCCAGCGAGGTCAGCCCCGATGCCGGCTCGGACGCAAAGCGTCCATTCTGCGGACCCGGCAACGGCACCTGACCCGCCGACATCGCATCGATCAAAGCCTCAAGCTTTTGCGGGGTCAGATCTTCGTAGTAATCCTTGCCGATCTGCGCCATGGGCGCGTTGGCACAGGCGCCCAGACATTCGACCTCTTCCCAGCTGAACTTGCCGTCCGCCGACACGGTATGCGGGGTCGATGCGATCTTGCGCTTGCAGACCTCGATCAGGTCCTCGGCCCCGCAAATCATGCAGCTGGTCGTGCCACAAATCTGGATATTTGCAATTGAACCAACCGGTTGCAGCTGGAACATAAAGTAGAATGTCGCCACTTCCAGCGCCCGGATATAGGGCATGCCCAGAAGTTCGGCGCAGTATTCGATGGCCGGGCGCGACAGCCAGCCTTCCTGTTCCTGCGCGCGCCAAAGGACCGGGATGATCGCCGATTGCTGACGCCCTTCGGGATATTTGGTCATCTGCGCCTGCGCCCATTCAAGGTTCGCGGGCGAGAACTGGAAGCTGTCCGGCTGGACGGGTGAAAGACGACGAAGCATGTAACCCTCAGTTCATCGCAAGAAGCGACAGAAGCGCCGCGAAAGCCGCAGCGACCCCGACCGCCAGATGAAGCCAGAACGGATGACCCGCACGGCGGTAGATAAAGGCATCCCCAAGGCCGATCACGGCCATCGCCAGCAGCATCCCGAACAGGACGCGCGGCGCATTGATCCAGGATGCCACAAGTGCAAGCACGGCCAGTCCCGCATAGCGGACCAGCATGGCCTGCGGCAGCATATCGGCGCGGTGCTGCAAAAGGCGCAGACCGGTCTGGCGATTGAACGCCAGCAACAGGCTAACGGCGACCAGCGCCGCCGTCGCGATCCAACCGAACAGCGCGATCAGACCAGACAGCACCTTGTCCCCCCGTCCCGGTTGTTCGCGCGACAGACCATCAGCGGTCCACCTCACCGAACACGATATCCATGGTGCCGATGATGGCCGAAACATCTGCCAGCATGTGCCCCTTGGCCATCCAGTCGATGGATTGCAGGTGCAGGAAACCCGGCGCCCGCAGCTTGGCGCGGTAGGGTTTGTTGGTTCCGTCGCTGACCATATAGACGCCGAACTCGCCCTTGGGCGCCTCGACCGCGGCATAGACCTCGCCCGCGGGGACCTTGAAACCCTCGGTATACAGTTTGAAGTGATGGATCAGGCTTTCCATGTCGCGCTTCATGTCGCCACGCTTGGGCGGGGTCAGCTTGCCACGGGCCAGAACATCGCCCTGCCCTTCGGGCGCACGCAGCTTGGTGATCGCCTGACGCATGATGCTGACCGACTGGCGCATCTCTTCCATGCGGCACAGATAGCGATCGTAGCAGTCGCCGTTCTTGCCGACCGGGACCTGAAACTCGAATTCGTCATAGCATTCATAGGGCTGGCTGCGCCGCAGATCCCACGCCAGGCCCGAGCCACGGACCATCACGCCGGAATAGCCCCAGTCCAGAATATCCTGTTCCTTGACGATGCCGATATCGACATTGCGCTGCTTGAAGATCCGGTTTTCGGTCAGCAGGCCATCCAGATCGTCGACGACCTTCAGGAACGGATCGCACCACGCCTCGATATCGTCCAGCAGATCGGGCGGCAGATCCTGATGAACGCCGCCGGGACGGAAATAGGCGGCGTGCAGACGCGCCCCGCAGGCGCGTTCATAGAACACCATCAGCTTTTCGCGTTCCTCGAAGCCCCACAGCGGCGGCGTCAGCGCGCCGACATCCATGGCCTGTGTGGTCACGTTCAGCAGATGGTTCAGGATCCTGCCGATTTCCGAATACAGCACCCGGATCAGGCTGGCGCGACGCGGCACGACGGTGCCGGTCAGCTTTTCGATCGCCATGCACCAGGCATGTTCCTGGTTCATCGGTGCCACGTAATCCAGACGATCCAGATAGGGCAGGTTCTGCAGATAGGTGCGGCTTTCCATCAGCTTTTCGGTGCCGCGATGCAGCAGGCCGATATGGGGATCGCAGCGCTCCACGACCTCGCCATCCAGTTCCAGCACCATCCGCAGCACACCATGCGCCGCCGGGTGCTGAGGACCGAAGTTGATGTTGAAATTGCGGATGCGCTGTTCGCCGGTCAAGGCGTCGAAGCTGCCATCATCATACTGGTTGTTGCGGATATCGCCGTCCATCATCAACCCTCCTGTTGCGGGGTGAACTGGGCCATGAATTCGGCCTCGGTCATACCGCAAAGCTGCCCGGACAAAGCATAGTTGCCCGGCTTGCAATCGGTAAAGATCTCGGTGGTCACGGGGATGCTTTCGGGATCATCGAACGCCTGCAGGGCGACGGCGCTATGCGCGCCATCGAGCGAACGCCAGACAAGCGAACTGCCACAGATCCTGCAAAAGACCCGCTCGCCCCATTCCGAGGACCCATAGACGCCGATCGGCGCGTCGTCATTGAAGATGACCGGTTTGCTGCACTCTACCGCCAGAAAGATCCCGCCGCTCCATTTGCGGCACTTGCCGCAATGGCATGCGCCGGCTTCGGGGTGCGGGTCGGTCTGCACCGTCATCTTGCAGGCACCGCAAAGGCAGGAGGCGTCATATGTGCTCATTGCGCGTCCTTCTTCTCATCGCCGGGCAGCACGTATTTCGCACCTTCCCACGGAGACAGGAAATCGAACTGGCGGTATTCCTGCACCAGCTTCACCGGTTCATAGACAACGCGTTTTTCGGCCTCGTCATAGCGGACCTCGACATAGCCCGTGGTCGGGAAATCCTTGCGCAGCGGAAAGCCGCGAAAGCCGTAATCGGTCAGCAGGCGGCGCAGGTCCGGATGCCCCGAGAACATGATGCCGAACATGTCGAATATCTCGCGTTCGAACCAGTTGGCGCTGGGAAAGATCCCTGTCAGCGAGGGCACGATCTCATCCTCGCGGATGGCGACCTTCACGCGGACGCGCTGGTTCTGATACATCGACAGGAAGTGCCAGACCACATCGAAGCGCGCCGGGCGTTCCGGGTGATCGACGGCGGTGATGTCAACCAGGGTCGAGAAACGACAGCTGGAATCGGTGCGCAGAAACTCGATCAGGTCGATGATCCCGGTCAGGGTCGCACTGACCGTCAGTTCCTCGAATTCGATCGAGGTGTCCAGCACCGCGTCCGAGCGGCGAAAGCCGATATGTTCGCCCAGCTGTTCCAGCGCATCGAGATCGGGATAAAGAGCCATGTCTTACCTCACCAGCGTGCCGGTGCGCCGGATGCGACGCTGAAGTTGCAGAATACCGTAAAGCAGCGCCTCGGCGGTCGGCGGGCAGCCGGGAACATAGATATCCACCGGTACGACCCGATCGCAGCCGCGCACGACCGAATAGCTGTAATGGTAATACCCGCCGCCATTGGCGCAGCTGCCCATGCTGATGACGTAACGCGGCTCGGGCATCTGGTCATAGACCTTGCGCAGCGCTGGTGCCATCTTGTTGGTCAGCGTGCCGGCGACGATCATCAGGTCCGACTGGCGCGGGCTGGCCCGCGGCGCGGTGCCAAAGCGTTCCACGTCATAGCGCGGCATCGACACCTGCATCATCTCGACCGCGCAGCAGGCAAGGCCGAAGGTCATCCAGTGCAGGCTGCCATTGCGGGCCCAGTTGATGATGTCCTCGGTCGTGGTCAGCAGGAACCCCTTGTCCTGCAGTTCCGCATTCAGGGCCTTGGTTGCGAACTCACGATCGGCCCCGGCCGTGTTCGCCCCGGTCATCACGCCCATTCCAGCGCCCCCTTCTTCCATTCATAGGCAAAGCCGACTGTCAGAACGCCCAGAAAGAACATCATCGACCAGAAGGCCACATCGCTGAGCCCGGCGAAATTCACCGCCCAGGGGAACAGGAAGGCCACTTCAAGGTCGAAGATGATGAACAGGATCGAGACCAGATAGAATCTGACATCGAATTTCATCCGCGCATCGTCGAACGCGTTGAAGCCGCATTCATAGGCGCTGACCTTTTCGGGATCGGGGTTGCGCACCGCAACGACCACGGCGGCCAGAATCAACACCAGCGCAAGGGCCGAAGCCATCCCTGCAAAGACGAGAATCGGCAGATATTCCTGCAACAATGGTTCCACGGGCAACACCCCCTTATGGGTCGCGGGGTATCGTGGCTACCCGCGACGGGTTGGCTAGGCTCGGTTTAGACCTGACGGCTTGCGGGGTCAACGGGCGGCAATATGCCGCAAACCGCCAGAAGCCCGCGATTTCCACGCCCTGCCCGGATCCCTTGCACCCGGCTTGGCACACCCTGCCCCAGGCCGCGACGCAACCAGCGCAATCAGGGCGCGCCCCGCTGCCGACATATATAGGTTGAAAGATGTTAGCGCCGGCAGGGGTGGGGATGAATGTGACATCTCGTCCCGGCCCGTTCCCCCGGCGGCGAAGACGCCGGGGGAAGAGCTTTCACTCGATTTCGATCATGAGGTCTTTTGCGTCGAGTTGTGCGCCTGGGGTGACGTGGAGTTTTTTGACGGTTCCGTCGCGGTCGGCGTGGATGCCGGTTTCCATTTTCATGGCCTCGATGGTCAGCAGCATGTCGCCCTGTTTCACGGCCTGGCCCTGGGTGACCGCGACCGAGGCCACGACGCCGGGCATCGGGGCGCCGATATGGGCGGGGTTGGACGGGTCGGCCTTGGGGCGGGCCACCGTTTCGGCCTTGACCTTGCGGTTGGGCACCCGGATCGAGCGCGGCTGGCCGTTCAGTTCGAAGAACACCTTCACA
>NZ_FOHO01000018.1 GCF_900111675.1 Paracoccus homiensis | reverse complement strand
AGGATTCGAGTCGACAACGGCCCGGAATACGTCAGTGGCACCCTCATGGAATGGGCCGACAACCGGGGCATTGCCTTGGCATACATCCAGCCCGGAAAGCCTCAGCAGAACGCCTATGTCGAGCGCTACAACCGGACGGTCCGGCACGAATGGCTGGACTTATACATTTTCGAAAGCATCGAAGAGGTCCAGAAGATTGCCACCGAGTGGCTCTGGTCCTACAACCATGAACGCCCGAACATGGGCAACGGCGGGATGACACCTGCACAGAAACTGAAGATGGCCGCATAAATTTTACGACCAAGCCCCCGCAAAAACGGGGGGATTACCCCTAGCCACCTACGAACTGCGCGATCTTTCCCGCATGAAGATCGAAGACCATCGGCATCGGTTTTTTGATAGCGCTCGCCCCTCCTGGCGCACGATCACAGACCGACTTGGGAAAAAGGTCGTTCCTCGGGAATGGTTCTATGTTCTGCCTGAACATGTGGCAAAGGCGGTAAGGCTCATAGAGGCCGTCACACTGCACCTCTGCCGCTACGACCCATCGGTCCAAAAGATCGTGTCGATAGGGGACCAACCGACAGCCCCAAAAACCTCGACAAAGGTTCGAAGAATTCGTCGATATGGCGCTGTCCGGCATTCTTTTGGCGCCGGCGCCACATTTTGTTGGGGAATCCCTCCGCCCAAAAACAGCATGTGGGTGCGACTTTGTCGTCGCCTCCCTCTCAAGTGAATGGCCCGCCATCTGGCGGGCCGTTTTCTTTTGGCGACCATGACGCGGCGGATAAGGCCACGTTCACGGCATCGGGCATGGAAAAACCCGGCCAGACGGATCCGGCCGGGTTTCAGGGATGGACATGCGGGGCACCTGGCCCCGCACCATCATGGATCAGGCGTTGCGTTCAGCTGCCAAAGCTCCACCAGCCGCGCCGCTTGGGCCGGGCGCTGTCATTGGCGGTGTCGGCGGTTTCGGGCTGACGCGGGCTTTCCTTGACAGGTTCCGGCGCAGGCTGGGAGGTCGTGACCGGTGCGACCTCTTCCGCCACATCTTCTTTTGCCACGTCTGCTTCTGCCACGGGGGCGTCAGCTGCGGCATCGGCCTTGGGCTGTTCCGCGACGAGTTCTGGGGCGGTTTCCGCAACAGGCTCGGCAACCTCGGCGGGCGAGGTGGCTTCGGGCCGTTCGTTCACACCCGGCAGTTCTTCGGCGCGGGCATCGTCCTTGCTGTCGCGCAGATCGACCACCTCGGGCAGGCCCTTCTCTTCGGTGTTCGCCTTGCGACGATTGCGCGAACGCGAGCGGCGCGCAGGCTTGGCCTCCTCTTCCACCGGGGCTTCGGCCTCGACAGGCGCGGCTTCCGGCTCTGCGGGGGCTTCTTGCCCGGCTGCCTCGTCGCCGCTGTCCTGTGCCTCGGACGCGGTGTCCTCACCGGCGCCATCCTCGGCCCGGTCGCCCGATTTCCGGCGACGACGGCGACGGCGACGACGCGAGCGTCCCCCTTCACCCCCGTCATCATCCGTTTCCGGCGCCTTTTCCTCGGCCTTGGTCTGGCTTTCGGTCTGATCCTCGACCGCGTCCAGATCGATGTCGATCTCGTCGCCCTCATCGTCGATCTGTGCCATCAGGTCCGCATCGACCGACAGCGCCGCGTGCGGCACCTCGGCCACGACGCGGGTCGCGGTCTTGAACTTCTCGATCGCGTAATCCGGCGAGATCAGCGTCGGATCAGCCTCGACCCGGACCGACAGGCCGTAACGCGCCTCGATGCCAGCGATATGTTCGCGCTTGGCGTTGATCAGGAAGTTCGTCACGGCAACGGGTGCCTTGACCAGAACCTCGCGCGAGCGTTTGCGCGTGCCCTCTTCCTCGATCGCACGCAGGATGGTCAGCGCAAGGCTGTCATCGCTGCGGATCAGGCCGGTGCCGTGGCAATGCGGGCAAGGCTGGGTGGTGCTTTCCAGCATACCGGGGCGCAGACGCTGGCGCGACATCTCCATCAGGCCAAAGCCCGAGATGCGGCCGACCTGAATACGCGCGCGGTCCGATTTCAGCCGGTCTTTCATCCGCTTTTCAACGGCGGCGTTGTTCTTGCGCTCTTCCATGTCGATGAAGTCGATCACGATCAGACCGGCAAGGTCGCGCAGGCGCAACTGGCGGGCCACCTCGTCGGCGGCCTCGAGATTGGTCTTCAGCGCCGTGTCCTCGATCGAGCCTTCCTTGGTGGCGCGGCCCGAGTTCACGTCGATGGCAACCAGCGCCTCGGTCACGCCGATCACGATATAGCCGCCCGATTTCAGCTGCACGACCGGGTTGAACATGCCCGCCAGATAGCTTTCGACCTGATAGCGCGCATAAAGCGGCATCGGATCGGCATAGTTCTTCACGTTCTTGGCGTGGGACGGCATGATCATCTTCATGAAGTCCTTGGCCACGCGATAGCCACGCTCGCCCTCGACCAGCACTTCGTCGATCTCTTTGGAATACAGATCGCGGATCGTGCGCTTGATCAGATCGCCTTCTTCGTAGATCGGCGCGGGGGCGACCGACTTGAAGGTCACTTCGCGGATCTGTTCCCACAGGCGCAGCAGGTATTCGTAATCGCGGCGGATCTCGGTCCGGGTGCGCTGGCTGCCTGCCGTGCGAATGATCAGGCCGGCGCCCTGCGGAACGTCAAGTTCCGACGCGATGTCCTTCAGTTTCTTGCGGTCGGCGGCATTGGTGATCTTGCGGCTGATCCCACCGCCACGCGCGGTGTTCGGCATCAGGACGCAATAGCGGCCGGCCAGCGACAGATAGGTGGTCAGCGCGGCGCCCTTGTTGCCACGCTCTTCCTTGACCACCTGCACCAGCATGATCTGGCGAACCTTGATCACTTCCTGGATCTTGTAGCGACGCGGACGCGGCTTTTTGGGAACGCGGATTTCCTCGCTGACATCTTCCTCGGCGACGGATTCGATATCCTCGTCCTTGTCGTTGCCTTCGTCAGCGGTGTCATCGCCCTCGGCGGTGTCTGCCTCGGCGGTCGGGGCGTCGGCATCCTCGGCCTTGGGCTGCGCGTCATCATCCGATGCCGCCTCTTCCGAAACAGCCTCGTCGCTGACGGTCTTTTCGGCCTTGGGGGCGCGGCGCTTCTTGGCGCGGGCGTTATCCTCGGCTTCCTGGGCTTCGGCATAGGCCCGCTCTTCGGCGATCAGCGCCTCGCGGTCGGCTGCCGGGATCTGATAATAATCCGGGTGAATTTCGGCGAATGCCAGAAATCCGTGGCGGTTTCCGCCGTAATCCACGAAGGCCGCCTGCAACGAGGGTTCAACCCGCGTCACCTTGGCCAGATAGATATTTCCCGATATCTGCCGCTTGTTTACAGTCTCGAAATCAAATTCTTCGACCTTGGTTCCGTCGACCACGACCACCCGAGTTTCCTCGGCATGGGTGGCGTCGATCAGCATTTTCTTTGCCATTTATGTAACTTTCGCACAGCCCACGGCCGGGCGGCGCCAAGGGCGTGCCCGGTGTCTGGACGGTGCATGATTGGGGCGCGAGGCGTTGGGCGGCGATGGCAGATGGGACGTGCAGGCTGTTCGCCCGCCCCGTCCCGTTCCTTGCCTTCACCGCGCGCGTCATCGCGTCTGTTCCTTGATGGGACCATAACCCTTGCGAGGCAGGCCCGTGAGTGACATCGCCCCGGCATGTTGCGCCAAGGGGCGGGGGTTTTCCGCGTGGCACATGCCGCCCGAATTATGGGGACCAGAGGTGCCGCGCTGCGAAACTGTGGGCGCCGTCGCATCCCTGTGCGGGATCTTTCAGCGCATGGTTCCAACATAGAGAGGTTCGCACCATAAATTCAATGGTGAAAAGCGGATGACGGGCAGGTGACGGTCCCTGCGTCGCATTTTCGGCGGTTTTTCGGTTGCGGTAACGGAAATTCGCGCCCCACGTTCATTCGCGCGGCCACATACGTTGCAGGGGTTGCGCGCGTCTTTCAGGCCGCGGGTTTCCGAAAATTTTAAATGCGCCCGACAAACCCTTGTTTCCGCAATCTTTACGCCCTTCGCCGGCACCCGGCCCCGGTTTCACGCAGATTTAACGCTTCTTTCACGGGAGTGTCGCAACATCGACCTATCCACAACGCAAGGACTGGACAGGAGGCGAAACATGCCGGTCGTCAGGGTCGATGCAGGAAAGGCTGCGCCGCAGTCCCTTTGGGACGCGACCGATGCCATGACTGACGCCGCCCCGATTGTCGTGATGATCCACGGCTATCGCTATTCGCCGTCGCGCCCGTCCCACGACCCCCATCGCCACATCCTGTCGCTTAGCCCCGATCAAAGCTGCCGCCGCGCCCTGTCATGGCCGCGCGCGCTTGGCTTCGGGACCGGGACTGCCGACGAGGGGCTGGCGGTCGCCTTTGGCTGGGAAGCGCGGGGCACATTGGGCGGTGCCTATCGCCGCGCCGAGGATACGGGCCGCGCCCTTGCCAATCTGGTTGACCGCCTGTCGGATCGCACTGGCCGCCCGGTCGCGTTGATCGGACATTCGCTTGGCGGTCGGGTCGCGCTGCAATCCCTGCGATTTGCGCCTGCGGGCAGCGTCGGGCGGGTGTGCCTGCTGACCGCCGCCGAATTCCGCGATCAGGCCGCGCAGGCATTGGACAGCCCCGCCGGCCACCGCGCCGAGGTGCTGAACATCACCTCGCGCGAAAATGACCTGTTCGACTTCGCGATGGAGCTGTGGCTGGGTCGCGGGCGGCGTCAGGCATTGGGGTTCGGGCTGGACCACCCGGCACGCAACTGGATCGACGTGCAGATCGACGATGGGCCGACGCTGGACATGCTGGCCCAGATGGGCTTTCCGGTTGAACGCAACCCGCTGCGCCTGTCGCATTGGACGCCCTATCTGCGCGGCGGATTGTTCGATTTCTATCGCACCGCGCTGAAGCAGCCCTGGGCGCTGCCGATGCCGGTGCTGCGCGCCCGCCTGCCCGGCCGGATCGCGCCGCGCTGGTCACGGTTGCTGGACGGGCTGCCCGAACAGGGGCTTGCGCGGGGTTAGCCCTGGTCCTTGCCGTCCTTCTGCAACGCGTGATCGCGATACAGCCGCGCATTCGCCATCAGGAACAGGAACAGGATCAGCGGCAGACCAAAGGTCTTGAAATAGACCCAACTGGTTTCCGACATGGTCCGCCAGACAACTTCATTGGCCAGCGCCAGCCCAACAAACAGCAGCGTCATCCGCAGGGTCAGCTTGCGCCAACCCTCGGCATCCATGGGCAGCGCCTCGGACAGGACCAGTTGCAGCCAGTTCTTGCGGGCGAGCAGGCTGAAACCCAGCAGCGCCGCGAACAGCAGATAGATCATCGTCGGCTTCATCTTGAAAAAGCGCGGATCGTTCAGCCAGATCGACAGCCCGCCAAAGACAACGACCAGAACCAGCGTCGCGATCTGCATCGGCGCCAGCTTGCCGGTCAGCCACCACTGAACCGCCGTCGCCACGATCAGGACCGGCACGAAGATCAGCGTGGCAAAGACAAAGCCGCTATAGTCCTGACCGAACAGCTGCACGGTATCACCCCGGAACAGCATGAAACTGGCAAAGAATATCAGCACCGGGCCCAGTTCCAGCGCGCTTTTGACCCACGGTTTCATGTCGTTCTTCGGCGGCATCGTCCTGTCACCCTATGCTGCGAATTCCACGATCACCGCGCCCGCGGCGATCAGCGCCATCAGGATCGCCCTGACCGGCCCCACCTTTTCGCCCAGGATCAGCCAGCCGACAAGGGCCGCGAACACGGTCGAGGTTTCCCGCAGGACGGCCGCCCGGCCGACATCGTCGATCCGGGTGGCCAGCATGATCGACCCGAAACTCGCAAAGGCGACCAGCGCCCCCAGCACGCCGCGACGGGCAAGCGGCATCACCTCGGCGCGTGGCAGCGCGATCAGGCGGCGCAGGTTCCACAGCGGCATGAACAGCGAATCCAGCACGAAAAACCAGGCCAGAAAGGTGAATGGGTCGGCGGCAAGCCGGATCCCCCAGGCATCATAGGTCGTATACAGCGCGACCAGCGCCCCCGTCAGGACCGCATAGCCAAGCGCAGGCAACAGGGTCTCGCGCCCGAGGACCAGCCGCCGCAGGTTATAGCCGGCAAGCCCGAAGATGCTGCCCGTCAGCAGCAGGACCCCCAGCCACTGGACCAGATTGAAATGTTCGTGAAAGACCAGCCCGGCGGCGATGACCGCGAATAACGGCGCAGAGCCGCGCACCACCGGATAGACCACGGTATAGGCCCCGCGCTGATAGGTCAGCGCCTGCGCGACCTTGTAGGCAATGTGGATCGCCATCGCACCCAGCAACGCCAGCCACAGATCCGGCGTCGGCCAAGGCACGACGAACAGCGCGATCGGCAGCGCCATCAGGCCATAGGACAGGTCGATCGCGGCCCGCGACAGCCAGGGATCGTGCCGCCCCTTCTGCAGGGCACCGAACAGCGCGTGAAGAAAAGCCGCCGACAGCGCCAGCATCGAGGCGATGCGCGCGCCTTCAGGCGTTCCGGCAATCGAAGTGACCCATTCGCTCATGCGCCGGACATTGCGCCCCTTTGCAGAAACTGCAAGGGCGAAACGCGATCAGTCCAGTCCGATCGCCGCCAGAATGGGCCCGGGCAAGCCCTTGGGCCCCATCTCGCGCTGCACAAGGATCACGTGGCGCGTATCGGCCGGAAAACGGTCGTCGGGGATGCCTTCGGGGCTGATCGTCAGGCGCAGCGGCGCGCGGCCATCCCAATCGGCAAGATGGTTCAGCGACAGGACGACATTGGTATAGGTCATCGCGCGGCCGCGGTTTTCCCCCTCTTCGATCTGGACCCGGCGTTCCGGCGCATAGCGGACCAGCAGCACATCGACCGGGCCACCCAGGTCGGACAGCGGCAGCACCTCGACCTGATCGCCGCGCGGGGTATCCTCGCGCTGAATGTTGACCAGCGCGGGAGACACGCGATTCGCGTCGATCAGCCCCATCAACTGCGCCGGTCCGGGTGCGACGGCGGTATCCTGCCCGTCGACGATCATCTGCGGCGTATAGACACCACGTTCACCCGCGACCTTGGCATAGCCCTGTTGGCGACGGCTGAATTCGGGCCGGGCAAAACTGTCGGGCCAGCCCAGGTAATCCCAGTAATCGACATGGAAGGACAGCGGCAGAACATCGGGTTGCTGTGCCAGACGGCCCAGCATGGCATCGGCGGGCGGGCAGGATGAACAGCCCTGCGAGGTGAACAGCTCGACCACCACGGGCGAAAAGTTTGGCGCCAGATCATCCGGCGGCGGCGGCATGTCGCCTGCGGAAAACCCGTTAAAGCTGGGCCGGGTGAATTCCTCGAAACGGTCCGCCTCGGTCGGCGCGGTGCGGCTGGGTTCGTCCGGTGCCGCGATCACCGGGGCCTGCACATCGTCGAAGGTCTTCAGCGACTCGGTCACGACATCGCCCGGATCATAGCTTTGCCCGAAGGCGGCGCCCGACAGACAGAACGCCAGCACAGGCCCCAGCATCCCTGCCGTCATCCTGGTCATCGCCGGTCTCGTTCCGTCCATGTGTCGGGCCGCTGTCATCATCGCCGTCTCGCGTTGCTTCGCCTTTCATCATGCATATCGGCTGGATGCGGACAGGAACAATCAACGCTTTGTTAGCCGGGCCGTGAATGGGGCACCGTGCCACTTGAGCCACAGTGCCGGCTATGGTATGCCATTGCATACAAACCACGACAGATGCCCTTGCACATGCCCCGTCATATAGGGCACATCAGAATGACGGACGCCCGACCCCATCCAATCTTGCAGACAGGGAGGCCCTGATGCCCATTCAGACCGGATCCGATACCGCAAAGACCCGCCGCACGCTTGAGGTCGGCGGTCAGAAGGTCGATTATTATTCCATCGATGCCGCGACCGAAGCCGGTCTTGGCGATTTTTCCAAGCTGCCCGCCGCGCTGAAGGTGGTGCTGGAAAACATGCTGCGTTTTGAAGATGACGGTCGCACCGTCAGCACCAAGGACATCAAGGCATTCGCGGAATGGGCGGAAAAGGGCGGCCAGAACCCGCGCGAAATCGCCTATCGCCCCGCCCGCGTCCTGATGCAGGACTTCACCGGCGTTCCCGCCGTGGTCGATCTTGCCGCCATGCGTGACGGCATCAAGTCCCTGGGCGGCGATGCGCAAAAGATCAACCCGCTGAACCCGGTCGATCTGGTCATCGACCACAGCGTGATGATCGACGAATTCGGCAATCCCCGCGCCTTCCAGTTCAATGTCGAACGCGAATATGAACGCAATCTTGAACGCTATACCTTCCTGAAATGGGGCCAGAAGGCGTTCCGCAATTTTCGCGTCGTTCCGCCCGGCACCGGCATCTGCCATCAGGTGAACCTGGAATATTTGGCCCAGACCGTCTGGACCGACACCGACCAGAACGGCACCGAAGTCGCCTATCCCGACACGCTGGTCGGCACCGACAGCCACACCACCATGGTCAACGGTCTGGCCGTTCTGGGCTGGGGCGTCGGCGGGATCGAGGCCGAGGCCGCGATGCTGGGTCAGCCGATCTCGATGCTGATCCCGGATGTGGTCGGTTTCAAGATCACCGGCGCGATGAAGGAAGGCGTGACCGCCACCGACCTTGTGCTGAAGGTGGTGGCGATGTTGCGTGCCCACGGCGTCGTCAGCAAGTTCGTCGAATTCTATGGCGACGGTCTGGACAACATGCCGCTGGCCGATCGCGCGACCATCGCCAACATGGCCCCCGAATACGGCGCCACCTGCGGCTTCTTCCCGATCGATCAGGAAACCCTGCGCTATCTGGAACAGACCGGCCGCGACAAGGACCGCATCGCGCTGGTCGAAGCCTATGCCAAGGCCAACGGCCTTTGGCGCGACGCCGATTACGCACCGGTCTATACCAGCACGCTGGAACTGGATCTGGCCGATGTCGTGCCCGCGATTTCCGGCCCCAAGCGCCCGCAGGACCACACGCCGCTGAACGAGTCCGCCGATGCGTTCCTGAAGATGGTGCGCGGCGTCCGCTTTCCCGACGTTCCGGAATCCGAGGAAACCGACTGGCGCGAAGAGGGTGGCGCACGCGAACCGGGCTATGTACCGGGTGGCCGCCACAAGGGCTTTTCCGAAGGCGAGGTCGAGGGCGAGGGTTACAAGCTGCATGACGGCAGCATCGTGATCGCCTCGATCACCTCGTGCACCAACACCTCGAATCCCTATGTGATGATCGCTGCCGGTCTGGTGGCGCGCAAGGCGCGGGAACTGGGTCTGGATCGCAAGCCCTGGGTGAAAACCTCGCTGGCGCCGGGGTCGCAGGTGGTCAGCGAATATCTGAACGCCGCCGGCCTGCAGGACGATCTGGACGCGATCGGGTTCAACCTTGTCGGCTATGGCTGCACCACCTGCATCGGCAATTCCGGCCCGTTGGAGCCCGCGATCTCGAAGTCGATCAACGACAATGACCTGATCGCCGTGTCGGTCCTGTCGGGCAACCGCAACTTCGAAGGCCGGATCAGCCCGGATGTGCGCGCGAACTATCTGGCCTCGCCGCCGCTGGTGGTGGCCTATGCGCTGGCGGGCGACATGAATATCGACCTGACCCGCGATCCGCTTGGTACCGACAAGGACGGCAACCCGGTCTATCTGAAGGACATCTGGCCATCGTCGCAGGAAGTGTCGGACATGGTCCACAGCGTCGTCACCCGCGAGATGTTCCAGTCGAAATACGCCGATGTCTTCAAGGGCGACGCACGCTGGCAGGGGGTCGAGGTCACTGACAGCGAAACCTATGACTGGCCGTCCAGCTCGACCTATATCCAGAACCCGCCCTATTTCCAGGGCATGTCGCAGGAACCGGGCACGATCAGCGATATCAAGGGCGCACGCGTTCTGGCACTGCTGGGCGACATGATCACCACCGACCACATCAGCCCCGCCGGGTCGTTCAAGGAAACCACCCCGGCAGGGAAATACCTGACCGATCGGCAGGTGCCGCCGCGCGAATTCAACAGCTATGGCTCGCGTCGCGGCAACCACGAGGTGATGATGCGCGGCACCTTCGCCAATATCCGCATCAAGAACGAGATGCTGGATGGCGTCGAGGGCGGCTATTCGAAGGATGTGAACGGTCAGCAGGCCTCGATCTATGATGCGGCCATGTCCTATCAGGATCAGGGCACCCCGCTGGTCATCGTGGGCGGTGCCGAATATGGCGCGGGGTCGTCGCGCGACTGGGCGGCCAAGGGCACCAACCTGCTGGGCATCAAGGCCGTGATCGCCGAAAGCTTTGAACGGATCCACCGTTCGAACCTGGTCGGCATGGGCGTGATCCCGTTCGAGTTCACCGAAGGCGCGACCCGCAAGACGCTGAACCTGACCGGCGACGAGGTCATTTCGATCGAGGGGCTGGAAGGCGACTTCAAGCCGCTGGCGCTGGTCGATGCGACGATCAAATATGCCGATGGCACCGAAAAGGCGATCAAGCTGAAGGCCCGCGTCGATACCGAGGTCGAGATCGAATACCTCAAGAACGGCGGCGTTCTGCACTATGTGCTGCGCAATCTTGCCGCGTCCTGATCGCGGGCGGGCGACGCCTGCCTGACGTGACAGACATCACAGCCGCCGGGGTGATCCGGCGGCTGTTTTCATGTCGGTGCTGTCCGTCGCGCCGGGCTACAGCGCCCCTATCACGCCATCGACCGCGCGGCCCAGACGGTCGACCATCAGATCCAGCTCCGCCTCGGAGGCGATGAAGGGCGGGGCCAGCAGGACGTGATCGCCGTTGCGCCCATCGCGGGTGCCGGGCATCGGGTAGCAGACAAGCCCCTCGGCAAAGGCGGCCTTTTTCAGCCGCCCCGCCAGCCCAAACGCCGGATCGAAGCTTTGCTTGCTGGCCCGGTCGGCGACCAGTTCCACCCCCAGGAACAGCCCGCGCCCGCGAATATCCCCGATATGGGCATGCTGCCCGAAACGCGCCTGCAACGCCGCCCGCGCATGATCGCCGCGCTGACGGACCTGGGCGATCAGGTCCTGTTCCAAAATCTCTTGCAGCACGGCCAGTCCGGCCGCCGCCGCGACCGGATGCCCGACATAGGTATGCCCATGCTGAAAAAAGCCGGTGCCCTGCGCGATGCTGTCATAGATGCCCGCGCTGCACAGCATGGCGCCGATGGGCTGATAGCCGGCGCCCAGCCCCTTGGCGATGCACAGGATATCCGGCGCGACCCCGTCGGCGTCGCAGGCGAACAGATGGCCCGTCCGCCCCATGCCGCACATCACCTCGTCAAGGATCAGCAGGACGCCATACCGGTCACAGATCTCGCGAACGCGCCTGAAATATCCGGGCACGGCGGGCACCGCGCCCAGTGTCGCGCCCACGACCGGCTCGGCGATGAAGGCCATCACGCTGTCCTCGCCCAGACGCAGGATTTCGGCCTCCAACTCATTCGCGACGCGCTGGCCATACGTCTCGGGTGTTTCGTCGTCCCGACGTTCCGCATAGTCATAGCAGGGGGCGATATGGCTCATCTCGACCAGCAAGGGGCCGAATTGCTGCCGCCGCCACGCATTGCCGCCCGCCGACAACGCGCCGATCGTATTGCCGTGATAGCTTTGGCGGCGGGCGATCAGGTGGCGGCGCTGGGGCTGGCCGCGTTCGACATGATATTGCCGCGCCAGCTTGATCGCGCTTTCGACGGCCTCGGACCCGCCGGACACGAAATAGACCCGATCCAGATCGCCCGGCGCCTGAGAGATCAGCAGATCGGCCAGACGTTCCGCAGGATCGGATGTGAAGAAACCGGTATGCGCGAAGGCCAGTTGGTCGACCTGCGCCTTGACCGCCTCGCGCACGCGGATGTTGGAATGTCCCAGGCAGGACACTGCCGCGCCGCCCGATCCGTCGAAATAGCGTTTGCCGTCGCTGTCGATCAGAAAGCAGCCCTCGCCGCCAACGGCGGTGGGCAGCGTGGCGTGACAGTGGCGGGGGAATACATGGCTCATCACGGTTGCCTTTCAAGCAAGGATCGCAGCGCGGCGACCGAGGCCGCGTTGTCGGGATAAGGGGTGCCGTCGGCATCCGTCAGGCTGTTCTCGAAACCGACGCGCAGTTGGCCGCCCTGCGTGGCCGCCGCCGCTAGGCAGGCATGTTCGCGGGTGCCAAAGGCACAGACCATCCAGTCGCGCGCATCGGGCAGCGCGGCACGGAACGGAGCCAGATCGGCCGGGCTGGATTGCTGATTTTCGCGGTAACGGCCCAGAACGAACAGAACCTGATCCTGTTCGGGCGCAATGATGCCCGCATCCCGCCACGCAACCATCTGCGCGATATCGGCGGTGTCATACAGGATATGCTGGACGCGAATGCCCTGATCGGCGCACAGACCATAAACCTGCCCCGCCAGTTCCGGCGCCCGCGCGATTTCCCGGACCGAGACCGAGGCCCAGTGCGGCCGCAGATCGCGCAGGCAGGCCAGCTGGGCCGCGACATCAAAGACGCCCGCGGCCTCGGTCGTGATCTGTACCGTCATCTGCGGCACATGCGCGGCGATTTCGGCCAGCGCCTCGCGATAGCGTCCGGCATCCAGACTGTGCCCGCCTTGCCCGTCACGCACATGCAGGTGCAGCGCATCGGCCCCCGCGCGATGACAGGCGACCGCTGTAAGGGCGATCTGATCGCTGGTCACCGGCAGGGCGGGATGATCCCCCCTGCCCCGGCGTGCGCCATTTGGCGCGACCATGATGAAGGGCCGATTGACGGGATGGGTCATGTCGCGATGTCGCTTCCGGCTGCTGAAAGATCGTATAACCGTTGCGAAAATAACTTAAACCGTCAATACAGGCACAAAATAACAGATGTTATGAAAATGTGATGGACCCTTCCCTGCGCATCCGCACCCTTGCCCGCCTGAAAGAGGCGATGCCCGACCTGTCGCGTAGCCTGCAACAGGCGGCGAAATACGTGATCGACAACCCGTCCGATTTCGGGCTGGATTCCATCCGTGACACTGCGGCGAAATCCGGGGTCAGCACCTACACGCTGGTTCGGCTGGCAGAATGGGCGGGTTTTCAAGGCTTTGACGAATTTCGGAATCCGTTTCGGCAGGCGCTGGTTTCGGCGGCGGCCGGGGGCGATCCGCCCGATTGGGTACACAGCCTGCGGCAATCGGGCGGGTCGGGCGGGGTTCAGGCGGATGCCGCCGAAAACGCCATCGCCATCGTGCAGCGGTCCCTGCGTCGGATCAGGCCGGATCAACTGGATCGCGTGGTGACCCTGCTGACACAGGCCCCGGCGGTCTATCTGACCGCGATCCGCGCCAGCTTTGGCCTGGCATATTACCTGCATTATGTCGGGCGCATGGCGCTGCCGCGGATGCAGTTGATCCCGCGGCAAATGGGCAGCGCGATCGACGAATTGCACATGGCCCAACCCGGCGAAGTGCTACTGGCGATCACCTTCACCCCCTATTCGCGCGAAACCATCGAAGCCTGCGCCTTTGCCCGCCGGAAGGGCCTGAAACTGATCATGATTTCCGACAGTGATATTGTCTCGCCCGAATTTCAGGCCGATGAAACGCTGATCGCCTCGGTCCTGTCGACCCATGATTTCGGCTGCTATTCCGGCGCGATGGCGGTGATCGAAACGCTGATCGCGGCCCTGGTGGATCGTGGCGGCGCAGCCGCGCGTGACCGAATCGCATCCTATGACCAGTTACGGCAGGAACGGCAGGATTACTGGAGCGCGACGAAAAAACGCTAGTTTTTCGCGATCCGCGCTGCGGAAACACGGAACCTTGCGCCGCCCTGGTCCGTGGGCGGATTGCACATGCGGGAAAACACTGACAATAAGCGTCGGAAATATCCTGATCGCCCGACGAAATCTGGAAACCTTTCATGACCCGCATTGCAGCCCCCCTTCTGACCGCGTTCCTGACCATGGCCGCGACGACCGGCGCACAGGCGCTGGAACTTGAACATTCCCAAGGTGTGACCAAGCTGGACGGCCAGCCGGAAAAGGTGCTGATCCTTGATATCAACGCGCTGGACATTGCCGATGCGATGGGTGCCGAACCGGCGGGCGTCTTGAACAGCAATCTGCCCGACTATCTGTCGCGCTATGGCAGCGACGAATTTCTGAAGGTCGGCAGCATTTTTGAACCCGACTACGAAACCATCGCCGCCAGCGACGCCGACCTGATGATCGTCGGCACCCGCAGCGCGCCTGCGTTTGAACAGATCTCGGCGATTCTGCCGACCGTGGATCTTAGCCTTGGCGACGATCTGTTCGCCTCGGTTCAGCACAATATCGGCGTTCTGGGCCAGATCTTCGGCAAAGAGGACAAGGCCCAGGACATGATCGCCGAATTGCAGGCAAAGGTCGATCATGTCAGCCAGCAGGCGCCCCATGCGGGCACCGCGCTGATCCTTGTGACCAATGGCGGCAAGCTGGGCGCCTATGGCCCGACCTCGCGCGTGGGGTGGATCCACAGCAAGCTGGGCTTTGCGACGGTCGAACAGGGGATCGACGACCGCTTTCATGGCGGCGATGTGGTGTCCTATGAATATGTTCTGGAAAAGAACCCCGACTGGCTGTTCGTGATAGACCGCGATGCCGGCGTCGGTGAGGCCGGCCAGGGTGCCAAGGCCGCGCTGGACAATCCGCTGATCGCCCGGACCAGGGCGATGCAGTCGGGTCAGGTCGTCTATCTGGATCCGCATGCCGCCTATATCACCTTCGGCGGCTATACCGCGCTGAACACGCTTCTGGATCAGCTGTCCGCCGCGCTGTCCCGGTCCTGATGATCCGATGCCGGTGCTGGCGATTGCCATAGCGATCAATCTTGGGCTGGCCGCGCTGAGCCTGTTCGTGGGCGTGTCGCAGGTCAGCCTGTCGGGCCTGTGGGCCGGGCAGGACGATCAATGGCTGGTCCTGATCGAAAGCCGCCTGCCCCGCATGGCGGCGCTGATCCTTGCCGGGGCGACCATGGCCATCGCGGGCGTGCTGACGCAGACCCTGATCCGCAACCGCTTTGTCGAGCCCTCGAATACCGGCATGATGGAGGCTGCGGGCCTTGGCCTTCTGTTGATGATGCTGCTGTTTCCCGCTGCGCCGATCATCGCGAAAATGGCCGTGGGCACCGTGTTTGCAATGGCCGGGACCGCGATCTTTCTGGCGATCCTGCGCCGCGTGCCGATGCGCGACCCGATGCTGGTGCCGCTGATCGGCATCATGCTGAGCGGGATCATCTTTGCCGGGTCCAGCTTTGTGGCCTATCGCTTTGACATGGTCCAAAGCCTGCTGGCCTGGACACAGGGCGATCTGTCGGGCGTGATGCGCGGGCGTTACGAATTGCTGTGGCTGGCCGCGGTCGGCGCGGGTCTGGCATGGTTTGCGGCCGACCGCTTTACCGTGGCGGGGCTGGGCCGCGACATGGCCTCGTCACTTGGGCTGTCGCATGGCCGGGTGGTCGCGCTGGGGCTGGCGATCGTGTCGCTGGTGACGGCCATCGTCGTCGTCTCGGTCGGGATGATCCCGTTTCTGGGGCTGATCGTGCCGAATATCGTCAGCCTCGCGCTTGGCGACAACATGCGCCGCGCCATCCCCTGGGCCGCAATCGGGGGCGCAGGGCTGGTACTGTTTTGCGACATTCTGGGGCGCGTCATCATCATGCCATACGAGGTGCCGGTGGGCACGATCATGGGCGTGATCGGCAGCGCCGTGTTCCTGTGGCTGATCGCGGGGCGGCGTCGTGCCGCGTAACCGCCGACCGCAACTGGCGCTGGCGGCGCTTGGGCTGCTGACGGCGGGGCTGATCCTGGCCTTCATGACCGTGGGTGCCAAGGGCAACTGGGATTTCATCCTGCCTTTCCGGGGGCGCAAGCTGCTGGGCCTGGTGATCATCGCCCATGCCGTCGCCTGTTCGACCGTGCTGTTTCAGACCGTCACCTCGAACCGCATCCTGACGCCCGCGATCATGGGCTTCGATTCGCTGTTCGTGCTGTGCGCGACCCTGCTGGTGACCGCCTTCGGCAGCACCGCAATGGCCGGGTTCGACCCACGGCTGATCTTTGCGGCCAATGCGGTCCTGATGGTCGCGGCGTCGATGGCGCTGTATCGCTGGCTGTTTCGCGACGGGACCGAGGATCTGCACCGGATTCTGCTGATCGGCGTGGTGGTCGGGATCCTGTTCCGCAGCCTGGCCGAGTTTCTGCAACGGATGCTGGATCCGAATGAATTCATGGTCCTGACCGACATGATGTTTGCCAGCTTCAATGCCGTGCCGCTGGACCTGCTGGGCGTGGCCAGCCTGCTGGTCGGGCTTGTGACACTGTGGCTGATCCCGCGACTGCCCCGACTTGACGTGATGGCCCTGGGCCGCCCGGTCGGCATCAATCTGGGGCTTGATTGGCGACGCGAGACGATGGCCGTGCTGGTCGCCATTTCGGTGCTGGTTTCGGTCTCGGTCGCGCTGGTCGGCCCGATCCTGTTCTTCGGGCTGATGGCTGCGGCGCTGGCGCATCTGGCGGTCGGCAGTTCGGCCCATCGCCATGTCCTGCCCGCCGCCAGCCTGATCGCCGTCAGCCTGCTGGTCGGTGGTCAGATGCTGCTGGAACGCGTCTTTGCCTTCGACACCGCCCTGCGCATTCTGGTCGAGTTCGCAGGCGGCATCATCTTCATCACCCTTCTGGTCGCGCGAGGCCGCCGATGATCCGCATTCAGAACATCACCAAATCCTTTGGCCGGACGCAGGTCTTGCAGGATGTCTCGCTGGACCTGCCCGAGGGGGGCGTGACGGCCTTGATCGGGCCGAATGGCGCGGGAAAGTCCACATTGCTGTCGATCATCGCGCGGCTTGCACCGGCGGATGGCGGACGGGTCAGCATCGACGGGCTGGACGCGCATCAGGCCCCCAGCGCCGATCTGGCGCGATTGATCGCCATGCTGCGGCAGGACAACCACCTGACCGCGCGACTGACCGTGCGCGAGCTGATCGGCTTTGGCCGCTTTCCGCATTCGGGCGGTCGCCTGAACGCCGCCGATCAGGCCGCCATAGATCGTGCCGTCGCCTATCTGGATCTGGCCGAACTTCAGCATCGCTTTCTGGATCAGCTATCGGGCGGGCAGCGTCAGCGCGCCTTTGTCGCCATGACCATCGCGCAGGAAACCAAATACCTGCTGCTTGACGAACCCCTGAACAATCTGGACATGAAACATGCCCGCGCCATGATGCGGCTGTTGCGGCAGATATCGCAGGATCTGGGCAAGACGGTTCTGGTCGTGCTGCATGACATCAATTTCGCATCCTGCCATGCCGATCGCATCGTCGCGATGAAGGACGGGCGCATCTTCGCCACGGGAACGCCCCGACAGATCGTCGCGCCCGAGGTGCTGGCCGATCTGTATGAAACCGATATCCCGGTCCATGACATCGACGGTCGCCGTATCGCGGCATTCTATGACTAGGCATGAAAAAAGGGGCGGTGAACCGCCCCTTTTTCTTTCGGGTAAACCGATCGCCCGAAACTTACTTCGAAGCTGCAGCCGTGGTGGCTTTCTTGACGGCAGCCTGCGTGTCGCGGGTCGCCTTTTCAGCGGCTTTCTGGGTTTCCGAAGCCATGTCCTTGCCAGCGGTCAGCATCAGATCGACGGTGTCCATCTGAACTTTCTTGGCGACTTCGGCGAAGGAAGCCATGTGCTCGGCAGCGACTTCAGCCGAGGCCGACGCGAAATCGGTCATCGCCTTGGCGTAGTCCGAGGGCTCTTCCTTGGTGGCGGTCAGCTCACCCATGCGGGCGATGGTGTCCTTGGCCCACTGGGCCGAAATCTCGGTCGAACGCTCGGCAGCGGTCAGCGAAACCTTTGCCAGCTTTTCGGCCAGTGCGGTCTGCGACTTGACGGCATCCTGCATCGAGCTGGTGTCGACCGGGAAGTTGGCCATCATGTCCTGAAAGGTTTTTGCGAAATCGGGGGCTTTTGCCATGTCGTTCACTCCTAATTCGTCGCGGCGACTGGGAGGAAGGAAAGGGCGCCGCGTAGTTCCGTTTCCATGCAGACAATATGAATGCTGCACCGCAGCATTTCAAGTGTTTTGCGCTGCGGTGCAGAAAAAATTTGGGTTTGTCAGGCTGGCCGCGCAAGCCGTTGAGCACGCGAAAAAATTTACGCGACTTCACCCTGCGCGTTCATGGACATAGCTGCCCGGCGCGGCTTCAAGGCCCTCTTCGGGGCTGCGTGCGGGCACCATCCGGCCCGCCCTTTCGGCCAGCCATGTCCCCCAGCTGGGCCACCAGCTGCCGGCATCGAAGGCTGCCGATTCGCGCCAGGCCTCGGCTCCGTGACGGAAATCGCGGCCACCGGTGTAATGCCCGTATTTCTTGCGCGTCGGCGGATTGACGATGCCGGCGACATGGCCGGATTCCGATAGAAGGAAGGTCTTGTCATCGGACCCCATCTGGGCCACCCCGCGCCAGCAATCGCGCCAGGGCGCGATGTGATCGCCTTCGCACGCGACCGCGCAAAGCGGCACCTTCACATCGGAAATATGCAGGCGATGCCCCATCAGGTCAAAGCCGTCCCCCGCGAACAGGTTCTGCTGGCAAAGCCCGCGCAGATACTGGATCGCCATCCTGCCCGGCAGGTTGGTGCTGTCGCCGTTCCAGTACAGCAGGTCAAAGGCCGGCGGCGCCTCGCCCAGCATATAGCTGCGCACGGCAGGCCCCCAGACAAGGTCATTGGCGCGCAGGAAGCTCATGGTGCGTGACATCAGGGGGGCGCGCATCAGGCCGTGACGCTCGACCTCTTCGGCGATGCCGTCCACGAAATCGTTCTGAAGGAAATTGACGAATTCGCCCTGCTCGGAAAAATCGGTCAGCGTGGTGAAAAAGGTCGCGCTGTTCACGCGGTCATCGCCGCGCTTGTTCAACAGCGCCAGCGCCATCGACAGCGTCGTGCCCGCGATGCAATAGCCGACCGCGTTCAGGCGGTGCTGGCCGGTCAGGTCGCGCACCTTGTCCATCGCGTCGATATAGGCCGCGATGTAATCCTCGATCCCGGTGTCGGAATAGCTGGCATCCGGGTTCTTCCAACTGACGACGAACAGGCTGTGCCCCTGCCCCACAAGCCAGCGGATCAGGCTGTTCTGGGGCTTCAGGTCCAGAATGTAGAATTTGTTGATCCAGGGCGGAAAGACGATCAACGGCAGTTCATGCACCTGATCGGTGGTCGGCGCATACTGGATCAGCTCGAACAGGGGCGTGCGATGCACCACACGGCCTTCGGCGGTGCCGATATTCTCACCCACCGAGAAGGCGTCCCTGTCGGCCAGCGACACGATCATCTCGCCGCCATGTTGTTCGACATCGCGCACCAGGTTTTCCAGCCCCTTGACCAGGCTTTCCCCTTCGGTCTGGACGGCACGCTCCAGCGCGTCGGGGTTGGTCGCCAGAAAATTCGTCGGCGACATCATGTCGATGATCTGGTTGGTCAGCCAGTCCAGCCGCCGCCTTGCGGTGCCATCTGACAGATCCAGTTCGTCCGTCGCGCGTTTCAGCGCCTCGGCATTGGTCAGGTATTGCCGCTTGACCAGCTTGAAATAGGGATGACTTTGCCACAGCGGGTTCTGGAACCGCTTGTCTGCGGGGCTGTCATCCTCGGGCGCGTGAAAGCTGCCCTTGGCCAGTTCCATCTGCGCCTTGGTATAGTTTTTCAGCGTCTCGCCCCAGTAGTTCACCTGCTGTTCGATGACGCGGGCGGGCTGTTCGGCCAGCATCTTCATCCAGGCGCTGGTCGCCGTCATGGCCAGTTCCGGCCCCGGCCCCTCGACCCCCGGATTGGGCATCTTCCGCTCGCTGAGCGCGGAAAACAGCCGATGGCTGAGGGCCTCGATCCGTTCGATATTGTCGGCCAGCTTCTGGGCAGCGGGCGCAGTTGCCCCCATCTGCTCGGCCATGGCCTGCGGATCCAGTGGCGAAACCGGGTCCTGTTCCCGTGCCGCCTCGCTTGCGCTGACCGATGCGGCCTTCGACATCTGGGCTTCGGGCTGAACGGCGGCGGATTTGCGGCGCGGCGCGCGCGGTTTTTTCGGCGCAGGTGCCGCCTTGTCCTTGGTCGTGCTGCCTGTCCGCGCGGCGGCGGCCTTGCCCCCGCCCTGTCGTTTTTCGGCACTGCCCGAGGTCGCGGCGGGTTTCGTGCTTGCCGCGCGACGACGTGCCGGTGCCTTTTTGGCAGGGCTTGGGTCCGGCGTTGCAGGCGCTGCGTCAGCGTCCCCCGTGCCCGCATTCGAATTGCTGGACTGGTCTGGACGACGTGCCATGAATCGGCTCCCCCTTATTCAACCTTGATGATACCCAGCATGCCGTGACGGGGTAAAGCAAGCTTTTCTCTGGATTTTGCACCCCGATCCCAAGTAACCTTGTTGCTGCAATGCAGCAAAGGTGAACAGCCATGCCGATCAAGGGTATCAAGGGCGTCGTTTCTTATGATGCGATGGAAACGATCCGGAACACCAATGAATGGTTGGGGGCCACGGCCCGGGCCCTTGGCTCTTACCCCATGTTTGCGCTGAACCCCCACCCGGTGTTCAAACTGATGAGCGCGTGGGGCCGCGTCACCGAACGCAGCTTTGCCCGCATGGTGATCAAGCCCGATTGGGAAATCCCGCCCATCGCGGGCGAGGACGGGCAGGATCACATCGTATATGTCGAACCGGAAATGCGCCGCCCCTTCGGCGATCTTGTGCATTTCCGCGTCGCGCGCCGCACCCCCAGCGCGCGCAAGGTGCTGCTGGTCGCGCCGATGTCGGGGCATTACGCCACGCTGATGCGCTCGACCGTGACCTCGCTGCTGCCCGATTGCGAGGTGTATGTGACCGATTGGCACAATGCCCGCGACATTCCCGTCAGCGAAGGCAAGTTCGATATCGAGGATTACACCCGCTATCTGGTGGACTTCATCCGTCATCTGGGCCCGGACACCAATGTCATCGCCGTCTGCCAGCCCGCCCCGCTGGCGCTTGCCGCGGCGGCGATCCTGGCCGAGGACGACCCCAAGTCCCAGCCCCGCACGCTGACCCTGATCGGCGGTCCCGTCGATCCGGACGCCGCCGCGACCGAGGTCACCGATTTCGGCAACCGCGTGACCATGGGCGAACTGGAACATATGATGATCCAGTCCGTCGGCTTCAAATATCGCGGTGCCGGGCGCATGGTCTATCCCGGCCTCGCGCAGCTGTCCTCGTTCATCGCGATGAATGCCGAAACCCATGCCAAGGCGTTCACCGACAAGATCTTCAACGAGGCCCGCGGAACCGCGACCGAGGGCGACAAGCACAACAAGTTCTACGATGAATATCTTGCCGTGATGGACATGACGGCCGAATTCTATCTGTCCACGGTCGAACGCATCTTCAAGAATCTCGAGATCGCGCAGAACCGCTTTACCGTCGAGGGCAAGCCCGTCGATATCGGCAAGATCACCGAAGTCGCGGTGATGACTGTCGAGGGTGCCAATGATGACATCTCGGCCCCCGGACAATGCGTCGCCGCCCTGGATATGTGCACCGGCCTGCCCGACAGCAAGAAGGCCCAGCATCTGGAACCCGGCGCGGGCCATTACGGTATCTTCGCCGGCAAGTCATGGCGCCTGAATATCCGCCCGCTGGTCCTTGATTTCATCGACGAACATGCCGGCACGCCCGAGGAAACCCGCCCCAAGCGCCGCCGCAAGACCGGCGATCCCAACCCCGATTGCGGCGCGCAGGACCCGATGGACAGCGGCAAGATGGCCGTCTGACCGGCAGGAACTTTCGACCGTCGGTCAGGTTGATCCCGTGAACGCCGCACATGCAGCGGCAGAAAGGATCGACATGACCGACAATCTTGAAAAATTCTGGGGCCGCCTCGACGACATCAACACCGGGATGCTGGGCGCAACCAGCGATCTGCGCCTTGTCCCGATGTCGCATTATGTCGACCGCAAGACGGGCTGCCTGTGGTTCATCACCGCCAAGGGCACCGAGCTTGCCACTCAGGCCGCGTTGGGCCCGAAGGACGCAATCCACATCGTCAGCGATGCGCGCGAAGGCCTGTACACGCGCATCCACGGTCAGCTGTCCCTGTCGGAGGACCGTGCCAAACTGGACGAGCTGTGGAATGCCGTTGCCGCCAGCTGGTTCGAGGATGGCAAGCAGGACGAGGATGTGCAGCTGCTGCAATTCCGCCCGACCAAGGCCGAGGTCTGGACCACGGACGGCAGCCTCGCCTTCCTCTACGAAATCGCCAAGGCACACCTGACCGATCAGAAACCCGACATGGGCGACCATTTCTCGGTTGCGCTGTAACAAGTATCGTGGCCCAATCGTGCTGGGACTGCACCTCATGAACCCAGAACGATAGACTGGCGTAGCTTTAAAACTCCGACAGCGGGCGCAACGCCTGTCCATCAAAGCCGTCGAAGTGCGACCCTCGAAGCGGGTCGGTTCGGTGATCTAGGTGGGCAGGCGCCCCAGCAGGCAATGCCGCAACCGCCCGACAGGCCGGGCATCATTTATGGCGCCGCCGGGGCTGTCACGGTACAGGCGGATCAGTGTGACAAGATTTCCCAGATCGGTCGCCGCATCAACATCCGCGAACAGATAGGACATCTTGCCCGGACAGGTCAGCGACACCGCGATCGGCTTGCCGCAGGAAAGCATGCAGCGGGAATCGACGACTTCAATCATCCCGAATTCGGCCGATGTCGAAAGACGGGCCCGCAGCCGTGCTGCAAGGTCCGGTCCGGCAGGGGCCGCATCAACATCCGCGCAGCTGCGGCAGATGAAGATCTTGTGCATTCTTTCGGTCGCCACGGGCTTGCGCGTTCCATCTGCCAATTGCATCGACCCCGACTATCCGGATCGGCGCACCACGGGGTCAAGACGAAACCTGCCGATCGCATCCTGTCATGGGCAAACAGACAGTTGCCACAGCCCCTAATGTGCGATCTTATATGGTGGCGGCGGCCGCAAATTTTCACGACGTGCAAAACGCCAAGCCGTCGCCCGCCCGGATCCGCAGAAAAAGATTGCTGCCTATATTTTCAGCATCAAGCAAACTTGCATCACGATACGTCCTCAATACCACTGATTTTTTTTCGTTACTTATCATAATTCTGCTAAATATTCCAATTTTCAGGCAGATTCCGGGCCGAGATGCGCGCCAGCCCCATCCGGTGACGCCGTTTCCGGTGCATCCTGGAATTTTTTCTTGTTGGACCTGCAACCTCATGCCACGATTGATGACAGATCGGTGATAAATCGGTCTTTGAAATAAGCGCGACAAGCGCATGGCAAAGTGGCCCCCACGTTCTCTTGGAACATGGGGGCCTTTTTTATGCTCAGCACGGAGGAGCGACGATGAAGTTGCAACAATATCTGGGCGGTCTTGAAAACGTGGGCCCCGTCAGCACGGAAAAGCGGGTCTTCGTGGAAGACTGGGAAAAACAACTGTTCGGTGTCCACATGTGCATGATGGGAACCGGCATCTGGGCCTGGCCGCATCTGCGCGTGAAGGCAGAGGGCATGAGCCCGCTCGACTACTTCAAGTACCGCTACTACATCAAATGGCTTGGCGGCATGTGCGCCTATCTGATCGAGCGGAACTATATCGACCAGGCCGAACTGGACGAACTGACCGATTATTACCTTGAAAATCCGGACGCGCCGATGCCCCAGAAAGGCAACCCGGCAATCACCGACCGGGTCGTCGACTACATGTTCACCGGCGACGATCCCTATCGTGATGTCGCGCTGAACCCGGTCTTCAAGGTCGGCCAGCAAGTGCGGGTACTGGACCCTGCATCTGCCGTGCATACCCGTCTGATCGGCTATCTGCGCAACAAGGTCGGTGTCGTCGAAGAGGTCTATCTGGTGTCGCCCGTGTCGATGTTCATCGGGGCCTGTTTCGCCTTCATCTCGACCAAAGGGTTCGAATTTCTGGTCGACCGGCCCAAGGCGGCGGTCTGAGGCCGGTCTGAGCTACTTCCCATCTCTTGGACAGGATCTGGCGTAAATTAAGCTACTCTTTGCACCTGCTGATCGGGGGGGGTGATATCATTTCTCTGCCAGTAGGCCAGCGCCGGAGGCTTGCCGCCCAGGGCTGAATGCGGGCGCTGGTGGTTGTAGAAGGTCATCCATTTCCGAATGGCCGCCTTTGTCTCCGAACCGGTCTCCCAGGCATGCAGGTAGACGCACTCGTATTTGAGAGTGCGTCACAGCCTCTCGATGAAGATGTTGTCGAGGGTGAGCTTGCGAACGTCCTTCCCATCCATCGATATGCGCACGCCAGATCGTCGGAGCCGGTCCGTCCAGGCAAAGGACGTGAACTGGGACCCTTGATCCGTATTCATTATCTCTGGCGGGCCGAACTTGTGGATGGCCTCGGTCAGCGCCTCGACACAGAAGTCGGCCTCCAGCGTGTTCGAGATCCGCCAGGACAGGACCTTGCGGGTGTGCCAGTCCATGATCGCCACGAGGTATAGGAACCCGCGTCGCATGGGCAGGTAGGTGAACCCATGCGCGTCAATAGCGGCAACGTTTCGATCGACATGACTTTGCACGATCAGAAGCGCGTCTGCGAGCGTCGTCGCATTGGCTTCCATTAATGTGCCGACGCCTTCGACCAACGTCGTCGACAGCGGCTTCGCCCGCGCCCGCTCAGCGCATAGGATAGGCAGGAGCAGTCGCTGCTGCGACGCCTCGTGGAAGTCGCTGAGCGATTGCGCGTAGCGTTCCGTCTGAACCCGGTCAGCGCTCTGAAACGCCGTCGCGTTGATCTTGAATTCGATCACGCCGACGACGCCGGGCGCGAGCACAACCGCATCGATCCGTTTTGCAAGCCGCAGCAACGGGATTTCGAGGAGGAGCTGCCAGTCGTCGCAGGGCGAGCCTAGCTTTGCGAAGCTTTCCTTCAGGATCTCGATTTCGCGCTCCCAGGCGCGAAGTTGCTCGGCCTCCGCGGCGGCGTGGAAGGCAACGTGGCGAGATGACAGCCTGCCGATGATCGCGTCATCTTCGGTGATGCGAAACTCTGAGATAGGCGCAGCATAAAATGAACGGCCCGTGCGACGACCGAAGGTTTGCGGTTGGTCAGCCTCGTCCAGGTCAGGGGATAAGCTCATCGCGTCTTAAGCCACTTGCTAAAAACCCATGAAGTCATGGAACTTAGCATAGGTCGCAAGTGGACGGACTCACAAGAGCAACGATTTACAGAAGGCTACTGCCTCGCGTGGTCTCGCATCACCGCGTAGTCTGCCAGCATCTCGGCGATTGCCGACCCTTCCGGAAAGCGTCGTGGTTACCACGAACCCGAGCCTCAGCGGATGGGCCAGCGTCTTTGGCGACGCTAAGATGACCACCGCGCTCCTCTAGCAGCTGACCCATCACTGCCATGTCCTGGAAAGCGGCATCGTTAGTTATCGCTTCAAAGCCGGCTCTGAAACCGCGAAAAGGAAGAGCAAGGAAACACCGACATTGACCCCATCATGAAAACACCGACGTACTGACAGGCGGGGCAATTATCGATGACAATGCTGGGTCAGCTCTCCGTGACGGCCAGCACTCAGGTCAACATGAACCCGCGCCGCGTTCCACCGCTCTCCTCACGTGTCGCAGAAAGGCGATTTCAAGAGCGGACCTGCTGTGAGAGGCGCGCTGGATAATCCCAATTGGGCGCAGAAAGGCGGTGCTGTCGAGTGGCAGGAAGTCGATGGCATGGGCGTGACCCGACAACACCGTCGGCAGTCGCGGCATGACGGTGATCAGATCGGAGCCGGCGACCGCCTTGTAGGCGGTCTCGGTCGAATCCGTGTCGAGCGCGACTTCGAGCGACGTGACCCCGAACCGCGCAAGCCCGTCTTCGGTCTGGATCCGCAGATAGCTGCCACGGGAATGGACGACCCAGCGTTGCGTCTCAAGATCCTGCGGCAGGATTTCACGCTTGCGCGCAAGCGCATGGCCCTTGCGGCAGACGATGCCTAGCATGTCCTCGGCCAATGTTTCGGACTCGAGCTGCACGTCTGTGGCATGCGGACGCGACGGCCCGATGACCTGGTTGACCTGTCCGGTCGACAGTTGCGTCTCCAACTCCGCAAGCAGACCGACGCGCAACTCGACGCGACAGCCCGGATGCGTAGACAGGAACTCTGTCAGGATCGGCGCCAGAAAATTGTCGGCCAGCGATGGCGGCGTGCCGATCAGCAGGCTGCCCGCCTGGCCGGTTGCGATATGCTGCGCATAGGCCTGCGCCTGTTCATCGGCGGCCAGCATCATCAGCCCGAAGCGAGCGAAGGTCGTACCGAGCTCGGTGGCGACGGATTGCCGTCCGATCCGTTCAAAAATCGGCGCGCCAAGGCGTACTTCGAGCTTCTTCATGTTCTTGCTTAGCGCCGGTTGTGCCACGCCCAGCTTAGCCGCCGCCGCCCCGTAGGAACCGCACTGCACGATGGTGGCCAGCTGAATAAGATGTTTCGGGTCAATCTGCATAGCAGGGTCCTTGGGCAGGGCAATGCCGCGCCACGCTACACTGAGCGCGCCGGTCCGTCATCATTTGACGCGCCGCACGGGCGCTGTGCGCATTCATGGAACACCCGCAATCCGCATGTGCGGCAAATGTCCTCGCTCAGGGTTGGAGCCGCCTTTGCGATAGCGGAGGTCTTGTTGGGGTGCAGGTGATTGCGCCCCAACACCTGCATCACGCCCAACCGAACCAGTTGGCGCAACACCCCGGGATAGGTAGCGATAATGCGGAAATCGCCGCCGCGATCGCGAGCCCGCAGGATCTCGGAAATCAGGAGATCCGCGCCGGCCATATCGATCTTTTCCGTCCCCTTGAGCTCCAGAATCAAGTTCGTCTGGTCAGGGCGCTCAGCATCCATCTTACGCAGCGACATCTCGATCGCGTCCCCCGAGGCAAAGAACACCGGCCCATGCATCCGCATCATCCTCAGCTGCGGGCATTGCGGCAGATTGAACCTGTCCGCATTCTTGAAGCAGCGATGACCATCGACATAGGTCGGGGCACCGACCCCTACGAAGGGATGCGCACTGTCGTAGAGAAACAGCACCAGCGAGGCGATAACACCTGCGACGATGGCAAGCTCCAGATGCGTGAGGATGCCGGTCAGGAAGGTTGCGGCAAGGATCGCGGTCTCGGCGCGGCTGCGCAGGATATGACGGATCTCGGCGAAATTGATCAACCTCCAAGCGACATAGAGGATTATGCCCGAGATGGCCGGGACGGGAATGTATTGAACCAGCGGCGCGAGGATTAGCAGAAGGGCCAGCAAGAACGTCGCGGCGAGGATCGCCGCCAAGGGTGTCCGCGCCCCAGATTCGGCGTTGAGGCCGGAGCGTGTGAACGAGCCGGAACCCGCGTAGCACTGAAAGAGCCCTCCGATGGCGTTCGAAAGGCCCTGGCCCACGATCTCTTGGTTTGCGTCAAACTTCTCGCCGCGGCGGACGGCAAAAGACCGCCCGATCGAGATCGCTTCAAGCAGTCCGACAAACGCAATCGTGGCGGCAGCAGGCAACAGATCAATAATCTGGGACGGGCCCACGTCGGGGATCAGGAAACTGGGAAGCACCGCCGGAAGCTCAGAGAACATTGCGACACTTCGGGCCGGTGCGTCCAGGGCCCAGCCCATGGCAGCCCCGGCGGCCAGCGCCACGATATAGGCTGGCATGCGCTTGTCGATGCGTTGGATCGCGAGGATGCAAAGCAACGTCACGGCGGCAATGACGACGGCGGTGGGTTTCGTTCCGCCGATGGCGCTGATCAGGCGAGAAAGGCGCTCGAAGACGCCACCGCCGCCCGCGACCTCGACGCCCAGCGCGCCGCCGAGTTGCGAGACCCCAATTAGGATGGCGGCAGCGGCGGTGAAGCCCACGATCACCGAGTGCGAGATGAAGGCAATCAGCCCTCCCAGCCGCGCCAGTCCGGCGGCCAACTGGATCATTCCGACCATAACGGTGACGGTGAGCGCCATGGCGATGTAGGTCTCGGTCCCTGGCACGGCATAGGTCGAGATCGCGGTGAACATCACCGCCGAGATTGCGGTGGTGGGCCCCGAAACCATGACACTCGAAGAGCCCCAAAACGCCGCAACCGCAGTGGTGATAATCGCGGTGAACAGCCCGTAGTGAGGCGACAACCCGGCGATAATTGCGAAAGCCATGCCCTGCGGCAAGACGATGGCGGCATTGGTCAGTCCCGCGAGTGCATCGGCGCCAAGGGTGGCGCGGTCGACCCGCGCCATCCAGGGCCGACGTAGATAGAGCATCGACAGGCTGTCAGTCACGAGAGTGCTGCCTCTGGTTTGGGATCATGCCAGCTAGCGTGCCTTCATCCGGGCTTGCACCAGAGGCCAAATGGCCAGTACCAGCGTCAGTACGACGAAGAATAGTGAGATCGGCCGCGTCAAAAGTGGTGTCAGGTCGCCATCGTAGAGCATAAGCCCCGAGCGCAGTTGCTTCTCGGCCAATGGCGCGAGGATATATCCCAATACGAAGGGTCCGATCGGGAACCCGCCACGCCGGAACAGAAAGCCCAGTACGCCGAAGACTATCATCACCCAGACGCTCGACATGCTGTTGGACAGCGAATAGACGCCAATCACGCAGCAGACTATGATGGTCGGAAACAGGTACGCCCGCGAAATAGTGGCGATGCGCGCAATCGGCCGCACCCCAGCAAACATCAGCGCTGCCATCATGAAGTTGGCGACCAACGCCGCGGCGATCACGCCATAGGCGATCTCGGGCGAATTGGTGAACAGTAACGGCCCGGGTTGCAGGTTGTGTATCACCAAGGCGCCGATCAGGATCGCGTCGATGACGCTGCCCGGAATGCCCAGCGTGATCAGCGGGATCAGCGCGCCATTGACCGAGGCATTATTCGAGGCCTCTGCCGCGACGACCCAGGCCTCTTCGCCGGTGCCGAAGGTCTCCGGATGTTTTGAAAAGCTCTTGGCGGTGGAATAGGCAACGATGGCTGCAATCGCGCTGCCGACGCCAGGCAGGACGCCGATCCAAGTGCCGATCAGCGAGGACCGCACCACGTTGGAGCCGTGCCTCCTCACGTCGCCGGCCGAGGGCATGAATTCGGTCAACTTGCCGCCCTGCTGCCGGATCGGAACCTCTTTCTTCAGGACATCCTCGATGATCTGGCTGATCACGAAGACCCCGAGCAGAACCGGCAAAAGGGAAAACCCGCCGCTGAAGCCGTCGACACCAAAGGTCAGCCGCATCACGCCAGAGGAGGCATCCGGCCCAACCATCGCCACCGCCATACCGAAGAGCGCGATTAGCAGCCCCTTGACCAGCGTGCCCTCGGCAATCGTCGCGATCAGCACCAGGGCCATCAGAACTAGGGTGAAGAGCTCATAAGGGCCGAATTTCAGGGCAAAATCTGCAAGCGGAGGCGACAGCAGAGCGAGAAACAGCCAGGAGACGATGCCGCCGACAAAGGACGCCACGATTCCCAGCGACAGGGCGCGGCCCGCCCGGCCCTGCTGCGCCATCGGATAGCCATCGAGAACAGTCATCACCGCCGAGGGCGTGCCCGGCATCTTGAGCATTACCGCAGTGATCAGCCCGCCGCTGACTGAGCCTACATATATCGACACTAGAAGCATCAGTGCCAGAACCGAGTCCATGTAGAAGGTGACCGGCAACAGAAGCGCGATCAGCATAGCGCCGCCCAGCCCGGGAATGGCGCCCACGACAATGCCCAAAAGCACGCCGAGAAAGATGAAGAACATCGGCGCCGGGGCGAAGACGTTGATGAAAGCTTCAAGCATGAGACGTTCCTATTCCGGCAGGACCACCGACAGCACGTCGGTGAAAATGTAGGTCAGGGCAAAGCTCAGTACCACGGCGATGGCCGCCACGGCGATCAGCCTGCGTGGCGATCCATCCGACATCGCTGCCCCCAGGGCTGCGAGGAACACCAGCGTTAGCCAGATGAAGGGAATGCCGCCGAATGTCAGAGCCGCGAGGTAGATCAGCGTGATAAGCGAAACAAGCAGTAGCTTGACGAACTGCGGTGCGTCAGTGCCCTCGGCCCGCGGAATGCCGCGTTCGCCAGCGCCCAGCATGTTGCGCCTGCGCTCGGCCGTTTCGGCACCCACCTCGCGCACCAGCGCGGCGAGTCGCACTGCTAGCAGAACGAGCATCAGATAGGCGATGTAGCGCGGCAGGCCGGCCGGGCCCAGCGGGTCAAACATTGGCGCGGGCAGCGCCGCTGCGCCGACCAGCAGGGCAATCCCCGTGGCCAGCAGCAGCAACAGGCAGATCGCCTCACCGCGGCGCTCTTCGATCAAGTATTTCATCACTGTGCTCCTCCCAAGGCGCGGCAGTCTCAGGCCCGACAGGTGGGCAAGGGCGCGCGGTCCTGCAGGTTGATCATCTCGACCACCATGTTCTGAACCAGGCGGGCCTGCTCGGCCGCATGGTCCGGGTGATCCCAGAGGTTTGTCACCTCATCTGGATCGTTTTTGAGGTCGTACATCTCGTTCCAGTCTTCGCCATGCCTCAGGGTAATGCGCCAGTCCTTTTCGACATAGGTGCGGATCCGCTGCGGCCGCTCGAAGGCCGCCATCACCCGCTGGCTGTCCTCTTCGACGATCAAGCCCTGACGGTCGACCGGCTCCAGCACGGTGCTGCCCTGACAGCCGGTGAACGGCTGGATGCCGGCGCGTTCCAGAAAGGTCGGCCCGATGTCGATGGCGCTGCGCAGTGCGCTGTCTGCCTTGGCCTCTGGGCTGCGCGGATCTGCCCAGATGAAGGGGACGCGTATCAGCCCCTGATAGTGCATCAGCAGCTTTAGCATCAGGCCATGGTCGCCCATGTAATCGCCGTGGTCCGAGGTGAAGACCACGATAGTATCCTCAGCAAGTCCCTGCTCCTCCAGCGTCCTGAGCACCCGGCCCACAGCATCGTCGATCATGGTGATCGAACCATAGGTCAGCGCGATGATCTCGCGCGCCTCGCGCTCGGTGACAGCAAAGGGATCCTGACCCACCCGGGCCTCAGGAGCCTCGGCCAGTTGCCGGCGGAGGTTGCGGATTGGCGGGATGTCGCCCTTGCCGAAGGAGGCGGGTAGCTCGATCTCGTCAGGGTCGTACATGTCCCAGTACTTACCCGGCGGTGTGAAGGGATGGTGCGGATCGGGAAAGGACATCATCAAAAAGAACGGATCGTCCTCCTTGGTGCGGGCCTTCAGGAAGTCCTGACATTCGTTTGCAATCCAAGCGGTCGGGTAATGCTCTTCGGGAATCTGCGTCCGCCATGCTTGGGGCGCACAATAGCGGTCATCGTCAATGGCCCCCTCCGGGCCACGCAGCGCCTCGAGTTCGGGGTGGTTATTCTTGAGCCAGACGGCATAATCTCCGGTCACCAGGTCGGCGTGATCGTCGGCGATCTTGACCTCGTCAAAACCATAGAACGGCGTGCGCACCCTATGGGTGGGGTCCCGCTGCCAGCGCAGGGCGCTTTCTTGGTCATAGGCTTCACCGATGCGCTGGCGCTTGACGGCTTCGCGCAACTCTTCGGAGGCCAGTTCCAACCCTGGCTTGTGCTGTCGTTTCGCGGTGGCAGGCAGCCCGGTCATGCCCTGCAGGTGTGACTTACCGATCAGCGCAGTGTCGTAGCCCTTGTTGCGCAACAGCTCGACAAAGGTGGTGTGATCAAGCGACAACGGAATTCCGTTGTGCCGCCCGCCATGCAGGCTGGGCATACGCGAAGTCAGGATACTGGCACGGTTGCACATGCAGATCGGGTTGGCGACGTAGAACCGGTCGAACCGCGTGCCGCGTGCCGCGAGGCTGTCGATGTTGGGCGTCTTCACGACCGTGTTGCCATAACAGCCGAGGTGATCTGCACGGTGCTGATCGGTCACGATGAACAGGAAGTTGGGCGTCTTGGTCATAATCTCTCCTGGCAATGGAAATAAGGTGCGCTGCCCTCTCACTCAGAGAGGGCGCGCCGTCGGACGGCCCGTCGTCCCGAATACCACACCTGCGGATGTCTGCCTGTCGGCTTAGCGGAGCTCGCCTGCGACCGCGGACAGGTCCTCGTAGATTGCGGCCAGATGAGTATCCAGCGCGTGACCAGCGAGGAACTTCGCTTCGTCGCCCTTGGCTTCAACGGCTTTGACAAATGCTGCGTCATTGGTGACCTGCTCGAACACGCCCGCCAGCATCTCAACCACGACCTCCGGAGTGCCCGCAGGCGCATACCAGACGTTGTCCAGGCACGAGATGACGTCATGCCCAAGTTCTTTAGCCGTCGGCACTTCGGGCAGGTCGCGGTGGCGTTCCTCGCCATAGTAAACCACCCCCGCTAGCTTAGGATTACGGGTCACCGGCGTCGGCACCACGACTGCGGTCTGGGTGTGGTTGCCGAGGATGGAAGCGATGCGGTCGGCCCCTCCGCCCGCGTTCACGTAGCCCACTTTCATATCCGCCGCCTTGGCGAACATCGCTGTGGTGAAATGCGCGATACTGCCGACCAGCGTGGCTTCCTTTACGCCACCGGGATCGGCCTTGGCCTGATCGATCCAGTCCTGCGCATTTGCCACGCCGGAGCCTTCGGCGGTCGCGGTCAGCAGGCAGGAGAAGTTGGTCTCGGCTACCGGCACCATGTCGGTGTAACTGAAGTCCAGAGTGCCCATCAGTTCCGACGTCATCATCGTCTGGTGGATGTAGAGCAGGGTATAACCGTCTGCATCGGCAGCCTTGGCCTGCCGCATACCGATGGTCGCCGCGCCGCCCGGTACGTTGACCACCACCATCGGCTGCTCGAGCAGGGCCATTTCCTCAATGCGCTTGATGACCAGTCGGGCCATGACGTCGCCTTGGCCGCCAGCGGCAAATGGGACGATGACCTGGATCGGTTTTTCCGGGAAACCCTGTGCCGCGACAGCTCCGGCGAATGTGTTGGAAAGCGCGAGCGCGACGGCCGTCGTGGTGAAAAGACCCTTGGACATACGATTTCTCCTCCCGAGCGTATGTGTTCTCGACTTCTTCTAAGCGCGCTTCACTTGCCGATCCAATAACATATGCCGAAATTGCATGCCAAAATGGAATGTTTTTCTGGATTGCTTTCTGTGTCCCTGGTGAGCGACAGCAGCGGAAATACGAACCTTTCCACCAAAGGCAGAGATTCCTGAACAGTATCAGCGCCTGATGCTCGGTCGGGTGAGAGGTGGACATGTCGCTCTCAAAGCTGGGTCGGGGACCCGTAGAGGCAGAGCAGGTACGCCGAATATTCGACCGCTTCATCGAGCTTGGGTCCTGCACGGAACTTGCGCGCGAGACGGCAGGACAGGGGGTCCGCACCCGACGTGGCAATCCGATCGACAAGAAAACCATCTATCGCATGCTGAACAACCGCACCTATATGGGCGAGGCGGTCCACAAGGGCAACTGCTATCCTGGCGAACACGACGCGATCATCGACCGCCAGACATGGGACAGGGTTCACACCATTCTGCTGGAGAGCCCGCGCAAGCGCGCTGCCCGCACACGCGCCAATACGCCCGCACTGCTGAAAGGTCTTTTGTTCGGCCCGGACAATGCTCCGTTTTCACCTACTCATACCCGCAAGCAAGGAAAGCTCTATCGATACTACGTCAGCCAGACTGTCCTGAAGCAAGGTGCTGGGTCCTGCACAGTAGGCAGCGTCTCGGCTGGGGAAATCGAGTCGGCAGTGATCAATCAGTTGCGCGCCGTGTTCCGTCAGCCGGAGATCGTTGCAGGAACCTGGAAAACTGCGCAACTGCAGAATGTCGGGCTCTCCGAAGCTGACGCTTTCAAGGCGATCCGTCAGTTTGATGCTCTTTGGGACGAACTGTTTCCCGGCGAGCAGGCTCGAATCGTGTCGCGGCTTGTCGACCGCGTCGAGGTAGGTTTGGACGGGTTGCAGCTCCATCTTCGGGTCGAGGGCATGAGCGGACTGGCCGAAGAGCTGAAAGCCCGTGGGACAGGTCAAGCGGCATCACGCGGATTGGATCCACCGATGAAACCATAACCCTGAACGTACCATTTCGGATCGTCAAGCGAGGCGGCCGGAAGGCAATGGTTTTACCCGACAGCCTGCCCGCGCAGATCGAAGCCCGGCTGCGTGACACGTGCACCATACAAAAAGCACTTGGTCGAGCCTTTCGCTGGAAGAAACTGCTCGAATCCGGCGAATTCGCAACAGTCAGCGATCTTGCTCGGTACGAGGCTATCGCGTCGTCCTACATGACGCGAATTCTACGACTGACACTTCTGGCGCCGGACATCGTTGAGACATTGCTCGAGGGGAACGCCAAGCGACACCCCCCCTTAGCCAGATTGTTGGAGCCTTTCCCGTCCGACTGGCGTGATCAGAGAAAGCACTTCATGATGTCACCCCGTGAACAAGTTTGCGCAAGCCTGCCTTATGGGATCGGCGAAAGCGTCAGATCTTCGGACAGCTCGCGTCGAGCGCGGCAAAATAAGCTTTGATTTCAGCTTTTATGCCGTGCGCTGAACCTATCACCAGCAGGCCCCTGCCCTGTTTGCCAGATCAGCCTGCTAAAATACGCAGTCCTGCCCAGCCGCGAACCGGCGATTTTTGGGTGTGCTGCGACGGAACTAGTAGCACGTGAATGGGAACGCTCGTCTCGCACTTGCGGACAGTGTTAAAACGCTGGTCAGCGTTCGCGACGGCGAACAGCCTCAATAGCCGATCGCCATCGCGCTTTCACAACTGGGACCCGGGGGCTTGCCTCAGGCGATAGCGACCAGTTCGACATCGAAATTCAGGGCTTTGCCGGCCAGCGGGTGATTGGCGTCAAGAAACACCTCGTCATCGGTCACCTCGGCAACCACGACATTAACAGCCTGCCCGTCCTGGGTTTGGACTTGCAGCTGCGTACCCGGTTCCGTCGGGATATGATCAGGGATATTGGCGCGGTCGACGGCCTGCACGCGATCAGCCTGATGCTCTCCATATGCCTCTGCGGGTTCCACGCGCACCGTGCGCTTTTCGCCCACTTCCATGTCTTTCAAGCCGGCCTCGAGGCCCGGGATGATCTGACCCGAGCCGAGCTCGAACGAGAGCGGGTCGCGGCCTTCGGAACTGTCGAAAACCGTGCCGTCATCAAGAGTACCCTTGTAGTGCAGATGCAGTGTGTCGCCCGGTTTCGTCTGTGCCATGTGGCATGTCCTTTCCTAGATTGTCGCTATATCGAGGCCGCGCATCACGCGGATCATTCGATCACTCGCAGCAAAAGCTGGGGATCATGCAACCGGATGTAAACCACTACGAAAAATTATGTGGTCTTGAGCCGTTTCTGATCCGGCGCAAGTCCAGAGCGCGCTGCCAAGCTGGCCGCTGAGCGCCGCGCGCGTTTTATAAGGGGCCTAGAACGCTGTCGGTGAGAAGCCACCAAGGCCAGCGCAGGGCGCTGCCGGAATCCGCATCCCGCAGGAAGATCAGGGCCTGCGTCAGGATCAGCGTAGGCGATGGAGTGGACGCCCCCCGGCGGCATCGATGTGCCATGATGACAGGTGTTGAAGCACCGCTACAGAGAAGAGCGTCCATGGGCGAAGTTAGCATCATCGGCCTTGATTTGGCCAAGAACGTGTTTCAAGCGCATGGTTCCGCAGCGGACGGATCGGTGGTCTTCCGCCGCAAGCTGTCGCGCGCGGAACTGCTGAAGTTCATGGCTGCGCAGCCGCTGTGCGTGGCAGCGATGGAAGCCCGTGCCAGTTCGCATCACCGGGCCGGGCAATCGGCGATCTCGGCCACGAGGTGCGGCTGATACCACCCGCCTACGTGAAGCCGTTCGTAAAGCGCCAGAAGAACGATATGGCGGATGCAGAGGCGATCGCAGAAGCGGCGGCGCGTCCGACGATGCGGTTTCTCGCCGGGAAGAGCGAGAGAGCGGCCCAGAGACAGCGTTGATCTCCGCAGCTCGCGCTGTAGGCCCATATTATCAGTACGGGACTTGAAGAAAGGCACGAGAACGATCAGCATTGAAGCAATGTGGTCAAGGAGTTCACGTTGGCATGCGAGATATCTTGGGCAGAATATCAGCTTCTGTTCGAAACCTACGAGAGCTTTAACCAGCAGGCCCTGACCATCAAGGGCTGGTCCGTGACAATTGGCCTTGCTACGATTGTTGCAATTTATTCACAGATGGTTGGCCGGCTGGGAAAAACGGCCCTGTGGATAGCATCGCTGTCAGTGATCCCGTTTTGGTGGATGGATGCTTACTGGAAGAGCTTTCAGAATGCCTATTTAGGGGCGCTAAAGACACTTGAAGCTGAACCAACCTGTGCCATCACGGACAAGCCCACGCTCTCGTTGATCGGTCTTTGGGAGCAAGAGTATGTCAGTTTGGATTTCGTAGGCCTGCTCTTCGTTCCGAGCGTCGCGCTGCCTCATGCAATCATATTGGCGGTCGGCATCTATCTTGTTCATAGACATCCACCCACGCCTCAATAGTGGCTACGACATCGCGTTAAGACGACGGGCTTTAAGGGTTTATAGAGGCGTTGCCGCGGCGTTATTGCAGAACCAGACCGGTGAAGGATTCACATCGGAAATCCATGCGGTTAGGCGAACACCATGAGCAAGCCGACTTCACAAGGGTCGGTTCATTTTGGGTCTGAACCCCATTCCACTTGAGGTAGCTTAGTACCGGACCTTCACTACACACCGCCAGAGCGCCCGCCGCGGTCCGACCTCCACGCCGCTTTTTCTCTCCGACTGTAGAATGCTGCGCCTGCGCGGTGCGATGGCTTGGATTGGTACCTGTCATGCGGCGGAGTGGCAGCCGCCTCAGCCAAATGAGCCAAGTCAGCGTCAGCGCTCGGCCCGGAGGAACGGAGATCACGATTCGAGGTCGCCTGCCTTTCGCACGGATCACCGTCAACCTGAAGCAGTGCCTTGTTCTTAGCCAATTGCCGTAAACGATCGTTTTGTCACTCTCGGAGAAGCGACAAAAAACATTGAAAAATCTTCAACCACAAACCCTTGGCAAAACTCTGGTTGATTTTGTCATCTTTCTGTCCATCGCTCACAGACTGGACTTTCGTTCGAGACGAAGAAACGGTGAGTACGGGCTCTTGGCGTCGATGCCGGGTCGCGACACTGGCGGCAGCTATGCGGACTTTCCTGCCATTCGCCGCGACGTTTCGATCTGTGCCGCGCTCGCGAGAGGTTTTGGTGGAAGGGTGGAAAGCGGATTTCGCTGCGACGACCACAAGATAGGACCGCAAGTCATATGCTGCCCCACGGCGTATGGATGCCACAGGCCGTTGAGCGCGGCCCGTGGCAGAGATCAGGGCCTGATCAGAGGAACACCTGCGCCACGAGGGCCGAGCCCACGTAGGTGCCGGTCATCACCAACACGGCGACCACGGCGATCTTCCAGCCTGAGGCTTTGGCGATCTCGATCTCGCGCTTGGCGATCGCGATGCCGGCATAAGCAAGGCAGGGCGTGGCCAGCGTCAGGAAATTCACGTGGCTGACCTTGTCGAGGACCCAGGCGCTGCCCGGGGTCCAGGGCATGGTGGCGAGAATGCCGATGGCGGAAATCCAAGCCACCGAAGGCAGCTTGAACGGCATGAACTTGGTCAGCAGCATACCGATCATGCACATCACCCACAGAATGATCAGCCCGACCAGCCCTTGCGGCACGGTGTTATCGGTCGCCACGGTGTTGCCGACAAGTGCAATGGCGCAGACCACTGCCAGCGCTGCGGCATGGGCGCCAAGGCCCAGCCGCGGTTCCTCGTTCAGAGCAATGTCGTCAGTGCGGATGTCATTCATGGTTCAGGCTCCGGCTTTCGAGGGTTCTTTGCGGCCCAGCAGGTCGTAGAGTTTCTCGGTCAACGGCAGCGCCACGAAGACGCAGAGGTAGAGACCGGTTGCATAGGTCAGCACGTTTGACGCGCCGGCCAGCGCAAGGATCTGCTCTTCCATTTCGGGCACTGCGTGTACCAGAGCACCGGAGCAGGCCGCCATCATGCTGCCCGAGCCGATGCCGCAGGCCATGGCCAGCGCCTCGATCGAGAAGGCGCCGCTGGTTGCAAGGATCGACGCAAGGATGGCAAAGATGAACGTGCCGAAAAGCGTCCCGATGACATAGACGCCCATGACGCCGGCGCCCTCTTGGCTTTTCAGACCATACTTGTCGGCGATGATCGCGATATTGGGCTCGCGTGCCACCGAGAAACAGGCACCGATGGATTCGCGGCCCATGCGCAGCACAAGCACGGCGATCGGGAATGCCAGCACGATGGTGCCGAGGTTGCCGAGTTCTTGCAGGATCAATGCCGGACCGGCGGCGACGATCTGCTCCATTGAGGGGCCGATGATCGTGCCGAACTTGGCGATGAAGGGCATGATCGCAATCACGATCAGCGGCGAGGCGGCGTGCACCTGGCGATCCCGGATAAGCGCGCGTGCGCCCGAGATCACGTTGGGGTTGATCAATAGTGCCATGACGAAGGCATAGAGCAGGGGCAACAGCAGGATCGAGCCGATGCCGATAGGCACAGCGATGACGCCGACAAGCTCGGCGATCACGGTGATGACCAACACGCTGCCATGCAGGCGCCAGTCGGTCAGGATGTCTTTGATGGGCATGAGGAACCTCTCTGCTGTGCCCTTCGAGGGGCGTGTTGGCCGGGACCGGGCGCTTACCCGGTCCGCAGCTTCATGAAAAGACGGATCTCGGGATGCGTCAGCCCGGCGCGTAGCCAAAGCCCTGCGCCGGGGTCGCGGCCGTCTCGACCCAGACGGACTTGGTCTGCGTGTAGGCGGCCAGAGCCTCGCGGCCCGACGAGCGACCATAGCCCGAGCGTCCGAAGCCACCGAATGGCGACATGACGTTGATGGTCTTGTAGCTGTTCACCCAGAAGGTGCCCGCCCGGATCTGCGCCGCCATGCGGTGCGCCCGGCCGACGTCCTGCGTCCAGACCGCGCCGGCAAGACCGTAGGGCGTGCTATTGGCCAGCGCGACGGCCTCTTCCTCGGTGTCGAACGGCAGGACCGAAACCACCGGACCGAAGACCTCTTCATTGGCGATGGTCATCTGCGGTGTCACCCTGTCGATCACGGTGGGGGCAAAGAAGAAGCCGCCGCTTTCCGCAAGTGCCTCGGGCTTGCCGCCCCCGCTGGTGATCTCGGCGCCCTGCGCCCTTGCTTCGCGCACCATCTCATCGATCTTCGACCATTGCCGGGCGTTGTTGACCGGTCCGATCTGCGTTGCCGGGTTCATCGGCGCGCCGACGGGGATGTTGCCTGCGGCAAGGCTCAGCTTCTCGACCATCCGGGCATGAACGGATCTGTGCACCAGAAGGCGCGATCCCGCCACGCAGCTTTGCCCACAGGAGGCGAAGATGGCTGCTTGCGCCCCCACCACGGCACGGTCGAGATCAGCATCGCCAAAGACGATATTGGCCGACTTGCCGCCCAGTTCCAGTACCGAGGGAACCAGCCGTTTCGCCGCCGCACCCGCAATCTTGGTTCCCGCCTCGGCGGAGCCAACGAAGACCACCAGCGCCGTTGCCGGATGCTCGATCATCGCCTGGCCGGAGTTCGGACCATCGCCGGCGATGACGTTGACGAGGCCCTTGGGCGCGCCCGCCTTCTCACAAAGGATGCCGACCACGATAGACGACAGCGGCGTCAGCTCGGACGGTTTGATCATCACGCCGTTGCCCGCACAGATCGCCGGGGCCACCTGCCAACAGCAGGTGAACAGCGGCGCGTTCCACGGCGTGATCTGGCTGACCACCCCGAGTGGCTCGTGCCGGGTATAGTTAAGGTGCGTCGAAGGGACAGGGATCACGTCGCCTGTGATCTTGTCGCACCAGCCGGCGTAATATTCGAACATCTCGGCCATGCGCGCTGGTTCACCGGTGGTGTCGCGGATCGGACGGCCCGAGGAAAGGGCTTCCAGCTCCGAAAGGGCGGCGGCATTGGCGCGAAGCTGGCGGCCGATCTCGAACATAACGCGGCCGCGCTCGGAGGCGGTCTTGGCGAACCACTCTCTTTGCGCGCGGGTCGCGGCCTCTGCGGCTTGTGCAACAACCTCGGTGCCGGCGTCCTTGTAGCGGGCAAACACCTTGCCAGTCGCGGGGTCGGTCAGCTCCAGCCCGTGCCCGGTGCCCGGCACCAGTGCGCCGCCGACCCAGGATTGCACCTCGGCCGACCCGGTAAGGGCCTTTAGAAGTTCCGCCACGCGGGCTTCGGTGTCGATGATGTCTTTAGCCATCACTTGCTGTCCTTATAACTCGGGCGATCCGCCGCGGGATCGCCCATGTGCATGAAATCGTCAGCATCCTTCAGGCCCGAGTTTTCTTCGGCCCAGAGCTCCGCCACCAGGTCGGCCACTGGCATGGCGCAACCGACGCTTTGCGCCAGCTCGCGGGCAAGCCGCACATCCTTGCGCATCAGCCCAGTGCTGAATCCGCTGTCGAAGCTGCGCGGCAGCACCCAGTTGGGGTAGTGGATTTCCGAGATTGCGCTGCGCCCGGTGGCCGAGTTGATGACCCGCAGCGCGTCTTCGGCACCCACACCTGCCGCCTCGGCCAGCCGCAGCGCCTCGAGCGTGGTGACCATGTGACTCGCGACCAGCATGTTGTTGACCAGCTTCGCGACGTTACCGGCGCCGCTGGGGCCGACATGCAGGATCTTCGCCGCCATCGCCTCTAGAGCAGGCATCGCCGCGGCGACCCATTTCTCGTCGCCGCCCAGCATCACCGAAAGCTGCCCCGAGGCCGCGCCCGCGGGGCCGCCGCTGACCGGTGCGTCGAGGAAGCCATGTCCCCGTTCGTCAAGCGCTGCGGAAAGTTTGCGGCTAACCTCGGCTTCGGAGGTGGAAGTGTCGATGATGACCCTGGCCCGGGCATTTGCGCCAAGCTGTCCCGCGTCCTGAGCCGCGGCGATGACGTCTAGGACATGCGCCGCAGTAGGAAGCGACAGCACGATCACCTCTGCCGCGGCGAAGACATCCTCGGCGGTTGCCATCGGCGCAATACCCGCCTCGCGGGCACGGTCCTGCGCCGCGGGGGAAGGATCATGGCCTGCGACCTCGAACCCGGCGCGGAGAAGGCTTGACGCCATGCCGAAACCCATGGACCCAAGTCCGATCACCCCGGCCCATCTGCCTGTTTCTGTCGCCATGTGATCTCCTGTACTGTGCGCGGCCAGCCAGTTTCGGCCAGCGTTTTACACAGCTAACCGGAAGATCAGTGTTCACAGATAGGCGTCATGTTGCGCACATCGCGTTGCCTTGATGTCAACACCAAGCATTACCGGCGGAAGGCCACCATGCGGCCGGACAGAAAGGAGGCCACTAGGTCCACCGATTTTGGCAAGCGACGACGTGCCCGCACCATCAGGTGCGTGCTGACCCGGTGCAGGGCCGGCTCGTTCAGTTCGATCACTGCCAGATCGCCGCGATCTGCCTGAATTGACGCAGAAAATCGCGGCAGGAAGGTCACGCCCATCCCCGCGCTGACATAGCGGATCAACAGCGCGATGGAGGCAGTCTCGACGTGTACCCGCAGCGCCAGACCGCGGTCGGCGGCGACCTGCCCGACAAGGTGTCGTATGGCGTGACGGGCGTCCAGCATGGCAACGGGATGCTTCAGCACTTCGGCCAGCCCGACACTCTGCCGACCCGCCAATGATGAATTCGCAGGCACAACCGCGCAAAGTGGCTGACGCCCCACGGCCAGCGAGCGGATCGCCTCGGTCACCAGCGGATTATAGGCGATTCCGATATCGGCCTCTCCCTCGATTACGCGGCGCTGTAACTCATCGGTGCCGGCATGGTCGATGGCAAAGCGCAGGTCGGGTTGCAGGCGACTGAGTTCTGACAGGCCGTTCTCCATGAGATCCGCAGTGAACCCCTCGCCAAGCGCGATGCGCACGGTCTGCGTGCGTCCCGATCGGTAGCGGCCGATCTGGTCCAGCAGGAAGGTCTGCTCGTCCTGAAGGTGCAACGCGTGCTCGCGCAGCAGTTCCCCGGCCTCGGTCACCGTGACACCCTTTGAGCTGCGCTCGAACAATGTCACGCCAAGCCGGACCTCGGCCTCTGCGATCTTGCGAGAGATTGCCGAGGGCACGACGTTCAACCGATCTGCCGCACGGCGGATCGATCCCTCCTGCGCGACCGCGAGAAACTCGCGCAGGAAGCGGTTGTCAAACGCGTCCATCAGCGTTGCGTAGCACGGCGGGCAAGGCGCACCCAGAATTCGGCGCCGACGGGCAGCACCGCATCGTTGAAGTCGAACTTCGCAGAGTGCAGCCCAGGGTTCTCGCCCTCGCGTGCGGCACCCAGCCAGAGGTAGGCGCCGGGCACCTCGTTCAGCATGAAGGCGAAATCCTCGGACGCCATGCTCGGGCCGGCCATCGACGTGTCAAGCCCCATGTCCGTCGCGACTTGGCGGGCAAGCGCGGCTTCGGGGGCAGTGTTGATCGTGGCGGGATAGCGGCGCTGATAGTCGATATCTGCGGTGCAACCCTGCGCGGCGGCCTCGGCGCTTGCGAGCCGGCGGACGCGATCCTCGATGATGTGACCCGCCTCGGCACCGAACCAACGGCAGGTGCCGCTCACAACCGCGCGGTCAGGGCAGACATTATAGGCCGAGCCGCTGTGGATCTGCGTGACCGAGACGACGCCGGGTTCAAGAGGCGACAGCGCGCGTGCAGGGATCTCTTGCAGCGCAGCCGCAGTGCGCCCGGCAGCGGCGATCACCCCATCGGATTGCTCGGGCATGGCACCGTGGCCGCCCTTGCCAAGGATCTCGATATCGAAAACCGAGAAGGCCGCCATCATCTTGTCGTCGCGCGCCACGAAGCGACCCGGCGCAAGGCCAGGCCAGTTGTGAATGCCGAAGACCTTGTCGACCGGGAACTGCGTGAACAGTCCCTGTTCGACCATGACCCGTGCACCGCCCTCGCTCTCCTCGGCGGGTTGGAAGATCAGCGTGATCGTGCCGTTCTCGACGCCCTTCGCCGCGATCTGCCGCGCGGCCAGCAGCAGCATGGCGGTGTGCCCATCATGGCCGCAGGCGTGCATCTTGCCGGGGATGGTCGAGGCATGGGCCGCGCCTGTCGCCTCGACGATTGGCAGCGCGTCGATATCGGCGCGCAATCCGATCACCGGCGCCCCCTGCCCCATCTGCGCTACGACGCCGGTGCCCGCCAGACCGCGATGCACCCGCCAGCCCCAAGCGGTAAGCAGTCCGGCGATCATCTCGGAGGTCCGGTGCTCTTCAAAGCCCAATTCGGGATGGCGGTGCAGATCGTGACGCCAGGCGATGGCTTCGGCGATGTGGTCTTGGTCGAACATGAAGTCTCCTTCGGGACGCGTTTGGGCGTTTCGTCTTGTGTCAGGGTGCCGCTGGCGCCTCTTGAAAGGTCAGCAGGATGCCGCCCAGCTTTGACGGCTCAGTCAGGACAAGCGCGCCGCCGATCTCACGAGCTGCGAAGCCGCCGGTCTCAACGAAGGGGCGCACCCGATCCAACGCCTGGCAGGCGACATCGAGCGAGATCACCGAGGGTGCGCCGTCAGGGGCAAGGTCATCAGGCAGCAGGCCAAGGACAGCACGGGCGGCCTCCCGGTCCAGTACCCGCCAGTGCCCCTTGGCGGTCGCGACGTCGAAGCCCCAGGCGGTGGAGGTCACTGACCCGGGGCCATGCAACGTGGCCAGCCAGTCCTGCACCGCAGGCTGGTCTTGTCGCCGGGCGAGGATCGTGGCCGAGACAAAGCCATGCGCGCCATTGGGGTGGTCCATCCATTGCGGAAATTCGATCAGGTCGCGGCGGTGTTGCTGGCAGGCGAACATCGACAGGCGCGGCAGGCCGGGCCGGGTGAAGATCTTCAGGGTCGTCGCCGTGCGATCCGCCATGCCGTCATCCCGCACAACGTCCCGACCGAATTCGATGGTTCCCTCGCAATGCCCGCCGCGTGCCACGATCACGGCCTCATCCGCAGCAGCATCGCTTGAATTGAGCGCAGAAAGCGGGACGCCTTCGCGCTCCTCCAGCCAGTGCTGGACATGGCGACCGAATCGGAAATCTCCGGCCGGGTATCCGTCAAGCAGGCTCTCGTCGCCGATACCTACCAACTCCAGCAATTGGTTGCGGAAGATCACCAACGCTGTGGATGTACCCCACGGATGCATCCCCGGTGGTTTAATGAGAAAACCCAGCTTCAGGTAGGTCTCACGCGCCTCGGCCAGATTGCGCACACAGACCAGCGGATGGTCGATCCCCAGCGAGGTCATCCCGCGCCACCTTTCAGTTCTGCCAGCGTGACAAAGCCCGCGAACCGCCCGGCGCCGCGATCGGTCCCGCGCGGCCCGGTCACCACGTGGCCGGGGGCACATCCTTGGTCACGATTGCCCCGGCCGCCACCGTTGCCCCTGCGCCCACCTCGACCGGGCCAAGGATCTTGGCGCCCGCACCAACCACCGCGCCACGGCGCAGCTTGGGGTGCCGACCTTCACCCATATCGACGAAGTTCGAGCCCAGTGTCACCCCATGCCACAGGCTCACGCCCTCTTCGATCACCGCCGTCTGTCCGATCACCAGCCCCAACCCGTGATCGAACCAGACGCCCCGGCCAATGCTTGCCTGCGGCCAGATCTCGATCGAAAGCGCACGGGTGAACTGGCTCTTGATCGCCAGCGCGAGGTCCTCCCCCCCGGCGATCCAGAGCGCCCGGCTGACCCGGTAGGACAGCAGCGCGTGATAACCGTTGGCGAAGAGAAGCACGCGCGGGGCCCCGCCGGGCTGGTCGTCGCGCGCTGTGGTGAGCAGCAGGTCATCGAGCGCCGTGTCCAGCACCTCGACCTCCCGGCGAAAGAGCTCAGCCGTCACCCCGCGCAGCCAGTCCCGCGCGCAGCCCTCGGGCAGGCAGGCGGTCAGCGCAGCGGCCATCAGGCTCGACAGATCGGTCAGCGCGCCAGCTTCGATCCCAAGCAGCACTGACAGCCCCGGCTCTTCGGCGAGTCGGTTAAGGGTGTCAGGCAGAAGCGTCTGCCGCAGTGAGTTCCGGCTCATGGGGTCTCGCGGGTGGTCGAAGGGGTCCCATGAAGCTGCCCCGACTACAGTGCTTCACACAAGAGCGAAAATATTGTTACCGTGTTGCCCTGAGGAGAACACGAAGATCACCGCACAGGGCACGGTTTCTCCTGAGTCTCATTGGCCATCGCCGTCATTGAAGGCGGACCCGATGCCCTTGATCACGTATCGCAATATCGTGGCGAGTATCGGGGCGGCTGCACCCAAGGGCCAAGGGAATGCCCTGAAGGATCGCGATCCGGGCCTTCCCTTTGCAGGGCATGCATGGCGGCTTTGGACCGTCCGCGAAGACGGCCCAAGTTTTCAGATTTCAATGGCCTCTGCAATCGCAAGGGCATCTTCCAGTTCAACGCCCAGATGCCGGACGGTGCTGTCCATCTTGGTGTGCCCAAGTAGGAGCTGGACCGCCCGCAAGTTGCCGGTCTTCCTGTAGATCTGTGTGACTTTTGTCCTACGCTTCGAATGCGTACCGTAGGCGCTATCTTCTAAACCGATCGACGTCACCCAATCCCGGACGATCCGCGCATACTGGCGAGTCGAGATGTGCAGCCGTGCATGGAATCGACCGGGCCAAAGGTATTCAGAACCGACCATGAGCGGCTCCCGCATCCATCTTGCGAGAGATGCCCGCGTGCCTTCAGAAATTTCAAAGCGCACAGGTTTCTGCGTCTTACTTTGCAAAACCGAAGCGCGCTCCTTGATCTGTCCGGATGCCATGACATCCACGACCTTTATCTTCACTAGATCACAACCGCGCAACTTGCTGTCGATGGCAAGATTGAAAAGTGCAAGATCGCGTTGGTTTTGAGCCAGCTCCAGCCGAACCCTGATTGCCCAGACGTGTTTTGGTTTCAGCGGCCGCTTCTGACCGACGATGCGGCCCTTGTTCCATGCTGGGCGAAGCGCGCGAATGGCTGGAAGATTTTGTGTTTGCATGACTGATCCTCCGATCCGCCATGCCCTCCCACAACGACAACCCGACGTTGACTATGCCACGTTATCACAGGATGCTGCGTCGGATCTGAGCCCAAAATGCCCCCTTAAATCGTTGGAGGCTTCGCAGCGGCAGCATGGGCGCGCTTGCCTTGACGGCCCTGAGCTGCCGTTCACGGAACAGCCCTTCGCCGCATTGCAGCTTCCCCGAACCGGTCATCGATCACTTCGCTTGCCATGGTCTGACGGGCAGGGTCAGCCGTGGGGGGGCGAAGCTGCCGTTGTCGCTCTACAGCCCGCCGATTTGAAACTGCTATGGAATCGTCCGCGTTCGGCACGCTACTCCGCGCGGAGGGGTTTCAACGCGCAGATCGCATAGCGATGTTCAGAACGCCGAAGCAGCGACTTGCGCCACCCGAGCTGTGACGCCTGGGCCCTGTGAATCGCCTCAAGCCTGGTGTCCACTCGGGCAGTCTCGAAACCGGCCTCGGTGAGCAATGCGGACACCTCTCCGGCACGAGCGCCCTGAGAAAAATGCACCCGTGACAGGATGTCCTGATGCCGTGACATCTCGCCATGGGGGTTTGTCGGCATGATGCGCCCCATGAGTCGCGCCAGCCAGCTCTTGGTGACGAAGTCGCCATCGACGATCAACAGCTGCCCACCCGGGACCAGCACCCTTTTCCATTCTGCAAAGGCGGCGGCGGGGTCGACAAGGGTCCAGACAAGGTGGCGGGTGACGATGACATCCATGCTGTTGTCGGGCAGCATCGTACGCTCGGCATCGGCCTGCAGGAACGTCACGCCAGGCAGTTTCGCCCGCGCTCGATCGAGCATCGGCTCGGCCCAGTCGAGACCGGTGACAGTGAACCCCATCCCCTGGCACAGCCGGGCAATTTCGCCGGTTCCCGAAGCGAGATCGAGCAACCGCCGACCATTCGCTTCGCCTAGATGACGCCGGAACAGGGCGCGCCATGCGACCATTTCGGAACCGTCCGAGATCTTGTGGCCGGGGTCGTTGTCAAAGGTGGCGGCGCGGTCGGACCAGTAGTCCCTGATATCGTCACGCAGGTCGCGATTGGTGTGGCTTGCAAGGGTCATGACGCGCCTTCCGATGTTATGCCGTTGCAATTGAACGGCAGCGCAGCGATGTCAATTGTCAATGCTGACTGAAACTGTCGGTCACTATGTTGACTGAATTAGTCAGCCACTATAAGGCGGCGGCATACTGATCCAACCGGGATTCCTGTCATGACACTTCGAGCCTATCTCGGCGCTTCCGCGCTGAGCCTGCTTGCAGCCAGCCTTGCGCAAGCCGATCCGATTACCCTGACCGACATTGCCGGTCGCGAGGTCACGGTCGATGCGCCGGTCGAGCGCGTGATCCTGGGCGAAGGCCGGCAGGTGTTCTTCACCTCGGTCCTCGACGGCGACGATCCGTTCGAACGCGTCGTGGGCTGGCGCGACGACCTGCAACAGGCATCGCCCGAAAGCTATGAGGCCTATGCCGAGAAATTCCCGCAGCTGACCGAAATTGCGACCTTCGGCGGCTTCAAGGACGGCACCTTCGACATTGAACAGGCGGTTTCGCTGAACCCCGATGTCCTGCTGATGAACCTGGAAGCCAAGCAGGCCACCGACGAGGCCGGCTACGAGGAAAAGCTCGCCAAGGTCGGCATTCCGATCGTCTATGTCGATTTCCGCGAGAAGCCCTTCGAGCATACGCCGAAATCGATGGAGATCATCGGCCAGCTTTTCGGCGAGGATGACCGCGCCGCCGAGTTCAACGCCTTCTATTCCGAACAGATGGCCCGCGTCACGGACGTGATCGAGGCTCAAACCGACCTCGAGCGGCCGCTGACCTTCGTGGAACGCGCCGCGGGATACTCCGAGGACTGCTGCATGTCCTTCGGCAACGGCAACTTCGGACGGTTCGTCGAACTGGCGGGCGGTGAGAACATGGCCTCTCCCTTCATCCCTGGCACCTTCGGCACGGTCAATGCCGAGCAGGTCATCGCTTCGGACCCGGACGTGATCGTTGCGACCGGTGGCAACTGGGAAGCCTATGTTCCCGGTGGCGCCTGGGTTGGTGTCGGGCCGGGTTCGGATGAGGACGAAGCGCGCCGCAAGCTGGCTGCCCTGCTTGAGCGTCCGGCCTATACCGGCGTCAAAGCGGTGGAAAACGGCCGGGTTCACGCGATCTGGCACCAGTTCTACAACACGCCCTACAGCTTCGTTGCGGTCCAGCAACTGGCCAAATGGATCCATCCGGACCTGTTCACCGACCTCGATCCCGAGGCGACGCTGGCAGAACTGCACGAACGCTTCCTGCCGGTCGATTACCGCCCCGGCTACTGGGTGTCGCTGGGCGACGCCGAAACCGACTGAGACCAGCGGGCGGCCCAATGGCCGCCCCATTTGCGAGGACAGCATGTCAAGCGTCGCAACCGAACCCGCGCGACACGCGGGAACCTATCGCGGACTGGTCGCACGTCGGCTGGTCATCCTTGCCGGTCTGGCGGGGCTCTTGCTGCTGTCGGTTGCCGTCGATGTCTCTCTCGGCCCCGCGCGCTATTCGCTGGCCGACGTGCTGCGAACGATCCTGGCACCCGGTGGGGCGGATCTGCAGATGCGTGTCGTGGTCTGGGACATCCGCATGCCGATGGCCCTGCTGGCCGTGACCGTGGGGGCCAGCCTGTCGCTGGCCGGGGCACAGATGCAGACGATCCTCGCGAACCCGCTGGCCAGCCCCTTTACGCTGGGCCTGTCGGCGGCGGCCAGTTTCGGCGCAGCGATGGCGATGGTGCTGGGCGTGACCCTGTTCCCGGCGGCGATCGGGCTGATGGTGCCGGTCAATGCTTTTGTGATGGCGATGGCGGCCTCACTGCTGATCTTCGGCCTGTCGACGCTGCGCGGTGTGACGGTGGAAACCATCGTCCTTCTGGGCATCGCGCTGGTGTTTACCTTCAATGCGGCACTGGCACTGCTGCAATATTTCGCGTCCGAACAGGCTCTTTCGGCGGTGGTCTTCTGGACCATGGGCAGCCTCACCAAGGCCACCTGGGGCAAGGTTGCGATCACCGCCGCGATCCTAGCGGTCTGCACGCCGCTCTTCGCGCGCCGAGCTTGGGCGCTGACTGCGATCCGGCTGGGCGAAACCCGCGCCGCGGCGATGGGCGTACCGGTCAAGCGGCTGCGGCTGGAGGCGTTGTTCCTCGTCTCCCTGCTGGCGGCCGTGCCCGTGTCCTTCGTCGGCACCATCGGGTTTATCGGCATCGTCGGCCCACATGTCGCGCGACTGCTGCTGGGCGAAGATCAACGCTTCTTCCTCCCCGGTGCGATGCTGTCGGGGGCCGTCATCCTGTCGGCGACGTCGGTCCTGTCGAAGGCGCTGTTGCCCGGTGCCGTCCTGCCGATCGGCATCATTACCGCTCTGGTCGGCGTGCCGTTCTTCATGGCGCTGATCCTCACGAAGGGACGCAAGGCATGGTGAGGCTGGCGCTTGAACAGCTTGGAGCACGCTACGGGCGACGTGAGATTCTGACCAACGCCTCGACACCGTGGCTCGAGGGCGGGGCGCTGACGGCGCTGGTCGGTGCGAATGCGGCAGGCAAATCGACGTTGTTCCGGCGTATCGCCGGCCAGCTGCGCGGGACCGGCAGCGTTCGGCTGTCCGATGCCACAGACAGCGACCTTCGCTACATGCCGCAGGACACGGCGATGACCGCGGCTCTGACGGTGTATGAGTCCATCATCCTGGCCCTGAAACAGGGCTCAGGCGGCTGGCGTCTGTCGGCAAAAGAACTCGCGGCCGTGGATGATGTCTTGCACCGTTTCGGCATCGCGCATCTGGCAGAGCAGCAACTCCCCGAGCTTTCGGGCGGCCAGCGGCAGTCCGTGTCGATCGCGCAGACGCTGGTTACCCGGCCGAAGGTCGTGTTGATGGACGAGCCGACCTCGGCGCTCGACCTTTACCGCCAGTTCGAAATCCTCGACGCGCTGCGCAGATACGCCGCGGAAACCGGGGCCGTCGTCATCCTGGCGCTACATGACCTGAATCAGGTGATGCGGACCTGCACGACAACGATCGCCCTGGCCGGCGGCAGGATCGTCGAAACCGGGCCGACGCTGGAGGTTCTGACGCCCGACCTGATCCGCCAGCTTTACGGCATCGACAGCAGGGTCGAACGCTGTTCGCAGGGCTGTCCGATGATGATCGTCGACGGACCCGCTGCACAGCTTCTTACAGCTTAATTGGCCTTTTTTGGATTTGCTCGGCTGAAGTCTATCGCACCACTTGGCGGTGATCATGTCGTCATCGATAATGTTCTAAAGACTGAGTGAAGAAATCAAATTAGCTCTAAGCAGGCGGGGGGCTAGGCGATTGGTGAAAGCGGCCCTTGTCTGCCGTTGGTCGGGGTCGTCATCTCTGCAGCGCAGCTTCCCCAAACCGGCCATCGGTGGCATCGCGCAGCATGATCTAGCTCGAGAGCGTCCGGAATGCGGGACCAAGCGGTCATTCAGCTACGACAATCTTCGAACCATGATCAGTTCGTCGACTTCTCGGCCGCTTTCGATCAGCGCCCGAGGAATCCTACCCACTTGCTCAAAGCCATGGCGCTTGTAAAAGCGAATAGCATGGACATTGTGATCGCTGACGTTCAACTCAAGCTGGCGAATACCATTCCCTAGGGCGAAAGCTGTAAGCTCTTTCAAGAGTTTGTCCGCTAGTCCGCCCCCGCGCTCGCTTTCACGCAGATAGGCCATGATCAGCGTGGCACGATGCGCCTTCTTCTCACCGTGCTGGAGCAACAGCCCCATAAGTCCAACGGGCTCATCCCCTCTCAGCACGGCGTAAACGGGGTTCTTCAATCGGCTAAGCCACTCTGCGTCAGGCAGCGACAACCAGTCTGCTTCTGTGTTGGCGAAAGCCGAGGGAGCACGGCGCAGAGACTCCAAGCGGATCGCTTTAAAGAGCGGTAGTTCTGCTGCACCGAGCTTAACTATCTGCACGTCGTCCATAGATCTCACCCCCTTCAAACTGGTGCGGCCATTTGCACGAAACGTGGAACACGGCAAGGCCCCGACGGCTGCGAAGGGCTCGGAGCAGACCTTCGCGGTGGGCTGGCTTGATGTGGTATACTGTGTCACCAACATGAGGTTGGTGTCGAGGCTGGGCGAGGAGGTTGGAGAACAGAACATGCCGACTGCCAACTTACCTGCCATCCGCGCTTGCCGCCCTGCCTGGAACAAGGGGCGCCTGATCGGTCAGAAACGCCCACTTTTGCCGAAACATGTCTGGGCCATCCGCGTTCGCCTGGAGATCGCCGGGAACCATCGCGACCTTGCCCTCTTCAACTTGGCCGTCGACAGCAAGCTCCGTGGCTGCGACTTGGTGAAACTAAAGGTCGTCGACGTCTACGCTTCCGGCCAGGTCAAGGAACGTGCATCGATCATTCAAAGCAAGACCCAACGGCCGGTCAGGTTTGAGATCACGGAAGGAACGCGGAAATCGCTGTCGCGCTGGATGGAAGAGCCGTTGATGGTCGGCTCGGAATTTCTCTGGCCGGGCCGTTTCCATGAGCGCCTGCACATCTCGACACGGCAGTACGCTCGTCTCGTTCGGGATTGGGTGTCATCTATCGGCCTGGACCCCACATCCTACGGAACTCACTCCATGCGCCGGACGAAGGTCGCAGAGATCTATCGGAAGACGGGGAACCTGCGCGCCGTTCAGCTTCTTCTGGGACACACCAAGATGGACAGCACGGTCCGGTATCTGGGCGTGAACCTAGAAGACGCGCTTGCCATCTCCGAAAGTGTTGAAATCTAATGGACCGGGCCGCCGTCACAGGCGGCCCAAAGCCGACATTGGCCAGGATCACCATTGCCGCAGCGCGGCTTCCCCATACCGGACCTTCATGGCACCGCGCAGCATAGTCCAGGGCCCCAAGGTCAGCGGTGCGGGACGATGCGGTCATTCGGTGATTTAAGAGCAAGAAGCGGGTCGCGCGGTAGCACCTTATAGCGGCACAATCCCGACATAAGGGGAATGAAACGCCCGAAATGAGTGCCCAAAGTGTGTTCGCCGCGTCTAACGTTCCTCGAAAACTGGAGGAACAATGCAGCAAAGCGCATCAAAGAACCGCACTATGACCTCGTTGGAATGGGCTATGTTGCTAGCCCTTGCCACGGTGTGGGGCGGATCGTTCTTTTTCAACGAGTTAGCGGTGCGGGAACTGCCCGTATTCACCGTGGTCGTATCTCGGGTGGCATTGGCCGCAATCATTCTGTTGATGATCATGCGCCTCCGAGGCGAGCGTTTACCGCATGACCGGCGGGTCTGGGCAGCCTTCTTCGGCATGGGCCTTCTGAACAATGCGGTCCCCTTCATTCTGATCGTTTGGGGACAACAGCACATCGCCTCAGGTGTGGCATCGATCCTGAACGCCTCTACGCCATTGTTCACCGTCATGCTGGCTCACCTTCTGACCAGTGATGAACGCATGACTGTGGGCAAATTCGTCGGTGTGCTGATCGGTTTTACCGGAGTCGCGGTGATGATCGGACAGGATGCGATGCGCGATCTGGGCACGGGCGTCATCGCACAGTTCCTTTGCCTCGCGGGTGCAGTGTCCTACGCCTTTGCAGGAATTTACGGGCGGCGTTTCCGCGCCATGGGCATCAGCCCCATGGGCACCGCGACAGGACAAGTCATTGCATCAAGTCTGATCATGCTCCCGCTGGTGATGGTTCTGGATCGGCCATGGACGCTGCCACCTCCCAGTCTGACAGCTATCGGAGCACTGGTCGGCGTGGCCGCGATTTCAACCGCTCTGGCCTATGTACTCTACTTCCGCATTCTCGCCACGGCAGGGGCCACCAACCTGCTGCTGGTGACATTTCTAATTCCGGTCAGCGCGATCCTGCTTGGAACACTCTTCCTCGAAGAAACCCTGCTCCCGCGCCATTTTTCGGGGATGGCGCTGATCGGTGCAGGTCTGGCGGCAATCGACGGGCGGCTACTGCGGGCCACAACCAGCATACGAAAGGCGCCATAGAATGAGTATCGACGATCAACGCTGGAAGGCCATTGAAATTTGCGATGTGAAGGCGGCAGGAGCTTTCGTGTACGGTCGGGAAAGCGACCAGATCTATCATTCCCCCATTTGCCGCAACCGACCGCGCCGTGATGAAATCAGGTTCTTCGACACGCCAGAGGCAGCGCGGCAACAGGGCTTCAAAGCCTGCAACGATTGCTACCCGGATCAGGCGGCGTGGCTGGTAGGGGTCAGCCGCTGGATGTAACGACCGTCCGCAAAGGGCTCCTCGCGTCGATCTGCCGGCCCTGGTGCCGCGAACGGCGCGGGGCAGCCCCTGACTCGCGCACTCGGCCCTCAGCGGCCGTTGGTTAGCCGGTTTAGCGGTGCGGCTTCACCGAACCGGACGTTCGTTCGGCGTGCAGCATCTCCATCGACCTCGTGACCGCTGTGCGGACCACTCTGTCCCTGAACGGGGCGTCTATCTTGATGTGATTTCCGCAATTGATGCCGCGTTTTCTTCGAGTGCAAACTTGCTTTGTGTCCAGGCGGCGGGCTCGATCGCGAAGGTGCTCCTCAACCAGGCCAGCGTCAGCCGGCGTGTGGACTCGAGCGCGTCCGGGTCCTCTGCTTCGGTTTCGCGCGCGTCCCACCCTGCGATGCCACCCAAGCCATGGCCGACGCCGTTGATCGTCAGCAGAGCCTCGGCCCCGGGGGCCTCAAAGAACGGATCGGCGTGCCAATCGGGGCCGCGGGGCGTGAAATGCGGGTCGTCGTCGGCACCGCAAACCACGAGCGTCGGGGTGCTGATACCGCTGAAATCCACATCGAAGAACGGAAAACGAGCGGCATTCTCGGGTGTCAGGTCCGCACCGCCACGACCCGGAGAGGCCAGAAGGATGCCGGCACGGATCCGCGGATCGGAAAAGTCCTCACCCTGTAGCCGTGCGCCAAGCAGCAGGCTGCAGGTGTGCCCGCCAAGGGAATGCCCGGCCACCGCAATCCGGTCATGGTCCAGCCGCCCGGCCGCGGCGGGAGCTTGTCTCTCGACCTCGGCCAACTGGTCGAGGATGGCGCGCATTTCCGCCACCCTCTCGCGCCAGAAGAAAGGCCCACCGTGCAAATTCGGGTCGAGCCCGCCGACCCGCGAACTGGCGTGGGTCGGCTGGATGACGGCCACGCCCCGTTCGGCCCAAAACTGCACAACCGGGGCATAGCCGTCCTTGGACGGGATGTAGTTCGAGGGACCGAAGCCATGCGACAGGATCACGATGGGTAGGTCCCTGCCGGCAGCAGGTATCGTCAGGCGCATCTCAAGCGGCTGGCGACCGGGCATCGGCAGTTGGATCGGCGTATAGGCGACGGTGATCTCAGGCTCTGGTGTCGGCAGGGCGCGGGAGAAAGTGATCAGTCTGTTCATGGGTGTCTCCGCTCGAGAGAAGTATCAGCATGCGGATGCATCACGCCGTGGCGAGGCCGGCTTCGCGGAACCAGGTCTGTGCGTCCGCGCCTGCAGGCAGCTTCATGGGCGCAGTCTCATCCGTGACGGCACGCCAGACGGCCTGAGCGACATCCTGCGCCTCGGTCTTCTCGGTCGCGGACTGAAGGCTGTGAAAATAGGCTTGCACGAAGGGGCCGTAGGCCTCGGGCACATCCATGCCCATTCGCGCCACCGCATTGCGTCCGAAGGATGTCGACGGTGCGCTGCCGGGCAGGACCAACCGGGCACGTATCCCGAATTCAGCAGCCTCAAGCGCGAAGCTTTCGGTAAAGGCATTCAGCGCGGCCTTGCTGGCACTGTAGATCGACAGCGCAGGCAACGGGCGCAGCGTCACGCTGGAACTGACGTTGACGATGACGCCACTGCGGCGCGCGCGCATGGCGGGCATCACGGCGCGGGTCATGGCCATGGCGCCCAGCACGTTGGTCTCGAACAGCTCACGGGCCCGGGCGATGTCAGCGCCTTCGAGCACGTTGAGCATGCCGACACCGGCGTTGTTCACCAGCGCATCGATCTCGCCCGCGTCGGCAATCGCCGCTGCAATGCTTTCGGGGTCGGTGACGTCCAAGGCCAGCACCTGCAGCCGGTCGGACTCGGGCAGCCCTTCGACGGAGGGACTGCGCATCGTGGCGATGACATCCCAGCCCTGATCGAGGAACTGCAGGGCAATGGCCTGTCCAAAACCGGAGGAACAACCGGTGATGAGGATACGGGGCATTTGAGCTCTCCTTGTCTTGTGTGACAGAGAGATAGACGGCAGAACTCGGCCTGGGTATACAGAGAAGTCCACAATCGCCCATAGATCGTCCGAACAGATGCTCGACAGCCCCTCAGATCCTCTTTCCAGTGTCGTCACCCTGCTCAAGCCTGCGGTCTCCGTCTCCAAGATGGTCGAAGCAGGTGGCCATTGGCTGGTGGAGCGTCATGACACGGCCAGCCCCTTCTACTGCGCGATGGTCGAGGGGCGGTGCCGGCTGCATGTCATCGGGCGCGATCCGGTCACTCTGAAGGCTGGCGATTTCGTGCTGATCCCTCACCTGCAGGGCTTTAACATGTCCAGTGAGGTGCCCCCGCCGCCCCATGTGCCCCAGCTGCCGCTTGAAACTGGCCCCGGACAGTTCCGGCTTGGCGCGATTGAGGCCCCGGTCGATATGCGCGCCCTCGTCGGGCATTGCAGCTTTGACACGCCGGCCAGAAGCCTTCTGGTGTCACTGCTGCCGGAGATGATCCATGTCTCTGATCAGAACCGCCTGACGACCCTGGTGCCGGTGATCCACGAGGAAACCCGCGCCGACCGTCCGGGGCGCGGATTGATCCTCGAGCGATTGCTGGAAGTTCTTCTGATCGAGGCCCTGCGCTCTGATCAGGCGACGACCCTGCCACCCGGGCTGTTGCGCGGCCTGTCGGATCCGCAGCTCTCGGCCGCGTTGCAACGCATCCACGCCGAGCCGGACAGCCCGCTTTCCGTGTCAGAACTGGCGAAAGCTGCCGGCATGTCGCGCTCCGGCTTTTTCGAGCGGTTCCGCAGGCAGGTCGGCCGCGCGCCACTGCAATACGCCATCGAATGGCGCATGGCCTTGGCCAAGACCTTGCTGCGGCAGGGCGGGCTGACCATTTCCGAGATCGCCCTGAAGGTCGGATACGGGTCCGCCAGCGCCTTCGGCTTGGCCTTTGTCCGTCACGAGGGCCTGTCGCCCGGCGCATTTGCGAACAAGATTCGTGGTTAGAACCAGACTACGCGTCATGAACCCTTTGGCAAGATAGAGTTGGCACTCCACGCGAACCCGCCGCTCTGCCAACCTCGCTGACAGTCACTCGCGGCCCTTGTCTGCCGTTGGTCGGGGTCGTCATCTCTGCAGCGCAGCTTCCCCAAACCGGCCATCGGTGGCATCGCGCAGCATGATCTAGCTCGAGAGCGTCCGGAATGCGGGACGAAGCGCTCTTTCGCCGCAGCTGCTCCAAGGTCAGCTTCGACGAAGCCGTTCAAAAAGCATCTTTTAGAACACTTGTCGAAATACCCCGATGGGCACCGCCAAACCCCGTTCGAAGACAAATGCGTCTTTATAGGTTTCTGCATCTTTTTACCTTAGACCAACCCAAGGTGACTCTGTTGCACAAATCGGGTGATGGCCGAGGTTCCCCCTTTCCCGGACGGACTTATCCCACAGCTTCCGTGACGGGTATGCCGAGCGCGGTGTATCCGTTCAGGACGGCGATTCGGACCTAGAGTTCAGCGACCTGACGGTCGAAGTCCCGCGCCATGAGCCGCTGCCCCAGCAACTTCACACAATGCATCTTTGTCTCGACGCGGCTTCGGCGGTGGTATCCGCTCCATCGTCGCCAGAGCGCGCGGCCCAGGTATTTCACCGCGCGCAGGGCCTCGTTTCGCGCCACGGCTCCAGCGGTGATCGTCTTCCAGGGCTTCGCGTTCTTGCGGGGCGGGATGACGGCATGGGCGCCGCGGTCGGCAATGGCGTCGTGGCACTTACGTGTGT
>NZ_FOHO01000021.1 GCF_900111675.1 Paracoccus homiensis | reverse complement strand
ATCATGTTCGGCAGGCTCAAGGACTGGAGGAGGGTTGCGACCCGCTATGATCGCTGTCCGCAAACCTTCTTCTCAGCAATAGCTGCGACCGTAATCTTCTGGCTTTGAGAGAGAACGAGCGCTGACCCTAGGCCGAAGTCCGTTCGATTGGGCTTGCCTTGGCGATTGCGCTGCCCCTTCACGGTGACGCGCACGATCCAGCGCCGGGCACCGGATGGGTCGACGACATGGTAGAGGCCATTGCCGTCGCCGTGCCGCCCTGGGCCGAGGGTGCGCACGAGATTCTTGGTCAGTTTGCCGAAGGTGAAGGCCATCGGACGTACCACCTTTCATACCACGGAACGAATAGAACCGAGCGCAATCGAAGTGAAAAGAACGCAATCAGCGAACGCGAATAAGCGAATAAGCCCATAGACTTATACGCTAGCAAGCCCCCCTAGGCCATTCAATGAAAATGGTGGGTGGCGGAGACGAAGTGACTCAGGTCAGTTTCGATGCCCCATAAATGCAATATAATTCAGTTACTTGCAACAGGTGCTCCGCACCTTGCGTGTCTCTGGCGCGTGTTTTGTGTAACCTCTCGGGCGGTGCGTTTCGTCGCTGTATCGGTGCTTTCGCTGCCGCTTGTCCTTTTTGAAGAACGCCAGAGCCTCGATAACGAACAATAACAATAAGCGACCATAACCCCGGTTTTTTGAAGTCGGTCTTCCGAAGCCCATACCCCCCTTTGGGACCCCTATGGATTTCATAAGGGGGTCGGGCCGGGTTTGCCCGTTGGGTGCGCGCTCTTGCCCCTGTCCGGTGATCTGCCATTAGGTCCTGCCCCTGTGGCACTGACCTGCCGTGTCATTTTGAGCGGACAATGGAGTGGGTTTTGGCTTTTGGCAGCCCGTCGCTCCGTACCTTTTACACCCTATTGGCAGGAGAATGACCATGACGGCAATCGTCGGATATGCCCGGACCAGCACGCTTGAACAGGTGGCAGGCTTTGAGGCCCAGCTGCGGGAACTGGCTGCGTCCGGATGCGGCAAGATGTTTCGGGAACAGGTCAGCTCCGTTGCCTCGCGCCCCCAGCTTGCCGCCTGTCTGGACTATCTGAGGGAGGGCGACACGCTGGTTGTCACCAAGCTTGACCGTCTGGCCCGCAACGTCGCCCATCTGGGGCAGCTTGTGGCAACCCTCAGTGGCAAGGGCGTCAGCCTGCGCATCCTCGATCTGGGCTTGGACACCAGCACCCCGACCGGTGAGTTGATCCTGAACATGATGGCGTCGGTTGCCCAATTCGAGCGGCAGATGATGCTGGAACGGCAGCGGGAAGGCATCGCCAAGGCAAAGGCTGACGGGAAGTATAAGGGCCGTGCTCCGACCGCCATGAGGCAGGCCCTGAGAGCCCGAGAACTGGCCGCTGAGGGGCTTCGTCGGTCAGAGATAGCCGTAAACCCTAGGGATATCGGAAAGGTCCGTCTACAGGGCTCTGAGAGGCTGAGAGAATCAACCAGAGAGGTGGGTGTTGCGGGTCTAGAGCCGCCGTTTTGCTTCCAACGAGATTCTGTAACCACTAGCGGCCCACATAGAGAAGGATGAATGCTTCCTTCTTCTTCCGCCATCAGGCGGTAAGACCACCTTTAAATCAGAACATGATGATGAAAGAACCCACCCGACTGCGCGCGGGGGAACGGCTTTGTCCTGCCTGCCGGTCTGGCTTTATGCCAAGCCGCAAGGATCAGAAATTCTGTTCCCCCGGATGCCGCAAGACCGCGTTTTCCCGGAAGGATCGCGAAAAGAATCCGCACAATTCCCAATGCAGCCCGACCAAGTGGCGTGAAAACCTTGATCTGTTCGACCGCAACATTCGCCTAGTTGATGTGATCGGAAAAGAAAAAGACCCGGAAAAACGGGGTGCAATAATCGAGCGAATAATAACGCTGGCAGAGAATGGCCACGGGCAAATCCGCTCACTGCTGACAATCAAGATATTTCTCTACCCAGACAGAACGAACAAGCTGCTGTTCTGTCCCGGATACGAACACATGGGTACGATAGCCCAGATTGCCAACAGATATAGTTGGACGATGTGGGGGTGCTCAATCACCGAAGTCCTGACAATCAAGAAAGTGAACGCTCAATGAATGATGAAGATAGTTTCATCAACGGACATTTGAACGAAATGCATAAGAGCAAGGAGGATCAGGCAAGAGCAAAAAGAAGGAAACTCAAATGCTACATCGAGTTCGGAGGCAAGCTTTCCAGACTGGCCGATGAGATTCCTTCAACGAAACTGAGGGGACCTGTGATCGCCAAGCTTTTCCCGGACAGCAAATGCTTGGACCCGGCGTTGAGAAGCAACTGCAAATGGTTGTACGAAGCATTGAATAAGCCGGGTCACGAAGCGGCCGACATTCTGACGGTGCTTAACGTCGAGTCCATCTTTGATCTGGGCTCAGAGAACCCGACCGTCATCCGCCGCCGTTTTCTTGCTGCCAAAGCCTGATAGCCGCTGACGCAACATCCTCGCCCATCCCTTCGTTTCTGCTTTGGTACAATCCAATGGAGAGCAAGGGGATGGGCATCCCAAAGCGTCTGCCCCATACTATATTACCCTTCGGAACGAACCTATCGAGTGATCTAAGAAGAACACCAAAGGTTCATAACTCAAAGAGTTCGCTCAGTTGCAGTAGCTGCTGCAAGTCACAGAGACACAGAATCCCCTTTCCGCCGTCGATCCATGACAGCATCATCGTTCCCGAGAATGACAAGAACATCGGGCGTATGTGTCTGTCCGGGGCGTTCAACAGAGTGGTCGGGCGAACCCCGGTGAGTGAGATGAAGAGCTAGAAGGGGCCGTGGCTGGCTACCGTGATGGCTATGATATTTGATGGATATCAGCAGCTAATGGGTGGATGCCCTTAGCAGGATTTAGGGGGAGCTTGTGGCATTACTGTGAACGCTAATGAGGGCGGAAAGCGCTCGTTCGCTGCGCCCCGAATGAACGGCAGCGAAGCGCAGAAACGTGGACCTTGGACAGCGCCCTCCAATCGCACGACTGCCTGTAGGAACGGAAAGTCTCTCGCATGTTTCCAACCGGAGAAAAACCGACCCACCCTAAATCAAGGGCCCGCCCTAACTTTCCCAGTCGACGAGTTGAACTCAACACTACGATCCGAAAATTACCTCCTCAGCATATTCAATAGCTCGCGGCATTCGGCTTCCACACTTTTTGACATACGTATTCCGATGAAGCTCTTCTGGAGCATCCTTGAGGAAATCTACTACTTCCCGGCAAGAGGCAACAAAGTCATTAAGGTCGTCGTTTGTCATATTGCGTTCATATCGCTCGACAAAATCCAAGTATGCACAAGCCACCCTAAAGGGATAGTGTCCTTGCTTCTTTGAAGCCATTTGTGCAGAAAGAATTTCGTGAGCTTTACCGAAGTTCTCGCGCGCCAGCTCCCAATCCCCGGAGTTTAGAGCTGATTCAATTAGAAACCGAGCGTAGTGATTGTCGATCTGGTAAGTATCGTAGTCAGTCATCCGCTCAGACTTGGCATAAGCGGTGTCAAATAGATCGCTGGCTAAGGGGTAGTCCTCGAAAGACATGCGAGCAATGGCATACTGGAGCCAGAACTGCGGATTGTTCAAACCCAGTCCATTTTGTCGAAGCGCCTCATAGTACTCTACTAATTTCTCCCTCTTTCCTCTTTCCGAAAATAGTCGCTCAATGAAGGCGTACCTCATCGGAAAGTTCTTAAGCTTTGAAAAATTCCTGTTGCTCTGCGCTGCATGGTCGAGTTGCATCGCCAACTCGGAAAGTTCATCAATAATTTCGCGATCAGCTACAAATTCTCTAAGGAGGTACTGGGCGAATATTGACGACGTGACTTTTCGACGACCATTTTCAAGTGCCAAGAGTTCATATGTCCACCTTGCCCGCCCTAAAGCAACTGTCCTTGCAAACTTAAGACCCAGTATCTCTTGAACTTCAGAAAATGAGGGATCATGGTTGGAGGAGGTAATTGCGAGATACTTCACTAGTTGAGCGGAAGAATCAGCGCCCTCCCGCTTGGCATCCAGGAAGACCGATCTAATCTCTTCCTTGATCGCCTCTTGGTCAAAGAGAAAGAGCAAAAGATCACGCTGCCTAGCACGGCAACTGATTTTAATAAATTTCTGCCGGTCGAATTCAGATTTTCCGGCATTTTCTCCCCACAAAGCGTTGCTGTCCAGAAGCCTATCCCATGCCCGGATTTCCTCAGCGCTTAGCGTCTCAAGTGAAACAACTATTACACTGCTGTCACCGTCGAACGGTTTAGTCCTGCTCAGCTCCAGGGCAGCAATGGTACTGGTCGTTATGAGTGTGGCCTTAGGTACACCTGCCCTAACTAGATTTATTAAACCCTCATGGTTATAATAGTCCGGGAAGACTATGAGAACGTCACCATTGTCACTTGCGTGACTGAGGTACTCTATGTCGTCGGACAAGTCCTCTGAGAGACCGTCAAACCGAAAGCATCGAAATTGCTCTTGGCTATATCGCAGCACAACCTCCTCAAGGAATACTTTTTTCCCACTACCGATGTCTCCAGAGACGATTACTGTAGACCCCAGCGGGAGATTGTTTGGGGAAACTACTTCGACCGCAGGGCGTTCGACGCGATAGTCTTGTTCTCCTTGTGAGATATCCCAAGAGAGGCAGTCTAGGTCTACTGTCCCCTTTGTCAGGAAGGGCCGCATCACCTCGATGCTGGGTCGCTTGGGTTGGGTTTCGTAGACCTCTTCCTCTCGGAAGTTCGCGAGAAAGCCGTGCTTGAGGCTATCGTCGGTCGACCTCACCCTCCGCCCAATCAACGTGGCAAACTCTTCGACGCCAATCCTGTGAAGCTCACCAAACCTTTCGAACTTTACTTTCTGAGATCTCCTGAGCTTATCATGCTGGATGAAGAATATCTTCTTTCTTGATGCAGCACTTTCAAATAGCACCTTTGAAATATCGAAATCGTACAGGGAATAACCTACGAAGAATATATTTCGAGCCGAATGGAAGTCTGACCTCAACCTTGCAGCCCAAGGACTGTCGCGAAGTTCATTCGTAAAATACTGTACGTCTGTAAGCATTATTTCGTCATCGAAACTCCCCTCATGAGAATTTTCGATGAAGCCGTTGAGGTGAACGCAGCACGAGCCGGCTGTCATTGCCTTTGGGTCATGGGTTCTTGTTAAGCTGATCAGGCCAGGCTTCTTTTGGGATTTCTCCACTACGTTGTCGTAGTTAGTTGTGTATATCCTCCGCCAAGGCGCATTAGCTATTTCAGTTTGGGCGGGAGTAGGCTCTACACAGGTAAACATTCCCTTCAAATGAGCGAGAAGGTCCGCGCGACTGTGATCCTCCAAATAAAGCCCGCTAATTTCCTCAAGACCCGTCTCCTCATCCTCCCCAATTTTCTCAGCGAGTATCGAAGCAAGCTTGTTGGCGGACGGCATCTTTTCGTTGTCAGCATTGGTGGCCCCCATGCTAAAACCGGCGCCGAGTACGAGGATGGATCTGCCGTCATCAATCGTGCTTAAGGCTTGGTTAAGGCGGTCGGTCGGTTGGTTTGTGGACATGGTGGTTCCTGAGCTGTTTGGAGCATGAGAGTTTCCATAGCTGCCTGATGTCAACGAAATTCACGAGGTTGATTTGTTGGTCGCGTGGTTCGCTTCTGAGACTGAGCCGCTCCGGGTTCGCCAGAGCGGCTCAGTCTTCGTCGTCCTTAGCTAGGTGAGGACATCGACTAAGGCGGCGTGCATCTGCGGTGCGCTGTGGGCTAGGGGTGTTTGTCACGTCACGCCCTTGACAAAGCCGACCACCTTTCTCTGGATGTCGCGGTTCGGTGCAATTGGCATGACCGGTAACTCTAGACTGGAAACCAGCCATCCATTGAGACTCCCACGAACGGCAGCTATGGGCCGATCCCGGGCCACTCCACACCACGCAGTGTCCGTGATCCCAGGATCAAGGCTACAGCTTGTCCATATACTCCTTCAGCTTCGCCAGTTCATACCCGTCGCCATAGCCATCCCCGACACTCTGCCTCGCCCAGCCTCCGATGGCGTCGGCAACTTCTTTAGGTGCCTCGACATGTCTCAGACGGTCCCGCATGGTGTGGCGAAAGCTGTGGATGGTCTGGCCTTCTCGGACCAGTTTATTATCCTTTAGCCACTTGTTGAGGGCTGCCGAGGCCGATGCCGCGTTGACCGGGCTGTCAGGTTGGCGCGGGGCGAAGTCAGGGAACAGCAGGTCGCCAGCAGTTTGCATCCCTTGCTGTGCTGCCCAGAGGGCCTCACCGATAAGGGGAACTTTGCGTTTGGAGGCTGGAGTTTTCAGCCGTCGCTGGGGATGGCCGGTAATGACGATATGGGGGACCGGGTCGTCTAGAACCACATCCGATTTTCGCAGCCCGACCACCTCGGCAAGCCTTGCACCCGTGTCCGACAGCATAGCAATTGCCCAGCGCCTCTGATCGTTCTTGCCCCGGCACGCCTCTTGGATCGCCCGCAATTCAGCTGTGCTGAACGAGGCGCGGGGCTTCCTCTGACCCTCGGATTTATTCGGGATGGTGACACCGATAAAAGGATTCGTGATCGGCAGCTCAAACTCCCTGATCGCGGTGGTGATCACCGGGCTGACCTGCTTCAGATAGCGTTCGACCGTGGCAGGGCCATTGCCGTCCGGCCCCTTGCCCCGGCTGATGACGGCCTTGACGAAACGGTTGGCGTGATCGCGCCTCAGATTGTCCAGCGTTATATCCCCGGTTACGCTCATAAGGATGTTCCAAGCCCGTTCAAACTGTTGGATCTGCTTGGGTTCCTTGGACAGCTTGCCCAACTCGATATGCTTATCGCGGGCATCGCTGAGCGTCCGTGGACCTGTCCCGTCATCAGGATATCGTAGGTCATCTGCTGCTGTGGGGTGGGTAGGGGGCGTTCTTCGTGCGGATCATAGCGGCCCAGCAGATCGTCCACGAAATCGGTAACAGGATCGAGATCGGGGTAGGCCTTACCATCGCCCGGACGAAGCCCTGCAGCCTCAAGCCGCGCCAGCGAAATCTTGGGGTCGATGTTGCCGTTCCTATGGGCCATCCACAGTGCATCCAGCCGCCGCGTGTGGCTGACGGCAAGCTTAGTGGCTTCAGTTTTGCTTGAGGTTTTCAGCGAAAAGTAAATCTGGTCAGGCTTCTTGCCGGTGGCAGGGTCCCGGTGCAACTCGCGACAGTACACTGGAATCCGCCGCCGGTAGTACCACCTGTTTTTCTTCGGCTCGATGTGCTGACACATGACCCGGATCGCTCCGATTTCGTAGACTAAAACCACGCTGTGTAACCTCGTGTGTAGCCTGAGGCAGCAGCGACTTCAGCCTAACTATCTGAAATTAAACAATAGATCAGAGTGGTATGGCGGAGACGAAGGGATTCGAACCCTCGAGACGGTTTCCCGCCTACTCCCTTAGCAGGGGAGCGCCTTCGACCACTCGGCCACGTCTCCGTCGACGCGTATAGCCAATGGAATGTGCGGGTTACAAGGCGAAACTGTCGGTTCGAGCGAAAAAAGCCACCCTAAATGAGAGCGCGGTTCGAGATGTCTGTTTCTTTGGCGCTGTGGCAGAGGATTAACCTGCCTTCAGGGCGTCGTTGCGTCACCGGGTTGGGGCTACAGCTTGGGCTTGGGAGTGAGAGCCTGACACCATCCGGAGGGACGACTGGTCACGCCGCGATGGCCTAATGGTACGCCCGGATCGTTGTCGCGATTTCAGTCCGACACTGTCAAATGCCAGAGAAGGGACGTCGCCAAGGAAACCTGCCTTTGCCAAGCTTCGCCGCGGGTCGCGCCGCGGGGGCGTGACGCGACCCTTGCAACTGCGAAACCATCTTTCGGCCAACAGAAAAGCCCCCCTAGCATCGCCAGAGGGGCCCGAAGTCGTCATGTTCGCAAGTTTTACTCGCGGTTGCCCATGAATTGCAGCAGGAACATGAACAGGTTGATGAAGTCCAGATACAGCTGCAGTGCGCCCATGATCGCGGCCTTGCCGATGAAATCGGCATCCGAGTTGCGCATCTGCAGGTAGGTGTTCTTGATGTTCTGCGTGTCATAGGCGGTCAGGCCAGCGAAAATCAGCACACCCAGCAGCGAGATGGCGAATTGCATCGCCGAGGACTGCAGGAAGATGTTGACGATCGAAGCCACGATCAGGCCGATCACGCCCATGATCAGGAAGCTGCCCCAGCCCGAGATGTCTTTCTTGGTCGTATAGCCCCACAGCGACAGGCCCGCGAAGGCGATGGCCGTCACAAGGAATGTCTGCACGATCGAGAACGGGGTGTATACGAGGAAGATCGAGCTGATCGACAGGCCCATCAAGGCCGCGAAGCCGTAGAACAGCATCGTCGCGCCCTGGACCGACAGGCGGTTCAGCGCCGCGCCGAAGGCAAAAACGACCAGCAGCGGGGCGAACATGATCACCCATTTCAGCGGTGAGGCATAGATCGCCATGCCAAGCGAGGTCAGCTGACCGCCGGCATCGACCGCCGCAGTGCTGATCCCAAAGGCTGCGACGGCGGTAACACCCATGCCGACCGCCATCAGACCATACACTTTGTTCATGTAGGCCCGCAGGCCTTCATCGTACACCGCCTGCCGGGTGCCGACGCCCTGCGCGGTACGGTAGTTGTTGTAATCTGCCATCGAAGTCTCCCTTTAGGATGGGTCGGCCACGCTGACCCTTATCGCCTATAATATTAGTCAGGTCGGGGCGCGTTTCAACGATTCACACCGGACAAAAGCGCGCACTCACAAGGTGATTATCACTTTCCCGACCGCTTTTCGGTCGCGCAGCAGCTGATAACCCTCGGTCAGGCGTTCAAGCGGCAGGCTGGCCCCGGCGACGGGCTTCAGGCGGCCCGCGTCGAACATCTGGAACAGGCCCTGCAGGCTGCGGCGCAGGGCAGCGGGATCGAGGCTGCGGTAGCCGCCCCAGTAGAAGCCGTGGATGGCGATATTCTTGACCAATGCGTGGTTCAGCGGCAGGCGCGGGGGCTTGCCGCCGGCAAATCCGATCACCAGAAAGCGGCCCCCGCGGCGCAGCGCACCAAAGGCCTGTTCGCCGGGTTCCGATCCGACCGGATCATAGATCACGTCGACGCCGCCCAATTCGCGCAGCGCCGCACGCAGATCGGTGCAGCTGGTGCTGTCGATCACGGTTTCTGCACCCGCGGCGCGGACGGTTTCCGCGCGATCGGCCCCGCGGGCAATGCCGATGACCCGCGCACCCATCGCCGCGCCGATTTCCACCGCAGTCAGGCCAACGCCGCCCGCAGCCCCCAGAACGGCCAATGTCTGACCGGGTCGCAGGTCGCCCGGCCCGGCCAGTGCAAGGTGACTGGTGCCGTAGGCGACCTGAAAGCCCGCGGCCTGTTCAAAGCTCATGCTGTCCGGGATCGGGATCAGCGCGGTCTCCGAGGTCACGATCAGATCCGCCATCGTGCCGGGATGCGAGATCGCGACACGCATACCCGGCGTCAGGGCGCTGTCGGCAGGGGCCTCTACCACCTCGCCCGCGGCTTCCAGGCCGGGGATGAAGGGCGGATCGGCGGGTTCCTGATACTGTCCCTTTGCCTTCAGAAGATCGGCAAAGTTCAGGGCGGCCGCCCTGACGCGGACCAGAACCTGATCATCCTGACGTTGTGGCGCGGTTTCATGCCGTAGAACGGGATCCTGTTCCAGCTTTTCAACCCTGGCGATTCGGATCATTTCGGTCATCCCGTTCTCCTGAAAATTTGAATGTAACTTCATCGCTTTGTCAGAACCTAACCGAAAGGTCAGGTAGCCAGCCTCCGGCACCTGTCTTTTTGGTCAGGAACGCCCCCGTTAACCATGATGACACTGTATAATTGAGCGGCCATGGGTTAACTCCGTTTAGGATTGTAACGAGGTGCAGTGATGAAACATGGTGTAGATGTACATGTCGGCAAACGGATTCGCCATCGCCGTTGGATGATCGGCATGACGCAGCAGCAGCTGGCTGACAAGGTCGGGATCAAATTCCAGCAGATCCAGAAATACGAAACCGGGATGAACCGCGTCTCGGCGTCGCGTCTGTGGGATATCGCCCGCGCCGTCGATGTGCCGGTCAGCTTCTTCTTCGAGGGTCTGCACGAAGGCGCAATGGCCGAAGCTGTCGAAGGTGACATTCTTGCCGACAAAGAGGCGCTGCAACTGGTTCGCGCCTACTATGCCATGCCCGAGGCACAGCGCCGCCAGATCTTTGAACTGGCGCGGGTTCTGTCCGACGCCGCCTGATTTTCCGGGCACGGACAAGGTATCACGGCTGTCAGGGCGCCTGCTCTGGCAGCCGTTTGCATTAAAAGCTACACCTTGGCCGAACGGATGCAAACGGGGGCGGGATGCAGGACGCACAGCAGATCATCGACACGGCGCATGAGATGGCCGATGCCGCGCGCGCGGCGATCCTGCCGCATTTCCGCGCCGATCACCTGGCCACGGACAACAAGCGCCCCGCCGATTTCGACCCGGTGACCGAGGCCGATCGCGCCGCCGAACGCGCCATGCGCGACGTGCTGGCCCGGCGCCGCCCGCAGGATGCTATCCTTGGTGAGGAATATGGCGCGACTGAGGGGCGCAGCGGCCTGACATGGATCCTTGATCCCATCGACGGAACCCGGGCGTTCATCTGCGGCGCGGCCAGTTGGGGTGTCCTGATCGGCCTCAGCGACGGGACGGGCATCCGCTATGGCCTGATAGACCAACCCTATACCAAAGAGCGGTTCGAGGGCGGTCTGGGCCGCGCGCGCCTGTCGATGGCCGAAGGTGGACGTCCGCTGGCCGTGCGTAAGGGTATCGCCCTGTCGCAGGCAAGCCTGATGAGCACCTTTCCCGAAATCGGCACGCCCGACGAAGCCGCCGCGTTTCGCCGGGTCGCAGAGCGCGTGCGCCTGACGCGCTATGGGCTGGATTGCTATGCCTATGCCCTGCTGGCGTTGGGTCAGATCGATCTGGTGATCGAGGCGGGCTTGCAAAGCTATGACATTGCGGGCCCGCTGGCCGTGGTCGAGGCTGCGGGCGGTGTGGTCACCGACTGGCAGGGTGGCCCGGCCATGCATGGCGGGCAGGTGATTGCCGCCGCGACCGCTGATCTGCATCGTCAGGCGCTTGATCTGTTGAACGGCTGATCGACCCCGCATATTGAGGGGCAAGCACGACAGCAAGGAGCGCCGCCATGGACGACAAAATCCCCGAAAACGCGGATCAGGTCGTCGATCAGGCGTCCGAGCGCGACGAAGATGATTTCCAGCCCCGGCGCGAATTGCTGGCCCGGATCCACTTTGCCATCGAGGCCGAGGATGGTGCGACGCTGAACGCGTTGCTGGACCCGATGCACGCGGCCGATATTGCCGATATCATCGAAAACATGGACAGCGCGGATCGGCGCGTCTTTCTGCGGCTCTATGCCGGCGAGATCGACGGCGAGATCCTGTCGGAAATCGACGAAGGCATCCGCGAAGAGGTGCTGGAACAGCTGCCGCGCGAGGTTCTGGCCGAAGCCGTCCGCGAAATGGACAGCGATGATGTCGTCGACCTGATCGAGGATCTGGACGAAAGCGACCGGGCCGAGATTCTGGCCGCGCTGGACGATTCCGACCGTGCCGCGGTTCAGCAGTCGCTGGCCTATCCCGAATATTCGGCAGGCCGCCTGATGCAGTCCGAGGTGGTCACGGCCCCCGAACACTGGACCGTGGGCGAAACGATCGACTTCCTGCGGAACGAGGAATGGCTGCCCGAACAGTTCTATCACATCATTCTGGTCGATCCGCGCCGCCATCCCATCGGCTATGTGACGCTTGGGCGCCTGTTGGCGTCGCGGCGGGATGCGCCGCTGCGTGACCTGTCCGAAGACAGTTTCCGCACCATCAGCGCCTATGCCGAGGAAGGCGATGTGGCCTATGCCTTCAATCAGTATCACCTGATCTCGGCGCCCGTCGTGGATGGTGACGATCGTCTGGTCGGCGTGATCACAATCGACGACGCGATGTCGGTTCTGGACGAGGAACACGAAGAAGACATCCTGCGATTGGCTGGTGTGGGCGAGGATTCGGCCATCACCGACACCGTGGTCGAAACCCTGCGTCAGCGCCTGCCCTGGCTGATGGTCAATCTGGCCACCGCCATTGCCGCGTCGCTGGTCATCGCCGTGTTCGAGACCACGATCCAGCAGGTTGTCGCGTTGGCGGTGCTGATGCCGATCGTTGCGTCGATGGGCGGGAATGCGGGCACGCAGACCCTGACCGTCGCGGTTCGCGCGCTGGCCACCAAAAGCCTGACCGGCAGCAATGTCTGGCGCGTGGTTCGACGAGAGGCGATCGTGGGCCTGTTGAACGGGCTGGCCTTTGCCCTCGTGATGGGGGTGGTCGCCTATATCTGGTTCGACGGTGTGTCGCTGGCCGCGGTCATCGGGATCGCGATGGTCGTCAATCTGGGCATCGCGGCGCTGGCGGGCATTCTGATCCCTCTGGGGCTGGAAAAGGTCGGCGCGGACCCTGCGTTGGCCTCGGGGACATTCGTGACGACCGTGACCGATGTGGTCGGCTTTTTCGCCTTTCTGGGCCTTGCCTCGGCGGTGCTGCTGTGAGCGCGATCGAGAAAGCCACCCTGCGTCAGCAGGCGCTGGCGCGGCGGCTGGAACAGGGCGGCGACGCGGCGGCCGTCACCCGCAACCTGATCGCTGCGCTGGCACCGCATCAGGAACAGCTGCTGGCCGGCTATTGGCCGATGCGGGGCGAGGCCGATCCCCGCCCGGCCATGGCCCGTCATCAAGGTGGTGTCGCATTGCCGGTGGTGCCGGGCAGGGCGATGCCGCTGATCTTCCGGGCATGGGATGGTCATCGCCTGGAGCCGGGGCCTTTCGGCACCTCGCACCCCCCGGCAGACGCGGCCGAAGTGATCCCGCAGGTGGTGATCGTACCGCTGGCCGCCTTCGATGCGGCGGGGAATCGGATCGGCTATGGCGGGGGATTCTACGATCGCAGCCTGCAGATTCTACGGGCGCGGGGGTCGGTGACGGCCATCGGTCTGGCCTTTGCCAGCCAGGAACTGCCGGTGATTCCCGCCGAAAGCTTTGATCAGCCGCTGGATCTGATCGTGACCGACCGCGAGACCCGGTTTTTCCAACGATAACAGCGCCGAAAACCCGCGATTGTTGCGTTTTTGCATCGGCTGTGCGCAAGCCGGGGATGGTTTCGGGATAACCCTGTGGAAAACCTATGGAGGGTGTGTCCCAGGCGTCTGATATCAATTGATAATTTGCTGATTTCGGGCGCCTGGACATCCTTGCGCGGCGCAACTTGTGCACGAATCTGCGCGCCGCCCGTGGGTTGCGCTGTCAACGGCGATCAGCGTCATCGGCGTGCAATAAATCTGTTGAAAGCCTGTCAGACTCGGGTCAGTTTGTAGGGGCGCGACGGGTCCGCACAAGATGTAGTAGTCAAAGCATCGGTGACCACGACGCGACCCAAAACTGGTTCATGGAATTCGGCGATCTTCGATCCAGCCAATCCCGGTTCTTCGCCGGGAGGGTCGGGCTGTCGCGCGGCGTTCAGGAACCTGTCGGGGGATGAGGGACAGTGGACGCAGCACCGGAGACGCAGGCATGAAGATCGAACGTCGCTTTACGACCAAGGATGGCGGAGCCTACGGCGATATCGCCTTTGCCACCACCAGCAGCGAAATCCGCAATCCCGATGGTCAGACCGTGTTCTGCAACGATCAGGTCGAGATCCCCGCGGGCTGGAGCCAGGTCGCAAGCGACGTGATCGCGCAGAAATATTTCCGCAAGGCGGGTGTGCCGGCCATCCTGAAGCGGGTCAAGGAAAAGGGCGTTCCCGAATTCCTGTGGCGCAGCACCGCCGACGAGGCCGCGCTGGACAAGCTGCCCGAGGATCAGCGGTTCGGGGGCGAAACCAGCGCCCGTCAGGTCTTTGACCGACTGGCCGGGGCATGGACCTACTGGGGTTGGAAAGGCGGGTATTTCTCCAAAGAAGAAGATGCCCGCGCCTATCACGACGAGATGCGCTTCATGCTGGCGCGCCAGATGGCGGCGCCCAACAGCCCGCAATGGTTCAATACCGGTCTGCACTGGGCCTATGGCATCGACGGTCCGTCGCAGGGCCATTTTCATGTCGATCATCAGACCGGCAAGCTGGTCAGATCTGCCAGCGCCTATGAGCATCCGCAGCCGCATGCCTGCTTTATCCAGTCGGTTTCGGACGATCTGGTGACCGAGGGCGGGATCATGGATCTGTGGGTGCGCGAGGCGCGCCTGTTCAAATACGGCAGCGGGACCGGCACCAATTTTTCCAGCCTGCGCGGTGAGGGCGAAAGTCTGTCCGGGGGCGGCGCCTCCAGCGGCCTGATGGGCTTTCTGAAGATCGGTGATCGTGCCGCCGGGGCGATCAAGTCGGGCGGCACCACGCGGCGTGCGGCCAAGATGGTGATCTGCGACATGGATCACCCCGATATCGAGCAGTTCATCAACTGGAAGGTCATCGAGGAACAGAAGGTCGCGTCGCTGGTGGCGGGATCGCGGATCCATGAAGAGAAGCTGAACGATATCTTCGCAGCGATCCGAAGCTGGGACGGTTCAGACCAGCATGCGACCGATCCCGCGGCCAACCCTGCGCTGAAAGCCGCAATCCGGTCGGCAAAGCGGGCGATGATCCCAGAAACCTATGTGAACCGGGTGCTGCAATATGCGCGGCAGGGGTTCGACAGCATCGAGTTCAAGACCTATGACACCGACTGGGACAGCGAGGCCTATGTCAGCGTGTCGGGGCAGAATTCCAACAACTCGGTGCGGGTGACGGATGCGTTCCTGCGTGCCGTGCGCGAGGATCTGCCGTGGGAATTGCTGCGCCGTACCGATGGCAAGGTCGCCAAGACCGTCAGCGCGCGTGAATTGTGGGATCAGATCGGACATGCCGCATGGGCCTGTGCCGATCCGGGGATCCAGTTCCATGATACGATCAATGCCTGGCATACCTGCCCGGCGGATGGGCCGATCCGGGGTAGCAACCCGTGCAGCGAATACATGTTCCTGGACGACACCGCCTGCAATCTGGCGTCGATGAACCTGCTGGGCTTCTGGACCGGCGAGCGGTTCGATGCGGATGCCTATGTCCATGCCGCGCGGCTGTGGACGCTGACGCTGGAGATCAGCGTGCTGATGGCGCAGTTTCCGTCGAAGGAGATTGCGCAGCGGTCCCATGATTTCCGCACGCTGGGGCTTGGCTATGCCAATATCGGCGGGCTTCTGATGAATATGGGGCTGGGATATGACAGCGATCAGGGGCGTGCGATCTGCGGGGCGCTGACCGCGATCATGACCGGCACCGCCTATGCCACCTCGGCCGAGATGGCGTCGGAACTGGGCGCCTTTCCGGGCTATGGGAAGAATGCCGATCACATGCTGCGGGTCATTCGCAACCATCGTGCGGCGGCGCATGGCACCGACAATTACCACGGGATCAATGTGCGGCCCGTCGGGCTGGATGCGGATAACTGCCCCGACCCGCGACTGGTGGCCATTGCCCGGCAGGCCTGGGACGAGGCGCTGACGCTGGGCGAGGATCACGGGTTTCGCAATGCGCAGGCCACGGTGATCGCCCCGACGGGCACGATCGGGTTGGTCATGGATTGCGACACGACCGGGATCGAACCGGATTTCGCATTGGTCAAGTTCAAGAAGTTGGCCGGTGGCGGCTATTTCAAGATCATCAACCAGTCGGTGCCGGCGGCGCTTCGGGTGCTGGGTTATGACGAGGCCCAGATCGCCGAGATCGTCGGCCACGCCGTGGGTCATGCCTCGCTGGCCGATGCGCCGTCGATCAATCATGACGCGCTGACCGGGCACGGCTTCGGGGCCGAGGAAATCGACAAGGTCGAAGCCGCGCTGGCGACCGCCTTCGATATCCGTTTTGTCTTTAACCAGTGGACCCTGGGCGAGGAATTCTGCCGCGGCACGCTGGGCATTCCGGCCGACAGGCTGGCCGATCCGACCTTTGATCTGTTGCGCCATCTGGGCTTCAGCAAGGCCCAGATCGACGCCGCCAACGACCATGTCTGCGGGACCATGACACTGGAAGGTGCGCCGCATCTGAAGGCGGAACATCTTGCGGTCTTCGATTGCGCCAATGCCTGCGGCAAGACCGGCACGCGCTATCTGTCGGTGGACAGCCATATCCGCATGATGGCGGCTGCCCAAGGCTTTGTCTCGGGCGCGATTTCCAAGACGATCAACATGCCCAACAGCGCCACGATCGAAGATGCGCTGGCCGCCTATGAGCTGTCATGGTCGCTGGGGATCAAGGCCAACGCGCTGTATCGTGACGGATCCAAGCTGTCGCAGCCGCTGGCCGCCGCGCTGATCGAGGATGACGACGAGGCCGAAGAGGTGCTGGCAACCGGCAGCCTGCAGGAAAAGGCCGCTGTCGTCGCCGAAAAGATCGTCGAGAAGATCATCGTCAAAGAGGCCGTGCGCAGCCACCGCGAAAAGCTGCCGCAGCGTCGCAAGGGCTATACCCAGAAGGCGATCGTGGGTGGCCACAAGGTCTATCTGCGCACCGGGGAATATGACAACGGTTCCCTGGGCGAGATCTTCATCGACATGCACAAGGAAGGCGCGGGCTTCCGTGCGATGATGAACAATTTCGCCATCGCGGTGTCGGTCGGTCTGCAATATGGCGTGCCGCTTGAGGAATTCGTCGATGCCTTCACCTTCACCCGCTTTGAACCGGCAGGCATGGTGCAGGGCAATGACAGCATCAAGAACGCGACCTCGATCCTGGATTACGTGTTCCGCGAACTGGCCGTCAGCTATCTGGACCGCACCGATCTGGCGCATGTAAAGCCCGAGGGCGCGCGGTTCGACGATATGGGCGGGGGCGAGGCCGAGGGGCAGAATGTCGCGCCCGTGACCGAACAGGCCGAGCTGAAATCGCTGACCATGCTGAAACAGATCAGCAGCGCGGGCTATCTGCGCAAGCGTCTGCCGCAGGAACTGATGGTGCTTCAGGGCGGCGCCAGCGGTGCGGCGATGACGACGGGCTATCAGGTTGCGTCGGCTACGACCGGGCGGATGGATGCCCGTGCCAAGGCCAGAATGCAGGGCTATGAGGGCGACCCCTGCGGCGAATGCGGCAACTATACGCTGGTTCGCAATGGTACCTGCATGAAGTGCAATACCTGCGGCGGCACCAGCGGTTGCAGCTGATCGTTGCGGATCGGGCGCAATGGAAAGAAGGGGGTGCGGGAAACCGCGCCCTTTTTTCATGTGCCGATTGCGGGGCGGTGCATGGTGCCCCGAAACACGCCCTGATCCAGGTGGCCGCGACACAGGCCCGGCCCGGAAACGCAAAACGCCGCCCGAAAGGGGCGGCGTTTCGTGAACCATGCGGTCGGGATCAGAAACCCAGACCTGCGTATTTGTTCTTGAAGCGCGACACGCGGCCACCGGTGTCCATCAGGCGCGACGAACCGCCGGTCCATGCCGGGTGGCTGGTCGGGTCGATGTCCAGGGTCATCGTCTCGCCCTCGGCACCCCAGCTGGAGCGCGTCTGGTAGACGGTGCCGTCGGTCATCTTGACTTCGATCATGTGATAATCGGGGTGGATGTCTTTTTTCATCGGGTGACCTCTCAGGCGTCAGCTTTGGGCTTGTAGTTGGTCTTTTCGGCGATACGGGCCGACTTGCCGCGACGGTCGCGCAGGTAGTACAGCTTGGCGCGACGGACTTTACCGCGGCGGACCACTTCGATCGAATCGATGTTGGTCGAGTACAGCGGGAACACACGTTCCACGCCTTCGCCGAAGCTGATCTTGCGGACGGTGAAGCTTGCACCGATGCCGCTGCCGCCCTTGCGCGAAATGCAGACGCCTTCATAGGCCTGAACACGCGTACGGGTGCCTTCGGTCACTTTGTAGCCGACGCGAACGGTGTCGCCGGCCTTGAAATCGGGGATGGTCTTGCCAAGCTCGGCGATCTGCTCGGCTTCGAGTTCTGCGATCAGGTTCATCGCTGTCAATCCTTGTCATGCTCGCGGTAGTTCCGCGATTGGTCTGATGCGCCCGAGAGCTGTCGGTCCTTTGCCGGGTCCACCTGCGTTTCCGCATGTGCCCGCCACAGATCGGGGCGGCGTTCCTTTGTCAGCCTTTCGGCCTCACTTGCCCGCCAAGCATGAATGGCCGCGTGATTCCCCGAAAGCAGAACATCCGGGATCTCGCGACCTTCCCACAAGGCGGGTTTCGTGTACTGGGGGGCCTCAAGCAGGCCCCGATTGCCGATGGAAAAGGATTCCTCGGCCAAGGACTCCTGATTCCCCAGCACGCGCGGTATAAGGCGAACCGTCGCGTCGATCAAGACCTGTGCGGCGATCTCTCCTCCGGTCAGGACATAGTCGCCGATGCTGATTTCCTGAACGTCATGCGCGTCCAGAACCCGCTGATCGACGCCCTCGAACCGGCCGCAGATCAGCGTGACACCGGGCCCTTCGGCAAGGGCGCGGGCGCGGGCCTGGGTCAGTTGCGGGCCGCGCGGCGACATATAGACGACGGGGCCGCGATTGCCGCGACGGGCCTCGCGCAGCGCCGCATCCATGACATCGGCGCGAATCACCATGCCGGCACCGCCGCCCGCGGGCGTGTCATCGACATTGCGATGCTTGCCGACGCCGAATTCCCGCAGGGGCACGGTGTTCAGGTTCCACAGCCCGCGTTGCAGGGCCTTGCCGGTCAGCGACAGGCCAAGGATGCCGGGAAATGCCTCGGGGAACAGGGTCACGACGCTGGCGGTCCAGACGCCCTGCACCTGCGGTTCGGCCATCAATTCGCGTGGCCGCAGGCTGGGCTTGGCCGACAGGCGGCCATGCGATTTTGGGGCCTCGCTCATTCGTCGCTGTCCGGTGGGTCCGCGATGATGCGGCCTGCGGTCAGATCGACGGTCGGCACGGCGGCCTTGGTGAAGGGCAGCAACAGTTGTTCCTTGCCGACCACTTCCAGAATGTCGCCCGCGCCGTGATCGAAGATCGCGCGCACCCGGCCAAGCGGGGCGCCGCCGGTGTCGAACACGTCAAGCCCGATCAGATCGGCATGGTAGAATTCATCGTCGGGAAGCGAGGGCAGGGCCTCGCGCGGGGCCCACAGGGTCACGCCCTTCAGCGCCTCTGCCTGTTCGCGGGTGGCGACGCCGGACAGGCGCGCGCCCAGCCCCCCGGTCACCGGGCGGGTCAGCTTGACGGTAAAGCTGCGCTTGCCATCCTCGGAGGTCAGCGCCCCGTAAGAGGCGATGTCGCGCGGTTCGCTGCAAAAGCTTTTCAGCCGCACTTCGCCCTGGACCCCGAAGGCCCCGGCAATGGCACCGACGCAGATCTTCTCGGACATGATTTACCTGACCCCGCAGATCCCGGCGCGCATCCACTGACCGCCGGAGGCTTCACATAATTCGCGCTGATGCGCGCGTTCCGACATCATGCCGGCCAGAAAGGCCGCCGACATCAGCACGCAGAACCTGACCAGACGCAGCATCCGTCACAGACATGACGGGCCCGGAAATCCGGGCCCGTCATGCCGATCATTCGGCGGCGTCGTCAGCGGCCGGTGCGGCGGCCTTGGCGGCCTTTTCCTCGGCGCGCTTCTTGGCCTTGTCGCCCGGAACGGCTTTTTTCAGGTTCTGGCGGGTGGCCTTTTCACGGACGCCAGCGGCTTCCAGGAAACGTGCGACGCGGTCGGTCGGCTGTGCACCCTGCGCGATCCAGTGCTGAACGCGCTCGACGTCCATCTTCACGCGCTCTTCGCTGTCCTTGGCCAGCAGCGGGTTGTAGGTGCCCAGCTTTTCCAGGAAGCGGCCGTCGCGCGGCATGCGGGTGTCGGCAGCGACGATGGCATAGTGGGGACGCTTTTTCGAACCACCACGGGCGAGACGGATTTTAACGGCCATTTGGTTTCTCCTTTAAGAATGGCAGGTCGGGCGGTTGGCCGCCCTAGGATTGGTATTGTTCGTGGTGCCGGATCACTTCGGCGATCACGAAGTTCAGGAATTTGCGCGCGAATTCCGGGTCCAGATCGGCCTCGCGCGCGAGGCGTTCCAGCCGCTCGATCTGTTGCGCCTCGCGGGCGGGATCGGACGGAGGAAGGTCGTGTTCGGCCTTGAGGCGGCCGACGGATTGGGTGTGCTTGAACCGTTCGGCAAGCGTGTAGACAAGGATCGCGTCCAGCCGGTCGATACTGGCGCGGTGGCCTTTCAGCAATTCGGCCGCACGGGTTACGGGGTCGGTCATGCGGGCTCTCCTTGGCGGTGGGCTGGCGAGGGGTGGCGATAGACAAGGCAGGCGATCTCGTCCGAGGCCGGCGCAATCGCGCCCGTGTCCAATGTCGCGCCCAACCGTTCCGCCAACGCGATCGAACGGGCGTTTCGCGGATCGATATAGCTGACGGCGGTATCCCATCCCAGCTTGTCGAAGGCATAGGCGCGGGCAGCCAGCGCGGCCTCGTGGGCATAGCCCTTGCCTTCGGCGTCGGCCGACCAGACGGTCCAGCCGATCTCGCGTTCGGGCCATCCCTCGGGATACCATGGGCCGGTCATTCCCAGCGGGGTGTCGTCATCCTGCCGGGTGAACACGAAGGATCCCCAGCCGCGCATCACCCAATGGCCGATGACATGACCGAAGGCACGCCATGATTTGCCGTCGTCGAATTCGGCGGGGCGGATGAAGCGCGCGCGTTCGGTGGCGGCAAAATCACGCCAGAACGGCCAATCGCCCGCGACGGGCGCACGCAGGCGCAGGCGCTGGGTCGTCAGGATCGGGGTGGGGGACAGCAGGATCATGCGGCCACCTGCGCGGTCGGGATGCCATAGACATCGCGGTCGAACCCGTCGGGGAACTGATCGCGGCGCAGCAGGACGCCGCCCAGACCTTCGGTCAGACGACGGGCAGCCAGATTTTCGTCGCGGAAATGCGTCTCGACCGTGGGGCAGCCAAGCGACCGACCGGCCCAGTCCAGCACCGCGCGCGAAGCCTCTTGCGCGATCCCCCTGCCGCGGGCTTCGGGCAGCAGCCACCAAGTCAGCTCATGTCCGGGCCAGCCATCCACATCCAGAATGCCGCAGCCGCCGATGGTCTGGTCGTCCAGCGTCACCACGAAACGGCCAAAGCCGCGCAGCGCGAAATGCCCGATATCCGCGGCCAGGCGGTCCCATGCCTGATGCGGCGCCAGGGGGCCGCCATAGAAATGCGACGCCTCGGCATCCGCGAAAAAGCGGGCATAGGCCGCGTGATCCCGGGATTCGGGCATCCGCAGCACCAGCCGCCTGGTCGTCAGGACCGGAATATCGGACAGGAACGCCGACATTATTTCTTGCCGAACATGCCCGAAAGTCCGCCGGGCAGCCCGGCCTTGGACAGATCGCCGCCCAGACCCTTGGGATCCTGCAGCATCTTGGTCGCCTCGGCCATTTTCGCCGGGTCCATGCTTTCCATGTCGGGCAGGCCGCCGCCCTTGCCGGTCATCGCGCGCATGGCCTGTTTCAGCATGCCGCCCTTGCCCATCTTGCCCAGCTTTTTCATCGTGTCGGCCATCTGCTTTTGCATCTTCAGCAGGCGGTTCAGTTCCTGAACCTCCATCCCGGCACCGGCGGCGATACGTTTCTTGCGGCTGGCTTGCAGGATCGCGGGATTGGCGCGTTCCTTCTTGGTCATGGAATTGATCAGCGCGATCTGGCGGCGGATCGCACCGTCATCCATGCCTGCGGCTTCGGCCTGCTTGGCCATTTTCTGCATGCCGGGCATCATGCCCATGATGGATTGCATCCCGCCCATCTTCTGCATCTGTTCCAGCTGGCCCTTCAGGTCGTTCATGTTGAACAGGCCTTTCTGGAAGCGCTTCATCATGCGTTCGGCCTGTTCGACCTCCAGCACTTCCTGCGCCTTTTCGACCAGTGCGACGATATCGCCCATGCCAAGGATGCGGCCGGCGATTCGCTGAGCGTCGAAGCCTTCCAGCGCGTCCATCTTTTCGCCCAGACCGACAAAGCGGATCGGCTTGCCGGTGACGGCGCGCATCGACAGGGCGGCACCGCCGCGTCCGTCGCCATCCATCCGGGTCAGCACCACGCCCGAAACGCCGACCTTGGCGTCGAATTCGGTGGCGACATTCACCGCGTCCTGACCGGTCAGGCCATCGACCACCAGCAGCGTTTCACGCGGGGTGGCGATGTCACGGACGGCCTGCACCTCGTCCATCAGCACCTGATCGATATGCAGGCGGCCGGCGGTGTCCAGCATATAGACGTCATAGCCGCCAAGGCTGGCCTGCTGCTTGGCGCGCTTGGCGATCTGCACGGCGCTTTCGCCCGGCACGATCGGCAGCGTATCGACGCCGATCTGCTGGCCCAGGATCGCAAGCTGTTCCATTGCGGCGGGGCGGTTGGTGTCCAGGCTGGCCATCAGGACGCGCTTTTTCTCGCGGTCCTTCAGGCGCTTGGCCAGTTTCGCGGTGGTCGTCGTCTTGCCCGAACCCTGCAGGCCGACCATCAGGATCGGCGCGGGCGGGTTGTCGATGCGCAGCGCCTCGGGGGCGTCTTCGCCCTGCAGCACCTTGATCAGTTCGTCATGGACGATCTTGACCACCTGCTGCCCCGGCGTGACCGATTTCGTGACCGCCGAACCGGTCGCCTTGGCCGTGACCGATTTGACAAAGCCGCGCGCGACCGGCAGCGAGACGTCGGCCTCCAGCAAGGCAACGCGCACCTCGCGCATGGCGGCGGTAACGTCATCCTCGGATAGGGCACCCTGTTTGGTCAGCCGGTCGAAGACGCCGCCCAAACGGTCGGATAGGTTCTCGAACATGGGCCAGGCCTCCTGCGGTCCAATGCGGTTTTGCCCCCGTGGGCGCAACGCGCTGACGGGGGGCGATCCCCGCACCAAACGGGGACCGGAAGGGTCATCCTTCCGGGAATTCCCGGCGCTGATACGCAAAAACGGCCCCCGAGTCAACGAGGGCCGTCCATATCCTGCGGCGGGCGGGATCAGGCGGCGATCTGGTCGATCACATCCTGCGCGCGGGCCAGACCGGCATCGCGATCCATGGCCAGCCTGTCCGCGGCGACGAATGTCACGTCGGTGATGCCCAAAAAGGCCAACATATGACGCAGATAGCCCGAAGCGTGGTCGATTTCCGACCCGATCGGCGTTCCGGCCGAGGCATAGCCCACGATCGCGCGCTTGCCCTTCAGCAGCCCCTCGGGGCCGGCCTCGGTATAGCGGAAGGTCACGCCGGCGCGGGCGATTTGGTCCAGCCAGTTCTTCAGCTGCGCGGGCAGGTTGAAATTATAGACCGGCAGGCCGATGACCAGCACATCTGCATCCTGCACCTCTTGCAGATAGGCGTCGGCGCGGTCGATCAACTGCTGCTGTTCGGGCGAGGGGTTTTCCGGCACCACGCGGACGGCGTGAAACCATGCGTTGTCGATGGCCGCCACGCCCTCGTTCAGGTCGCGATAGGTGACGCTGGCGGCAGGATCCTGCGCCTTCAGCCTTGCGACGATATCGGCGGTCAGCTTGCGCGAGACCGAGGCCTCGCCGGTGATGGCGCTATCCAGTTGCAGAATGTTCATGTCGGGACCTCATTGGGTTCATGTTCGTTGCGAGGTGATCTAAGGCTTTGCACAATCGAACGAAATGGTGATAATCGCGCAGGGTTTGTGCAGGGGCGCACACAATGTCCGAAAACTGGGAAGATATCCGGGCCGGTCTGGCCGTCGCGCGGACTGGAACCGTCAGTGGCGCAGCCGAGGCGTTGCAGGTCCATCACGCGACCATCATCCGTCGCGTCGACGCGCTGGAGGCGGCGCTGGGGGCGCGGCTGTTTCAGCGCCATCCCCGCGGCTATGCCCTGACCGAGGCGGGCGAAACCCTGTTGCGTGCCGCGACCGAGGCGGATGAAAGATTCGCCCAGATGGCCGCGCAGATCGCAGGCGCGGGCGACCGGATCGAGGGTGAACTGGTCATCACCTCGCTGCCCGAGCTGTCGCCTTTGGTCCTGCCGCGGCTGATCCCGCTGATGGCGGCGCATCAGGGGCTGCGACTGCGCTATCTGACAGATGTGCGGCTGTTCCGCCTTGACGCGGGCGAGGCGCATCTGGCGATCCGCGCAGGCACCCGTCCGACCGAGCCTGATTATGTCGTCAGTGAATTGTGCCGCATCCGGCAATGCCTGTATGCCGCGCCCGAATATCTTGACCGCCACGGCCCGGTCGAGGATCTGGCGCAGCATCGCTTCTGCCTGCTGGGGGCAGAGGGGCGCAATGCCCCGACCATGCGCTGGCTGTCCGAAAGGGTGCCGCCCGCGAATATCGTGATGGTCAGCAATGACGGCGCCGCGCGCGAGGCGGTGATCCGCGCCGGTCTGGCGGTCGGCCCCCTTGCGCCCGACCATGCGACGGGGCTGGTCGAGGTCATGTCGCTGCCGGATTGGGAATCGACCCTGTGGCTGGTGACCCATGTCGATCTGCATCGCACCCCCAAGGTTCAGGCGGTGCTGAAGGCCCTGCGGCAGGCAGGCTAGGACAGGCAGGCTGGGGCAGGGGGTTTCCCTCGGTGCAGGTTTCGCGCAACCTGCCCGCAAGGAGGAGCCCATGACCGAAACCCATCCCATCAGCCGCTTTGCCGTGCCCGATCTGGACAGTCTGCCCGACGATATGCGGCAGGCGATTCTGAAAGTGGCGGAAAAATCGGGCTTCGTGCCCAATGTGTTTCTGGCTCTGGCCCATCGCCCGGCGGAATTTCGCGCCTTCTTTGCCTATCACGACGCGCTGATGGACAAGGATGAGGGGCTGACAAAGGCCGAGCGCGAATTGATCGTGGTGGCCACCAGCGGGTTGAACCAGTGCCAGTATTGCGTGGTCGCGCATGGGGCGATCCTGCGGATCCGGGCCAGAAATCCGCTGATCGCGGACCAGGTGGCCGTGAACTGGCGCAAGGCCGATATCAGCGCGCGCGAACGGGCCATGCTGACCTATGCCGAAAAGGTCGCGCTGAACGCGCAGCAGATCGACGACGCCGACCATGCCGCGCTGCGTGACGCGGGCTTCGATCAGGACGAGATCTGGGATATCGCGGCCATTGCCGCCTTCTTTGGCATGTCGAACCGGCTGGTCAACGCGGGCGATATCCGGCCCAATGACGAGTTTTACATGCTGGGCCGCGGCTGATCTTCTTAACCCTTTCTTAAAATTGAACTTCGCGAATGGACTGGCGTGGTTTAATCTCTGATCATGGCCCGGTTGTCGGGCCGCTTCTGTAGGATCTTTGTCATGTTCATGCTTGCCGGGTTGATGGGGGTGCTGCTTGCCGGTCTTGCCGTCGATGTCGCCGGCACCATCGGCACGCGTGAACCCGAACATGACGATGATGATTACCCCGTCGATCCCGGCGAAGGTGGTGCCGAAGATGGCGGCGAAAAATTCATCGAACCCGAACGTCCGCTGCCCGAGCCTGAAATGCCGATCGCGGATCCCGATCCGGTTCCGCCGGAAACCGTCGGAGAGGTGATCGACCCCGGTGAAGGGACGGACCTTCGTGCACCCGAAGAGCCTTTGGACTGGGTCTGGGGCGGCGAGGATGATGACATCCTGATGGGCGGCGACGGTGACGACCGCATCGCAGGACGCGGCGGGTCTGATGACCTGCGCGGGGGTCTGGGCGATGACACCATCCGCGCGGGCGAGGGCGACGACTGGGTGCAGGGCGATGGCGCCTATGGCGCGGGCGGGGATGATTTGGTTTTTGGCGGCGCGGGGAATGACTCGCTTGCCGGGCAGGGGGGCGACGATACCATCTATGGCGGTCCCGGCTCGGACACGATTTTCGGCGGTGACGGCAATGACAGCCTGATCGGCGGGGCGGGCGATGACTGGATCGCCGGGAATGACGGGAACGACACGCTGATCTCGGGCGGTGGCGCCGATGATCTGGATGGCGGCGACGGCGACGATGTGCTGATCGGTGGCGACGATGCCGAGCGGGCCTGGCTGCGGGGCGGCGAGGGCAATGATACGCTGATGCCGGGGTCGGGCGATTATGCCGAAGGGTTGGCAGGGGCCGACACCTTCGTTCTGCGCGGTCAGGTCGAGGATGCGCCGATGATCGGTGACTACCAGCCCGATGAGGACCGGATCGAACTGCATCTGCCCAAGGATATGGACGGCGAACCGCAAATCCAGATCGTCGAGGATCGCGACGGCTCGACCCTGATCCGCGTCAATGGCGAGGCTGTCGGCCGCCTGATGGGTGCGCAAGGGCTGCGCATCGACGATATCGCGGTGATCCGCCTGCAATAGACGGGCCGTGGCTGTGAAATTTCTTTTCTTTCCGGGCGAATCCGTCTATAGGCGCCCATCCGCACGGGCTTTGCCTTTGCGGAACCTCCATGGGCCGGCACTGGACGACATCCCGGGCTGTGCCATAACCCTTTGACCCGAAAGGAGTCCCCGATGTCGATCACGGTTGAAGAAAAAGCCAAGGTCATCAAGGAATTCGGCACCAAAGCTGGTGACACCGGTTCCCCCGAAGTGCAGGTCGCCATCCTGACCTCGCGCATCACCACGCTGACCGAACATTTCAAGACCCACAAGAAGGACAACCACTCGCGTCGTGGCCTTCTGAAGCTGGTCGCACAGCGCCGCAAGCTGCTGGACTATCTGAAAGCCAAGGAAGAGGCCCGTTATCTGGACCTGATCAAGCGTCTGGGTATCCGTCGCTAAGCCGTCCTTCGGTTTCAATTCAGGGAAACGCCCGCTGCACGCGCAGCGGGCGTTTCTTTTTGGCCTGCGGGGCGATGCGTTGTGCCGCGCGCCCGGTCAGTGATGGTGGGCATGGCCTTGCCGGGCGCCTTGGCGTTCCTGCAGCGCCTGACGGGTGATCTGCCAGGCCGAGGACAGAAACAGCGTCGCCATGATCGCCGCGACGGCAAGGTCGGGCCAGCGTGTCGCCGTGCCCCACACCCCAAGCGCGGCCGCCATCACCGCCACATTCCCGATTGCGTCATTGCGCGAACACAGCCAGACCGAGCGGACATTGGCATCGCCGTTCCGATACGAGGCCAGCAGGGCGACGCTGGCCAGATTGGCGGCAAGGGCCATGAAGCCGACCCAGCCCATGACCGGCGCCTGCGGGACATCGCCCTGATAGACATGGACCACGGTCGATCCCAGGACCCACAGACCCATGATCAGCAGGCTGGCCCCCTTGACCAGCGCGGCCGAACTGCGCAGCGCAAGCGACTGGCCGATCACCGCCAACGAAATGCCATAGGTCAGGCTGTCGCCCAGAAAATCCAGCGCATCGGCCTGAAGGGCCTGCGATCCGGCCATATGCCCGGCAAGGATCTCGACCACGAACATCGTCGCGTTCAGGATCAGAACCGCGATCAGGCGGCGTTTGTAATCGCGTGAGACGCCGTCGAAATTGGCGTCATGGCTGCAACATCCGGCCATCGGCCCCTCCTTTCATCATGTCGATGAACAAGATAGGATCTCTAGTGGCTATAGCTTCAAGGGGGCTTTGCGCATGTTTTCGATTGGCCAGATGTCACGGCAGTCCGGGGTCAAGGTGCCGACGATCCGCTATTACGAACAGATCGGCCTGTTGCCCGCGCCTGATCGCAGCGCGGGCAATCAACGCCGCTATGATCAGGCCGCGCTGCAGCAGTTGCGCTTTATCCGCCATGCGCGGCAACTGGGCTTTCATCTGGATGCCATCGCCGGGCTGATCGAATTGCAATCCCTGCCGGACCCGTCCTGCCATGACGCGCGTCGCATCGCCCGCGCGCAACTGTCCGAGGTGCGGGGCCGGATCGCGCGACTGCAGGCGCTGGAAACCGAACTGGACCGCATTGCCGAAGGGTGCCACGGCGATTGCGGACCGGGCGATTGTGTCGTGCTGGCATCGGTCGCGGACCACGCGTCTTGCGTGACGGCGCATGATGCGCCACCCGATCTGGGCGATTCCCCGCGCGGGGCGCCGTGATCGCGGGGCGGGGCCGACCGATCTCTTTCCAAAAGGGCGAAATTAGGCTATGGCCCGGAAATCTGTGACGTGACGCCCGGCCCCGGGGCGACGCTTAAGGATCGGGGCGGCGGCAATGGGGCCGCCATATGACACGGGGCGATCGGAGGGCCGATCCGTCCCAAGAGGAAATCAGATGTTTGATGAAGTGAAGAAATCGATCCAGTGGGGGCAGGAAACGCTGACTCTGGAAACGGGTAAGGTTGCGCGCCAGGCCGATGGCAGCGTGATTGCGACCTTGGGCGAAACCAGCGTCATGGCCAACGTGACCTTCGCCAAGGAACCCAAGCCGGGTCAGGACTTTTTCCCGCTGACGGTTCACTATCAGGAAAAATACTATGCCGCCGGCAAGGTTCCGGGCGGCTTTTTCAAGCGCGAGGCGCGTCCGACCGAAAAAGAGACGCTGACCGCGCGTCTGATCGACCGGCCGATCCGTCCGCTGTTCGCACCGGGCTTCAAGCACGAAGTCCTGGTCATGTGCACCGTGCTGAGCCATGATCTTGTCAACGATCCCGATATCGTCGCCATGATCGCCGCCTCGGCCGCGCTGACCATCTCGGGCGTGCCCTTCATGGGCCCGATCGGCGCCGCACGCGTCGGCTTTGTTGACGGTGACTATGTGCTGAACCCTGAAGTTCAGGACATGGATAATCTGCGCAACAACCCCGAACAGCGTCTGGATCTGGTCGTCGCCGGCACCAAGGACGCCGTGATGATGGTCGAATCGGAAGCCTATGAGCTGTCCGAGGAAGAGATGCTGGGCGCGGTCAAGTTCGGCCACGAACAGATGCAGCCGGTGATCGACCTGATCATCAGCCTGGCGGAATCCGCCGCAAAAGAGCCGTTCGACTTCCAGTCGCCGGAATACGGTGCGCTTTATGCCCGCGTTCAGGAACTGGGCGAGGCCGACATGCGCGCCGCCTATGCGATCCGCGACAAGTCGGACCGTCAGGACGCCGTCGCCGCCGCCAAGGCGAAGGTCAAGGAAGGTCTCAGCGAAGAAGAACTGGCCGATCCGAACCTGGGCTCGGCGCTGAAAAAGCTGGAATCGGCCATTCTGCGCGGTGACATCATCAATGGTGGCGCCCGGATCGACGGTCGCGATACCAAGACCGTCCGCGCCATCGAAAGCCAGGTCGGCTTCCTGCCGCGCACCCATGGTTCGGCGCTGTTCACCCGCGGTGAAACGCAGGGTCTGGTTGTGACCACGCTGGGCACCGGCGATGACGAACAGATCATCGATGCGCTGCACGGCAACTTCCGTTCGAACTTCCTGCTGCATTACAACTTCCCGCCCTATTCGGTCGGCGAGGTTGGCCGCGTGGGTTCGCCCGGTCGTCGCGAGATTGGCCATGGCAAACTGGCATGGCGCGCGCTGCAGGCGGTTCTGCCGGCTGCGACCGACTTCCCCTATACCATCCGCGTCGTGTCCGAGATCACCGAATCGAACGGTTCGTCCTCGATGGCATCGGTCTGCGGTGGTTCGCTGTCGATGATGGATGCGGGTGTTCCGCTGAAGGCACCGGTTGCCGGCGTCGCCATGGGTCTGATCCTGGAAGACGATGGCCGCTATGCGGTTCTGACCGACATTCTGGGTGACGAAGACCACCTGGGCGACATGGACTTCAAGGTTGCGGGTACCGAAAACGGCATCACCAGCCTTCAGATGGATATCAAGGTCGCCGGCATCACGCCCCAGATCATGGAACAGGCGCTGGCGCAGGCGAAAGACGGCCGGATGCACATCCTGGGCGAGATGTCGAAAGCGATCAGCGAAGCTGGCAGCTTCTCGGCCCATGCTCCGCGCATCGAGACCATGCAGATCCCGACCGACAAGATCCGCGAAGTGATCGGGTCGGGCGGCAAGGTCATCCGCGAGATCGTCGAGGTTTCGGGTGCCAAGGTCGACATCAATGATGACGGCGTGATCAAGATCGCTTCGGCGAATGGCGACTCGATCCAGAAGGCCTATGACATGATCTATTCGATCGTGGCAGAGCCCGAAGAAGGTCAGGTTTACACCGGCAAGGTCGTGAAACTGGTCGATTTCGGTGCCTTCGTGAACTTCTTCGGCAAGCGCGACGGCCTGGTCCACGTGTCCCAGATCGCCAACCGCCGTCTGGGCCATCCCAGCGAAGTGCTGCAGGAAGGTCAGGAAGTGAAGGTCAAGCTGCTGGGCTTTGACGACCGTGGCAAGGTCCGCCTTGGCATGAAGATGGTCGATCAGGAGACCGGCGAAGAAATCGTCGAAAAGAAAGAAGAAACCGCCGAGTAATCGGTTGGCGCCTGACGCTTATCAAGGGGCCCCTGCAACCGCAGGGGCCCTTCGCGTTTCACGGTCTTGCATCCAGATCGGCCTGCATTCGTGCCCTTTCGCGGCGATATTCCCGGAACAACGGCCAAAAGCGCAGCACGTATTTCAGGGGCATCTTCTGCCAGGGTTTGTGGCGACCGTGGTAGTGAATGACGACTGCATCGCGGTCTGCACCTGTCGGATCGGTTGTGATCCCCGAGGCGGCAAGATTCGCCTGTTGCTGCGCAAGCCTGCGCCACGAACAGTTCCATTGCGGCTGCAGATGCAGGATGCGTCCGGCAAAAACCCGGTTTAGGTGATCCTGATCAGCCAGTGGCATCGCGGCAGCGGCTTCGACATTCTCCATCGCCGCGGCCAGCACAGGGTCGGCTGTAATAGCGTCCAGATCCATCAGGACGACACCCGCGTTTACATAGTCTTCGGGCGCAGTGATCTCACGCAGACGCGCCAGCTTTGCCTGCGCTTTCCGTTTGCGGCGTTGTCCACCTTGTCTGGCCGCGCTGATCCATTTCTGGCTCATATAATCGGGGACCGCCGCGATGGCTGCGCCCTGCAGGTCGATATAGGCAAGCGGTGACAAATCGCCCGTCACCAGAATGTCGCCATCCAGATAGAGAACCCGCCCCGACAAAAGCCGATGCAGATAAAGCCGTGCGAAGGTCGCCGAAGAAATGTAGCCCGAGGGCGAGGCGACCCCCTTCAGAAGCGTCGGGTCGAAGTCAATCGACGCCAGCGTACAATTGTCCGACAGCGCGGCAACAGCCTTCACGCGCGCCCAGTCCGCAGCCGCGAACCCTATGCCCAGAAATGCAACCCGCAGCGGTGCCTTGGCGTGGCGGATCGCCGACCACATCGCCAGCAGGGTCGGATCGAGCGCGTTTTTGTCGGTGATGAAGGCAAGCTGCAGCATGGTCGGGGACTTATTTTCCGAAGGCTTCAAGCATGGGGTCAAGACGATAGCCGATCTGTCGCAACGCGGATACCGGTGATGCGCAGCTCAGCTCGATGCCGCGTTTTTCGGCGTTGTCCCGTACCAGTGCAAAGCCATCCAGAATCCGGGGCAGGCCATCCGACAGGCCCGAGGCGGCGCGGTCCTGACCTTCGTAGAACCGGGGTTGATCATCGTTCGAAAGGTCGATCCCGGCCAGCAGGATGCGGCGTGGCGTGGCCGCCATCGCGAATTGCAGCGCGGTGAAGGCGACCGTCCCGGTAATGACGACGCCATCGTCCGGCGCGACCGAAAATGCGCCGCGCTGACCGCGCATCAGGATCTGGCGCAGGTCGGGATGGCTGATCGCGCGGCGCGGCAGGCCGATGGGTTTTTGCAGGTTGTCGATCAGCGCGATGCGGCGGTCCTGCAGGGGCCTTGGGTCGCGCTCGGCCCAGGCGCGGATCGCGGCCGCCGACAGCAGCAGCGGGATATCCCAAGGCAACGCGGCCAGCATGGCGTGATGGCGAAAGACGAAACGCTCATCCTCGACGGCGACGGCCAGCGGGCGGATCCTGTCGGCAAGGCTGGCGGCGCCGTTGCACAGGATCGCGGCGTCATCGCCCAGGGCGGAAATCTTCTGCCCTTTCAGCGACGGCCCCGATCCGACGACGGCGATCAGCGGCAGGTCGCGCGGGATGATGGCCTGCGCGGGAACCGCCTGAAACAGCGCCCGGCCGCGCCATGTGACGCGGCCGGAGGGTTTGTCGATGGCAAGGCCCGGCCACAGATCCTGCCGATGTGCCCGGTCGCGCCCCAGTATCTGAAAGCCAAGGCGCACCAGTTTGCGGCTGAACGGCCGGTCCGAGCGTGTCATGCCCGATCAGGCCGGATCTTTGGCAAAGCGCAGATAGGGCAGGCGGATATCCAGCGGGCCGTATTTTTCCTCGGCGGCCTTGTCGTCCAGCGACAGGGCGACGATCACGTCCTGACCCGGAACCCAGTTCGCGGGCGTCGCGATGGGGACGCCATCGGTCTTGATCACGGCATCCAGCGCACGCAGGATCTCGGCGAAATTGCGCCCGATCGACATCGGGTAGGTCATCATCAGGCGGACCTTCTTGTCGGGGCCGATGATGAAGACGCTGCGCACGGTCGCGGAATCGGCGGGCGTGCGGCCATCGGGCAGATAGGCATCCGCCGGCAGCATGTCATAGGCCTTGGCGACGGTCAGCGAGGTGTCGTCGATGATCGCGAAATTTGCGGGCGTGCCGGCCACCTGCGAGATGTCGCTTTTCCATTTCTTGTGATCCTCGACCGAGTCGACCGAGATGCCCAGAACCTTGGTGTTGCGGGCTTCGAATTCCGGGGCCAGCTGCGCGACGGCGCCGAATTCGGTGGTGCAGACCGGCGTGAAATCGCGCGGATGGCTGAACAGGATGGCATAGCTGTCGCCCAGCCAGTCGTGAAAGCGGATCTCGCCCTCGGTCGAGTCGGCGGTGAAGTCGGGGGCGATGTCATTGATGCGCAAAGCCATGGATCATCCTTTCCGTTTAGCTGCGTTGCCCACAACATAGGCGGCGGCGCGGCAATTGCCAGCCCGCGCGGACGCGGCAATCCGCCAAGGCTTTGCACGATCCGATCAAGCGGCGCACTTGCACAGGGCGCAAGCCGGTGCCACCTTCATGGCAAATGAAATTCAGGAGGCTGCGATGAGCACGCTGTTGGACAAGCGCAAATTCTATATCGACGGGGCATGGGTCGAACCTGCCGCCGCGCGCGATCTTGAGGTCACGGACCCCTCGACCGAAGAGGCCGTGGCCGTGATCTCGATCGGGGATCAGGCCGATACCGACGCCGCCGTTGCCGCCGCCAAGCGGGCCTTTCCGGCATGGTCCGCCACCCCCCCGGCCGAACGTCTGGCCCATATCGAGCGCGTGTTCGAGATCTACAAGGCGCGGGCCAAGGACATGGCCTGGGCCATCAGTCATGAAATGGGCGCGCCCCAGGACATGTCGCAGGAAGATCAGGTCGGTGCGGGCGCGGGCCATATCAAGAACTTCATCCGCGCCTTCAAGAATTTCGAATTCCTGCGTCCGCTTGGCGATCACGCGCCCAACAGCATGACCGCGTGGGAACCGATCGGCGTCGTGGGGCTGATCACGCCGTGGAACTGGCCGATGAATCAGGTCACGCTGAAGGTGATCCCGGCGCTGCTGGCCGGCAATACCTGCGTGCTGAAACCCAGCGAGATCGCGCCGCTCAGCTCGATGCTGTTTGCCGAGATCATCGACGAGGCCGGGCTGCCCAAGGGCGTCTTCAACCTTGTGAATGGCGATGGCGTCGGTGTCGGCACCCAGCTGTCGACGCATCAGGATGTCGAGATGATCAGCTTTACCGGCTCGACCCGGGCAGGGATCGCGATCACCAAGGCGGCGGCAGACAGCCTGAAAAAGGTTGCGCTGGAACTGGGCGGCAAGGGGGCGAACGTGATCTTTGCCGATGCCGACGACAAGGCCGTGATCCGTGGCGCGGCGCATTGCTTTTACAACAGCGGCCAATCCTGCAACGCGCCCACGCGGATGCTGGTCGAACGCTCGGTCTATGACAAGGCGGTCGAAACGGCGGCGAAGGTCGCCAACGAAACCGGTGTCGCCTCGGCGCATCAGCCGGGCAGCCATATCGGGCCGGTGGTCAGCAAGGGTCAGTGGGAAAAGATCCAGGATCTGATCCAGAAGGGCATCGACGAAGGCGCGCGGCTGGTCGCGGGGGGCACCGGCCTGCCCGAAGGCGTCAATCGCGGCTATTTCGTGCGCCCGACGGTCTTTGCCGATGTCAGCAATGACATGACCATCGCGCAGCAGGAAATCTTTGGCCCGGTGCTGTCGATCATCCCCTTCGATACCGAGGAAGAGGCGATCCGCATCGCCAATGACACGCCTTACGGCCTGACCAATTATGTCCAGACGCAGGACGGGGCGCGGCGCAATCGCGTGGCCCGGCAGCTGCGTTCGGGCATGGTCGAAACCAATGGCATGTCGCGCGGCGCGGGCTCGGCCTTTGGCGGGGTCAAGATGTCGGGCCGTGCCCGCGAGGGCGGCGTGATGGGTCTGGAAGAGTTCATGGACTCGAAGGAAATCAGCGGCTGGGACCGCGACGCCTGATTGATCACCGACGGGCCGGGGCGCGTCCCCGGCCCGTCATGCCATCCCGGCGCTGACGGAACGGACCGGAACGTCACGATATGGTAGGAACGCCGCATATGCCGATCACCGCCTACCCCCTGCGTCCGGCCCGCATGCACGAGGTGTCGGGCCCGGCGGCGGTCAGCTTTGCCTTGCGGGGGGCGCAGGAAAGCGGGGCCGATCTGCTTTGGGTGCGCGAACGCTGGCAAACCGGACAGTTGAACCCTTTGGGGTTTGACGGGTTCGACCCGGCGCGGCTGCTGATGGCGATGACCAGGGATCAGACCGAAACGCTGGCCGTCACGGAAGAGGCGCTGCGCGATGGCAGCCTGCGCTGTGTCGTGGCCGAAATCACCGCCCCGCTTGGCCTGACGATCGGGCGGCGCTTGCAACTGGCTGCGCAGGCGGGCGGGACGACCGGATTGTGCCTGACCCCCGAGGGCATGGGCAGCAACGCCGCCGAGACGCGCTGGCATTGTGCGCCGGTCTTTGATCCGGATGACTCGACTCTGCAGCGATGGAAGCTTATTAAGAACAAATCAGGAACACTTGGGACTTGGCATGTTCGATGGGATGCAGAAGCGCGTCGTATCGCTGTGGTTTCCCCGTCTGGCCACGGACCGGGTTCTCAGGGCGCGTCCGACTGATCGCCCCTTTGTCCTGACGGTTGTCGAAAAGAATGCCAGCCGCCTGCACTGCCTGAATGACATCGCCGAAGGGCAGGGCCTGTATCGCGGGATGAGCTTTGCCGACGCGCGGGCCTTTTGCCCCGATCTGGTCAGCCAGCCCGCCAGCCTTGATCAAGAAGCACGGTTTCTGGGCGGTCTGCGCCGTTGGGCGACGCGCTGGTGTCCCTGGGTGGGGATCGAGGGGCGCGACGGGCTGGTTCTGGACATCACCGGCTCGGCCCATCTGTTCGGGGGCGAGGGGCCGATGCTGGGCGCGATCCGTCAGCGGCTGTCGCGTGCCGGCCTGTCAGTGCGGATCGGGTGCGGCGACACCCGTGGCGCGGCCTGGGCGCGGGCCCATTACGGCCCCGATGCCGCGCTGACCGATCTGCCGGTGGCGGCGCTGCGGCTGGATCAGGGGGTGGTCAGCGGATTGCAACGGATGGGCCTGCGCAGCATCGGGCAGCTTGCCGCGACGCCGCGCGCCCCCCTTGCCCGCCGTTTCGGGCGGGGCCTGCTGATGCGGCTGGATCAGGCGCTGGGGGATCAGCCCGAACAGATCAGCCCGGCTGCCGAGCCGCCGCATTACGGGTTGCGCCTTACCTTGCCCGACCCGATCGGGCTGGAAAGCGATGTGATGAACGCCGCCGAACGCTTGCTGATCGGGCTGTGCGACAAGCTGCGGGCGCAGCAGGCCGGGGCGCGGGTTCTGTGCCTGACATTGCGGCGTGTGGATAGTCAGGCGCAGCAGGTGGAACTGCGACTGGCCCGGCCGATGCGCGATCCCGACCGGATCCTGCCGCTGTTTCAGCGGGGGGTCTCACAGGTCGATGCGGGCTTTGGCATCGACCAGATCCGGCTGGAGGCCGTGCGGGTCGAGCCTTTGCCGGTCGAACAGATCACCCATGCGGGCGGCCATGATCAGGGACGGATGGACGATCTGATCACCCGCATCGGCACCCGGATCGGGCTGGAACATGTGCAGCGGTTCCTGCCCGCCGAAAGCCATATCCCCGAACGCGCCTTCCTTATCGCGCCAACCGCCTATTCGCAGGCATATGGCGGCTGGGTCAGTCCGAATCCGCGCCCTGTCGTGCTGTTTCCGCCCGAACCGGTGATCGCCACCGGCAACCGTCCGCCCGAATATTTCCGCTGGCGTCGAATGGCATTGCAAACGGGGCGGGCGACCGGGCCGGAACGGATTGCGCCGGAATGGTGGCTGGACGATCCCGGCTGGCGCAGCGGGCTGCGTGATTACTGGCGGGTCGAAACCCTTCAGGGGCGGCGGCTGTGGATGTTCCATACGCCGCAGAATCCCGGCTGGTTCGTGCAGGGGGAATTCGCATGAGCTTTGCCGCCCCCGGATCAGGCCACACCGTGCCGGCATCCGTCCCGGATTATGCCGAGCTGTGCGTCACCACCAATTTCACCTTCCTGACCGGGGCCGCGCATCCCGAGGAATTCGTGACCCGCGCGGCCGAACTTGGCCTGGCCGCCATCGCCATCACCGACCGCAATTCGCTGGCCGGGGTGGTGCGGGCCTATCGCGCGCTGCAAATCCTGCAAGACGAGGTTGACGACAGCATCCGCATCCGGTCGCAGCACCGGATCGACAGCTGTTCGCGGCAGGCGATCGGCACGGCGCAGGACATCCCCCGGCCCATGGCGCCACGCCTGCCCCGGTTGATCGTCGGCTGCCGGCTGGTTCTGCGCGACAGCACCGTTCACTGGATCGCATTGCCGACCGATGTTCTGGCCTATCAGCGGCTGACGCGGCTGCTGACCCGGGGCAAGCGACGCGCGGGCAAGGGGGAATGCCATCTGGATCTGGCCGATCTGCTGTCAGGATGCGAGGGCATGATCCTGATTGCGATGCCCCCGGAATGTCCCACGGCGCTGCGCGATATCGCGCGGGTCGCGCAACGTTACCCCGGCCATGTCTTTACCGGCGCGGCCCCGCGCTATGACGGCAATGATCGCGACTGGCTCAACCGTTGCGCCGCGCTGGCGGATCAGGCGGACGCGCCGCTGGTCGCCATCGGGGATGCGCTGATGCACCACGCCAGCCGCAGGCAACTGGCCGATGTGCTGACCTGCATGCGGTTGGGCTGCACCATCGACCAGATTGGCCGCAATGCATTGCCCAATGCCGAACGCCGCCTGAAGCCCGCGGCCGACATGGCGCGGATGTTTCGCGATCACCCCGCCGCGATCCGGCGCACCCTTGATATCGCGGATCGCTGCCGCTTTGATCTGGGCCAGCTTCGCTATGGCTATCCCGAGGAAATCGCCGAGGGCGAAACCCCCATGGCGCGGCTGACCCGGCTGGCCCATGAAGGGCTGGCCCGCCGTTATCCCCAAGGGGCCACCGAACGGGCGCGGCAGTTGATGGCCAAGGAACTGGCCGTGGTCGCGGAGCTGGATTTCCCCGCCTATTTCCTGACCGTGCATGACATCGTGCAATATGCCCGCTCGCAGGGGATCCTGTGTCAGGGGCGCGGGTCCGCGGCCAATTCGATCCTGTGCTATCTTCTGGGCATCACCGATGTGAAGCCGGAAACCATCGGCATGGTCTTTGAGCGGTTCGTGTCGCGCCACCGGGGCGAGCCGCCCGATATCGATGTCGATTTCGAACATGAACGGCGCGAAGAAGTGATCCAGTGGATCTATCGCAAATATGGTCGCCACCGGGCCGGCCTGTGCGCCACGGTCATTCATTTCAGGTCACGCGCGGCCATTCGCGAGGTGGGCAAGGTCATGGGTCTGTCGCAGGATGTGACGGCGGGCCTGTCGGGACAGATCTGGGGGTATTCCAGCGACGGCCCCGATCCCGACCGCATCCGCGAACTGGGCCTTGATCCCGCCGATCGGCGTCTGGCCCAGACGCTGCGGCTGATCGGTGAGATCATCGGCTTTCCCCGCCATCTCAGCCAGCATGTCGGCGGCTTTGTCATCACCAAGGGGCGGTTGGACGAACTGGCCCCGATCGAGAATGCCGCGATGGAGGATCGCACCATCATCGAATGGGACAAGGACGATATCGATGTGCTGAAGATCCTGAAGGTCGATGTGCTGGGCCTGGGCATGCTGACCTGCATCCGCAAGGCCTTTGGCCTGTTGCAGGATCACGAGAACCGGCACCTGTCGCTGGCGACGGTGCCCGCCGAGGACGCCCAGACCTATCGCATGCTTCAGGTCGCCGATGCGGTCGGCGTGTTTCAGGTGGAAAGCCGGGCGCAGATGAATTTTCTGCCCCGCATGAAGCCACGCGAATTCTATGATCTGGTGATCGAGGTCGCGATCGTCCGTCCCGGTCCCATTCAGGGCGGTATGGTTCAGCCCTATATTCGGCGGCGGCAGGGCCTTGAAAAGGCGGAACCTTTCGGGCCCGAACTGGAACAGGTGACGCGCCGCACGCTTGGGGTGCCGCTGTTTCAGGAACAGGCATTGCAGATTGCCGAGGTGGGCGCGGGCTACAGCGCCGAAGAGGCCGACAGGCTGCGCCGCTCGCTGGCAAGTTTCCGCAGGATGGGCACCATCGGCGAACATCGCGACAAGTTCGTCGCCGGGATGATGGCGAACGGCTATTCCGCCGAGGTTTCGGCAAGGTGCTTTTCCCAGATCGAAGGGTTTGCCGATTACGGTTTTCCCGAAAGCCATGCGGCGGCCTTTGCGCTGCTGGTCTATGTTTCGGCCTGGCTGAAGCGGCATCACCCGGCGATCTTTGCCTGCGCCCTGCTGAACAGCCAGCCGATGGGCTTTTACGCCCCGGCCCAGATCGTGCGCGATGCCCGCGAACATCAGGTGCGGGTGCTGCCGATCTGCGTCAATGCCAGCCTGTGGGACAACCGGCTGGAACGCGGCGGCGATGGCGCTTTGGCGCTGCGGCTGGGATTTCGCCAGATCAAGGGGTTCCGGCAAGAGGATGCCGACTGGATCGCTGCGGCGCGCGGCAATGGGTATCGCGATCCCGAATCCGTCTGGCTGCGTGCCGGTGTCGCCCCCGCCGCACTGGAACGTCTGGCCGAGGCGGATGGCTTTGCCGGGATCGGTCTCAGCCGCCGGGACGCGCTGTGGCAGGTTCGGGCGATCCGCGCCGCCGCGCCGCTGCCATTGTTCAACGACCCTGTCGATGGCGAGGCGATAGCCGAACCCGATGTGACCTTGCCGCAGATGCAGATCGGCGAAGAGGTGGTCGAGGATTACGTCGCCACACGCCTAAGCCTGCGCGCCCATCCGATGCAGCTTTTGCGTCCCTCGATGCCCGGTGTGACGCCTCATGCGGCGCTGATCGACGCGCCGCTGCACCGCCTGACCGTCTGCGGTCTTGTCATCACCCGGCAACGTCCCGGCACCGCATCGGGCGTAGTGTTCCTGACGCTGGAAGATGAAACCGGGGTGTCCAATGTCGTTGTCTGGCGCAAGATCTTTGACCGGTTCCGTCGCGCGGTCATGGGCGGACGGCTGTTGCGTGTCACCGGGCGGTTGCAGCGTGAGGGGATCGTCGTGCATCTGATCGCGGACCGGATCGAGGATATCTCGGACCGCTTGTCGGATCTGGGCCATCCGCTGGATCACGAGGTCGGCCAAACCACCGCCAAGACCGACAGCGCCCCCCGGCCGCGTGCGACACCCCGTGCCATGCATCCCCGCGATCAGGCCAAACACCTGTTCCCCAGCCGGGATTTTCACTGACCGGGCAGGGAAAGCGGTTCGCATTTTGCGATCGGGTCTGCCCGTCGGAACGATGCGCGATCTTCCACGAATGACAGGGCGCGGCGAGGCGCCGCAATCAATTCAGGGGGAAGGAAATGGTAGCGGAGGAGGGATTTGAACCCCCGACACAAGGATTATGATTCCTCTGCTCTAACCAACTGAGCTACTCCGCCACGGGTGCGGCGGATTTACGGTTTGTGGCCGGGGGCGTCAAGCCGATTTGGCAGCTTTTTTGACGCTTTCGCAAAGTTTTTTACGCGGCCCGGATGGGGGCGTCACCGATCGGCCAGCGGCCATGACATCAAGGCGATATGGTGACCCTTGCCGCGCAGGCTTTGGATCAGCGTCAGCTGCCGGACCTGCCATGTGATCGGCATGGGCAGGGCGATCGGGTCGGGAAATCCCTTGCCCAGGGCCAGTGTCACATGCGGCCGGAATGGACGCGGCGGCCAGCGCAGGTCGGCGGGCAGTGCATCGCGCAGCGCCCGCGACAACCGGGCGGCGGGCTGACAGGCGGCATCGCAGGTCAGAACCAGCGGGTGATCCTGGCGGCCGCGCTGCGGCCATGTCTCCAGCCGGTCGAATGTGAGGGGGAATGCCGGCAGGTCGATAAGATCGCCTGCGGCCTGCATCGCGGCCTGCAACCTGTCCGGGGGCAGGTCACTTTGGGCCACCGGGATCAGGGTCAGGTGCAGCTTGTCGCGACGCAGCGGCTCGCCGGTGCCGAAACGCTGCCACGCCGTGGCGATCTGGTCTGCCACAGGCGGGGGCGGCAGGGCCGCGAAGAAATGAAACGGGCTGGGCGGGCGTCTGGCCATGCCGCGATCCTGCCCCGAAGGGCAGGCCGCGCCAAGGGGTCAACCTCTGCCCTGCCGGATCCGCCGCGCCAAGGGCAGAAGGATCAGCGCAAGCGTCGCGATCACGAAGCCGCAGGCGATCGGGCGTTCCAGAAAGATCATCGGATCGCCCCGCGACACCAGCAGCGCACGCCGAAGGTTCGTTTCGATCAGCGGGCCAAGCACGAAGCCCAGCAGCAACAGGGCCGGGCTGAACGCGGCCAGCGCCAAGGCATAGCCGATCGCGCCCACGGCGGCGACCATCACGATGTCGAAGCTGGCGCCGCGCACCGAATAGACGCCGAGGCAGATGAAGACGATGATCGCCGGATAAAGCCAGCGGAAGGGGATGCGCAGCATCGACACCCAGATCCCGATCAGCGGCAGGTTCAGGATCAGCAGGAACAGGTTCCCGATGCCAAAGCTGACGACCAGCCCCCAGAACATGTCGGGCCGCGCCTCCAGCATCATCGGGCCGGGCTGGATGCCGTGGATCACCAGCGCCCCCAGCATCAGCGCCATGATCGGATCACCGGGTATCCCCAGTGTCAGCGTGGGCACGAACGCGGTGATCGCGGCCGAGTTATTGGCCGATTCCGGGCCGGCGATACCCTCGACCGCTCCATGCCCGAATTTCTGGGGACGGCGGGACACCCGACGCTCCAGCGCATAGCTGAGGAAGGATGAGATCGTCGAACCGGTCCCCGGCAGCGCCCCGAAGAAACCGCCAAGCGTGGTGCCGCGCAGGATCGGGGCACAGATGCGGCGCAGATCGTCGCGTGCGGGGATCAGTTCGCGCAGGCCGACCCGGTTCGGCGGGCCGTGACGGTCGGCCTTGCGGATATTGGCGATCACCTCGGCCACGCCGAACAGGCCCATGGCCAGCGCGACAAGGTTGATGCCGTCCAGAAGCTGTGTCTGCCCGAAGGTGAAACGCGGCGCACCCGAATTCACATCCGTGCCCACCGTGCCAAGGATCAGCCCGACAACCACCATCGCAAGGCTTTTGGCGGGTTGCCGCGACCCGATGGTCGAGGCGGCGACCAGCCCCATCACCATCATCGCGGCGTAATCGGCGGCCCCGAACTGCGTGGCGATCGAGGCCAGCCAGCCCGCCATCAGCACAAGGATCGCGATGCCCAGCAGCGAGCCCGCGAACGAGGATATCATCGCCGTGAACAGGGCCACGCCCGCGCGACCCTGCTGGGCCAGCGGATAGCCGTCCAGCGTGGTGACCGCCGATTGCGGTGTCCCCGGCAGGCGCAGCAGGATCGACGCGACCGATCCGCCATATTGCGCGCCGTAATAGACCCCCGCCAGCATGACCAGCGCCGCCTCGGACGAGATGTAGTAGGTGATCGGCAGCAGCAGCGTGATCGCCGCCATCGCCCCGATCCCCGGCAGGACGCCGACGAAGGTGCCCAGCAGCGCGCCGAACAGGCTGTAGATCAGGATCGAGGGTTGCAGCGCGACCGACAGGCCATGCGCCAGTCCTTCCAGCGTCGTCATTCTAGCGGCTCCAGGGGAAAAGCGGGATCGGCATGTCCAGCGCGCCAAGAAAGATCGCCCAGGTCAGCGCGGTCACGACCACCGCCAGCATCAGGCGCCAGACCAGGCCGCGCCGGGCCGCGACGGAACTGGCGATCAGCACGGCGACGAAGGTTGCGGGCGCGATACCAAGCCGGGTCATGGAAAAGCCGAAGAACAGCAACGCGGCCAGCACGGCCACACCCTCGCGCCAGGCGATGGGCTCGGGCTGGGCCTGTCGCCACCATGCGGGGATGGCGATGACGATGCCCAGCACTGCAAGGATCAGCCCCAGAATGACCGGGAAGAACCCCGGCCCCATCCGACGCAGATCACCGAAATCATAGGACTGGGCGGCGTATCCCGCCACGCCCAGCCCGAACAGGGCCAGAATCCCGCCCCATAGAAGATCGTGATAGTCGCGTTGCATAAGCCCGTGTTCCGCAATTGCTTGCGGCGGGGTTTATTGCTGCGCTTCGGTCTTGTCGATCACCGCGCCCCACATTTCGGTATCGGCGGCAATGCGGTCTGCCAGATCAGCAGGGGCGCCGGGCTGAACCTGCCAGCCGATCGCCAGCAGCTTTTGCTGGATTTCGGGATCGGCAAGGATGGTCTGCAATTCGCCGTTCAGACGTTCGATCACAGCCGCATCGGTGCCTGCCGGGGCGATCATGGCGTTCCACAGCTCGGCCCGGAAATCGTCGGGCAGGCCCGCCTGACCGGCCAGCACCGGCACATCGGGAACCTGCGCGAACGGCGTGGCCGAGGTGATGCCCAGCATCTTCATCGTCCCCGCCTCGACATGCGGCAGTGCCCCGGAAGGCGCCATGAAGCCCGCATCGATTTCGCCGCCCAGAATGGCGGTCGTCACCTCGGCATAGCTTTTATAGGGGATGTGATACAGTTCGACCCCCGCCTCGCCGGCGAAAAGCTCGGCGGTCAGATGTGCGCCCGACCCCTGACCGACCGAGCCATAGCTGATCTCGCCCGGACGGGCGCTGGCATCGGCGACGAAGGCCGCGGCATCCTGGGCGGCAAAGTCCGCGGACACGGCCAGAACCAGCGGGCTGGTCGCGATCAGGCCGACCGGCGCGATATCGGCCTGCGGATCATAGCCCAGTTCCGGGATCAGGCGCGGCGCGGTGGTCAGCGGGCCGTTGATGGTGATGCCGATGCTGTGGCCGTCACCCTTCTGTGCCAGCATCTGCTGAACGCCGATGACGCCGCCCGCGCCGGGCTTGTTTTCCACGACGACCGGCTGACCCAGCGCCTCGGCCAGCGGTTCGGCCACCAGGCGCGCGATGGTGTCGGGCGAGGATCCGGCCGGAAAGCCCACGAACAGATGCACGGGCGCGGTCGGCCAGTCCTGTGCAAGGGCGGGCAGGGCGGTCAGGCCGAATGCAAGCGTGCTGGCGGCCAGCAGGCTGCGACGGGTGGTCATGCGGGTCATGGCTTTGTTTCCTCCGTGGTTTGTCACGTTGTTTCGGCTTTGACGCGGGGCGTCAATGCCGCCGCACCCGGACGATCAACCAGCAAGAGAGGGTTAAGCGCAGCCTGACACCAAACAACAGATAACATGCAACCGGGCTGCGCTTGGTTTATTTCTATGACAGCTTCGGCGTGTGCGGAATTTGTCTTTTTGGCCAGCTCAATCGCTGCTTCAGGCTGTGCAAAAAACCGCCGGGTATCCCTGCTTGCACCTGCTGCCGTTATCGCTAGCTTCGCGGCGAACCAGATTTGAGGACCGCTATGAAACGAACAACCCTGGGCGGCAGCGATGTCGAGGTCAGCGAAATCTGCCTTGGCACGATGACCTTCGGCAATCAGACCGACGAAGCGGGCGCATGTGCCCAGATGGATCGCGCGGTCGACGTCGGCATGACCTTCTTTGACACGGCGGAAATGTATCCGGTCAATCCCGTGCGCCGCGAAACGATCGGGGTGACGGAACAGATCGTCGGTCGCTGGCTGGCCCGGCCCGGCAATCGCGACCGGGTCCAGATCGCCACCAAGGTCACCGGGCCCAGCCAGATGCTGCGCGACGGCCAGCCTTATGACGGCGCGACCGTGACGGCCTGTATCGACGCCTCGCTGAAACGTCTGCAGACCGATCATATCGACCTGTACCAACTGCATTGGCCGGTTCGTGGCACCTGGGCGTTCCGCCAAAGCTGGAGCTATGCGGCCAAGCCCGGCAAGCAGCAGGCGCTGGACCATATGGCCGATGTGCTGCGGGCGGTGCAGGCGGCGCAGAAGGCAGGCAAGATCCGCGCTTTTGGCCTGTCGAACGAAACCGCCTGGGGGCTTGGCCGTTGGTGCGATGTGGCCGACAGCCTGAATGCGCCCCGCGTCGCCGCGATCCAGAACGAATATTCGCTGTTGCATCGTCTTTACGACACCGATCTGGCCGAGGCCGCAGTGCAGGAGGATGTGACCCTGCTGGCGTTTTCGCCCTTGGCGGCGGGGCTGCTGAGCGGAAAATACCACGGCGGCGCCATCCCCGAAGGCAGCCGGGTGGCCGTGGACAAGGCCACGGGCGGCATGGGCAAGCTGGGCGGTCGCCTGACCGACCGGGCCATTGCCGCGACCCAGGCATATCACGCGCTGGCGGCCGAACATGGCTGGGATCCGATCCATATGGCGGTGGCGTGGCAGTTGACCCGCCCGTTCAGGAATGTGCCGATCATCGGGGCCACCGATCTGGCGCAGCTGGACCACATGATCGCCGGGTTCGGAAAGACCCTGCCCGAGGATCTGGCAAAGGCCATCGACCGCCTGCATCGCGACCATCCCTTGCCCTATTGATGAAACCTGCCAGCCCCCTATCTTCTTGATCAGCAAGGCGATGGATATGGGGGCTGTGCATGGCAAGTGATCCGTATGCGGCATTGGGGGTCGCCAGAACCGCGACCGATGCCGAAATCAAGAAGGCCTATCGCGGGATCGCCAAGACCTCGCATCCCGATCTGAACCCGGACCCGGCGGCGCAGGACCGGTTCAAGGCGGCCTCGGCCGCCTATGATCTGCTGAAAGACCCTGAACAGCGCCGCCGCTTCGACGCGGGCGAGATCGACGCACAGGGTCAGGAACGCCCGCAACAGCGTTTCTACCGCGAGCATGCCGAGGCGTCGGGCAACCCCTATGCGCAGGGCTATGGGTTCGAAGGGGATCCCGATCTGTCCGACGTGTTTGCCGATCTGTTCGGCCGGCGCGGCGCGGGCGGGTTCCGCCAGGGTCGCGCCGGGGGTTTCGACATGCGCGGACAGGATTATCGTTTCAGCCTGCAGGTCGATTTCATGACCGCAGCCAAGGGCGGCAAGACCCGCGTGACCCTGCCCGAGGGCGGCACGCTGGAGGTCAGCATCCCCAAGGGTGTGCGCGACGGCCAGACCATCCGGCTGAAAGGCAAGGGCGGCCCCGGTGCGGGGCAGGGCGCGCCGGGCGATGCCTATCTGACCATCTCGGTCGCGGCGCATCCCGAGTTTCGCCGCGAGGGTGACGATATCCTGCTGACGTTGCCGATCTCGCTGGACGAGGCGGTACTGGGCGGCACGGTTGCCGCGCCGACGATCGACGGGCCGGTCAATCTGACCATCCCCCGTGGCGCGACCAGTGGGCAAAGGCTGCGTTTGCGCGGGCGCGGCATCAATGGCGGCGATCAGCATGTCGAATTGAAGATTGCGATGCCGCCCCAGGTCGATGAGGATCTGGTTCGCTTCATGCAGGAATGGCGCGGGACGCATGGCTATGATCCGCGCCGGGGGATGAAGACATGACCCGCTTCTATTCGGAAACCGAGGTCGTGGCCCGCATCGACGAGCTGACGCCGGGGCGGCTGCATGGCTTTCTGCGCAGCCGTGTCGTCGTGCCGGTCGAGGCCGGCGACGGCGCCCGCTATCGCGACGCGGATCTGGCGCGGCTGCAATTGTTGTGCCATCTGATCGACTGCTACGATCTTCGCGATGATGCGCTGTCCCTTGTGATGTCGCTGGTCGATCAGCTGAACACGGCGCGGGGCGACATGCGGGCGGTGATGCAGGTTCTGGCCGAACAGCCCGATGAACTGCGTCAGCGGCTGCACGCGGATATTCGCGCCCGTCGGGGTTAGCGCAGCGGCACGGCCTGCCCGATCTCGGTTTCCGGAGTTTCGTCGGAAATCGTCAGGTTGGCTATCGGCGCCGTCAATGTGACGCACAGGCCGGTGGCGGTGAAATCCTGCGTGACCTCGCCGCCGAAAGCCTCGGGCAGGGCGCCCGCGATGATGGTCGAGCCGAAACCTATGGCATCGGGCTGTCGGGCCGCCGGTCCACCCGTCTCGCGCCAGATCAGCACCAGATCGTCGCCCTGCTTGTCCCATGTCAGCGTCACCCGGCCTGCGGGGACGGACAGCGCGCCGTATTTGGTGGCATTGGTCGCCAATTCGTGCAGCGCAAGGCTGAGCGTGGTCAGCTGTCCACGGGCGATGGCGATATCGGGGCCGCTGACCGACAGCCGATCGCGGTGATCGGCGAAACCGTTCAGCGTATGGCGCGCCACATCCGCCAGCGTCCCCGTGGCCGAATTCCCCTCGATCAGCACGTCTTGCGCCCGCACCAGCGCCGCGATGCGCCGCAGCAGCACGTCGCGCAATTCGGGCAGGGGGCGGTCGCCACGCAGGCTTTGATTGACCAGCGCCGAGACCAGCGCATAGGCGTTGCGCGACCGGTGCACCAATTCGCGGTTGCGCAGTTGCGACAGCTTTTCGGCCCGCACCTTGCCCGAGGTTTCGACAACCGTGTTCAGCATCCCCTGCACCTGCCCGAACTGATCGCGGATCGGGCTGTAGCAGAAGGTGAAATGCGCGTTTTCAAGCGCGCCGCTGCGGATGGTCTGAACCTCGAAATCCTCGATGAAGGTCGCCTCGCCGGCCATGGCGCGTTCGGCGATGGGCGCGATGGAATGCGCGGTTTCTTCCCAGACCGACAGGAAGGGCTGACCAAGGCAGGGATGCTTGCGCGACAGGATCGGCACGAAACCGTCATTATAGATCATCATCAGGCCCGGTCCCCAGCACAGGCATTTGGGAAAGGCCGAATTGACCATCGTGCCGACCGCGATCTTCAGGGTCAGCGGCCAGTCGGCAATCGGTCCCAGCGCGGTCTTGGACCAGTCAAAGCGCGCGATCTCGGCGGCCATCTGGCCGCCGCCCTGCAAAAAGGCGGTCGCATCGTCGGTCATGGCGGCATCCGGAAAATATTCAGGCGCCAGTCATCACATGAAAGTCCCGCCCCGCCAATAGAATAAATGCGTGGCGCCTAAGGTCAGGATTCATAACCAATAGATTACGGTCGCTGCGAGGGCGATGGCCGATAGGAACACCATGTGGCATCGGTCATGGCGGGTCGCCACACGCCGCCAATCCTTGAGCCTGCCGAACATGATCTCGATACGATTTTTCC
>NZ_FOHO01000028.1 GCF_900111675.1 Paracoccus homiensis | reverse complement strand
ACCGATGAAGGTGATGCCAGCCGCCGCGCAGGCATCGACGAATTCGGGGTTTTCCGACAGAAGGCCGTATCCCGGATGGATCGCGTCCGCCCCGCTTTCCTTGGCCACGCGGATGATCTCGGGGATCGACAGATAGGCCGCCACGGGACCAAGACCCTCACCGATCCGATAAGCCTCGTCGGCCTTGAACCGGTGCAGACCAAGCTTGTCCTCCTCGGCATAGACCGCAACCGTCCGCTTGCCCAGCTCATTCGCCGCACGCATCAAACGGATCGCAATCTCACCACGATTGGCTACCAATATCTTCTGAAACTCAACCACGATCAGACACACCCATCAAATGCGACAAAACAAACACCAACAGCCAAAGGGCTTGCCGGGGCACGTGACAATCACGACCGAGACCATGCTCTCGAAGGCGAAGCGCTAAAAACGCACTCATCTACCGGCAGCAGCTGGCAGTCCGACAGCCGCGATCTGAGCCAGAAGTTCATCGTCGACTTCGATACCATTTCGCGCAGCGTGGCGGGCAAGCTGGCTTCGCCTTGCGCCGGGCAGTCGCGCGCCGGGATCCTCTTCGACAGCGCGGGCAAGGTCATCAATCCGTAATAGCACTTGCGAGGACCCGTGCTCGCAAGGCTCACCCTCCAATGCACGCGCGACATCTGCCAAATGCCTGGCTGCCCCTTGGGCAAAGCCACCTGGATCGATCGCAAGGATCAATTGCCCCACCCCCGGCGGAGGACCCTCGGCGGTAAAAAACGATGAGGCCTCATGTGCGAAATTCGCGCCGACCAGGCCTGCGGCAAGCAGCTCGACCATCAGGGCCAGCGCAGTCCCCTTGGCGTCGCCCATGGGCAGCATTGTTCCCGCCAAAGCCGCTTTTGCGTCAGTCGTCGGCTGGCCGGCAGGATCCAGTGCCCAGCCTTCAGGGATCGGCTGGCCTTTTTGATCAGCCGCCATGACTTTCCCGCGTGCAACCTTCGACAACGAGATATCGACAACAATCGCTGGCTGGCCCTTCGGTCGCGGAGCCGCAAAGGCGATGGGATCCGTGCCGAACAGCGGTCTCCGCCCACCCCAAGACGCCATCGCCGCAGGAGCGTTGGCAAACATCATCGCGACAAGACCCGCGTCGGCCAGACGCTGAACCGTGACGCCGGCGACCCCGCAGTGATGCGAGTTGGTAATTCCCGCAACCGCAATACCCTGTCGCAGTGTCGTCTTGGTCAGCCAATCCACCGCGTGATCAAGCGCGGGATAGGCAAAACCGTAGCGTGCATCGACCAGAAGCGTTCCGGGCCGTGCCTGATGCTGCGTGGGGACGGCTTTGCCATCCACCTTGCCGCTGCCGGACTGCGCTGCATAGGCTGGGACACGCCGCAGACCATGCCCTGCCTGCCCGGCTTCTTCCGCCGCGACAAGGGCGCGGGCAACCGAGGCCGCATTCGAGGGTGAGGTATCACATCGGATCAGGGTTTCGACAACAAGCTGATGGGCTTGCGGCAAGGTCAGAACAGCCATGGGTCAGACCCTTTCCTTCAGATGGTTCAGCACCTTGTCAGCAATCAGGTTGCTGACGCGCACGTTGGATTCCTCTGTGACGCCGGCAACATGCGGCGTCAGAACGAGGTTACCTATCCCAGCAAAGACGGCACCATGCTCGGCGCTTAGCGGCTCGGTCTCGAACACATCGAGTGCTGCTCCGCCCAATTTTCCATCGCGCAGGGCCGCAGCCAATGCAGCCTCATCGACGACGCCCCCGCGCGCAGCGTTGATCAGCACAGCCTGCGGCTGCATCTTCGCAATCGCGGTACGGTCGATCACATGCCAGGTCTGCGGTGTCAGTGGCACATGCAGGCTGATGACATCCGCCGCTTGCAACAGCCGATCAAAACCGACGCTTTGCGCGTTCTGCCAAGCGGTATCATTCGCAGGCAAATGTGGATCATGGGCAATGACAGACATGCCCAGGGCCCGCGAGCGGATGGCAACCTCGCGCGCTATCGCGCCGAAGCCAAGCAAGCCCATCACCTTTCCTGACAGTTCGCGACCGATCAGGGACTGGCGCGGCCATTCGCCTACGGTCACGCGATCGCTGGCCAAATAGGCTCCGCGCAACAGCATCAGTGCGCTGGTCATCACATATTCCGCGACGGCCAGATCGTTCGCCCCGGTCGCTGGCCAGACCGCGATGCCACGGTCCTTGCAGGCCTGAAGGTCGATATTGTCCAGCCCGACGCCCAGACGCCCAACCACCCGCAGCCCCTTCGCGGCATCCAGAAGTTCTGCGTCCACTCGGGTCCGGTTGCGCACGATCAGCACCTCAGCTTCATCGACGGTACGACGAAGGTCGCCAGGTCTGTCGACCAGATCGGGTTCATAGATCGTTTCTGCGGCCGAAGACAGCCGCGCGACGGCATCCGTATCCATGAATTCGGAGATAACGATGCGTGACATCTTGGTCCTTTCTTCGATCATCAGGGGAGGAGGCCAACGGGCATCGGGATGTTCAGGACCCGAACCATCAGCAGGTAGAATGCACTGACCATGACAAGAACGCTTAAGCTATAGATCGCCAGTTGCCTCAGCCTTGGTCGCCCGAACTGGCCCGTCATGGTCAGAACCGCGCAGGCGGTCAGCGACGTCGTGAACATGCCCAAAACCGGAAACAACAGCGCCCACAGCAACATCGTCACAGCAAGCACCGCGCCACGACCTGTGGCATCGTCGCTGCCCGCCTCCATGTCCGTCGTGGCATATCCACGCCACGACCGCAGAATTTGCAGCAACGACAGCGTCGCCATCGCCATACCGACGGCCAGGGGAAATGCAGCAGCCATGGTGCTAAGGGCCTGTGCCTGAGCCAGGATCCAGACGGACAGCGTCAGGAAGATGGCTGCGCCAGCCAATCCGGGCATGTCGGGTCGTGAACCAATTGGGATCGTCGCGGGTGCGGGCCGCGCCTGACGCTGTCTGCGCAGCAGAGGCAGGCACAGCGTCAGCAGGATCAGCGCCACGATCCCCCAGCTGATCGGGCGGTTCAACAGCAGTTGACCTGCGAAATCGCCCCTTGCGCCGCCTATCATCCAGGCCCGCATAAAGCCTTGTTCGGCGATCTGGCCCAAGACCAGCCCAAGGACGATCGGCGAGGCGCCATAGCCGCCTCGCGCCGCAACCCAGCCGATCAGGCCCATCACAACCATGACCAACACATCATGCGGATTCGAGTGAATCGCAAAGCTGCCAACGATCGTCATATAGGCGATCAGCGGGACCAGCATCGCCTTGGGGACATTGGCAATGAAACGAAACGCATAGCGCCCGACAATCAACCCGGTCGGCAGCATCAGCAATGTCGCGACCAGCAGGCCAACCATAAAGATATAGACCGTGCCGTCGCCCGACTGAAACAGGGCCGGGCCGGTGCGGATGCCCTGAACCATCAGCGCGCCCATGATCACCGCATCGGGCGGCGTGCCCGGAATACCCAGAACCAGCGTCGGTATAAAGCCGCCCCCGACTGTGGCGTTATTCGCGCTTTCGGTCGCCAACAGCCCCGAGGGCTCGCCCTTGCCAAAATTTTCTGAACGGGGCGACGCGCGGCGGGCCTCGGCGTAGGAAATCAGCGACGCGATCGAGCCCCCTGCCCCCGGCAGGATCCCCACCAGCGTCCCGATGATGGACGAGCGCAGCAGATTGACCCAGTCGCGCAGTGCAATTCCAAGCGCCTCGAAGAAACGAAAGCCACGGGCAGGAGCGGGTTCCAGATGCTGACCGGCCGAGGCGACCATGTTGATCAACACCGGAATGCAATACAGCCCGATCAGCGCCGCAACGATGTCGATGCCGCCCAGCATCGAGGGCATTCCGCCGGTGAAACGCACATCTCCGCCGATGACGGCCACGCCGATCATCGACAGGAACAGCCCGAACATGCCGCCGATCATCCCCTTGACCACATTGCCCTGCGACAGCGTGGCGATCAGCGTCAGACCTAGGATGGCCAGCCAGAAATACTCGGTCGATTGAAACGCAAGTGCCAGCGTCGCCAGTTTCGGCGACAGCGTCATCAGCAGGATCGCACCGACCAGGCCGCCAACCACGCTGGCTATGGTGGCCAGGGTCACGGCCAGATCACCATCGCCGCGCTTGGCCATCGGGAAGCCGTCGAAGGTTGTCGCAATGGCCGAAGGCGTGCCGGGCGTGTTGACAAGAATGGCAGCAAAGGCGCCGCCATATATCGCACCGGTATAGATCGCCCCCAGCATGATCAGCCCCGAAGCAGGGTCCATCACGAAGGTGAACGGCACCAGAACCGCGATCGCCATGGTCGCGGAAAGCCCCGGCAAGGCGCCGATCACGGTACCTGCAAGAACACCCAGCAGCGCCAGCATAAGGTTCATGGGGCTTAGGGCAGTCAGAAGGATGCCAAGTGGGTCAGCCATGATTTCTCCCAACGAACTGAGTTGAATCAACCTTTATGCGTGGCGGCACGTGCGCCGCCACGCGCAGTCTTCCGGTCAGTTTTGGGATTTCAGCTGCTCGGCCACGCTTTCATAGGCCGCTTGCCGGTCGGCCATGAACGCGTCCATCTCGGCATAGGGGACGTCGATCACGGCGTAGCCGTCGTTTTCCATCCGCTTGCGGAATTCCGGGTCGGCGTTGATCTGGCCGATCGTATTAGACAATTGCTGACGCAGCTCTTCAGGCGTCGAGGACGGAACCGCGATTCCGCGATAGGCGCCGCCGACCATGTCGATCCCCAGTTCCTTGAAAGTCGGAACATCGGGGAACAGCGGGTGGCGTTCCTCGGTCGCGACGGCCAGCATCCGCACGGCATCGGCCTGACGCGCGGCCACGGTGGTATAGCCCCACAGCACGTCGACCTCTCCGCCCAGCAGGCCGGATTCGGTCGCGCCGGTGCCGCTATAGGGGATGTAGGTGGTCTGCACACCGGTTTCGTTCGAGAACACCTGATTGGCGACATGATTGGCCGAATTGGTGCCAGTGCCGCCCGCAATGACCGCGCCCGGGTTCTGGGTGGCGGCGTCGATCACGTCCTGCACGCTTTGAAACGGGCTGTCCTTCTGCACCAGCAGCGCGTCAGGGGTAAAGTGGAACATATAGACATTGGTGATGTCGCCGGTCTGATAGCCGGGGTCCTGCAACATCGGCTGAAGCACGATATGGGGCAGGTTGGTGCCCATGATCGTCATGCCATCGCCATTATAGCCGTTCAGCCCGGACCATGCCTGCGCACCCCCTGCCCCCGGCAGATATTGCACGATCAGGTCCTGACCGGTCGTTTTCTTGAAAAAGGGCTGCTGATAGCGTGCCGTGATGTCGCTTTCACCGCCCGCATTGAAGGGGATGATATAGTTCACCGGCCCATCAGGCCACGCAAACGCCGCCGTGGCCGACATCGTCAGCGTCGTTGCCATCGCGCCGAGCAGATGACGCCACTTTCCAGATCCAAGCATGTCCAATCCTCCCGTTTATGAATTAGGTCCCCCGCGTCACAGCGAGGCTACCGATGTTCAAGGCAAGCACCGGCCCCCTCCTCAAAGGGCCGGCGCCGCGCGGCGCGATCAGGCGCTGCGATATAGTTTTGTCATCGAGAACTCGCGATGGCCCAGGGCCTCGGCCGCGGTCGAGCGACCGTTTGCGGTGCGGATAATCATGTCGATCAGCGCGTCGCCGGCTTCGTCGATGGTCTGTTCGCGGGTCAGAACGCCGGTCACATCCACATCGATATGTTCCGACATGGTGCGCAGCGTGCGCGGGTTCCCCGAGATCTTGATGACCGGAACGATCGGGTTGCCGACCACGTTGCCCTGCCCGGTCGGGAAGGTGTGGATGACATAGCCGCCGGCCGCCATCAGCGTGACGCATTCCGCCGCCGCCGAGGAGCTGTCCATGAAATACAGACCCGGACCCTTGGACGGTGTTTCGGCCGGACCCATCGCGTCGATATAGCTGGATGTCTTGCCGATCTTTTCCAGGTTCCCCAGCGCCTTTTCCTCGATCGTGGTCAGGCCGCCCAGGATGTTGCCCTTGGTGGGCTGGCTGTCGGACAGATCGTCGGTCTGATGCGCGAAGATCACGTCATCGGAATAGGCCTGCCAGATCTGCTTGAACTTGGCCGCTGCCTCGGGGGTTGCCGCACGCTTTTCGCAGATATGCTCGGCCCCGGTGATTTCCGAGGTTTCGCCAAAGCAGCCATACAGACCATGCGGCAGCAGCTTGTCATACATGTTGCCGACGGTCGGGCAGGACGACAGGCCAGTGGTCGTGTCGCTTTCCCCGCATTTGGTGGATACCCACAGATCGGAAATCGGGCAATCTTCCTTTTGCAGCTCGGTCGCCCAGTGAACGTATTCCTTGGCCTTCCAGCTGGCCTGACGGATCGTCTCGAAATCGCCCTTCTGCTCGATCGAGAAACCGGTGACGGGCTTGCCGGTCTTGGCGATGCCGTCCACGATCACCTTGGTCCATTCGGGCTCGATCCCGATGACGACCACGGCGGCAACATTGGGGTTCGCGCCGGTGCCGATGATGGTGCGGAAATGCAGGTCCAGGTCTTCGCCGAATTGCAGGCGGCCATAGGCATGCGGAATGGCCAGCGTGCCTTTGACATTGTTGGCCACAGCCTCGCAGGCGGCGTTCGAGATATCGTCAACGGGCAGGATCAGGACGTGATTGCGGACACCCACGCGGCCATTCTCGCGGCGCCATGCCTTGACGGTCGTATTGCTGAAATCCAAAGCCATTCTTACCACCGTTTCGTCTTGCAGTTATGGGTGTGGACGTGGCCGCCCACCTCGGCGTCACCGACCATCTTGCCGATGTCCTCGCCGTATTTGACGACCGTGTCGCCGGTTTTCAGCGGCTTCAGCGCGACCTTGTGACCGATGGGGATATCGGCCTTGGCGGTCAGGCGGAAATCCGAATTGTCAGCCGTGACGACGCACAGCATGTCGGTGCCCGCGCTGAGGTTTTCGACGACGACGACGCCGACGTTATCCTCGTGATCGTGGACCAGAAGTTGCGGAATGCTCAAAGGATCCTCCCTTGCGTAATGGCATGAATTCCTCGAGTCGGTTCCTAACATGTATAACAGGTCTTATACAAGACTAGATATACAAGTATTGTGCCGGAATGATCTGACGTGATAATCACGGGAAAACGACAGCATTGGACGTCAGGAATGACACAGCCGCTTTATCAAAAGGTCATAGACACGATCGTTGCGCGAATCGCGGCGGGTGAATTGCTGCCGGGGGGGATGCTGCCCAGTGAGATGCAGCTTGCCGCCGAGGTCGGCGTATCTCAGGGCACGGCCCGCAAGGCGCTGATGATGCTGGAACAGCACGGCATCCTGCGCCGCGAACAGGGGCGCGGCACCTTCGTGACCGCGCGAACGCCGGAAAGCTCGCTGTTCAACTTCTTTCGCCTGCGCGAACAGAATGGCGAAATCGTCCGACCCGAATTGATCGAGGAAAAGGTCACACAGCGCCCGGCAACGTCAGAAGAGCAGGCACTGCTGTTCGACAAACCCGCCCAAGTTTATGAAATCAGCCGCATCCGCAGCCTTCAGGGGATCAACAGCACGATTGAGACCTCGGTCGTTCCGGCACCGCTATTTGCGGGGATCGACAATCGTGCCCCGCTGCCCAGTGCGCTGTATATCCTGTATCAGCAAAGCTATGGCTGCATCGTTCTTAAAGCGGATGAAAGCATCACCGCGACCCCCGCCGATGCCGTTCAGGCCAAGGCCCTGAACACAAGCGAAGGCGCCCCCCTTCTTCAGGTCGAGCGCCTTGCTTTCGATATCCTGGGACGCCCGATCGAGCGTCGCCGCAGTCTGTATCGCACCGATCGTTTCAGCTATCGCGTCACGCTGGACTAGGCTTGCGGCAGCAGCGTGATCTTGGGCGCTGCAACCTGACCATCTGCGATGGATCGAAACGCCTGCGCGCCGTCTGACAGGGGCGCGGCCTCGGCCCAATCCAATGCGCCCAGGCGCCCCTCGAAAATAGCCTGGGCCGTGTCGCGGAAATCCTGCGCGGTATAGGTATAGGTGCCGATGAAGGTCAGTTCCTGCAGGGTCGCGCGCCGGATATCCAGACCCGGTGCGGTATCGCCAAGCCCGATATGCATGAACACGCCGCCGGGCCGCAGGGCCTGACTGCCCGCGGCGCGGGTTGCACCAAAGCCGACACCGTCGATTACCAGATCCACATCCTGCGGTGCTGTATCGCTGATCGGATCAAAAACGGTGATGCCGTCCTGCGCCCCGACAATCGCCCTGCGCGCCGCCGACGTTTCGGCGACCATGATCTGTCCTGCACCCATGGCCCGCAGGACCAGTGCAGCCCCCAGGCCGATGGCGCCGCCGCCCATGACCAGACAGCGCGCCGCCGCCAGAGGTATATCCAATGCCTTCTGCGCCAGACGCACCGCGTGCCAGCCACAGGCCAACGGTTCCGCCAGCGACGCGGCAGCAAGCGAAACATGATCCGGCACCGCGACAAGGTTGCGGGCGGGCATGGTCAGCAATTCTGCGAAAGCGCCTTCGCGCGGCGGCATCGAGATGATCTGCCGCGTCGCACAAAGATTGTCCCGTCCGCTTGTGCATGCTTGGCACGCACCGCAGGTGACCAGCGGATTGACGGTCACCCGCTGACCCGTCATCGGGCCATCGATGACAGTGCCGGCGGCCTCGTGACCAAGGATCAGTGGCGCAGGACGGCGATCGTCATGACCTGCCCAAGCATGCATGTCCGAGCCACAGATGCCCACGGCCTCGACCCGGATCAGGGCATCACCCGCCTGTGATTGCGGATCGGGACGGTCGATGAAGTCAAGCTGCTTCACGCCGGTATAGACAAGCGCCTTCATTTCGCGGTGAACCCCCCATCGACGCACAGAACCTGACCGGTGACATAGCCCGACGCATCCGAACACAGGAACAGCGCGGGGCCGATGATATCCTCCATCTCTCCGTTGCGACCGATACAGGTCTGCGCGGCATTGCGGGCGGACAGCTCGGGATTACCGAAAACGGGGCCGGTCAGTTCAGTCGGGAAAAAGCCCGGCGCCAGCGCGTTGGCCGTGATCCCGTCACGCGACCACGCCTCGGCCATGGCGCGGGTCAATTGGGTGATGCCGCCCTTGGACGCACCATAGGCAATGCCGCCGTGAAAGGCCCGCTGACTTTGCAGCGAGGCGAAGTTGACGATCCGGCCCCACCCCTTTTCGCGCATTGCAGGCACCATCGCCTGCGCCAGGAAGAACGGCACCGACAGGTTCAGATCCAATGTCGTCAACCAGCCGTCCATGGTGACCTGATCGGCCGGCTGGCGCATGTTCACGCCCGCCGAGTTGACCAGAATGTCGGGCGCGCCAAAGACATCCGCCACCTCGGCCGCGATATCGGGTACCGCCTTCAGATCAGACAGATCCGCCGAGATCGCCACCGAAGACGTGCCGTCGCACCAATCGGCCTTGCGCCGCGCGACAGTGACCACCCTTGCCCCGCCCGCGACCAGCGCCTGCGCGATGGTGCGACCAAGGCCGGAGCTGGCCCCGGTCACACAGGCGATACGACCCTCGACCGACAGAGAGGGCGTCACGCGGGCACCTCTTGCGCGGTCAGGTCGAACTGTTCATCGGGGAAGTATTTCGCCAGCCGGATATCGGCGGTGCGGGCGTGCCCTTCCATGCCTTCCAGGCGTGAAATGCGGGCGGTCGCTTCGGCAATTGGCTTGGCACCTTCGCGCGTTGCGCGCTGCCAGGTGACCAGCTTCATGTATTTGTGAACCGACAACCCGCCCGTATAGCGCGCCGCGCCCGAGGTCGGCAGCACGTGGTTGGTGCCCGACGCCTTGTCACCAAAGGCAACTGTCGTTTCCTCGCCCAGGAACAGGCTGCCATAGCAGGACAGCCGGTTCAGCCACCAATCCAGATCCTGCGCCTGCACGGTCAGATGTTCGGGCGCATAGCGATCCGAGGTCGCGGCCATCTCTTCCCGTGTGTCACACAGAATCACCTCGGCATAGTCACGCCAGGCATCGGCGGCGTTCTTGCCGTTCAGTTCCGGCAATGTGGCGATCAGATCTGGCACGCGGGCCATGACCTTTTCCGCCAATGCGCGATCATCGGTCACCAGCCAGACAGGCGAGTTGTAGCCATGCTCGGCCTGCCCCACCAGATCCCAGGCGACGATTTCGGGGTCGGCGGTCTTGTCGGCCAGGATCAGGCTGTCGGTCGGACCCGCGAACATGTCGATGCCCACCCGACCGAACAGAAGCCGCTTGGCCTCGGCCACGAACTGGTTGCCGGGGCCGACCAGAATATCCGATTGCGGCAGGCCGAACAGGCCAAAGGCCATTGCGGCGATGCCCTGAACGCCCCCGAGGGCAAGGATCTGATCGGCACCGCACAGATCGGCGGTATAGACGATGGCCGGATTCAGACCAACACCGGGACGCGGCGGGGAACAGACCGAGATATGACCGCAACCCGCGACCTTGGCCGTGGTCACCGTCATCAGGGCCGAGGCGACATGGCTGTAGCGTCCGCCGGGCGCATAGCAACCCGCGGCATTACAGGGGATCGCCTTCTGACCAAGGATCAGACCGGGCTGAATCTCGGTCTGAAAATCGCGGATCGTGTCTTTCTGCGCCTCGGCAAAGCGGCGGACGTTGTCATGGGCGAAACGGATATCGTCCTTCAACTGCTGGCTCAGCTGCGCCGAAGCCGCATCGATTTCATCACGGGTCAGAACGATATTGCCGTCATAGCGGTCGAATTTCTCGGCATATTTGCGTGCGGCGTCTTCGCCGCCCTGTTCGATCTCGGTCAGAATGTTCTGCACGATCTCGCGCGTTTCACCGGCATCGGTCGTGGATTGCCGCGCGGCTTTCTTGAGATAGGTGACGGACATTGTGATCCTCTTATTTCAGGTTATCGGGAAGCATCAGCGTCGAGACGACCGGCAGATAGGCGATCAGCAGCACGACGATCAGCATGCAAAGGACGAAGGGAACGGCGCGTGCCGAGATCCGCAGAATGGATTCTCCGGTCAGGCCGCCGACGACGAACAGGTTCAGCCCCAGCGGCGGCGTGATGAACCCGACACCCAGCGCGGTGATCATCATCACGCAGAACTGGATATCGTTCATGCCGATGCTGTCGGCCAGGGGCTTCAGCAGGGGGGCAAGGATGACGATATTCGGCGTGGTTTCCATGACGCAGCCCGCCAGGATCAGGATTGCGATCATGCACAGGATCATCACCCAGGGCTCGCTGCTGAGCGAGGTCATGGTATAGACAAAGCCCTGCGGCACACCCATCGCGGACAGCGCCTGCGACAGCGGCAGCGACATCGCGATGATGGGCACGATCACCCCGTTCACCTTGGCTGAACTGACCATCATCGAAGGAAAGTCCGACAGCCTCAGGGTGCCAAGAATGAAACCCAGGATGATGGTGATGGTGACGGCGGTGGCACCTGCCTCGGTCGGGGTCAGACGGCCGCTGAAGATGCCCCAGAAGATGACCCCCGGCACGATGAAGGCATACCAGCCCTGCGCGATCGTGCGCCCCAGATTGGCCAGCCATTCACCAAAGCTCAGGGCGTTGCCCTGCTCATAGGCATGGCGGCGATTGACGATGGTGTTCGTCAGCAGGATCGACCCAAGGATGATGACGCCGGGAATAAGCGCCGCCTGGAACAGGGTCGAGGCCGAGATCCCCAGAACCAGTCCGATCACGATATAGGCGATCGAGGGCGGGATCAGAATGCCCGTACAGGCGCCTGCGGCGACAAGCGCACAGGCATAGGGGCGCGGATAGCCGCTTTCGACCAGCCGGTTGATGGTCATGCGACCGACCGCTGCCGCGCCCGCCGCATCAGATCCTGAAATCGCCGAGAACATGCCGCAGACCAGCACCGTCGCAGAGCCGAAACCGCCGCGCGTCCAGTTTGTCAGCGCCTCGGCCACGTCCAGAAACTTGCGGCTGAGGCCGGTGCGGACCAGCACGTCGCCGGTCAGAATGAACAGCGGGATCGCGGTCAGGGCGAAATGGTCGATGCCCGAAAACAGCCCCTCGCCCACCAGCGACAGCGGCAGGACCTGCGACGTCAACAGCAGCAGCACCGCCGCCGAGCCGATCGCGACCCAGACCGGCACCGCCAGCGCGACCAGAAGCACAAAGACCAGCACGGGCAGGTAGAAGGTCCAATCCAGCGCCACCGCGCCCTGTTCCATTTGTTGCCAAAGCATAGCGGGACCTCACTCGAACAGACGTTCGCCTTCATAGACGGGATTGCCCTGACGCAAATCGCGCAGGTCCCGGCCAAGGCATTGAAGTAGACGGAAGATCATCAGCGAGAACCCGATCGGCACCGCCATCAGGAACCAGACCATCGAGACCCGAAGCCCGTGGCTGACCGAGCCGAATTTCCACGACACCTCGACCGTGTCGATGGCCAGCCACAGCGCCAGAACCGCCAGACCCAGGGTCACCAGATCGCCGAAGATATAGATCATCGCCCGGCCACGCGGCGGCAGATAGTTCAGGATCACGTCGATGCGGATATGCGCGCGTTCGCGGATTGCTGCCGCCGCGCCGATCCAGCACAGATAGATGAAGCTGTAGCGGACGATCTCTTCACCCCAGATCGAGGAATAGGCGAACAGCTCGCGCCGGATCACTTCGATGGTCATGGTCGCGACCAGCATCAGATAGAAGATCAACAGCGCCCATCGCTCGATGTTCTTGTCCAGAAGTTGAAACATACTTCTCCTCCGTCCGCCCGCAGGCAGTCGTTTCCGAGGTTTCGTTTTGCGAAGGAAAGAGGGCCGCGGCTCAGCGCGGCCCGCACCGCTCAGGTGTCGTGAACATAGGCGCGACCGTCGGTCGAGGCCGCTTCAACGAATTGGTCGAACTCGGCCATGGACCCGGCCAGATGGGTCTTGACCTCATCCCATTCGGCGCGCTGATAGCCGCCGGCCTCTTTCCACTGTGCCATCTGATCGTCGTCCAGCGTGTGGAACTGCACGCCGCTTTTGCCAAGCTCTGCCATGGCATAGCCGCGGGCTGCAGGGACCTTGGCAAGGTTCTGATCGGCCGTCACCGTGGCCGCGAAATCAACTGCCTCGCGCAGATCATCTGGCAGACCCTGATACCATTCCAGATTACAGGAATAGACCTGCGCATCGGGCACCGCCTGCGTAAAGGTGACATGGCTCAGCATATCCTTGAAACCAAAGACATATAGCGCACCCGGCGAGGGGTCGAGGGCGTCCGCCACGCCCTGCTGGATGGCCGAGGGCGTTTCGCCCCAGGCGATCGGCGTCGGATTTGCACCAACCATGCGATAATACATCTGCATGATCTCCGACCCCGGCACACGGAATTTGATGCCGCGCATGTCATCCGGCGTCAGCACCGGCGCTTCGATGCTGTCGCGCAAGGCGACACAGCGTGGATCGATGCTGGCGTAGAACAGAGGCTTGAAGCCGCGCGCCTCGACCTGCGGATGAACGGTCTCGATCCATTTCTGCGAACGCACAAGATTGGTAAAGCGCTGATTGGTCCCGCACAGATAGGGCATGTTGACCAAATCGACGACCGGTGCGTAGGGCGCGAAATTCGCAATCGAATGCTGGGCGGCCTGAATGGTGCCGGACTGCACCTTCTGGACCAACTCATTGGCAGAGCCCAATTGGCCCGCTGGCGCCAGTTTCACATAGATCCGACCCTCGCTGAGATTTTGAAGGTTCTCCTTCATATCAAGTTGCATGATCGGATAACTGCGATCGGCGAACATGGTATATGCCGTCGCCAACGTCATCACCTGATCCGCAGCATTCTCGCGGTCACGTTCTTCGTTTGCGGTCTGGGCACTGGCTTCGCTGGACCACAACGATCCCGACGCAGCAGCCATGACTGCCGCCGTAAATCCTCCTGCGCTGCTAAGCTTCAGAAAATTCCGGCGCGACGCCTGTCGCTTCCACGCGTTTTCTTCTTCCATCAACATTGTTCCGCCTCCTCCCGTTGGAACTGTTAATCTCGGCTTTTGCCTCTGGCCTCGCTTATCAAGGTGCCAATACCGAACATGGCCACCGATCCAGCCAGCAGAAGCATTTCTGCCAAGTTGCCGATGATTGCCCCGCCGCTTTTCCCCAGAAGCAAATTGACAGTGAAGCTTCCAAATAGCAGCGACGACAGACCATATGTGATTAATGAAGACCCGCTCATCGACACCTCCCCATGTGTTCGAATCGCCTCAGCAAGGTTGTTGTAAGCGCTTACATCTTGCAATGCAAGCGCTTACTTTTGATACTGCCCTTCATCTCGGAGCTGCACACATGACGATAAATTCAGGCGGCGGGGGAACACCCCACAAGGTTCCTACCATCGAGGATGTGGCCCGCCTTGCCGGTGTTTCGACCGCGACAGTCTCGCGCAGTCTGAACACACCAGAACGCGTACGCGAAGGCACGCGAAATGCAGTCGCGTCGGCCGTCAAAACCTTGGGATACACACCTAATTTCGGCGGCCAGGTCCTTGCGTCACGCCGCACGAATACCATCGGCGCGATCATTCCGACAATGAGCAACGCAATCTTCGCCAAAGCACTTCAGGCCCTTCAGGAAACTTTGGCTGCGCGTAACGTGACCCTGCTCGTCGCCACATCGCAATATGCGCCAGATCAGGAACAGGCACAGTTACGCACGATGCTGGCGCGCGGTGTCGACGGTATCGCCCTGATCGGAAATGAACGACCGCCCGAGGTCTATGAGCTGCTGACGTCGCGGCGCGTGCCTTTTGCCTTGATGTGGTCCCACCCTGACAACCTGCCCTATCTCAGCGTCGGCTTCGACAATGCGGCGGCGGCGGCCGAAGTCGCGCGGCATGTGCTTGAACTCGGACATCGCCGGATTGGCTATATAAGCGGTCGCACTATAGGAAATGACCGCGCGAAGGCCCGGCTGAGTGGCGTTGCATCGACGCTTGCGGAAAATGGCTGCGAACTTGCCGCAGATGATGTCGTACTCTGTGATTATAGTCTGGAAGACGGCGAGACGGCCGCCCTTCGATTGCTTGCCCGGCGCACTCGACCCACCGCCTTGATCTGCGGCAACGATGTGCTTGCAGCAGGAGCCATGCGTGGCGCAAGGCGTTTGGGCCTGGCTATTCCAGATGAATTGTCGATCACCGGATTTGACGATATCGATCTGGCTACGGCGGTTTCGCCTGCTTTGACCACCGTCAGGGTGCCGCATAGCCGCATGGGTACTACTGCAGGAAATCTGCTACTGGAATGGATCGACAGCGGAACCCAACCAAAATCTGTACTCTTCCCGGCTGATTTCATCTTTCGGTCATCCCTGACCGAAGCCGTCCCAGTACCGTAAATGTGAATCGGCCCTTCAATTGTGGTTCTTCGTCAAGCCTGTTTCATTGTCAGTGCCGGGCTCATGGCCTCATGTTGGTGTTCAGTTCAGGTGCCTTCAACGTACGCAACATAGGTGCCTTGCTGGCCTGCAGCCGATTGAACGAGGTCACCGCACCCACCGTCCCGGCGGGACGTCACAGGCGTGGTGTCAGGCCTGCAATCTCAGGGTCGGATCAGGCGTCGACAATGCAGGTCGCTCTTTCCCCCATTCGAAGACCGTCCCGTCGACCCAGATGCGGTGGAGAATTACTGCCAACTTGCGAGCGACAACGACCTGGGCCTTCTTCATGCCGCTGCGCTTGGCGAGGCAGAGGCCCGGTGCTTTCAGGGCGCACAATTTTTTTTGTCCGCTGTAGCAGGACGCGGGCCGCCTCGAACAGATAGGTTCGCAGCATTCGGTCTCCCCATCGCGACACGCGGCCGTTGGCGTCAGTTTCGCCGGATTGCTTGCGGCGCGGAGTCAGGCCGAGGTAGGCACCAATCGTCGCCGCGCTGCGGAAACGCGAGGGATCGTCGATCGTATCGCGGGACGTAAGCGCCGTCACCACGCCGATGCCAGGAACCGTCATAAGCCGTCGGGTAGTTTCATCTTCCCGTGCGAGGTGGCGGTCTCTCCGATCAAGCCCGTCCAATTCGCCACACACATTCGAATGGACAGAGATCAGTGGCAGCAGCACTGGCCAAAGGATATGTCCTTCGCCCGATACCTCCTCCACCCGGCGCCGGAACTGTCCGCCGATCGAGCGGGGAAAGATCAGGCTGCACTCTTTCAACATGGCGCGCACCTGGTTTTCGAGATCGCGCCGGATCCGCACCAGGCGTGACCGAGTGATCAGAAGCGATCTGGCATGCTGGCTGGCCTCGCTCTTTACCGCGACCTCTCGATACCAGCTTATCCGGACCAGTTCAGCGAGCCCGCGAGCGTCATTCTCGTCGCTTTTATTCATCCACAATGAGAGCGTGGTGGGCGTCGATGCAAACCACCGGCAGGCCGATCCGTCGGAGTTCATGCCACAGCCAGCTTGACGTGCTACCGGTCTCGAAGCCGATGCGTTCGGCATGCGGCGCCGTCTTCCCCAACAGCGCTGCCAAGGCGCCGGGGTCGGAGGCCCCGCGACCCTGATAGGTGGGCCGCCCGGTCTCATCCACAACACTGACGGAGGTCTTCTTCTGCGATACGGCCAGTCCAACATACTGTTTCATTGCAGTCTCCTCGATTGGCTTGTGATTTCATCCATCGTGGCGATGCCGCTGCTCACCTTCTTGCGCAGCGTCCGCATTGCGATGAGGCCGCCGGTCAGCGCCCCGCGAGTGATCGGCATCGACAACAGGGCATGACGGCGCGGCCAGCGCTACGGCACTTTGATCTGCGATCTCGAGCGACGTCAGGTGATCGACCTACCGCCCGACAGGGAGCCGGCGACCGTCGAGGCATGGCTGCGGAGACAGCCCCAGATCAAGGTCGTCGCCCGCGACCGCAATGGCGGCTAGCTGTGCGCCCCGTCAGTGACGATGGTCAGGGGGTGATACAGGCGAACGGCCTCTCGGACTTGCCGCAGAAACGCCCTCGCAGCCTTGGCATTTCGCCGCGCCGTCAGCCGAAAATCGATCAATTGGCCGAGCTGATCAACGGCGCGCCATAGATAACACCAGCGTCCGCCTACGCGAATTTGGATCTCATCGACATGCGACCGCAGCCCGAGCCAGGAACGATAGCACCATAGGCCCGTTTTCTGATCTCGGGGCCGAACTTCCTGACCTAGTGTCAGGATTCATAACCAATAGATTACGGTCGCTGCGAGGGCGATGGCCGATAGGAACACCATGTGGCATCGGTCATGGCGGGTCGCCACACGCCGCCAATCCTTGAGCCTGCCGAACATGATCTCGATACGATTTTTCC
>NZ_FOHO01000030.1 GCF_900111675.1 Paracoccus homiensis | reverse complement strand
GTGGATGCTTCGCGATCATATGCCAGCGTCGCCAACGACGCATATTACACGGTCAGGACCGGGCGCTATAGCTATTCAAATCGTTTTCAGGACGGCTGGACGGTTCACGCCTTTGGCTCATCGGGCAGTCCTATCGCGTCGCTCTTCGTCTACAACTCTCTGGGAGACAGAGGGGTCGTATCTTCTTACGATCTGTCGTCCGGGATCGATTTCGGTAAAGCTAACGTGCGCGTTTTTTCGGTGCGGGCAGGTGGCGAGGAATTCAACGGAACGATCGACAGCTTCGTTCTTAAGGACGTACCGTCGATTGCCGCAGTCCCGGTGCCTGCACCTGTAATCTTCCTTCTTACAAGCATTGCCGGGCTTGGGCTGCTTCGCCGCAGAAAATCAATCGCATAGCTCGAATCTCTAGCAGGCCGTTGAAAAACCCTTCTGTGAGGCACGGCTTCGCTCTGGGCGGATGGCGTGGTTGACTGTATCGAGGGCAGGCAGACCCGGCGGCGTATTTGCTCGTCAGGGCGCGAGCAGTTTCGGCAACCTTGCCAGATTGCAGGCCGCCATTGTCAGGGTGAACCGGGCCCGCACAGGCTCGATGCCGCGATACATGGTCTGTGTCAGGCCACCGACGGTCTTGGCCCAGCCAAAAGGCTCTTCGTGCTTTTTTCGGCATCGCTGGGATTTGGCATAGCCGGGGTGTCTGGTCGTCCGACCATCGATCGCGGAGTGATGAGACTTCTGGGTGAGGTTGGGCGTCACCACCATCTGGCGCAGCTCGGGAACGAAGTCCGCGCTATCGTAGCCGCGGTCTGCCGCCAACGTCAGGCGCCGGGTCGATCCGGGCGAGTGGCGATGGAGCATGTCGATGGCGGCTCGGCGTTCGGCGCGGCCATTCGCCTGCGTCAGATCGGCCTGCACGATCAGACTCAGACCGGAACGGTTCTCCATCATCCTCAGTTGGCCCTTCCACGCGATGGCGCGCACCGTCTTGGGCAAGGCCTTGAGGCGGGCCAAAAGCTTCAGACTGAGCCGTGCACCGGAATGGAGAGAGGCGATGATCTTGCTCGCGGCATTCAGCCTGCCCGGCCCCGCGACCGACAGCACCGTGGCAGACAAGTGGGTTTGCCGGCTGTGCTGACTCCGTTTGGCAGTAGAAACGTTATAATATAACGTATATGAGAAGCGGCAGGGCGCCCGCAACCGGGGTTTCGCGGAAGCGCTGCGGCGACGGCAGTGAGCCGCCCGCCATTTGACACGAACACGAGGACCTATCCCATGTCGAGAACACGTATGGCGCAGGGTGTCGCGGCGATGCTGATGCTTGCCACGGCCCAGAAGGCGGCCGCCGATGAAGATCGGACTGCTTGGCGGCTGTTCATTGCCGATCAGGCAGACGGCATGGTGACGGTGGTGGATCGTGACGCGCCGGATCAGCGGTGGCGCTTCGATCTTGCCGGGCCGTCGCGGCTTTACGCGTCGCCCTCGGGGCAGGCCGTGATCGCGGTGCAGTCGGATCACGACCTTGTCGATTTCCTTGGCAGCGGCATCGCGCTGGAGGGACATGGGGACCATTCCGACATCTCGATCAGCAATCCGGAAGCGAAGGATTTGCATCTGACCGGGCCGCGCCCCTTCCACGTCGTGACCCATGATCACCAGATCGCGATCAACTTCGATCGTGGCGGCTATGTCTCGTTCCTGGCCGAGGGCGCGTTGCAGGACGGGACCCTTCAGGTTCAGGAGTTTGCGCAGAACCGGGCGCATCACGGTTTCGCCGCCCCCTTGGGGGACGCTATCGTCAGTTCTGTCGCCTCGGAGGAGGAGGTCGCGGATGGCGGCGCACCGCCCCGTGTCGGCATCGCGGCTTATGACGCGGATGGCGCCCTGATCGGCGATGTCGCCACATGCACCGATCTGCATGGCGAGGCCTTCTCGGGCAACTACCTGCTGGCGGGGTGCAAGGAAGGGGTGATCGCGGTGTCCGAAGCCGATGACGGCGCCGATTTCACCATGCTTCCCTATCCCGAGGACTTTCCGAAAGAAAAGACCGGCACTCTGCTGGGCTCCTCGGCGATGCAGATCTTCCTCGGTGATCATGGCCGCCAGTCGGTGGTAATCATCGACCCCACGGCCGAGCCCTTCTTCACCCGCGTCGAGCTGCCCTTCCGCCGCGTCGATTTTGTGCTGGACCCTGCCAGGCCGCAATACGCCTATATCCTGACCGAGGACGGGACGCTGCACCGTCTGAACATGCTCTCGGCAGAGATCGAAGCCTCGGCGGGCATCACCCAGCCCTATTCCATGGACGGCGACTGGCGTGATCCGCGCCCGCGTCTTGCGGTGGCCGGGGATCGCATCGCGCTGACCGATCCGCTGCAAAGCCTGGTGCGGCTGGTCGATCCCTCCAGCCTGGAAGAGACCGCGACCATTCCCGTCGAGGGACTGCCCTACAACATCATCGCGATTGGCGGCAGCGGGCTGACCCACTGACGCGCCGGTGCAGCGAAGATCGGCAGTAAGGCGAAAGGGCCCGCGCCTGGCGGGCCCTTTCCATGTGCCTGGCCGACACTTGCCCCTTTCAGGGGGCGGTCATGCGGGGACGATCACGCCCGGCAGCGAGTTTTTCAGCATCGTCTCGGACGGCTGGAAGTGGATGACCGAACGGATCGACTTGCCCGCGTGTAGCAGGTCGAACGCCGTGTTGATCTGCTCATGCGTCATGTTATGCGTGATGTAGGGATCGACATCGAAATCGCCCCGCAACCATTCGTCGACCATGCCCGGCAACTGACTCCGCCCCAGCACACCGCCAAAGGCAGACCCGCGCCAGACCCGCCCCGTCACCAGCTGGAAGGGACGGGTCGCGATTTCCTCGCCAGCACCGGCCACGCCGATCACCGTGCATTCGCCCCAGCCCTTGTGGCAGCATTCAAGCGCCGCCCGCATGACGTTCACGTTGCCGATGCATTCGAAGCTGTAGTCCACGCCGCCATTGGTGATCTCGACGATGACCTCCTGAATCGGCTGAGAGAAGTCGGCGGGATTGATGCACTCGGTCGCGCCAAGCTGACGCGCCAGCGCGAATTTCTCGGGGTTGGTGTCGATACCGATGATGCGCGACGCGCCCTGCATCTTCGCGCCCTGGATAACGGCCATGCCGACGGCGCCAAGGCCGAAGACGGCGACGGTCGCGCCTGCCTCGACCTTGGCGGTGTTGCGCACCGCGCCCATGCCGGTGGGGATGGCGCAGCCCATCACCGACGCCTTCGACAGGGGCGCGTCTTTGCTGATCCTGGCCACGGCGATTTCGGGCAGCACGGTGTATTCCGCAAAGGTCGAAGTCCCCATGTAGTGATGGATCATCTTCCCCTTGTAGCTGAAGCGGGACGTGCCGTCGGGCATGACGCCCGCGCCTTGCGTCTTGCGAATGGTCTGGCAAAGGTTGGTCTTGCCAGACTTGATATAGGGGCAGTTCGGATCTTCGGGGGTATAGAGCGGGATGACGTGGTCGCCCGGCTTGACCGAAGTGACCCCTGCGCCCAGTTCCTCGACGATGCCTACGGCTTCATGGCCCAGCACAGCCGGGAACAGCCCTTCGGGATCGGCCCCCGACAGGGTGAACATGTCGGTATGGCACAGGCTGGTGGTCACGATGCGGATCAGGACCTCGCCCTCCTTCGGGCCATCAAGGTCGATCTCCTCGATTTCCAGCGGGCGGTTCGCCTCCCAGGCGACGGCGGCGCGGATCTTCATGATGCGGTTCCTTCTTGTTGTGCGGGGTATGAGTGTTACATAGTAACATCCTTGCCGCGAGCGTTCCGACCCGCGCTTTTCAGCCAATCAGCGGGCCATATCGGCCACCACAGGACAGAGCGATGCATGATCAGACCGAGGGCGCCGACCAGAGGCGGCAAATTGCGCTGATCGTTTACCCCGGCTTCAAGACGCTGGAGGCGACGGGTCCTCTCAGCGTGTTCGGCTATGCGGCGCAGCATCTGGCCGCCGCAGGGCGTCCGGGGGGCTATGACGTGGTGATCGCCGCGCCCGAGGCGGGGCCGGTTCCGTCGGACACGCTGATGTCGCTCGAGGCCACCGTCGCACTTCGTGATCTGGGCCGCGCTGATACGGTGCTGATCGCCGGGGCGGCGCGGATCGAGGATGCGCTGGCGCGGGAAACCGCGCTGGTCGGATGGTGCCGGGACAGCGGCCCGAAGGTGCCGCGCTGCGCGGCGCTGTGCACGGGGTCGTTCTTTCTGGCCGAGGCTGGTCTGCTGGATGGCAGGCGCGCCGCGACCCACTGGAATTATGCGGACCGGCTGCGCCAGCGTTTTTCAAAAGTCGAGGTCGATGCCGATGCGATCTTCGTGCAGGCGGGCAGCTTCTGGACCTCGGCAGGGGTGACGGCTGCCATCGACCTGACCCTTGCCTTCGTCGAGCAAGACTATGGCCGCGACATCGCGCTGGCCGTGGCGCGCGACATGGTGATGTACCTGAAGCGGCCGGGCGGACAGTCGCAGTTCAGCACGCTGCTGACCGGCCAGATGGCGGGGCAGGGGACCGGGCCGAGCAGCATGAAGGACGTGCTGGCCTGGATGGGTGCACGGCTCGACCAGCCCCTGACCCTGGATGATATCGCCACCGAACACGGGATGAGCGTGCGCAGCCTCAGCCGCGCCTTCGCCGCCGAGATCGATGCCTCGCCGATGGCCACGCTCGAGAGCCTGCGATGCGACACGGCCAAGGCGCTGCTGCTGGATACGGACCTGCCGCTGAAGACGGTCGCCTTTCGCGCGGGCTTCAGGACCGACGGTCAGATGCGCAAGGCCTTTCGCCGCCGCTTTTCCCTGTCGCCGCGGGACTATCGCGCCCGCTTTGCGACCGCCGGAACCTGAACGAGGCCTGCCCCGGTGCTGCGATCAGTGGACATGGGCAGTATCGGCGGCCCTCTGGGGATCGTCCACCGGATCCAGCACCAGCAGCAGGCGCGTCTCGCCTGTTCCCGCGATCGGGGGCGAACGGTGCAGCAGTCCGGCGGGCGGGTTCTCGGGCCAGCCCGTGCCGCGCAGAACGATGGGTGATCCGGTCGGAACGGTCATGACCGTTCCGGGATCGTCTCCGGTCGCCGAAACGCCGTATTGCGTCCCCGTACCGCGATAGGTGCAGATCAGCCGGGCCGTCACCGCGTCGACATGGAACTTGCGGCAGGCGTCGGTCTGGATGACATCCAGCCGCAACTGCAGGTAGTCGCAGTCCATCACGTCCGCAAAGATCGCAGCCAGGGCCGAGGCATCCTCGATCAGCATGTTCCGCTCGGGGCAATCCGGGGTGCCGCAGGCACGCGTGATCTCGATCAGCGCATCGCATACCGCCTCGGGTCTCAGGATGATGCGCGCCCGCGGCAGTTGCTCGGGCGGCAGGGCGTCGATCCACGCCTGAAAGCCGCTGAGCGGTGTCCGCTTCCACAATGCAGCGGCGGTTCCGGACTGGTGGATGGCCGCCAGACCGTCCGGGCCGGAAACGAAACGGGTGCATCGGTCCAGTTCGCAGGGCGTCGTGATGGTCATGACGTCCCCACTGGCGGCTGATAGGGCAGCGAGGAATGGTGCAGCACGATCCGCAAGGTGCCTGTCTCGTCCTTCTTGTAGCCGAAGCTCTTGTCCACGGTGGTGACGGACCCGTCCTTGTTGGTCAGCCGGATCCAGCCCATCCACATGGCGATGTCGCCCTGGATGAACATGGCCGAGGTGACGTGTTCGCACGCCCGCCAGCCCATGATCGCGAAGCCATTGTCCAACGGATATTCGTCCGAATGACCGCAGAAATAGGCAAGCGCCCCCGGCTTGGTCGGGCGGAACGTCTGTTCGCCGCTTGCCATCGTGGGTTTGAACAGCACCGGCCCGAGGTTGTAGCCGTAATAGCTGTCGAGATTGGCGGAGGCGACCTTGCGCGCCGCCTCGATCCCGCCGTCCTCGAACGCCTTTGAAATGGCGATCTTGCCGTTGCCCCAGGTTGCCAGGGCCTGATGGATCTCTTCTTCGGTGATGGTCATTCGGTCATCCCTTCGTGTGAAACCTGCTCATTCGGTGCGGCCGCGGGCGCCATGGCCTCGGACATCAATAGCTGCACGGCGTCTTCAAGCGAAAGCGTCGTCGTGTCGGTTGCCCCGCGGCGACGGATAGTGACGGTCCTTTCCTCGGCCTCGCGACCGCCAAGGGCGATCTGCACGGGGATCTTGGCCAATGCGTGCTCGCGGACCTTGTAGCCGATCTTCTCGTTGCGAAGATCGGTCTCCACGCGCAGGCCCGCGGCCTTCAGCGTTCGCGCAACCTCGGCGGCCCAATCGTCGGCGGCCCCCGTCACCGTCGCGACCACGGCCTGAACGGGCGCCAGCCACAGCGGCAGGTGGCCCGCATGGTGTTCGATCAGGATGCCCGTGAACCTTTCGAGCGATCCGAACAGCGCCCGATGCAGCATCACGGGCGCCAGCTTCTCGCCCGAGGGGGCGACATAGGTGGTGCCGAAACGTTCGGGCAGGTTGAAGTCCACCTGCAGCGTACCGCATTGCCAGTCGCGCCCGATGGCGTCGCGCAGCACGTATTCCAGTTTCGGACCGTAGAAGGCGCCTTCGCCCTCGAAGATCGTGTAGGGATGCCCCGCGCGGTCCAGCGCCTCGCGCAGCGCGGCCTCCGAGCGATCCCAGCTTTCGTCGCTGCCGATGCGGTTCTCGGGTCGGGTCGACAGCTTGATGCGCACATCCTCGAAGCCGAAATCGCGATAGATCGACAGCACCAGATCGTTGACCTTCAGGCATTCCTCGGTCAGCTGGTCGGGGGTGCAGTAGATGTGGGCGTCGTCCTGCGTGAAGCTGCGCACGCGCAGCAGGCCGTGCAGCGCACCCGACGGTTCATAGCGATGCACCTTGCCGAACTCGGCCAGCTTCAGCGGCAGGTCGCGATAGCTTTTGGTGCCTTGCCCGTAGATCAGCATGTGGCCCGGGCAGTTCATCGGCTTCAGCGCATACTCGCGATCGTCCACCGTTTCGGCCAGGAACATGTTGGCGCGATAGTTCTGCCAATGCCCGGATGTTTCCCACAGGGTGCGATCCATGATGTCGGGGGAATTGACCTCGACATAGCCCGCCTGTTCCTGCCGGTCGCGCATGTAGCCGATCAGCGTCTGGAACAGGCGCCAGCCCTTGGGATGCCAGAAGACGGACCCCGGCGCGACCTCCTCGAAATGGAACAAGTTCATTTCGCGCCCCAGCCGGCGGTGATCGCGCTTCTCGGCCTCGGCCATCATGGTCATGTGCGCGTCCAGGGTCGCCTTGTCGGCGAAGGCCACGCCGTAGATCCGGCTGAGCATCGGATTGTTGCTGTCGCCGCGCCAATAGGCGCCGGCCACGCGGGTCAGCCTGAACGCCGTGCCCGCATCGCCCGTCGTCCGCATATGCGGACCGCGGCACAGGTCCAGCCACTCGCCCTGGCGGTAGATCTTTACCGGTTCCCCCTCGGGGATCGCATCCAGCAGCGCCAGCTTGTAGGTCTCGCCCGCCGCGTGAAAATGCGCGCGGGCGTCGTCGCGGCTCCATTCCTCGCAGGTGAAGGGTGTCCTGGCTGCGATGATCTCGCGCATCCTTTGTTCGATCACCGGCAGGTCTTCCGGGGTGAAGGGCGTGTCGCGTTCGAAATCATAGTAGAACCCGTGCTCGATCGCCGGGCCGATCGCGGTCTTCGTGCCGGGCCAGAGCGATTGCACAGCCTCGGCCAGCACATGGGCCAGGTCGTGGCGGATCAGCTCCAGGGCGCGCGGGTCGTCACGCCCGATCAGTTCGACGGTTGCCCCATCGGGCAGGGGGGTCGACAGATCCCGCACCTGTCCGTCGATGGCGGCGGCGACCATGCGCTTGGCAAGGCTGGGGCTGATCGAGGCTGCCAGGTCGGCAGCGGTGCTGGCGGGGGCGATTTCCCGTGTCGCCCCATCGGGCAGGTGAACTCGGACCATTGTGGCTCTCTCAAAGGGCAATCATGTCGGTTGGCGGCGTCTGCATCAAAGGGCCGCATCGGATCGCGGTCATGCGCGGACCCGCCATCGGCTGGTGTTTCCGGCGTCCTCCAGCTCGATCCCCATGGCGTCGAGTTCCCGGCGCAGGGCATCGGCCCGATCCCATTCGCCATCGGCGCGTGCCGCGCTGCGGGCGGCCACGATGGCATCGATGCGGTCGGTATCCAGATCGCCCCGGCGCGACCAGCAGGAAGGATCCCGCTGCAGAAGGCCAAGCCAGCCCCCGGCCTTGCGCAGCGCGGCCGCAAGCTGGATCCGGCGCTTCGGATCGGTTTCGCCCCTTGCGCGCGCAGCCAGCCCATGCAGGGCCGCAAGGGCCAGCGGCGTGTTCAGGTCGTCCTCCAGCGCGGATCGGACATCTGCCAGATCCGGGGCATGTACCTGCGCCTTGTCGCCCTCCCTTGCCCCGTTCACGCGGATATCGCGCAGAACGCCATACAGCCTGTCCAGGGCGGCGCGGGACGCCCCTGTCGTCTTCGGCGTCCAGTCCAGCGGTTGTCGGTAATGCGCGCTCAGCAGGGCATAGCGCAGAGCCTCGCCGGGTGTGTCGGCCAGAAGGTCCCGGACCCGAAGGACATTGCCCAGGGATTTCGACATCTTCGCGCCGGACACGGTGACATGGCCGTTATGGACCCAGTGACGCGCCCGCGTGCCCTGCGCGATCTCGTTCTCGTGATGGGGAAAGCGCAGGTCGATACCGCCGCCATGGATATCGATATCCTCCCCCAGATGCTGGGCGATCATGGCGGAACATTCGATATGCCATCCCGGTCGCCCGAAGCCCCAGGGGCTGTCCCAGCCGGGCTGACCGGGCCGCGAGGGTTTCCACAGGACGAAATCACGCGGGTCGCGCTTCGACGACGCCACCTCGACGCGCGCGCCTGCCAGCATCTCTTGCGGATCGGCACCCGACAGGCGGCCATAGGCGGCAAAGCTCGCGACCTCGTAGAGGACATGATCCTGCGCGGCATAGGCGTGCCCTTGCGCGATCAGCCTTTGGATCAGCGCGATCATCTGCGGAATGTGATCGGTCGCGCGGGGTTCCAGATCCGGCGGGCTGACACCAAGCGCGGCAAGGTCTTCGTGATAGGCCTGCGCGAACCGCGCGGCGATCGCATCGCAGGTCGTGTCCTGGGCTTGGGCTGCGGCGATGATCTTGTCGTCCACATCCGTGATGTTGCGGGCATAGGTCACATGCGGATGGCGTTCCCTCAGCACGCGGGCCAGCACGTCGAAGACGACGGCGGGCCGGGCATTGCCGATATGGGCATATGAATAGACCGTCGGTCCGCAGACATACATCCTGACATGATCGGGATCTTGCGGCACGAAGGGTTCGACCTTGCGACCCATGGAGTTGAAGAGCTGCAACATCGCCCTGGACCCTCATTTCTCGGTTTGGGATGTCGGGGATCGCTTCCGGTCGGGCTGCTGGCATGCCTGCCTTGTCGGCACCCGAACCGGTCCATTCCCCTTTACATCGCCGTTCTCGTAGGTCAGACGGATTATGTTATGATATCACCTAACGCAAGAGGATGGCGTGGATAAGCTGAATTTCGGGCAGAGAACCTCGGTCGAGCAGGTCGAGGAAGGCACCGAGCTTGCCCCCAAATTCGACGATCGGGGCCTGATGCCCTGTGTCACAACCGATGCCCGTTCGGGCGAGGTGCTGATGCTGGGCTGGATGAATGCCCTGGCGCTGGAAAAGACGCTGCTGACCGGCGAGGCGCATTACTTCAGCCGCGCGCGCCAGGCCCTTTGGCACAAGGGTGCGACATCGGGGCTGGTTCAGAAGGTGGTCGAAGCACGGATCGACGACGATCAGGATGCCGTGTGGCTGCGGGTCGAGGTCGCGGGCAACGGGGCCTCGTGCCATGTCGGCTACCGTTCGTGCTTCTATCGGGCGCTGCCCGTCGGGGCCGGATCGGATCAGGCCCTGCAATTCCGCGAAGACGGCAAGACATTCGATCCGGCAGAGGTCTATGGAGACGCTCCCAATCCAACCCAGCTTTGACGGGGGCGGGCACCTCGATCCTTGGATGCGCCGGGCGCTGGATCTGGCGGCAGGCGTGCGGGGGCTGGTCTGGCCCAATCCTCCGGTCGGCTGCGTCATCCATCGCGACGGCGTCGTGCTGGCCGAGGCGGCCACCCATCCGGGCGGACGCCCGCATGCCGAACGGCAGGCCATCGACAGGGCCGGTCGCACAGCGCGGGGCGCCACGATGCATGTCACGCTCGAACCCTGCTGCCACTGGGGTCGGACCCCGCCCTGTGCGGATGCGATCATCGAGGCGGGCATCGCCCGCGTGGTCTGCGCGATCCGCGACCCGGATCCGAGGGTCGATGGCGGGGGCTTTGCACGGCTGTTGGGCGCCGGTGTGAAGCTGGAGGTCGGGCAGGGCGCGACCGAGGCGCGGCGGATCATGTCGGGTTTCTTCCGCCGGGTTCGCCATGGCGTGCCCGAACTGCTGGTCCTCGCGGCCCTTGCGGTCGAGGTTCCGGCGGGGGTCGATGCACTGCTGCGGATTGTGGGGGACGGGGTGCAGGTCGTAGCCCGGGACGGGCGCCCGACGCCGAAGCTGCATCGCGGAAAGGGCCTGCTGCGGGACCTGGGCGGTCTGGGGCTGACCTCGGTCGCCATCTGGCAGGGCGATCTGCAGGCCGCGGGATTACAGGACGCGGATGATGGCATGGTCATGTCCCCCGACACGTTCGGATCGGGGCTTCTTGATCGAAAGTTCGGGATCAATGCATGATCCGGTGCAGCTAACGACATGTCTTGTCTGGCGCCGTCCAGGCCCGGCCCTGCCGGATCGACATCTGTCCGAATACGGGTAAATGCCTCATGCGACACACCAATGACCAGTTGCCCGTCTATCTGCTGACGGGCTTTCTGGGGGCCGGAAAGACGACGCTGCTGAACCGACTGATGCAGGATGATGGACTGAAGGACTCGGCGCTTGTCATCAACGAGTTCGGGCTGGTGCCCATCGATCATGATCTTGTGCAGGAGGGCCGCGAGGCGCCCATGGTGACGACGACCGGCTGCATCTGCTGCACGGCCGGCAGCGACCTGCGCTCGTCGCTGAACCAGCTTCTGGAGGGCCGCAAATCCGGCGCGCTTCCGCCTTTCAGCCGCGTCATCATCGAGACCACGGGGCTGGCCGATCCGGCACCCATCATCAACAGCCTCATCCCCGGTGGCATCGACGCGCGTTCATGGGCCGATCACGCGGTTGCGCGGGCATTTCGCCTTTCGGCGGTCATCACCGTGGTCAATGTCGAGGGCATCGAATCCGCCCTTGCCAACCACCCCGAGAGCCTGCGCCAGATCGCCTTTGCCGATCATGCGGTCCTGACGCATACCGGCATCTCCGGTGTGGGTGACTGGCCCGTGCGGCTTCGGGCCGTGAACCCCGGCCTGCAGGTGCACAACGCGACGGCCCCGGATGCCGATCTGGTCAGGTTGTTCGCGCCGGGAAGCTATCAGGCATTCGGCAAGGGCGAGGGGGTCGAGGGCTGGCTGGCTGCCGAGGCCAGGGCGGGGGCGCATGAACATCACGGCAATTTCGATGGTCTCAACCGGCACGGTGATGTCGTTGCAGTGCCCCTGATCACGGACCGGCCCATGGCGCAGGCGGCACTGGCAGAGTTTCTGAAGCGGATCTCGACGCATCCGGGCAATGTGCTGCTGCGTGCCAAGGGGCTGGTGGGGCTGACCGATGATCCCTCCCGACCTGCGGTGGTCCATGCGGTGGGCCACCGGATATACCCGATCCAGCGCCAGGACGGATGGCCCGGCGGAACAGCGCAGAGCCGACTGGTCGTGATCGGCACGGGTCTGAACGAAGGGCGCATTCGAGGGGATTTCGACAGGCTGGCCTTGGGAAAAGGCGCTGCGAAACCGGGACTGTCCGCGATCATGCAATCCTTCGTGCGGGGAGGCAGGGCAGTGGATGACGTTTCCGCCCGGCTGGAATCGGCGTCCGAGATCGCGTCAAGGATCGGCGGGCGCGTCACGTCACGGGATTGAGCATACGCTTTGCAAGCCCTCTGCACGACTTCGAGCCGCGAAGGTTCCAAGGTCGACGCGGACGAAGCCGCTTACGGTCTGTCCTGCGACGACGCGGATCATGACGCCGAAACAGGCCTGAATGCCCGGTCCGCGACGGCCAGAAAAGACGCTGATGCGGTCCTTTGAGCGTCCCTTTTTGGCCGTGCGGACGGCATCGACGTTAGCACATCCGGTCAGAACGGCATCTCGACGGTTTCTGTCATCATTCCGCCAGGGGCTTCGTGCTTATCCTGCGGCGTCATCAGTAGCATGTCGAAGCTTGCCTTCAGCTCGGCCTCCTCCATGTCACGGGCGATGATCACGACCCGGCTGGTAGTGTCATCCCCCGACCATGCCTTGAAAGGCACCGGCGCGTCGAAGATGTGCTGCACGCCATGAAACACGAAGGGATATTGCAGACCCTCCACATGCAGAAGCCCCTTCATGCGCAGGATGTTCGGCCCCTTGAAGGCGATCAGCGTATCCAGCCAAAGATCGAAAACCTCTGCGGGGATCGGCTTCTCGACCTCGATCGAGGCAGAGACGATGCGCTGGTCGTGCCGGCCCCGGTGGACCGGCGCAGCCGGGCTGAACGGGGCAGGCGTATCAGGGCGTGCCTTCAGACCCGAGAGCCCCGCCAGTGGATCGGCCTTGGTCGTCTGCTCCATCAGTCCCAACCATGCGTCGATTTCGGACGCACCTGCCCCCAGCCGCATGGCGGACAGGCCGAACAGCGTGCCTGGCGGCACGTGGCCGTGCCGGGCGTGAATTTGCGCGGCACTGGCGTTGACTCCCGCAAGCCTTGTCTCGAAGCGGCCGAGGGTGACGGCGTCGGTCAGGTCGGTCTTGGACAGGATCAGCACATCTGCCATGGCAACCTGCTGCACGGCTTCGAACTGCCGATCCAGCGTGCCCAACCCGGTGGCCGCGTCCGCCAGCGTGACCACGCCGTCCAGACGGAAGCTTTGCGCCAACAACCGGTCCGATGCCAGCGTATGAATGATGGGTGCGGGATCGGCGATGCCGCTGGTCTCGATCACGACCCGGTCGAAATCCACCTCGCCGGCCTTGCGCCTTTCCTGAAGCGCGCCCAGTGTCTTGGCCAGATCCCCCAGAAGGGCGCAGCACAGGCATCCCGACTGCAGCAGGATCGTTTCCTCGGTCGCTTCCTCGATCAGGTCGTGGTCCAGGCCGACATCGCCGAATTCGTTCATGATCACGGCGATCCGTCCCGCTTCGGGGTCGCGGATCAGGTGGTTCAGAAGTGTCGTCTTTCCGGCACCCAGGAATCCCGTCAACACCGTGACGGGCAGGCGGTTGTGATCCCATGCCATTGCGCTGCGCACCCCTCTTTACTTCCGGTCACTCCTGTACCACTAGCTGCTATGTTATAGTGTATCAACCTGCAAGACTGCGACAAAGGAGTGCTGGCACCGATGGATCTTCGTGCGCGACCAGGCATCGAGCGGGGCGAAAAAAGCCCCGAGCGTGAATCCGAGTTCGGCGCCGACGATCTGCTGCCCTGGATCGTCGCGGATGCTGCCAGCGGCGAGTTTCTCTTGCCGCGCTGGACGGGTGCGGCAGTCCTTCGTTCGACCACAGAAACCGGCAGGGCGCTTCATTTCAGCCGCGCCCCACAAGTACTGTGGGGCAACAGGGTAATTGCCCGCTTGGTCCCGAAGATGCCCAAGGCGCCTATCGCCGCGGAGCAGCATCCGCTCGGACCGCGTGCCGGAGGGACCGTTTCCAGCGCATTCCGGCATGAGCGCCACCGGTCTAGCCCTTGTCGCGCGGTGCCGCATCGTGATGAAGCCGATCTTGCCCCTCCGGTCTCGGGCGGCCTTAAAAGTTCAGTGGGCGGGCTGTCACTTACAACTGCTCCCTCGCGCGTGCCAATCACCGCGATGATATGCCGCGATACTGCAGCTATGGCACCGTCTGATCCGACATGAGCGATCCGGGCGCCCTAAGAACGGCGAGGGATCTGTGGCACCGACAGCGGGTCAAGCGGCTGGTGCGGGACCGCCTGGGCCGAGGGACCGCTCATCTGGTCTCTGTTCGCGGCATCGAATGTCCCGACCCGGATTGCCCCGGACCTGCGACCGAAATCCGGCTTGTGAACCTTGCGCTGGTCGAGTCCCGCTTCGTCATCCACAAGCCTGCGGAGAAGGTGACGGCGGCTGACGTTTCCGCGCTGATATGAGAAATAGCGGGGACGACGTGCCGACACTGCGGTCGGCCGGTCGACGGAGTGCCCCGTCGCGAACTGGCTGATCCCCTCTCAGCTGACCGTCTCGAACGATCGAGAAAAAGGGCCCTTACGCCGCAGGCCACCATTCTACAACAACACCATACGGCACTGGATAGCCCCGTGTATCGTGAACGCCATCTTCGCTAATTTTGAGGCTAGGAGGCCATGTTGAGCAGCGGCAAGTGCAGATATGAGTTCAAGCGCGACGCGGTCGCGTGGATCACCGACCGGGGTTACCCGGTCAGGGAAGTATCGGTGCGATTGGCGGTCAGCGCGTATTCGCTCTACGCCTGAAAGAAGAAGTTCGCGAATCCTGCAGCCGCCGGCGCCGTCAGCCGTGACGACGTCGCGTATGCAATCCACAGTCTGGGCAGATGCCGCTTGGTGTCCGACTGCCCCATACAATCTACCTGCCGGGTTCCCTTCGCTCAACGCTCCTGGGCGACCAGTACTTCTGAGAGCTCACAACTATCCCTCCTGAATTTTCCAGCTTCAGGAAAATTGCGCCACACAAAGTGAGGCAGAGCCGATTTAAGGGCAACGCGACACCAAGTCAGCCGCGCCGCCACGGTGCTGCTGGATCAGGTGCCGGAATGAGCGCCCGCAGGGCGTGATCCTTCCCCACGGCGCGCTGCAGCGCCGTGGAAGTTTTCATGCGCGCAGCCTCAGCGCGAGTGGATAGTCCACAGATCCTGCCAGTCTTGCGGGTTGGCAAAATCGCTGTCCGTGGTGGTGGGATCCGTCACGTGAAGCTGGTCTACGAACGCACTGACGCCGGACCCTTCTACTTCGGGCATGGGCGTGTTGATGTTCGTCGCCATCTTGCCATCGATCAACTGCGGTACAGGTAGATGGGCGAAAGCGAGATCGTCTCGATGATCGAAGCCCCCTTCCTCCGGACCGACCCATCGACCTAAGGTCAGGAGGTAATCTCCCCCGATCTTAAGGGGATGCGGAAGTAGAATTTTCTCGGCAGGATGAACGAGGAGATTCCGATGAAGAAGACACGATTCACCGAGGCCCGGATCATGGGCGTGCTGCGGCAGATGGAGGGCGGTGTGCCCGCCGCCGAGCTGTGCCGCGAGCACGGGATGAGCAGCGCCACGCTGTACAAGTGGCGGGCGAAGTATGGCGGCATGGACGCCAGCCTCATCAGCGAGATGAAGGCGATGGCCGAGGAGAACCGGCGGCTGAAGCGCATGTACGCCGACGTCAGCATGCAGAACGACCTGCTGAAGGAGGCGCTCGGAAAAAAATGATCCGGCCAGCTCAACGCCGAGAGTT
>NZ_FOHO01000017.1 GCF_900111675.1 Paracoccus homiensis | reverse complement strand
CGACGGCGGGGGCGGCCATCAGGCCGTCCCCGTTTGCATTCAGGAACTGGTTCTGGCCGAGATTCTGGGAGAGCCGAAAACATAAAAAGAATAGAATATGATTGAACTGAACTGGGGAAGCCCCCTCACACTCCACTCTACCGACGGAACAGAGATCAACGCGATCTCTACAATTGAACAAGCTCGCTATTGGCTCGAGGCCAACTGGCCGACCACTGGCGCTGCTCGTGATACAGCGCTGAGCCAGATCGACGCAGCTATGGACTGCCTGTTGCCCGTCAGCTCCGCTCGTGCTGCGTTTGTGTCAGCGGCATCCGTGGCAGGGTTTTCGCCTGCCGACAAAGTGCAGCATCTGCCAGCGGCCCGCTAAATGCAGTAAGTTCTCGGCATCCCGCTGACGAAGAATGACCGAACGCCTTTTCCATGCAACCGATCCTGCCGAGAATTCGGATGGGACCGCCGCCTGGCCCAGTGCCGGCGTCCTCAAGTTGTGTGACAGAACGGCAATGTACGCCCCGGCAACAGATCTGGACCGGCCGAACGATACATGATTCGTTCGAAGGTGAGCATGCGAGTGTGCTGACCCTCATCCCGGTTCCAGAACAGTCTGGTGCCGTGTGGGGTTGCTCCAGATCGCAAGCCACATGGCGATCATGGCCAGGACGGCGGCGGTGAGGAAGGTCACGGTAAAGCCATGCGCGACGTCGGCGATTGGCGCCTTGGCCGCGTCACCCGTTCCCATGACGGCAACGAACAAGGTGGACATCGCGGAGGCACCTGTCATCAGGCCAAGGTTGCGTGACAGGCCAAGCAGTCCGGAAAGGCGCCCACGCTCCTCTTTCGAGGCGGCGGACATGACCGCCGTGTTATTGGCGGCCAAGAACATCTGAAAACCCGGTGTCAGGCCGATCAGCGCAGCGATATATCCGCCGACACCGAAGAAGCGCGGCAGAAAGGCAAGGCAGAGCAGACCAACAATGGTTTGCATCAGCCCGGCAAGCATCATGCGCTGCGCGCCATACCGGTCCGTCAAGCGCCCTGCCGGAACTCCGGAACACGCGGCGACAACCGGACCGACGGCAAGAACCAGACCGACGACCGCCGCGTTCAGTTCAAGGAAGAACGTCAGGAAAAACGGACCGACTACCAGCGTCGCCATCATGACGGTACAGATCAGGAAGTTCATCGCGATTCTTGCACCCGTCATCCTGTCCATGAGGACGGCTATCGGCACCAGTGGCATATCCACGCGGGCCTCGACCGCTGCGAAGATCGCTATGGCAAACAGCGCAGTTGCCAGCAGCACGACCGGCGACACAGCAACGACCGATGCGCCACCGCTTGTACCAAGCGAATAGGCCGTCAACGCCACAATCAGCACAAAGGTGCCCGGCAGATCCAGCGATCTGAAGGATGCTCGGGGAGGCCTGCTGTCCGGCCGGATGACCATGCCAGCGAGGGCCAGTGCCAGTGTGGCAAACCCGGCGAGAAGCCAGAAGGCCATGCGCCAGTCGCCCCAAGCCAGAGCAAGGCCGCCGAGTGAGGGGCCGAGCGCCGTACCGGCAGCGGAGGTCGTTCCCAACAGACCCATGACAGTGCCGAGCTGTCCGGACGGCACCATGTCGCGTGCAATCGACATCGGAAGCGCGATCATGATCGATGCACCCAGCCCCTGAAGCGCACGCGCGAGGATCAACAGGCCGAGTGTCGGTGCCACTGCGCCCAGGACGGACGCGCCGAGGAAAACGACGAGGCCCAAGACCATCAGCCGACGATGGCCGAACAAGTCGCCAAGCCGCCCTGCCGAGACGATGGTGACCGTCACCGCCATGAGATAGGCCAGTATGACCCATTGGGACTGTGATACGGTCACCCCGAAGCTGCCTGTCAGGGTGGGCAGCAACACCGACGCAATGCTGATCCCGAGAGAAGCGGTCAGTGAGGCTGCGGCCAGTGCCATCAGGATGGACAGCGGCGCATGTGGGTTGTTCGTTCGCGGCATGGTCGGTTCCCTTGCGTTGGCGATTGGCGGAGGCTACCCTGCCACTTCAAGCCAACTTGAGGTCAAGCATGAAGCTGCTCGATATCGGGGTGCTTTCGGAACAAAGTGGTGTCTCCCCTTCTACGCTGCGCTATTACGAGGAAATCGGGCTGATCCAATCGGTCGGTCGTCATGGATTGAGGCGGCAGTTCGATGCGCAAACCGCAACGCAGCTTGCGCTGATCTCGCTGGGAAAGCTGGCCGGGTTCTCGCTGGACGATATCAAGGGGATGTTCGCCAAGGACGGGACGCCTCGATTGCCGCGCGCCGAATTGCATCTGCGTGCCGATGCGCTTGACGAACAGATCCGCGGCCTCACACGGCTGCGCGACGCCATGCGCCACGTGGCGGATTGTCCGGCCGAAAGCCACATGGACTGCCCGAAGTTCAGACGCCTGATGGTCTTTGCTGCCCGAGCTGGCAGCAGGCGCCGGGTATGAACTTCGCCTCTGACAATCTTATTGAACGGGAAGACCCATGCTGAAAGCCATTCCTACCCTTTTGGTGGCCTGTCTTTGCGCAGCCCCCGCTTTCGCGGAGCCCATAGTCGGCGTTCAGATTGCTGCCGCGCATGACGACGACAACCTGCGGAATTTGTCACTTTCGGTCTGGTATCCTGCGCAGGAAGGCGGATCACCTGAAGATGTCGGTGGCAACGCGGTATTCATTGGTCAGCCTGCCTATCGCGATGCCGTGATGGCACCGGGACCATATCCGCTTGTCCTGCTTTCGCACGGCGGATTGCGGTCAGCGCCAGATTCCGGTGCCTGGCTAAGTGGCCGGCTTGCGGAAAAGGGCTTCATTGTGGTCGAAGTGAACGGTCCGCGTCCAAACAGTGCGAAAGCTGCCGTGAACGAAATCTGGCAGCGACCTCTGGATGTCTCGCGTGCACTCGATTGGCTTCTGCGGGACCCGTCCTGGTCGAGTGCCATCGATCAAAGCCGCATTGCCACGGTGGGATATGCACTTGGCGGCACTGCGGCCCTGTCCCTGGCGGGCGGCATGTTCGACGCTGACGCTTTTGCGATGGCCTGTGCAGCTGACGCGGATGGCCCGGATTGCGCATGGTACGCGGCCCAGGGGGTGTCTTTGGCCACCATTGATCAAGAGAGGCTCGAACAGCCGTATCGCGATCCCCGGATCGGAACCGCTATTGCCATCAATCCGGAATATGCGGATGTGTTTTTTGCACCAAGCCTGAAGGCGCAGGGCAGCCAACCTCGGGTAATCTGGCTCGGCGCCCGGGATCATGGCCAGGCCGACACCATCGGTCTGCCGCATACGATGGTCGAGATCGCGACCGGCTATGACGCCTTCCCACTTTGCACACCGAAGGGCAGGTTCATTCTGGCGGAAGACGGCGGCGATGCCGCTTTGTGCGATTCAGACCCTACCGCGCGCGCGCATATCCATGACGAAATTGCAGAACGCCTTGTCGCGGCTTTTGACCCGAACAGCGTTTCGGATTAGGTCCATAACCGGGCAAACGCGAAACGCAGTGCGGTATCTTGGCCATGGCCGGTCACGACAAAGCCCTTTGATCCGCGCGTTTCTAGAAACGCGTTACGGCACTGAAGGTCTTGTGCCATCACGTGCCAACGTCAGTAACCGAAGGCTGAACCCAACGTTGCTTGGCTGATGCGTTGCTGCGGGATCTTTTCCATCGCCGGTGGAAGTGCGCTTCACAATCTCTGCCAAGAATTCGTTTTTCAAGTCTCTAGGCGTCGAGATCTATGCGCCGGGCCATCGTCGGTTGCACGGATGCGATGTCGCGATCCTCGGCATGTGCCGTCTTTTCGATTTTGGCTGCTATTTCGTAGCCGAAGAGAGATGCTAATGCTGTCGCAAGCACCAGACTTCCATTGAGATGTTCCGTGCATCGAGCCTCGACGGCTCGAATACCGGACACACACTTCTGCTGAAGGACACGTATGGCCTGCGACAGGCTCGGAATGGACTCGAGCAGCTTGAACGCGACGATGGGTTCCATGGCGTTCAGTTGCAGTTGTCCCGCCTCTGCCGCAAAGGTGATGATCGGATGGTTGTCGATCACCTGACAGGCAACCTGGTTGACCACCTCGAGACTGACAGGGTTGATTTTGCCAGGCATGATCGAAGACCCTGCTTGGACAGGCGGAAGGATAATTTCGCCGATACCTGCGCGCGGACCGCTCGAAAGAATGCGGAGGTCGTTGCAGATCTTAGAGAGTTTCACCGCGATCCGTTTCAGAACGCTCGAGAAGGTGACAAGCGCGCCAAGGTCCGACGAGGCTTCGATCAGATCCGTCGTAGGGACCAGAGGCCAGCCAGAGAGCCGAGCAAGATGCCGTACCCATCGAGCGCGGTGATGCGCGTGCCGACCGCCGTGGCGCCGAGGTTCACCTCGGTGAGAAGAGAAGACAGCTGCCGTACTCGCGCAATGTCCTCGTGCATGGCGCTGGCAAAGGATCTAAACTTGTCACCCAGAATCATCAGTACCGCGTCCTGCGACTGTGTTCTGCCCGCCTTGCGGACACTGTCAAACTCCCGGTCGTTCTCGGCTAAGGCCGCGCTCAGGTGGTCTGTGCCTCGAGCAGTGGCGTGCAGGCGTTAAGGATCGCAAGCCGGATCGCGGCTGGATGGACGTCGTTGGTCGATTGCGAGCGGTTGACATGATCGTTCAAATGAAGGTGCGCGTACTCTCAAGGCGCTTGCCCGAACTTGAGCAGCCCGAGGTATGCGATGACCTCATTGGCATTCATATTCGTCGAGGTTTCGGCTGCACCCTGCACCATGTCCGGATCCGCCGGCGTTTCATTGCCTGTCCAGTCGGTAGACGAGAATGACACCGCGCCGGTTCCGGCGCACTTGCGCGAATGCGGCGTCACTGGCACCCAGCCGATACGACAGCGCCGCGTGACACTAGCTTATTCCTGTTCGGGGGCGTCATGAAGAGAGTGGTCCCCCTTGCCGCAGGTTCCGGCAAGGGGCTTTGGCGAAGATTGGTCCGTCATTCAGGCATCAGTTTGCGATGGACATGCCTTGCACCGCACTAGGCCATGATCTGGCCAAGTTCGTGTTCGTCGGGCAGGTTCGCCGCTGCAAAGCGACCCGCGGCCTGCCGGGCAACCCGTTCGATCCGCTTTCCTGCGGTATAGTCGTTGATCAGATCGCAGGGGGTATAGTTGCGCTCGATCTCGAACAGTTCGTCCTGATCCAAACGGATCTGCAGCGCCGACAGGGCGCTGTCGATCTGATCCTTGCTGTCGGCACCGACCAGCATCGAGGACACTTCGGACTTCTGCAGCACCCAGGCCTGCGCCACCTGTGCGGGCGTCACGCCGCGCATCTCGGCCACGCGGGCGACGGACATCGCGACGTCCCGCGTGGTCTGATCGCCATACATCTCGGCGGTGAAGAAATCCGTCTGGTTGCGGATCGAGTTCATGTCGCTGGTCAGGATGCCCCGCGCCAGCGGGCTGAAGACCGACACGCCCACACCCTGATCCGCGCAGAACGGGATCATCTCGCGCTCTTCCTCGCGATAGGCGCAGTTCAGTTGCAGCTGCATGTTGATGGGCCGCGCCCAACCGTTGCGGTCGCAGGCGCTCAGGATCTTGGCAAATTGCCACGTATACATCGTCGAGACGCCGACATAGCGCGCCTTGCCCGCACGGACCACGTCGTTCATCGCCTCCATCGTTTCCTCGATGGGGGTTTCGATGTCGAAGTAATGCAGCATGTAGATGTCGGCGTAATCCATGCCCATCCGCGACAGCGATCCGTCGATGGCGTCGAAGACATGCTTGCGGGAATGACCGCCATTGTTGACGCCGCCACCGATCGGATAGCCCAGCTTGGTGGTGATCACCAGTTCGTCGCGACGCGCCAGGCGACGCAGCACGTTGCAGACGACCTCTTCCCCGGCACCTGCGGAATAGAAATCCGCGAGGTCGATGAAATTGACGCCATTGTCCAGCGCGTGGCCGATGATCGGCTCGCTTTCGGATTCGTCATAGATCCAGGGCTTCCACTGCTTGGAACCCATGTTCATCGTGCCAAGGCACAGGCGCGAAACTTTCAGGCCGGACCGGCCCAGTCGGACATATTCCATCAGAACAGCTTTCGATGAAGGTAAGGGGATGGGCGCGGCCGTGTCCGGCCGCGCGTGATGCCGGGGCGATCAGGCGTCGCCGTAATAGATCCAGGTGCCCTTGGTCTTGGTGTAGGACGACAGCGAATGGATCGCCATTTCCTTGCCCCAGCCGCTTTCCTTGAAACCGCCGAAGGGGCTGGACAGGCCGTAGCAGCCATAGCGGTTCACGAAGACCATGCCCGCATCCAGGCGGTCGGCCACGCGATGGGCGCGGCTGATGTCGCGGGTATAGACGCCGGCGGCCAGCCCGTAGGCAGTGTCATTGGCCATCGCGACGGCCTCTTCGGCGGTGTCGAAGGGCGTGCAGCACAGGACCGGGCCGAAGATTTCCTCTTGCGCGATGCGGGCCGTGTTCGGGACATTCGAAAAGATCGTCGGGCGGATGTAGAAGCCGTCGGCATTCGCGCCAGCGCGATCCGCATGTCCGCCCGCGACCAGTTCGGCCTCGGTCTTGCCGATCTCGATATAGTCCATGATGCGGCGGAACTGCGCCTCGTTGCATTGCGGGCCCTGATCGGACAGCGGCGACAGCGGATCGCCGCAGACCACCGCATCGGCCTTGTCAATCAGCCGCTGAAGCACGCGGTCATAGATGCCGCGCTGGATCAGGAACCGCGTCGGCTCGGAACATTTCTCGCCCTTGTGCGAGAACATCACCGTGAAGGCGCGATCCACGGCCCCGTCCAGATCGGGCGTGTCGTCGAAGAAGATGCAGGGCGATTTGCCCCCCAGTTCCAGCGTCACCGCCTTCAGGTTCGACGCCCCCGAGTTCTGGACGATCTTGCGCCCGACCACGGTGCTGCCGGTGAAGGACACCTTGTGGACGTCGCGGCTCAGCGTCAGCTGGTTCGCGGCCTCGCCATCGGTCAGCACGAGGTTCAGGATGCCCTTGGGCAGGTCCAGGTGGCGGTCGATCAGCTCGAACAGGAACAGCGTCGCAAGGGGCGTGTATTCCGACGGCTTCATCACCACCGCGTTGCCCATCGCCAGCGCCGGCGCGATCTTCAGGCTGGCCTGATACAGCGGGAAGTTCCACGGCGCGATCAGGGCGCAGACGCCTACGGGCTCTTTCGTGGTGAAGTTCAGGAACCCGTCCTCGACAGGCGACACCTCGCCATAGAACTTGTCGGTCCAGCCCGCGTAATAGTCGAAGATATCGGCACAGGTCGGAATGTCGTCGGCCAACGCCTCGCGATACAGCTTGCCATTGGCAAGGCTTTCCAGCAGGGCCAACCCCTCGACATTCTCGCGGATCAGGTCCGCGATGGCATGCAGCATGTCGGCGCGATCCTTGCGCGAGGATCTGCGCGACCACTCGCCGCTGCGATGCGCCCGGTGGGCGGCGGCGGCGGCCTGATCGACCTGCGCGGCGTCGGCCAGTGCGATCTGGCACAGGCTGCGCCCATCCGCAGGGTTGGTGACAGCCCAGTCGCGGCCCGCACCATCAACCCAGTTTCCGTCGACATAATGCCGCTTGGGCTGGGTCAGCCAGTCATTGGCCCATTCCAGATCGGCCTGATGCAGAACGTCCTTCATCTGCGGGTTCCTTCCTTGTCGTTATGGGGTTCGGACAGGCGCGCGATATGCTGACGGATCACCGCCAGGTCGCCACCTGCCTGTTTCGCGATGCCCGTGGCCGCGCTGTAGCCCGCCACCTGTTTCAGGCGGATCAGCAGAGGCAGCAGGCTGTCGGCATTGGCATCGTTTCTGGCCGCGTCGGGCAGCATGCCCTGCACACAGTGGCGGCGCAGGCTGGCGATGCCGCCGTCCAGCAGCGCCATCATGTCCAGCAGGTTGACGATCACCACCGACTGCCACGGGCTGTAATCCAGCTCGCCATGATCCTGCGTCATGCGAATGGCGGCGGCGCGACCGCAGGCGGTCATCGCCATCTGGATCATGAATTCGGGCAGCGTCGGGTTGATCTTGCCCGGAATGGCCGAGGATCCGGGCTGCACCGCAGGCAGCCGCAGTTCCGAAAGCCCGCAATGCGGCCCCGAGGCCATCAGGCGGAGGTCCTTGGCGAACCGGATCAGTCCCCGCGCCAACTGCTCCAGTGTCGCGGCAAGGTTCAGCAGCCCTTCATGCGCCTGCGATGCCGCGAACAGATCGTCGGAGCGGGTCAGGTCGGCGGGCAGGCCGCCGTCGGACAGCACGCGGTTCAGATCGTCGATGGCGCGGGCAAAGAAGGCGGGATCGCAGTCCTGCGAACGCCCGATGATGTTGCCGCCCAGATTGACCCGGCGCAGCGCCAGCGCATCGGACTGCGCCCGGTCCAGGCCGCATTGCAGATTGGCAACCACGCCGCCCAGATAGTCGCCGAACCGGATATCGACCGCATCCTGCAGGCAGGTGCGCGCAAGTTTCCGCTGCGCACCCCAAGCCTCGCAAAGCCCGCGCAGATCCGCGATCAGGCCCGCGATCTGCGCCCCCAGCCCGGCCCAGACATGCCGCGCGGCGATATGGCTGGCGGTCGAGAACGCGTCGCTGGTGGAATGGTTCAGGTTCACATGGTCGTTGGGATGGATCGGATCGTAGCTGCCGAAGGCGCGACCGAACCCGTCGCGGTTCGCCAGATTGGCCAGAACCTCGTTCACGTTCATGTTGAAGGACACGCCGCCCCCGCCATGCAGCGCGTGGACCGGGAAATGCAGGGCCGGGACGCTCAACGCCTTCTGTCCCGCCGCGTCGATGGCGCGGGCCCGATCGGCAGGCAGCGCCCCGATTGCGGCATTGGTCGCGGCCGCGCCGCGCTTGACCGCGATCAGTGAGGACAGCAGCGCTGGATAGTCGCCGAAACGCCCGCCGGCCTGCGCCGGATACAGCGTGATCGCCCGCGCCGTCTGCGCCCCCCACGCGGTATCGGCAGGCACGCGCACGGGGCCAAGGCTGTCAGCCTCGTCGCGCCAAACTGTCCCGATCGCCATGTCCATCGGCCTGATCCCCCCTGCCTGTGGGGCCAGCTATTTCCCGGACGGGGTGATTTGCGCAAACGACTTCGGCGCAGACCTCATTCCGAAAATTCATGGGCCGGGCACGGGGTCAGATGATGTGGGACGACAGCTGGCGGGCGGCCTGAACGATGTTCTTGGAATAGACGCGCGCGCTCTGATCGGTCAGCATCTCGCCGGTGAAACAGGCGCTGATCGCGGCAACTGGTTCGCCCTTCAGGTTCAGGACCGGCGCGGCTACGCATCCGACATCCTGCTGGATCTCGTTCACGGTCACGGCATAGCCCAGCCTTGCCGAACGCTCCAGGTCGTCGGCCATGCGCGGGGGCAAGGGATCGCCCTCGGCGATCAGGCCCTCATTGGCGAAATAGGACATCCGCGGATACGGCTGCTGCGCCGCCAGGATCGCCTTGCCGGATGCCGATTGATGCATCGGCATGGTCCGCCCCACATAGGCGTTGAAGGGCTTGCTGGCCGGGGCGTCATGCTTGGCCACGATCACGACCTGATTGCCGACCGGCAGGCTCAGCAGGATCGTGCGGTGGATCTCGTTCTTCAGGATTTCCGCGATGGGGTTGAAATAGGGCACGATGGGCTGGCGACCCAGAATGGCCGACGACAGCTGAAACACCCGCGAACCGATGATGTAGGTCTTGCGCCGCCCCGGCGCCATCGCGACCAGGTTGTGCTGCAGCATCGCGCCGATGATTCGATGCGCGCTGGCCGAAGCCAATCCGGTCTGCTCGCAGATCTCGGACAGTTGCAGCGGATAGGGCGCACGGCCCAGCACCTCCATGATCGCGACCGATCCGTCGATCGCCGGTGCCGCCGTCTTTTGTTCCGAAGCCATTGGAATCGCCCTGCTTGAACCTTCGCCTCATCTGTATCCGTATGTTTCCATATATGGAATAGTAATTCCGCTTATGGAATTTTTGTTGACAGGTCGGTGACAGGGTGCGAATGCCGCCTTGCAGCCAACAGGTGGAGGACGGCGTGCGTATCGACCGCAATTTCATCAACAACGAATTTCTGACCTCGGACGGGGATGAACTGATCGCGGTCGTCAATCCCGCGACCGGCGAACAGATCGCCCAAGTCCCCGCCGCCAGCGCGGCTGAAGCCCGCGCCGCGGTCGAGGCCGCAGCACAGGCGCAAAAGGCATGGCGTCGCATGACCAGCATCGAACGCGCCAACCAATTGCGCGCGCTGGCCGATGCGCTGATCGCACGCAAGGACCGCATCGGACAGATCCTGGCGCTGGAATCCGGCAAAAGCGTCGAGGATGCGACCAACGAAGTGGTCTATGCCGCCGATATCACCCGCTATCACGCCGAATGGGCCCGCCGGATCGAGGGCGAGATCGTCCCGAGCGACTCACCCGATGAAAACCTGCTGTTGCAGCGCGAACCCATCGGCGTCGTCGCCGCGCTGATCCCGTTCAATTTCCCGGTCTATACGCTGATGCGCAAGATCGCGCCCGCGCTGATCACCGGAAACACGGTCGTCGCCCGGCCCAGCAACAACACCCCCTGTTCGGCGCTGGAAATCGCGCGGGCGGTGAAGGATGCGGGCTTCATGCCGGGCGCGATCAACATCCTGGCGATGTCGCATGCGACCGCCCAGACCGTCTGCACCCATCCGCGCGTCGGCATGATCACCCTGACCGGCAGCGTCGGCGCAGGCCGCAAGGTGCTGGAATACAGCCAGGTGAACATCGCCAAATCCTCGCTGGAGCTTGGCGGCAAGACGCCCGCGATCATCGCCGCGGATGCAGATCTGGAAACCGCGGCCGCGGCCGTCGTCGCCTCGCGCACCAGCCATTGCGGACAGCTGTGCACCGCGGTCGAGCGTGTCTATGTCCAGGCCGAGGTGCATGACCGTTTCGTCGAGCTACTGCGCCAGCACATGGAGGCGTGCAGCTTTGGCGACCGCGCCCGGACGCCGTCGCATATGGGCCCGCTGATCAATGCCAATTCCCGGCTGAACATCCACCAGATGGTCGAACGCGCCATCGATGACGGTGCGACCCTTCAGACCGGCGGCTACATCCCCGAGGGTCCGGGCTTCTTCTATCCGCCGACCATGCTGACCAATTGCCGGCAGGACATGGAGATCGTGCAGGAAGAGGTGTTCGGCCCGGTCCTGCCCGTCCTCAGCTTCGACCGGATCGAGGATGCGCTGGACATGGCGAACGACCACCAGTTCGGGCTGGCCTCGGTCGTCTATACCGAGGATTACCGCACTGCCCTGCGCCTTGCGAACAATATCGAGGCCGGAGAGGTCTATATCAACCGCACCCCCGCCGACCCCTATCAGGGCTATCACGCGGGCTGGAAACGGTCCGGGCTGGGCGGTGATGACGGCAAGCATGGCATGCTGGAATTCACCCAGACCCGCCTGATCGTCCAAAGCTATTGACCGACAAAGGAGCCGCCCGATGAAACTGGCAAGCTGCGAAACCCATGTCGTCGCCGTCCCGCCCCCGCATATCGGCGGGATGTACTGGATCTTCGTCACCCTGCGCACCGAATGCGGGATCGAGGGCGTGGGCGAGGTCTATGCCGCATCGTTCCACCCCACCGTGATGGAAGCCGCCATCGCGGATGTCTTCGGCCGCCTGCTGAAGGGCGAGGACCCGCATCACATCGAACGCTTCTTCCGCCGCGCCTATTCCAGCGGCTTCACGCAGCGCCCGGACCTGACGATGATGGGCTGTGTCAGCGGGTTGGAAATGGCCTGCTGGGACATCATCGGCAAGGCGGCGGGCAAGCCGGTCTATGAACTGATCGGCGGACGCATCCACGACAAGCTGCGCTGCTATACCTATCTGTATCCCAGGAACGCGGCGGGCGATTACGACTATGACAATGTCGAACTCAGCGTCGAAACCGCGCTGGACTGCATGGAGCAGGGCTTTACCGCGCTGAAATTCGACCCGGCCGGGCCCTATACCGCCTATTCCGGCCATCAGTTGTCGCTGGAGGACATGGACCGGTCGGAGACCTTCTGCCGCCGGATCCGCGAGGCGGTCGGCAACCGCTGCGACCTGCTGTTCGGCACGCATGGGCAGATGGTGCCCTCGGCCGCGATCCGTCTGGCGCGGCGGCTGGAACCCTATGATCCGCTGTGGTTCGAGGAACCCGTGCCCCCCGGAAACAGCGCCGCCATGGCGCAGGTGGCGCAGAACACCCGCATCCCCGTCGCCACGGGCGAACGTCTGACCACCAAGTACGAATTCGCGGATCTGCTGGCGCACAAGGGCGCCTCGATCCTGCAGATGAACCTCGGGCGCGTCGGCGGCATCCTCGAGGGCAAGAAGATCGCGGCCCTTGCCGAAACCCATTATGCCCAGATCGCGCCGCATCTGTATAACGGCCCCGTCGGCGCGGCGGCCAGCATCCAGCTTGCGACCGCGACGCCGAATTTCCTGATCCAGGAAAGCATCGGCCAGTGGGACGGTTTCCACGCCGAGGTGCTGGAGGAAAAGCTGGAATGGCGCGATGGCTATATCATCCCGTCAGACAAGCCCGGCCTTGGCATCACCCTGAACAAGGAAGTCGTCGCCGCCCATTCGCCCTATCGCGACACGCGCCTGCACCTGTCGATGGCCGACACGCCGCATGACTTCAAGGCGCAGTCGGACGATCGCTGGAGGCGTCCGGCCAATGGCTGACTATGACTACATCATCGTGGGCGCGGGTTCGGCGGGCTGCATTCTTGCCGCCCGCCTCAGCGAGGATCCATCGGTCCGCGTGCTGCTGATCGAGGCCGGGGGCAGCGACAAGTCCTTCTGGTTCGACATGCCGGCGGGCTATGCCCGATCCTATTTCAACCCCGCGACCAACTGGATGTTCAAATCGCAGCCCGAGCCGAACATGGCGGGGCGCGAACTGTACTGCCCGCGCGGCAAGGTGCAGGGCGGATCGGGCTCGATCAACGCCATGATCTGGGTGCGCGGCCAGCGCAGCGATTTCGACGATTGGAAGGCGGCAGGCAATCCCGACTGGGGTTTCGACGATGTGCTGCCCTGGTTCCGCAAGATCGAGAACCACCCGGCAGGCGACACCGAATGGCATGGCGCCTCGGGTCCGGTCGGCATCACGCCGATGAAGGGCCAGACCCATCCGATCTGCGACCGGTTCCTGACGGCGGCCCGCGAAAGCCAGCTGCCCGTGACCGAGGACATGAACGGCGCCCGGTTCGAGGGCGCGGGCATCTATGAAACCAACATCGCCCGGGGCCGCAGGCAGTCCAGTTCCAAGACCTATCTGACCCCCGCGCTTGGCCGCCCCAACCTGGATCTGCGCCTTGTCGCCCAAGCCGAACAGGTGCTGTTCGACGCCGAAGGCCGCGCCACGGGCGTCGCCCTGCGTGCCAAGGATGGCAGCCGCCACGACGTGCATGCGCGGGCCGAGGTGATCCTGTCGGCGGGGGCCATCGGCTCGCCCATGCTGTTGCAGCAATCGGGCATCGGCGCGGGTGGCGATCTGCAGCGGCTTGGCATCGACACGCGGCGCAACCTGCCGGCAGTCGGCCAGAACCTTCAGGACCATCTCTGCGCCAGCTATTACTATCGTGCGACGGTCCCGACGCTGAACGATCAGCTGCGCCCCCTGTGGGGTCAGGCGATGGCCGGGCTGCGCTATCTGACCACGCGGCGCGGTCCGCTGGCCCTCAGCGTCAATCAGGCGGGCGGGTTCTTTCGGACGGAATCGGCCACGGACGGGCCGAATATCCAGCTGTATTTCAACCCGATGTCCTATCGCATCCCCGAAAGCACCAAGGCGCGGCTGCTGCCCGAACCCTATCCGGGCTTTCTGCTGTGCTTCAATTCCTGCCGTCCCGACAGCCGTGGCAGCGTCGGCCTGTCGCGTCCCGAACCCGGTGCCGCGCCCGATATCCGCCTGAACTTCCTGGCCACCGGTGTTTTGTTCTGCGCCACGTGGCGGATTGTCCGGCCGAAAGCCACATGGACTGCCCGAAGTTCAGGCGCCTGATGGTCTTTGCTGCCCGAGCTGGCAGCAGGCGCCGGGCATGAACTTCGCCTCTGACAATCTTATTGAACGGGAAGACCCATGCTGAAAGCCATTCCTACCCTTTTGGGGGTCATCCTCAATTTGTGTGTCACGATCTGACAGAGCCTCGCAGATTGAAGGGATCAGGTTGTGGTATCGAAGAAACACTGGTCGCCAACCGGCAACGTCGAGGTCGGTGAGGTCCGCAAGTCTGAGACGAGCGCTTGGGTCGTTTCAGGCAAGCTGGCTCCGAATGGCATCTGCCCTGAGTGCGGGATGCTTTCTAGCCAGAGACATGGTTGGAGGCGGCGGCGGATCGAGGACTTTCCCGCTCAGGGTCAAGCGGTTTGGGTCGAGCTTAGTGTCTGTCGATGGCGATGTTTGAACACGGATTGCAGCCGTCGTACTTTTTCCGATCACGACACCGCGGTGGCGGCTCCTTATGCGCGCCGCACATCTAGACAGGCGCAACTCTTGGGCCATATGGCGCACGCCGCCGGTGGCAGCCCAGCTGAACGGCTTTTGCGGCGGCTGGGTATCCGGGTCAGCGACGATACTATTCTCCGGCAACTGCTGCGTGCGGCTCAAGTTGCTCCACCTCGCGCGCGGATCATAGGGATCGATGATTGGAGTTGGCGGAAATCGCAGACCTACGGCACGATCATCATCGACCTCGAGCGTCGCGCGGTCATTGATGTTCTCGAAGATCGTGATATCGTCACTTGCATTGATTGGCTAAAGCGTCATCCTGAGGTAGAGGTCATAAGCCGGGATCGTTGCGGTATCTACGCCCAAGCTGCCCGACAAGGCGCGCCGCAAGCGGAGCAGGTCGCCGATCGGTTCCATATCGTGCAGAACCTTCGCATGGCAATCGAGGAGCAAATGAACCTGCACGGTCGCCCAACTGGCAGGGCCTTGCTCTCCGAGGCAGACAACATCAGCACGGCCAAAAACCTTCTGAAATCACGTCTTGCGCACCGCAAGTCGCGGGAGGAGATATTCAAGACCATTTGGGCACTTCGAGAACAAGGGCTGACGTGCAGCGAGATTGGACGGCGAACGGGATTTCCCCGGCGTAGCGTCGCGAAATGGCTGCAATTCGAGACGCCACCGGACCGAAAGCGCGCTGTCCTCAAACGCTCCTCTGCGTGGTATTTTGAAGAGTACCTGAAGCAAAGCTGGGAAAACGGCATTCGCAGCGGCAATGCACTGCTTCCTTTGATCCGAGAGCGTGGTTACGAGGGCAGCCTGTCAAATCTGCAGCGGCTCTTGGCTGGATGGCGCCGAGCCGAAAAACAGGAACAAGGGGGGGCCATCAACGAGTACCAAATCCTTGAACCGGTCCGGGATCCGGAAACGGGACACGCGATATCTCCGGTCATCGCGGCTGCGCTCTGCATTAAGCCAAGAGGAAAACTCACCTTGGAACAGGTGAGAAAAGTCGAAGCCCTCAAGGCTGGCTCGAAGGCCTTTACAACGATGCGGCATCTCGCCATGCGCTTCAATGGTATCTTGCGTGGTCGCAAAGCAGACCCGCTTCCTGCCTGGATCGACGACGCGATCGAAACTGACCTTGCGCCCATCGTGCGGTTCGCCCGCACCTTAAACAGGGACATTGATGCGGTCAGGAATGCGATCGAAATGCATTGGAGCAATGGTCAAGCCGAAGGCCAGATCAACCGACTGAAGACCTTGAAGCGCGCGATGTACGGTCGAGCCGGCCCGAACCTGCTCAGGGCTCGAATGCTTCCGCTCCACCACACATATTGAGGATGACCCGATTTAAGCGCAACGCGACAACAGACGAGGCGAGGATCTGTCTGCGGCTATGGCGGCTCGAGATACGTGCTGATTCAGGGGGACCGGGAATGGGCAAAACTTGGTGGTCGACGTGATAGGGTACCAAACAGCCGCCGCATGTCTCCCAAGACCTGCCCACTCCCTACGCCCACACGGCGTAGCCGATTACGGAGCGCGGAAATCGGAAGCCCTTGATGCGGGACAGGTCGCATAGATCCAGCATCACCCTTCGCTATTCGGCGATCGGACCGTCTGCAACCTGACAAAGCCCTTCAGACTTGTCTCGGGACCATACATCGAGACCCACAGCAGAAAAACTATCCGTTGAAGGCTGATCTGGATCAGCATGGAATCGGCCGGCCTCGGCGATACTCCTGAATAGTATCGATGCGGAACTGCGCGGCCCTCGGAATATGGGCCGTGACGCATGCCATCTTCGCCTCATCGAGGTGAGAGAACTTTCCACGCACACAAGACAATTAGGAGAATACCATGGCGAAGGGCAAAAGCCGTCGCGGCCGAGAAGACAAGAAGCCGAAGCAGAAGCAGAAGCAGAAGAAGGCTGAACCGGTTCTGGCGCCCTCCTTTAGCAGGGGCCTGACGGTCGACACAAAGCCAAAGGGGAAAAAGGCCTGACCCAACTCTTCTTGTGTGATCGTCTGGTCCTGGCCGCAGAGCGTGCAACCAAGCGGCAAGTCGGCAAAATTACCCACTTGCCGACAGGTTCCTAGCATGAGTGCCTGGGCGCTACCTCAACTCAATCTCCGCGGCACCCGCACCTCACCCTGGAAGAGCATCGCGCCAGTGCGCGCGGAGCTCTTCGGTATCGAAAGGTTGGAGCAACATGCCGTCAGCCTGGCCGAAGTGCAGCGTATCTGCGCCTCTTCACCGCGTGTCGCATCACTGCATCAGCGACTGGACGATAATGCGACGGCTCTGAGGGCCACTCGCAAGGCCTGTCTCTCAGAGCTGGCGGCGGGAAAACCTATTGCCCCCGCCGCCCAATGGCTGGTGGACAATTTTCACAGGGTCGAGGCGCAGGTGCGCGACTGCCGTACGGATTTGCCGCCCAGCTACTACAAGCTTCTGCCGAAACTTGCCCAAGGGCCGTTTCACGGTTATCCACGAGTGTTCGAATTGATCTGGGCCTATGTTGCCCATACGGACAGCCATCTCGACGCCCCCGCCCTGTCCCGCTTTCTGCGCGCCTATCAGCAGGTCCAGCCCCTAACGATAGGAGAGCTCTGGGCGGTTCCGATAACGCTCCGCCTCGTCCTTCTGGAAAACCTGCGGCGGCTGGCCGACCAGATCACCTTCGGTCACAGGATGCGCCTGTCGGCGGATGCCCTTGCGGATCGGCTCCTGGAGGCCGGCCAGACCGAGATCGGGATCCCTGCAGATATTGGCGCGTCCGAGCCACTTTCTGAGATCTTTGCCGCGCAGTTGGCGAAGCGGCTACGTGATTGCGACCCTGTCACAACACCGGCCATCGGCTGGCTGGAGGATCGGCTGGCCAAGCAGGGGTCGAATGTCGACCTGGCGGTCCGGCATGCACAGGAGCGTCAGGGCGCCTCGAACGTCACGGTTCGAAACGTCATCACCAGCCTGCGCACGATCGCTGAGACGGACTGGCCAGAGCTCTTTGAAAGTGTCAGCCTGGTCGATGCGAAGTTGCGGGAGCATCCGGGATTTTCGGCGATGGATTTCGCCAGCCGCAACCTCTATCGCGATGCCCTCGAGGATCTCGCTCGTCACAGTGACTACAGCGAATTGGATCTGGCCGAGCAGGTGCTGGCGACGGCGGTGGCTGCGCCGGAAGCGGATGGCGACCGGATTTCCGAGCCGGAAATCCTGCGGAGAAGCGATCCGGGCTGGCATCTCCTCGCCGAGGGCCGGGAGGCGTTCGAACGCCAGATCGGCTATCGATATAGGGGATGGCATCGCCCGCAGTTCCGGCCTGGTCTCGCAGGATACCTTGGCAGCATTCTTTGTGTCACTCTTGGGCTGCTCGCGCTGAGCGCATGGAGTCTGGTGGCTCTTTCCGGCCCATCCGCGTCATGGACCATGCTTGCGCTCTGGCTCCTCGCAGCGGTCATCCCGGCCAGCGCCGTCGCTCAACTTATCGTTGATCGCATGGTGGCCTGGGCCGTACCTGCCACGGCACTGCCGGGACTGGCGCTTGAGAGCGGCGTGCCGTCTTCGCTGCGCACGCTCGTGGTTGTGCCGACAATGCTGACAAATGGCGCAGAGCTGACCGAACAACTCGAAGGGCTGGAAGTCCATTATCTGTCCGGCGCCCAAGGAGACGTGACTTTTGCAATCCTGACCGACGGGCTGGACGCCCCCGGACAGGACATGCCGGAGGATGCGCCACTTGTCGCGTTGATCGACGTCGAGGTTGCCCGACTGAACCAGGTCTACGGCGCGGGTCCCGCCGGTGCCCGCTTTCTGCACCTGCATCGTGACCGCCGTTACAACGCCGCCGAACAGATTTGGATGGGATGGGAGCGCAAACGCGGCAAGCTGCACGAGCTCAACCGTCTGTTGCGCGGTGCCGATGATACCGACTACCGCACGGCAGAGGGTCATGTGCCAGCCGTGCCCCCCGGTGTGCGCTACGTCCTGACGCTCGATTCCGACACCCGGATGCCGCGTGACGCGGCCTTGCGGCTGATCGGCAAGATGGCGCACCCGCTGAACCAGCCGATCTTCGATACGGCCCTCAGCCGGGTCAGTGCCGGTCACGCCATTCTACAGCCGAGGATCACCCCCGCCCTGACACCGGAACGGCACGGCACGGCATTTCAGCGCGCGACCTCGGGTCCGGGCGGGATGGATCCATATGCAGCTGCTGCGTCGGACGTCTATCAGGATCTCTTCGGCGAGGGCTCCTTTACCGGCAAGGGTATCTACGACGTCGATGTCTTCCAGGCGGCGATGGCCGGGCGCGTGCCGGAAAACGCCCTTCTCAGCCATGACCTGCTTGAAGGCATCTTCGCCCGGGCCGGGCTCGTCTCGGACGTGGAACTGATCGAGTCCTTCCCCGACCGACAGGACCTCGCCGCGCGGCGCATCCATCGTTGGTGTCGCGGCGACTGGCAACTGCTGCCCTGGCTTGGCCGGGAAGGCGGGCTGGGCGCGCTGGGACGGGTCAAGGTGCTGGACACGCTGCGCCGCTCATTGTTGGCCCCGGCCACGCTTGTCCTGTTGACACTGGGGTGGCTTCTGCCTGGCCCGGCGGCCTTGCTGGCGACGGCTCTGGCGCTGGTCGCCATGAGCCTGCCCGCTTTCCTGCATGCAGCCCTTTCCGCCATTCCGCATCGGCGCCGCCTTCACATGGGCAACCACCTGCGCCTGATGCAGGAAGACCTGTCGCTTGCCGTGATGCAAACCGGGCTGGCGGTCAGCTTTCTCGCCGACGCCGCCTGGCGCGCGCTCGATGCCATCGCCCGCACACTCTGGCGATTGACGGTTTCACGGCGGCATCTCCTGGAATGGACCACGGCGGCCTCGGTTTCGGCCGCTCCGCGTCCCGATCTGCGGGGATTTTCCCGTGCCATGGCGCCGGGGATCCTGCTGGGACTGTCGACCACAGGCCTGGCCGGCTTGGCCGCCCCCGGTGCGCTCCCCCTGATCCTGCCCTTTGCAGCCCTCTGGCTTGCCGCGCCGCTCATCGCCTTTCGAGTCAGTCAGCCTTCCCGCGCACAACCCGACGCCGCCCTTACCCCGCAGGACGCCCAGGAATTGCGCCTGATCGCACGCAGGACATGGCACTATTTCGAGACCTTCGTCACGCCAGAAGACAGCCATCTGCCCCCGGACAACTTTCAGGAGCAACCACACGCGACGCTCGCGCACAGAACTTCGCCCACAAATATGGGGCTTTATCTTCTGTCCACTGTCACAGCCTGCGATCTCGGCTGGATCGGCCTGCGTCAGGCGGCCAGCCGGATCGCCGCGACCCTTGGCACGATGCAAGCGCTGCCGCGGGTAAAGGGACATTTCTACAACTGGTACGACACGCGAGACGGCAGGGTTCTCGACCCGCCCTATGTCTCGTCGGTGGACAGCGGCAATCTGGCCGGCCACCTGATCGCACTGGCCAACGCCTGCGAGGACTGGGCCGCGCATTCCGGCGCGACGCCACGTCAGAGATCTCAGGGGCTGACCGATCTTCTTGACCTGGTGGAGCGTGACGCAGAGCGGTTAAAGTCCCCGCTCAGTGACTCCTGCTCCGAGGCGATTGGATCGCTGCGCGATGGCCTGAAACAGGCTGACGTGAACTGGCCCTTCCTGCAACGCCTGGCGGCCAAGGCCGAACACGCCACTCCGCCTCCGGCGGCTATGCCCCCGCATGCGCCCCGATGGTTGTCCTTGCTTCGCGACGGCTTGGCCGAAGCCGCGACAGATACCGCGTCAACCGAGGCCGACCATGCCGCTCTGGCCGCAGAATTGCATCGGCTGGGAGTGCAGGCCCGCCGGCTCGCAGTGGACATGGATTTCGGCTTCCTGCTTGACCCCGAGCGCAAGCTGCTGTCCATCGGCTACTCGGTCCATGAGAGCAGTCTCGATCCGTCCTGCTATGACCTCCTGGCCTCCGAGGCGCGTCTGGCCAGTCTCTTCGCCGTCGCCAAACAGGATCTGCCGCTGCGGCACTGGTTCCGTCTGGGGCGGACGGTCACCGCAACCCGTGGCGGCGCCGTTCTCGTCTCCTGGGCCGGCTCGATGTTCGAATACCTGATGCCTGGGCTGGTGATGCGAGAACCCGAAGGCGGTCAGCTGGGTCACACCTGTCGACTGGTCGTCGAGAGACAGATCGCCTACGGACGGGCGCAAGGCGTCCCTTGGGGCATTTCGGAATCCGGCTTCAACGCGCGGGATGTGGATTTCAACTACCAGTATTCCACCTTCGGTGTTCCGGGACTTGGGCTCAAGCGCGGGCTCGCCGGGGATCTGGTGATCGCGCCCTATGCAACCGGGCTGGCCGCGATGCTGGATCCCGGTGCTGCACGGCGGAACTACGACGACCTGGAGGCCATGGGGGGCCGTGGGCTCTGTGGCTTCTATGAAGCCCTCGACTTTACCCCCGACCGTGTGCTGCCGGGTCGCCGCGTTGCCGTGGTGCAAAGCTACATGGCGCATCATCAGGGGATGACCATCGTCGCCATCGCCAACGCCCTGACCGGCGGCCTGATGCGCCAGAGGTTCCACCACGAACCGATGATCCATGCCAGCGAACTGCTGCTCCAGGAACGGCTGCCGCGCGATATCGACCGCGCCTTGCCGCCTCTTGAGGACGCCAGGCCCGGCGGTCCGACGCCGTCCGAAGCGGACCGGGGCCGCCGGATTGCCGGCCGCCCGGGCGGCCCCCCGGTCACCCATCTCATATCGAATGGACGCTACGCGGTTATGCTGACCGCCACGGGCGGGAGTTACAGCCGCTGGGGCGATATTGCGCTCACCCGCTGGCGCGAGGACGCGACCCGGGATCCACATGGCGCCATCCTCCACATCCGGAATCTCTCCGACGGCTCTGACCAGAGGTTCGGACCTGGCGCGCCGGATACTGCCGACGCGCAGGACGTGCAGTTCTTCGAGGATCACGCGACCTTCACCGCCCGAACCGGCCAGCTCGAAACGTTGCTGGATGTTCTCGTCTCGGGCGAGGCGGATGCGGAGGTGCGACGCCTGTCGGTGACCAATGGCGGGCGCAAACCCCGGGAACTGGATCTAACGTCCTACGTCGAATTGACGCTGGCGGATCCGGCCTCAGAACTGGCGCACCCGGCCTTCTCGCGGATGTTCGTTCAGACCGAGTTCGTGCCCGAATACGGCGCGTTGATTGCGTGGCGAAGGCGGCGCAACCTCGACGAACCGGGAATCTGGGTGGCGCAGTTCAGCGTGGTCGAGGGGACGACCGTCGCGCCGCTGCAATATGACAGTGATCGCAACAGCGCTTTCGGCCGCGATCATGACCAGGCCCAGCCGCGCGCCATAACCGATCCGGCGCCCCTCGCCGGGACCACGGGCACGGTGTTGGATCCGGTTTTCGCATTGCGCAACCGGCTCCTGATCGCGCCTGGGCGCACCGCACGGATCCTGGTCTGGATGGTAGCTGCCGACAGCCGCGAAGCGCTGATGGATCTGATCGACCGGCATCACGACCGCAGCTCCTATGACCGCGCACGGACCCTGGCCTGGACCCAGGCTCAGGTGCAACTGCGCCATCTAGGCATCTCGCCGACCGAAGCCGCCGACTTCCAACGTCTCGCCGCCCCTGTCCTCTATCATGATCGCCGTTTCCGCCTGCCTTCTGCCACCTTGATACGGGGCGCCGGACGTCAATCCGGCCTTTGGCCGCTCGCGATTTCCGGCGACTTGCCGATCGTAGTGCTGCGCATCGACGATCCCGCCGATATCGGACAGGTTCGTGCCTTGCTACAGGCCCATGAGTACTGGCTGGGAAGGCAGCTTGCGGTCGATCTGGTGATCCTCAACGAGCACCCTGCCTCCTATGTCAAGGATCTGCAGACCGCCATCGACATCGCCTTGCGCAGCAGCCATTCCCGTCCCGGCGACGACACGCGACCGGCCCGGGGCGCCGTGTTTGCGCTGCGCTCCGACCTGATCGCACCAGATACGCGGGCGCTTCTCCTGGCTGCGGCGCGGGTTGTGATGCTGGCCCGGCGTGGCATGATCGGCGAACAGCTCGACGCCCTTCTTGCCGATCCTGTTACGGCTGACACCATGATCGCAGACACGCGACAGATTGGCCCCGCCCCGCAACCCGCCAATGCGCTCCGACTGCGCGCGAACAGACGTGACAGAACCGCCCCGCAGCGGGACGAGGCCAGGCCGCTATCCGACCGCCGGGACCTCGAGTTCTACAATGGCACAGGCGGGTTCGACCGGGAGGGACGAGAATATGTCATCCGCCTTGGCCCACCGGACAGTACGCCTGCCCCATGGATCAACGTGATCGCCAATCCGGACTTCGGATTCCAGGTGTCGGCCAGCGGCAGCGGTTTTACCTGGGCCGAGAACAGCCGCGACAACCAGCTAACGCCCTGGTCCAATGATGCTGTGGCAGACCCTCCGGGCGAGGCAATCTACATCCGAGACGACGACAGCGGCGTGTTGTTTTCACCGACTGCGCACCCTCTGTCGCCTTCTGCAGGGGCCGGTCCGCACGTCGTGCGCCACGGCTTCGGCTACAGCCGGTTCGAGCATCAGGCGAATGGCATCGACTGCGAATTGGTCCAGTTCGTGCCGCGCGCCGATCCGGTCAGGGTCTCGCGGCTGTTCCTGCGCAATACAGGGACGCGGCCCCGGAGGTTGAGCGTCGTCGCCTATGGCGAACCCGTCATGGGGCCATCGCGCGCCGCCTCGGCCCCGTTTCTCGTCACCTCGCATGAGCCGGAAACCGGCGCGCTTCTGGTCCGGAACCCGTGGAACACCGCCTTTCCCGGCCGGGTGATGTTCGCCGCGCTCGACGCGCCTTCCGGTCCGGCCGAGGCCTGGACCGGAGATCGCAGCGAATTTCTGGGCTCGGGCGGAAGCCATGCCGACCCCGCCGCACTGCGTTTGGGTACCGTGATGTCGGGGCGAGTCGGAGCGGGACTCGATCCTTGTTTGGCGCTGATGAGGCCCCTGACCCTTAGCCCTGGCGAAGGCGTCGAGCTCGTCCATCTCCTCGGCCAATGCGCCGACGCGGCGGCGGTCGTCCCGCTTCTGAAAAGGCTGCGGTCCGCCGACATGCAGGTCGAACTGGCCACGGTTCAGACCTATTGGAACGAGACGCTGGGAAATCTCCAGATCACCACGCCGGACCGGGCGATGGATATCATGGTCAACGGCTGGTTGCCCTATCAGGCGCTCGCCTGCCGGATCGAGGCGCGCGCGGCTTTCTACCAGGCAAGCGGCGCCTACGGGTTCCGCGACCAGCTGCAAGACAACATGGCCTTCATGCTGACGCGCCCCGACCTTACCCGCGCGCATCTGCTGCGTGTCGCCGCCCGCCAGTTCCCGGAAGGCGACGTGCAGCACTGGTGGCTGCCGCATTCCGGCCAAGGGGTGCGGACGCGCATTTCCGACGATTGCGTCTGGCTGGGGCATGCAGTCGCCGCCTATGTGACGAGCACCGGCGACGGGGTGATACTGGACGAACAGGTGCCCTTCCTCGAAGGACATCGCCTCGGAGAGACCGAGCACGACGCGTTCTTCCTGCCCGACGATGCTGGCCACGGCGCGTCGCTGTTCGTTCACTGCGCCCTGGGGCTGGACCGCGCGCTCAGCCTGACCGGGGAGCACGGTCTGCCGCTGATCGGTAGCGGCGACTGGAACGACGGTATGAACCGCGTCGGCGCCGCCGGCCGCGGCGAAAGCGTCTGGCTGGGCTGGTTGCTGCTCCAGACGCTCGGCGCCTTCGTGCCGCTTGCGGAAAAGCGCGATCCGGCCCGGGCACGGCGCTGGCGCGAGCAGGCCGAAACGCTGCGCCTCTCCATGGAGACCCATGCCTGGGATGGGGACTGGTACCGCCGCGCGACCTTCGATGACGGAACATGGCTGGGGGCGGCCGGCTCCCCGGCCTGTTGCATCGACTCGATCCCGCAAAGCTGGGCGGTGCTGTCCGGACAGGCAGATCCCAATCGCGCGCGGCGCGCGATGGAGTCCGTCGACAGCCTTCTGGTCGATCGCGAAAACGATCTGGCGCGGCTGTTCACGCCGCCATTCGGGATCGGTCCCGCCTCGGGCTCGCAGGATCCGGGCTACATCGCCGGCTATCCGCCGGGGCTGCGAGAGAATGGCGGGCAATACAGCCATGCCGCGATGTGGGCCATTCTGGCCTGGGCGCGACTGGGGGATGGAGCGCGCGCTGCGGAGCTCTTCGCGATGCTCAATCCGATCAATCACGCCCGGTCGCCTGAGGACGTACAGCGCTACAGGACGGAACCCTATGCGGTCGCCGCCGATGTCTATTCCGTTGCCCCGTATATCGGACGCGGCGGCTGGAGCTGGTACACGGGCGCGGCCGCTTGGATGCACCGTGCGGCCATCGAAGGCATCCTCGGCGTGACCCGGGACGGAGATCGTCTGCGGATCGCCCCCACCATGCCACCCGACTGGCCGGGATTTTCCATGACGCTGAGGGTGGCGGGCACGTCGTGCAGGATCCGGATCGAGAGAGCGGATCATCCGAGAGCCACGCTGGATGGCCACCCCATCACGGCCGGGCCGGTGGTGTTCCTGCCCCTCGACGGCGGGTCTCACGACCTGAACCTGACTCTCGGCCCCCTTGTGTCGGCCGAGACGTCAGCCGAAATCGACAGTTCTGTGCTCCCGATCCCGCCGGATTGACCGCCCGTCCAACCGTCGCCACTCAATCGACCCGACACCGGGTGACCGCATTGCAGCCGAAAGGCACCTAACGTGACCACGCTGACGACCTATCACAAGACCGAATACCGCTACGGCGAACCCGTTCTGCTTGGACCTCATCGGATGATGCTGCGCCCGCGCGAAGCCCGGGACCTGCGGCTGGTGTCGCATGAGATCACCCTCACGCCCCATGCCGATATCACCTGGGCCCATGACGTTGCGGGCAATGCGGTCGCCACGGCACAGTTTAATCAGCCGAGCGACCATCTGATCATCGAAAGCCGTGCCACGGTCGATCTGACCGCCGCGGTCTGGCCGGTATTCGCCATAGCGGCGGAGGCAATCAGTTTTCCCTTCCTTTATTCAGGCGACGATTGGGCCGACCTCGGCGCCCTGACGGCACCACAATATCCCGACCCTGACGGCAAGTTTTCCAGCTGGGTCGAGGCCTACATCCTTAAGCGCCCCACGGATACGTTGTCTCTGCTCAAGGATATCGCCAACGGGGTGTCGACGCAGATCGCATATCAGGGGCGAGAGATGGAAGGGACACAGTCGCCGCTGGAAACACTTTCCCGCGGTTGGGGCTCATGCCGTGACTTTGCGGTGTTGTTTGCCGAAGCCGCGCGCATGCTCAGCTTCGGGGCCCGCATCGTTTCCGGCTACCTCTTCGATCCCGAAACGCGCCTTGTCGGGTCCGAAGGGGCGGCTTCTACCCATGCCTGGGCCGAAGTGTTCGTTCCCGGTGCCGGGTGGGTCGCGTTCGACCCTACAAACCGGAGCGTCGGATCAAAGAACCTCATTCCCGTGGCGGTCGCCCGTGGCATTCATCAGGTCGTCCCGGTCACCGGGAGCTTCACGGGGTCGGAAAACGCCCTGCGAAGCATGACCGTAGAGGTACGCCACATGGTCATCGCATACTGATCATCGCGACCTCGATCCGCGGCTACCGATCAAAGAGCGCCCTGCGCCGGTTTTCGGGGTAGAGTGAGAACGAAAGACCACATATTGCGCGACGTCAGGACCTCTCCGCCGTCAATGCACTGGAGACCCCGGAATGACACACCTGTACCCCTTTGAGCCTTATCTTGCGCTCGCGCTTCTTCTGGTTCTCTTCGCGGGCTTCCTTTACGAGCGGTTCGCCCCCGAGGTGACGGCCGCAGCGGTCGCGGCGTTGTTTGTCGTTTTTGGACTGGTGCCTCAAGACACTGTTCTGTCGGTTTTTTCGAATCCCGCGCCGATTACCATCGCCGCAATGTTTATTCTCAGCGGCGCCCTCGTACGCACCGGGTTACTCGATGCATTGGCGAACCGGGTCGTCGCCGCCGCCGGCCAGCGCCCCATCGCGGCAACGGGCGTGTTTCTGGCTTCAACCCTCGTGGCCTCGGCGCTCATGAACAACACACCTGTCGTCCTGGTGCTGATCCCGGTCGCCATAAGACTGGCCCAAAGCCTCGGCCTCGCAGCGACACGCCTGTTGATCCCGCTCTCTTACATGGCGGTGCTCGGCGGGACTTGCACGCTGATCGGAACCTCGACCAATCTGCTGGTCGATGGCGTTGCGAGAGAGATCGGGCTGACGCCCTTCTCGATTCTGGAAATCACACCGGTCGGTCTGGTGGCCGCGGCTACCGGCGGATTGACCCTGCTGCTACTCGGACCGCTTCTGCTTCCCAACCGCAAGGATCAGACGGATCTGGGTGCGGCAGGTGAGGCGGATTTCCTGACCGAGTTGCGCCCAAAGGATGATTTCTGGGGGCTGGGTCACGCCTTGGGGGATATCGATGATCTGACCCGCCCGGGTGTGACTGTGGTCGGAATACGTTCCGGTGCAGAGGTTAGACGTGACGACGTGCTCGATCACATCCTTGCCGCTGGTGACCGGCTGATCGCAGTTATCCGCACCTCCGAACTTCTGACCTTGAGAAACCGGAAAGGATGGGATGTCGGACTGCGTCAGGGACCGACAGCCAGGGAAAACTCAGAAACCACAGTCGCAGAGGCGATCGTCACGCTCTCGCATCGCAGCCGCGGTGTACGGATCGCGCAACTGACCATCGGGTTCAGGTATGGCATGCGTGTCCTTGGGGCACATCGTCATGGGGAAAGCCTTGGCCCCGACCTCTCGACCACGCTCCTCAGACCAGCGGACAAACTGCTACTGGAGGGAACCGACGAAAGCTACGACCGCCTGATCGAGGCGGGGGACCTGGCTGGCGTCACGATGGCCGGAGGGCGCCCCTTTCGACGCGGCAAGGCCCCGCTTGCGCTTGCGGCACTGTTTGCAGTGGTGGCCCTGGCCGCCATCGGTGTGGCGGACATCAGCCTTGTCTCCCTCGTCGCCGTGGCCTTCATCCTCATCCTGCGCTGCATCGACAACGATGAGGCCTGGAGTTCCATCGACGCGGGCGTGCTCGTTCTGATCTTCTCGATGCTGGTGGTTGGTGCGGGGCTGCAGCACTCGGGCGCGATTGCCTTGATCGTCGGTGCCATTGCCCCGCCGCTTGCGGACATGCCCCCGATCATCGCCCTGGCCGCGGTCTATCTGCTCGCTTCGACCTTGACGGAGGCGGTCACCAACAGTGCGGTCGCGGTCGTCGTGACCCCTCTGGCGATCGGACTGGCGGACCAGATCGGGGTTGATCCACGCCCCTTCGTTGTCGCAGTCATGTTCGGAGCGAGCGCAAGCTTCGCGACCCCGATCGGCTATCAGACCAACACACTGGTCTATGGCGCCGGCAACTACAAGTTCATGGACTTCATCAAGATCGGCCTTCCAATGAATATCATCGTGGGGGGCGCCGCAGTCCTGGCAATTCCGACGTTCTTTCCCTTCTAAATCAGCCGATGAAAGAGCAGTCTGGAAAACTCCTTGGCAGGCAGAGAGTGATCACGACATGTGCATAGTCTCGATACCTCCCGGTCAAAACCGCTGTGCTGGGGCCGAAATCGACTGCGTTCAGTTGAACGAGAGCTAGTCGTGGACAAGATCGAGCTGCGCCAAGCGCCCGGGCTAATCTGCGTTAGTGCCGTCACGTTCTGAGAAGCCGTATATGGAGACGTGCCCGCCGTACATTGAGGGCACAGTATTTGCGAGTACCTGAGAGGCGTGGGGGCATACTTTTCCCAAAAGGTCGGTATGTCCGTGCGCTTCTTATTTCCCGTTAGATGAATGAAAGAACAAGCTGATGACGCTGGATACCAGTAGACCATCTCCTTGGCAGTATCGGGAATGATGAGGCCGCCCTTGGTCGTCTCGTCGCCTTCAATGCGGCGGACGAGCACCCGATCGTGGAAGGGACTGAATGACATCGACTTGCTCCTTGTCGAGGATTGTCGGGCGTAAGTGCCTTGTTCGAATGCCCGGCTTGGATGCGCGCAATGCGGCGAAAACCTGGTGGGACTATTCTTCGGGATTGCGGATCAAGACCGCCGCGGTATGGCATCACGAGCGTCGAACCGAGTTTCCGCCAGCGATGATCGAGTTGATAATTTCGGCGACGGCCCGATGCCTTTCCATTTCGAGGTCGGTACCAACGGCGTTCTCATGGGTCGCCGCGGCGTCGCGAAGAACCCCCACGATCTCGTGCTCTGGCAGCACCCCGCGATCTTTCAAGGCAAGCAGGAGCGCCTCGCAGATTGACAGGGCGGCCCTGCCTGCATGTTCGCTCGCGGTCGACATCTGGCGTCCCTTCCCTGGCAGCGTGATCCCCGTGTAAGGCGAGGTTCAGATACATCCGTACTTTTCGCAGGAGGCGCTCTATGCTGGACTGATCCAGAGCAGTGTCCGGGCCGATTTCCGCTCCTGGGTCACGATACGCTAGGAGCCTCCATGACATCAGCAGAACACAGCCCCTTGACCCGCAAGCTCTCGGCCTTCGTCGCTCTGTCGGAGGTCGAGCTGGCCGTGCTTGAGCGACTGCACCAGCGTCGTCGCTTATTCGTCGCGGGGCGTGACATGGTGCATCAGGGCCAGTCGGCTCAGGCCGCGTACATTCTGTCGTCAGGTTGGGTCTGTTCGTACAAGTTGCAGGCCGACGGGACCCGGCAGATTGTGGACTTCCAGGTGCCGGGGGATTTCCTGGGACTGCGCAGCGTCCTGTTGCGCACGTCGGATCACAGCTTCGAACCTATCGTCGACATCGAGGCCGCCGAAGTGCTGGCGAGCGATCTTCTCGGTGCCCTCGCGCGGACGCCGCGTCTTGCGACCGCCATCCTCTGGGCGGCGTCAAGGGACGAGGCGATGGTCGTGGAACATCTCGTCGGGATTGGTCGGCGTGATGCGGACGCCCGAATGGCGCATTTCCTTCTGGAGCTGGGATCGAGGCTTGCGTTGGTCGGCGTCGGCAGCGGGGAAGGTTTCGACTGCCCTCTGACGCAATACCACCTCGCCGATACGCTGGGGTTGAGCGCGGTCCATGTGAACCGCGTCCTCCGGCATCTTCGCGAGGAAGGGCTGGTGACCTTTCGGGACGGCCGCGTGACCTTTCACGACTATGGCGGTCTTGTGGACCTTGCCGAGTTCGATCCGGCATATCTGGACCAGACCGGGCCGCTCCTGAAATGAGAGGGCCGCCCTCTTGCTCGGCAGGCGGCCCCGGTGATCACTTCAGACGCCGGAAGTCACGCGAGGGCGTGGGTCGCCGCATCGAGTTCCTTGTTGGTCTCGGCGTCATTCTCGGCCGTGTTGGCCTTCTCAGCTGCCTGATAATGCTTCAGCGCCGCATCCTTCTTCGGGCCGGGGGGCGCTTGGTCCCACGCGGCTTTCACGGACTTCATCTTCTCGGCAGTCTTGTTCTGTTCGGGGGTCATTGGACTTGTCCTTTCTGGACGCTCCGAGAATAAGAAGCGTGTCGACATGCCGTCCTTTGGAGATCGGCACGCCCACACGCTTCTCGGGTACTCGGAAAAATGCACCACCGAATGTTCGGCGGCGTGTCTCATCTAAGCAGAGTCGGCACCCCGCCGCACTGACGCAGGTTAGCCCCGGCGCCTGCGGCAGGTCGGTTGTCCGTGCGCACCTCAACTCACCGCAGTTTGCTGGTGGGAAATCCTCAGCCATATGCCCTCATCGTTGAGATAGGTCGAGGTGCAGAGGGCCTCGTAGATCGGTACGTCGGCCTTCTCCGCCGAGGCGCGATAGGTGAGAATCGCGATGTCATGACACCGCATCACGCGCCGTTCGGACATGACAACGGTGCGCCAGCCAGTGTTTTCGCGAAGGTGGGTCCAGATCTGGTCACCCTGGAGGATGTCGGGCGGATAGGGGAAGACCATGACGGCGTTGGTCGCTGTCGTCGCCCGCGCGTTGTCGGCGCCACTGGTCCAGAAGTGTTCCTCCATGTCCCAGAGTATGCCCTGTTCGTGTGGAGAAAGTGTGCCGGACTCGTGCGCTGCATGGGCCGGTCTCCTCGCGGTCGCGGTTGATGCGGTCATTCGCCTGACCCCGACCCGCCAACCATGAACATCTGAAACAGTATAAATACAATCGCGAGCACCGCCCAGATCGCTCCGCTTGTTCGCGGGCGGCCATCGACCACCGTCGAGGCAGCGCGCTGCAGGAAACCTGACGTCGGTCCTTCGGGAAGCAGCTGGCTTAAGTCTCGTGCCATCCTGCCGTGATCGCTGGCGAGCGCAGGAACGTCCCGGAACCGGGCAAGCAGTGTTCCCAAGCGTGTTCGTGCGGCGTCGCGCTCCAGCGTGACCAGTTCAGCAGTTTCCTTCCATGGATCGAGTCCAAGCCGCGCAAGCGTGGAGAGCACCGTCACGGCATAGCCTTTCCGGTCCTCGCCGACGAAAGCGTAGAGAAACCGATCGAACTCGGGCGGGTGCGGGTTGAGAGCATTGGGGTCGGCCATTGCTAGTCCTTTCGAGGGGTGCAGGAATGCAGATCATCCCTGTTTCCCAAAGGATATGCGCAGGTCGGTTTCGCCGCCCTTACACAGGTCAATGCGGGCGACCGCCCCCAGGAACGTCGCAGCCGGTTCGGTGCCCGGGACTAACATGCGTCAGCGCCACTCGGATGATCCCGATGTATAAGAAAATACATCGTTCGACTTTTCCGTCCCGCACTCCAATGGGCCGTCAAAAGTGGCGAGCGACGGATCTGCCAACATCGCGGAGATTAGAGATGAACATGCGGTCGACCAGATCGACGGTGACGTTTTCGAACCCGTTCACCTTGCCGGGATGCCCGGGCAATCTACCCGCCGGCGACTACGAGGTTCTTGTCGAAGAGGAGCTTCTTCAGGGGCTGAGCTTCGAGGCGTATCGCCGGACGGCGACCTATCTGACGGTGCGCGAAAGGGGCGGTTATGCGGGATGGACAGAGTTACGGGCGATTTCCGACAGCGACCTGAAAGAGGCGCTGAGCCGGGATCGGGACGCGACTGAGAAAAACAATCACAGCGAGGCGGCGCTTTCTCCGCAGGAGGACTTGAAATGAATGCTCCCGAATGGCTCAAGCCCGGCATCTATGGTGCCGCGATCGGCGCTGTCTTTGTCGGCGTCGCCGGATTTTCGTGGGGCGGCTGGGTGACCGGCGGCACTTCGAATGACAGGGCGATGGCGATGTCCCGGAACGATGTCGTCGCCTCAATGGTACCGGTCTGCCTCGACATGGCGCGGTCAGACCCGGCTCGGGCGGACAAGCTTGCAGCGATCCGGGCAGCATCGACCTACCAGAGGCGCGACGCTCTCATGTCATCCGGTTGGGCGACCATGCCGGAAGCCGATGGACCGAACCGGGATATCGCACAAGCTTGCCTGGCAGCGCTCGATGTCGATCAATCCTCGGAGGACGCGAAAAACGCGATCGATGAAGGATGAACCGCACCATGCCGATACCCTCTCGCGAGACAACCGTTCTCGAGCGGCGCGTGCTCGCCCATGAAAAGGTGCTTCAGGCGCTGATTGCCTACATGGCCCGCACCGAACCACGTTTCATCGTCCACCTGCGAGAACGGTTCGTCGAACCGATAAGCATGGCCCGGCACAAACACGAGCACCGCGAAACGGACCGCTACGCGGAAGAAATCATTCGCACGGTGGTTCTCCTTGGAGAATTGCGCGCGCTCAAAGCGAAGGAGCCGGACGTGTCCGACGAGGAACCCGTGCCACCGATAAGGGTAGGAGAACAGGCGGCTTCCGCGGACCGGCCGGTGCAGCGAGATTTGGCGGCAGGTACGCGAAAGAAACTGCATCTGGGAGGTGAAGGGCGATGACAGGTTTCACGGCGACTACCACCAGAAGAAACATGCTCTTGCAGCAGCGCCTCGCACAAGTTGTCCCAGCAATGACCGCAAGCCCCCAGCCGACAGTCCCGCCGGACTTCGCGATAGAGGTGGCCGAGAACGAAGGCATGCCATCGAGATCGAATTCCAGTGGCACCCCGCTACTGCCCGCGCCCATTCGGAGGCTGACCGGAACTCTCACGCTTGGACTATCGAGGACTCGCGCGGCAACCGGCGGACTCTGGTCCGGAGGGAGCAAGCGGCGATGAGACATCCCTTGGCGAGGCTGATCGCGAGGACGGCAGTCATAGCCGGTGTGATCGCGTCCTTCGCCTTCCCCGTGCTTGCGCAGGAAGGCACCGGCCCAATGCCGGAGAACGCGCAGCCGCGCAGTTATGGCGGCGGATGGGTCTGCGATCTCGGATACCGGGTACAGGCCGCTGAATGCCTGCCTCTCGACATCCCCGAGCATGCTTATCCAACCGGTCGCTCCTACGGGACGGGGTGGAAGTGCGACCGTGGATATGAAGAGGTAAACGGGATATCATGCTATCGCATCCCGGTGCCCCCCAATGCCTTCCTCCGGTCTTCCGGTTACGATTGGCAGTGCGAACGCGGGTTCCGGCGGGAGGACGAGACATGCGTGCTCATCGTTCTTCCCGAGCGTGCCTACCTGACAGGCAATGACTCGGGGACGGGATGGACCTGTGATCGTGGCTATGAGGCTGCTGCAGGGACATGTTCTCCGATTGCCGTTCCAGCGAACGCGTATCTGACCAACGCAGACTACGGCGCCGCCTGGGCTTGTGAGAGAGGTTTCGTCAGAATCGACGACCGATGCGACGCCGTTGTCGTGCCATCGAATGCCTATCTGGACGAGGCATCCTATGGACCGGGCTGGAGCTGTGAGCGCGGATACGAGGTGCTGAATGGCGCCTGCGTCGCCATTGATCTGCCAGAGAACGCCTATCTCGACCGATCCGGCAACCGCTGGAGCTGCAATCAAGGCTTCCGGCTCTCGGACGGGACCTGCATCGTTGGACGGTGATGCGGATGTCTCTCGTCGGGTTTTGTGTCTGCATCGACACCGACTACGCCGAGATTGATGAACCAGCAACGTCCGACCCGTTAATGTGACAACACCATCTTGGGAGTCATGCGGCTGCTCTTCTGTAGGCGGCGGTAAACCAACCGTCGAAAACGGCGGCGCGGACAACGACCACGCGGTAGGCTTCTGTGGTTGCCGTCGAACAATTCTGCCCTGCTGTCGCAACTTGGCAGGCGTGCAGGGGGCGCTTTCCCGTGATGTTCACGCCGCCGCCCGCCACATTCGGTATCGCCCCTGCCCTGTTACCTCCCGGATAAGGCCCCGCTCGACCATCCAGTCGATGTTGCGCTGAACCGTTGCCCGATGCGTGCCTGTCAGGTTCTCGGCCATTTGGACCGAGACCAGCGGCCAGCTGGTGAAAAGGTCACGCAGCATCGGCGGCGTCTTGCCCGAGAGCGGCGCCATCGTTCGCTCCGCGGCAGCCGACCAGGCCTCGATCTCCTCGAGCCGGCGCAGGGCTGCGAATGTCGCGCTCTCCATCGCGTTGAGCCAGCGCGCCAACCGGGCGGACGGGTCACCGGTCGCCCGGAAACCCCCTCCCCCGCCCATTGCGATCGGTGCGAAGATCGCGCCGGGCGTGCTTCCTGACGGAGCGAGATCGCCGATCGCGACATGCGCCGCTGTCACCGCGGCCTCCAGAGGATCATCGATCGGCGACAGCTCCGCGACGTGCCAGAGATGGAAACCCATGCAGGCCCGTGTCACGGGGTGGAGGTTTTCGGCCTGATCCATCATCGCGAGCCATCCGGCGGCCCGGTCCTCGAAGGCTTCGCGCTCTGCCATGTCGACGACGCGCGAAGAAGCCTTTGCCTCTTCGAAATGCTCTCCCTGCCCCGGCCGGTCGCGCCGATCAAGGAAGGTTTCCAGGTCGTGCGTTCCAGGCCGAAGCGTCAGCAGCGCGAGTCCGCCGGACAGTCGGCGCACGGCCCAGCCGATCCGGTACATGGCCTGCGCATCATCCGTTGCGGTCGAGATCCGCAGCGCCATGTAGAGCGACAGCCGGTCGAGGCCGATCCGGTCCTGCGTTAACCAGCTGTCGCGTTGCCCTTAAATCTGAGACGAGACGCTTTCGGCATCGAGTTTTGCCCTTAATTGCGAGATTCGGCTGTCATGGGGCCTTTGCTGCTCGCGCGTCTTTGCGCAATGTGATCAACTGCGGAAAGCAGACGTGGCTCCTTCTCGAAAGTGCGCAAGAGAGCAACCTTTGCATAGTCGTCGATGCCGGAGCTTGAGATGGCCGCTTTGATCAGTGGGCGAGATTGGGCTGCATCAATGGCAGCAAGGCAAAACAGCCTCACTTCTGGTCTGTGGCTCTGAAGAGCGAACAACGGCTCCCCGTGGCAGCCCTTAAGTGACATGGCAAAGGTGACCGCTCGCCTTGCGCGCCGAAGTTGCTTGGGGCTGCGTGATCGCGCGGCGCACTCAAGCACCCCCGCCCCGCGACGCGCTCGGTATATCAGTTTGTCGGATATTTGTTCCCCACCGGTCTTGCCAAGGGTCTGCACCAGTCTCGTCCCGCAGACCTGACAGTCGAATGCCCAGGCCCGCCTCCAATGCCTGAGCGAAAGGCCCTCTTGGGAGCATTGCAGACAATGCTGGAATGGCATCTGGGCCGTCAGCGAGGCTTCTCTTGGCGTCATTGCCGGAAAGGTCAAAGATCGCACGACATCTGGGGCGACACGTGCAGCGCTCGCAATCTTCTCTGCCGCAGCCGCGTCGATGCTGAAGTCCAAGGCGGTGCCATACGCGGTATCGATTTCGATATGAGTCATCAGTTCGGCATCATCACAGTAGTTGGCCACAGCTAACCGAGACAACCAACCTGACAACAACTCGTCTGGCAACGGTGCGACAGTCTTGGGCAGCGGCTTCACACGCCGGACTTCTCGAGCCGCCGATGGGCGTTCGCATGGCGCGACCAAACCGGCGTCCATTTTGCGATTGCGTCGTTGGTGATGCATTCCTCACCGGTAGCAATGGCGTCGATGGAAAGATCCTTGATCAGGGCGAAGATGCGCGAGGTCACCCCGCCGGTCATTCCAAGTATTTGCTTGAGCGACTTGACCTTCAGATTGGATTTCTTCTCGAGGGGCATTGCCGCGATGAGTGTCTGAATCATGTCCGAGAACTCGGCATCGTCGCGCCAGTTTGGCAGGTGATGTTCGTCCAGCCGCCTGGCAAGCTGGATATCACCACGGATGGCATCGACGGCCTCGCTGACCCCGAGGCATACCAGCGACACTTCGAGTTCATTGCTGAGATATCGCAGAACATTGAGAAAGCGGCGCTGTTCGCGGTGGGTCCCGGCCAAGAGGTTGTGGACCTCGTCGATCATGATCATCCGCAGGCCAAGGTCGCGTAAGAGTGCGATTACACGGACTTCGAGGGAAGCCACATTTTGAGCGCGGGCACTCAGTGCCGTCGCCGGGGCGCCGACGGCGGCCAGGATGTGCAGATAGAACCGCCGTTCGTCGGGTGCGGGCGGCGCTTGCAACAGCAGCAGCGGTGTGCGGGTGATGCCTGACGGCGGATCGTATTCTGGTGCGTACTTGCGCGACAGGTTTCGGGCGATCATCGTCTTTCCTATCCCGGAGGCCCCATGCACAAGAAGGCCCGGCATACGGGTTTGCCGTGGCGCTTCGATCATGCCCTGCAAACGGTCCAACACTTGTTCGGCCCGTGGAAAGCCGATCCAGATGTCCGATTGAATGAGGGCGATCCGACCGTCTTCCTCAGTTGTCCCTGCCGTCAATTCACCATCTCTCTACCTTGAACAATGGGCGCGATGTATCACCCGTGTCGATCGCTCGCAGCCCTTCGGTTGTCGAGACAGCCGAGTTGGTGCCCTCCAATGTCCCTTTTCTTTCACGGGATCTGCGTTCGGCCTTCGTCAGGCCCCGGCTTTCAGCCTCGATCTGGCGTTGCTGTCGGATCAGCTCAGCGAGGACCATCTCACTGGACCCGGACTTGCCAAGGGCACGGGCCTTCCTCATGGCTTCGCGATATTCCCAGAGCGGCACGGGCGGAATTTCCAAGTTTCTGTACCGCGCCTCAACATATCGGCCATTGTCCAATTCGACCCAGATCATTGAGATATCGCGAGGATCGTAACGAACGACCACCTTTCCGTTCCCGCGCCCAATATGGCCTGCAAGGGCATCCGACCAGTACCGTATCTGGAACAGATGAATGCCGTCACGCCTAACCTTGCGCAGTTCGCTCGGCAGGAAGCTCACCCGAAAGGCTTCCATCTCAAAGGGGATGTCGCCCATCATTTGCTCAGAGAGCGCCTCCCATTTGGCAACGGGCGTGCAGCCAAGACTTGAATGAATGCTGTTGTTGTAACGGCAGATTTCCAGAGCAAACCAGCGATCGAATTCGCTCAAGGTCATCGTGGCCATTCCTTCGGCGTCATAGTCGCCCTTGGCCGCGATCGAGGATTGCGTTGTTCCCGGCAACAGGTGAACGGCCCCCATCATCGTCCCGATCAACCGTTCGATATGACCTCCGAAGTGAGGACTTCCCGGCGGTCGATAGACCAGATCGATCCCCCATTCCGCACATGCCGACCGAAAGGCCCGTGACCTGAAATCGCGGCCATTGTCGACGTGGATGCTGTGCGGTTTGCCCTGTGCGGGCCAAGGAACACTGCACACCAATTCCGCCAGAAGTTCCGCCTTCGGGGCCACCGCCTGCGTCAGGCAAAGCGCTACTGATAGACGCGAAGGTGCCTCGAGAGAGGCGTAGTATCCGGTTACCATCCGCGTTGCTATGTCGATCGCCAGCGTGACCCAAGGCCGGCCAATTGGTTGACGCTCAAAACTGTCGACAAGAATGGTGTCCGCGGGCGTATGGTCGATTTGCACGATCTCCAGTGGCTGACTGGCCTTGTTCTCGCCTGTGACCGGCGCAAGCTTCTGGCGGGCCGCCTTTGCGCCTTCTCGTGCCTTCACAACTTCGCGGGCATCCATTGCGTCAAGACGGCTCTGAACCGTCCGCCGTGTCGGTGGCTGCAGGCCCTGTTGCCAGCAGGCGCTGCGGATCTCTGTCACGACGCGCGAGAGGCTCGAACGCTCCCGGCGCAAGAAATAACGGCGAAGATGTTCTTCGATCACCGCTTCGACCTTGCTGGATATCAAAGTCGTACCTGTCGGGCGGCCCCGTTTCCGCGGAGCCAGGGCGCTGGTGCGCCCATCCTCCTCAGCTAGCCGCTTTATCCAACGCCAGACCGTCGCCCGACTGACACCAAGCTCCCAAACGGCATCATTGATGCTACTTTCCAGACTGCCAGTCCCATTGAGATATGCCTGAACAAGAGGGCGCAACACGCCGGCCCTGCGCGCCTCCTCAGCACCAACGGCAACGGAGTCTTCGCCATCATCATCCATCGATACTTGCCGCACGAGCCTGTGAACCTTGTCTCAGGTTTAAGGCCAAAAACTTCAGAATTAAAAGCAAAATCTCACATTTAAGAGCAAAGCACAGCCGTTGATTTCGTTGGATTTCGCATCTCACAATTAAGGGCTACGCGACAGCTGAGATGGCGATCTTCGAATACATCAACGGCTTCTACAATCCGCGTCGAAGGCACTCAGCATTGGGCTGGAAAAGCCCCTTGGCCTTCGAACGAAAGGTCGCTTAAATGAGCAATCGGAGCGGCACGAAAGCGTGACAGGTCCAATCGAAATGTCCTCGAGGCGTTGGCCGAACAGTTGCTCCGCGTCAGGGACATGTCCGGGCGGGATATCGAACTGCTTGAACAGGATCTCATGGCCAGCAACGACGATGTGCCCTCAATCGAGGCATCAGGTGCCGGGCAAAGCACTTGCCTGGAAAGCTGATTGCGGCCCTTCCGTTGGCTCCATCGGATGAAAACCGAAACCCGTATGAAAACCAAAACCGCCCGGCGCAAATGACGCCGGGCGGTTTTTTGCATGGGAGAGCATGTACTCAGACCTCCGGGCGGCTGGCCATCCATTCGGATATGGTGCTGGAATGCCATCCAATAAGACGTTCGGTCAGTTTGACAGGGGTCGGAAATGTGCCCGCATTGATATGTCTGTAAATCGTGGACCTGCTCAGGCCGGTAATTTTTTGTACATCTTTTTGACGTAGAATTTTGTTGGTCATTCAATTCCTCATTTTTTTACCAATACGTCCTTCTGTCACATTAAAGTTAAAACCAGTTTTCAATTTTAGGCAGTTTGGTCTTGACGGGTAATGAACTTGGTCCACGCGTACATGTGAGGTGCCCGCCGCTCCACGTAATCCGTGCGTTTATAGGTGTCGATGGCAGCGTCACCCTTACGCACATGTCCGATACAAGCTTCCGCGATGGTGTTGTCAACTTAACTCGCTGGCCGCGAAGAGATGACCGGTCTTGGATCGTCAGATGCTCGCGGCCGCCTTCCAGGCGTCGAAGGCCTCCATTCTATGATAGCGTGTTGCGTTTGCGGAACGCCGGCGAGCAGGTATCGAGAAGCGGTTTCTGGCGGCAGACAGACATGTCACAAACCGCTGCAACCCGCCCGGAGAACGAAACCCTTGCATGCACCGCTCTCGTTTTCGAAACGGCAAATGGCTGTTCTCGGCCCGATTGTTCAGGCCTTTGTGGGAGCGATGTTCAAGTCCGGACGCGATCTCGCGTCTGGCCGCTCCGTAGGAGCGCAGCTTGTCCGTGACGATCCGTTTGGGCAGGCCAAACCGCCTGATCAGCGATCTCAAAAGACGTTTTGCGGCACGCTTGTCGCGCTTAGATTGCACGATTTCCTCCAGAACGACCCCCTCTTGGTCAACCGCGCGCCAGCGCCAGAATTTCCGACCCGAGATCGTCACCGCAACTTCGTCGAGATGCCAGACATCCCCTGGACGCGCCTGCCGCCGGCGCAAGTTTCGGGCGATCTGCGGGGCGAATTTCGTCACCCAACGCCGGATCGTTTCGTAGGAAACGTAAATGCCACGCTTCAGGAGCATTTCCTCGACTTCGCGCAGGGAGAGATTGAAACGGACATACAGCCAAACCGCGTGGGCGATGATCGAGGGTGGGAACCGGTGGCGTTTGTAGCTGATCGAGGGTTGGCTCATTGACTTCGCTTACGCTGATGTCGGTACACCGACAACCGACGCCGAGTTTACGTGACAATACCGTCGCGCCTTCTGCGGGCTGTTCTGCATTGAATAGCCCCATGTTTCGTGGACGCCTTCTTCGCTAGGGTCCAGACTCGTTCTTGATCACAGCCAGAACAAGACGGTTGCGGCGAGCATGATTGCGGAGAAGAAGGTTTCCGGACACCGATCGTATCGGGTGGCGATCCGCCTCCAATCTTTCAGGCGCCCAAACATGATCTCAATGCGGTTGCGCCGTTTGTAGCGCCGCTTGTCGTATTTCACGGCTTTCTTGCGCGACTTCCGGCCTGGGATGCAGACTTTTATCCCCTTGTCTTTCAACGCTTCTCTGAACCAATCGGCATCATAGCCTCTGTCGGCGAGCAGCCACTCGGCCTTCGGCAAGCTGCCCAGCAGCGCCGCCGCACCGGTGTAGTCGCTGACCTGGCCGGCGGACATGAAGAACCCGATCGGCCGACCTTTGGCATCGGCAACGGCGTGTAACTTGGTGTTCATACCGCCTTTGGTGCGCCCGATCTGACGCCCACGCCCCCCTTTTTGACGCACAGGCTCGAGGCCGTGCGGTGCGCCTTCAGATACGTCGCGTCGATCATGATCGTCTTGTGCTCGGCGCTCGCGGCGGCCAGGCCCACCATGATCCGGGCGAACACGCCATTGTCGCTCCAGCGTTTCCAACGGTTGTAAAGGGTCTTCGCCGGGCCGTATTCCTTCGGCGCATCACACCACCGCAACCCATTGCGATTGATGAAGATTATGCCACTGAGAACGCGGCGATCATCGACGCGAGGCTTGCCATGGCTCTTGGAAAAGAACGGCTTCAGACGCTCCATTTGTGCATCCGTCAGCCAGAAAAGGTTGCTCATCAATCAGGTCTCCTTGCGGAACCTGAATCACGCTAAAGGCCTGAAATCAATGGGTCTGGAACCTAACAATCAGCTTGGACCAGTCAGATGAGGCTGCTCAACTTCACCACCATGGTATCGCGCACATCCAGCACTGCGGCGTTGACGGCTTCATGGTCACCCTCAACGGCATCAATCTCGTCCTGCGACACTCCGGTGGCCAACACGCGTCAGCCCTCTTCCAGAAGGACCGAGACGACGCCCTCGCCAGTACCACGTGTGCCTCCGATGATTACAGCCTGTTGCCTCAAACGGCCTCCTGCGCCAGAAATTCGGTTACGGCCTCCTTGCGCGGCATCGGAGCCACGGCACCATACCCCAGCGTAGTGAGGGCGGCGGCAGCATTAGCGTAACGCGCGGCTTCGAACGGATCGTCACCAGCGACGAGACGAGCAAGGAAGGTTCCGTCGAAGGTATCACCTGCCGCGGTTGCATCGACCGCCTTTACTTCGCGAACGGGCACGATGCTCTGTTTCTCGGAGGTGGCGACCAGCGTTCCTTTGGAGCCGAGAGTCAGCGCGACGATGCTCGGTCCAAGGTCGAGATAGAATTGTACGATGTCTTCGGGCGCTTCAAGGCCAGTCAGCTGCACCGCATCTTCCAGACCGGGAAGCGCGATATCGCATTGCGCCATGGCGGCATGGGTTACGGCACGCGCCCGCTCGAGCGGCCAGAGTTTCAGGCGAAGATTGGTGTCATAGGACACCCGGCCTCCCCCTTCCCTGACCAGCCGGATCGCTTCGAACACCGCATCTGCGGCGGTGTCGGAAATGGCCTGACTGATGCCCGAAACATGCAGAATTTTCGCTTGCTGCAAAGCGGTTACAGGAAGGTCGCCGGGACCCATACGGCTGGCCGCCGATCCGGCGCGGAGATAGCTGAATTCATGCCCGTCCGGCCCGTGGGTCACGAAGTAGACGCCGGTATGAGCGTCCGTGACTTGCCGAACAGAGGTGGTGTCGACACCTTCTGAGGCCCAGAGATCAAGGAATGATTGTCCGAAAGCGTCGGTGCCGAGGTGGGTGATCATGCCGACGCGCGCACCCTGTCGCGCCGCGGCAATCGCCGCGTTCGAGGTGTCGCCGCCGTGGCCGGGCAGGTAATTGCCGTCGGGTTTCTGGTTGAACTCCAGCATTGGTTCGCCGAGGCACAGGATGTCAGGTGTCATGTCACTCTCGTGTTTAGTGGGCCGCACCCGATGAGTACGGCCGCGATTTCAGAAGAATTATTGCGTGGTGTAGCTTTGACCAACGTCGGGGATCTTCCAGATGCGGAAGTTCGGGCTTTGCGAGTCGTCAAATGTCATGTCGCCATCGACCCAGAGATGCAGGTTGTTGGAAACCACATACATCTCGCCATCGGGACCCCAGGCCAGCGTGTCGGGCCAGTTCATGTCAGGATGGTACGCAAAACGACTGACGCGGCGCGTGGAGGGGTCGAACTTCATGATCCCGTCGAGCGACAGCGCCGTCATATAGATATTGCCGGCGCTGTCAGCGGTCATCCCATCGGTGTTCGTTGGCAAGACGGCCGCCACCTCTACCGCGCCTTCGATTACCGTTTCATTTGTGCCGAAGTCGCGTAAAATCCGGGTGGGCAGGCTGTAGAGATGGTTCCCGGTCAGGTTCGTCCAATACAGCGTGCGCTTGTCAGCTGACAATGCAATGCCGTCCGCACCTGTACGCATCCTGCCGTTTTTCAGAATCGGTCGGTCTCCGATGTTGAAGAAGAAGTTGGGTTCGTCATTGGTAAACCGGTGCTGATCAAGAAGACGCCGGACAGAGTTTGTGTTCATGTCATAGGTGATCAAGCCGCCATGCAGCGGATCACAGAAAATGCCGCTGTCGGCGATATAGGCAAAACCGCTGTCGTTGTCGACGACGACGACGTTCAGGAAAGAGCACTGCGGATCTGGGTCTTCCGCCGTGAAGTTATAGCGCTGAACTTCTTGGTTAGCTTTGATATCCCAGAGGACAAGTTTCGCATCTCCATTGGCATTTGGCTCGCCCGCCACATGGCCCTGGTCGAAAATCCACATCACGTCATTGCGATCAATTTCGAAGCCAAGAACGGCTTTTAGCCCGGCGGCATTCGCAATGTCGTTCATTGCCTCGCTCGGATAGGCCTCCAACGCCCAGCCGTCGCCCGTTTTCACCAGTTTGGACAGGGTAGCCGGAATTTCTTTGCCGCCCCAACGTGCCGTCGAGACATAGAAATTGCCTTGGCTGTCCACCTTGGCACCCTGGACAAGGGCCTTGCCGAAAAGTTCGCTGTTCTCCCAAGTGGATTTGGTGGCCGTGTCCACGACGATATAGGGCAGGCTCACCCATTCGGCGATAACCTCGGGCTCAGCCGCCCACAATGGTGGCGCCAGAAAAAGCGCTGCGCCGATGGATTTGGTCAGTTTGTGTCGCATACTCCCCCCCCCCTTTGTTCATTGGCCTCTGCAGGCCGCTATGGCTGGCCTGCAGAGGCCTGCGGTCAGATGCGGCCGTACTTTGCCAGCCCGTCGCGCAGCGAACCATTGGCGATGATCAGCTTGGCCTGCTCGGCTTCGCGTTCGTCGATTTCCTGCGCCATTTCGAGAACCGCTTCGGCATGACCGCGCGGCACCACCACGACGCCGTCGACGTCACCGACGACGATGTCGCCGGGGCGCACGATTACGTTGCCCATCGAGATCTCGGTATTGGCCGAAAGCGTCTTGATCCGACCCAGCGTTGTTCCGGGCGACACTTCGCGCGAATAGACCGGGAAGTCGTAGTCGCGTTTGATCTCGACCAGGTCGCGCACGCCACCATCGAGCACTGCGGCCTCGTGCTTGTTGGCTACGGCACCGGCAGTCATTAGACCGCCCCAAAGTGCGACCTCGGTGGTGCCATTGGTCGAAATTACGATGATTGAGCCTTCCTCGGCCTCGTCAATCGCGTCCAGTGCATGCTGGGGCGGCAGGAATTCATCGGTTGGGCCTTCGAGAATGGTCACGGCGGGACCGACGATCTTCTTGTCGTTGATCCGCGGCTTGATACTCGAGGGCAGAAAGCCGCCGCGCCCGGCGATCTTGTCGACTGCATCCGCTACCGAAGCGGTGGCAACCTGCCGAAAACCGGCGACGAGTTCTTTGGTATCCATGACTTTGTTCCTTGTTCTGCGTTTCTGAATGAAGTCCGGCGGTGGCGGCCGCCAGTTTCGTCTACTTGTTGACCCAGTTGAGGGGGGGCTTGCCGTTCAGCACGCGGCTGACCTCTTCTGCCGCCTTGGTCTGCAACAACCCGACCGTACGCTCCGAGTACCAAGCGGCATGATCGGTCAGGATGGTGTTCGGCGCCTTGAGAAGCGGGTTGTCCGGGCGGACCGGCTCTTGCTCGAAGACATCGATCCCGGCACCGAAGATACGGCCCTCGGTGAGCGCGGCGGCCAGCGCCGCCTCGTCCACCAGTCCGCCGCGCGAGACATTCACGACGATAGCGTCGGGTTTCATCAGGGCGATCCGCCCGGCGTTCAGGATGTGCCGGGTTTCCGGGGTAAGCGGTGCGTGCAGACTGATCACGTCGGCCTCGCGACACAGGGTGTCGAGGTCCGTGCGCTCGATGCCTTCATCGCGAGCTATGGCCTCCTCGAGATATGGATCGTAGACCACCACGCGATCGAACCCCAGCGCACGGAATTTTCGCGCGGCCTGCAATCCGATCTTGCCGCAGCCGATCAGGCCCAGCACAGCGTCCTGGCGGCCCGGAACCGGGGCGGCCTGACCGATCCCCCATTTTCCTGCCCTGACATCCGCGTCACGTGATACCAGCCGCCGTTGCACGGCAAGATAGAGCGCCACGCCATGTTCGCTGACTTCGCGGTCGGCGCCGTAGTCGGGCACGTTAGTGACATAGATGCCCCGCGCCTTGGCATATACCAGATCGACGTTGTCATATCCGACGCCATAGCGCGCGATGATTTTCAGATTCGGACAGGCGTCTATCTCTGCCGCCCCGATCTGGCGCTCGCGCACCAGGAGGGCAACCGGGTCAAGCGCCTGCAGGGCCGGGACCGCCGGTTCATCCAAACTGACCGGGGTGATCTGCACTTCATGGCCCGCAAGCACTGCTCGCTCTGTGTCATAGGCCGCATAGCCCGGCTCGAGGACGACCACATCGGCCATCCTGGTTTGACAGTCCCGACCCATGGCTCAGTTCGCCCTGTAGGCGTCGATCGCCGCGTCGAGTCGATCCGGCCATTCCGCGCCGATGTCCTCAACTACATGGGCCCGCACAGCCGGCTGCGCCGCTTCGCGGAACATCGTCTTCTGCTCGGGGCTAACTGGCACGACTTCCATGCCTTTTTCGGACAGGATCGCACTGGCATTGGCGTCCTGCGCCGCGGTCATACCGCGGTGGATCACCTTGGCGGTCTCAACGCATTGCTCGACGGCCAATTGCTCGTTCGCCGTAAGCGATTGATAGAACATGTCCGACATCAGGTAGGCGTGCCAACTGAACACGTGACTATCGAGCGAGACGTATTTCTGGTGCTGGTAGAGCGAGGCATTGACGATGTTGGTCACCCCGTTTTCCTGTCCGTCGACAACGCCCTGCTGGAGGGCGCCCGGCAGTTCCGGCCAGGACACAGGCGTCGCCGAGGCGCCCAGGCTTTCGACCAACGCGACCCAGACCGGCGCGGTCATGACGCGCATCTTGAGACCTTCCATGTCTTTGGGCTCGGCCACCGGGCGCACGTTGTTGGTGAAGTTGCGCACCCCGTTGTCGGCTACGCCGAACATGCGGATACCCGTCTTGGCCAGCATGTCCTCGGCCATAGCGTCGCCGAAATCACCGTCCATCACTGACCAGGCCATCGCGTGATCTTCAAAAAGGTAAGGGATCGCCAGCACCGAAAAAGGCTTGTAGACCGCCGATATTGGCCCGTCGTGGATCGCGGCCATCTGCACCGTGCCCAGCTGCAAGCCCTCAATGATCTCTGAGTCTCCGCCAAGCTGCGATGCCGGAAAGATCTGAACGTCGATTCCGCCCGACGTCTTGCCTTCAACGCAGGATTCAAAGGCCAGCGCGGCGGCGTGTTTCGGCGAGCTGAGGTCCGCCGACTGGAAGTGCGCGTATTTCAGTTCCTTGGCGCTAGCAGCGCCGGCGATGAGTGCGATAGCGGCACTGGCAGCCATCATTTTTGACATGGTTTTCATGAAGATCCTCCCTTTCATGTCAGTTTGCAAATCCAAAAAAGTTAGGGACGAAAGTACTGACTTCGGGCACGAGAATGACCAGAAGAAGTACCACAAGCTCTGCCAGCAGAAGCGGCAACACCGCCTTCGACAGGGACTCGATTTTAAGTTGTCCAACCGCCGCAACCACGAAGAGCACCGGTCCGACCGGGGGCGTGATCATGCCGATGGTCAGGTTCAGTACCAGCATCATGCCGAACTGCAGGGGGTCGACCCCGGCGGAATAGGCAATGGGCCCGAGGATCGGTGTCAGGATGATCAGCGCCGGAAGCGTGTCGATAAAGAACCCGCAGATCAGCGCGAAACCTGCCAAGATGAGAAGGATTCCTATCCGGTTCTCGGTGATGCCGGTGATCACCTCGGCCAACGATTGGGGAATTTGCAGGTAGGTCAGAAGCCAGGCAAAGATCGATGCCATCGCCACGATCAGGAATACGGAAGACGTGATCACAGCGGCTCGCACAAAGGCGTGGTAGATCGAGCGCAGCCTAAAGGCGCGCAGGACGAAGCCGAGCAGAAGCGCATAGGCCGAGGCGACCGCGCCCGCCTCTGTTGGGGTGAAAACCCCAAAGAGAATGCCGCCGAGGATAATCCCGGGCATGATCAGCGCCGGAAGCGCTGCCAGGGTCGCCTGGCGAAGCTCGGCCCGGTCTGCCCGAGTTTCACGACCGCGATAGCCATGACGGGTCGACACGACGTGGTTGGCGAGTGCCAGTGACAGGCCCAGCAGGATGCCCGGCAGGATACCAGCCAGGAATAGCCCGGCCACGGTGACGCCGTTGGTCGAGATCGCGAAGATCACGGCCAGGATCGACGGTGGAATGATCGGCCCGATGGTGGCCGTGGCGGCGGAAAGCGCGCCAGCGTAGTTTTTCTCATACCCCGCTTCGCGCATCATCCGCATGACGATGGCCGAGGGTCCGGCCGCATCCGCCAATGCCGATCCGCTGATCCCGGCAAAGAGCATCGACACAAGAATGTTCACGTGCCCCAGACCGCCCCGCACATGGCCGACCAACGCATTAGCAAAGCGCAACAGTGCGTTTGTCAGCCCGCACGCAGTCATCAGCTCCGACGCGAGAATGAAGAATGGCACCGCCATGAGCGGAAAACTGTCGATCCCGGCGAACAGGCGTTGGGTCGCAACCAGAGGGTTCAGTCCGCCATGCAGGAAGATCGCTGAAAGGCCCGCAATCCCCATCGTGAAAGCAACCGGTACGCTGAGCAGCAAAGTTGCAAAGAACAGAAGGATAAGCGTCTTTGCCATGACTACACCTCGCCTTCGGTTGCGGTTTCGTCGGGGCCGAACTCGAAGTCCTGCTTCACGAAACGTCGGGCGAAGAGCCCCAGATGGATCAGGAACAGTGCACAGCCGAACGGGATCGCCATGTAGGGGATGCCGCGTGAGATGCCGGTCGACATCGTTTCCTTGTTCCAGCCGAAGTCTACGAAACGAATGCCGAGCCAAAGCAGTGTTGCCATAAAGGCGAACATCACCGTAACGACGCCCCAGCGCAGCGCTTTGCGTGCACCCTCTGGCAGGAAATCAGGCAGCGTGGTGATCGCCACGAGGCGGCCTTCACGCAGGGCAAGCCCTGCGCCGGCAAATGCCCCGAGGATCATCAAATGTCGCGCCGCTTCTTCCACCCAAGCCAGCGACGCGCCGAAGCCATAGCGCCCGACAACGTTGGCAAAAACGATCACGAAGACCGAAGCGAGCAGCCCGGCAACCAGCGCCCGGTTCAATTCTGTGATTATGCGTTCGATGCGTGCCAAAGGTCCCTCCCTACCCGAAGCTGGAACAATACTGGCATACAGTATGCTAACCGTCAAGGGGCAGCATATTGTATGCTAGATGCAGGTCTGCTAAGATGCGGAAAAGGAGGCGCCTGCCGTGTTGCTTGATCGACCTAAATCATTGACGGAACTTGTAACGTCGGACTTGCGTGACAGGATCGTGGGCGGGGAATTCGAACTCGGCTCACAACTGTCAGAAGCCCGAATCGCCAAGGACCTTGGCGTCAGTCGTACGCCGGTGCGCGAGGCGATCAACCGGCTTGAGATGGAAGGGTTGCTGGTGGTCGAGCCTCAGCGCGGCTCTTACGTTTTCAATCTTGAACCCGAAGAGCTTGCCAAGTTGTGCGACGCGCGGACCTGCTTGGAGTCAGAGGCGCTGAAGCAGGCAATCGTCGCAGACCACGATGCCTTGGCCGATGCGCTTGACACTTGCGTGGCCAAAATGACCACGGCGCGAAAGGTCGGGGACGACGCAGAATACCTGGCCCAAGACACGGTGTTTCACCAGCACCTCTTTGATCATGCCGACAACCGGTTCCTGAACGACGCGTTTCAGACCATCGCGCTGAAGATGGCCGCGATCCGAAATCGCCTCGGCCGGCATCCCGATCACATGGAGAAATCCTTCCGCGAACATATCGAGATCAGCAAAGCCGTCCGGAAGCGCGACACCGCGACAGCACTGTCCCTCCTAGCTTCCCATATCGATCGTAAGGAAGGCTCTTACTGGAACGCGGCAACTGCCCGGAAGGGCCTGGGGTGAGAATGCTGCTGTTCCGCCACCCAGATTGGGGCAGAACCGAACTAAAAGATACGCGAGAGTTTCAAAACGGCTTGGAGAAGGTCATGCATCTCGCGCCTACCGCTGCGCTCGTTTGAAGAAGTGTCGTGTCGCCTGCTCGCGCGCATCCTTGCTTGGCTCGACGAGGCGGAAGGCAGCGTGATCGTGAACTGATGCGGTGGATGCCCCCACCCAACGGCATTTCTTATGCCATGATGGTTTCATCGGAACCGAAGGGAGGGCACATCGATCACGACACCGATCAACATGCTTGGCAATCGACTTGGCGAAGGGCAGTTTTCAGATCTGCCCAATAGGATTGGATTGGGCGGTTCTATATAACCGTGTTCTGTCGCGCACCCGGCTAGTGTCGCTGCTGGCTGAGCAGAAATCCTGTATCGTGGCGATGGAGGCCTGCGCCACGTCACACTACTGGGGAAATCCCATGGTCATGAGGTGCGTCTGGTGCCGGCGGTGTATGTGAAGCCATTTGTCAACCGCCAGAAAAACGACAAAGCAGACGCTGAAGCCATCGCGGAGGCGGCCTCTCGCCCGACCATGCGGTTCGTTTCCGTGAAAAGCGCTGAAACCCGAGGACGGGCAGTAGCCTTTCGGACGCACCAGTGTCTGGTCAGGCAGCGTACACAGCTCATCAATGCGCTGCGGGGGCATTTGGCCGAGTTCGGGCTGGTGGCACCGAAAGGTCCGGCGAGCCTGAAGGTGCTCGAGACCGCGCTGGCCGACGAGAACAGCGTCCTGCCTGGGCAGGTTCGGGGGATGGGAGCGATTTATCTCGATCAGATTGCGACGTTGACGGAAGTGATCGTGCGTTTGGCTAATGAGCTTGAGGCAGCGTCGAAGACGGACGATCAACTACGTCGACTCTGCACGATCCCGGGGATCGGGCCTATCACCGCGGGCGCCGTCGCTGCGTTTGCGCCAGATCTCGACACCTTCGACAGCGGGCGCAACTTTGCCGCTTGGCTTGGTTTGGTGCCACGACAGAGGTCCACTGGCGGCAAGACCAGGTTGGGTTCGGTCAGCAAGATGGGTCAGACCGACATCCGCCGCCTGCTAATTGTGGGCGCCATGAGCGTGATACGCTGGGTCGTCCGCAAGGGTGGCAGCGCGAACCGCTGGCTGGCAATGCTGGTGATGCGCAAGCCAAGGATGGTCGCGGCCGTTGCGCTGGCAAACAAAATGGCACGGATGATCTGGGCGCTGACGACAAAGGAGCAGGATTACAGAATGGCGTGAACCGAGCCCACGAAGGGGAACGACACGACATGGCCGCAAGGCCGGGGTGAGCGATCGACGAGGAGTAGGCGACACGGGCTTCGAAGTTCAAGGCAGGAAGATTCAGACCCGGGCCTCGAGCGCTTGCAGCTCTCTGAACCGATGTGAACCCAGCCTTCCGAACAGCATACCGGCCCGTGGCGTCATGAAGGCCACGTTCAGAGGCCTGTCACACGTCCGATCGAAGACCTGCCCGACAAATCGAAGATTATGCTTGCCAAGGGGCCAATGGTATGGACCCCGCCGCCCGGCGTCGGTGACACTTCGACATCCACAGGATGAGAGAGGAGACATGCCATGGATATCGTTAGGATCGGCCTGGATCTGGCCAAGACTGTGTTTCAGGTCCACGGCGTTGGCAGTGATGATCGTACCGTGCTTAGAAAAACGCTGCGCCGCGATGCCGTCGTGCCGTTCTTCGCCGATTTGCCGCCCTGCCTCGTTGGCATGGAAGCCTGCAGCGGCTCGCACTACTGGGCGCGGGTGCTGTCCGAACTCGGGCACGAAGTCCGTCTGATCTCACCGCAATTCGTCGCGCCCTACGTCAAATCCAATAAGAACGACCGCAACGACGCCGAAGCGATCTGTGAGGCCGTCGGCCGTCCTTCGATGCGGTTCGTTCCACAGAAATCACCGGGACAGTTGGAGATACAAGCCGTCCACCGCATCCGGCAGAGGCTGATCTCGGACCGGACGCGGCTTGTGAACCAGATCCTAGGCTTGCTGGCCGAACATGGCGTTGTGATCGCCCGCGACATCAGCCGTCTACGCAAGGCCCTACGGCAAATCGTGGAGGCTACGCTCGTCTTCAGCGCCACCCTCAAGATATTCGAGGCAGAAGGCCAGCAAGCGCTTTCGGGCCATAACGCGTAATTCTTCGATCGAGAGGGCCCGCGCGACGTCTCGACCGCTGCGATAGCTTCGGTGCATGGGGTGATGTCCTCGGTGCAGGTGAGGGGGCACCAGAGCGGCGCCCCCGGCATTTAATGCGCTTTGTTCTCACGCATGCTGATCACGATAGCGGCGACGATGATCACGAGACCGACCACAATCAGGCGGGCGGGTTGTGCGACGTCATATGCCGTGAGGAAGTTGAACAGGAAAGTGAGCATCGCCCCCGCGAGAGCAGGCCCGATGACCCCGCCGCGCGAGATCCCAAAGCTCACACCGCCGAGCACGACCGCCGCGAGAGAGAAGAGTGCAAGATCGGCCCCTAGCGTGACGCTGCCTTTGCCCAGAGAGGCGATGAGAACGATGGCGGCAAGAGATGCAAATGCACCCGAAAGCATATGGACCGTAAAAACGGTGCGCACATAAGGCAGACCGGAGGTCCAGGCCGCTTTCGGATTTGTGCCGATGGCATTCATGACACGCCCGAGCACGCTCATCCGCAACGCGATGGCGAAGAGGATCACCAGAACGATGGTCAAGAGCGCAATGACCGGCATCCCCTCGAACCGAAGGCGAGCGAATTCAACGAGGTCTGCGGGCGCACGATCCGGCTGACGGATGCCGCTCAGAATGAGAACGCTCCCACTGACGATCATGGCCGTGGCCAGGGTCACGAGCACCGCAGATGAGCGACGAATGGCAATGAACCATGCGTTGACCGCCCCGACGAACAGGCCGAGGCCGATGGCGAGAAGGCAGAGCACGAGCGTCGGCGCCTCGATCCAACCCCCGGTGAGGATATAGACGGCACCGACAATCACGCCCGTGGAGCTGAGATCAATCGAGCGCACGCGCATGCAGAGCGATTGACCCACTGCGACGAGGATCAGCGGGACCGCCTGTCGCAAGATGGTAAAGAAGAACATCGGTTTGAGCATGACCGGACGCTCAATCCAGACAATCACAAGAAAAAGCGCAAAAAGCGGATACACAAATGGCACGCCGCCAATCTGTTTGAGAACACGGGTCAGCTTGGACATGAGGGAGGTCTCCCTATGTGGAGATGAGTTTTCCGCGGTGGTCATACGCCGATCTCCTCACGCTTTTGAAAGCCGATGGCGACGAGAAGGATCGCACCAGTCACCACGCGCTGGAGGAATGGATCGACCGAAAGGTGGTTCATGCCGTTGTTCACGAAGGTCAGAGCAGCCACGCCACAAACGACGCCCACAACCGACCCGACCCCGCCGGAGAGCAGCACGCCCCCGATTGCCACGGCTGTGATCGAATTCAGGATCAACGGTTCGCCGATGTTGGCCGTGGTCGATCCGACCCGCCCGACGATGAACATCGCGGCCATGAGGGCGGACATGGAGGACAACATGTAGCAGGCAATGACAATCCGGCGGCTCGAAATGCCCGAGAGCCAGACCGCGTTCTCATTCGCGCCGATGGCATAGATCCGCGTGCCGATGGCCGTGCGCGACAGCACGAACCACGTGAACCCGATCCCGACGGCGCACCAGATGATCGCCACGGGCAGACCGAAAACAGTAGAGCGTGTCAGCGGCGCGAGGAAGGTTTTGATCTGGCCTGCGGCGTCAGGAAGGATAAGCGGCGTCGCCCCGCTGAACACAATCATGACACCGAGCGTCATAACGATGGGATGCACGCGGAAATAGGTGACGCCGATCCCGTTGGCGAGGCCCGTCAAAAGCGTCACCACAATGGCGATGGCCATACCGTTGGCCTGCCCGTAGGATACGAGGATCGCGGCCAGAACGGAAACAAGCGCCCCGTTCGAAATGTCGATGCCCCCGGCAATCACAGGAAACATGAGCCCGAGGGAAAGGATCAGAAGCGGCGTGGCCTGCGGAAACAGGTTGAACAGGTTCTCGGAGGAGGAGAACCCCGGCGCGAGGAACGCAACCAACCCGGCGATGACAAGAGGAAGCAGAACGACGAAGGGGCCGACCGCATTGCGGCTGCGGTATTGGGCGGTTCTAAAGCGGAGCCGGGTCATTGGGCAGTAAACTCCTCTTGATCTGTGATGGCATGGGCGAGAATGCTCTCCTCGTCCGCGTCGCCGCCATGGATTTCGGTCACGATCCGCCCGCCACGCACCACCAGGATGCGGTCACACAGGCCGATCACCTCGTTCATCTCACTCGACGTCAGCACGATGGAGTAGCCCTGCGCACAAAAGTCACGAAGGGCTGCGTATATCTCCGCTTTCGCGCCGACATCGACGCCACGGGTTGGCTCCTCGACGACGAGTACTTCGACACCGGAGACGAGCCAGCGGCCGAGCATGACCTTTTGCTGATTGCCGCCGGACAGTTTGCCAACCGGAAGCACGAGACTTTCGGCTCTGAGACGGATCCTCTGCGAGATCGAGACGATATCGTCGGGCGGACAGTTCGCGCGACTGAACAAGCGGCGCTCACGGCACTGGCCGAGCGCGATGTTCTTTTCGATGCTGTCTTCGAGAAAAAGCCCCTCGGTTTTACGATCTTCCGGAACAAACCCGATCCCGGCGCGCACGGTCCCGACGATACCTGCGCGTGGATCGATCTGTACGCCATCGAGCGTGACTTCGCCGGAAACAGGGCCTTCGATGCCGACAAGCGCGCGAATGATGTCCCGCTGCCCTTGCCCCTCCAGTCCGGCCAGCCCGAGGATTTCACCTTGGTGGAGCGCGAAGGACACCGCCGGTGTCCCTGCCTTCGGCTGCAGATCCCGGGCGGAGAGTTTGACCGGCGCATTTTGCCGGTCTTGATGCGGCGGGAAATAGTCCCCGAGATCACGACCAACCATGGCACGGATAAGACCCGCCTCATCGGTCTCGCCCCGTTCGAACTGCGCCGACAGACGTCCATCTTTCATCACCGCGATGCGATCGGAAAGATCAAAGATCTCGTCGAGGCGGTGCGAGATGTAGAAGATCAGTTTGTTTTCGCGGCGCAGGCGGTGGATCAGCTCAAACAGGCGTTCCGCCTCGGCTGTGTTGAGCGCCGCGGTCGGTTCGTCGAAGATGTAGACCTTTGCGTCAAAAGCGAGGCCCTTTGCGATCTCCACGAATTGCTGTTCGGCAATCGACAGCTTGGCACAGGGCATGTTCGGGTCGATGTCGAGACCGATTTCAGCCATCAAGGTCCGCGCCTTTTGCACCAGTGCCTTGCGATTGATCACACCGGCGCGGATAGGTTCATGCCCGAAGAACAGGTTTTCGGCCACGGTGAGATTCCCGATCAGGTTCAACTCCTGATAGATCGTAGACACACCGATCATTTGTGCGTCTTTCGGGCTCTTGGGCTCGAACGGCGCACCGTCCAGAGTGATATGGCCGCCATCGGGTATGTGAACACCCGACAACATTTTCATAAGCGTCGATTTGCCCGCTCCGTTTTCGCCGGTGACCGCGTGAACGGACCCGGCATAGGCGTCGAGCGAGACGGTATCGACGGCTTTCGTGCCGCCAAAGATCTTGGTGACGCCTTGGAAGCGGAGCAATGCGCTCTCTTTTTTGGGGGACCCGCCAGAGCTTAGGGCTCCGGCGGGGGCATGGCGCGTGGCCATGCCGGTCTCGACATTTGACATCGCTCGAGGGATTAACGCGGGAAAAGACGTGCGATGTCTTCGTCGGTGAGTGTGGTGGGCACCCAGAGGTTGTCGTTCGCCTCCGGATGGTAGTATTCGGCCAGGTTGTCGTTCGTGATCGCCTCCGGTTCGGCCCAGTATACGCGATGCAGTGACCCACCGTTCAAAAGCTCTTCGACGGCATCCAAGCCCACGGCGAACATCGATGGTAGGAACGGGGCTGCGACGGACTCGAACCCACGATCACTCCATTGCCGTAGAAAGCCATTGTTTCCTTCGCCAGTCATCGGGATGAGAGGCACGCCCAGTTCTTCGAAAACATCGACACAAGCGCGGGTCATATCCGCGCCTGCAGACCAGATCGCATCAGGAAGTTCACCGGAAAGAACCCAGCTCTCGCACAGAGGTTTAGAGTTTTCATAGGACCATGTGCCGTAGTCTTCCCGCGTGACTGTCAAGTTGCTGTCGGCGATGGCCTCTTGCATTCCCTGATAACGGGTGACGTCCTCGGAATGACCTGCAATGCCGCGCAACGCCCAGATTTCGCCTTCCCCCCCGAGCTGTTCGATGAGCCATTCGCCACCGATCCGCCCATAGGAGGCTCCGCCCGCGCCCATCTGCACGGGATAATCGATACCGCTGTCAATCTGCCCCAGATTGATGACAGGAATATTTTTCTCGTTTGCGGCTTTTACCACCTCTCCGAGAAGGCCGATCTGGCCGGTGTGAACCATGATTGCGTCCACGCCACGGGCGACCATGTCTTCCATATCCGAAACCATGACCGATACGTCTTCCTGATAATTGGTAACGATCAGTTCTTTTATGTTGCCATTGTTGGCGGCCGCGACACGGGCCTCCTCGACAGCCTGCACACGCCATGAATTCGATAAGTCGGGGAAGACCAGTGCGACGGTCCACGGACCTTCTTTCTGATAGGCGCCCGCAGCGGTCATGTCCTCAGTTTGCGCTTCGAACCATTGAAGGTCCACGTCGGCAAATGCCGGTGCTGACAGCGCAGCAAGAATGGTGGTTGCAGCCAGAAGTGCTTTCTTCGAAATCATCTTATTTCCTCCCTGAGATGATGACGGTCTTGTTATTCAAACGATACGGTGTTCCGCGTCGCCTGTTTCTAAGATCAACTTTGCCTCCCGTGCCGCGCCGCTTTGAATGGCGGCGACTGTGGCTTCGGAATACCAGGCGGAATGATCCGAGATCACCACGCGGTCGAGCGACAGGAGCGGATTGCCCACTGGCGGTTCGATCGCAAAGACATCGAGAGCGGCCCCACGCAGACGCTCCTCCTCGAGCGCTTTGTGCAGGGCTGTTTCGTCGATCAACGGTCCACGTGCAGTGTTCACGAGGATCGCGTGCGGTTTCATGCGGGACAGAAACTCTGCCCCGATGATGCCGCGGTTCGCATCTGTCGCTGGTGCGTGCAGCGACAGAAGATCGGCTTGTGCGGCGAGCTCCTCGAGTGAGACTAGGCGCACGCCGTCGGGCGCGTCACCCAGATAAGGATCATGCGCGATAAAATCGGTCACGCCAAAGCCGCTCATCCGCTCGGCCACGGACCGGGCGATCCGGCCGAACCCAAGAAAGCCCATCGTGGAGCCAGCAATCCGGCGGATCGGCTCTTTCTGACCAACTTGCCACGCGCCTGCGCGCACATCACGGTCGCGGCTCACGATCCGGCGTTGCGCCGCCAAAAGCAGCGCGACAGTATGATCAGCCACTTCGATATCCGCGCCGTAGTCATTGACGCGCGCGACAACCAGGCCTTTCGCCTTTGCCGCATCGAGATCAATCGTATCCACGCCAATGCCGTAGCGCACGATGCCCTTGGCCTGTGTCATGGCGTCAATCAGCTCGGCGTCGAGCACCGTATCGCGCACGAAGACGATTTCCGCCTCTGACAGCGCAGATTTGAGCGCGGTGCGATCCCCGGCCCCATCCACAGGTTTGAGCCCCAAGCCTAACCGGCCAAGAATATCCCGCTCATGGCTGTAATCCGCGTAGCCCGGTTCGATGATCACGGCGGTTCGGGTCATGGTCTGTCCTCCCTCAAACATCTCAGAGCCTTGCCACGATCTTGCCAGTGACCTTGCGCTCCATGAGGCGGCCCAAATACTTGGGGATGTCGTCGAACCCGATTTCAGCTTCGATCATCGGGTCGAGTGTGCCCTGTGCGACCATCTCGAGCATCGCTTCGAGCATCACGGCGAAATCTTTCTGGGTACGCATGTCACTCGCACCGTAGGCACCGCCAAGTGCAACCTCATGCATGGAGAGCGCATAGGTGTAGGCCGGAACGTTGGACAAATCCGGCAGCGGGTCGGTCGTCACGAATTGGCCGTTGTAGCGGATGTGGCGGAAATTGACGTTGGCATCCTTTGCCTTGACAACCTCGTACATCAGGTCGACCCCATCAGGCGCGATGGCGCGTACTTGGTCGTGGAGGTCGTCTGCGGTGTAATCCAGCACATGATCGGCCCCCAAGGCGCGGACACGGTCATGATCTTTGGTCCGTGCGAGAGCAATTGTTGTGGCCCCCAGCGCTTTCGCGATCTGGAGCGCAAAGCCGCCTGTGCCGCCCGATGCGCCCTGAATCAGCACCGTTTCACCTGCGCCAAGACGCGCCTTACGCACGAGCCCCTGATAGGCGGTCATACCGGCGCAGGGCAGCGCGGCGGCGGCCTCGTCAGACACGGAGTCCGGAATGCGGGCAAGCACATGTGAGGGTGCGATGGCATAGTCGGCAAAGACGCCTTGTTTAGATAGGTTGTGGTGCCAGACCACGCGGTCGCCGATCGCGACCCCTTCAACGCCTTCACCCAAAGCATCCACCACACCGGCGCCATCGACGCCCACGATCATAGGTTCGGTCCACCAAGGGGCGACACCAACGCAGAGCTTCCAGTCCACCGGATTGAGCGACACCGCACGCATCTGCACGCGGACTTCGCCTGGGCCGGGTGTTGGATTTGGGCGGTCTTCCACGCGGGTATCGCTCAACGGCCCGCCGGGGTTGGTGCAAAGGATTGTGCGCATTTAATGTCCTTCCCTTGTTTTGTCTTATCGGGATTTCGGATTTGAAATTGGGCAGCTTCAGGTGATGAGATATCCGCCGTCAATCACCAGCACCGCGCCCGTGACAAAGGACGCAATCGGTGAAGACAGGTAGGCCACGCCCCCTGCGAGATCTTCCGGCGTGCCCCAGCGGTTCGCCGGTGTGCGGGCGAGGATCGGTCCCGCACGCTCCGGATCATTCTGGAGCGCCTGTGTGAGCGGCGTCGCGATCCAGCCGGGCGCAATCGCATTCACACGGATACCGTCTTTTGCGTAGGCAATTGCCAGCGATTTCGTGAGCTGTGCAATGCCACCTTTCGACGAGGCATAGGCCGGAACAAGACCGCCGCCGAAAAAGCTCAGCATCGACGCGGTATTGACGATGGTGCCGCCATTTTTCGCCAGAAGCGGACGCGCCGCCGCACACATACGCATGGAGCCATTGAGGTTGATGTCGACGACATCGGCAAACACATCAGGTTCAAGCTCGTCGCCGCGACGAATGACGCCTGCGCAGTTCACGAGGTGGTCCAATTGATCGAACCCTGCAACGAACTCTGCGACCCCTTCAGCGTCACGGACATCAAGCGCCTTTGCGGTAATTCCAGGCATCGCGGTGCGCGCAACTTCGGCTTCTTTCTCGCTCGCCCCGGTGACGGTGACGTGCGCCCCCTCGGAGGCAAAGGCACTTGCAATCGCTGCGCCGATTCCCGAGGTGCCGCCAGAAACGAGAATGTGGCGATCTTTGAAACAGTCAGTGGGCCAGATGGACATGTGCGTTTATCCTTATTTGCGCATTTCTACGCGCTATCTCTTGGAGGTGATCTGCGGCTAGGTGATCGCGTAGCCGCCATCGATTGTGAGGGTTGATCCGGTGATGTAGGAGGCGGCCGGAGAACTCAGGAACAAAGCTCCGGAGGCGATTTCATCCGCCGCGCCCCAACGTTTCATCGCCGTGCGTTCGGCAATCGTTGGACCGTGAAGGCTGTCCTGCACGAGGCTGTCGGTCATATCCGTATGGAGCCAGCCCGGCGCGATGGCGTTCACACGAATGCCGTCAGGCGCATATTCAATTGCCAAGGATTTCGTGAGTTGGCTGACCCCACCTTTCGAAGCTGCGTAGGCCGGAACGAGGCGGTCGCCGAAGGTCGAAAGCATGGATGCAATGGTCACGATTGAACCCTTGGTCGTCTTGAGCGCTTCACGGGCGCGGAGCGCAAAGCGGGCCGTCCCGTAAAGGTTCACGTCGGCGACATCCTGAAACACATCCCAATCATATTCCTCGACACGGCGCGCGATCCCTGCGGCGGTCACGAGAATGTCGAGTTGCGGCAGGCTCTCAAGAAGTGCGTCAACTTCGGTATCCTTGCGCACATCACAGGCTTTGAGAGCAACGCCCGGAATTTCGATAGCTGCAGCACGCGCGTGGGTGCTTGCCGTTCCCGTCACACATGCCCCATGTGCGGCAAAGGCTGCGGCGATGGCCGCACCAATTCCGCTGCTCGCGCCAGTAATGAGCACATGGCGACCTTGGAACAGATCAGGAGCAAAGGTGTTGCACTCAGGCATTGCTCAGCTCCTTGGGGCGTCCGATGAGATCCGCTTCGCGAAGGGCTGCTTCGACCAGCGCTGTTGTAATCTCGATCGGTTCGTTATGAATGATTTCCCCCGCCCGACAGGCGCGTTTCGCAATGACAGGGATGGCTGCGTCGGCATCGGTGATTCCGACGGCACCGAGGTATGTCGGCAATCCGGTCTGTGCCAGGAATTCGCGAACCTTGGTGATCTCTTCGATGGGCGCATCATTGAGCACCAGCCCCACGAGCACCCCGAAAGCGACCTTTTCGCCGTGCAAGGCTCCGTGCGTCTCGCGCAATTCGGCCAGGCCGTGGTGGATCGCATGGGCGGCCGCGACGCCGCCGGATTCAAAGCCGAGACCGGACATCAGGATGTTGGCTTCGATCACCGCTTCGAGTGCGGGGGATAGAAATCCGCCCTTGAGATCAGCCAGTGCGGTCACACCATATTCGATCAAAGTGTCATAGCATGTTTCCGCGATCTGCATCGCGAGGCGTGTCTGGCGACCGCCAGTCATGTTGTTGGCCCCGGACATCAGGCATGCGCGCGCTTCGAACCAAGTGGCGAGCGCATCACCAATCCCAGCGGCCAGAAGGCGTGCGGGCGCACTGAGGATCACGGAGCTATCAACGAGAACCAAGGCAGGGTTGGTCCGCACAAAGCGGTCTTCAATCACTTCGCCATCTTCGCCGTAGATGACAGCAAGGGCAGAACAGGGCGCGTCCGAGGAAGCAGAGGATGGAACGGAAATAAAGGGAAGCCGACAGATGTCGGCTGCGGCGCGGGCCTGATCAAGCGTTTTACCTCCACCAAGGCCCGCAATCGCATCGGCGCCAAGCGCTTTAGCGCGATCCACCGCATAGGAAATGGCAGTTTCTGTCGCGGCAGGCTCTACCGTTTCGACCGTCATTTCGACGCCCGTTGGATCGAGGCGGGCCACGATCTCCTCAGGGAGCGTTGCGTCGGCCAGCACAAGAATACGCTGGCCGAACCGGGCGGCCTCTTCGCCGAAATGGCCAAGCGCGTCGGGGCCTTGGACATAACGGGCCGGAAATGCCGCCGTAAGGAGAGTCATTGTGCGTCCTTGAGCCAGTCAGGCTGCACAAGTTCGATCATGTAGCCATCGGGGTCCTTGAGAAAGGCGATGAGCGTCTTGCCGTGTTTCATCGGCCCCGGCTCGCGGGTGAACTCTGCACCGGCATCCTTGAGCACCTGCGAGGTGGCATAGATATCGCTGGTTTCGAGCGCGATATGACCGTAACCCTTGCCAAGATCATAGCTCGTCGTGCCGTAGTTGTAGGTCAGCTCGATCACCGTGTTACTTTCCTCGGGGCCGTAGCCGACGAAGGCGAGGGTGAATTCGCCTTCCGGGAAATCGAGTTTCTTGATCATCTGCATCCCAAGCAGTTCGGTGTAGAAGGCCAGCGATTTGTCCAGATCGCCAACCCGCAGCATTGTGTGCATCATGCGAAGTTCGGGCATGGTGTGTCTCCGTTGTAAGTCTTAGCGGATGAATTGTTCGACATAGTCGGCTCCGAGACCGACCTCTTCGAAGTGCTTGCGGCACATGTCGATTTTCGTGAAAACGTCTTCGTAGCCGAGCACTTTGCCCCACGGATCAACGTAGCACATGACACCGTTGACCTGAAAAAACGTGATCATTTCTTCTACGCCCTCAGGCACGATGAGCGTGTGGGTCTCTCCCGGCGGCTCATAGACATAGCCGCCCTCGATCGCTTCCCAATCGTGTTCAAGATAGTGCCAGCGCCCCTTGAGGACCCAGCCATGCACGGCTTGAGGGTGGCGGTGGCGCGACAGGACTCCGGATTTGCGCACCTTAAGAAGGTTCATCCAGTAGCCTTGCGAGCGGTTGAGGCACAGAGGACGAAACCAGACATTTTCCGCCTGGGGCACCCAGAGACGCTCATCGCACTCCATTGCATTCGGGATCACGATTTCTTCCAGAGCATCCTGCGGGAATGGGAGCTGATACGGCGTCCGTGGGTCTATATCGTCGTCTTGAAGGGGCATTTTCGCGACCTTTCTGTCATGTAACATGTTAGTTCTGGGTGGGAGCCCGTTGTATTGAGAGCTCAGGTCAATCCGCGCTCAGAAGTTTTTCGTAGTAAGCCTCTGTGTTTTGGATGTGCTGACGCAGGATGGCACGAAGTCCGGTGATGTCGCCCGCTCCGATGCGGTCGGCGATTTCCGTGTGTTCCTTGATTGAAGCACTATTATGGGACGCATCCTGCGCAAACCGATGACGCAGGGCAGCGAAAGCGCTCGAAATGCGCGCCTCGTAAGTCTCTTTCAGATAAGGCGAATTCGCCAATTCAAATAATATGAGGTGCAGCGTGTTATCAAGGCGTTGGTAGCGATCCTGTTCTCCCTTTGCCAAGGCATCCTGCATACGGGCACAAATATTGTAGACGGACGATTTGAGACCCTCGGGGTTCCGCAAAAGTGACAGACGAACTGCCTCCAATTCAAGCGCGATTCTGAGTTCGCACAGCGCCCGCAGATCATCTTGGGTCGGCGCGAAAACAAAGGTTCCGGACTGTGGGCGTATCTCGACCAACCCTTCGGATTGCAATCGAACATACGCAGCCCGCACGGGCGCCTTGGTGACCCCATAGGTCTCTGCGACATGGGTTTCCGAGATTTTCTCCCCGAGCGCAAAAACACCCGTGACGATGTCTTTTCGGAGACGCTCGAGAACGACTTCCGACACTTGTCTCGGACGTTCGATTTTGCGCACGGCTGTCATGGGTTACTCCTCGCCAATCATAAAGCGCGCGGCACGTTCTGCGATTACAAGTGTCGTCGAGTTCGTGTTGCCGCTGATGATATTCGGCATGACGGATGCGTCCGCAACGCGCAAACCATCAATACCGCGCACCTTGAGATCCGGGGTAACGACAGCCATCTCGTCGCCGTCATGCCCCATGCGGGCGGTGCCGGTCGGGTGGTAGACCGTCTTGACGAACTTTTTGGCGTGCGCTTCCAACGCGGCGGTGTCATCGACCCCGGTTCCGGGAAATATCTCTTTGGTGATGATGCTCTTGAGCGGCTCCTGATCGAGAATGCGTCGCGCGATGCGCAGCCCTTCGATGGAAAGACGCAGATCCTCGGGGTCGTCAAAATAGTTCGTATCGACCAGAGGTTGGTCTTGAGCGCTGGCTGTCGCCAAGCGGACCGATCCCTTGGAGCCGGGGCGCGCGACACTCGAATTGATCGTAATGCCGTAAGTCGGCTTGATATCCGTGGTGTCCGGATCGAGATAGACAGAAGGCACGCAAAACTGTTGAATCTTGGCCTCTTTAGAGAGATCGTCAGGATCAAAAAATGCACAGGATTCAACGCCGTTGGACGCCACCGGGCCATTCTTGAACATCATATATTGCAGACCATTGCGAATCTGGCGCAGGCCCTTGTCCTCACCGAAATACCCATAGCCCGGCTTGGTAAAGGCCAATACTGGAACTTCGGTGTGGTCTTGAAGATTCTGACCGACCCCCGGAAGATCAACCAACGTGTCGATCCCGTGCTCCGAGAGATGATCCTGCGGGCCAAGCCCCGTGAGCATCATCAGCTTAGGCGTCGCAATCGCACCGGCACACAGTGCCACCTCACCCGAGGCGCGTGCAGTCTCTAAAGAGCTGTTCCGCGAAAACTGCACGCCAACCGCGCGCCCGTTTTCGACAATGATCCGGTGAACCAGACAGCCGGTCAAAAGGTGGATATTTCCGGTCTTCATCGCCGGTTGCAGGAATGCTGTCGCGGCAGAACAGCGTTTGCCGTCTTTGATCGACAGCTGGAAGAACCCAGCACCGCGTTGTACCGGCCCGTTGAAATCCGGGTTGAACGGCAGTCCGATCGCCTGAGCGGCGAGGACGTACTTCCGGCTCAGTTCGCAGATCTGGATCGGATCTGAAATCGTCCAGGGTCCGCCAATTCCGTGAAGGTCGTCATGAAAACGGTTGTTGTCTTCCATGCCGCGGAAGATCGGAAGAAGCGAGTCCCAGTCCCATGAGGTGTCTTTCGTGGTTTCTGCCCAAGGGGCATAGTCCGCTTTCTGCCCCCGGATATAGACCATCGCGTTGACAGAAGATCCACCGCCCACGACGCGCCCAGTCGGAACGACAGGTTTCCGCCCGTTCAACTGGCTCTGAACCGTAGAGTGGTAAAACCACATGAACTTCTCGACACCAAGCAGCTTCACGAAACCGGCAGGCATGGAAATGAGCGGGTTATTATCGCTTCCCCCAGCTTCGAGCACGAGAACTCGCGAACCCGCACCAGCCAGCCTTGAAGCCAGCAAAGACCCCGAAGAGCCACCGCCGACGACGATGTAATCGTATGACATTGTTCCTCCCTAGCGACTATGCAATCGCTTAGCCGATTTAACAGGTAACATGTTAGTACGGTCAAGAAAAAAGTGTTGTCCCCCGGAAATCAGTCAAGGTATTGAAATGATTACAAACAAGCAATTGCGTCTGTCAGCGCGGCTGATGCTGCCATGTTTTGCCGGTTTGAAGTTCGCGTTTGCGATGGTGATCAGCCTTCGTGCGATAGCAATGATGGTGCAGCGCACGGCACTGGCCGCCGGGCTGCGGCCCGGGCTGCCGGAGTCCGAGCGCCGGGCGTTGTTCGCGGGGCATTCGCTGCGCGTAGGCCTCGCGACATCAGCCGAGATCGACGAGCGCCATGTCCAAAAGCAGCTCGGTCATGCTACCGCCGAGATGACCCGCCGCTGTCAGCGCAATCGGGATAGGTTTCGGGTGAGCCTGGCTCTATTGTACAAATCCCTTGTGGGATTCATCTCATGAATCCAGCGTGGTAGCTGGAATCCATGAGCAGACCCACACCTCCAACCTACAAGACCAGGAACTGGCCATCCTACAATGAAGCGCTCAAGCGCCGCGGATCGCTGATGATCTGGTTCGATCCCGAGATGAGCTGGGAGGCCGCACCAACTGGCAGGCGTGGCCGCCAGCAGAGCTACAGCGACGCCGCCATACAGACGTGCCTCTCGATGAAGGTGCTGTTCGGCATAGCGCTCCGGCAGACGACCGGGTTCGTCGAGAGCTTGTTGCAGCT
>NZ_FOHO01000016.1 GCF_900111675.1 Paracoccus homiensis | reverse complement strand
TTCGAAAATCATCAAGTGATCCCATCAGGGATATCGTGAGATGAAGGCCCGCACCAAAAGGTGCGGGCCTTTTTCATGACCCGAACCCGCTTGAGAATATTCCGGGCCTAGCTGCCGCGGACCGCCTGTCCACAGGCCTGCGCCAACCCGCTTGACAGCGCGTATCTTATGCGCCAAAAGCCCCCATCGCCACCGGTCCGCATGGAATCGGTTGCTTTTGCAAAGGCCGTCCGTTATGGGGGCGGCCTTGCAGTTTTTTTACGGTTCGACGCTGGCAATGCGTGGTGTGTTGTCAGCCTCTCAACTGGAACTCCCCGTCTAGAGGGATGACGTATGCAAAGCCAAAACATCCGTATCCGGCTGAAGGCGTTCGATTACCGCGTGCTGGATGCCAGCACCCAGGAAATCGTCAACACCGCCAAGCGCACCGGTGCGACCGTTCGCGGCCCGATTCCGCTGCCGAACAAGATCGAGAAATTCACCGTCCTGCGTGGCCCGCACATCGACAAGAAGTCGCGCGACCAGTGGGAAATCCGCACGCACAAGCGTCTGCTGGACATCGTCGATCCGACCCCGCAGACCGTTGACGCCCTGATGAAGCTCGACCTCGCCGCCGGCGTTGACGTCGAGATCAAAGTCTAAGGGGGACGAGACATGCTGCGTACTGGTGTTATCGCCAAGAAACTGGGCATGACCCGTCTTTTCATGGAAGACGGCCGTCAGGTTCCGGTCACCGTCCTGCAACTGGACGCCCTGCAAGTCGTGGCTCAGCGCACCGCTGACCGTGACGGTTATACCGCCGTCCAGCTGGGCGCCGGTGTTGCCAAGGCAAAGCGCACGACCGCCGCGATGCGTGGTCATTTTGCCAAAGCTTCGGTCGCGCCCAAGCGCAAGATCGCGGAATTCCGCGTCGCCGAAGAAAACCTGATCAATGTCGGTGAGGAAATCACGGCTGACCACTATTTCGCCGGTCAGTTCGTCGATATCGCCGGCACCTCGATCGGTAAGGGCTTTGCGGGCGCGATGAAGCGTCACAACTTCGGTGGTCTGCGCGCCTCGCACGGCGTGTCGATCAGCCACCGTTCGCATGGTTCGACCGGTCAGTGTCAGGACCCCGGCAAGGTGTTCAAGGGCAAGAAGATGGCCGGTCACCTGGGTGCCGTGCGCGTCACGACCCAGAACCTGCAGGTTGTCCGCACCGATGCCGATCGTGGCCTGATCATGGTCAAGGGTTCGGTTCCGGGCTCGAAAGGTGGTTGGGTCACCATCAAGGATGCCGTCAAGAAGGCCATCCCCGAGAACGTGATCTACCCGGCCGCCCTGAAATCGGCTGCCGATGAGGCGAAGCGCGCCGCAGAAGAAGCTGCTGCACAGGCCGCTGCCGAGGAAGAAGCCGCCCGCAAGGCCGCCGAGGCCGAGGCAGCTGCTGCCGAAGAAGCCGCGCTGAAGGAAGCCGAAGCCTCGATCGAGGCTGAAAAGGCCGACGGCGGCGATGCTGCGCCCGAAGGAGACAAGTGATGAAACTCGATGTGATCAAGCTGGATGCCGGTAAAGCCGGTTCGATCGAGCTGGCCGACGAGATCTTCGGGCTGGAGCCGCGTGGCGACATCCTGCAGCGCGTCGTCCGCTGGCAGCGCAACAAGGCTCAGCAGGGGACCCACTCGGTTCTCGGCAAGTCGGATGTCAGCTACTCGACCAAGAAGATCTATCGCCAGAAGGGCACCGGCGGCGCACGCCACGGTTCCAAGAAGGCGCCGACCTTCCGTCACGGTGGTGTCTACAAGGGCCCGACCCCGCGTTCGCACGCGTTCGATCTGCCCAAGAAGGTCCGCGCCCTGGGCCTGAAGCACGCTCTGTCGGCGAAAGCCACCGCAGGTGAGCTGGTCGTGGTCGAGGATCTGAACCTGACCGACGCCAAGACCTCGGCAGTCGCCAAGGCCGTGAAGGAAAACGGCTGGAAGCGCGTGCTGGTGATCGACGGTGCCGAAGTCAACGAAGGCTTCGCCCGTGCCGCGCGCAACATCGAAGGCGTGGACATCCTGCCGTCGATGGGCGCCAACGTGTATGACATCCTGAAGCGTGACACGCTGGTGATCACGCGTGCGGGTGTCGAAGCTCTGGAGGCTCGCCTGAAATGAGCGCGAAACCCGAACATTACGATGTGATCGTCAAGCCGGTCATCACCGAGAAAGCCACGCTGACGTCGGAAAACAACGGCGTTGTCTTTCAGGTGACCAAGGATGCGACCAAGCCGCAGATCAAGGACGCGGTGGAAGCTCTGTTCGGCGTCAAGGTGAAGGCGGTCAACACCACCATCACCAAAGGCAAGCAGAAGCGCTTCCGCGGTCAGCTGGGCCGTCGCAGCGACGTGAAAAAGGCCTATGTGACCCTGGAAGAGGGAAACACTATCGACGTGTCCACCGGACTCTGATAGTAGGCTGCGAATCTGCGGCCCCGGTTAAATCCGGGGCCGCTGATCTTTTGGACGAAACGGACCACCACGGTCCAAAGCTACGGAAGACAGAAAGATGGCATTGAAGTCGTATAAACCGACGACGCCTGGCCAGCGCGGGCTGGTTCTGATCGACCGTTCGGAGCTTTGGAAAGGTCGCCCGGTCAAATCCCTCACCGAGGGTCTGACCAAGAAAGGCGGCCGGAACAACACCGGACGGATCACCATGCGCCGCAAAGGCGGCGGGGCGAAGCGCCTGTATCGCATCGTCGATTTCAAGCGCAACAAGTTCGATGTGACCGCAGTGGTCGAGCGGATCGAATACGATCCCAACCGCACCGCGTTCATCGCGCTTGTGAATTACGAAGACGGTGAGCGTGCCTATATCCTGGCACCGCAGCGTCTGGCAGTTGGCGACAAGATCGTCGCAGGTGCCAAGGTTGACGTGAAGCCCGGCAACGCCATGCCCTTCAGCGGCATGCCGATCGGTACCATCGTCCACAACGTCGAACTGAAGCCCGGCAAGGGCGGCCAGATCGCACGTTCGGCCGGTACCTATGCCCAGTTCGTCGGTCGCGACGGTGGCTACGCACAGATCCGCCTGTCCTCGGGCGAGCTGCGCATGGTCCGTCAGGAATGCATGGCCACCATCGGTGCCGTGTCGAATGCCGACCACTCGAACCAGAACCTGGGTAAAGCAGGTCGCAACCGCCACAAGGGCATCCGTCCCAGCGTTCGCGGTGTTGCCATGAACCCGATCGACCACCCGCATGGTGGTGGTGAGGGCCGTACTTCGGGTGGCCGTACGCCGGTTACGCCCTGGGGTAAGGACACCAAGGGCAAGAAGACCCGCACGAACAAGTCGACCGACAAGTATATCCTGCGGTCGCGTCACCAGAAGAAGGGGCGTTAATCGATGGCACGTTCTGTTTGGAAGGGCCCCTTTGTTGACGCCTATGTGCTCAAGAAAGCGGAAAAGGCCCGTGAGTCGGGGAAATCCGACGTCATCAAGATCTGGTCGCGTCGTTCGACCATCCTGCCGCAATTCGTTGGCCTGACCTTCGGCGTCTATAACGGGCAGAAGCACATTCCCGTTGCTGTGACCGAAGAGATGATCGGCCAGAAGTTCGGTGAATACTCGCCGACCCGGACCTACTACGGTCACGCGGCGGACAAGAAAGCCAAGAGGAAGTAATCGTCATGGGTAAGGAACAGAATCCGCGCCGCGTGGCGGAGAACGAAGCGTTCGCCAAGATCAAGATGCTTCGCACCTCGCCGCAAAAGCTGAACCTCGTGGCTCAGTTGATCCGTGGTAAGAAAGTCGAACGCGCTCTGGCCGACCTGACCTTCTCGCACAAGCGCATCGCAGGCGACGTGAAGAAATGCCTTCAGTCGGCCATCGCGAACGCCGAGAACAACCACGGTCTGGACGTCGACAACCTGATCGTCGCCGAAGCCTGGGTTGGCAAGAACCTGGTGATGAAGCGTGGCCGTCCGCGGGCACGTGGCCGTTATGGCAAGATCATGAAGCCGTTTTCGGAAATCACCATCAAGGTGCGCCAAGTCGAGGAGCAAGCGTAATGGGTCAGAAGGTCAATCCGATCGGCATGCGCCTCCAGGTCAACCGCACCTGGGACAGCCGCTGGTACGCCGATGACAAGGAATATGGCGATCTGCTGCTTGAAGACCTGAAAATTCGGGACTTCATCAAGAAAGAAGCCAAGCAGGCCGGCATCAGCCGCGTCATCATCGAACGTCCGCACAAGAAGTGCCGCGTCACCATCCACGCTGCGCGTCCGGGTGTGATCATCGGCAAAAAAGGCGCTGACATCGAAGTCCTGCGCAAGAAGCTGTCGAACTTCACCGCCAGCGACGTGAACCTGAACATCGTCGAAGTCCGCAAGCCGGAAGTCGATGCTGCGCTGGTCGCTGAATCGATCGCTCAGCAGTTGGAGCGTCGTGTGTCGTTCCGCCGCGCCATGAAGCGTTCGGTCCAGAACGCCATGCGTATGGGCGCCCTGGGTATCCGCGTGAACGTTGCCGGCCGTCTGGGCGGTGCCGAGATCGCACGGACCGAGTGGTATCGCGAAGGCCGTGTGCCCCTGCACACCCTGCGCGCCGACATCGATTACGCGCTGGCCGAGGCCATGACCCCCTATGGGATCATCGGTATCAAGGTCTGGATCTTCAAAGGCGAGATCATGGAGCATGACCCGCAGGCTCGCGACCGCAAGGCCGCCGAGGCTCAGGAAGGTCCGGCTCCGCGTGGTCCGCGCCGCGACGCGCGCTAAGGAGAACGACAAATGCTGCAACCGAAACGGACGAAGTTCCGCAAACAGCACAAGGGCCGGATCCACGGCAACGCGAAGGGCGGCTTCGAGCTGAACTTCGGCTCGTTCGCACTGAAAGCGGTCGAGCCCGAGCGTGTCACCGCCCGCCAGATCGAAGCGGCTCGCCGCGCGATCACCCGCCACATGAAGCGTCAGGGCCGCGTCTGGATCCGGATCTTCCCGGACCTGCCGGTTTCCTCGAAGCCGACCGAAGTCCGGATGGGTAAAGGTAAAGGCTCGATCGATTTCTGGGCAGCCCGCGTCCACCCGGGCCGGATCATGTTCGAGATCGACGGCGTCAGCACCGAGATCGCACGCGAAGCGCTGCGTCTGGGCGCGATGAAGCTGCCGGTTCAGACCCGCATCGTCGAGCGTCAGGACTGGTAAGTCGCTGCGTGCACCGCACGCAGGTTCCAGGATTGGCCCCGCCGGAAACGGCGGGGCCTGCCTTTTTCCCCGAAAGGCGGGGAAGGGGGTTGCAATAGCCGGTTTCAGCCTGTATGGGCTGGCCTTCATCACGAAACTCCACCGGAATCAGGGTGGCCCGGACAATCCGGGGCTCTCCGGTGATGTTGGAAAGGATACCGCGCAATGGACGCGCAAGAACTGAATTCGAAAACGCCTGATCAGCTGAAAGAGCAGCTGGTTGCGCTGAAGAAAGAAGCCTTCAACCTGCGGTTCCAGCAGGCAACCGGCCAGCTTGAAAACACCGCCCGCATGCGCAGCGTTCGCCGCGATGTGGCCCGTGTGAAAACCATTCTGAACCAGAAAGCGGCGGAAGCCGCGGCCTCGAACTAAGGAGTCGCACCCATGCCCAAACGCATCCTGCAAGGCAAGGTCGTCTCGGACAAGAACGAGCAGACCGTCACCGTCCTGGTCGAACGCCGCTTCAAGCATCCGCTGCTGCACAAGACCGTTCGGATCTCGAAAAAATTCCGCGCCCATGACGCGGAAAACCAGTTCAAGGTCGGCGACACCGTCCGCATCGCGGAATGTGCCCCGATCTCGAAGACGAAACGCTGGACTGTCCTGACGGACGAAGCTGCTTCGGCATAAGTCCATCATCACAGATCAGTAATGATCGAAACCCTGGGGCCGGAAAGGCCGGTCCCCAAAGGTCGGGAGAAACCAAATGATCCAGATGCAGACCAATCTGGATGTTGCTGACAACTCCGGCGCACGCCGGGTTCAGTGCATCAAGGTCCTGGGTGGTTCGCACCGTCGCTATGCGTCGGTGGGCGACATCATTGTCGTTTCCGTCAAGGAAGCCATCCCGCGGGGCCGGGTCAAGAAAGGTGACGTCCGCAAGGCCGTCGTCGTTCGGACCGCAAAAGAAGTGAAGCGCGAAGACGGAACCTCGATCCGCTTCGATCGCAACGCCGCCGTCATCCTGAACAACCAGGGTGAGCCGGTCGGGACCCGTATCTTCGGCCCGGTCGTGCGCGAGCTGCGTGCGAAGAACTTCATGAAGATCATCTCGCTTGCTCCGGAGGTGCTGTAATGGCTGCCAAGCTTAAAAAGGGCGACAAGGTCGTCGTGCTGGCCGGCAAGGACAAGGGCAAGCAGGGCGAAATCACTGCCGTGTTCCCGAAAGAGAACAAGGCAGTCGTTGATGGCGTGAACATCGCGATCCGTCACCAGCGCCAGACCCAGACCAGCCAGGGTGGTCGCACGCCGAAGGCGATGCCGATCGACCTGTCGAATCTGGCCCTCATGGACAAAAACGGCAAAGCGACCCGCGTCGGCTTCCGCGAGGAAGACGGCAAGAAGGTCCGTTTCGCCAAGACCACGGGAGACGTGATCTGATGCTGGACGCTTCGAAATACACGCCGCGCCTGCGTTCGCAGTACCGCGACAACGTTCGTGCCGCTCTGAAAGAAGAGTTCGGCTACAAGAACGACATGCAGATCCCGCGTCTGGACAAGATCGTCCTGAACATGGGTATCGGCGAGGCCGTCAAGGACACCAAGAAGGTGAAACAGGGCGCTGAAGAGCTGTCGCTGATCGCCGGTCAGAAGGCTGTCATCACGAAGGCCAAGAAGTCGATCGCCGGCTTCCGCGTTCGTGAAGAAATGCCGCTGGGTGCCAAGGTGACCCTGCGCGGCGACCGGATGTACGAATTCCTGGATCGCCTGATCAACATCGCGCTGCCGCGCGTCCGCGACTTCCGCGGCGTGAAAGGCACGGCTTTTGATGGTCGCGGCAACTACGCCATGGGCCTGAAAGAGCACATCGTGTTCCCGGAAATCAACTTCGACAAGGTCGACGAAGTTCTGGGGATGGACATCATCATCTGCACCACCGCGAAGACCGACGCGGAAGCGAAATCGCTGTTGAAGCACTTCAACATGCCGTTCAACAGCTGATCGCGGAAGGTAAGAGATATGGCAAAGAAGTCGATGGTTGAGCGCGAGAAAAAGCGCCAGCGCATGGTCGCTCAATACGCTGACAAGCGTGCGGCCCTGAAAGAGGTCATCAACGACCAGTCCCGCCCGATGGAAGAGCGTTTCAAGGCTTCGCTGAAGCTGGCAGAACTGCCGCGCAATTCTTCGGCAACGCGTCTGCACAACCGGTGTGAACTGACCGGTCGTCCGCATGCGTATTACCGCAAACTGAAACTGTCGCGGATCATGCTGCGCGAGCTCGGCTCGAACGGTCAGATCCCCGGTCTGGTTAAATCGAGCTGGTAAGGGGGCGAAAATGAACATGAACGATCCTCTCGGCGATATGCTGACCCGCATCCGCAACGCACAGTTGCGCGGCAAATCGACCGTTCGCACCCCGGCCTCCAAGCTGCGCGCTTGGGTTCTGGACGTGCTGAAAGCAGAAGGTTACATCCGCGGCTACGAGGAAGTGACCACCGAAGAAGGCCATAACGAGCTGGAAATCGGTCTGAAATATCACGACGGCACTCCGGTCATCCGGGAATTGTCGCGCGTTTCGAAGCCTGGTCGCCGCGTCTATGCCGGCTCCAAGGAAATCCCGCAGGTCCGTCAGGGCCTGGGCGTCTCGATCGTGTCGACCCCGAAAGGTGTCATGTCGGATGCAGCGGCTCGCAATGCCAATGTCGGCGGCGAAGTCCTCTGCACCGTATTCTAAGGAGGGCAGCAGATGTCTCGGATTGGTAAGAAGCCGGTCGAACTGCCCAAGGGCGTGACGGCCGAGATCAAGGGCCAGACCATCGAAGTGAAGGGCCCCAAGGGCACCCGCAGCTTCACCGCGACCGATGAGGTCGATCTGGTCACGGAAGAGAACAACGTTCACGTCAAACCGCGTGGCCTGCACAAGCGTGCGCGCCAGCAGTGGGGCATGACCCGTTCGATGATCGAGAACCTGACCGTCGGCGTGTCGGAAGGCTTCAAGAAAGAGCTGGAAATTCAGGGTGTGGGTTACCGCGCACAGATGCAGGGCAAGACCCTGAAGCTGTCCCTGGGCTACAGCCACGAGGTGAACTTCGAGACCCCGGACGGCGTCACGATCACCGCACCGAAGCAGACCGAAATCGTTGTCGAAGGTATTGACCAGCAGCTGGTCGGCCAGGTTGCGGCAAACATTCGCGAGTGGCGTCAGCCCGAGCCCTACAAGGGCAAAGGCATTCGCTACAAGGGCGAGTATGTTTTCCGCAAGGAAGGCAAGAAGAAGTAAGGGGCGCGAGAAATGGCACTGAAAAAGCAAGAGCTGTTCCAAAAGCGCCGCCTGCGCGTGCGGAACAAACTGCGGGCCGAAAACAACGGTCGCCCGCGTCTGTCGGTTCACCGTTCGTCCAAGAACCTTTCGGTTCAGGTCATCGACGACCTGAACGGCGTGACCCTGGCCTCGGCCAGCACGCTGGAAAAGGATCTGGGCATGGTCGGCAAGAACAACGTCGAAGCCGCTGCCAAGATCGGCGCTGCGATCGCGGAACGTGCGAAGAAAGCCGGTGTGGAAGAAGTCGTCTTCGACCGCGGTGGTTTCATCTTCCACGGCAAGATCAAGGCACTGGCCGAGGCTGCCCGCGAAGGCGGTCTGAAGTTCTGATGCATGCGGGTGGCGCGTCCTGACAAGGGACGCGCCATCCCGATGATCCGGGGCCCCTTCGCAGTGCGGGCGGGCCACCTGGGTTGGATTTGAACGGCGCGGTCTGCGCGCCACCTATAAAGGAATGCCTGATGGCAGAACGTGAAAACCGTCGGGGCCGTCGCGAAGATCGCGAAGAGACCCCGGAATTCGCCGATCGCCTTGTTGCGATCAACCGCGTGTCGAAAACCGTCAAGGGTGGTAAGCGCTTTGGCTTCGCCGCACTTGTCGTTGTCGGCGACCAGCGCGGTCGCGTGGGCTTTGGCAAAGGTAAGGCCAAGGAGGTCCCCGAGGCCATCCGCAAGGCGACCGAACAAGCCAAGCGCAACATGATCCGCGTGCCGCTGCGCGATGGTCGTACGCTGCACCACGACATCGAAGGTCGTCATGGCGCCGGCAAGGTCATCATGCGCACCGCCGTTCCAGGTACCGGCATCATCGCCGGCGGCCCGATGCGTGCCGTGTTCGAGATGCTGGGTGTTCAGGACGTCGTTGCGAAATCGCAGGGCTCGCAGAACCCCTACAACATGATCCGCGCCACGCTGGACGGTCTGAAGAAAGAATCGAGCCCCCGTTCGGTCGCGCAGCGTCGCGGCAAGAAAGTGGCCGACATTCTGCCCCAGACCGACAAGCCGGCTGTCGAAGCCGCCGAAGCGTAAGGAGACAGGCGAATGGCTACTATCGTCGTCAAGCAGATCGGTTCGCCGATCCGTCGCCCCGCCATCCAGCGTGAGACGCTGAAGGGTCTGGGCCTGAACAAGATGAACCGCACGCGCGAGCTGGAGGATACCCCTTCGATCCGCGGCATGGTCGCCAAGATCCCGCATCTGGTGACGATCATCGAAGAAAAGTCGTAAGACACCGCGCATCTGCGCAGCATGATTGGGGCGGCATCCTGTTGGGATGTCGCCCTTTTCGTTTCAAATCCCGTGCGGGTGCTTGGCGGGGCGGGTAGGCTGGGCTATCCCTTTCCAAAAGCATAAGTGTCTGCGAGGGGCGGGATGGCCAAGATTACTCCGATTCTGATGGCGGGTGGTTCGGGAACGCGGCTGTGGCCGGTCTCTCGCAAGGCGTTCCCGAAGCAATTCGCCCAGCTGATCGGTGAGCAGACCTTGTTTCAGGCCTCGGCCCTGCGTCTGTCCGGGGCCGATTATGCCGATCCGGTCGTGATGACCAATGCGGATTTCCGCTTTATCGTGGCCGAACAGCTGGAGCAGGTTGGCCTTGCGCCCGGCGCCATCGTGATCGAACCTGCGGGCCGCAATACGGCGCCGGCCATTCTGGCAGCTGCATTGATGGTCGCCAAAACCGACCCCGAGGCGTTGTTGCTGGTTGCCCCTTCGGATCATGTCATCCCTGATGTCGCCGCCTTCAGCCGCGCCGTGCAGCAGGGCAGTGGCCCAGCCGCCGACGGTCGGATCGTCACCTTCGGCATCACCCCCGATCGCCCCGAGACCGGCTATGGCTATCTGGAACTGGCCGGGCAGGGCGACGGGCCGCAGCCCTTGGCGCGTTTCGTTGAAAAGCCGGATGCCGAGCGCGCCGCGCAGATGCTGGCCCAGGGCAATTTCCTGTGGAACGCGGGCATCTTCCTGTTCAAGGCCAGCAGCATGATCGATGCCTTCCGTCAGCATGCGCCGGAATATCTGGACCCGGTCGGCCAGGCGCTGTCGCAGGCAAAGACCGATCTGGGTTTCCTGCGGCTGGCCCCCGCGCCCTGGGAAGGGTTGGCCGACAATTCCATCGACTATGCGGTGATGGAAAAGGCCGACAACCTGACCGTCGTGCGCTTTTCCGACCGATGGTCGGATCTGGGCGGTTGGGACGCGGTCTGGCGCGAGACGCTGGATGCGGCCCCTTCGGATCGTGGTGTAGCCACCGCGCATGCGACCGCGATCGATTGCGACAATGTGCTGCTGCGCAGCGATGATCCTGACCTGGAGGTCGTGGGCATCGGGTTGAAGGATACGATGGTGGTGGCCACCGGCGATGCGGTGCTGGTCGCCGGGATGGACCGGGCGCAGGATGTGCGTCTTGCCGTCAGCGCATTGAAAGACCAGAAGAAAAAGCAGGCAACGGCTTTTCCCCGCGATCACCGCCCCTGGGGTTGGTTCGAGACGCTGGCGCTGGCCGATCGTTTTCAGGTCAAGCGCATCGTGGTCAAACCCGGCGCGGCCCTGTCGCTGCAAAGCCATGTTCACCGGTCCGAACACTGGATCGTGGTCAGCGGCACGGCCAAGGTCACGGTCGATCAGACGGTCACCCTGGTTACGGAAAACCAGTCGATCTATGTGCCCCTTGGCGCCGTTCATCGGATGGAAAATCCCGGCAAGGTGCCGATGGTGCTGATCGAGGTGCAGACCGGCAGCTATCTGGGCGAGGATGACATCATCCGTTACGAGGATGTCTACGCGCGCGACAATGACGACTAGCCCGGCGTGGCCTTTGGGTCGCAGCCGGGCGTCGAAAGTCGCATGTGTCTGAAACATGACGTGTTGTGTCGCAAATCGTCCGCGGCGCGATTCCGTCATTGCTAGGGTGGAAGTCAGGCCCATTTTGCGGGCGTTCATGTCGTCCACCGGCGCGGCCGCGCCATCAGACCCACAGGTGCGTAATGTCTCACCCCATGTCCACAGCCCAGCTTGTCGCCGCACGCGAGCCGGGCTTTTCGCTGCCGCGTGATCTGTATTGTGGTCAGCAGGCATTGCAGGATGATCTGGAACAGATCTGGTATCGCGAATGGCTGTTTGCCGCGCCGTCCTGCGAGTTGCCCAAGACGGGCAATTTCGTCACGCTGAATGTGGGGCAGTATCCGGTCATCATCACGCGCGGCGGTGACGGACGTGTGCGCGCCTTCCACAATGTCTGTCGCCACCGGGGTCAGCGCCTGTGCCCGCAGGCCAATGGCAGCAACCCGAAGCTGGTCTGCCCCTACCACCAGTGGACTTATGATTTGGACGGCAAGCTTCTTTATGCGCGCGACATGGGCGAGGGGTTCGATGCGTCGAAATACGGGCTGAAGCCGGTGCATTGCGTCGATCTGGGCGGGATGATCTTCATCTGCCTTGCGCAGGTGCCGCCGGCGGTCAATGAGCTGGCCAAAAACCTGATGGCCTATGCCGGTCCCAGCGGGATTGCCGAGTCGAAGGTCGCGTTCAGCTCGACCATCGTCGAGAAGGGCAACTGGAAGCTGGTGATGGAAAACAACCGCGAATGCTATCACTGCGGTGGGTCGCATCCGTCGCTGTGCCGGACCTATTCCGATGATCCGCTGATGACGGTGATGGAAGGGCCGAACGCCGCCAGCCCCGAAATCCTGTCGCATTGGGATCGCTGTGACGCGGCCAAGCTGCCGTCGCGTTTCGTGAATGCGCCCGACATGCAATGGCGGATGGCGCGGGTGCCGCTGATGGATAATCAGGAAAGCTTCACCATGTCTGGCAAGGCCGCCGTGGCACAGCGCATGGGCACGATCCCGTGGAACGACGCGGGCAGCCTGATGTTCTATCACTTTCCGTCCAGCTGGAACCACTTTCTGCCCGATCATGCCATCGTCTTCCGCATTCTGCCGATCAGCCCCACCGAGACCGAGGTCACGACCAAATGGCTGGTCCACAAGGACGCGGTCGAGGGCAAGGATTACGACCTGCAGAAGCTGACCGAGGTCTGGATGGCCACCAATGACGAGGACCGTCGCGTGGTCGAGGAAAATCAGGCCGGGATCCTGTCGCCCGCCTATCAGCCCGGCCCCTATTCGCCCAGCCAGGAGGCCGGCGTCATCCATTTCGTGGACTGGTATTGCGGGGTGATGTCCTCGCGTCTGAACACCGCCGTAGCGGCAGAATAGGGCAGATCGATGGCAAAGACGCGCATGCAATGGTCGGCAGAGCCGTGGAACGATTCCGAGATGCTGGAAGTCACGCAGATCGTTCCCGAGACCGCCGACACCTGGACCTTTTCGTTCCGGTCGCCATCGGGCGCGTGGTTCGATTACGAGCCGGGGCAATTCGTCACTCTGGACCTGCCGGTGCCGGGCGGAAACGTGCAGCGGACCTACACGATGTCGTCGTCGCCATCGCGTCCCCTGTCGATTTCGGTCACGGCCAAGGCCGGGCCGAAATCGGTCGCGACGCGCTGGATGATGGAAAACCTGAAGCCGGGGATGCTGGTCAAGGCCTATGGCCCCGCCGGGATCTTCAGCCTGGCACGGCACCCGTCCGAGAAATTCCTGTTCATCTCGGCCGGTTCGGGCATCACGCCGATGATGTCGATGACGACATGGCTGTGGGATCGCGGCCCGCGCCCCGATATCGTGTTCGTCCATGCCGCGCGGCGCCCCTCGGATGTGATCTTCCGCGAACGGCTGCGGCACATGGCCAATCGCACTTCGGGTCTGCAATTGCACCTGACGGTTGAAGAGCATGACGAATATCAGTCGTGGTCGGGCTATCGCGGGCGCCTTAGCCAGATCATGCTGGGCCTGATGGCGCCGGACTATCTGGAACGCGAGGTGTTCTGCTGCGGCCCCGAACCGTTCATGCAGGCTGTGCGGGACATGCTGATCTCGTTGGGTTACGACATGGACCGCTATCATCAGGAAAGCTTTGGCGCCCCCGTCGAAACCGAGGCAGAGGCCCCGGTGCTGGACGATGTGGTTCTGGACGAAGAGGCGCGTTCGGAACTGGTCTTTGCCAATTCGGGCATCACCACCAAATGCAACGAAACCGACACCGTTCTGGCCGTCGCCAAGGCCAGCGGCCTGAACATCCCATCGGGCTGTACCTTCGGTCTGTGTGGCACCTGCAAGGTCCGAAAGACCGAGGGCGAGGTGCATATGGTCCATAACGGCGGTATCTCGGACGACGATATCGACGAGGGGTACATCCTTGCCTGCTGTTCCAACCCGATCGGGCGCGTCGTCGTCGAAGTCTGATCGCAGGGCCGCGCGGCCACTCGCCATGAAAAGGCCCCGGCAGGTCGTACCTGCCGGGGCTTTTCTGGTCTGCCGATCAGCTTTTCGGCTTGGCGTTTTCGGGGTCGTAAAGCGGGTGGTAGCCGACACCCGCGACCTCGACGGGGAAGGGCTCGTCGAAATAGGTGACCTGCAACTTGCGTCCGATCTGGCAATATTCATGCGGCAGATAGGCCAGCATGATGTTCTTGCCGACGGTCGGGCCATAGGCCTGCGAGGTGGTGAATGACCGGCGGCCAAGCGCGTCGATCAGGACGCTGCCGGTGTCCGGGTCGATAACCGGCATCGTGTTGACCGGATAGCGTGCCACCCCGTTCGCGTCGGTATTGTCGGTCATCACCAGCGTGCACAGCATGGCGGGCTGATGATCGCGGGCGCGATATTCAAGATGCCTGGCCTTGCCGCAGAAATCGGCCTCTTTGACCTTCGGGCGCGCCAGATCGGCCTCGTAGAGGTTGTATTGCGTGTGCAGATCAGCGTTCTGCAGGCGCAGTGATTTTTCCAGACGGCGCGAATTGGCATAAGTTTCGACCCCGACGGCGATGACCCCGGTTTCGCGCAGCGCGTCCCACACCGCCAGACCGTCGTCATAGGGCATGTGCAGTTCCCAGCCCTGTTCCCCGACATAGGAAATGCGGAACGCCGTGACCTTGCGGCCCGCGATCTGGATGTCGCGGATGGCGGCGAAGGGAAACGCCTCGATGTTCAGCGCATCGGGGTCGGCGACGACCTTTTTCAGCGTCTCGCGGGCATTCGGGCCCCAGATGCCGATGGTGGTGTAGTCTTCGGTGACATCGGTGATGGTGACATCAAAGCCCTTGTCCTGTGCCACGCGGCGCATATGCATCAGGTCGCGCGGGCCTGCATCGGCGCCGTTCACCAACCGACAGCGATCCGCCATGCGGAAAACGGTGAAATCGGCGCGGACATTGCCTTCGGTGTCCAGCATGTGGGTATAGATGCCCTTGCCGATATTGCCGTCGCCGCCGATCCTGGCCGCGCACAGCCATTCCAGCAGTGCCACGTGATCGGGGCCTGAAATGTCGGTCATGTGGAAATGCGACAGGTTGATCAGGCCGCAATCGGCGCTCATCTCAAGCTGTTCGGCATTCGACACGCGCCAGAAGTGGCGGTTGTCCCATTCGTTCTCGCGAACCGGCACCTGATCGGCGTATTTTTCCAGCAGATGTTCGTTCGCGGCATAGCCATGGGCACGTTCCCAGCCGCCCAGTTCCATGAAATAGCCGCCCAGCTCCTTTTCGCGTTCGTGAAACGGTGACCGGCGGATGCCACGGCCATTGCCGAAGGGTTCGCGCGGATGGACTGGCGGGTTGTAGATCTTGGCGGCGGTTTCCTCGCAGCGGCCCCAGATGAAATCCTCGGACAGCTGAAAGTCCTGAAACCGCGCGTAATCGATGCCGTGATGGTCGATATGGGTGCGGCCATCGGTCATCCAGTCGGCGATCAGCTTGCCCATGCCGGGGCCGTCCTTGACCCAGATCGCAACGGCATACCACAGCCCGCGCAGCTTGCGGCTTTCGCCCATCGAGGGGCCGCCATCGGTGGTCGTTTGCAGCAACCCGTTGAACGAGTGGCTTTCGTTGAAGCCCAGATCGGCAAGGATCGGCGTCAGTTCGATCGCGCGTTCCAGCGGCTCGATCACATCGTCCAGTTCCAGATCGCGCTGCGACGGGGACAGGCGGGCCTGTTCCTTGGTCAGCAGGTCGCGCGGATGGACCATCCGCACGTCCTTTTCATAATAGTAGCCCCATTCCATCTGACCGCCCTCGGTCGATTTCGGATCGCCGGTGTCGCGCATATAGGCCGAATTGCCCTGATCGCGCAGCAATGGGCGTCCGATTTCCAGGCCGGTGCCGGCGAATTCCTCGTAGGGGCCAAAGAAGGTCAGCGGGTGGTCCACCGGCATGACGGGCAGATCCTCGCCCGCCATTTCGGCGATCAGACGGCCCCACAGGCCCGCGCAGACGACGACATGATCGGCCATGATCGTGCCGCGTGGCGTGCGGACCCCGGTGATCCGGCCGTTTTCCGACAAAAGCTCCAGCGCGGGGCAGTTTGCAAAGGCCTGCAGCTTGCCCGCCTTGACGCCCATGTCGACCAGCTTGCCCGCGACGGTCTGCGACCGGGGTACGACCAGTCCGGCATCGGGGTCCCACATCGCGCCCTGAATCTGATCTTCTTCCAGCAGCGGGAATTTTTCCTTTGCTTCGGCGGCGGTGATCATCCTGACGCGGCTGCCGAAGGCGCGGCCCGAATCGCAGCGACGGCGCAGTTCCTGCATGCGGGCGTCATCGCCGACACGCGCGACTTCCAGCCCGCCGATGCGGGAATAGTGGCCCAGCTTTTCGTAGAAATCGGCGGAATACAGGCTGGTCCAGGTGCTAAGCTGATCGTGGCTGGTCACATAGCAGAAATCCGACGCATGGGCGGTCGAGCCGACATCGGTCGGAATCCCGGATGTGTCGATGCCCACGATATCGTCCCAGCCGCGTTCGATCAGGTGATGCGCGACCGAGGCGCCGACGATACCGCCAAGACCAACGATGACGACGCGCGCATGCTGCGGAAATTTGGACATTCAGGACCCCCATGAAACAGGTTGAGAGGATGGAAGCTGCAGCAGTGCATGTTGGGTTCGAAGGCTGCGCGGGTTCAGGACTGATGTCCCAAATTGCCCGATTGCAGCGGGCCGCAATAGAACGAATGCGACATTGGAAGGTGACTGCTACGACATCGCATGCAGAAGTTTCGTCGCGGGTGGCTAAACCGCTGGGGCCTGCTGTTCGGTCAGATGTGCCAGAAGCGAGGCCATGGCACCGCGGATATGCTGCGCGGTCAGGTCGGCTGCCAGATCGGCATCGCCGGCCTCGCATGCAGCCAGGATCTGTCGGTGTTCGCGGTCGGCGCGGGCCTGCCCCGCGGTCAGGTATAATTGCGCGCGCAGGAACCGGTCGCTGAGGTTCAGAAGATTCGTCAGGATCGCGTCGGTGCGGGGTTGCAGGTCCGGGCGATACAGCGCGGCGTGAAATTCGCGGTTGCGATCCATCCAGTCGGCGGGATCGGTCGCGTCGTGAAATGCCGTTGCGGCCTTGCGGGCGCGGGTCAGGGACACGCTGTCCAGTCGCGGCACGGCGTGGCGGATCGCCTCGGCCTCGATCAGGGCACGCAGGCGGAACACCTCTTCGATATCGGCGATGTTCAGTTGCGTCACGAATGCCCCGCGATAGCGTTGCGTTTCAACCAGCCCAAGCTGTTCCAACCGGGCAATCGCCTCGCGGACGGGGATGCGGCTGACATTGAAGGCGGCGGCGATCTGTTCCTGACGCAGTTGCGCGCCCTGTTCCAGATCACCTTTCACGATCGCCTCGCGCAGCGCCTCGAAGATCGTATCCACGGCGGATCGGGTCTGCGACAGGTCCTGTGCGCGAAATGCCATGTCGAAATTTCCTCAAGATGAAACCATGCTTGGTTTTGGATACAATATCCAATATTCCGGTTCCAGTGAGTTTCAAGGCAGCGGTCGCAAGGGGGAAACATGCGCAGCACGAAGGTGATCCATGTGGTGTCCTGTCATGCCGAGGGTGAGGTCGGCGATGTCATCGTGGGTGGGGTGGCGCCGCCGCCGGGTGACACGATCTGGGATCAGCGTCGCTGGATCGCACAGGATGACGTGTTGCGGAACTTTGTCCTGAACGAGCCGCGCGGTGGGGTGTTTCGCCATGTGAATCTGCTGGTGCCGCCCAAACATCCCCAGGCGCAGATGGCCTGGATCATCATGGAACCAGAGGATACGCCCCCGATGTCGGGATCGAACGCGATCTGCGTGGCCACCGTGTTGCTGGATAGCGGGATCATCCCGATGCAGGAACCCGTCACCCGGATGGTGCTGGAGGCGCCGGGCGGTCTGGTCCGGGTGCGCGCCGATTGTGCCGATGGCAAGGCGCAGCGCATTCATGTCGAAAACCTGCCCTCATTCGCGACGCGTCTGGGCGTGCCGCTGGATGTGCCGGGGGTTGGCCAGATCACCGTCGATACGGCCTTTGGCGGCGACAGTTTCGTGGTGGTCGATCCGGTCGCGCTTGGCGTCGATCTGGTGGCCGGGAATGCGCGGCAGATCGCCGAACTGGGCATCCGCATCACCAATTCCGCCAATCGGCAGTTGCAGTTCGTCCATCCCGACAAGCCTGACTGGCGGCACCATTCCTTTTGCCTGTTCGCCGGGCCGGTCAGCCGCGATGGGCATGATCTGCGCGCGCAGTCCGTGGTGGCGATTCAGCCCGGAAAACTGGACCGTTCGCCGACGGGAACCGCAGTGTCTGCCCGCATGGCGATCCTGCATGCGCGGGGGCAGATGGGGCTTGAGGATCGTTTTACGGCGGTGTCGATCATCGGGTCGGAGTTCCAGGGGCGCATTCTGGGACCGGCCAGCGTCGGCGATCTGCCCGCGATCCGCCCCGAGATCAGCGGCCGAGCCTGGATCACCGGCACGCATCAACACATGCTGGACCCCGGCGATCCCTGGCCCGAAGGGTATCGCATCGCGGATACTTGGCCGCGGCTGTTCGACTAGCCGCCGAAACGCGTCGCGCGGAATGGCAGCAACGGGATCTGCGGGCTGCGACCCGACACCAGCTCGGCCACCAGTTCCGCCGTGCCCGCCGATTGCGTCAGACCCAGATGACCGTGACCAAAGGCATAGATCACGCGGTCGGATTTCGGGGCGCGGGCGATGATCGGCAGACTGTCGGGCAGCGACGGGCGAAAGCCCATCCACTGCGTGCCGCCCGTCGGGTCAAAGCCGGGCAGGAACCGGGCCGTCTTGCGCAACAGGGTTTCGGCGCGTTTGAAATTCGGTGGCAGGTTCAGCCCGCCCAGCTCGACGGCGCCGCCGACGCGTAGCCCGTCACCGATGCGCGTGACCACGAAACCATGCGCACCAAAGGTCAGATGCGTCCGCAGATCAAAGCTTGCGGTGGGGAAGGTGGTGTTATAGCCGCGCTCGGTTTCCAGTGGGATGCGGTCGCCCAGCATCCGCGCGATCCGATGCGACCACGCGCCCGCGGCCACCACCACCTGATCGGCCCGCAGCGTGCCGATATCGGTGGTCACATCGACCCCGTCGGGGCGAGGCGCGAGGCCGGTGACCGCCGCCGTGACGATCTGGCCGCCGCGTTCGGTCAGGGCATGGGCCAGATGCCGTGTCCAGCGCAGCGGATCGACGGTGTTCAGCCAATCGGGGGTAAAGCCCGCATGGGTGAAGCGCGGGTTCAGTCCGGGTTGGATCCGGGCGATGGCGTCAGGGTTGTCCAGAAGTTCGAAGGCGATGCCATGCCGGCGGCGCTGTTCCCACGCGGGCAGGCTGGCCTGAAACTGCGCGGCACCTTCGTAAAGCTGCAACTGTCCTTCGCGGCGGATAAGGGCCTGCGCATCGGTGGTTCTGATCACCCGTTCCAGCGCCTGTCGCGACAGCGCCATCAGCGACGCTTGCGACGCCACCGCCGCGTCATACCGGTGATGCGCGGTCGCCCGCCAGAAATGCCACATCCACGGCAGGATCCGCAATGCATGGCCGGGCCGCACCGACAGCGGTCCCAGCGGGTCCAGCAACCATTTCGGGGCCTTCTTCATGATCCCCGGCGTGGCCAGCGGCTCGATCTCGGCAAAGGCGAAGGCCCCGGCATTCCCGGCCGAGGTTTCGGCCGCGACGCCCTTGCGGTCAAGAAGCCGCACCTGATGCCCCTGCGTCTGAAGCACAAGCGCGGTGGTCACACCGATGATTCCCGCGCCGATGACGATGATCTGTGACTGCGTGGTCCTGGTCATCTGTGACTGCCCGGATGATGCGCCCGACCTGTGCGACCGGGGGTGTTGTCAGCTTGGTATACCCGATCGAAACGGATCGTCAGGCAGAAAGAACAACCGGCTTTCCGCCATGACATAGGCCCGACCCGTGATCGAGGGGATGACGCCGCCCTGCACGCCCCTGCGCCATGACAGGCGATAGGTGCTGCCGATGATGCTTTCCTGCACGATCTCGTGGCCTTCGGGCAGGCGCTTGTCTGCGGCAAGGCAGGCCAGCCGCGCCGAACATCCGGTGCCGCAGGGCGACCGGTCATAGGCATCGTCGGGGCACAGCACGAAATTGCGGCTATGCGCCGTCGGATCCTGTGCGGGGCCGTAGAAAATGACGTGATCGACCTGCATTCCGTCATCGCCGCCGATGCCCTGATCCCACAGCGCCTGCCGCACGGCAATGGCGGCGCGGGTCAGCGCCGCGATATTGGCGGGTTCGACCGGGACGGGGCCGGGTTCGACCAGAAAGAAGCAGTTGCCGCCATAGGCCAGATCGCCGGTCACGGGGCCAAGCTGCGGCACCTCGACCGTGATATCCTTGCGGATGCGGCGGCTTTCGATATTCGTCACCGTCACCGTATGCGCGTCGATCACGTCGACGGTGACGATACCGACCGGGGTTTCGATCCGGTGCCGACCGGTGGCGATCCGCCCCATGTGGAACAGCGTCGCGGCAAGCCCGATCGTGCCATGCCCACACATGCCCAGCACCGCCTCGGCATCGAAAAAGATCACTCCGGTCACACAGTCCGGATCGACCGGCCTGACCAGCAGCGCACAGACCATCGCGACCTGACCGCGCGGTTCCAGAACGACGGATCGGTAGAAGTCGCGATGATCGCGGGACAGCAGCGTTGCGCGTTCGGACAGCGGGCCGCCGCCAAGGTCGGGCCCGCCATTCACGATGACGCGGGTCGGTTCGCCGCCGGTATGGCTGTCGATCACATGCATTCGGCGATCACTCCGCCCTGGCGGGACCATGCCGCGAACCAGGCGTTGAACTGATGATACTGCGCCTCGCAGAACCGCGCCTGCGAGGTGGACAGCACATCCGTTTCATTGATGTTCAGCGCGTATTCCGGCTCGCCCTTCAGGGTCATCAGATGCTTGAAATACAGCACAAGATCGACGCCCTCGTCGAATTTCGCCAGTACCGAGAATGCCTGCGTCAATTCGCGCGCCCGCAGGTCGGCCTCGGGGCAGCCTTGGGCGGCGCGGCGCGACAATGCGGTTTGCAACAGCGTTTCCTTGGGAAAGATCGTGCCGATCCCGGTGATCGCACCGACCGCGCCGCATTTGACAAAGCCGTGGTAAACCTCGGTATCCACGCCGACCATCAGGATCACCTTATCATCCATCGAGGTGATGTGTTCGGCCGCATAGCTGAGATCGTCCTTGCCGCCGAACTCTTTGAAACCGATCAGGTTTCTGTGCTCATCGCGCAGGGCAAAGAACAGGTCGGCCTTGGTCGAATAGCCATAATAGGGGCTGTTGTAGATGATCGCGGGCACGTCCGGGGCGGCATCCAGAACCGCCTTGAAGTGATGGCGTTGCGCGGTGACCGACTGCCCGCGTGACAGCACTCGCGGAATGACCATCAACCCCGCCGCGCCCATGTCCTGCGCATGGCGCGCATGGGCGACGGCGGATCTGGTGTTGATCGCGCCCGTTCCCACCACGACCGGCACACCCGCCCGGATCAGGCGGCGGACCCCCTCCATGCGCTGGTCGTCGGTCAGCAAGGGCCAATCACCGCAGGACCCGCAGTAAACCACCCCCGACATCCCCGCCGCGATCATCTGCTGGCCCTTGCGCACCAGCGCGTCGAAATCGGGCTGACGGTCGGCGGTCAGCGGGGTCAGAAGGGCCGGGATGGTGCCGTGAAAGACGTCCTGTTTCATGGTCGGGCTCCGTTCGTCGGAAGGGATGGGCCGCAGGCAAGTTCGTGCTGTGCCGGTGGTGGCCTGTTGCACCCTGCATGCGGATATGCTTAAACAATCAAAATTGGTAAAAAAAGAAAAATATGACGCAAGTGGAAAAAACTTCGCGCAAGGCGGCCACGCCAGACGCGGCCCATGACACCTGGGAAGCCGAGCGGCAGCAGCTGCGATCCGATCTGGGCGGCAGGATGAAGGCCGTGCGCCAGTCCTGCGGCTATACGCTGGAGGTGGCGGCGCAGCGCACCGGGCTGGCCCTGTCGACCATCCACAAGATCGAGAATGGCCGCGTCTCGCCCAGCTATGAAAACCTGGTCCGGATCGCGCGGGCCTATGACATCGGGATGGAACGCCTGTTTTCATCGGATCACGACGCGAACCAGACCACGCGCATGACGATCACCCGTGCGGGCGAGGGGCGAAAGGTCCGCGCGAAGAACTTTGAATACGAGGTTCTGTGCAACGCGCTGGCCGACAAGAAGATCATTCCGCTGGTCACCACGGTCAAGAACCGTGCCGCGCTGCGTCCCGAGGAATTCGAATCCCATGACGGTGAAGAAACCCTGTTCGTGCTGTCGGGCCGGGTCGAACTGGTGGTCGAACATTATGAACCCGTCGTGCTGGGGTCGGGCGATTGCGCCTATTTCGACAGCACGCTGAAACATGGCCTGCGTGCGCTGGACGATACCGAGGCACGGGTCTTTTGGGCCTGCACCTATACGGATGTGGCCCGATAGCCCACGCGCCAGCCCATCCCTTTTTCACAGGAGATATCCCCAATGGATCAACCCGACCCCGTTTCCGTCGAGGCGCTTCTGGCGCGGGTCGAGCGGATTTTCGTCAAGGCCGGGCTGCGGGCCGAAAATGCCCGCGATGTCGCGCGTGTCATCGTCGCGGGCGAACGTGACAATTGCAAATCCCACGGGATCTACCGGATCGAGGGCTGCCTGCGTGTTCTGGCGGCGGGCAAGGTGTCGCCAGACGCGGTGCCACAGCTTGTCGATCAGGGAAAATCCGTGATCGAGGTCGATGCCGGGGGCGGGTTTTCCAACCCCGCCTTCTACGCCGCCAAGAATGCGCTGGTCGACCGGACACGCAGCACGGGCCTCGCGGCGCTGGTGATCCGCGACTGTCTGCATTTTTCCGCGCTGTGGCATGATGTCGAGGCGTTGGCCCAGCATGGGCTGGCCTCGTTGTCGATGTGCCCCAGCTATGCCTTTGTCGCGCCGGCGGGGGGAACGCAACCCTTGCTGGGCACCAACCCCTTTGCGTTCGGCTGGCCGCGCAAGGGTGATGACCCCTATGTTTTCGACATCGCCACCAGCGTCGCGGCGCGGGGCGAGATCGAGTTGCATCGCCGCGCGGGCACCCCGATCCCCGAAGGTTGGGCAATGGACGGCGACGGCAATCCGACCACCGACCCCGAGGCCGCGCTGGATGGGGCGATGCTGACCTTCGGCGGCCACAAGGGCTCTGCCATCTCGACCATGATCGAACTGCTGTCGGGCGCGATGCTGGGCGAATTCATGAGCAAGGAGGCGCTGGACTTCATGGGCGGCACCGATCTGCTGCCCCGGCACGGTGCCCTGGTTCTGGCGATGGACCCGCAGGTTTTTGCCGCACGCAGCGGGCGCGACCCGATTGCCCAGGGCGAGATGCTGTTGTCGGCCATTGCCGGGCAGGGTGCCCGCCTGCCGTCCCAGCGCCGTTTTCAGGCCCGTGCCAGATCCCTGCGCGACGGTATCTTGCTGACACGGGCCGAACTTGACCAGCTGGACCGGTTCGAACGACTGGGACTTGCGGCGCTGACCTAATCTGCCGGGAAGGGCGGATCGGGATAGCCTACGCCGGTCAGGTACAGGCCGAAGGGCGGGCAGACCGGGCCACAGGCGGCGCGATCCTGCGCCGCCAGCGCCTGTTGCACCTGACCCGGCGCCCATGACCCGGCGCCGACCCGTTCCAGCGTCCCCACGATCGAGCGCACCTGATTGTGCAGGAACGAACGCGCCCGCAGGTGGAACCGATATTCCTGCCCGCCGGGGAAGGGATGCGCCTCGATCCGGATCTCATCCATCGTCTTGATCGGGCTTTTCGCCTGACAGATCGAGGATCGGAAGGTCGTGAAATCATGCAGCCCGATCAGATGCGCGGCACCTTCGCGCATGGCCTCTGTGTCCAGCGGGTTCAGGATTTGCCAGACCATGCCGCGATCATGGGTCACCGGCGCGCGACGCGCGACCAGCCGGAAGGTATAGCGCCGTTCCAATGCCGAAAAACGGGCATGGAAATCATCGGCGACACGGGCGCTGTCAACAATCGCGACCGGCGCGGGTTTCAGGTGGAAATTCAATGCCTCGCGCAGGCGGAACGGGTCCCAGGCCCGGTCCAGATCGGCATGTGCGACCTGTCCCGTGGCATGTACCCCGGCATCGGTGCGCCCGGCGGCGGCAATGCGTGCGCCCTTGGCAAATCCGGGGTCCAGCCGCGCCAGCGCGTTCTCGATCGCGCCCTGGACCGAGGGTTGGTCGGCCTGTGCCTGCCACCCGGCGAACGGGCGGCCGTCATATTCGATCTTCAATGCAAAACGGGGCATGGGTCAGCGGGTCTTGTCCCGGGCGTGATGTTCGGTCACCAGTTCATCCAGGGTCTGTGCAGCCTGCGATTGCAGGGGTTTCGGCTCGGCCGGTGGCTCGGACGGGCGAACGCCCTCGCGGGCCAGACGGTCGCGCAGGACCGAGATCTCGATATCCAGATCGGTGCGGTCTCCATCCAGAAAATGCGTCAGCTTGGCGCTGAAATCTTTTTCCAGATCGTCCAGAAAGCTTTCATAGGCCTGACGGGCCGCGCCGTCCTGACGCCGCGAATACAGATCGGCGAATTTCACCGTCGCATCGCGCGCGCCCATCAGGTAGACGCCAAGATAACGCCGCGCGGCTGACAGATCGCCGGGATCCTGTCGCAGATGGTCGAACAGGTCCTGCACGGTGGATTGGAACATGGCCACCCGCGCCTCTAGACGGCGGTCGCCGCAGCGCTGGATCGCCCGGGTCATGTCGTCCAGATAATCCTGCGCCTCGTCGATCATGCGGTCGGCGCGCTGCATCTGGAAATCGTCGCGTTCGGAAATGCCCTTGTCGCGCATCGGGTCGGCCCCGAAGGCCAGCCAATGCAGCGCCATCCCCGCCGCCCCGATCAGCCCGGCCCCGATCCAAGCGCCGGGTTCGCCCGCGCCCAGCCCAAGGCCCGCGGCGGCGGCGATACCCCCGAACAGCTTGCGCGGAATGGCGGGACGGCGGGCGACGCGGCGGATCTGATAGGCGGCCTCGGCCCTCAGGCCCTCGCCGGTCAGCCACATGCCGCCGGCGATCATGCCAAAGGCCGACAGATCGGTGACCATGCCTGCGGGCGACTGAAAGAACGCGGCCAGCAGAAAGGGGGTCGCGGCGATGGTGACCCATTTCGGCCGCCCGGCCAGACGGTGCCGCGTCGGCGCGGGAATGCCGCGCATGTCGTTCTGCCCCCCATCGGGCGAGAATTTGCCGCCGAAACGCTGTGCCATATCGTCCGCCCCTATGCCGCGCCGCCCAGTGACGCATAAAGCGTCAGCATGACAAGCAGATAGAAGCTGAGACGTTGCATCGCCTTGCGTGACATCGCGGTCCTTTCCTGCGCACAGGTTGCGCCTGTTGCATATATTGGCAGCCGGGAGCGAATTGCAAAACCCCAGGGCCTAGCCAAGGGCCGAAAACAGCCGCGCCAGCCGATCACGCAGCGGGCCGTCATCGGCGATCGCCAGCCGCACGGGCAGGGCCAGCACCTTCATGCGAAAGGCACGGGGCAGGCGGGCTGCGTCCTTTTCGGTGGTGACCAGTTGGGCACCGCGCAGGCGTGCCTCGGTTTCCAGTCGTGTCAGCAGGGCGGAGGTGAAGGGCTGATGATCCTCCAGCGGTTCGGCATGGATCACCTCGGCGCCCAGATCGCGCAGCGTGGCAAAGAATTTCTCGGGGTGGCCGATGCCCGCAAAGGCCAGAACGCGATGCCCCCGCCAGTCCAGCCCGGTCCGAAGCGGCCGCAGTTGCGCGCGTAGATGCGGCAATGCGGTGTCGGGGGCAAAGCGGGCCTGCGCGCCGTCAGGTCCGATCGACAACAGCAGATCGGCGCGGGCAAGCCCCCGGGCGACCGGTTCGCGCAGCGGGCCCGCCGGCAGGCACAGTCCGTTGCCGAAACCCTTGGCCGCATCGACCACGATCAACGACAGGTCATGGGCCAGCGCAGGGTCCTGAAAGCCATCATCCAAGATGATCGCCTGTGCGCCCGCATCAACGGCGGCGCTGGCCCCGGCGGCCCGGTCATCGGCCACCCAGACGGGGCCGAATGCGGCCATCAGCAACGGCTCATCGCCGGTCAGGGCGGCGTCGTGATTGGCCTCGTCGACCCGCATCGGGCCGGTCGCGGTGCCGCCATAGCCGCGCGACACGACATGCGCGGCGACGCCTATGTCCTGCAACATCTGCTGAAGATGGATGACGGTCGGGGTCTTGCCGGTGCCGCCCGCGTTCAGATTGCCCACGCAGATGACTGGCACGCCGGCCCGCTGTCGTTGACCCTTGGCCAGCCGCGCCGCCGTCGCGCGGGCATAAAGCGCGCCAAGCGGTTGCAGCAGCCGCGCCTTGGCGGTGGGCGGGGTCAGATACCAGAAGGCGGGGGCGCGTTTCATGGGCCGGTCCTTTCAAGCGCATCCAGTATGGGCTGCGCGATTTGCAGCGCGACACCCGCCCCGCCGGTGCTGACCGTCCAGGCCGCATTCGCCAGTTCGGCGATCAGGTCGGGCTGGGTCAGTTCGGCCACCGCCTGCGCCAGTTTGCCCGCCGAGGGGACGGCGCGGGCCGCGCGGGCCGCGTCCAGATGGGTCCAGTCGGTGGCGAACTTGTCGATATGCGGCCCGTGCAGGATGGCAGATCCCAGCGCGGCCGGTTCGAACGGGTGGCGGGCCTCGGCGTCGTCGCCGCTGATCGTGCCGCCCATATAGGTGACGGGCGCGACGCGATACCACAGACCCATTTCCGTGAGCCCGTCGGTCAGCAATACCTGCACCTCGTCGGTCGGCTCTTCGTCGCGGTCGCGGCGTGCCACGATCAGGCCCTCGGCCTCTAGCTGATCGGACAGCGCGGCGATGCGGTCATTGTCGGTCAGGGCCAGGATCAGCAGGGCGCGATGGGATTGGCGCAGGGCCGCGCGATGCGCCTCGATCACGGCGGGTTCTTCCGAAGGCGGAACGCAGGCGGCGAACCAGGCGTGGCGTCCGCGCAGCAGCTGGGCAAAGCTGACCCGTTCGGTTTCGTTACAGGGCAGGGGGTCGCGGATTTCGGTCACGGGACCGGACATGGTGACGCGGCTGGGCGCGACCCCGATACGGCGGGCGATGTCGTGGCTGTCGCTGTCGGTGACCAGCAGGCGGTGCAGACCGCGCAGCAGGTTGCGGCGCAGATTGCGTCCGACACTCCAACCCAGGTCGCGGCGGTCCAGACGGGTTTCGCCCATGATGACGGGGATGTCGCGTGTCTCGGCAGCCGCGATCAGGGCGACGGGCAGATCGCTGCCAAGGATCAGGATCGCGACCGGTTTCTGATCCAGCAGAAGTGCCGTCATGGCGCTGCGGTCGCGATCGGCCTCGGGGCGGTCGGACAGGTCCAGAATGCGCAGGTCAGGACAGGCGGTCCGCAGGACCGAGGCGACCTGCGCCCGCGCGGGGCCGGCGGCCGGGCCGACCCATTGCACCAACAGCGGGCCATGGCCTTCGGGCCGCAGGATGCGGTCGGCGGGCATGGCGGACCTGTGGCGCAGGTGCAGCCACAGGCCCAGTCGTTCCAGGCCCGCAGCCGCCATCAAGCGCCGAGTTCTTCGGTCGGGCTGACCGGCGTTTCCTCATCGCGCAGGCGGTGCAGATGCGCGATGAAATAGCGGGTATGGGCGCTGTCCACCGTGCGCTGTGCCTCGGCCTTCCAGGCGCCGTAGGCGGTTTCGTAATTCGGGTAGATCCCGACATAGTGGATCTGGCTGGTATCGCGGAATTCGGTGCGCTGCGGATCGACAAGCTCGCCGCCGAAGACAAGGTGAAGGCGCTGCATCAGGGAACCTCTTTAGGTGTCGTTCATGGCGCGGACCCTAGCCCGAGCCGTCGCCAAGATGAAGCGGATTTGGCTAAAACTGCGCCTGTTTTGTGATTGAATGCGCGCCGACCGCGCCCTATCCAGATCGGCAAGGGCCAGAAGGCCGGACCCGAACTTCTGTCGGTGCGGTGGGGCGCCGACGGGGTCGCAAAGGGTCCCGGTCAGGGGTGTCCGGGGCCCTTTCACACGGGGGCGGCCTGCCTATTCGGCGCCCGACAGTTCCATGATCACCGCCCATTCATCCTCGGCGACGGGCTGCACGGACAGGCGGCTGTTATTGACCAGAACCATGTCCTTCAGGCGGGGTTCGGCCTTGGCCTCGTCCAGCGATACGGCGCGGGGCAGCTTGCGCACGGCCTTGATATCGACGCATTCCCATTTCGGATCGCCGGCCGTGCTGTCGGGATGGGCTTCGGCCACGACCTCGACGATGCCGACGGCCTCTTTGCCGATGTTGGAATGATACAGCAGCCCGCGGTCGCCGGTTTTCATCGCGCGCATGTTGTTGCGGGCCTGGTAATTGCGCACGCCGTCCCATTCCTCGCCCGTCTCACCCTTGGCGACCAGGTCGTCCCAGCTGAAGACATCAGGCTCGGACTTGAAAAGCCAATACGCCATCAGCCGATCACCTTTTTCCATTCGCTGATCTGGACGCTTTCGAACAGCCCCGCGGCGGCATAGGGGTCGCCTGCGGCCCAGGTCCTGGCGGCGGCCAGATCCTCGGCCTCGATCACGACCAGCGAACCGCGCATGTCACCGTCCTCGATCAGGGGGCCGGCGATGAAGATCTGGCCCGTTTTCAGGAATTCCAGATGGTCGGCGCGATTGTCCTGGCGAATTTGCAGGGCGCCGGGCTTGTCACGGCAGATCAGGGCGAACAGGGGCATCATTCCTCCTTCAGGGGACGGGTCATCAGGTTGTCCATGGCGTTTTCGACCGAAATCCCGCCCTTCGCAAGCCGGTCCACCATCGCGGCAATTGGCAGATCCAACGCGCGCTGCCGGGCGATTTCGGTGACGGCCCCGGCGGTGGCGGCGCCTTCGACTGTGGTGCTGCGGTCGAAATCGACGCCCGAACCAAGCGCCTGACCAAAGCGGAAATTCCGCGATTGGGTCGAACTGCAGGTCAGTGTCAGGTCGCCAAGACCCGACAGGCCCGCCAGTGTTTCGGCCCTTGCGCCCAGTTCGGTCGCAAGCCGGGTCATTTCGGCAAAGCCGCGGGTGATGATCGCGGCGCGGGCGCTTTCGCCCAGCCCCGCGCCGATCACCGCGCCCGCCGCGATGGCGATCACGTTTTTCAGCGCGCCGCCCAGTTCGGCACCGATCAGGTCGGTCGTGCGATACAGGCGCAGCACCTGTGTCGACAGCTGATGCTGCAACTGGGCCCCGGTCCGGGCGTCGGGGCAGGCCAGCGTCAGCGCGGTGGGAAGGCCGCGTGCGATATCTGCCGCGAAGGACGGGCCGGTCAGCGTGGCGACCATCGCATCTGGACAGGCCTGCGCGATCAGATGCGACGGTCCGGTCAGCCGGGTCAGGTCGATCCCCTTGGCGGTATTGACCAAGGCCCTGCCATTCAGTGCCGCGGCATGTTGGTCCAGAAACGGTCGCAGCACCTGCGCGGGCAACGCCAGCAGCAGGGTCTGCGCGCGGCAGGCCGTTATCAGGTCATCGGTGACGGCGATCCTGTCGGGCAGGGTGACGCCGGGCAGGCGCGGGTTGCTGCGCCCCCAGCCGACATCGCGCCCCCACAGCGTTACCGGCCCTTTCGCCGCCAGCGCGACGGCCAGCGCAGAGCCGAAGGCACCGGCCCCAAGGATGGCCACGCTCATGCCTTGGCGCCTTTCTTGCCGCTGCCCAGCATCGGTGCCGCGCGGTTGTCCAACGGCCAGCGCGGGCGGGCGATCAGATCCATCCCATCCTGCTGGCCGGCGCGGAAACGCTCGATCCCGGCCCAGGCGATCATGGCGCCATTATCGGTGCAAAGCCGCAGGGGCGGGGCCAGAAAGGCGGCCCCTGCCGCAGCCGCGACATGTTCAAGGGCCGCGCGGATGGTCTGGTTGGCGGCTACGCCCCCGGCGACGGCAAGCACGGGCGCCGGCGACAGGGCCAGCGCGCGGCGCGATTTTTCGGCCAGCACCTCGGCCACGGCGGTCTGGAAGGCATGGCACAGATCCTGACGGTCGCTTTGGCGCAGCCCGCCCTGTTCGGCGATCAGCTGATCGCGCAGGCGCAGGGCAGCGGTCTTGAGCCCCGAAAAGGACATGTCGCATCCGGGCCGGTCCAGCAGCGGGCGCGGCAGGTCAAAGCGGCCCTCGCGTCCCAGCGCGGCCTCGGCCTCGACCGAGGGGCCGCCGGGTTGCGGCAGGGCCAGCAGCTTGGCGATCTTGTCGAAGGCTTCGCCGGGGGCATCGTCGATCGTGCCGCCCAGACGCGTGAAATCCTGCGGGCCGTCGACGCGCAGGAACTGGCAATGCCCGCCAGAGACCAGCAGCATCAGATAGGGATAGTCGATGCCGTCGGTCAGGCGCGGCGTCAGCGCATGCCCCGCCAGATGGTTCACGCCGATCAGCGGCAGCCCGGCCCCGGCGGCGATGCCCTTGGCGCACATCACACCCGACATCACCCCGCCGATCAGCCCCGGCCCCGCGGTGACGGCGACCCCGTTCAGGTCGGACAGCCGCAGGCCCGCCTGATCCAGTGCCTGTTCGACGCATAGATCCAGACGCTCGGCATGGGCGCGGGCCGCGATTTCCGGAACGACGCCGCCGAAATCCGCGTGAAGATCGGTCTGGCCAGAGACGACCGAGGACAGAATCCGGCGGTCGCCCGTTACAATCGCGGCGGCGGTGTCGTCGCAGCTGCTTTCGATGCCAAGGAAAACTGTGTCGTCCATACTCTTGCCGGGCGGTGAAATGGCGCTTAGGCCTGATCCCGTAGCACCGTCATGTCTGGAATGCCAATGCCAAGCTTGCCGTCCTGCCCATTGCTGCTGACACGGCCCGAAAGTGATTCGCGTCGGTTGGCGGCGATGATGCCCGATCTGCGGTCGCTGATTTCGCCGATCCTGCAGATCAATCCGGTCGCGCATGATCCGCAGCCGTTATGGGATTCGCCGGGGCTGGTCTTTACCTCGGCCCATGCGGTTCCGTTTGCGGGCGAAGGTGGTGGCCGGATCGCGCTGTGCGTGGGCGGGCACACGGCGCGGCACGCGACGGCGGCGGGGTTTCAAGTAATCGTCGGCGACGGTACCGCCTTGGGGATGCTGCCGCTGATCAAGGAAACCGGGGTGCCGCTGATCCATCCGCACGGGCGCCATCTGGCGCGGGAACTGCCGGTGCCGGGCGTGGTGGTCTATGATCAGGTCGAACAGCCGCTGTCGGCGGCGGCGCGCCTGTTGCTGTCGGGGCCGGGGCCGGTGGTCCTGCCGGTCTTTTCGCCCAGATCGGCGCGGTTGCTGTCGCGTCAGGTCGCGGCGGCAGGGGCGCCGCTGCGCGTGGCCGCGATCAGCGAGGCCGCGATGGCGGCGTGGCACGGACCGGTGGCGGCACAGGCCGTGTCGCTTGCCCCCACGATCGAGGCGATGGTCGCGACCATTCGCCATCTTGCCGTAGCGGAACCAAGGTGATCACACCGGGTTGAGGCGACGGCCTTGCCTGAGTAGGCTTGGCCCAACGATCGACGGCTGCCTTGCCGCCGCAGATATGATGACGGGGACAAAAACGTGACGAAGCCAAGCAAGAACAAACCCTCGCCCCAGCCGAAAGCGGCATCGGCGGACGATCAGACGGTCAGGAAAGACGCGGCCGCGCCCGGCGTGATCGAAAGTCGCGATGTCGGTCAGGGCACCGGCGCAGGGGCTGCGATCACCGGATCGGACATCAAGCCCGCCGATTCGTCGCTGCTGGGTCAGGCCAGCAAGGATCGTCCGGCCGCCGCGCCAAAGGCAAAGGGCGATTCGCCGTCCAGCAATGTCCCACCGGTCGAAAAGGTTGCGGCCGCCGCATCCGCCCAGCCGAAACCGGCTCAGCCAAGCCCCGCTGAACCGACTGCCGACAAGGCCAGCGACCCGAAACCGCGCAATGCCGCGCCGCAAAGCCCGCCGCCAAGTGTGGTGATCCGCAAGCATGGCTTCTGGCCGGTCGTTCTGGGGGGCGTCGTGGCCGCAGGCGTGGGGGCCGGGGCGACGATCTTTGCCCTGCCGCATCTGCCGGCGTCCTGGACCGGGGGGCAGGTTGCCGCCGGGGCCGATCTTGACGTTGATGCAATCAAGGCCGATGCCGTCAACGCCGCCCGTCAGGCCGCGCAGGAGGCCGTCGCGCAGTCGCCCGACGATCTGCGCAGCGCGGTCGAGGCGCAGGATCAGCGTCTGACCGCGCTGGAAACCGCCGAGCCTGCGCAACCGGGCGGCGCGGCCAGCGAGGACGCCTTGGCAGAAATCCGCACGCGTCTGGATCAGCAGGCCGAACAGATCGCGGCGCTGTCGGCGCAGGGCGGCATAGATCCTGAAACTGCCGAACGCATTCAGGCACTGGCCGATCAGGCCCAGACACTGGAACAGCAGATCGCTTCGGCCGCGGAACAGGCGCAGGCCCAGATCAGCGCGGCACAGGCCGAGGCCGCCAAACTGCAAGAAGCCGCCGCGGACAGCACCAAGCGTGCACAGGCGGTCGCGGCCATCGGCGCATTGCAGGCCGCGCTGGATCGCGGCGTGTCGGGCGATGCCGCGCGCCAGCAGCTGGCCGATGCGGGGGTCGAGGCCCCCGAGGCCCTTGCCCGCGACATTCCCAGCGTCGAGGCGTTGCAGCAATCCTTCCCCGAGGCATCGCGCGCCGCGCTGCGCGCCTCGTTGCGCAGTGGCGACAGTGGCGGCAACGCCCTGACGAATTTCCTGAAGGCGCAAACCGGCATCCGTTCGGTCCAGCCGCGCGAAGGGGATGACCCCGATGCGATCATGTCGCGTGCCAATGCCAAGGTCGAAGCGGGCGATATCGCCGCCGCGCTGGACGATCTGGCCGCCTTGCCCGAGGCTGCCCGCCAAGCCCCGGCGATGGCCGACTGGCTGGCCGGCGCCGAAGCCCATCGCGATGCCCATGCGGCGCTGTCCGACCTGTCGGCCGCCACGGAATAAGGACCACGCCCATGTTGTTGTCGTTGCTCAAGATCCTGTTTTTCTTTGCCGTGGTTCTGGCCGTATCGCTTGGTGCGATGCATTGGTCCGAAACCGGGCAGGTGCTGCGTGTCGAATATGGCGGCACCGAGATCGCGCTGTCGCCGCTGAAGGCCGTGGCCGCGCTGTTGATCCTGATGGTCCTGGCCTGGCTTGCGTTCAGGCTGCTGGGCCTGTTCCTGGCCTTCCTGCGGTTCATCGCAGGCGATGAAACCGCCATCAATCGCTATTTCGCTCGCAATCGGCAGCGCAAGGGGTACGAGGCCCTGGGCGAGGGGATGCTGGCCGTTGCGTCAGGCGAGGGCAAGCTTGCTCAGGACAAGGCCGCCAAGGCCGAGAAATTCCTGAACCAGCCGCATATCACCAACCTTCTGACCGCGCAGGCGGCCGAGGCTGCGGGCGACAAGAACCGCGCCGATGTCGTCTATCGGCGGATGCTGGAAGATGACCGGACCCGGTTCGTCGCGATTCGCGGCCTGATGAAGCATAAGCTGGATCAGGGCGAAACGCATGCGGCGATGCTGCTGGCGCAGAAAGCCTATGCGCTGAAGCCGCGCCACAAGGAAATGCAGGATACGCTTCTGGACCTGCAGACCCGCGAGGGGGAATGGAAAGGGGCGCGCGCCATCCTGAAGGACAAGCGCCGTCAGGGCGATCTGCCCAAGGATGTGGTGATGCGCCGCGATGCCATTCTGGCCCTGCAAGAGGCCAGCGAAGTTCTGTCGCAGGGCAATTCGATCAGCGCGCGCGAGGCTGCGATCTCGGCGGCCAAGGCCTCGCCCGATTTGATCCCGGCGGCGGTTCTGGCGGCGCGCAGCTATATCGCGCAGAAGGACTATCGCAACGCCTCGCGCATTCTGGAAAAGACCTGGTCGGTGCGTCCGCATCCCGACGTCGCCGCCGCCTATGCCGAAATCGTGCCCGACGAAACCCCGACGGCCCGCCTGAAGCGGTTCGAACGGTTGATCGCCAAGAACCCCAATGTCGAGGAATCGCATCTTCTGCGCGCCGAACTGTTGCTGGCCGCCGAGGATTTCCCGGCTGCCCGTCGCGCGTTGGGCGATATCGCCGAAAAGCACCCGACCGTGCGGACGCTGTCGATCATGGCCGCCATCGAACGTGGCGAGGGGTCGGATGACAGTGTGGTGCGGGGCTGGCTGGCCCGTGCGCTGACGGCGCCGCGCGGCCCGCAATGGGTCTGCGACAAATGCCATAACGTGATGGGCGAATGGGCGCCGGTCTGCGACAGCTGCGATGGCTTCGACACGCTGACCTGGCGCGAGCCCGAGGAAAAGCGCACGACCGCAGGTCAGCCCGGTGCCGAGATGCTGCCCCTGCTGGTGGGTGGCCCGAAGCCGCAGGCTCGGGCGGACACCGCAGAAGAGATTGCAGAAGAGGTCGCGCCCGAAACCACGGCCGAACCGGTCACCCCCGCCCCGAAGAAGCCGGTGGAAGTCGCCGATGTCGCGCCCGGCATGGTCCCGCGTGAGGAAGATTACATCGAGGTCGCGCCGTCCCATACCGACACGCGCCGCGATGTGACCCCGCCCGCGCCCGAACCGGCCCCCGCGCCAGAGGCCGAGCGGACCCTTGTGCGCCCGGATGTCGAGCCTGTGGACGAGGACGCGTCCGGTAAAAAACGGCCCTAGGCCACAAAGATCGGGGCAGGGCGCAAAAAAGCGCCTTGCCCCTCTTTCCCATGCTGCGGGAACCTGCTATTTCCCGCGCCACAACCGGATGCCGCTGTAGCTCAGCTGGTAGAGCACGTCATTCGTAATGATGGGGTCGGGGGTTCGAGTCCCTTCAGCGGCACCACGGTTGTTTGAAATTGCTGGGAAAATCGGTTCTGATGTTCCTGGCCTCGCAGGTGGCCCCACAGGCTTCCTGTCAGTCTTTGCCGCAGCGGCTTTTTCTTCATAGATGCTAAAACACGGCGGTCGCGGGCCGTTTCTGTACATGACGTGCATCGCATGTCGCGGACAACCGGGCGAAAGAGTTTTGCCACCGCGATTGGCGGGGCGACGCGTTCGATGCCCGTCCCCTTGGACGGCAATCATTTCAGGATTGGCAATCTGTCAGGTCACCTGATGGTGCGGGCGGCGGGAGTCGAACCCGCACGGGCAAAGCCCTAGCGATTTTAAGTCGCTTGTGTCTACCGTTCCACCACGCCCGCGGACGGCGCCATCTTGGCCCGATGTGGCTAGCCAAGCAGCCAGCATTTATCAAGTGGAACCTTGCCCTTGCGGGGTGGGTTGCTGTCGCAGTTCCAAGCCAGTTTAAGCAGGAGGGCGCAATGACCGGCAGCAGCGACCAGCAGGGCAACGGGGGCGAATTGCACCAGCGCGGCGACCCGCGACTGACCACCAATCAGGGCGTGGCGATCAGCGACAACCAGAACAGCCTGAAGGCGGGGGATCGCGGACCGACCCTGCTGGAAGATTTCATCCTTCGCGAAAAGATTTTCCATTTCGACCATGAACGCATCCCCGAGCGGATCGTCCATGCCCGCGGGTCGGGGGCGCATGGCTATTTCGAATGCACCGATCCCATCCCCGAGCTGACCACCGCGAAGTTCCTGTCGCAGAAGGGCCGCACGCCGGTCTTCACGCGTTTCTCCACCGTCGCGGGCGGGGCGGGCAGCATGGACACGCCGCGCGACGTGCGGGGCTTTGCCGTCAAGTTCTATACCGAGGAGGGGAATTTCGACCTTGTCGGCAACAACATCCCCGTCTTCTTCATTCAGGACGCGATCAAGTTTCCCGACCTGATCCATGCCGTGAAGATGGAGGCCGATCGCGGTTACCCGCAGGCCGCCAGCGCGCATGACACCTTCTGGGACTTCGTGTCGCTGATGCCCGAATCGCTGCACATGATCATGTGGGCCATGTCGGACCGCACCCTTCCGCGCAGCCTGCGCATGATCGAGGGGTTCGGCGTGCACACCTTCCGGCTGGTCAATGCCGAGGGCAAGTCGACCTTCGTCAAATGGCACTGGAAGCCCAAGCTGGGCCTGCAAAGCCAGGTCTGGAACGAGGCCGTCAAGACCGCCGGCGCCAACAGCGACTATCACCGCCAGGACCTGTTCGAGGCCATCCAGGCGGGCGATTTCCCGGAATGGGAACTGGGCATCCAGACCTTCGACGCCGAATGGGCCGAAAAGCAGCCCTATGACGTGCTGGACGCCACCAAGCTGATTCCCGAGGAAGAGATCCCCGTCCGCATCGTCGGGCGCATGGTGCTGGACCGCAATCCGGATAACTTCTTTGCGGAAACCGAACAGGTGGCTTTCTGCCCGTCCCATGTCGTTCCGGGGATCGACTTCACCGACGATCCGCTGCTGCAGGGGCGCCTGTTCAGCTATCTCGACACGCAGAAATCGCGTCTGGGAACTGCGAATTTCCACCAGCTGCCGATCAACGCGCCGAAATGCCCGTTCCACAATTTCCAGCGTGACGGCCAGATGCAGATGCATGTCCCGAAGGGGCGCGCGAATTACGAACCCAACAGCCTGTCCGAGGCAGGCGAGGATGGCGGCCCGCGCGAGACCGAGGCGGGCTTCAAGACCTATCGCAGCATGTCCGATCTGGACAACACGCCCGATCAGAAGCTGCGCCGCCGAGCCGAACTGTTCGGCGACCATTACAGCCAGGCGACGATGTTCTATCGCAGCCAGACCGAGGCCGAGCAGCGCCACATCGCCGACGCCATCGTCTTCGAGCTGTCGAAGGTCGGCATCGGCCATGTCATCACGCGCATTCTGGCGCATCTGCGGGTGATCGACGAAGGTCTGGCATCTGCCGTGGCCGAGGGGCTGGCCGAGGATCTGCCCGATCCGGCGACCCCCTTCCGCCAGCCGGTGGAGATGCCGACCTCGGACGCGCTGTCGATCGCGAAGACGCATCCGAACACGCTGAAGGGTCGCAAGGTCGGCATCCTGATTGGCGAGAACGGGGATCAGTCCAAGGCCGACGCGATCCGCAAGGCGGTCGAGGCCGATGGCGGCATGGCCGTGCTGATTGCCAAGAAGCGCGGCATGGCCGAGGCGCAACTGGCGGGCACCCCTTCGGTTCTGGTCGATGCCATCGCGCTGGCCCTGACCGAGGAGGACGCGACGAAGCTGGCGAAATACAAACCTGCCATCGACTTCGTGTCCGACGCCTTCGCGCATCTGAAGGCCATCGCGGCGGATGACTGCTGTCAGGCGCTGCTGGACGCGGCCGGGGTGATGCGCGACGACGGCGTAACCTCGACCGACCCGGATGCCTTCGTGAAGGCCGCGCGGCAGCGCTTTCCGGATCGCGAAGCCAAGCTGTGGTAAGAAGAAGGGGGCCGCGATGGCCCCCTTTGCTTATCCGTAGCTGCGGGTTGGGCGGTCGAAGACCTTGCGCCCCATCAGGCTGCCGACCAGATCGACCATCAGCTTGGCCGTGCGCCCGCGTTCGTCCAGGAAGGGGTTCAGCTCGACCAGGTCCAACGAGGTGACCAGCGCGGATTCGTGCAGCAGCTCCATCACCAGATGCGCCTCGCGGAAGGTCGCGCCGCCTGGGACGGTGGTGCCGACGGCGGGGGCGATGGTCGGGTCCAGGAAATCGACATCCAGGCTGACATGCAGCAGCCCGTTCGCCGCCCGCACCCGGTCCAGGAATTCGCGCAGGGGCGCGACGATGCCCTGTTCGTCCAGCACGCGCATGTCGTTCACGGTGATGTCGGTTTCCTGCATCGCGGCATGTTCCGCCGGATCGACGCTGCGGATCCCGAACATGCAGATGTTTTCGCCCGGAATGGGGTTCGGGAAGGGCGGGAAGGGGGCAAAGCCCTCGCGGCCATTCGCATAGGCCATTGGCGTGCCGTGCAGGTTGCCCGAGGTGGTCGTGCCGACGGTATGGAAATCACTATGCGCGTCCAGCCAGATCACGAATTGCGGGCGGCCCGCATTCGCCGCATGTGCCGCGACGCCCGCCACCGTGCCAAGCGCCAGCGAGTGATCGCCCCCCATGATGATTGGCATCCCGTGGGGCAGCGCGTCCTGCGTGGCGGCGGACAGGGCGCGGGTCCAGGCGATGGTTTCTGGCAGGTGATGGACTGCGGCGTTGTCGCAGGTCTCATCGCCAAGGGGGGCGGGGGTCACGTCGCCGCGATCCTCGACCGTGTGGCCCAAGGCGCTCAGCGTGCCGGCCAGCCCTGCTGTGCGATAGGCGGCAGGCCCCATCAGGCAGCCGGGGCGGCGCTGCCCCTCGTCCACGGGGGCTCCGATCAGGATGCAGTGGGTCATCGCGGTCTCCGGTCCAAGGTCCTGTCAAAGACCTAACCGCTGTGACGGTCAGCGTCCACCTGTCGCGTCGGGGGCGGCACGGCGGGTTCGCCGTGCCGAAAGGCTGGGTCAGGCGCGAACGCCCTTGAAGCGTTCGGCCCATTCCTCGCGGCTCTCGTCGCTGATCTTGGCGAACAGAACCTCGGGGACGGTGAAGGCGTGGCCGGCGGGCAGGGCGGTCAGTGCCGCGCCCGCATCCTGCGGCCAGTCGCGCAGATCGGTCTGCATGGCCGACAGCATGGAATCGGCGGCGAAGGGGATGAAGGGCTGCGACAGGACCGCGTACATGCGGATCAGGTTCAGACCCAGCCGCACCTGCATCGCGGCCTTTTCCGGGTCGGTCTTGAAGGTCGACCAGGGTGCCGCCGCCTGCAGGTATTCGTTGCCCAGAACCCAAATTGCGCGCAGTTCGTGCGCCGATTTGCGCACATCCGTGCGGGCCATCGCGGCGTCATAGGCGGCGATGCGGGTGTTCAGATCCGCGATCAGCTGCTGTTCGACCTCGCCCCATTCGCCGCCTTCGGGGATCACCTCGCCGAACTTGGAGCGGCAGAACTTGGTGATGCGGCTGACGAAGTTGCCCAGCACGTCGGCCAGGTCCTTGTTCACCGATTGCTGGAAGTTCTCCCAGGTGAACTCGCTGTCGCCGGATTCGGGGGCGTGGGACAAAAGCCACCAGCGCCAGTAGTCGGCGGGCAGGATTTCCAGCGCGTGGTCCATGAAGACGCCGCGCCCCTGGCTGGTCGAGAACTGCCCGCCATCATAGGTCAGGTAGTTGAAGGACTTGATGTAATCGACCATCTTCCACGGCTCGCCGGAACCGATCATCGTGGCCGGGAAGGACAGCGTGTGGAAGGGGACGTTGTCCTTGCCCATGAACTGGGTATAGGTCACGTCATCGGCGCCCTCGTCGGTGCGCCACCAGCTGCGCCAGTCGGCCTCGCCGCGCCCGTTCGCATCGGCCCATTCGGCGGTCGCCGCGATATATTCGATGGGCGCGTCGAACCAGACATAGAAGACCTTGCCCTCCATCCCCGGCCAATCCTCGGTGCCGCGCTTGACGGGCACGCCCCAGGACAGGTCGCGCGTGATGCCGCGATCCTGCAGGCCGTCGCCGTCGTTCAGCCATTTCTTCGCGATCGAGGTGGTCAGGATCGGCCAGTCGGTCTTGCTGTCGATCCAGGCGGCGATTTCCCCCTTCAGCGCGGATTGGCGCAGATAGAGGTGCTTGGTCTCGCGCACCTCAAGGTCCGTGCTGCCGGAAATGGCGCTGCGCGGGTCGATCAGGTCGGTTGGGTCCAGCTGCTTGGTGCAGTTCTCGCACTGGTCGCCGCGAGCCTTGTCATAGCCGCAATTGGGGCAGGTCCCCTCGATATAGCGGTCGGGCAGGAAGCGGCCATCGGCGTTGGAATAGACCTGCTTCTCGCTGACTTCGCGGATGAAGCCGTTCTCGGCCAGCTTGCCCGCCAGGTGCTGGGTCAGGACGTGGTTGCGCGGGCTGGAGGACCGCCCGTAATGGTCGAAGGACAGCCCGAAGCCACGCGCCAGCTCGGCCTGTTCGCCATGCATCCGGGCACAGTATTCGGCCACGGGCTCACCCGTCTTGGCGGCGGCCAGTTCGGCGGGGGTGCCATGTTCGTCGGTCGCGCAGATGAACATCACCTCGTGCCCTCGTGCGCGCAGGTAGCGGGCGTAAAGATCGGCGGGCAGCTGCGAACCGACGAGGTTCCCCAGATGCTTGATGCCGTTGATATAGGGCAGGGCAGAGGTGATCAGATGGCGGGCCATATCGGGTGCGTCCTTTTGGGTCGGCGCTTATCTAGCCTTGATGGAACCCGAATGAAAGTGGCCTGCGGGTCCGGTCGCGATCGTGGCGGCGGTCGCCACCGGGGCGGGGTGTGGGGATGTTGTCACGGTTTCGTCACAATGCGGTCGCCGCGTCTTGTCCCGCCGGGTCTGGGCACCTAGCTGCCTGCGATGCCTGATGACCGCCCATTGCCCCGCACCGCCGATATTTCGCCCTTCGCCGCCGCTGATCGGCCAAGGGATTGCTGCCCGCTACAAGGCCCGGCGGTGTAGCATGACGGCACTTTTGCGACAGATCACGCCCAGCACGGGCGCCGTCTTTGGTCTTAGCTGCATGATCGCGCTGCTGGTGGTGCTGACCAGTCTGGTCTTTACCAACGACACCTATGCCCTGTTTCGCGAAGGCGGCCCGATCGAGGGGATGTCGGCGGCGTTCTGGTTTGTCGCCGCGCTGTGGCTGTCGGTGTATCTGATCCGCCAGCGTCGCGGCGCGCTGTGGCATCTGGCCGTTCTGTTATGGGCGGCGGGCATGCGGGAACTGGACATGGACAAGGCCTATACGCAGGACGGTATCCTGCAACTGCGCCTGTATTCGGGTGATGCACCGGTTCTGCAAAAGCTGATCGGCGCCGCCATCGTGCTGTTGATCCTGACGGCGGCGATCCGGCTGCTGATCCGCGATCTGCCGGGATTTCTGCGCCGGATCCCGGCCCTGCGCGCGAATGAATGGCTGGTGATCCTGATCATCGAATTGCTGTTCATCTCAAAAAGCATCGACGGTCTTGGCCGCAAGCTGGCGCCGTTCGGCGTCGAGATTTCCGACTGGACCAGCGATTTCGCGGGACGTGCCGAAGAAGCGATGGAACTGTTTGCCGCGATTCTCGTGCTGCAGGTCGTGGTGCTGGGCGTACGCCGCGCGGCGCAGCGGCTGACCTGATCACGCGGCTGCGTCTTGCCGAGCCGGGACGTGCGGGATAGGCCAGCGACATGATACCTGAATCGGATGTGACCTTCGCGGGCAGTTTTCTGGATCGTGCCGACCGGTTGCGCGGCGACGCGCAGGCCATGGCCGATCATCTGGCCGATCCCCGGACCCATGTGATGCCGATCTGGCACGGCAAGCCGCTGTTCGATCTGACCCCGGACGGTCCGCGTCTGGCCTGGCTTGCCCCCAACGATGCGTTGATCGCAGATAGCCCCGAGGCCCCGGTCTTCATGGGCCTTGATGCCGATGGGATCGCACATTTCGCGGCGGATGTGTCCTATCTGGCGCCGGTGGACGAATCGCCGTCCGATTTCATCAGCAATGCGACGCTGGATCTGTCCGAGACGCGCAAATTCGTCGAACTGCGTTCGATCATGGGCGATATCGACCATCGCGACGCAGGCATTGCCGCCGCCGCCAAGGGTATCTTCGAATGGCGCCTGACCCATCGCTTCTGCGCCAATTGCGGCGGACGCAACCGCGCCTGCCATGCCGGTTGGCGGTTCGAGTGTCAGGATTGCGGCCGTCAGCATTTTCCGCGCACCGACCCGGTGGTCATCATGCTGATCCTTGATGGCGACCGGGTTCTGCTGGGTCGGCAGGCCGCCTGGCCCGAGGGGATGTATTCGCTGTTGGCGGGGTTCATGGAACCTGGTGAGACCGTCGAAGAGGCTGTCCGCCGGGAAACGATGGAAGAGGCAGGGATCAAGGTCGGTGCCGTCCGCTATGTCACCTCGCAGCCCTGGCCTTTCCCCGCCTCGCTGATGATCGGCTGTACCGGTCAGGCCCTGTCCACCCGCATCACCCGCGATCCGCAGGAACTGGAAGATGCGCTGTGGGTCACCAAGGCCGAAATCGCCGATGCGCTGGAAGGCCGTCACCCCCGTATCGCCCCCGCCCGCAAGGGTGCGGTGGCACAGGTGATCCTGCAGGCCTGGGTGCGCGGTCAGATCGACGGCGCGTGATTAGTCCGTGGTCGGTAGCCGGCTGCAATGTCGCTGATTGCCCGAGGTCAGGGTGGTCAGCGTCGCCTGATCGCCCTTGATCCACCATTCATACGCCCCCGACACATAGCGCGCGCCCGAGGCTGCGATGACATTGACGAAGATCCGCGAGCTGCCGTCAACCGGCAGCAGTGCAAGATTATTGTCCTGATCGTTGATGAACTGCACCGTGAAGGGGTCGCCGCCATCGCAGCCATAGGTGGCGCTTGTGACCTGCGCGGTGGGGTCAAGCGGGATGGACAGGCCGATCCCGGCGTGAACTGGCATGGCTGAAATGCACAGCGACAAGGCGATCCGCAGCATGGGAAAGGGCTTTCTGTTCAGTCGCATGCAATTGCCCCTAAAGATCATAGCGTCCCGCCAATGCGCGGCGCAGGATCGTGTCGACATGGGCCGATAGCGGCAGTGCGCCGGACAGGACATGTTCGACCGGCCACCAACTGGCCTCCAGCGCGTCATCCGCGGCCACGGGTTGCCCGGCAACATAGTCGCACTGCACCGCCGCCAGCAGGAAATGGAACTGCAGCGCCCCGTCACTGTCGCGGCGGATCAGGTCGACATTGTCCAGATAGCGGCGCGGCGTGGCGGTGACACCGGTTTCCTCGGCCAGTTCGCGGGCGGCGGCCTGCAGCGCGGTTTCGCCGGGATCGACATGTCCGCCCGGAAAGCCCCACAGCCCCGCATCGGGCGGGTTGCGGCGACGCGCCAGCAACACCTGATCTTCGCGCAGGGTCACGGCCAGCGCGGCAAGGCGGGGAAAATTCGGGGTGTCGGTCACGGGTGCCGCCTTTGGGTCGCGTGGCTGCGAATCGGGGGCCGGAAATGATTCGCCCGGCCAGTGGCCGGGCGATCGGGATGGATCAGCGGCGCCGGTCGCGGCGCGAGCTCATGGGTTGGAAGGCCACGCCGACATGGGCTTCGCAATAGGGTTTTCCGGGCTGGCTGGGCAGGCCGCAGAACCAGAACTTGTCCGTCGCCGGGTCCCCGATCGGCCATTTGCAGGTCCGCTCGGTCAGCTCCATCAGGGACAGCCTGCGCGATTTCTTTTCGACCTCGCGCACCGAGGCCAGCGCCTCGGGGCTGATCTCGTTGGCCGAGGGTTGCGGCGGCAGCGGCTGGCCCGCGGGCACGATGCTGCGACGCGGCTGCGGCGTGTAGGCGGCCTGCGTTGCAGGCTCTTCTTCCGGCGCGGGGGCGGGTTTTGCTGCCACGGGCTCGGGCTGCGGGGCCGGTTTCGGCGCGGCGGGCGCGGGCTTTCGCTCGGCCTTCTTTTCCGGTTCGGGCGCGGCTGCCGGCGCGGCCTCGGCCTCTTCGGTGCGGTTCGACAGGCCCAGACGATGGACCTTGCCGATCACGGCATTGCGGGTCACGCCACCCAATTCCTTGGCGATGGCGCTGGCCGATTGACCTTCGGACCACATACGCTTCAGCGTCTCGACTCGTTCATCCGTCCAGGACATGGCTGCCTTTCCGGGCGGGTCGAGGCCCGCCGCCCATCTTGAAACCTGCGATTGACCCCGTCACAAACGGGATGCCGAGATTTAGCGTTGGCGACGACGGAATTCAAGGACCGCAAGCATGGAACGCATGACGATGGATGAACGCCCCGCAATGGGGGTGCGCCGCTTCGGGCGCGTGAACTGGCTGGGGCTGCGCACCCTGATCACGCGCGAGGTGATGCGCTTCATGGCCGTCTGGCAGCAGACGATCTTTGCCCCGTTGATGACGGCGGCGCTGTTCGTTCTGGTTTTCGCGCTGGCGCTGGGTCAGGGCCGAGGGCAGGTCATGGGCCTGCCCTATCTGCAATTCCTGGGGCCGGGCATCCTGATGATGACGGTGATCCAGAACTCTTTCGCGAATTCCTCGTCCTCGATCACATCGGCCAAGGTTCAGGGAAATATCGTCGATACGCTGATGCCGCCCCTGTCCGCGGGCGAATTGCTGACCGGCTATCTGTGCGGCTCGGTCGCGCGGGCGGGGCTGGTGGCCATGGTCATCGGGACCGGCATGGTCGTGGTTACGGGCGCGGGGATCGCGCATCCGCTATGGGCGATCACCTTTGTTCTGCTGGCGGCCCTGTTGCTGGGCGGGCTGGGCATTCTGGCGGGCATTCTGGCCCAGAAATTCGATCAGATGGCGGCGATCACCAATTTCGTCATCACCCCGTTGTCGTTTTTGTCGGGCACTTTCTATTCGGTCGATTCGCTGCCCGAACCGTTTCGGACGCTGTCGCATTGGAACCCGATCTTCTACCTGATCGACGGCGCACGCTTTGGCGTCACGGGGGTCAGCGACGCGCCGGTCTGGCGCGGCTTTGCGATCTGCGTCGCGGTCGTGGCGGGCGTCCTGTATCTGGGCTGGCGCTGGCTGAAATCGGGCTATCGCATGAAACCGTGATTGCGCGGGCGGCGAAACCGCGCTAATGGCTTTGCCATGATCGCCCGGACCGCCCTTATTGCCCGTCCCCGACGTTGACGCTTCGTCACCGTCCGATCTGTCCTGCCTTGAAAATCTGTCATGCCATTCGGGGAATCCGCCATGATTTCGCATGTTCTGCCGACCTATAACCGTGCCCCCATCGCGTTCGAACGCGGCGAGGGCGTCTGGGCCATCGCGACCGACGGCACCCGATATCTGGATCTGGGCGCGGGCATCGCGGTCAATGTACTGGGCCACGCCAACCCCGATCTGGTCGCGGCGCTGACCGAACAGGCGGGCCGGATCTGGCATGTCTCGAACCTGTATCAGATCCCGGAACAGGAAAAGCTGGCCGATCTGCTGGTGGAACACAGCTTTGCCGACACCGTGTTCTTCACCAATTCGGGGACCGAGGCGGCAGAGCTGGCCATCAAGATGGCCCGTAAATACTGGGACCATCAGGGCGATCCCGAACGGATCGAGATCCTGACCTTCGAAGGCGCCTTCCACGGCCGTTCGACCGGGGCGATCGCGGCGGCGGGGTCGGAAAAGATGGTCAAGGGCTTCGGCCCGCTGATGCCCGGTTTCCGGCAACTGCCCTGGGGCGACATGCAGGCACTGCGCGACGCGATCAGCGATCGCACCTGCGCCGTCATGATCGAGCCGGTGCAGGGCGAGGGCGGCATCCGCCCCATGGATGACGCCGACCTGCGCGAATTGCGGACCCTTTGCGATCAGACCGGCACATTGCTGATCCTCGACGAGGTGCAATGCGGCGTCGGTCGGACGGGGCGGCTGTTTGCCCATGAATATGCCGGCATCGCGCCCGATATCATGATGGTCGCCAAGGGCATTGGCGGGGGCTTCCCGCTGGGGGCCGTGGCTGCCAGCGAAGGCGCGGCGGCCGGCATGGTCGCCGGCACGCATGGCTCGACCTATGGCGGCAACCCGCTGGCCTGCGCGGTCGGTGCGCGGGTGATGCAGATCGTCGCCAATGACGATTTCCTGGCCGAGGTGAACCGCAAGGCCGCTTTGTTCCGCCAAAGGCTGGAAGGCCTCGTCGCCTCCCACCCCACGGTGTTTCAGGCGGTGCGCGGTCAGGGGCTGATGCTGGGGCTGAAATGCCATGCCTCACCCGCGGATCTGGTCAAGGCAGGCTATGCCCAGGGCATCCTGACGGTTCCCGCTGCGGACAACACCCTGCGGATGCTGCCGCCGCTCAACATCTCTGACGAGGAAATCGCCGAGGCCGTGACGCGGCTTGACCGTGCCGCCGAAAGCCTCGATGCCTGACTACGGCTTTCGGCCAGTGGCGGAATCCGATCTGCCGATGCTGGCCGAATGGCTGCGCGATCCGCGCGTGGCCCGATGGTGGCAGGGGTCGGATCGCCAGATCACCCTGCTGCGCGCCGATCTGGAACAGGGCGTCATGCAGCAGGTCATCGCGACGCGGGGCGACCTGCCTCTTGGCTATGCCCAATACTACCCGGCACAGCACTGGCCCGCCCCGCATTTCGCCCATCTTCCCGCCGACACCATCGCGCTTGACGTGTTTGGCGCGCCGCAGGGCTGGGGGCAGGGCGGTGCCTGGCTGCACGCCCTCTGCGACCGGTTGCTGCAAAAGGCCTCGACTCTCGCCATCGATCCCGCGCCCGACAATCTGCGGGCCATCCGCGCCTATCAGAAGGCGGGCTTTTCCGGCGACCTCACGGCTGCGGATGCCGATGGTCACCCCGTGCGCGTGATGACGCGCCGACGATGACCATCTTCTGTGCAGAAATATCCCGGGGGGGACGCGCCGCAGGCGCGGCGGGGGCAGCGCCCCCTTGACCCCGGTCCCCTAAAGGGGCTTGCTGGCCCAAATCGCCGAAAGACACGTAAGATGAAGCATTTTCTGGATATCCACACCACCACCAAGGACGATCTCAGGTCGATCGTCGATCAGGCCCACGCCATGAAGACCGCCCGCAACGGCCGCCCCAAGGGCACGCCCGATGACGATCTGCCGCTCGCCGGGCGGATGGTCGCGCTGATCTTCGAAAAACCCTCGACCCGCACACGCGTCAGCTTCGATGTCGGCGTGCGGCAGATGGGCGGGCAGACCATGGTGCTGTCGGGATCCGAAATGCAGCTGGGTCACGGCGAAACCATTGCCGACACCGCCCGCGTCCTGTCGCGCTATGTCGATCTGATCATGATCCGCACATTTGAAGAGGCGACGCTTCAGGAAATGGCCGAATACGCGGATGTGCCGGTGATCAACGGGCTGACCAACCGCACCCATCCCTGCCAGATCATGGCCGATATCATGACATGGGAAGAACATCGCGGGCCGCTGGCGGGCAAGAAGGCGGTCTGGGTCGGGGACGGCAACAATGTCTGTGCCAGCGTGATCCACGCGGCGGGCCAGTTCGGCTTCGATTTCACCTTCACCGGGCCCCAGCCCCTGGACCCGGAATCCGAGGCGATCGATTTCGCGCGCGCGCAGGGCGTCGGTGTCACGATCGAGCGTGACCCGGCCAAGGCGGTCGAGGGCGCGGATCTGGTCTTTGCCGATACCTGGGTCAGCATGCATGACCCGCAATCGGCCAAGGAACGCCGTCACAACCAATTGCGTGGCTATCAGGTCAACGAGGCGCTGATGGCCCATGCCAAACCCGACGCGCTGTTCATGCATTGCCTGCCCGCCCATCGCGAGGATGAGGTCACAAGCGCGGTCATGGACGGCCCGAATTCTGTGATCTGGGACGAGGCCGAAAACCGGCTGCATGCGCAAAAGGCGGTGATGCGCTGGTGCCTCGGCGTCTGACGACCGCCAAGCTGCCGAACCCGACCCAACGCCCGGCCCGCGCCGGGCGTTTCGCGTTCACGGCCGGCGTCAACAAAGCTTCGCGTCACTGTCGCATGACCGTCACATGGCGGGCCTAAGCCAAACGCCGAACGGCCCGCGCATCCGCGTCGGGCCTGCCCAAGCGTCATGCCAGGAGAGCGACATGAACGATCACCAGCCTTCCCGCCACGTCTTCCGCACCAGCCAGCTGGAAGAGGCTGACGGCCCCGGTCTGAACCCGACCAAGAATCGCACCATGGGCGAAATCATCGCCGCCCGTTTCTCGCGCCGCGGTTTCCTGAAAGGTTCGATGGCCGCCACCGCGATCTCGGCCACGGTCAGCCCGATGGCGATCCTGGCCGCCGATGACGCTCATGCGCAGGGCGCGGTCGAAGGCTCGGTCTTCAACTTCCCCGAGGTGAAGGCCGGCGTCGATGCCGACCACCACGTCGCCGAGGGCTATGACGCCGATGTGCTGCTGCGCTGGGGTGACAAGGTCTTTGCCGATGCGCCGGACTTCGACCCGACCAACCAGTCGGAAGCCGCGCAGGAACGCCAGTTCGGCTATAACAACGATTTCGTGGGCTTCATTCCGCTGGATGGTGCCGACGATCACGGCCTGCTGGTCGTGAACCATGAATACACCAATGAACACCTGATGTTCCCCGGCATCGTGACCGTCAAGGACGGCGAGATCGAAGTCGCCGCCGCCACCGAAGACCGCGTGAATATCGAGATGGCAGCCCATGGCGGCACCGTGATCGAGATCCGCAAGGTCGATGGCAAATGGCAGCCGGTTCTGGACGGCGCGATGAACCGCCGCATCACAGCAAAGACGCCGATGGAGATCACCGGCCCCGCCGCCGGTCACGCCCGCCTGCAGACCGTGGCCGACCCCTCGGGCAAGGCCGCGCTTGGCACGATCAACAACTGTGCCGGCGGCGTGACGCCTTGGGGCACCTACATCATGGCCGAAGAAAACTTCCACGGTTACTTCATCGGCGAATTGCCGGCCGATCATGCCGAGGCCCGGAACTATGAACGCGTCGGCGTGCCCGGTGCGAATTACGACTGGGGCAAGTATCACGACCGTTTCGACATCTCGAAGGAACCCAACGAGCCCAACCGCTTTGGCTGGATCGTCGAGGTGGATGTCAACGATCCGACCTCGACCCCGAAAAAGCGCACCGCCCTGGGCCGTTTCAAGCATGAGGGCGCCGAAAGCGCGCTGACCAAGGACGGTCGCGTGGTCTTCTACCTGGGCGATGACGAGCGTTTCGACTATGTCTACAAATTCGTGACCGCGGGCAAGTACAACCCCGACGACCGTGCCGCGAACATGGATCTGCTGGACGAAGGCACGCTGTATGTCGCGCGCTTTGACGAGGGCGGCAACGTCGAATGGTTGCCGCTGGTTCACGGCGAAGGCCCGCTGACCGCCGAGAACGGCTTTGAAAGCCAGGCCGATGTTCTGATCGAGACCCGCCGCGCCGCCGACCTGCTGGAAGCGACGCCGATGGACCGCCCCGAGGATATCGAGCCGAATGCCGAAACCGGCCGCGCCTATGTCATGCTGACCAACAACACCAAGCGCGAAGAGGCGAATGCCGCCAATCCGCGCGTGGACAACGCCTTCGGCCATATCGTCGAGATCGTGGAAGAGGGTGGCGACCTGGCCGCGACCAAAGGCACCTGGGAAATCCTGGTGAAATGCGGCGATCCGTCCATCGCCGAGGTCGGGGCCACCTTCTCGACCGCGACGACGGAAGATGGCTGGTTCGGCATGCCCGACAACTGCGCCGTGGACAGTGATGGCCGCCTGTGGGTGTCGACCGATGGCAATTCGCCCGGCAAGACCGGCCGCACCGACGGGTTGTGGGCGATGGACACGGAAGGCAGCGCACGCGGCACCTCGCGCCTGTTCTACCGTGTGCCGGTCGGCGCCGAGATGTGCGGCCCGTGCCCGACGGCGGATCTGACGACCTTCTTCGTCGCCGTCCAGCACCCCGCGGATGGTGGCGAGGATTGGGACGGTCATGGTCGCCCGTCCTATTACGAAGACCTGTCGACCCGTTGGCCGGATTTCGACGATGCGATGCCGGTGCGTCCGTCGGTCGTGGCCATTACCAAGCAGGGCGGCGGCAAGATCGGCTGATCGGCCGGTGGCCAAGCGGACGGGTGGCCGTTGGCCACCCGACATGATGCGAAAACCCCGCGTAGTGGCGCGGGGTTTGTCATTTGTCGCGTGATCGTCTGCAATGAAGAAAGGCCGCCCGGAGGCGGCCTTTTCAAGAATTGCGCCGGGCAGGTCAGCCGATGGCGGCGGCCCGGACCTCGTCGTCGATGCCTTCCAGATACTGGGCGAAATTGTCGCTGAACATCTGGACCAGTTTCTGCGCCTGCACGTCATAGGCCTCGCGGTCGGCCCAGGTCTGACGCGGGTCCAGCAGCACATCGGACACGCCCGGAACCGACACCGGCACGTCGAAGCCGAAATTCGGGTCCTTGCGGAACTCGACCTCGTTCAGGCTGCCATCCAGCGCCGCGGACAGAAGGGCGCGGGTGGCGCGGATCGGCATGCGCGAACCGGTGCCGAAGGCGCCGCCGGTCCAGCCGGTATTGACCAGCCAGCAGCTTGCGCCGTGCTGGGCGATCTTGTCGGCCAGAAGCTTGCCATAGACCTCGGGGCGGCGGGGCATGAAGGGCGCGCCGAAACAGGTCGAGAAGGTCGGGATCGGTTCGGTCACGCCGACTTCGGTGCCCGGCGTCTTCGAGGTGAAGCCCGACAGGAAGTGATACATCGCCTGCGCGGGCGTCAGCCGTGCAATCGGCGGCAGCACGCCATAGGCGTCGCAGGTCAGCATGATCACATTTTTCGGATGCCCGCCGAGGCTGCTGTCCGAGGCGTTCGAGATCGCGTCCAGCGGGTAGGCGCAGCGCATGTTGTCGGTGATCGAGTTGTCCTCGAAATCCAGTTCCAGCGTGTCGGCATCGAAGACCATGTTTTCGATCACGGTGCCAAAGCGCGAGCAGGTGGCGTGGATTTCGGGTTCGGCCTCGGCAGACAGGTTGATGGTCTTGGCATAGCAGCCACCTTCGAAGTTGAAGATGCCGTTGTCGGACCAGCCATGTTCGTCATCGCCGATCAGCACGCGGCTGGGGTCGGCGGACAGCGTGGTCTTGCCCGTGCCCGACAGGCCGAAGAACACGGCGCTGTCATCCGGGTTGCCGGGCGCGTGATTGGCGCTGCAATGCATCGGCATGATGCCCTTGCCGGGCAGGATGTAGTTCAGCAGCGTGAACACCGATTTCTTGTTTTCGCCGGCATAGGCGGTGTTGGCGATCAGGATGATCTTCTTTTCGAAGTTCAGCGCGATGACCGTTTCGCTGCGGCAGCCGTGGCGGGCCGGATCGGCCTTGAAGCTGGGGCAGTTGATGATGGTGAATTCGGGCGCGAATTCCGCCAGTTCATGGGCCTCGGGGCGGCGCAGAAGGTGGCGGATGAACAGCCCGTGCCAGGCCAGTTCGGTGATGACGCGCACGTCCAGACGCTCGGCCGGGTCAGCGCCGCCGAACAGATCCTGCACGAAATAATCGCCGCCCTTCATATGGGCCAGCATGTCGGCATGCAGCAGGTCGAAAGCCTCGGGCGACATGGGGGCGTTGTTTTCCCACCAGATCGTATCCTCGACATCCTTGGTGCGGACCACGAATTTGTCCTTGGGCGAACGGCCGGTATGGGCGCCGGTCGAGACAAGGAACGTGCCGCCAAGGCCCAGCTTGCCTTCGCCGCGCGCGACGGCCTCGGTCATCAGGGCCGGCTCCAGCAGGTTATAATAAACCCGGCCCAGCCCTTCGATCCCTTGATCTTCCAACCGGCAATTCGGGTTTACGCGCGTCGTCATATTCCTCAAGCTCCTGACTGCAATAGTGGCTGCGACAGTTCCGTGACACAGTGTCTTCGGCCTATAGCACGCTGCCAAAACGAGGAAACAAGCGAGCGCAAACGGTTAGCGCAAACAGCTAATGTTAACGCTAACATGGTCCGTTTGGGGACGATTGCGGCGGATTCCACCCGTGATTGCGGGCAACTTGGGGGCATGGTGATTCGCGAAACGATGCTGCATGCGACCTGTGTCGCGGTTCAGGGCAGGGGGCTTCTGATCTTGGGCCCTTCAGGGTCTGGCAAGTCCGCACTGGCACTGGACCTGATGGCGGTGGGGGCTGATCTGGTCAGCGACGACCAGACCTGCGTTCAGCGGCGCGGGGATACGCTTTTCGCCCGTCCGCCCGACACGATCGCCGGGCAGATCGAGGCGCGCGGGATCGGGATCTTGCACGCCGACAACCTGCCACAAGCCCAGCTTCATTGCGTCATCGACCTTGGTCAGGACGAGCAGATGCGCTTGCCCCCGCAGCGCGTTCACGAAATATTGGGAATCTTCGTGCCTCTTGTGTTGAGGCCCTATAGGCCACAGCTTTATGCTGCTATGCGGCAAATGATGTTGAAAGGTCGGTGCGCGTAGACGGTCGCGGTTCAGATTGAAGGATGGCCAATGGTCAACGATGAAGTCATGAACGAACAGACAGAGTTTGATGCCGGACAGGTGGCGCAGCGCGTCGTTCTGGTCACCGGCCCGTCGGGTGCGGGTCGCTCGACCGCGATCAACGTGCTGGAAGATCTGGGCTTCGAGGCGATCGACAATCTGCCGCTGTCGCTGATCCCGCGGCTTCTGGATGGGGCCGCGCGCCCGACGCCGCTGGCCTTGGGGCTGGATGTGCGCAACCGCGACTTTTCCACCAGCAATGTCATCGAGCTGATCGACCGGCTGACGCGGCATCCGGGTTTTGCGCCCGAGGTTCTGTTTCTGGACTGCGAGCCCGACGTCCTGATCCGACGCTATAGCGAGACGCGCCGCCGTCACCCGTTGTCGCCCGAAGGGTCGCCGCTGTCGGGCGTAACCGCCGAGATCGACGTACTTGCCGCGATCCGGTCGCGGGCCGATGTGCTGGTCGATACCAGCGAATTGTCGCCCCATGACCTGAAGGCGGAACTGGCCCGCTGGTTCGACACGCAGGCGAGCCAGCGGCTTAGCCTGTCGCTGCATTCCTTTTCCTACAAGCGTGGCGTACCGCGCGGGCTGGATGTGATGTTCGACTGCCGCTTTCTGGCGAACCCCCATTGGGAGGCCGAGCTGCGCGAGTTGAACGGTACTGACACGCCGGTTCAGGACTTTGTTGCCACCGACTCGCGCTATGATGAATTCTTTCAGCGATGCCGTGATTTGTTGCTGTTTTTGCTGCCTGCGCATGTAGAGGAAGGGAAAACACATCTCTCGGTTGGGTTTGGTTGCACAGGCGGCAAACACCGTTCCGTCACTTTGGTCGAAAAGATGTCTCAGGCGCTTGCAGAGGCAGGATGGCCGGTGTCAATAAGACATAGGGAACTGGAGCGCCGCATCGCGGCGTCGTCCGCCCATGCCGATGGCGGCGCCGCAGATGTGGCGCGGGTCGCGGCAGGGGTAAAGGGGGCGGCGTCATGATGCGGGTTTTTGGACTTGGTGGAACGCGTTGATCGGAATTGTCATCGTAGCGCATGGCGGCCTTGCCCGCGAATATCTGTCGGCGGTCGAACATGTGGTCGGCCCGCAGAACGGAATCGCGGCGGTCGCGATCGAGGATGATCACGACCGATCCGCCAAAACGGCCGAAATCATGGCCGCGGCCAATTCCGTCGATCTGGGCGATGGCGTCGTGGTTGTGACCGATCTCTTCGGCGGCTCGCCCTCGAACCTGTCGGTGCCGGCCTGCGCGGTGCGCGACCGCACGATCCTTTACGGGGCCAATCTTCCGATGCTGGTGAAATTGGCAAAGTCGCGTCATCTTCCGGTTGCCGATGCGGTTTCCTTTGCCAAGGAAGCGGGACGGAAATATATCAATTCCTACAACGTTCCCGCAGACGCCATGATCGACGCCCGGACCCCCGCTCAATGACCGCAGCCGTTACCCGCGAACTTTCCATCATCAATGTCAAAGGGCTTCACGCCCGCGCCAGCGCGAAATTCGTCGATGTCGTCGAACAATTCGACGCGCAGGCCGCCGTCGAGAAGGACGGGATGAGCGTTTCCGGCGATTCCATCATGGGGCTTTTGATGCTGGCCGCGCCGCGCGGCACATCGATTATGGTGACGACGACCGGCCCGCAGGCCGCGGAACTGGCCGACGCGCTAGAGGCGCTGGTCGGCGATTATTTCGGCGAAGGCATGTAGGGCGGCGCTGTGCCCGAACGCAAAAGCTATCACCACGGAAATCTGCGACAGGCATTGGTAGAGGCGACGGCCACGCTGATTCAGGAAATGGGCCCGCAAGCCTTTACCCTGGCCGAGGCAGCACGGCGGGCCGGGGTGTCATCTGCGGCACCCTACCGACATTTCAGGGGCCGGGACGATCTGATCGAAGAGGTCGCACGTCAGGGGTTTCTGGATTTCGCGGATCGACTGGAAAGCGCGTTCGATCAGGGGCGTCCCCGGAACCTGACCGCGTTTCTGCGCATGGGGCAGGCCTATCTGGATTTCGCGGCCGAGCGGCCCGGATATTACATGGCGATGTTCGAATCCGGCATCTCGATCGCGGGCAACCCTGATCTGGCCAAGGCCTCGGATCAGGCCCAAAGCGTGCTGGTCCGCGCGGCCGAGGCGTTGTCACAGCCGTTGCCTGCGGCGAAACGCCCGCCCGCCCGCATGGTGGCCAATCATGTCTGGGCGCTAAGCCATGGCGTGGTCGAACTTTTTTCACGCGGCAAGCCCGGCGGGCGCAGTTCTGTCGAGCCGTCGGAAATGCTGGAAAGCGGCGCGATCATCTATCTGCGCGGGCTTGGCCTGATCCCGGAATAACGATTTTTATTGCGGCACCTCTTGATTGCGGTCCTGCATGCCCCATCTATGTAAATGTTACTAACATTAACATGGAGGCTAGAAATGTATAACGTCAGCCAGCCGGCCCCTGATTTTCGCATGCCCGGCAATGGACCGCTGACACGGGCCCGCGATTGGCTGGATGCACGGGGCAAGCCCGCCTGGATCGTTGCGATGATCCTTGGCTTTGTCCTGTTCTGGCCCGTGGGCCTTGCAATCCTTGGATATATGATCTGGAGCAAACGCATGTTCGGATGCAGCAATCGCAGCCAGCGCCGCGCGCATTACTATGCCGCGCCCACCGGCAACACCGCCTTCGACGCCTATCGCGACGAGACGTTGAAGCGGCTGGAGGATGAGCACCGCGACTTCGTGGATTTCCTGCAGAAACTGCGCGAGGCCAAGGACAAGGCCGAATTCGATCAGTTCATGGATCAGCGCGACCGCAAGTCCGAAGACTGATCGCCAGACACGGATGGGGCCGGGTGACCGGCCCCCTCGATGCTATTCGCCGCGGGGAAAGCGCTGATTTTCCTCAAGGACATTCAGGTCCATGTGGTTGCGCATATAGCGTTCGGACGCTTTCATCAGCGGCTGGTGATCCCACGGGTAATAGGATCCGTTGCGCAGCGCCTCGTAGACGATCCAGCGCCGTGCCTGCGATTGCCGCACCTCGGCATCATAGGCCGCCAGATCCCAGCGTTCATGCGCCATGGCACGGAAATGCCCCAGCGTCGCGGCATGGGCCGGATCGCCCGCCAGATTGCGCCGTTCCCCCGGATCCTCGTCCAGATTGAACAGCTGTTCGGGATCGGCAGGGCAGGCGGTGTATTTCCACGGCCCTTCGCGCAGGGCGATCAGCGGCGCGATGCTGCCCTCGGCGGCGTATTCGATGGCAACCGGACCGCGGCTGTCCGCGCCCTTTGCCAGCGACTTGCCATCGGTCCAGGGCGCAATCTCGTCCATCGGGATCCCGGCCAGATCGCACAGGGTCGGCAACACGTCGATGGTGCTGACCGGCGCATCCACCCGCCCCGGTTCGATTCCCGGCGCCGCGATCATCAGCGGCACCCGGGCCGAGCCTTCGTAGAAGCTCATCTTGAACCACAGGCCGCGCTCGCCCAGCATTTCGCCGTGATCGGACAGGAACAGGATGATCGCTTCCTGTCGGGTGCTGTCCAGCACGTCCAGAATTTCACCGATCTTGTCGTCGACATAGCTGATATTGGCGAAATACCCCTGCCGCGCCCGGCGGATGTGATCTTCGGTGATGTCGAAATTCTGCCAGTCGCAGGCATCCATCAGCCGTTGCGAATGAGGGTCCTGATCTTCGTAGGGGATCGGTGTCGGCGCGGCCAGTTCGGGCGCATCCTCGTACAGGTCCCAGTATTTCCGGCGGGCCACGAACGGGTCATGCGGGTGGGTGAAACTGACCGTCAGGCACCACGGCCGGTCGTCATTGCCGCGCGCCAGATCATACAGTTTCCGGCAGGCGTTATAGGCAACCTCGTCGTCATATTCCAACTGGTTGCTGATCTCGCCCACGCCCGCACCGGTGACCGAGCCCAGGTTGTGATACCACCAGTCGATCCGCTCGCCCGGTTTGCGGTAATCCGGGGTCCAGCCGAAATCTGCGGGATAGATGTCGGTGGTCAGCCGTTCCTCGAACCCGTGCAGCTGATCGGGGCCGACGAAATGCATCTTGCCCGACAGGCAGGTCTGATAACCGGCGCGACGCAGGTGATGGGCATAGGTCGGAATATCCGAGGCGAATTCGGCCGCATTGTCGTAGACCCGCGTGCGGCGCGGAAGCTGCCCTGACATGAAGCTGGCCCGTCCGGGGGCGCAAAGTGGACTGCCGGTATAGGCCTTGGCATAGCGGGCCGAGCGTTCGGCCAGCCGCCGCAGGTTGGGCGTGTGCAGGAAATCGGCGGGACCATCGGGGAACAGCACGCCCGACAACTGGTCCGCCATCAGAATCAGGATATTGGGTTGCATCTGATCAACCACCGATCGCCGCCAGCACGGCCTCTTTCGCCGGGTCGCCCTGCGTGGTGGTCACGCCGGCAAGCCAGTCGTCCAGGACCTGCGGGTTCTGCGCCAGCCACGCCGAGGCCGCATCGGCCGGGTCGGTACCGTCGTTCAGGATCATGCCCATCAGCTGGTTTTCCATTGGAATGTCAAAGACAAGCTGACTGAACAGCTTGGCCGCGTTGGGGCAGTTCTGCACCCATTCGCTGCGGGCCAGGGTATGCACGGTCGCGCCGCCATAGTCCGGCCCGAACTGTTCGTCGCCGCCCGACAGGTACGTGATGTCAATCGCCTCGTTCATCGGGTGTGGCGCCCAGGCCAGAAACACGGTCGGCGTCCCGGCCGAGGCGTTGCGACCCACCTGCGCCAGCATCGCCTGTTCACCGCTTTCCACCAGCGTCCAGTCGCCCAATCCGAAATCATCGGCGTCGATCATGGCCTGAATGGACTGATTGGCGGGCGCACCGGGTTCGATACCGAAGATCTTGCCTTCAAAGGCGCCCTTCCGGGCATCCAGATCAGCGAAATCACTGACGCCTGCCTCGTCGCCGGGTTTGTTGACCGCCAGCGTGAACTTGGCACCCTCAAGGTTCTGGACCAGTTCCTCGATGCCGCCCGCTGCGTCCAGATCGTCCCGGAATTTCTGCTGTGCGGGCATCCAGTTGCCCAGAAACAGGTCGGTCTGGCCGTTCTTCAGTGCCTCGTAGCCGACGGGCACCGAAAGCGTGCTGATCTCTGCCTGATAGCCAAGCGCCTGCAGCAGGGTCTGGGCCACGCCATTCGTTGCCGTGATGTCGGTCCAGCCGGGATTCGACATGCGAACGGTCGTGCAACTGTCCGCATCCTGCGCAAAAGCCGGGGCCGCCGTCGCGGCCAGCATCAGCGCGACGGTGGAAAGTCGAAGCGTCGTCATGGGCGGAGCCTCCTGAATTGGGAATATCTGCCCAATCAGACGCATTCCGACCGGGCTTTCGCGTCGGAACGCGACATCAGCGCGTCGGAACGGGCACCTCGCCGCGATAATCGTAGAAGCCGCGCCCGGTCTTGCGGCCCAGCCAGCCTGCCTCGACATATTTGGTCAGAAGCGGGCAGGGGCGGTACTTGGTGTCTGCCAGCCCGTCATGCAGCACGTTCATGATCGCAAGGCAAGTGTCCAACCCGATGAAATCGGCCAGTTCCAGCGGCCCCATCGGGTGGTTCGCGCCCAGTTTCATCGATTCGTCGATGGATTTCACGTTCCCGACGCCCTCGTACAAGGTATACACGGCCTCGTTGATCATCGGCATCAGGATGCGGTTCACGATGAAGGCCGGGAAATCCTCGGCGCTGGCGGCGGTCTTGCCCAGCTTTTCGACAACCTCGTGCAATGCCTTGTAGGTCGGCTCATCCGTGGCGATGCCGCGGATCAGTTCGACAAGCTGCATCACCGGCACGGGGTTCATGAAATGGAAGCCCATGAATTTTTCCGGGCGATCGGTGCGGCTGGCGAGGCGGGTGATCGAGATCGACGAGGTGTTCGATGTCAGGATCGTTTCGGGCCGCAGATGGGGCACCAGATCCTCGAAGATCGCCTGCTTGACGGTTTCGCGTTCGGTGGCGGCCTCGATCACGAGATCGGTCTTGCCCAGATCGGGAAGGTTCAGGGTCGTGCTGATCCGCGCCAGTGCCTCGCGCTTGGCTTCGGCCGAGATCTTGTCGCGGCTGACTTGGCGTTCCAGATTGCGATCTATCAGCGCCAACGCGTTGTTCAGCGCCTCCTGGCTGATGTCGTTCAGGACCACGTCATAGCCGGCAAGGGCAAAAACATGGGCGATGCCGTTGCCCATCTGGCCTGCGCCGATCACGCCAACTGTTTGAATCGCCATCTTCGCCTCGCTCATTCCTGTGACGGCCGGACGATAGGGCGGCGATTGCCGTGCTGCAATGCAAAACCGCCCCTTTCGGGGCGGTCGGCTGCCGTGGCAGGGGGCGATGCCCCCATCGCCTTCGGCGATTCCCCCCTTGGGTATTTGGGGCAAAGAAGAAGCGGTTACAGCTTTTCCGTGAGTTCGGGGACCGTCGCGAAGAGGTCACCGACCAGGCCGTAATCGGCGATCTGGAAGATTGGGGCCTCTTCGTCCTTGTTGATGGCCACGATGACCTTGCTGTCCTTCATCCCCGCAAGGTGCTGAATCGCGCCCGAGATGCCGATGGCGACATAGAGTTCGGGGGCGACGACCTTGCCGGTCTGACCGACCTGGTAATCGTTCGGGGCATAGCCCGAATCGACCGCCGCGCGGCTGGCGCCGACCGCGGCACCCAGCTTGTCGGCCAGTTTCTCGATCAGGGCGAAGTCGTCCTTCGACCCCACGCCGCGTCCGCCCGAGACGACACGGCCCGCCGAGGTCAGTTCGGGGCGGTCGCTTTCCACGACCTCGTCTGCGACCCAGGCCGACAGGGCCGGATCATCGGCCTTGGCCGTGGCTTCGACCGGGGCGGCGGCGCCGTCGCCCGCGGCATCGAAGCTGGCGGTGCGGATCGTCAGGACCTTTTTCGCATCCTTCGATTTCACCGTCTGGATCGCGTTGCCGGCATAGACCGGGCGTTCGAACGTGTCGGCATCGACCACCGCCGACACATCCGAGATGACCATCGCATCCAGAAGCGCCGCGACGCGGGGCATGATGTTTTTCGCATCCGTCGTCGCCGGCGCGGCGATGTGGTCGAACCCGTCCGCAAGACCGACCAGCAGCGCGGCGGCCGGTTCGGCCAGACGGTGACCGTAAAGCGCGTCCTCGGCCACCAGGACCTTCGCGACGCCGTCGATGGTGGCGGCGGCTTCGCCCGCGGCCTGGGCCGAGGCGCCCGCGCAGAGCACCGTCACATCGCCCAGGGATTTCAGCGCGCTGACCGCCTTGGCGGTGGCGTCGCGGTTCAGTTCGCCATTGGTGACTTCACCCAGCAGAAGAACAGCCATTACACGACCCCCGCTTCTTTCAGTTTCGAGACAAGTTCATCCACGGTTTCGACCTTGATCCCGGCCTTGCGACCCTCGGGTTCCTTGACCGAGACGATCTCGAGCCGCGGGCTGACATCGACGCCCAGATCGGCGGCGGTCTTTTCGTCCAGTGGCTTTTTCTTGGCTTTCATGATGTTGGGAAGCGAGGCGTAGCGCGGCTCGTTCAGGCGCAGGTCGGCGGTGACGATGGCGGGCAGCTTGACCTCGATGGTCTGCAGGCCGCCATCGACCTCGCGGGTGACCTTGGCGGTCTCGCCCTCGATCTCGATCTTGCTGGCGAAGGTCGCCTGACCCCAGCCCAGCAGCGCGGCCAGCATCTGGCCCGTCGCGTTCATGTCGTTGTCGATTGCCTGCTTGCCCGCGATCACCAGCCCGGGCTGTTCCTCGTCGATCACGGCCTTGAGGAGCTTGGCGACGGCCAGCGGTTCGATATCGGTATGGACGTCATCGGCGGCCACCACCAGGATCGCGCGGTCGGCGCCCATGGCCAGCGCGGTGCGCAGTGTTTCCTGCGCCTGCTTGACCCCGATGCTGACGGCCACGACCTCGGTCGCGACGCCTTTTTCCTTCAGGCGGATCGCCTCTTCGACCGCAATCTCGTCAAAGGGGTTCATCGACATCTTCACATTGGCCAGATCGACGCCAGAACCATCAGCCTTCACACGCGCCTTGACGTTATAGTCAATCACGCGCTTAACCGGCACGAGAACCTTCATGGGCTCCTCTCCCTTTCCTTATCTTCTCCGTCGAGCAAGTGTTAGCGACGGATTTTCCATTGTTACAGGGCAAAAACGGCCTTCGACGCTGCGTTTGCGCCATCACGGCGCTGCGACGCAGCGTATTTCGGGATCAGCGGCTGGCGCCGGGCACCCACAGGATGTCGTTCTTGCCGGCGTCATTGGCCTGACGACCGGCCACGAACAGCCAGTCGGACAGGCGGTTCAGATAGCGGATCGCCGCAGGATTGGCGTCGCCGCCCGCCGCCAGTTCGGTCGCGCGGCGTTCGGCCCGGCGGGCGACGGTACGCGACAGGTGCAGCTGTGCCGCCAGAACCGAGCCGCCCGGCAGGATAAAGCTGCGCAGCGCGGCAAGATCGGCGTTCATGTCGTCGATTTCACGTTCCAGCCGGTCGACCTGGGTATCGACGATCCGCAGCACCGGATAGCCGGCCTGATCGTCTGCCGCCATGTTCGGGCGGGCCAGGTCGGCGCCCAGATCGAACAGGTCGTTCTGGATCACCGAGATCCGTTCCGCCATGACACCCTGCGCATGCAGGCGGCACAGGCCGAGCGTCGCGTTCAGTTCGTCCACGGTGCCATAGGCTTCGACGCGAGGATCATGTTTCGCCACGCGCGATCCGTCCGACAGCGCGGTATCGCCCTTGTCCCCGGTGCGGGTGTAGATCTTGTTCAGAACAACCATCAATAGCCCCTGAGATAGATGAACAGCATGATCAGCGCGACGGCGATCGCCTGCGCGATCAGGCGCCACCGCATCAGCCGGTTGCCGTGTTTGCGGTTGAATTCGCCGCCGCGGGCAAAGCCGCCGATACCCGTCGCAAGGATGCCCAGCACGATCAGCACCGCAAGGACGACAATTATAAGCAGAGGTTTGTCGGTCATCGTTCCCGCCTTTCGCCGCGAACCCTAGCTGCGCCGCGCAAACCAGTCCAGTGCGCCGGTCGGCAGCAGCCTGCGACCGATTGACGACATCCGCGTGGGGATGGTCACGTGATACCGGGCGCGGGGCCGGGGCGCGGTCAGCGCGTGGACCAGCCGGTCGCTGACGGCGGAGGGCGGCAGTTCGAAGCGATCCTTGGCGCCCGGTTCATACAGGCGTTTCAGCAGGCCGTTGCGGTAATCCTCGGCGCGGGCGCTGTCCTGCCAGCGGACCCAGCGTTCGAAATGCGGGATCGCGTTTTCGCGGATGCGGCTGGCGATGGGGCCGGGTTCGATCAGGATCACGCGGACGCCGGTGCTGTGCATTTCCAGCCGCAGCACGTCGGTCAGCCCTTCCAGCGCGAATTTGGTCGCGACATAGGGGCCGCGCCAGGGAATGCCCACCAACCCAAGGACCGAGCTGACATTCACGATTCGCCCGCCGGTCTGCCGGAACTGCGGGATCAGCCGCACGGTCAGGTCATGGGTGCCAAACAGATTCGCCTCGAAGATGGATCGCAAGGCGTCGCGGGGCATGTCCTCGACCGCGCCGGGCAGGGCGAAGGCGGCGTTGTTGACCAATGCGTGCAGCGGCCCGGTGGCCAGCACCTCATCGACCAGACGGGCCACGCTGTCGGCATCCGACAGTTCCAGATGCAGCGCCTGCATGCCTTCGGCGCGGCGGGCGGCAAGGTCCTGTTCGCTGCGACAGGTGGCGACGACCTGCCACCCCTCGGCCTGCATCCGGCGTGCCGCGTCCAGTCCGATGCCCGACGAGCATCCGGTGATCAATACGCGCTTTGTCATGTCAGTTTGGCTGATCCGTGCTGAGAAACTGGCCGGACATATACCCCTCGCGCCCCTGGGTATCGCGGATATTCACCCATGAGGCGTCGGTCGGGCCAAGCGCCTCGACCGCGGCGCCACGCGACAGGGCGCCGATCACGGCATTGCCGGTCGATGGCCCGGCACGGAAATTCACGCTGTTGCCGGTGACATACATGACCGGGCCGCCGCTGCCGACCGCTGCGGGGGCAGGGGCGGTGCCGTCGGCGTCAGGTGTGCCATTGGGATATTCGGGCGACGGGCGCAGCGCGGGGCCGGGAAACCGCTGAACCTGTTCCGGTGTCTGGGATGTGGCCTGAACCACCTCGGCGGCGGGTTCGGGCGCGGGGTCGGCTTGGGGCGCGGGTGCGGTCAGATCCGGGGCGCCCGGATCCTCGGCGGCGCGGGGGGCATCCGTCTGCAATTCGGCGCGGCGGGCTGCACGGGGATCGCCGGTGCCATAGATGGACAGGACGATGTAGAAACCAAGCAATGTCACGGCCATCAGGCCAAGCAATCGTAACATATGTCCCCCGCGTTCTTGTCGGCCGGATGACATCCTGCATAGCCGATCCCTGATGATAACGCCACGCCGCCCCGCGTGTTCCCGATGACAAATTCGGCTGGACCGGGCCCGCGGCAGGGCATATCCATCTTCCATGTCAGACGAATTGCCCACCGACCCCGAACAGAACACGCAGGCAGAACCTTTAAGCCGTGCCATCGGCGACCGGTATCTGACCTATGCCCTGTCCACGATCATGAATCGCGCCCTGCCTGACGCCCGTGACGGGCTGAAGCCGGTGCATCGCCGCATCCTGTTCGCCATGCGCGAATTGCGGCTGTCGCCAAACGGTGCCTTTCGGAAATCGGCCAAGATCACCGGCGATGTGATGGGCAACTATCACCCCCATGGCGATGCCGCCATCTATGACGCGATGGCGCGTCTGGCGCAGGATTTCGCCATGCGCTATCCGCTGGTCGACGGGCAGGGGAACTTTGGCAATATCGACGGCGACAATCCCGCCGCCGCCCGCTATACCGAGGCGCGTCTGGCGCAGGCATCCGAGGCGCTGATGGACGGTCTGGCCGAAGATTCGGTCGATTACCGCCCGAATTACGACGGCACCCTGACCGAGCCCGTGGTCCTGCCATCGGCCTTTCCGAACCTTTTGGCGAACGGTGCGTCGGGGATCGCGGTCGGCATGGCGACCAATGTGCCGCCCCATAACCTGCATGAGGTGATCGATGCCTGCCTGCATCTGATCAAGACGCCGGACGCGCGGGATGACACCCTGGCCGGTCTGATCAACGGTCCGGATTTTCCCACCGGCGGGGTCATCGTCGAAAGCCGCGAATCGATTGCCGAGACCTATCGCACCGGGCGCGGCGCCTTCCGCGTGCGGGCCAAGTGGGAGCAAGAGGATCTGGGCCGCGGTCAGTGGCAGATCGTTGTCACCGAAATTCCCTATCAGGTGCAGAAATCCAAACTGATCGAGCGTCTGGCCGAGGTGATCCAGACCAAGAAAGTGCCGATTCTGGCCGATGTCCGCGACGAATCCGCCGAGGATGTCCGCATCGTTCTGGAACCCCGGAACCGCGCGGTCGATCCCGAACAGCTGATGGCCGCGCTGTTCAAGGTCAGCGATCTGGAAACGCGCTTCAGCCTGAACATGAATGTGCTGATCGACGGGCGCGTGCCAAAGGTGTGCAGCCTGAAAGAGGTGCTGCGCGCCTTTCTGGACCATCGGCGCGAGGTGCTGATCCGGCGCGCGAATTTCCGTCTGGACAAGATCGCGGCGCGGCTCGAGGTGCTGGAAGGCTATCTTGTCGCCTATCTGAACCTGGATCGCGTGATCGAGATCATCCGCTATGAGGATGATCCGAAATCGCTGATGATCGCCGAGTTCAAACTGTCCGATGTTCAGGTCGAGGCGATCCTGAACATGCGCCTGCGCGCCCTGCGCAAGCTGGAAGAGATCGAATTGCGGGCCGAGCGTGACAACCTTCAGGCCGAACGCGAAGGCCTGCAGGCGATGCTGGACGACGAAACCCAGCAATGGTCGCGCATCTCGGATCAGCTGAAGGAGACGCGCAACCTGTTCGGCAAGTCGCATCCGGAAGGTCTGCGTCGCACGGTCATCACCGATGCCGTGATCGTCGAGCCGGTCGACATGGACGCGATGATCGAGCGCGAGCCGCTGACCGTGATCCTGTCCAAGATGGGCTGGATCCGCGCGTTGAAGGGGCACCAGCCGCTGGATGCAGAACTGAAATTCAAGGATGGCGACGGGCCCGGACTGGCCCTGCATGCCGAAACCACCGACAAGCTGATGGTCTTTGCCTCGAACGGGCGCTTCTACACCGTGCCGGCCAACAACCTGCCCGGCGGGCGGGGCATGGGCGAGCCGCTGCGCCTGATGATCGATCTGCCGAACGAGGCCGAGGTGATCTCGGTCTTTCCGTGGCGCGAGGGCGAGAAATATCTGGTCGCCTCGAAACTGGGTGACGGATTTGTCGTGCAGGCGGGCGATATCCTGGCCCAGACCAAAAGCGGCAAACAGGTGCTGAACGGCGACGCGCTGTTGTGCAAGCCCGTCGCGGGCGACCATGTCGCCGTGGTCGGCACGAACCGCAAACTGCTGGTCTTTCCGCTAAGCGAATTGCCGGAAATGACGCGTGGCAAGGGGGTTCGGCTGCAACGTTATGGCAGTGGTGGCGGGCTTGTGGCCGCCGACACCCTGTCGGATGCGCGCTTCGTCAACATCGCCGAGGGGCTGAGCTGGCCCATGGGGGGCGGCAAGACCCGCACCGAAAGCGATCTGAGCGAATGGCTGGGCAAGCGCGCCGGAACCGGACGCATGGCTCCGCGCGGTTTTCCGCGTGACAACAAATTCGCCTGACCCGCGGATAAGACAAGCGGAGCGGCACGGGCCTTGCGGCCCCTGCCGCACATGACATGACCGGGGGCTGTGGCCCCCGGTCGGCGTTCAGGGGGTCAGCGTCCGCGCACCCATTTCCAACCGGTGATCATCGGGCGGATGAGATCCTCGTTCTTCCAGACGCGATAGAACAGGATCGCGGCCAGATGCAGTCCGATCAGGATCAGCACCAGATTGGCCCCTGCGTGGTGCCAGCCGACCGCCGCCTTGGCGGTCGCGCTGCCGACATTGTCGGCAAGCGGGCCGATATTCACGAAATCCTCGGGGTCGGACATCAGGCCGGTCACGGCCTGCCACCCCAGGGCGATCAGCATTGCCAGCGCCGAGATCGCCCCGATCGGGTTATGGCCGTGGCTGTGACTGGGCTGTCGTCTGAACAGATGTGTGCCATAGTCAGCGATCGCCGAGGGGCCGCGAAGAAAGCTGCCAAAGCGCGCAGGTTCGGGCCCGATGAAGCCCCAGACCAGCCGAAAGACCAGCAGCGCGATAATCGCGTAGCCCAGCCAGAAATGCAGGGTCATCACATTCGGGCCGAATTTGCCCAGAAGAATATTCGCGATCACCAATGCCGCCAGCGACCAGTGAAACATGCGCAGCGCGGGATCCCACACCCGGACGCGCCGCGCATGTTCGGGGCCCGCACTCATTTCTTGCGGAAGTCGTCGTGGCAATCCTTGCAGGTGCCGCCCAGTTTCTGCAGCGCGGGGGCGACATTTTCCTGACCGCCCTTCACGGCCTCGCCCGCGCCTGCTGCGGCTTCGGACAGGGCCGCGAATTTCTGGGCGAACTGGTCAGGGTTTTCCCAGATTGCCGGCAACGCCTCGGAGTCGTCGACCTCGCCCATGGCAGTTCCCTCAATGAACAGATCGGCCACCGCATACCCGCTGAGCGCCTCGATGTTGCTGCCGGCCTTTGATGCCGCCGCTTCGTCATACGCGATCTCGCCCTTCGCCATGCCCGACAGGGTGCCCATGTTCAGCGCCAGCATCTTCATGTAGCCGTGCCGCGCCTCCAGCGCGTCCTCGGCGGCGTCGGCATGGGCGAGAACGGGCAGCAGGGTCGTGGCAAGCGTGGCTGTCAGGGCAATCAGTCGCATGGCGGGCTCCTTCTGGGAATGGCTGGAAGGCTGGGCAGTCACAGAACGTGACGCTGGGGAAGTCTGGCAGAGGCGGCGAATCCGATCAATCGCCGCCATCTTGCCTCACGCGATTGCGATCCGGCGCGGGATCGGTCCGCGCCGGGTCTGCCTTAACTGTAAAGCGGCACCGCGCCGCTTTGCTGGTGGATGTCGTTGACGGTTTCGGGCGGAAGGCCAAGGGCCTGGGCCAAGGCGTGCAGATAGCGCGCCTCTTCCTCGTTGTCGAAATCGATGGCCAGCAGCGACACCAGATAGATCTGCGCCTCGTATCCTTGCGGCACCTCGCGGGCCAGGGCCTGCGGATCGATCGCGGCGGCCATCTGTTCGCGGATGAATTCGCGTTCATCGTCGTCCAGTTCGTCGCCCAGATGGCCCAGCAGCTTGCGCTTTTCCTCGTCGTCGATGCGACCGTCGGATTTCGCGGCCTGGATCATCGCCTTCAGCATCAGACCGGCAACGGCATTCTGTTCGGGGGTCGGGGCCACTTCGGGTTCGTCGTTGCGGGCGACGGAATCGTTGAACAGCTCGCCGAAGCTGGCGTCATTCGCGGGCTGTGAACCCTTGCGTGCCAGACCGCCAGCGGCCGCACCAGCGGCACCGCCACCCAGAAGGCCGCCCAGAAGATCGCCCAGCCCGCCGCTGCCGCCGGTGCCGCCGCGTGCGCCCCCGGCCAGTTGGCCCAGCATATCGCCCAGACCGCCACCGGTGCCGCCGCCGCGCGTGCGCCCTGCAAGCCCGTCAAGAAGGCCGCCCAGCCCGCCCTGCGCACCAGTCGAATTCGGGCCGCCATAGCGCTGCCCGCCACCCGCGCCGCCGCCAAGCACCTGACCCAGCCGATCCTGCAGGCTGCCCGATCCGCCGCCGGTATTGTTCTTCAGAAGATCGCCCAGCAGACCGCCGCCGGATCGGCCCTGCGCAGAGCCGGATTGCTGATTGGAACGGTTCTGCATCACAGCGCCGATGCCCTTGGCCAACATGACGCCTGCGGCGACGCGCGCGAAGGTTTTCATCAAGCTCATCTCGGGATCCTCATTGGTGAAATCTGACGGCATAGTGCCACGGAACCATCGAAAACGAAGTGCGTATTGTTCCGTATCTGCATCAGTTTTCCGCGCACAGCCGTTCGCGGTCCCAATGAGGGTGCCGATCCGTTCCGGAAGGCTTGATTTTTCCCTTGGCGGCTTATACATCGCGGCGCACGTAATTCAGGGGCCCCCGCACCGCCGCGCCCCGCGATCAGGAGGCCGTAGATGGCAAAGGCAAAGTTTGAACGGACGAAACCGCACGTCAACATCGGGACGATTGGTCACGTTGACCACGGCAAGACGACGCTGACGGCTGCGAT
>NZ_FOHO01000015.1 GCF_900111675.1 Paracoccus homiensis | reverse complement strand
CGGTCGGCATCACGCCGATGAAGGGCCAGACCCATCCGATCTGCGACCGGTTCCTGACGGCGGCCCGCGAAAGCCAGCTGCCCGTGACCGAGGACATGAACGGCGCCCGGTTCGAGGGTGCGGGCATCTATGAAACCAACATTGCCCGTGGCCGCAGGCAGTCCAGTTCCAAGACCTATCTGACCCCGGCGCTTGGCCGCCCCAATCTGGATCTGCGCCTTGTCACCCAGGCCGAACGGGTGCTGTTCGACGCCGAGGGCCGCGCCACGGGCGTCGCCCTGCGTGCCAGGGATGGCAGCCGCCACGACGTGCATGCGCGGGCCGAGGTGATCCTGTCGGCGGGGGCCATCGGCTCTCCCATGCTGTTGCAGCAATCGGGCATCGGCGCGGGGGGCGATCTGCAGCGGCTTGGCATCGACACGCGGCGCAACCTGCCTGCCGTTGGCCAGAACCTTCAGGACCATCTCTGCGCCAGCTATTACTATCGCGCGACGGTCCCGACGCTGAACGATCAGCTGCGCCCCCTGTGGGGTCAGGCGATGGCCGGGCTGCGCTATCTGACCACGCGGCGCGGTCCGCTGGCCCTCAGCGTCAATCAGGCGGGCGGGTTCTTTCGGACGGAATCGGCCACGGACGGGCCGAATATCCAGCTGTATTTCAACCCGATGTCCTATCGCATCCCCGAAAGCACCAAGGCGCGGCTGCTGCCCGAACCCTATCCGGGCTTTCTGCTGTGCTTCAATTCCTGCCGTCCCGACAGCCGTGGCAGCGTCGGCCTGTCGCGTCCCGAACCCGGTGCCGCGCCCGATATCCGCCTGAACTTCCTGGCCACCGAACGCGACCGTCGCGAAGCGGTCGAGGCAAGCCGCCTGATGCGCCGCCTGATGCAGGCCCCGGCCCTGTCCGCGATCACCGCCGAGGAGATCTCGCCCGGTGCGCAATGTCAGGACGATCAGGCGATGCTGGACTATGTCCGCCAGAACGGCGGCTCGATCTATCACCTGTGCGGGACCTGCGCGATGGGCCCCGATGCCGATACCGCCGTCGTCGATCAGCGCCTGCGCGTTCACGGCGTGCCCGGCCTGCGGGTCATCGACGCATCCGTCTTTCCCAACATCACATCGGGGAACCTGAATGCCCCGGTGATGATGCTGGCCGAACGGGCCGCCGCGATGATCGCCGAGGACCGCAAATCCATTCGACATGAGGTGCGTCACAGCGCCTGACATTCACCTTGAGGGAGGGAAAAATGCCAAGTTTCAAAGGGTCGATCCGGCCACTTGTCTTCTGGCCGCCATTCATTCTGCTGATCACGGCCCTCCTGTCGCCGCTTCGCAAGACGCGGAACGGCGGCGATGCTGACCAGGTGGCGCATCGGCTGGGCGGGGGCGTTTCGGGATTTCAGCGCTGACGCCACAGCCTTTCCATCCGGCCCCGGCAGCGCATGATATCAGCCGCGATCCTGATCGAAGGTCCGGCACACCTGCAACCACGCACTGTCCAGATGGTCGCGCAATTCCTGCTCGGCCAGATCGGGGTCACGCAGCAGGATGGCATCGAAGATCCGCTGATGCGCCTCGAAATTTTCGCGGTTGCGTTGCGGCAGGCGGGGCATTTGCGACCATTGCGGCGACAGCCAGGTGACATAGGCGCTGTGGATCGCGGGCAGGACCGGGTTGCGCGCGATGTCGTACAGAACGCCATGAAAGGCACGGTCGGTCTGATAGAACAGATCGCTGTCCGGGATTGCGGCCTCGTTCGCCTCCAGCGCGGCTTTCAGCGCGGCAATGTCCTCCTTGACCGCGTGGCGCGCCGCGCGACGGACCAGCGACACCTCGATCATGATGCGGGTGTCGAACAGGTTGCGGACGCCGTTCTGATCGCTCAGCAGATGCGTCACCACATTTTCAAGAGCCGAGATCGCGGCATCATATCCGGGCTTGCGCACGACCGGGCGATAGCGGGGCCGCGCTTCCAGCAGGCCCTGCCGGGACAGGGTCTGAACCGCCTCGCGGACGACGGTGCGGCTGATGCCATATTCCTCCATCAGGCTGCGTTCAGGCGGCAGCTGCGACCCGTCGGGATATTCCCCGGCATGGATCTTGGCGACCAGACAGCGAACGACATCATCCGCCGCGCGCCCGTTCTTCTTGTGTGTGTCCTGCGGCACGACTGCCATCCTTCCCTGATCCGCCTATAAAAGACCCATCGCCAGATCGGCGCAACGATCGCCCAGCATCATGGCGGGGGCCTGCGTGTTGCCCGCGTTGATATCGGGCATGGCCGACAGATCGCAGACGCGCAAGCCTTCGACGCCCCGCACACGCAGCCTTGTGTCCAGAACGGCCATCGCGTCATCCTCGCGCCCCATACGGGCGGTTCCCGCGGGGTGGTAGTTGGTTTTCACGAAACGCTGGCAATAGGCGCGAAGGGCCGCGTGATCGCGGTCCTGCGGGCCGGGCAGCATCACGCGCTCGATCCGCTGTGCCAGGGGCGATTGTTCAAAGGCGCGCAGGAAGAACCGCTGCCCCTTGATCATCTCGGCCATATCGTCGGGATGCTGCAGCAGGTTCGGTGACACCAGCGGCATCGCCGCCGGATCCGCCGAGGCCAGTCGTACATGTCCGCGGGATTTCGGCTTGACCACCACCGTCGTCACCGTCAGCCCATGCCCGTCCTGCACAAGGTCGCGCGTGTCGCGATCGACATAGACGATGGGCACGCAGAAGGCCTGGATCGTGGGCGGTGCCGTAGGATCGTCGGGGTTGACGAAGGCCCCGGCCTCGACCCCGGCCGAGGTCACGGGCCCCGATCCGAACAGCTTGAACTGCAACCCGTTGCGCAGCATCCGCCAACCCTGCCCTTGCCGGTAATATCCGTAAGGTCCGTTCACACGCGCCGTGATCGGCACCTCGGGGTGGTCGATCAGGTTCTGTCCCACACCGGGCAAATCCGCGATGCAGGCGATCCCGTGTTCGGCCAGATGGTCGGCGGGGCCGATCCCCGACAGCATCAGCAGCTTTGGCGTGACCAGCGATCCGGCCGACAGGATCACCTCGCGCGTGCAGATGACCTGATGCAGCCCGGTCTTGTCGCGATAGGTCACCCCGACCGCACGCCCGTCGCGGATATCGACGCGCTGAACCTCGGCCTGCAGGCGGACGGTCAGGTTCGGGTTTCCTTCCTGCGGGGTGACATAGGCATAGGCCGCCGAGGACCGCCGCCCGTTGCGGTTCATGAACTGGTAGAACCCGACGCCCGTCTGCGACGTGCCGTTGAAATCGCTGTTGAAGGGCAGGCCAAGACCCTGCGCCGCCTGCACGAACAGCCGCGACAGCGGGTCGATATGACCGGGATCCGATACCAGCAACGGCCCTTCAGTGCCATGCAGGTCGTTTTGCAGGCGGTTGTTCCCCTCCATCCTGCGAAAATGCGGCAGGACGGCGTCCCAGCCCCAGTCGATACCGTCATTGCCCCCCTGCAGCATTGCCTGCCAGCCGTCATAGTCCGCAGGCCGGCCGCGCATATAGACCTGCGCATTGACCGATGATCCGCCGCCCAGCACATGGCCCTGCGGAATGTCATGCACGCGCCCGCCCAGATGCGCCTGCGGCACCGTCTTGTGATACCGCATGAAGCGCGTGCCGTTGATCATCTTGAAGATGCCCGGCGGCATGTCCAGCAGCGGATGCCGATGCGAATACCCGGCTTCCAGCAGCAGGACACGTGCCCCGCCATCGCTGGCCAGTCGCGCGGCGGCCACACATCCGGCAGCGCCGCCGCCCACCACGATGAAGTCAAATTCCTGCTGCGTCACGCGAACCTCTTTGGAGCGACCATATTATCCGAGACCACCCCTGAATCGACGTTTTCTGGCGGTCATTCAGAAAATTATTGACAGATAGATGCGAAAAGTAAATGGTCGGCAGATATTTTGGTACGACCAGAAAGGGCGAAGGATGGCATTCGACGCGACGGCAGATCACATCAAGGCCGGCATGTTTGTCGGCGGCGACTGGCTGTTCCCGCATCCCCGCGAGGTGATCGAGGTCGAGAATCCCGCCGATGAAACCGTGATCGGCACCATCCCCGCAGGCACGCCCGAGGATGCCGATCAGGCGATCCGGTCCGCGGCACAGGCGCAACGGGCATGGTCCGTCCTGCCCGCCATCGAACGCGGGCGCGCGGTCAGCCGCCTTGCCCGGCTGATCGAGCGCCGGTCCGAGGAATTCGCCCGCCTGATCACCCGCGAACAGGGCAAGCCCATCACGCAGGCACGGGGTGAGGTCGGCGCGACCGTCGGCTTTCTGGACTATGCGGCCGAAAATGCCCGCCGGATCGGTGGCGATATCGTCGCATCGGACAATCCGAACGAGGAAATCCAGATCCGCCGGCACCCTTACGGTGTCGTGGTCGGGCTGACCGCGTGGAACTATCCCGCCGCGCTGGCCGCGCGCAAGATCGGCCCCGCGCTGGTTGCGGGCAACGCCTTCGTGATGCTGGCGCATGAATTCACCCCGTTCTCGGGCCTGTTCATCGCCGCCCTTGCGAAAGAGGCGGGTATCCCCGACGGGGTGCTGAATGTCGTTACCGGACGTGGTCCAGTCATCGGGCAGGCACTGGTCGAACATCCCGCGACCGCCATGATCACCATGACCGGCAGCAACCGCGCCGGCCGCGAGATTTTCCGCACCGCCGCCGACGGGATGAAGGTTCTGCGGCTGGAACTGGGCGGCAAGGCCCCGTTCATCGTGATGGAGGATGCGGATCTGGACCGCGCCGTCGCCGCCGCCTTGACCGCGCGCTATACCAATTGCGGGCAGATCTGCACCTGCAATGAACGCATGTATCTGCATCGCGACATCGCGGACGCGTTTCTGGACCGGTTCGTCGCGGCCTCGAAGGCCCTGCGGATCGGCGACCCGATGGGCGATCCCGATCTGGGCCCCAAGGTCAGCGGGGCCGAGGTCGCCAAGATCGCGGGCCAGGTCGATCAGGCCGTGGCGTCGGGGGCGCAGCTTCTGCTGCCGGGCGGCCCGCTGACCGACGGCGCCTATGCCAAGGGGCACTGGTATGCCCCGACCGTGCTGGAAGTTGCCGACAACGCGGCCGCGATCATGCAGGAAGAGGTGTTCGGCCCGGTGGTTCCCGCGATGCGCGTCGATGATTTCGACCACGCGCTGCGGCTGGCCAATGACACCGGCTTCGGCCTGTCGGCCTATGTGTTCACCCGCGATCACCGGCGCCTGATGCGCACGCCTGCCGCGCTTAAATTCGGCGAGATCTACGTGAACCGCGCCAATGGCGAACAGTTTCAGGCCTTCCACAACGGTTGGGGCCAGTCCGGCCTTGGCGGCGAGGATGGTCAGTACGGCTTTGACGGCTATCTGCGCAAACAGACGCTTTACATGAACTGGGACGAATAACCCACGCGCCCCGCAAGAGGAGGCGGGCGCATATCGACAACGGAGGAGGAAAAGATGACCAAGAAACTGCTGGCAAGCGCCGCACTGCTATCCGTCCTTGCGGGGGCGGGTCTGGCCGAAACGCCCCCCCTTGAGCAAAAAGAACGCTACAAGGTCGGCTTCGCGCAGATGGAATCCAACAACCCCTGGCGCATCGCCGAAACCAAGTCGTTCCACGACACTGCCGAAAGCTGCAACTGGGATCTGATCGCGACCGACGCGGCGGGCTCGGCCGCCAAGCAGGTAGCAGATGTGGATTCGATGATCGCGCAAGGCATCGACGTGCTGTTCCTGCCGCCCCGCGAAGAAAAGCCGCTGATCCCGGCCGTGATGAAGGCACAGGCCGCTGGTATTCCGGTGTTTCTGGTCGACCGTTCCGTCGATCCCGATGTCGCCAAGCCGGGCGAGCATTTCGTGGCCTTCCTGGGATCGGATTTCATCGATCAGGGCGAACGCGCGGCCGATTGGCTGATCGAGAATTTCGAGGGAGATCAGGGCATCATCGTCGAACTGGAAGGCACCACCGGTTCCTCGCCCGCGAATGACCGCAAGCAGGGCTTCGACGAACGCATCGCACAGGACGACCGGTTTCAGATCGTGGCCAGCCAGACCGGCGATTTCGCCCGCGATCTGGGTCGGCAGGTGATGGAAACGCTGTTGCAGGCGCATCCCGACGTGAATGTCGTCTATGCCCATAACGACGAGATGGCGATCGGGGCCATTCAGGCGCTGGAACTGGCAGGGCGCAAACCCGGCGAGGATGTGACCATCGTCTCGATCGACGGCACCCGCGATGCGCTGCAGGCCATCATCGACGGCAAGATGGGCGTGACGGTCGAAAGCTCGCCCTTCTTCGGGCCGCTGGCCTGCGAGGTGATGGGCAAATACGCCGCCGGCGAAGAGATCCCCGGCTGGGTTCAGGTCGAGGACCGGATCTTCACCGCCGACAACGCCGCCGAGCATATCGACGAAGCCTATTGAGGTGACGCAGGACCGGGGGGCACCGCGCCCCGGTCCGCCACCGACGGAACACGCAAGATGACCGATCTGATCGAAATGACGGGTATCGGCAAGAAATTTGCCGGTGTCATCGCGCTCAGCGATGCCAACCTGTCGATCCGCCCCGGCGAGGTTCACGCCATCATCGGCCAGAACGGGGCCGGAAAATCCACACTGATCAAGGTGTTGACCGGCGTCTATCGCCGCGATGCGGGCGATGTCCGCATGGCGGGGCGCGACCTTTCGATCACCAGCGCCCGCGAGGCGCAGGATGCCGGGATCGCGACCATCTATCAGGAACTCAGCCTGGTGCCGCTGCGGAGCGTGACCGAGAATGTGATCATGGGTTACGAGCCGCGGACCCGGCTTGGCCTGATCGACTGGAAGGCCGCGCATGACCGGACCCGCCAGATCCTGACGCGGTTCGGCGTCGATATCGACGTGACCCGACCGCTTGGCGAATATTCGACCGCGATCCAGCAACTGGTCGCCATCGCCCGCGCCGTCTCGCTGAAGGCGCAGCTGGTGATCATGGATGAGGCGACATCCTCGCTGGACGATCAGGAAATCGAGACGTTGTTTTCCGTCGTTCGCGGCCTGAAACAGGACGGGGTCGCGGTTCTCTACATCTCGCATTTCCTGGACGAGCTGTATCGCATCTGCGACCGCGTCACCGTCATGCGCGATGGCCGGACCGTGGCCACGCATGATGTGGCCGACACGACCAAGCTGGGCCTTGTGACCGAAATGCTGGGCCGCGATGCGGGCGAGATTCAGGCGGCTGGCCTGACCGCGCTGTCGGGCGGCCATTCCGATCCCGGTCCGGTCCTGTTGCAGGCAACCGGGCTGCGCACCCGCACCGGCCTGCGCGGCGTCGATCTGACCATCCGCAAGGGCGAAATCCTTGGACTGGGCGGTCTGCTGGGATCGGGGCGGACCGAAACCGCGCGGGCGCTGTTCGGGCTGGATCCGCTGGTCAGTGGTCAGATCACCCATCACAGCGGGGCCGCGCTGGACAATCCCGCGACCGCGATCACCCAACGCATCGGCTTTCTGACCGAGGACCGCAAGGTCGACGGCATCATTCCGCATCTATCCGTCCGCGAGAACATCACGCTGGCCATCCTGCCACAACTGCGCAAGGGCGGCGCCATCGACCGCGCCCGCGAACGCGAGATCGCGGACCATTACATCAAGGCCCTGCAGATCAAGACCGCGGGAATGGAACAGCCGATCCGCGAATTGTCGGGCGGCAATCAGCAAAAGGTGCTGCTGGCGCGCTGGCTGGCGCTGGAACCCGAAATCCTGATCCTGGACGAACCGACGCGCGGCGTCGATGTCGGCGCGAAATTCGAAATCCAGTCGATCATCCGCGATCAGGTCGCGGCGGGGCTTTCCGTCCTGCTGATCAGTTCCGAATTCGAGGAACTTGTCGAAGGGGCCGACCGCATCGTGGTTCTGCAGGACGGGCGCTCGGTCCGCGAATTGCACAATCCCGGCCTGACGCAGGACGCGCTGATCGGCGTCATCGCACAGCATCAGAACAGCGAGGTCGCCGCATGAACGCCCCCGACCAAGGCCGCCTTGCGCTGGACCCGGCCCGCCACGGGGCCGCGATCGCACTGGCCGTCATCGTGATCTTCAACCTTATCGTGACGCCGAATTTCTTTCAGCCGCAGACCCTGTTCGTGAATATCAGCCAGATGGCGACCATCGCCATCGTCGCGATGGGCATGACGCTGGTCATCGCGACCGGCGGCATCGACCTGAGCGTGGGCGCCGTCATGGCGCTGGCCGGGGCCCTGGCGCCGCTGATCTTCCTGTCGGATTTCGCGCAGGCCAACCCGGCCCTCGGCCTGATCGCCGCCATCGGCGTACCGATCCTGATCGCGCTGTGCTGCGGGGTCTTCAACGGGCTGCTGGTCAGCCGGTTCGGCGTGCAGCCGATCGTGGCGACGCTGATCCTGTTCATTTCGGGGCGCGGGCTGGCGCAGGTTTTGACCAATGGCAACCTGCAGACCTTTTCGCATCCCTCGTTCAGCTATCTGGGCACGGGACGGGTTCTGGGCCTGCCGTTTCAGGGCTGGCTGGTCCTGATCATCGCCATTCTGCTGTCGTGGGTCGTGGCGCGGTCCACCTTCGGGCGGCAATTGCTGGCCGTGGGCGGGAACGAGCGTGCGGCGCGGCTGTCGGGCATTCCGGTCCACAGGGTCAAGATCGGCGCCTATGTCATCTGCGCCGGATTGGCGGGGCTGGCAGGCCTGATCGTCGTCGCGATCAACTCGGCCTCGGATGCGGCGCGGATCGGCAACCTGATGGAGCTGGACGCCATCGCCGCAGCCGTCGTCGGCGGCACCCTGTTGCAGGGCGGTCGCGCACCGATCTTCGGCGCGATCCTGGGCGCGGTCATCATCCAGCTGGTGAAATACACCCTGCTTGCCAATGGCATCGCCGACGAGGTCGCGCTGATCGCCAAGGCCGCGATCATCATCGCCGCCGTCTATCTGCAGCAAGCCCGGAAGGAGTAAGCGATGTCTGTCACAACAGCCTTCGATCTGCGTCGCCATCTGCGGGGCGGCGGGCATTCCGCCGGGGTCTGGGCCGCGCTGGCCGCGCTGATCCTGTTCGGCCTGCTGCGCTACGAGAATTTCGGCGGGGCCTATAACATCTCGTCCTTCCTGAACTACAACGCGATGTTCATCGTCATTTCGGTCGGGATGTGCTTCGTCATCCTGACCGGCGGGATCGATCTGTCGGTGGGGTCGGTGGCGGCCTTCACCTCGGTCGTCGCGGCCTATCTGTCGCCCTGGGGCATTCAGATCGCCCTGCCCGGCGCGGTCATGGCGGGGCTGGCGATCGGGGCGCTGAACGCCTTCTTCGTCGTCGCCATGCGCATCCCGCCCTTTATCGCGACACTGGCCACGATGCTGGGGGCCAAGGGCGGCGCATTGGTGATTTCGGGCGCGCAGACGATTTCCATCGACTGGGGCTCGAACTTTACCAAGCTGGGCATGGGCAAGGCCTTCGACCTGCTGCCCTGGACCGCCGTCATCACCGCCATCGTGGTGGTCGGGCTGTGGATCCTGCTGGAACGGACATCGCTTGGCCGTACCGTCCTTGCCATCGGCGGGGGCGAGGATGCCGCCGCGATGATGGGGCTGAACACGCGCGGCGCGAAGGCATTCGTCTATATGCTCAGCGGGGGCTGCGCGGGGCTGGCCGGGGTGTTCCTGGCATCGGGCTTCGGGGCCGGGCAGCCGCTTGAAGGCATCGGCTGGGAACTGTCGGCCATCGCGTCGGTGGTCGTCGGCGGCACGCTGCTGACGGGTGGCCTCGGCTCGGTCGGGGCGACGGTCGCGGGGGCCCTGCTGCTGGGCCTCGTCTTCAACATCCTCAATTTCGAGAACGGGCGCGGCGTCATCAGCCTCAGCGCATATTGGCAGATGGTCATCCGGGGCGCGTTCCTGCTGCTGGTGATCCTGCTTCAAAGCCGGCTGTCGCGCGCCACACAAAAGGAGCTTTCCTGACATGGCGAGGATCAAGGCCGTCACGGCCCGCCTATTCAACGTACCGCTGGACGAGGTGCTGACCGATGCCAAACATGGCGATCACACCCATTTCCAGCTGATCACCGCCACCGTCACACTGGAGGACGGGTCCGAGGGAACCGGCTATACTTATACTGGCGGAAAGGGCGGCCATGCCATTCTGGCGATGATCCGGCACGATCTGGCGCCTTTCCTGACCGGACGGGATGCATCGGCGGTCGAGGATCTGCATGACGCGATGCAATGGCATGTCCACTATGTCGCGCGGGGCGGCATCGCGTCCTTTGCCATCTCGGCGGTCGATATCGCGCTGTGGGATCTGCGTGGCAAGGCCAGCGGTCAGGCATTGTGGCAGATGGCGGGCGGCGCGGCGCGGGACTGTCGCGCCTATGCGGGCGGGATCGATCTGAACTTCCCCCTGCCAAAGCTTCTGGACCAGATCCGCGGCTATCTTGCCGCCGGTTTCGACGGCGTGAAGATCAAGATCGGTCAGCCGACGCTGGAACAGGATGTCGAACGCGTCCGCGCCGTGCGCGAACTGATCGGCCCCGAGGTGACCTTCATGGTCGATGCCAATTACTCGATGTCGGTCGAGGATGCGCAGAAAGCCGCGCAGGCGTTCGCGCCCTTCGACATCACCTGGTTCGAGGAACCGACCATTCCCGACGATTACAAGGGCTATGGCCGGATCGCCGAAACTTCGCCCATTCCGCTGGCGATGGGTGAGAACCTGCACACGATCCACGAATTCGAATACGCCGTTGCGGATGCGCGGCTAGGCTTCATCCAGCCCGATGCCAGCAATTGCGGCGGCATCACCGGCTGGCTGCGGGTCGCGCGGCTGGCACGGGCGCATGACCTGCCGGTCTGCAGCCACGGCATGCAGGAACTGCATGTCAGCCTGGTCTCGGCCCAGCCCAATGCCGGCTGGATCGAGGTCCATTCCTTTCCCATCGACCGCTATACCCACGCGCCGCTGACACTGCGCGATCACCGCGCCGTGGCGCCCGACGCACCGGGCATCGGCGTCACCTTCGACTGGGACAAGCTGAACAACGCACATCAGGAGTTGCACGCATGACGATGATCGACGCCGCCTTCTATCGCGGCAATCGCATTTTCCGGGTCGAACGCACGGAAACCCCCGGACCCGGACCCGGGCAGGCACAGCTGCGCATCGCCTTCTGCGGCATCTGCGGCACGGATCTGCATGTGTTTCACGGCAACATGGACGCACGCGTCGGCCTGAACCGCATCGTCGGACATGAAATGTCCGCCGTGATCGAGGCGATCGGCGAGGGCGTGACCAACGTGACCCCCGGCCAGAAGGTCGTCGTGCGCCCGCTCGATCCCTGCGGCGAATGTCCGGCCTGCAAGCGCGGGCACGGCCATATCTGCCACAACCAGAAATTCCTGGGTCTGGATACCGACGGGGCCATGCAGGAACTGTGGAACGCCCCGTCCCATACGCTGCATGTGCTGCCCGACGACATGCGCCTGGACCATGCCGCGCTGATCGAACCGGTCGCCGTGGCCTGTCACGATGTCCGCATGGCGGCGGTCCAGCAGGGTGAGGATGTCGTCGTCATCGGCGGCGGTCCCATCGGCGTGCTGGTCGCCATGGTCGCGCGCGCGGCGGGCGGCAATGTCGTGATCTCCGAGGTGAACCCTGCCCGCCTGCGCATTGCCGAGGATCTGGGCTTCGACACGATCAATCCGGCGGAATCCGACCTGAAGGCCATGATCGACGACCGCACGGGCACCAAGGGCGCCGATGTCGTGTTCGAGGTATCGGGCAGCCAACCCGGCGTCGATGCGATGACCGCCATCGCCGCCACCCGCGCCCGGATCGTGATGGTCGCGATCCACGCCAGGAAGCCGCAGATCGACCTGTTTCAGTTCTTCTGGCGCGAATTGCAGCTGATCGGCGCACGGGTCTATGAACCGCAGGACTATGATCAGGCCATCGCGCTGGTCGCAGGGGGCCATATCGACGCGCAGAAGATCATCACCAATGTCAGCCCGCTGGCCGATATCCAGCGCGCATTCGAGGCGCTGGACGAAAGCCCCACGGCGATGAAAAGCCTGATCAAGGTGGGGGAATGACATGAGCGTGCTGTCCAGTTTCGACCTGACCGGCAAGACCGCGCTGGTCACCGGCTGCAAGCGCGGCATCGGGCGCGGCATGGCCGAGGCCCTGGCCGAGGCAGGCGCCGATATCGTCGGCGTCAGCGCATCGCTGGAAAGCGAAGGCTCGGATGTCGAGCGCGCGGTCCGCACGCTTGGACGCGATTTCCGTGCCTATCGCTGCGACTTTTCGGACCGCCGGGCGGTCAGGGATTTCGCGGCGCAGCTGCAGGCGGACGGCATCGCGCCCGACATCCTGGTCAACAATGCGGGCACCATCCGCCGCAAACCCGCCGCCGAACATCCCGAGGAATGGTGGGACGAGGTGATCGAGGTGAACCTGTCGGCGCAGTTCATCCTGTCGCGCGAGATCGGGCGCGGCATGATCGCGCGCGGTTCGGGCAAGATCATCTTCACGGCATCCTTGCTGACATTCCAGGGCGGGATCACGGTTCCTGGATATGCCGCATCAAAGGGCGGAATCGGCCAGCTGACCAAGGCGCTTGCGAATGAATGGGCGGGCAAGGGCGTGAATGTCAACGCCATCGCGCCGGGCTATATCGCCACCGACAACACGCAGGCTTTGCAGGACGATCCGGCCCGGTCGCAGGCCATTCTGGACCGCATCCCGCAAGGCCGCTGGGGCACGCCGCGCGACTTTGCCGGGCCGGCGGTGTTCCTTGCCTCGGCCGCATCCGACTATGTCAATGGCGAGGTTCTGGTCGTCGATGGCGGCTGGATGGGCCGCTGACCGATGCTGCGCGGATGTCTGTGATCAGGCATCTGCGCAGCGACCGCAGCAGGGGATCGCCCGGATCAGACGATCTTGCCGGGGTTCATTATGTTCTGCGGATCCACGGCCAGTTTCAGCCGCTGCATCAGCGCATAAGCACCCCCATGTTCGGCAAGCATGTATTTCTTCTTGCCGACGCCCACGCCATGTTCGCCGGTCACGGTGCCGCCAAGTGACAGGGCGATCTTGTTGACCGAGGCGGCAAGATCGCGGGCGCGGTCCATCTCGTCATCGCTGTCGGGATCGACAAGGATCGCCAGATGGAAGTTCCCGTCCCCGACATGGCCGACAAGGGGCGCGATCAGGCCCGACATCTCGATCGCCTGCTTCGTACGGCTGATACAGCAGGCCAGTTCCGAAATCGGCACGCAGCAATCCGTGACCAGCCCGTTCGCGCCGGGTTTCAGCGCCTTGCCCGCATAATAGGCGTGGTGCCGCGCGGCCCACAGGCGGTTGCGATCTTCGGCCTTCTCGGCAAAGGCGAAATCCCGCCCCCCCAGATCCGAGGCGATTTCGCGGAAAGTCTCGACCTGTTCGCGCACCCCGGCTTCGGTGCCGTGAAATTCAAGGAACAGATGCGGCTTTTCGGCCAGACCCAGATCGGCATGCAGCAGGTTCATGCCCTTCATCTGAACCTCGTCCAGTAATTCGATCCGCGCCATCGGCAGGCCGCACTGGATCGCCAGAATGACGGTATCGACCGCCCCCTCGACCGTGTCGAAGGCACAGGTAGCGGCAAGGATGCTTTCAGGCTGACCATGCAGCTTGACGGTCAGTTCGGTAATCACCCCCAACGTGCCCTCGGCGCCGATGAACAGATGCGTCAGATCATAGCCGGACGCGGATTTGCGCGCGCGGCTGCCGGTGCGGATGATCTCGCCATCGGGCAGAACGACCTCCAGCGCCAGCACGTTTTCGCGGATCGTACCATAGCGCACGGTATTGGTCCCCGACGCGCGGGTCGAGGCCATGCCACCCATGCTGGCATCCGCGCCGGGATCGACCGTGAACATCAGCCCGGTCGCACGCAACGCATCGTTCAACTGCGTCCGCGTGACCCCCGGCTGCACGACGGCATCCAAATCCTTTTCATGGATCTCGATCACGCGGTTCATCTGGCTCATGTCAAGGCTGAGGCCACCTGAAACCGGCACGATCTGCCCCTCCAGCGAGGTACCGGTGCCATAGGGGATGACCGGCAGATCATGCCGCGCACAGATTTTGACGATCCTCGACACTTCTTGCGTGTCGCGCGGAAAGGCCACCGCATCGGGGCGCTGCGGGGGGGTATAGGCCTCATCCCGGCCATGTTCATCCAGGATCGACGAACCGGTCGACAGCCGATCGCCCAGCAGGGCGCGCAATTCGTCAAGGGCGGCGGTGCAGTCGCTGCGTGTGGGTGTGGTCATCAATCGTCTCCTCAGACCGCGGGGGGCGGCGTTGCGGCCGGCGCGCCCATGTTCATCGCGACCTCACGGCCGCCATAACCTTCGATCATGGCGTCCTGATCCGCGAAGGCCAGATCGTTCATTGCCTTCGGATCGCAGATCTTGCGCAACTCCTGTTGCAGCTGGGCCAGAACCTGCGCGCAGGCCGGATCTTCGGCACGGTTTGTCACTTCTTCGGGGTCTTCGGCAAGGTTGAACAGCTCGGGTCGGAAATCGTGATAATGGATCAGCTTCCAGTCGCCCCTGCGCAACATATAGGCTGCCGAGACCGCGCCGACGGCGTGATATTCACTGAAGACCGCGCGCTGTTCGTCATAGGGTTCCTCGGCCAGATCATACAGCGATCTGCCGGGCCGGTCGCCGGCAAGCGAGGCACCGAAATGGTCGATGATGGTTTCCGACAGATCCAGCAGGCTGACCGGCGTGGCGCATTCCGACGCCGATCCGCCCGGCTGGGCCACGATCAGCGGCACGGCGACCGATTCCTCATACATGTTCGATTTGCCCCACAGGCCGCGCGCGCCGACATTGTCGCCATGATCCGAGGTGTAGATGATCGTCGTCTCATCCAGTTGGCCATTCGCCTCCAATGCGGCGATCAGCTTGCCGATATTGTCGTCCAGAAAGCTGCACAGGGCGAAATAGCAGGCCGCCGCCAGCTTGCGTTCCTGATCGTCGGCAAAGCCCTCATCCCCTTGCAGGGCAAATCCCTGCTTTGCGACCCAGGGGTGGTTCTCGAAACCGTCCAGCGTGTGCAGCTTGAACGGGGGCAGGCTCTCCAGCGGGTACATGTCCAGATATTCCTGCGGCACGATCAGCGGGAAATGCGGCGCGACCAGACCGACATACAGACACCATGGATCGTCGGGCGTCCTGGCGGCATCGGCGAACCACTGCGTCGCATGCGAGACCACCGCCGTGTCATAGCGCGTGTAATTGCTTTCGCCCGGCCCGATATAGGGGCCCAGCATCCGGCCATCCTTCTGCACGCGCTGATCCTCGCGCCGGATCGAGCCCCAAACCATGCCGTGGCCGCCCACGACCTGCATCGGAATATGTTCAACGTCGAACCCGGCCGGATCCTCGGCGTCGCGATAATGCAGCTTGCCGATGGATTCGACCCGAACGCCCTTGTCCTGCAAAGCATGGCCCCAGCCGCGCGGATCACCGGTATAGGGCATCGCATTGTCCCACAGCCGGATGTCGTGGACATAGCGCCCCGCCGCAAAGGCGGCACGGGCCGGAACGCAGATCGGCGACGGCGTATAGGCATTCGTGAACCGAACGCCACGCGCGGCAAGCCGGTCCATATTGGGCGTTTTGACAAGCGGGTGTCCGGCGCAGGACAGCGCGCGCGACTGGTGTTCATCGGACATGATGACAAGCAGGTTCTTGGATCGGGCCACGGGTCAGTCCTTGGTTTCAGGGTTGTTCAAGAATTCGATGGTCTCGGCCGCGCGGGCCAGCGCATGGATCGCGGGAAAGATCATCTCGCGTTGCTCCGGGGTCAGCGCCGCCAGCAGATGCGCCTGTCGCGCAGCCAGTTCGGGCGCCAGCACGGCATGGGCGGTCAGCGCCTTGTCGGTCAGCACGATCCTGAACTGGCGTTGATCGATCTCGCAGGGGGCGGTGGTGATATAGCCATCCGCGATCAGCGCGTTCACGGTCTTGCTGAACTGGCTTTTGTCGATGCCCGCGCTTTTACGAATCGCGGTCGAACGGTCATTCAACCCCATCGCCACCACGCGGATGATCCGCCATTGCGGCAAGGTCAGCGACCCGTGCCGCACCAGAATCGCGCGCGCCTGCGCCGCCAGCTTGGCGCTGAGCTGGGTGATCTGGAACGGCAGAAGCAACGCCAGATCAAAGCCATCGCGATCCAGCGCGCATTCTTCGCTGTCATCAGTCATGCCAAACTCCTCCCACGGCCAACCTCGGGCAAAACAGGTGGATATGTCAACCTTTTCGTTGACAAGTCTACCTTCATCGAACAGGCTGATCGGTAATTCATCAGGGAGGAGATGATGGAAAACCTGTTCAAACCGCTGGCAATGGCGGCCGCGATGACGATTGCCCCGACCCTGTCCTTGGCGGATGACTGGGCACCGCCGGGGCCGATCACCATGATGATCGGATTCTCGGCGGGCGGTGGCGCCGATACGCAGGCCCGCCTGATCGCACAAGGCCTGGAGGAAAAATACGGCTGGAAGGTGCTGCCGCAGCAGCTGACTGGCAACAGCGGGCTCAGCCTGGCGGCCGAACTGGCAAAGGCCCCGGCGGATGGCAGCGTGATCGGGATGGTCGTGTCCGAAACGCTGACCTACAGCGCCCTTGCCGTGGGCGACCCCGGCCTTCAGCTGGAAAATTTCACCTCGCTTGCGACCACCGCGAAATTCGAGCTGGGCCTTGTCGCGATGGCGGGCGGGGCCTTTGACAGTTGGGACAAGGTGGCCACGGCCGGAACGGAAGGCACGCCGATCCGGTTCGGCATCGCCTCGGACCGTCAGGGCGATGTGGCCTATCTGTTCGGCCAGGCCGTCGGCATCGACTGGAACATCGTGCCGGTCAAGGGCGGTGCCGGGGTCATGAACGGGCTTCGGGGCGGCGATCTGGATCTGGGCTGGGTCGCGGGCGCACAGTCCAAACCCGTCCAGCAGGGCGAGATGGTCAACATCGCCAGCGGCATCCAGACCGCGTTGACGGATTCGCCGGATGCGCCGCTGATCACCGATCTGGGCAGCCCCTTCGTGATCGACGGCTATTTCATGTTCATCGCGCCGGGCGATCTTGCGCCGCAGGCCCGGACGGCGATTGGCGCGGCGATCAGCGATGTCATCAACGACCCCGCGACCGAGGCAAATGCCCTGATCACCAAGTCCTTTGGCGGGCCCGACGTGATCACCGGCGACGCGCTGGACACGCGCATGCAACAACTGCTGGATGACGCGGCACACCTGCTTGAACAAGCCAACGCAAGCTGATCGCAACCCCGGCGGAGACATGCAGATGTCGCGGAACAAGGCAAACCTGATCCTTGGCTGCGGCGTGGTCGTTCTGGCCCTGACGGCACTTGCCTTCTGGGTCCCGAACGACAGCGCCACGGGCCTGATCGTCAAACAGCGCGGGCGACTGTCGATCGGCGATGCGATGGCACCGACCGCCGCCCTTGCCCTGATCCTGGTCGCCGGGCTGCTGATCCTGTTCGAAAAGGGTAAGCCCGCGCCCCGGATCACGTCACGGAACCTGCGGTTCCTGATCGCCTTTACCGGGGTCTTTTTCGTGTCGCTGGCGGTGATGCGATGGGCGGGGCCCGCGATCATCTGGACGATGGGCGGCCTTGGCCTGACCGAACATTCCTACCGCGATCTGCGCGACACCGCGCCCTGGAAATATGCGGGCTTTGTCATCGGCGGCACGGGACTGGTCGCGACCCTGATGTGCATGATCGAGGGGCGTGCAAGCTGGCGGGCCGTTCTGGTCGGCCTGCTGGCCGTCGCCGCCCTGATCGCCGTGTTCGACCTGCCCTTCCCTGATCTGCTGCTGCCCCCGAATGGTGATGTATGACGGAAATTCTGGACTATATCTGGCTGGGCGTCCTTGCCGTGTTTCAGGGGCCGCAGCTGTTTTCCCTTCTGGGTTTCGCCATCCCCGCCGCGCCTGTCATGGTTCTGGCAGGGCTGCTGGTCGGGATCGCCGTCGGCGCGACACCGGGGCTGGCTGGGCCGATGGCCATGGCAATCGCCCTGCCGATCCTGATCTCGATCTTCGGCTTTACCCCTGATGCGTTGCTGCCGGTCTTCGGCTTTCTGATCGGCATCATGAAGGGGGCTACGGTCGGCGGCGCTGTTCCGGCGATCCTGTTCAACATGCCCGGCACGCCGGATGCGTTGATGACCACGCTGGACGGATACCCGATGGCACAGCGGGGTCAACCGAAACGCGCGCTGCGGATCGCCCAGCTTTCATCGGTGACAGGGGACACGTTTTCCGACATCGTGCTGTTCGTCTGTGCGCCCTTTCTGGCGGTCATGGTCGAGGCCTATCTGGACCTGCCCGAAAAGACCGCCCTGCTGATCCTGTCGATCTCGTTCATCGCGGCGGTGATGGGCGGCTCCGTGGGCAAGGGGCTGCTGTCGGTCGGGCTTGGCCTGATCGCGGCATTTGTCGGCACCGGTCAGGCGTTGGTTCCGCGCCTGACCGGCGGGGTCGAGGGGTTGTCGAACGGCTTTTCGCTGGTCGGCGCGATCCTTGGGGTTCTGATCCTTGGCGAGATCTTCAAAAGCATCGAGGACATGATGCAGCGCGACCGCGCACAGCCCGCCACACAGCGCCGCGACACATCCGCCGTGCAAGATGGGCTGCAACCCGGCGACATGCGGCGGATCGCGCCACATGTCGCGCGCTCTGCCGTGATCGGCACCATCATCGGCGCCCTGCCCGGCGTCGGATCGACCCTTGCCGCCACGCTTAGCTATACTGTCGGGCGCAAGCGCCACGAAAAACGCCGCAAGGACAGCGATCCGGGTTTCGGCGAGGGCGCACCCGAGGGCATCGCTTCGACCGAGGCATCGAACTCGGCGGTTTCGGGCGCGAACCTGATCCCGGTCCTGTCCCTGGGCATCCCCGGCAATGCGGCGGCGGTTTTTCTGATCCTTGCCGCAGACAGCATCGGCGGGTTCAATCCGGGGCCGGCCGTGTTCAAGTTCACCGCCCCCGCAATCAACCCCGAACTGGTCACGGCCTTCGGCATCTTCACCCTGATGGTGATCGGCAACCTGCTGAACTGGACCATCGGCGGCAGGTTCATGCGTTCGATGGGGGTACTGGCACGGGTGCCCGGGCAGATCCTGCTGCCTGCGGTCCTGTTGCTGACCCTGACCGCGATCTATGTGCAGGAAACCAGCCTGTTTGCGCTGTGGGTCACCTTCGGCTTCGGCATTCTGGGTTACCTGTTCCGCCGCAGCGAGGTGCCGGTGCTGCCCTTCGTGATCGCCTTCATCCTTGCGCGCCCGCTGGAACAGACCGCACGCGAGGCTTTCGCAGCCACCGGCGGCGATCCGTGGTTCCTGTTCAGCAGTCCGACCTCGGTAATATTCACCGTCGCGGCGATCGCATCGGTCGCCTTTCTCAGCCGCAAATAGCGGCAACCCCGATTGATCGCGACAAGACGGGCGATACTGCCCCCCGGACCGCTTATCGGATTTTCCTCAGGCGTGCCGCCTGCGCAGCGAAATACACATCCCACGGGACATGATCGCGCCCGGTGACGGCGCGAAAGTCGCTGCGGTTGTCATAGCTGCCCAGCCGGATGCCCTGATAGATACCCGCAATGATCGGGCCGATGAAATCGCCCAGTTCGGCCGTGCGATCGGCGGCAAATTCCGCGTCGGACACCGGCTGATAGGACAGGGTGGTCCCGAAATGAAGGTTCAGCAGATCGACCAGCCGGGCCTGTGTGATCGGTGCGCCGTGCAGGTTCACCACCTTCCCGTCATGCGCATCGCCCGTCAGCAGCTCCGCATAGGCGGCGGCAAGTTCATCGCGTGTAGTATAGCCGCACAGCCCGTCGCCCGCGCTGTTGGCGACCTTGCCCGCCGATTTGTAGCTGTCGAGATAGTCCAGATCCGGCTCGATATAGATGCCGTTGCGACCGATGGCCCAAGCCAGCCCGCTGTCGCGGATATCGGCCTCGGTCTGGCGATTGGATTGCACGACGGGGGAAAACGGGGTGCCCCGATCCGGGCCCTGGATGCTGGTATAGACGATCTTGCGCACACCCGCCTTCCGGGCGGCATCCATGACATTGCGATGCTGCGGGATACGGTCCTGCGGCGAAGCCATGCCCGAAACCAGCAGAACGGTATCGACCCCGTGCAACGAGGCCTGCAACGCGACCGGATCATCATAATCGCCGGGGCGGATCTGCACATCCAGATCGGCGGCCCGGTCCGGCATGCGGGCAAGCCCGATCACGGCGTCGGGGCCCAACCGATCCACAAGGCTGCGGATGATCGCCCGACCCAACTGACCCGAGGCGGCGGTGACGGCGATGGTCATTAGATTTTCCTTTCCCTGTCGTGACGCGCGGCAAGATCATTGCCACGCATGTTCTCAGCCGTTGTGATAGGCCTTGCTGACGGCAAAGCTGTCTTCGAACCACTGCCACAGCACGACCTTGCCATCGCGTGTCTTGGCACGCAGCGCGAAGGAAAATTCCCCGATCTCGGCCCCGGAATGGGTGGTGATGCCGTTCATCCGGCCAAAGACGGCAACCGTATCGCCCTTGGCGAAAGCGTCCTCGTTCTGCCATGCGGTGGTCTGAAAATTCTGGCCGAACAGGTCCATGAACTGGAAGACGCGCGCTTTCCCGTCCCATGTGCCAATCCACGGCAAGGTCGCGTCACCTTCGTTTTGCCAGACCATGTCATCGGCCATCAGGTTTCCGACCGTTTCGGAATCGCCGCTGCCCATCGCGCCCATGAAGGCCATGACCGTCTGCAGGCTGGCCTGGGTCTGGGCGTCACTGTCCTGTGCGGCGGCCTTCTGGGCCAGCATCATGGCCAATGTGCCGCCGATCGTTGCTTGCATCAGATGTCTGCGCTGCATGTTTCTTCTCCTTGTCGATGATCAGATTGCGGGCTGGATGATGGTCCAGCCAAGGTCGGGGTTCTCACGAAAGGCAAAGCGTTCAAGATGGCTGGTCATCACCTCGATCACGCGATCCAGCTGGGTCCGGGTTTCGGCCGTGGCGACCATGCGAAGCCCCTTGTCCGATGCGGTCAGCTCGGCATGGCCGAAAGGCAGTTCGATGCGGCCGCTGCGTTCGTCGAATGTGACCGGAGCCTTGTGCCCGAAATGCTTGCACATCTGCCCCAGAAAACGTCCGGCGCGCGGGGTTTCGAAAGTCGTTTCCGCCTTCATGCGATTGCTCCTTCGCCTTGCCAACGAAAGATAGCCAAACGACATTGTTCCGTGTATCGCTTGAATGCGGAAGATACAGTTAAGTCAGGCGGAACAATGATCGACCAGCTGCGTCACATGGCCATCTTTGTGCGGGTGGTCGAGGAAGGGTCTTTTCGCGGTGCCGCCAGCGCGCTTGGCCTGTCGCCGTCGCGGGTCAGTCAGGCGGTGTCGGATCTGGAAAGCTGGCTTGGGGTCACGTTGCTGCATCGCACGACGCGCAAGATCGCGCTCAGCAGCGAGGGACGGATGTTTCATGCCCGCGCGGCGGACATGCTGCGCAGCGCCGAGGCCGGGTTGAACGAACTGAACGCCCTTTCGCTGGAACCCGTGGGGGCGTTGCGCATCTCGCTGCCGGCGTTTCTGGCATCCTCGGAACTGTCCAGCGCGATCGGAGAGTTCTCGCGCCGTCATCCCCATGTCGCGCTGTCCATCGCCTATAGCGACCACCGCCTTGGCCTGATGGAAGACGGGTTCGACATGAATGTGCGCGCGGGCTGGCTGGATGACAGTTCGATGATGTCGCGCAAGCTGGGCGAAAGCGCACGTGCGCTGGTCGCAGGCATCGACTATGCCGCGCGCCATCCCGCGCCGACCACCCCCGCCGATCTGGAAGATTGGGACTGGATCCGCTATCGCCAGCGGTCCGACATCACGACCCTGGAAGCACCCGACGGGCAGATCGTCAAGGTGACCGGCAAGTCGCGGCTGGAGGTCGACAATGTCGAGGCGATGTATCATTTCGCCTGCATCAACAGCGGCGTGACGGTCCTGCCCGAACATGTCGCCGCGCGGGGCGTTCAAGCCGGGCTGCTGACCAGACTGCTGCCGGACTGGCGGCTGAAACCGCTAGGCTTCTATGCCGTCTGGCCGGACAGCTCGCGCCGGCAAACCCTGACGCGGCTGCTGGTGCAGTTCCTGACAGATAGCCTGCAGGGGAAGTCGGCCACCACCCCGATCTGACATGACGGCCAGCGGACAGGCATCGCCCGCCCGGTGGCACGTTTGTCGATCTGGCGACGGCGGCTTACGGGATCTGAATGCCGATCTTGCCGACATGGCCCTTTTGCAGGAATGCCTCTTGTGCGCTGCGAATGTCGGCCAGCGGAAAGCTGTCGGCAATGACGGGCCGGATCTCGCCGCGTTCGATATATCCGACCAGATCGGTAAAGACACCGGGGTCCTGCCGCGTGCTGCCGATCAGCGTCTGATCCTTCAGATACAGCGTGCGCAGGTCCAGCTCCACGATCGGACCGGCAATCGCCCCCGAGGTGACATAGCGGCCACGTTGCGACAGCGCCGTTAGCAGTTCGGGCCAACGCGGGCCGCCCACAAGATCCAGAACCACGTCGAAGGCGTCATCCGGCAAGGCATCATCGCGATCCAGAATGGTATCCGCGCCAAGGGATCGCAGCGTGTCGGCCTTGGCGCGGCTGGTCACGGCGGTGACATGGGCGCCGCGACGCTTGGCAAGCTGGATCGCGGCGGACCCGACCCCGCCCGAGGCGCCAGTGATCAGCACATGTTCCTGCCCAAGGGCGGCACGCTGAATCATGCCCTCGGCGGTCGAGAAGGCACAGGGAAAGGACGCCAGTTCCAGATCGGAAAGCGGGCTGTCCACCGCGACGGCATGGTCGGTATCGACGGTGGCATATTGCGCGAAACCGCCATCCCGTTCAGACCCAAAGGTCACCAGATCATTCAGATCGTCGCTGGCGGTCGGGCGGTGCATCGGGCGCACCAGAACGCGCTGCCCGATCCGTGCGGCATCGACGCTCTCGCCCACGGCGACGATCCGGCCACAGCAATCTGCGCCCTGAATGCGCGGAAATGTCAGCGCGCCGGACCATGCGCCATCCGCATCAGACGCGCCGTCATAGCCCGTCGCGGCGGCCGAGTTCGTATCGCCGCGCACGGCCTTGGAATACCATCCTGTCCGTGTGTTCACATCGGTATTGTTGACCGCCGAGGCCCCGACCCGGATCAGCACTTCTCCGGCGGCGGGCTGCGGACGCGGCACGTCGCTGCGATACTCAAGGCGGTCAAGACCGCCATGGCCAGTCAGCAGAACAGCCTTCATCTTGTCGGGCAGGGTCATCCGGGGGGATCTCCTTCATTGGTAAAACGTTCGCTCTACTTGCCCATGTAGAACGAACCCTCTACATCGTCAAGCATGAGCGATATCCAAGAAAGAATTGCCGCCGGTCTGGAACAGGCCTTTGCCCGCCACGGCTTTGCCGAGCCAAGCGTCGATACGCTGCGCGACGCCGCCGGGGTCAGCCTGCGCACGCTGTATAAATACATGCCGTCGCGATCCGACATGATGCTGGCCGCGTTGGAACATAGGCATCGGCGCTATCTGAACCGGGTTCTGGATGATCTGCCGGTGGACCAGCAGGCGGCACGCGAGGCGCTGATGGATCGTGTCGCTGACTGGATGCGGACCGAAGCCAGCCACGGCTGCCTGTTTCATGCCGCCGTCGCGTCGGAACCCGGCAGCACCGCGCTGCGCGACCTGCTGGAACGCCACAAGCAAGAAGTCGCGTCCCGCGCCGCCCTTGCGACCGGCCTTGCAGGGCAAGAGATCGCGCTGCTGCTGATCCTGGAGGGGCTGACACAATCATGGCCCCTGCATGGCAAAAATGCCGTCGCCGCGGCCAAGGGGCTGGCAACCTCGCTGGCCTGAACCGGCCCGCCCACAGGCCCGCGCCTTTTGCCCCGCCGCGACCAGGCGATTACCGTATTATACCGAATTTCGGAAAACTGAACTCGGATAGGTGCTGTTTATATCGCTTCTGCAACCTGTATCTTCCTGTTCGTGCAAACCGCAACGGACGGGGGCCGACAGATGCGCGACGATATCGACAGCTTTCCGCAGATCAATCGCGGATATGACACGACCTTCCGCGCCGGGCGGCTAAGCCTGGGGCTGGTGGTGCCGATCACCGCCTATCGTGACAGCGCGGTGCCGGACATGGCCGGGCATCTTGCCCGCGTCCAGCGGGCCGAAGCGCTGGGTTTTCGCGCGGTCTGGTTGCGTGACGTGCCCTTCGATGTGCCCAGTTTCGGCGATGCGGGGCAATTGTTCGACCCCTTTACCTATCTGGGTTTTCTGGCGGGGCAGACGTCGCGGATTGCGCTGGGGGTCGCCTCGATCGTGCTGCCGCTGCGCCACCCGGCCCATGTGGCCAAGGCCGCCGCCAGCGTCGATGTCCTATCCGGCGGGCGGCTGATCCTTGGCGTGGCGTCGGGCGACCGCCCCGAGGAATATCCCGCGATGAACGCGGATTTCGACGGTCGCGATCAGGCATTCCGCGACGCGCTGGACTATATCCGCGCCATGGGCCAGCCAGCGCCGCGCATCGACAACAGTTTCGGCACCACGAATGGCACGGTCGAGATGTTGCCCAAACCGCAGGGCAACCGCCTGCCCCTGCTGATCACCGGATCCAGCCGCCAGTCGCCCGACTGGATCGCCGAACGGGGCGATGGCTGGATGACCTATCCCCGACCAGGGCAGGCGCAGGAACAGGTGCTTGCCCAGTGGCGTGCCCGCCTTGCCGCGTTGGGGCAGCCGCAGAAACCGGTTCTGCAACCGCTTTACATCGATCTGGCCGACAACCCCGAGGAAGGGCCGCAACCGATCCATCTGGGCGTGCGGACCGGACATCGCTGGCTGACCGCCTATCTGCATCAGTTGCAGGGAATGGGCGTCAACCATGTCGCGCTGAACCTGCGATTCAACCGCGCACCCATCGACGACACGCTGGACCGGCTTGCGCGGGACGTGCTGCCGCAGTTTTCCTGAAAGGAGACCGACATGAAGACCATCCTCGTCACCGGCGCCACACAGGGGCTTGGCCATGCAACCGCCGAAGCCCTGGCCCGTCAGGGGCACAGCCTGATCATCCACGGCCGCGACGCGGCCAAGTTGACGCAGACCGCGAACACGCTGCGCGAAACCGGCGTCTCGGTCGCGACCGAGTCTGCCGATCTGTCGGATCTGTCGCAGGTTGCGGCCATGGCACAGCGGCTGACCGCGACCCATCCGCGCATTGACGTACTGATCAACAATGCAGGCGTGCTTCGCACCGCAAGGACCGAGGCTGGCGGCCTTGATGTGCGCTTTGTGGTCAATACGCTGGCTTCGGCCCTGTTGGCGCGGCGCCTGCTGCCGGTGATCCCGCGGGATGGGCGCATCATTCACCTGTCTTCGGCCGCACAGGCACAGGTCGATCCGAAGGCCCTGGTGGGAAAAACCCGCCTTCGGGACATGGACGCCTATGCGCAAAGCAAGCTGGCGATCACATTGTGGAACCAGCATTTCGGTGACAGCCATCCCGATGGCCCCCTGTCGCTTGCGGTCAATCCGGGCTCGCTTCTGGCGACGCGGATGGTCCGCGAAGGCTTTGGTACATCGGGCAACGATCTGAACATCGGCGTCGATATCCTGATCCGTGCCGCGCTGACCGATGAATTCGCCACCGCCACTGGCCGCTATTTCGACAATGACGCGGGCCGGCTGGCCCGGCGCTATCCCGATGCGACCGCCGATGACATCGCCGCGCGGATCGACGCGCTGCTGACCGACCACCTCTGACACCCCGGAAGGAGATTTTCATGAAAGCGATGACCCTGACCGAATACGGCCCCGATGCCGCCTTTGTCGAAACCCAGATGCCGCGCCCGACGGCGACACCCGGACATGTCGTTCTTCGTGTGAAGGCCACCAGCGTCAATACCATCGACATGATGATCAAGGACATGGGCAGCGACCTGCCCCTGTCGCCCGCCCTGCCTGCCGTGCTTGGCATGGATTTCGCTGGCGTCATCGAGGAACTGGGCGACGGTGTGACCGGGTTTTCGGTCGGCGACGAGGTTTACGGCTGTGCCGGCGGGCTGGCCGATCTACAGGGCGCGTTGGCGGAATTCATGCTGGCCGACAGCCGCCTGATTGCCAGGAAACCGCAAAGCCTGTCCATGCGCGAGGCGGCCGCCCTGCCTCTGGTCGGGATCACCGCATGGGAGGCGCTGCACCGCGCCCGCGTCGATGCCGATCAGACGGTGCTTGTCCAGGGTGGCGCGGGCGGCGTCGGCCATATCGCGGTGCAACTTGCCCATCACCTGGGGGCACATGTCTCGGCCACCGGAACCGGCGCAGAGCAGATGCGCGTGATCAAGGGGTTCGGCGCCCGCCCCATCGACTTCAAGACCGCGAAGATCGACGATTACGTGGCCGAACATACCGGCGGCAAAGGCTTTGACGTGGTGTTCGACACCGTCGGCGGCCCCAACATGATCAACTCATTTGGGGCGGCCGCCTTGAACGCCCATGTCGCTACTACGGTTGCGCTGTCGGAAATCGACCTGAGCCCCGCGCATTTCAAGGGCCTGTCGCTGCATGTCGTGTTCATGCTGCTGCCGATGCTGCATGACGTCAACCGCGCCGCGCATGGCGAGATCCTGAACCGTCTGGCCGATCTGGTCGATGGCGGCGCGGTCAAGCCGCTGCTGGATGATCATCGCTTTGCCCTTGATCAGGTCGGCGACGCCTATGCGCGCCTGAAAAGCGGTCAGGCGCTTGGCAAGGTCGTTGTCGAGCTTTGATCCCTGCCGCCCGCCCCGGCATGTTCCGGGGCGGGATCTTTCCGGCCCCGATCACATGCAGGACATGACCCGCCGCCCCTGAGTGATGCCATTGGAACGCGCCGATTGATTTTTTAGACGGTACCGTCTATAAAATATCCATGACCCGCGCGCCCGACAGAATCGACGTTGAACCCACCCGCCGCGGGCGTCCCAGAACGGCGCCCGACCGGTCGCAGGCGCGGGCAAAGCTGATCGCTGCGGGCCTGATCCACCTGACGGAAAAAGGCTACACCGCCGCAGGCGTGGACGACGTTCTTGCCAGTTCGGGCGTGCCCAAGGGCAGCTTCTATTACCATTTTCAGAACAAGGCCGATTTCGGGCTGGCGCTGATCGAGGCCTATCACAACTATTTCCAGCGCAAGCTGGATGCCGCGCTGCTGACGCCCGACTTGCCGCCGTTGCAGCGGATCAAGGCCTTTACCGATGACGCCACAGCCGGAATGCGCAGGCACGGTTTTACGCGCGGCTGTCTGGTCGGCAATCTGGGACAGGAAATGGGCGCTTTGCCCGAAGAATTCCGCGACCGCCTGATCGCGGTGCTACAGGATTGGCAGAACCGCGTCGCGACCTGTCTGGAACTGGCTCAGGCCGAGGGAACGCTTGCGGTGCGCCATGATCCACATGCGCTGGCGGCGAATTTCTGGATCGGCTGGGAAGGTGCCGTGTTGCGGGCCAAGCTGGAACGCCGCGCCGACCCGCTGACCGGGTTTGCCGATTTCTTTCTGGAACATCTTACATCCTAAGGGGGGATCCACATGTTCGACGCCATCCTGATCGAGAAAGAGGGGGACGCGCAGTCCGTCTCGATCAAGCAGACCGACGAGGCGGCATTGCCGCAAGGCGATGTCACGGTCGAGATCGCCTTCTCGACCCTGAACTACAAGGATGCATTGGCGATCACCGGCGCGGGTCCGGTCGTGCGCGGCTTTCCGATGGTGCCCGGCATCGATTTTTCGGGGACCGTGTCGGACAGCGCCCATCCCGATTTCAAGCCCGGTGACAAGGTCGTGCTGAATGGCTGGGGCGTCGGTGAAAAGCATTGGGGCGGACTGGCCGGCAAGGCGCGCGTCAATGGTGACTGGCTGATCCACCTGCCCGACGGGATCGACATGCGGCAGGCAATGGCAATCGGCACGGCGGGATACACGGCGATGCTGTGCGTTCTGGCGCTGGAAAGGAACGGCGTCACCCCGAAGGACGGCGAGGTTCTGGTAACGGGTGCTGCCGGCGGTGTCGGCAGCGTGGCGACCGCGCTGCTGGCGGCCAGGGGCTATCACGTCGCGGCGGTGACCGGGCGGGAAGCTGAACATGACTATCTGCGCGGTCTGGGGGCGGGCAGCATCATCGACCGTCAGGATCTGACCGGCAAGCCGCGCCCGCTGGCCAGGGAACAATGGGCGGCAGCCATCGATGTGGCGGGCAGCACGGTTCTGGCGAATGTGCTGGCCGGGACCCGCTATGGCGGGACGGTCGCGGCCTGCGGTCTGGCGGCGGGGATGGATCTGCCCGCCTCGGTCGCGCCGTTCATCCTGCGCGGGGTAACGCTGGCCGGGGTCGACAGCGTGATGGTCCCCAAGCCGCGCCGGATCGAGGCATGGAACCGCCTTGCGAGCGATCTGGACATGGCCAAGCTAGAAGAGATGATCACCGAAATCCCGATGTCGGATGTGATCGGGACCGCACCGAAATTTCTGGAAGGACAGGTGCGCGGTCGGATCGTCGTCCCCATCGCATCCTGATCCGGCGTCAGGCCGGGCAAGCGTGGCATCGCCTGTCCTTGCCCGGCTGTCTAGCCGCGTGACGGCAGGATCAGGATTGCGCGGAAATCATTCACATTGGTCAGTGTCGGTCCGGTGACAATCTGGTCGTCAATCGCCGCAAAGAAGCTGTGCGCGTCATTGCGGGCCAGTGCGGCAGTCGGGTCGATGCCCTGTTCCCGCGCGGTGATCAGCGTTCGCGGACCGGCATAGGCCCCGGCCACCTCGGCCGCGCCATCGACGCCATCGGTATCGCAGGCCAGAACGTGGATGTCGGGATGCCCGTTCAGTTCCAGCGCCGCCGCCAGCGTGAATTCGGCATTGGGGCCACCGACGCCATCGCCCCGGCGCGTCACCGTGCATTCACCGCCCGACAGCAGCAGCAGGGGCTTGCCCGTTGCCTGCACGTGATCGGTCAGCGACAGCGCCAGCCGCGCCTGTTCCGCGCCCAGATCGCGGGCCTCGCCCTCCAACGCATCGCCAAGGGTCCGCACCTCGCACCCGGCGGTTTCTGCGGCATCGCGCGCGACCGCCAGGGATTGCGACGGCGCCGCGATGATCCGGGTTTCCGCAGTTTCCAGCCGCGCATCGTCGGGCGACACGACAGTAGAAGGCCGGCCAAGGACGGACCGCACCTGCGGCGACAGGTCGATCCCGTATTTCCGCAGGATCGCCTGAACATCGGCGGGGCTGCTGGTTTCGCCCACCGTCGGCCCCGAGGCGATCTGCCCCGGATCGTCGCCGGGAACATCCGAGATCAGCAATGTCAGCAATCGCGCCGGATGGCAGGCCGCCGCCAGCCGCCCGCCTTTGACCGCGCTAAGATGCTTGCGCACGACATTCATCTGACCGATGGGCGCGCCCGATGCCAGCAGCGCCCGGTTGACCGCCATCTTGTCATCCAGCGTCAGCCCCTGCGCCGGAGCGCATAACAAGGCCGACCCGCCCCCCGAAATCAGCGCAAGGACCAGATCGTCCGGCCCAAGCCCGGCCACCAGATCCAGCAGCCGTCGCGTCGCCGCCACCCCGGCCTCATCGGGCACGGGATGGGCGGCCTCGGCGATCTGGATGCCCTGACATTCGCGGGCATAGCCATAGCGCGTGATCACCAGCCCCTCGCAGGGGCCGTAATGCGCCTCGACCGCCTCGGCCATGCGGGCGCTGGCTTTGCCGGCACCGATCACCACCAACCGCCCTTTCGGACGCTGCGGCAGATGCGCGGCTACGACCCGCATGGGATCGGCCGCCTCAACCGCCAGACCGAAAAGGCCCGAAAGAAAACAGCTTGGATCGGCCGAGGCAGAGACAGGCATCGATCAGCACAGCCAGTTGCGATAGTCGCTGACCAGAAGATGCGTCGGATCGACATCCTCTTCGATCTGGGCAAAGCGGCCGATGGGCTCGCGGAAGATATTGTCGGTCTCGTCGTCGTTGACGGTCGAGACCTCGCCGATCAGAACATCGCCGCCCTCGCCCCAGAAGGCGTGCCAGTCGCCGGGGCGCAACGTCACGCTTTCACCCGGCGCGAAGCGCAGCTTTTCGCCCGGTGCGTAATCGCGACGGATGCCGTCGCACCAGACGGTGCCGCCGCGATCCTCGGCAAAGCGGCCCTGATCGTCCGAGCCGTAAAGCTCGATCACCATCGTCGCGCCGCCGCGGTTGATGATGTCCTCGGCCTTCAGCGCATGGGTGTGCATCGGCGACAGTTGATCCTGCCGCGAAATCAGCAGCTTTTCCGCATAGCACATGCCCCCGCCTTTTTGCAGATCCGACAGCAGGCCGTTGCGCAGGGTGAACAGGAACAGGCCCATCTCGTCGAACCGGCCATCGCCGTAATCGGTGATATCCCAACCGCAGCGCGCATCGATCACGTGACGCGCCGCATCGCGGCGGGATCTGAACTCGTCCGGCGTCCAATAGGCGAAGGGTGGCAGGGTAAAGCCATGGCTGCGGATCATGTCATCCGCCTGTGCCATGATCTCGTTGATACGAGAGCGTTTCATGCGATCAACTCGTGCGAGCTAAGGATTTCGATTACCATGGCGGCCGTCCAGGTAAAGCGCCCGCCGCCACAGGCTTCTCCGGTGATGGGATCGTAATATTCGGCAAAGCCGCCTTCTTCAATCAGGCGCAGGCAATCGGCCATGATGCGGTTGACCATCTGCATCTCGCCCGCGGCCTCCAGCCCGTTGGCGATCATGAAATTCACGATCAGCCAGACCGGCCCGCGCCAATAGCGCAGCCCTTCGAATTCAGGCGCCGTGGGGTCGTGGCTGGGCACCAGATATTCACAGCTTTCGGCAAGCGTGGCGATGCGGCGACCGATTGCGGCGGCGCGGTCTTGCGGGATCGGCGCAAAGACGGCCAGAATGCCGCCGATCGAGGCGCTTTGGATCTGTTTTCCGGTTATCCGGTCCAGACACAGATACTGGCCCAGATCCTCGTTCCACAGGGTTTCCATTGCGGCGATGCCCCGGTCGGCCATGTCGCGCGATTCCTGCGCGATCTGATCCATGCCAAGGCGGGCGGCCAGATCGGCAAGATCGCGGCAGGACCGGATCAGGATCGCGTTGAAACCGGGATCGATCACCTGGAAGGGCGACGCGTCATGCAGCTTGCTGTTGTCCCAGTTCAGGCTGCGGAATTTCTGCACCAGCCAGATATAGCGCTTGTACTGTTCGTCGGTCGGACGATGCGCCGGGTTGGCATGGGTCGTGTCGCGGCGGGTAAAGGGGATCACACCCTCGGTCGGGACGCGGGTGAAGGCATCGTCCCAATCGACCGAGTTGTCGCGCCCCGATTCCCAGGGATGCAGCAACGCGACAAGGCCGCTGCCTTTGGGATCGCGGGCGCGGTAGAACCATTGATGCCAGGCATGGATTTTCGGGATCATCGCCCGCGCCTGACGGTCGGCCAGCGCCTTGTCCCGTGCGCGGTCGTGAATGCGGGCCACGGCGAAGCCCGCCACCGGCGGCTGGGTGATGCCCGTGGTCGGCACCGGACGGTTCGTGCCCCAGATTTCGGGGCCCGGAAAATAGCCGTCATCGGGCTTGTGGAAGATGATATGCGGGACCATCCCGTCATCCCACTGATGGGCCAGCAGGGTGTCGATCTCGGTCCAGGCGCGGGCTTCGTCGAATTGCGAAAAGCCAAGCGCGCTCAGCGCCGAATCCCAGTTCCACTGGAACGGATACAGCCCCTGCGTGGGGACCGTGTAGGTGCCACGGTCATTGTCGCGCATGATCTGGCGCGCGTGGTCGATCATTTCGTGTTTCTGCATGGATAGGCCTCAGGCGACGGCGCGCGTGGTATCGGGATCGAACCAGCGCACCCGGTCGGGTTGCGGAGCAAGGGTAAGGGTATCGCCGGGTTTCACGGTCATGTCGCTGTCCAGAACGGCACGGAACAGCGCGCCATCGATATCGCACGTCACCAGCAGGTGCGCACCAAGCGGTTCGACCACCTTGGCCCGTGCGGTCAGGCCGCTATCGGCAAGGCGCAGATCCTCGGGGCGGATGGCAAAGTTCAGCGCCTTGTTCTTTTGCGGACCGTCGATGACCTGCCCGCCGACCGCCCATTTGCCGGCGCCTTTCGGCGTCGCGGGCAGGAAGTTCATCGGCGGATTGCCGATGAAGCCTGCGACGAATTCCGCGGCGGGGTTGCGATACACCTCCAACGGGGTGGCGGCCTGAACGATCTCGCCCTTGTGCATGACGCTGATCCGGTCGGCCATCGACATCGCCTCGACCTGGTCATGGGTGACATAGATCGCGGTGGTGTTGCTTTCGGCCAGAACGCCTTTCAGTTCGGCCCGCATCTCCATGCGCAGCAGCGCATCGAGGTTCGACAGCGGTTCATCCATCAGGATCACGTCCGGCTCCATCGCCAGGGCGCGGGCCACGGCGACGCGCTGACGCTGCCCGCCGGACAATTCACCGGAATAGCGTTTCAGCAACTGATCGATATGCATCAATCCGGCGGTCCGTTCGACGCGGCGCTTCACCTCGTCATTGGGCAGCTTCTGCATCCGCAGACCAAAGCCGATATTCTCGAACACGGTCAGATGCGGAAAGACGGCATAGTTCTGAAAGACCATGGCGATGCCGCGATCCTTGGGCGGCAGGTGATCCACGCGGCGACCGCCGATCCAGACCTCGCCCGTGGTCGCGGTTTCCAGCCCCGCGATGATGCGCAGCAAGGTGGTCTTGCCACAGCCCGAGGCCCCAAGCAGGACCATGAATTCCTGGTCCTGAATGGTCAGGTTGATGTCATGCAGCGCGGTATAGGCGCCGAAGGTCTTGGCAACGTTCTTGATTTCGATAACAGCCATAATCCTGGTTCCTTTTCGTCGCCCCGCCTCAGCGGTTGGCGATGCCCCACATGGCAAACAGGTATTTGCGCACGGCAAAGATGAAGATCAGCGCCGGCACCACGAGGATGAATCCGCCCGCGAATTTCAGGTGCAGCGGCGCCTCGCCAAGGGTCTGCAACAGGAAGGCGGTCAGGGTCCGGTTCTCGATGGTCAGCACGGCGGCGGCAAAGACCTCGTTCCACGAGATCACGAAGGCAAAGATCGCGCTGGCGGTGATGCCCGGCAGGATCAGCGGCAGCACCACCTTGGTAAAGGCGGTCAGCCGGGTGCAGCCCAATGTCCAGGCGGCCTCTTCCAGTTCGATCGGGATGCCCGAAAACAGCGAGAAGGTGATAAGCACCGCGAACGGGATCGCCAGCGTCGTGTGCACCAGCGCCAGACCCAGCGCGGTATCGTCCAGCCCGGTGCGGATAAACAGCACCGCAAGCGGCAGCGCCAGCAGCGGCAGCGGAAAGGCGCGCGTCAGCAGGATCAGCAGGCGGAACAGTTCCTTGCCGCGGAAATCGAACCGCGACAGCGCATAGCCCGCCGGGGCCCCGATCAGGATCGACAGCACCATCGTCAGCGCCGCCACGATGATCGAGTTCTTCAGCGCCGACAGCATCCCCCCGAAATTGGCAAAGAAGGTCAGGCTGCCAAGATCGAAGGCCGGAAAGAAGGACTTGGGAAAGCTGTTCACCGCCTCGGGCGAGGACAGGGTATTGATCAGCAGGAAATACAGCGGCACCAGCACCCAGGCGCATAGCAGCACCACGGCGGCCAGATAGACGATGCGCCCCGCCTTGCGCGCGTCCTGCGGATTGGCGTCGGTCGTGACGGCGGTCATATCGTTGCTCCTTTCGGGACGCGCAGGGCGCGCAGGATGACAAGGGTGAACACGATCGAGATCCCCAAGACGATCAGCGCAAGCGCCGCCGCCGCATTGCCGTTCTGCAGGTCGAACTGATAGGAATAGATCTCACCCATCAGAACCGGGAACAGCGTGCCGCCCAGGGCCGCAACCACCGCGAACACCTCGAAGGCAAGAACCACGCGCAGGATCAGCGCCGTCTGCAGCGAGGGGCGCAGCAAGGGCAGCGTCACCCGCAGGAACCGCTGCCAGGGCGATGCGCCGAACACCTCGGCCGCTTCGTAATATTCCTTGGGGATCAGGCCGATGCCGGCGACAAGAATGACCAGCATGATCGCCGTCGCGCGCCAGATTTCGGCCAGCGCAATCGCCACGAACACCATCATCGGGTTCTGATAGCTGAGGAAATTGACCGGCTGATCGACAAGGCCAAGCCCGCTCATCATGGAATTCAGGAAGCCCGACTGTTCAAAGATCGCCAGCCAGATGATGCCCGCCGCAAGATCCGAAATGCCAAGCGGGATCGTCCAGACATACAGGACAAGATCGCGCCCCTTCTTCATCCGGTTGACCATCGTCGCCATCAGCAGCGCCAGCGCCAGCTGAACCGGCACCACGGCGGCCGCCAGCAGCATCGTGTTCTTCAGCGAGATCGGAAATTTCCAGTGGCTCGCCACGTCGCGGAAATTGGCAAAGGTGAATTCTGCGCCCTGCGTGAACGCCTGTTTCGCCACAAGGGCAAAAGGATACAGGAAGAACACGGCCAGGAACAAGGTCACCGGCAGGATCAGGACATAGGGAAGCAATCGAGCGTTCATGGATCCGCTCCTTCAGGGGTCGCGCATGCGCCGGGTGATTGACGGGATAAGGTGGCCCGGGCCGTGATGGCCCGAACCGGGGTCGGTGACGACGGGGCGCGTCACTCGACCGGGCAAGGACCTTCGGAAGCGGCATCAGGGGCCCAGCAGGGCGCGCCGGTTTCTTCCATGATCCTGGCAAGGGTCTTTTTCTGGTCTTCCAGAACCGCGTCGATCGGCTGACCGGCCAGGATGATCCGCTCGAACGTGTCGACGAAGACGCGGTCGAAATCACCGCCCCGATCGCCCAGTCCCGCAGGCAGCAGACCCGGATTGGCGTCAGGGGCCGCGCTCATCTTGGCGACGGCATCGCCTGCGGCACGAACCGAGGGCGGCAGATCGTCGGGCAGTTCGACATCGACGACCGGGAAGAAATTCGTGGCCCGCAGCGTCGCGATCTGGGTTTCTGGCTGCATCATGTAGCCGACCAGCGCCTTGGCGGCATCCATGTCAGGCGCGGTGCGCGGAATGGCAAGACCCGCCAGGACCGGCATGAACCCGCGACCGGTCGGACCGGCAGGCGCCGGGAAGGCCACGAAATCGTCGGGACGTTCGTTGAAGGCCTGCGCCAGCCGCGAGGTGTGGTCGAACACGATCCAAGCGTCGCCCGACAGCAGCTGTTCCTGCATGAACGAGAAATTGGTCGAGGCCGGGTTGGTATGGGACCACAGTTCGCTGAACTTTTCCCACGCAGTCACGGCCTCGGGCGAGGCGAAGGTCCGCACCACACCGTCGGTATAGGACGGATACAGATAACCCTGGAAAAAGCGGTGTTTCAGACCCTTGGGCCCTGCGGGAAAGCCGAATTTCTTTTCGCCGGTCGCCTCTTCGACATTGGCGGTCCATGCGATCAGCTGGTCATAGGTCAGCGCATTGATATCGGCGCCCTCGGGCAGATATTGCAGCGCCTCCTTGTTGGCGGCCATGATATAGCTGGCCTGCATCCAGGGGATATACTGCATCTGATCGGTGCCCAGCATCGCCAGCGAATTGAATGTATCGCTGACCGAGGACAGGCCAAGATCGCCCAGATCCTGCAGGTCATCGGGGTTCATCGCCGAGAAATTGCCATGCAGCGCGCCCATCACCTCGATCGAGCCCTGCCCGGCCTCAAGCTCGGCCTTGATGCGGGTCAGCCAGGGGCCGTCCTCGTTCGGCTGATAGTCGACGCCGCCGTCAAAGCCCGACAGCACGGTGTCACGCATCGCCTGCGCCTCTTCGACGGGGCGGGCCTGCGTGGACCAGAACAGCACCTCGGCCTGTGCGGCCGTCGCGGCGCAAAGGATGGCAAGGCCCGAAACCGCGCCGGAAAGTTTGGAAATTAGCGTCATGAAGTCCTCCCTTGGCATGACGGCGACCGACCTCCTCGTCGATGCGCCCCTATGGGCCAACCGTCGCGGCACCGCGCCACGTCCGGCAAACCCATCTGATCGCAGACCCGCCCCCTTTTCAGATTGGGGTTACCGAATCCTCGCGACTGACCCATAGTTTGATATAACGATATACCTTCTGTCAAACGAATATGCGCGGCCCGTCGCAAAGCCCCCTCAGAATCACAGCCATCGCTTGATTTTCACATGATATCGCGGCACATATTGTGCCTAATCGTTCTACCAGAAGGCCGTTCCATGTCGGGCAAACCCACGCTTGCGACAGTCGCAGAAAAGGCAGGCGTGTCGGTGCCCACGGTCAGCCAGGTCCTGCGCGGAACCGGGCGCATTTCCGAACAGACCCGCGACAAGGTGCTGAAGGCGGCGCAACTGCTGCATTACGTCCCCGATTCCCGCGCAGCCGCGATGCGGTCGGGCGAGAACCGGGAAATCGGCTTTGTCATCAATCAGTTGATGAACCCCTTCAACGCCGAGGTGGTGTCCGGCGTCGTCGATCTGCTGGAGGCCGAAGGTTATATGGTCAGCATCGTCGATACGCGCGACGACGCCGACCGGCAGGATCGTCAGTTGCAGGCCTTTATCCGGCACGGGCGTGGCGGCCTGCTATGGGTGCCGGCGATGAACACGCCCGACGCAAGTTTCGACCTTCTGGCGACGCATGGCATTCCGACTGTCACGTTCCTGCGCCATGTCCGGCCCGAACTGGATCACGTGGGGATCCGCAATGCCGAAGGCACGGCCGCCGCGACCAATCACCTTGCCGATCTGGGCCATTGCCGGATCGTCTATCTGGGCGGGACCGGCATGCCCATCGTGCGGCGCGAGCGTATTCGGGGCTATCGCAAGGTGATGTCCGAACGCGGCCTTGGCCCCGGACTGATCTGGGATTGTGAGGGCGACAAGCTGGCCGGGATGGATGCGATGACGGCTCTGCTGCAGGCGCATCCCGACGTTACCGCCCTCGTCTGCAACGGCGATATGGTCGCCCTTGGCGCAAGTCTGGCCCTGTTGCGCCTTGGGTTGCAGCCGGGTCGCGACCTGTCCATCGTGGGCTTTGACGACATTCAGGACGCCGCCGTGGCGACACCGCCTTTGACGACCATGTCGGTATCACCGCAAAAGCTGGGCCGTCGTCTGGCGCGTGCGTTGCTGGACAGGATCGAGGATCCGACGATGCCGCCCACGGTATCGGAACTGACGGCACGACTGGTGGTGCGGGACACGACCGCACCCCCGGCCAGGCCCGTTCAGCAAAAACCGGGATAGGCCTGCTGCCTGACCGCGCTTTCGACCATGGATGCCAGCGTGATCAGGTCAAAGATCGGCAGGCCGAATTCCTGTTGCAAACCATGCGCATAGGGCGGCAGATCGGTGCATTCCAGCACCAGCGCCCCGATCCGCGGCTCGCGCGCCAGCAGCGCCCTGGTTGCCGCGTGCAACTCCGCCCGCACCTTGTCCAGATCCATATCGTCGCGGTCGTTGCGCAGAATGACGGCGCTGAATTCTTCGCAATCCTGCAGTCCCTGAACGACGATCGGCACATGCTGTGCGCCGACCCCGGCCAGATGCCGGTCGGTCAGGGCCGGGGCGCTGGCGGTCAGGACGCCGACCGGTGCGCGAGTCATCTGGTGGACAAGCGGCAGCTGGATCAGCGACGACAGAAAGACGGGGACCGAGACGGCCTCGGCGATCTGGCGCTGAAACAGGGCCAGAAACCCGCATGATCCGGTGATCGCCCGCACACCCTGCCGTTCCAGATTGCGCGCACCCTCGCAAAGCCGGTCGATCATCGCGTCGCTGGGATTGTTCAGCAATTCGGGCACGGTGATCCCGTGCAGAACCTCGTAGCAGCTGGTGAAGGGCAGGCTTGACGGGTTCTTGATATGGCCCGGAGGCTTTGGGAAATAGCTTTCCAACGACAGAACCCCGACCGACAGGCCGCAAATGTTCCGTCCACCCTTGGTGACTGCCATGACGATGCTTCTCCCTTCCTAAAACCGGTCCAGACGGAACGGCGACAGATCGATCGAGGTCGGCTGACCCGCTGCAAGCTGGGCAATCAGCCGTCCCGTGGGTGCGCCGCCCGACAGGCCAAGATGGCTGTGCCCGAATGCCAGAAGCACGTTACGATGCCCCGGCGCATGACCGATCACCGGCAGGGAATCCGGCAATGAGGGGCGATGCCCCATCCATTCACCCGCCTCGCCCACGCGCAGATCGGGGAACATCTCGCGGCCAAGGGTCGCAAGGTTCTTGGCGCGGCGATAATCCGGCGGCGGCTTGAGGCCCGCCAGTTCGACCGTACCCGCCAGCCGCAACCCCCCTTCCATGGTCGAGGCGACGACCATGCGCCCGGCCTCCATCAGGGTGTTGTTGATGGTCACGCCGGGATCGCGGATGGTCAGGTGATAGCCCCGCTCGGTCTCTAGCGGGACATGCTGACCCATCGTTTTCAGCAATTGCGCAGACCAGGCCCCGGCGGCGATCACCACCCGGCGAAAGCGCCGCGTGCCATCGCTGCAATGCAGGTCGACGCCGTCCAGATCGGGGCTGACGGCGCGAATATCGGCGCGGTGGATCACGCCCCCCTGATGCAGCACACGTTCGGTCAACAGGCTCAGCAGGCGCTGTGGTTCGGTCGTGCGCCCCTGCCCCTCGGTCAGGATCGCGGCCTGATAATCATGCGACAGGTCGGGTTCGACCTCGCGCAGCTCGCCGGCATTGATCTTGTGCAGCCGGGCCCCGCGTTCGCGCCGCAGACGCCAGCCAAGCGCGCCCAGATCGGCCTTTGCCGCGTCGCGATACAGCGTGACATAGACACAGCGCCGGATCAGATCCAACTGGCCGGTCGGGCGCAGCAGATCCTCGTACAGGTCGACCACAGGCGCATAAAGCGCGCGCAACGCGTCCGCCTGACGTTCGACCCGCGCAAGCCGGCCCGAGGCCAGAAAGCGCAGCAACCACGGGGCCGCGACGGGCAGATGCGCTGCCCGCACCGCCATGGGCCCCAGCGGGTCGATCAGCCAGCCCGGCACCGATTTCCACAGGCCGGGCACGGATTCCGGCACGCAGGACCAGGGCGACAGGTTGCCCGCATTGCCGTAAGAGGCCCGCTGTTCGTCGTCCCCGGCGCGGTCGATGATCTGCACCCGGAACCCCTGTTCCTGCAGATACAGCGCACAGCATATCCCAATGATCCCACCGCCAATGATTGCGGTGACGTTGTCGTCCCGTGACATGTCTTTTCCCGAAGATGTTCTGCAGTCGCCGAAAGGCGCGGGCACCCCGGAAAAAGGGGCGCCCGCGTCGGATCAGTTCGACATTTTCGCCGCGGCGTCGGTCATGATGCCATAGGTCTGACGCATGTCATCGATCCAATCCTGACCGTGGCGATAATCGACCGTCGCGCCCATATTGGCGAACGCCTCGATCACCTTGGGATCCTGCATCGCTTTGGTGGAAGCCTCGATCAGGGTATCGACCACCTCTTGCGGGACATCCTTCGGGGCGAAAATGCCCGACCAGCCTTCGAAATCGCCGGTAACGCCCAGATCGGCAAAGCTGGGCACATCGGGATAGGCGTCCGATGCCGTGTTCACCGCCAAAAGACGCGCTGCCCCCGATTTCAGATGCGGATCGAAGGCCGGGGGAAAAGAGACCGCGCTGTCGATATGCCCGCCGATCAGCGACACCATGGATTCCGACGTGGTGTTCGCATGGACATAGTTCACCTGATAGTCGGCCTGATCGGCGATGATGCTGGCCAGGATGGTCCCCGACGAGGCCGCACCCCACGACCCCTGCGTCACGGTCTGTTCCTTGGTCCCGGCCACGAAACCGGCAAAGTCCTGATACGGGCTGTCGGCCTTGACCAGCAGGCCAAGCGGAACCGAGGACAGTTTCACGACCGGGGTGAAGCTGTCGAAATCATAGGGAACCTGCGCGAAATTCGGCGTGACCAGCACATTGCTGAGACCCGCATTCAAAAGCGTATAGCCATCGGGCTTGGCATTGGCGACCTCGGTCGTGCCCACGACGCCGGTGCCCCCGACCTTGTTGATGACGGCAACCGGCACGCCCAGCACCTCTTCCATCGCATCGGCCCAGACACGGGTGGTCAGGTCGGAATCGCCCCCCGCACCCCAAGGCACGATTACCTTGATCGGCTTTTCGGGATATTCGGCCAGCGCGGGCGCGGCCAGCATGGTCAGGGCGGTGGAACCGGCCGCGATCAGCTTTAGCAAGGTCATGTCAGTCACTCCTGTTGAGATGTTATTCAGCGGCAGCAAGGGCCGCTGCTTTTCGACGTCCGCGCCGGTTCGACCGGATGGCCGAAACCACCGACAGAACCGACAATCCGATAAAGATCCACCCGATGGGCGAAGCCAGCATCCGCAGGTAATCGCCCCCCACGATCGACACCGCCTGATCCAGGTTCTGTTCCAGAAGCGGCATCAGGATGAACCCGATGATGAAGGCGGCGGGGTTCAGCCCGACCAGCCGCATCCCGTAGCCCAGCAGCGTAAAGACCATCAGGATCATCACGTCGGACAGGCTTTGATTGGCGGTAAAGGCGCCCACGACCGCAAAGACGGTCACGCAGGGAAAGATGAAATAGGGCGGGACCGAGGCGACACGCATCCACAGCGGAAACCCAAAGCGGGCAATGACCAGCAGGAACAGATCGACCAGCAGGAACCCCGCGAAGATCGCGTAGATCACATCGGTATGTTCATAGAAGATCGTCGGCCCCGGCGTGATCCCGTGGATCAGGAAAGCCCCCATCAGCAGCGCGGTCACGTCATCGCCCGGAATGCTGAGCGTCAGCATCGGGATCATGCTGGACCCGCAGACCGCATTGTTCGAGGATTCAGCCGCGGCGATGCCGTGAAGCGAGCCCTTGCCGAATTCCTCGGGGTTCTTCGAACTGCGCTTGGCCTCGCCATAGGCCAGAAAGGCCGCCGCGCTGGACCCAAGCCCCGGCAGCGCGCCGATGACCGTCCCGATCCCCGAGGATTTGATGATCGTGCCCAGCACAGACCGGTATTCGCGCAGGCTGACGCGGCTATCGGCAGGGTCGTCCGAAACTTTCAGAACCAGATCCTGATGCGGTGTCTTGCGGCGGCGGACCGCGTCGATCACCTCGGGCATGACCAGAACGCCGATCAGCACCGGAAGGAAAGTAAAGCCGCTCATCAGATCGGGAATGCCGAAGGTCAGCCGCACCGCACCGGTCAGCGACGACATGCCGACCATTGCGAACATCATCCCCAGGCAGCAGGACAGCAAGCCGCGAGGCACCGATTCCCCCGTCATCGAACCGACGACCGTGAAGGCAAAGACCAGCAACCAGACCTTTTCGATCGGACCCGCCTGCAAAGAGATCAGCGAGATCGGCGCCGCCACGAAAATCAGCACCAGCGTCGCCAGCATCTCGCCCGTGACCGAGGCATAAAGCGACATGCACAGCGCCTTGCCCGCCTTGCCGCTGCGTGCCAGCGCGTGACCATCCAGCGAGGTCAGGAACGAGGCCGCCGCCCCCGGCGTGTTGATCAGAATCGCCGAGATTGAACCGCCATAGATCCCGGCCTTGTAGACGGCCAGCAGCATGGTGATCCCGACGATCGGATCGACATAGAAGGTCAGCGGCAGGATGATCGCGATGGCCATGATCGCCGAGATGCCGGGAATGGCGCCAAACACGATACCGACACAGACACCCAGCACGATCCCCAGCAGCGGACCTGCGGACATGACGGTGGCAAAGCCTTGAAAGATATTGCTGAACATCACGACCTCAGAACGACCATTCGGGCAGGTAGACGCGGATCAGTTCGCGGCAGCCATAGAAGATGATTGTGGGCGTGATCAGCGACATCGCCAGGATCGGCATCCATGACCGACCACCCAACAGCACCGCCACGGCAAGGATCACGGCGGGCGTCGCGACCAGAAAGCCAAGGATTGGCAGCGCCCACCAATAGGCAGTGAAGATCGCGATATAGATCACGACCCCGTCCAGCCCTTCGGCCTCGATCAGTTCGGTCGGCAATAGCGGGCGGTCCTGCAGGATGCCGCGCAGCGACGGCAGCCCGATCATCAGCGAAAACAGGATAATCAGCGAGGCCACCACGCGCGGCATCAGCATCGAACCCAGCTGCGTTTCCACCCCGCCCTGCGCCAGCCCATCCAGCGTCAGGATCAGGACCCCGGCCACGATCAGCACCGAACACAGGATCACATCCAGATGCCGGCGTGTCATGATCGACACCTGGATCCGGGAAACGCATTCGGGCATGGACCGGCGCGATGCCAAAGCGGCACCCCGGTCGCCATCATCTGTACGACCATCATTCCTCGACGCCTGTCGCGCCGCCCCTGTTGTTCAGCCTCGCCGTTGATCGGCGTCTTGTTTTCTGTGATCAAGCTTTGATCAAACTGTCATATAAAAGCAAATTTGAAATTTTTTGCTTTCCAACGATTTTTCTTATGGGCACCCTGAGCGCAGGATTTCAGGGGGCCGCATGAACAGCAAGCAACTGACCGTCTTTCACGAGGTGATGCGCTGCGGATCCTTCAGCGAGGCCGCGCGCAACCTGAACCGCACCCAACCCGCGATCAGCGCGATGGTCGCCAATCTGGAACAGGAACTGGGCTACAAGCTGTTCATCCGCCGTTCGGGTCAATTGCTGCCCGTTCCCGAAGCGCATTATCTTTTCGCCGAAACCCAAGACATCATGGACCGGATGCGCACGGTCGAAATGAACATGAAGCGCGTCGGCGAACTGGAACAGGGACAGTTGCGGATGGTGTCGATGCCCGGCCCCTCGGTCGTGCTGATCCCGCGGCTGATCGCGCGTTTCGCCAGCACGCGCACGGGTCTGAACATCGCGCTGCTGACGCGCAGCTCGGCCCAGGTGCGTCACCTGATCGCGACGCAACAATTCGACGTGGGGCTTGCGGATTGGAGCGATGAGGACATCCCCGACAATGGCCTGCTGACGCATGACCGCGTGACATTGAACTGCGTCTGCGCCTTGCCTGCGGGCGATCCTCTGGCCGCGCGGCCCGTCATTGCCCCGCAGGATCTGCGTGAACGCGATCTGGCGGCACTGTATCCGGGCCATGTCACCTATCGCCTGACCTCGCAGGCCTTTGCACAGGCGGGCGTTCCCTTCCATCCCCGGTTCGAGACGCAGTATTTCTATCCGCTGCTGTCCTTTGTCGAGACAGGGCTGGCTTGCGCCGTGGTCGATCAGCTGACCGCCGAAAGCTATCGGCTGGCCCATCCCGAACACCCGCAAGTGGTCTTTCGCCCCTTCGCCCCGGTGGTGCCGTTTTCCGTGGCCATCGTGACGCCGATGCACCGCCCCCTGTCGCGGATCTCGCAGGCTTTCGCGGCGACCCTGAAACGCGAACTTGAAAGCTATGTCACGCCCGCCGCCACCTGAACCGACCGCCTAGCCCGATTTCAGCGCGGCCAGAACCCTCCTTGCGGCGGCGACGACCGGATCGTGGGTTTCCCTGAGGATCTGCACCCGATCAAACCGTTCCGGATCGCGGGTGACGGCCTCGCGCAGCGATTGGCCGAAGGCCATGCGCAGTTCGGTCCCGATATTGAACTTGCAGATGGCCGATCCGCGCGCCAGCGTGCTGCGCTGCGCCACCGGCACGCCCGATCCGCCGTGGATCACCAGGGGCACATCGGTCACGGCCTCGATCGCGCGGATGCGGCCTTCGTCCAGGCCGCCTTCCTTCTGCCGCTGCAGATGGACATTCCCGACCGAGATGGCCATCGCGTCCACGCCGGTTTCCAAGGCAAATCGCGCGGCCTCGTCCGGGTCGGTTCCGGCGGAATCATCGCCGCCGGAATAGCCGACAAAGCCGATCTCGCCCTCGCAGGACACGCCCGCCGCATGGGCCATCTGCACGATCTCGCGGGTCTGGGCGATGTTCTCGTCCAGGGGTTTGCGCGATCCGTCGAACATGACCGAGGTGAACCCGCACGCGATCGCCTCGCGGCATTCCTCGACGGTATAGCCGTGATCCAGATGCGCCACGACCGGGACCGAGGCGTGCTGCGCCAGGTGCCGGAACATCGCGCCCAGCACCGGCAGCGGCGTATGCGCGCGGCAGCCCGGGCCAGCCTGAAGGATCACGGGGCAATCCTCGGCCTCGGCGGCGGCGACGAAGGCGCGCATGTCCTCCCACCCCAAGGTCACGAGGCCCGCGACGGCATAACCGCCCCGCAGCGCAGGTTGCAGCACCTCGGCAAGGGTCACGAGGCTCATTTGAACTTGCTCACCATGTCCATGATGCCGGGGATCGTGTGCAACTGGTGCGCATGGGTCGGCTGGAAATGCTGCTTCAGGCTGCGCTGGCTGAAACCGCCGAGGATGGTGAAATAATACATCTGGTAACCCGGCAGCACCGCGCAGGGATGATAGCCCTTGTCGAGGCAGATCGTCGATCCGTCCACGATGTGATAGGCATCGCCCGGCTTGCCATCCTCGCGCTGGAGCATCTGCAGGCCGGACCCGTAATTCGGCTTGAAGCGGAAATTGTAGGTCTCGTCATGGCGCGTTTCGGCCATGCTGCCATCGTCGGCCTTGCGGTCGGTGTCGTGCTTGTGGCTGGGAAAGCCGGACCAGCCGCCCTCGCCCACCGTGAACAGCTCCGAGACCAGCAGTCGACCCACGCGGTCATGGTGGTTCGACCCCAGGATGTGCTTGATCTTGCGGTGGGTCTTGGTGTCGTCGGACCCGTATTGCACCACGTCCAGATCGGCGGCGCGGACGTCGAAGGGCTCCAGCACGCGGTCGTATTTCGCGCCGGCGACAAAGATCTCGGCCTGCGGGGACTTGCAGGTCAACCGGACCTTCGCCCCGACCGGAACATAGACGCCCTCGGGCTCTCCGTCCCAGACATCCTCGGTCCGGTTGCCCAGATCGGGGTAATGCGCGCCATCGACGGCGACATCGACGGTGCCCGTCGCGGGCACGACGCAGGTCTCGTAGCCCGGCACGGCATAGTCGAAATGCTGGCCCTGCGTCAGCTTCACGATGTTGAAATAGTTCAGCGGAACCAGCCCGTCGTCGATATCGACGATGGGTTCGTTGCGGTTGTCATAGGGGGCGATATGCATGGGTCTTTCCTTCAGCAATCCGTCGCGCCCGGATGGGCGGCCAGGAATTCGTTCAATCCTTGGGTATCGGGCATGGCGGGCGCGCATCCGGGGCGCGACACCACGATCGAGGCGCAGGCCGAACCGCGCAACACGGCCTCGCGCAGGGGGCGGCCATCGGCGATCCCCGCCAGCAGCCCCGCCATGAAGCTGTCGCCCGCGCCGTTGGGCTTGATCGCGGTCACCGGGAAGATGCCGGTGCGGATCTCCTGCCCGTCCGCGAAGGTGATCGCGCCCTGATGGCCCATCTTGTAGACGACCAGCTTGCCTTGGGCCGCCAGTTCGCGCGCCTTGGCCAGACCCTTGTCGATCCCGCCCGCCATGAAGCCGAATTCCTCGTCATTGCCGACGATCATGTCGCTTTCGGCACCGGCCCGCGACAAGACCTGCGCCGCGACCTCGGGCGAGGGCCAGGAATAGGGGCGATAGTCGATGTCGAAGATGATCGGCAGCCCTGCACGACGCGCAAGGTCGAAGGCGTGGAACGTCGCCTCGCGTGCGGGATCGGCGGCAAGGACGGTGCCCGCGGTGATCAGCGCGCCGAAAGCGGCGTAATCGACGCGCTCGACATCCTGCGGCGTCACCTGGAAATCGACGGCGCCGTTGCGATAGATGACGTTCTGGAAATCCTCGATCCGGCTTTCATAGACCGCCAGCGACAGGCGGTATTCGCCCCCCACCACCTGCAGATGGGTCGTGTCGACCCCGTAATGCCGCAACCGGTTGACGGCAAAGCGCCCGACCGCGTCGTCCGATACGCTGGTCACCAACGCCGCGCGACAGCCCAGCTTGACCAGACCCGCGCAGATATTGGCCGAGGAACCGCCCAGATCGGCCTGGAACATCCCGGCATCTTCGGATTTCACGCCCGGCGTGGCGGCGAACAGGTCCATCCCCGCCCGCCCGAAGACCACGAAGCTGCGCTTCGCGATGGCGTCCAGAAGCGCCTGCATCAGACGCCCCTCCGCTGGTTCGCGCGGCCCGATTCCCAGTCCAGATGCGCCTGGCGCACCTTGTCGCTGTCGGTGACATGGGGGGTGCCGACCTCCCACCAGGCATGGCCCTGCTTGGTCCAACCCTCGTAGGCATCGACGTTCATCACGATGACATAGGTGCGGTCGCTGGCCTTGGCGCGCTTGAAGGCTTGGGCCAGCTCGGCGGGGTTTTCGACCCGCTCGGCGGTGGCGCCCATCGCCGCGGCATGGGCCGCGAAATCGACGCCGAAGGGGCGGGTCACGGTCGGGCAATCCGCGATCAGGTTGTTGAAGCTGTCATTGCCGGTGTTGTTCTGCAGCTTGTTGATGACCGCGAAGCCGCCATTGTCCAACAGCATCACGATCAGCTTCTTGTCGCTGAGGACCGAGCTGTAGATGTCCGAGTTCAGCATCAGATAGGAGCCGTCCCCGCAGAAGGTGATGGTGTCCTGATCCGGTTCCTGCTGCGCCTGCGCGATGCGCGCGCCCCATGCGCCCGCGATTTCATAACCCATGCAGCTGAAGCCGAATTCCACATCGACCGTGCCGGTGTCCAGCGTGCGCCAGTTGGCCGTGACCTCGGCGGGCAGACCGCCTGCCGCCGCCACGATCCGGTCGCGGCTGTCGCACAGCGCGTTCACGATCCCGATGGCCTGCGCATAGCTGTTCGGCCCGTTCCCCGCGCGAGTATTCTCGGCCACGTAATCGTTCCATTTCGCGCGTTCGGCCTTGGCGAAATCCACCCATTCGGTCGGGGCGCGGTATCCGCCCAGGGCTGCGTGCAGCGCGGTCAGCGACAGCTTCGCGTCGCCCACCACGGGCAGCGACAGATGCTTGCTGGCATCGTGCCGCGCCGCGTTCACCGATACGAAGCGCGCGTCCTGCGCGAAGGCCGTCCAAGACCCGGTGGTGAAATCCTGAAGCCGCGTGCCGACCGCAAGGATCACGTCGGCCTTCACCGCGATGGCGTTGGCGCTGTCCGATCCGGTGACCCCGATCGGCCCGATATTCAGCGGATGTGTGTCCAGCATGTTGGCGCGGCCCGCGATGGTTTCGACCACCGGGATGTCATGCGCCTCGGCCAGGGCGGTCAGTTCGGCCACCGCGCGGGAATACTGCACGCCCCCGCCCGCGATGATCATGGGCCGTTTGGCACCCGACAGCAGCGCGATGGCATCCGCGATCTCGGCCTGGTCCGGCGTCTGGCGGCGGATGCGGTGGACCTTCTTTTCGAAGAAGACCGCCGGATAATCGTAAGTCCAGCCCTGCACATCCTGATGCAGCCCGATGAAGGCGGGCCCGCAATCGGCCGGGTCCAGCATCGTCGCCAGCGCGTTGGGCAGCGATTGCAGGATCTGCGCGGGATGCGCGATCCGGTCCCAGTACCGCGTCACCGGCTTGAAGGCGTCGTTCACGCCGAAGGTGGGGTCGTTGAAATTCTCCATCTGCTGCAGGACGGGATCGGGCAGACGCGTCACGAAGCTGTCGCCGCACAGCAACAGCATCGGCAGCCGGTTGGCATGGGCCAGCGCCGCCGCGGTCAGCAGGTTCGAGGTGCCCGGCCCCGCCGATGCCGTGCAGAACATGAACCGCTGGCGCAGCCACTGCTTGGCATAGCCTGCGGCGGCAAAGCCCATGCTCTGTTCGTTCTGCCCGCGATACAGCGGCAGTTCCTCGCGCATGGTGTTCAGCGCCTCGCCCAGGCAGGTCACGTTGCCGTGGCCGAAGATGCCGAAACCGCCGCCGCAGACGCGATGCTCGGCCCCGTCGATCTGAATGTACTGGTTCGCCAGCCAGCGGATGATGGCCTGCGCCGTGGTCAGGCGGATGGTCGGTTGGGTCATGGTGCTGGCCTCGTTAATCTTGCAGCCTTGGGGTGATTGCATCTTGCAGGTGGTCGAATCTGACGATACAACTTTTGCAACCGGTTGCAATTTGATTTTCGGGGAGGGGACGAAAGTTGCGCGAAATCGGAATTGGGATTCTTGGCGGCGGCTATATGGGCAAGGCGCATTCGGTCGCGATGGCGGCGGTCGGCGCGGTCTTTGCCACGACGCTGCGGCCACGACTGGAGATGATCTGCGCCTCGCGCCCGGACAGCGCGGAACGATACCGACGCGAATACGGCTTTGCCCGCGCGACGGCGGATTGGCGCGAACTGGTGAACGACCCACGGGTCGAGGCCATCGTGATCGCCACGCCGCAGGACACGCACCGCCAGATCGCCGAGGCCGCCTTTGCCCTTGGCAAGCCGGTCTTCTGCGAGAAACCCCTTGGCGCCGGGCTGGAGGACAGCCGCGCGATGGTCGCCGCCGCCGAGGCGAGCGGCCAGGCCAACATGATCGGCTTCAACTATATCCGCACGCCCGCCAGCCAATATGCGCGCAAGCTTATCGCGGATGGCGTGATCGGCCAGGTGACCATGTTCCGCGGTGAACATACCGAGGATTTCTATGCCGACCCGCAGGCCCCCGCGACATGGCGCACGACGGGCATGGCGAACGGCACCATGGGCGATCTGGCCCCGCACATGATCAACGGCGCCCTTGCCCTGCTGGGCCCCATCGCCAGCGTCATGGCCGAGATCGAGACCGTCCACCCCACCCGCCCCGGCGGCGAGGTGACGAATGACGACCACGCCCAGATGATGGTCCGCTTCGACAATGGCGCGATGGGGCAGATGTATTTCTCGCGCATCGCGACAGGGCGCAAGATGGGCTATGCCTATGAAATCTCCGGGACCAAGGGCGCGATCCGCTTCGATCAGGAAGACCAGAACGCGATCTGGCTGTACCGGATGGAAGGAGACGAGGCGATGCGCGGCTTCACCAAGATCCTGACCGGCCCCGCGCATCCCGACTATCAGCCCTTCTGCCTGGGGCCGGGCCACGGCACCGGATACCAGGACCAGATCATCATCGAGGCGCGCGATTTCCTGAAGGCGATCGAGACGGGACACCCCGTCTGGCCGACCTTCCGCGACGGGCTGGAGGTGACGCGCGTCGTCCAGGCCGCCCTGCGATCCGCCAGCGACCGCCGCTGGATCGACATTCAAGACATCTGATCACCGGAGAACACCAGATGAGCATTCGTATCGGAAACGCGCCCTGCAGCTGGGGTGTGGAATTTGCCGGTGACCCGCGCAATCCCGATTGGCGGCAGGTGCTGAAGGAATGCGCCCAGGCCGGCTACAAGGGGATCGAGCTTGGCCCCGTCGGCTTCATGCCCGAAGATCCCGCGGTGCTGGCGGATGCGCTGGCCGAACATGACCTGGAACTGATCGGCGGCGTGGTCTTCCGCCCCTATCACGACCCCGCCGCGTGGGACGAGGTGCTGGACGCCACCCACCGCACCGCCCGCGCGCTGAAGGCGCATGGCGCGCAGCACATGGTGCTGATCGATTCCATCTCGCCGCGCCGCGCGCCGACCGCCGGACGCGCCTCCGAGGCCGAGCAGATGGACCGCGCCGAATGGCAGTCCTTCCGCGACCGCATCGCGGAATCCGCCCGCATCGGCACCGAGGAATACGGCCTGACCGTCGGCATCCACGCCCACGCCGCGGGCTTCATGGATTTCGAACCCGAACTGGAACGCCTGCTGAACGAGGTCGACGAGAAGATCCTGAAGATCTGCTTCGATACCGGCCATCATTCCTATGCGGGCTTCGATCCAATTGGTTTCATGAAGCGCCACATGGATCGCATTTCCTACATGCATTTCAAGGATATCGACCCGAAAGTGAAGGCATCGGTGATCCAGAACCGCACCGGCTTCTACGACGCCTGCGGTCAGGGCATCTTCTGCAGGCTGGGTCAGGGCGATGTCGATTTCCCGGCGGTCCGGCAGGTGCTGCTGGATGCGGGCTTCCAGGGCTGGTGCACGGTCGAACAGGATTGCGATCCGACCATGGACGTGACCCCCATGGAGGACAGCCGCGCCAATCGCGAATACCTTGAATCAATCGGCTTCAAATAGGGGGCAGGCCATGACGAAACTGAAATGGGGCATGATCGGCGGCGGCGAAGGCAGCCAGATCGGCCCGGCGCACCGTCTGGGCGCCCTTGCAGACAGCCGCTTCGACTTTGTCGCGGGCGCGCTGGACCACCGCCCCGAGATCGGGCGCGAATACGCGACCCGGCTGGGCATCGCCGCCGACCGCGCCTATGGCGGCTGGGAGGAGATGCTGGAGGGTGAGCGCAATCGCGACGACCGCATCGACCTTGTGACCGTCGCCACGCCCAACTCGACCCATTTCGAGATCACCAAGGCGTTCCTACAGGCCGGCTTCAACGTGCTTTGCGAAAAGCCGATGACCATGACCGTCGAGGAGGGCGAAGAGATCGTCCGCATCGCCCGCGAAACGGGCAAGATCTGTGCGGTCAACTATTGCTATTCGGCCTATCCGATGGTCCGGCAGGCCCGCGCGATGGTCCGCAACGGAGAGATCGGCAAGGTCCGGCTGGTCGTGACGAATTTCAGCCACGGCCATCACGGCGATGCGACCGATGCGGACAATCCGCGCGTCCGCTGGCGCTATGATCCCGCGATGGCGGGGGTGTCGGGCCAGTTCGCGGATTGCGGCATCCACGCGCTGCACATGGCCAGCTTCATCGCCGACGATCAGGTCGAACGGCTGTCGGCGGATTTCGCCTCGACCATTCCCAGCCGGGAACTGGAAGACGACGCCATGGTCAACTTCCGGATGGAGGGCGGCACGGTCGGGCGTCTCTGGACATCCTCGGTCGCGATCGGGCGGCAGCACGGCTTCGACATCCAGATCTTCGGGGAAACCGGCGGGCTGCGTTGGGCATCGGAACAGCCGAACCAGCTGATCCATACGCCCGTCGGCGGTCGGACGCAGATCATCGAGAAGGGCGAAGGCGGCCTGCACGCCGATGCGCAGCGTCTCAGCCGCGTGGCCATCGCCCATCCCGAGGGCTTCCCGCTGGCAGTGGCTAACATCTATTGCGATCTGGCCGATGCGATCGCGGGTCATGACCGCGACGGGCTGCCCCTTGCGGCGGATGGGGTCCGGTCGATGGCGGCGGTCCATGCCGCCGTGGCGTCCGCCAAGCGCCAGGGCGAATGGGTCGAGGCCCGCCCCTCGATCTTCCGATGAACGATGCGGGCGGTCCTTCGGGGCCGCCCCACCCCGGTTACGGCAGCGGGCGCAGGGTCTTGCGCTCGACGATACTGCAAGGGAACAGCCGCGCCTCGGGATAGCGGTCGGGATCGTCCATCGTCGCCACCATCAGCTCGATCGAGGAATTCACGATCTCGCGGATGGGCTGGCGGATGGTCGTCAGGGCGATGTTCTCCCAGCCCGCGACCTCCATGTCGTTCAGCCCGATGATGCCGATATCGCCCGGCACCGACAGGCCCGCATCCGAAATGGCCGAGATCGCCCCGATGGACAGCACGTCGTCGCCGCAGAAATAGGCCTGCGCGGGTCGGTCCCTCAGCAGCTGCTGCATCCGTTCGCGCCCGGCCTCGAAGCTGTAGGCGCGCGCATGGCTGCAGGTGACGCGCACGTCCGGATGCGCCGCCAGTTCCGATAGGAACCCTGCCTGCCGGTCCTGGGTCGAGGTCGCACCCTCGGGTCCGCCCAGAAAGGCCAGATCGACATAGCCCCGCGCAATCAGCGTCCGCGCCGCCATGCGCCCGCATTCGACGTTGTCGATCCCCACGACATGCACGTCCGGGGCGCTGGAATATCGCCCGAAGGCGTTGACCACCGGGACGCCCGCATCGCGGAACGCCTGCGAGAATTCGGGCGGCAGGGTCGATGACGCGACCATCACCGCATCCACCGAATACTGTCGCAGCATGCGGACGGAATTCGCCGGTTCCACCTCGTCGGTCAGGTTGACCAGCAAGGGGCGCAGGCCCCGCGCCTGCAGGCCGCGCGTGAACTGGTCAAAGACGGTCAGGAAGATCGGGTTGTGGAAGTTGTTCGACACCAGCCCGATCATCCGCGTCCGCCCCGTCGTCAGCGACGAGGCCAGCGCGTTCGGGCTGTAGCCCAGATCCCTTGCGGCCTTTTCAACCTTGCGGCGGGTCTTGTCGCTGACCGAGGCGCCGGGCGTGAAGGCACGCGACACGGCCGAGCGGCTGACGCCCGCGCGTTCCGCGACCTCTTTCAATGTGACGACCATGACGGCTCCGCTGCGATTTGGCATTCCGATACCCTGTCAGTGCAGGCTTGCACATTAGATTTTGGCAAGGTTGATTGCAACCGGTTGCAAAATGGCGCGCGATATGGTTTCATCATCGGCGGAGGAAAGGCCGAACGCCTTGCTCGCATACCGAATCTGGGAGGGTTCAATGAAGAGAACGGTTCGCACGCTTCTGATCGCCGCCGCGATCGCCCCGGCCCCCGTCGCCGCAATGGCCGAGGGCGAGAAATACATCCTTGTCAGCCACGCCCCCGACAGCGACAGCTGGTGGAACACCATCAAGAACGGCATCGCCCTTGCCGGTGAACAGCTGGATGTCGAGGTCGAGTACCGCAACCCGCCCACCGGCGACATCGCGGACATGGCGCGCATCATCGAACAGGCCGCAGCCTCGGGGCCGAACGGCATCATCACCACGCTGGCCGATTACGACGTGCTGAAGCAGCCGATCATGGATGCCGTGGCCTCGGGCGTCGACGTGATCATCATGAACACCGGCACCGGCGAGCAGGCCCGCGAGGTCGGCGCCCTGATGTATGTGGGCCAGCCCGAATACGATGCGGGCCTTGCCGCCGGTCAGCGCGCCAAGGGCGACGGCGTGCAATCCTTCCTCTGTGTGAACCACGCCATCCAGCAGCCGACCCTGGCCGAGCGCTGCCAGGGCTTTGCCGACGGGCTGGGAATCGATCTGGGCACCTCGATGCTGGACAGCGGCGCCGACCCTGCGGAAATCAAGAACCGCGTACTGGCCTATCTGTCGGCCAATCCCGATACCGACGCGATCCTGACGCTCGGACCCGTCTCGGCCGATCCGACCCTGCTGGCGCTGGAGGAGAACGGCATGGCGGGCGACATCTATTTCGGCACCTTCGACCTGGGCGAGGAAATCGTGAAGGCGATCAAGTCCGGCGTCATCGAATGGGGCATCGACCAGCAGCCCTTCCTGCAGGCCTATCTGCCGGTCGTGATCATGACCAACTATCACCGCTATGGCGTGCTTCCGGGCAACAACATCAATGCGGGTCCGGGCTTCGTGACCGCAGAGGGCCTCGAGAAGGTCGAGCAGTTCGCCGGCGAGTATCGCTGAGCCGCGACGATCCGGGCGCCCGGCCATCGGGCGCCCCTTTCCCACAAGCAACATCGACAGGAGCGCGCTGATGGGCGACGCAGCTTCAACTTCGCCGTCGCAGGACGAGCGGATCAAGGAAATATCGGCCCTGCGCCGCGCGCTGATCCGGCCCGAACTGGGCGGCATGGTCGGCACGGTCGCGGTCTTCACCTTCTTCCTGCTGTTCGCATTCGACAGCGGCATGTTCAACAGCCAGGGCGTGATGAACTGGGCGGTCGTCTCGGCGCAGTTCATGATCATCGCGGTCGGCGCCTGCCTGCTGATGATCGCGGGCGAATTCGACCTGTCGGTCGGCTCGATGATCGGCTTCGCGGGCATGATCATCGCGATCCTGGGCGTCACGCTTGGCTGGCCGATGTGGATGGCGATCCTTGCGACCTTCGCGCTTTGCATGGCGATCGGGGCGCTGAACGGCTGGATCGTGGTGCGCACGGGCCTGCCCAGCTTCATCGTGACGCTGGCCTTCCTGTTCATCCTGCGCGGCTTCACCATCTTCCTGCCCCAGACGATCGAGCGGAAGACCATCATCGGCGGCATCCGCGACGCGGCGCAGGGCGATTGGCTGGCTGCGGCGTTCGGCGGCAAGATCCTGGGCGGGCTGTTCGTCTGGCTGGGCGACATGGGGCTGATCTCGGTGTTCGATCGCGGCACCCGCGCGGGTCAGCCGGTGGTCGACGGCATCCCCATGCTGATCGTCTGGGCGCTGGTCCTGATCGTCTTCGGCCATGTCGTCCTGACGCGCACGAAATTCGGCAACTGGATCTTCGCCGCAGGCGGCGATGCCGAGGCCGCGCGCAATTCCGGCGTGCCCGTCAACAAGGTCAAGATCCTGATGTTCATGTTCACCGCCTTCTGCGCGACGGTCTTTGCCGTCTGCCAGGTGATGGAGTTCGGATCCGCAGGCGCCGATCGCGGGCTTCTGAAGGAATTCGAGGCGATCATCGCGGTGGTCATCGGCGGCGCGTTGCTGACCGGCGGCTACGGCTCGGTCATAGGGGCGGCGCTTGGGGCGCTGATCTTCGGCGTCGTCCAGCAGGGCCTGTTCTTCGCGGATGTCGAAAGCTCGCTCTTCCGGGTGTTCCTGGGGGTGATCCTGCTGGGCGCCGTGATCCTGAACACCAATATCCGCCGCATCATCACCGGAGAGCGCTGATCATGACCAACGGGAACGCTCCGATCATCCAGATGACCGATATCGAGAAGCATTTCGGCAGCGTGATCGCGCTGGCCGGCGTCTCGGTCGACATCTTTCCCGGCGAATGCCATTGCCTTCTGGGCGATAACGGTGCGGGCAAATCGACCTTCATCAAGACCATGTCGGGGGTCCACAAGCCGACCCACGGCCAGATCCTGTTCGAAGGCCGCCCGATGCATTTCAACGATCCGCGCGATGCCATCGCCGCGGGGATCGCCACCGTCCACCAGCATCTGGCGATGATCCCGCTGATGTCGGTCAGCCGCAACTTCTTCATGGGCAACGAGCCCGAAAAGAAGGTCGGCCCGTTCAGGTTCTTCGACCACGATTACGCCAACCGCGTGACGATGGAGGAGATGCGCAAGATGGGCATCAACCTGCGCAGCCCCGATCAGGCGGTGGGTACCCTGTCGGGCGGCGAGCGTCAGACCGTTGCCATCGCGCGCGCCGTGCATTTCGGCGCGAAGGTGCTGATCCTGGACGAGCCGACCAGCGCGCTTGGCGTGCGTCAGACGGCGAATGTGCTGGCGACGATCGACAAGGTGCGCAAGCAGGGCATCGCGGTCGTGTTCATCACCCATAACGTGCGCCATGCGATGGCGGTAGGCGACCGCTTCACGGTGCTGAACCGGGGCCAGACGCTTGGCACCGCGCAGCGCGGGCAGATCACCCCCGAGGAACTGCAGGACATGATGGCGGGCGGTCAGGAACTGGCCGCGCTGGAGGGCAGCCTGGGCGGGACCGTCTGACGGCCCCCCAAACGGAATGGCCTGCGGCGGAATACGCGCCGCAGGCGGTTGTGATTCACGCCAACTGGATCACGCGATCGGCCCATTTCTCGGCGATATGACGATCATGCGTCACCAGCACCATGGCAATGTTTTCCTGGGCGCCGACACGTTCCAGCATCTTCAGCGTCTCTTTCTGGGTGATCGGATCCAGGCGCGAGGTCGGCTCATCCGCCAACAGCACCTTGGGCCGCACCGACAAGGCCCGCGCGATCGAGATCCGCTGCAATTCGCCGCCCGAAACCTCATCGGGACGCCGCGACAGAAGCGAGGGGTGAACGCCCAGATTTTCCAGCGTCCGCAACACGACCTGCCAATCCGATCCGTGCAGCCGCGCGACATCGCGCAGCGACCGGTCCAGCGGAATCCGTGTCGGAAACGCCGCCGGCGGGTCCTGATACAGCTTTTGCACGGCATGGGCCGACAGCGACCTGGCGCGCAGCACGGACCCGGCAACCGGCGGCAACAAACCCGCCAGCGCGTCCAACAGCGTCGTCTTGCCGATGCCGCTGGGACCGGTCAGCGCGACCCGTTCGCCCTGACGCAATTCCAGGTCAAAGCCGCTGATCAGCCGCTTCCCGCCCCGAACGACATCGACAGCCTTCGCCGTCAGAACGATGTCGCCCGCCGGATGCGATTGTGCCTTGTCCCAGAATTGCGGATCGGCATGCAGCAGGCTGCGGGTATAGGGATCGGCGGGCGCTGTCAGCACCTGATCTGCGGGCCCCTGCTCGACCAATTGCCCCTCGCGCAGGACGATGACATGGCCGCCCAGACGCCGGGTGACCGCCACCTCATGCGTGATCGCCAAGAGGGTGCCGCCCGATGCGGGCACGCGGGCCAGCAGATCGACCACCTTCGCATGACGGGCCGCATCCAGCCCCTTCGTCGGCTCATCGGCCATCAGGATCGGCGCCTTGGCGGCCGTCGCCGCCGCAAAGGCGACGCGCTGCGCCATGCCGCCCGACAAGGCGCCCGGCAAACGATCCTCGGCCCCGGTCAGACCCAGCGCGGCAAAGGCGTCGACGGTTTCCCGACGCGCCTCTGCCCGCGATGTGCCCGCGACGAAACGATGGGATTCCGCGACCTGACGAAACGCGCGCATCAACGGATCCAACGCCCGCCACGGTTCCTGCGGCAGGGTCGCCAGTTCATGACCCCACATTGCCGCACGCTGGGTTGCGGCCAGGGTATCGACCCGCCGCCCGTTCACGGTGATCCTGCCTTCGGACCGCAGGGCGCCAGGCAACGTGCCCAGAATGGCCTGCGCGATCAGGCTTTTGCCCGCGCCGGTTTCGCCCATGATGACCAATGTGCCACCCGGCGCGACCGAAAAGCTGACCGGCCCCATCAGGAGCGTGGTCCCGGCAAAGACCGACAAGGCTTCGACTTCGATGGAATATGTCATGAGCGGCGCAGCCCTCCGACGGACAGATGAAGGGCCAGGACGGTCAGCACCAGACAGCCCACCGGTTGCAGGATCAGGAAGGGCGCTTCGCGCCAATAGGGCAGCAATTCTGTCATCATCACGCCCCATTCCGCGGTGGGCGGGCGCACGCCGACGCTGACAAAGCCAAGCGCGGCAACGGCCGTGACCGCGGTCGCGGCCCCGAAGGCGGCGATGGTCAGCAGGCCCGGCCCGATTTCCGGGATCAGGTGGCGGCGGATCAGCAACCACGGTCCAAGACCCAGCAGACGCGACGCCTCGACCGAGGGTTCGGCCAGAACGATACGCGCACGCTGCCGGGTATAGCGGAAATAATCCACCCACAGCGTCAGCGAGATCCCCGCATACAGCGCCCACCACGATCCCGGAGAGATCGCCGCAAGCATCAGCACCAGCAGCAGACCCGGCAAGGCCAGAACCGCATCGGCAAAGGCCCCTAGCAGCCGGTCGGTCCAGCCACCGAACCATGCGGCGACAACGCCCAGCAGCGTGCCCGGCAGGCCGGCGGTGATCACCGACAGAAACGCCAGCGACAGCGACAATTGCGCGCCCGACAGCAGCCTTGCGGTCATGTCGCGCCCAAGATTGTCGGTGCCAAGGGGATGTTCCGCACTGGGCCCCTGCAACGTATCCAGCAGCGATTGCTTGGCCGGGTCCTTGCCGATCAGGTCTGGCCCGCCGATGGCCGCCACCGCCAACAGGGCCAGCAGGGCAAAGCCGACAAGGCGCGACACGGGAAGGCGGCGCGATGTGGTCGGCGCGATGGCCTCGATCATCATGTCAGTCTGGTTGCTCATGCCGCACGCCCCCTTGGATCAATGCCCCGGCAGGCAAGGTCGATGCACAGGTTCAGCGCCACATAGGTCAGTCCCAGCACCAAGGCGGTGCCCTGTACCATCGCGATATCGCGCCCGAAGATCGCGTGAACCAGCGCATGACCGATACCCGGCCAGGCAAAGACCGACTCCACGATCACGACGCCTTCGATCAGATAGGCCAGCTGCACCCCGATATAGGCGACGACCGGAACAGAGGCGTTGCGCAGCACATGCCGGGTCAGCGTCAGTCGCGCGGACAGGCCTTTGGTGCGGGCGAACAGGCGCCAGTCCGCACTCATCGCCTCGGCCACGGCGTCGCGGACGACGCGGTTCGACACGGCGGCCAGCCCCAGCCCAAGTGTCAGCGACGGCAGCACAAGGTTCGAGGCCCCCTTGAACCCGGCGACCGGAAACAGCTTCAACTGCACGGCAAAGACCAGCACTAGGACGATCCCCAGCGCAAAGGCCGGGATGGCCCGCAGGAAGATCGACACCGCCAGCGTCATCCGGTCCAGAACCCCACCGGGACGCAGCCCCGTGACGATGCCGACCGGCAGCGCAATCAACAGCGATGTGATGACCGCCCCCGCCGCCAGCAGCAGCGAATAGCCAAGCTGCGCGCCGATTTCTTCGGCGACAGAGGTGCCGTAGACCGCCGAGGTGCCCAGATCGAACTGTGCCAGCGCCTTCAGCCAGGTCCACATCTGGACCAGAGCAGGCTGATCCAGGCCCAGTTCGATACGCACCGCCTCGGCCGAGGCGGCGTCCATCATGTCATAGCCATAGCGCCCGGCCGCGATGCGATAGGCCGCATCCCCCGGCAGGGCCTGCATCATGGCAAAGCTGACAATGCCGACGATCAAGGCCACGATAATCGCCTGCACCCCGCGCGTGGCAAGGGTGGCAAGCGCTGCTTTTGCAAATGGTGTCATCAGATCACTCGGCCCAGAACATCTCGCTCAGACCATAGCTGCGCTGCAGCGGGTCGATGATCACGCCCTCAAGCCCATTCGCGACGGACACGGTATGTTCGTACCAGACCACGGGAATGACCGGCAATTCGCGATGCAAGGCCTGGGTGACGGTCGCGATGCCTGCGGCGCGGGCCTGCGGATCATCGGTCGAGGCGACGATCTGAATGGCCTCGGCCACGGGCAGATTGGTCCAGCCCATCGCGCCCCAATCGCCCCCCTCGGCACCGAAATCCTCGGTCACGGGGCCGATCGGGTCAGGCGTCAGGCCATAGTTGCGCGCGAACAATCCGACCTCCAGCGATCCGTCCTGATGGCCCTTCGGAATCTCGGAATAGCTGGCGACGCTGACTTCCAGGTCGATTCCGATCGTGCGCCAGGTATCCTGCAAGGCAGTCGCGATCAGCGGCAGTTCGGGACGATCCGGGAACGTGCGCAACTGGATCTCGAAACGCTCTCCATCGCGGGTCAGGATACCATCGTCGCCCGGCTTCCAGCCCAGTTCGGCCAGCAAAGCGGATGCGGCGTCAATATCGGTCGCCAGAGGTTCAAGATCGGCCGAGTGCCAATCGCTGAGCGCGGGCGGAAACAGCTGGGTTGCCGCCGATTCAGGAAAGCGGGTGATCGATTTCGCGATCCCTGCCCGCGGTGTCGCAAGGCTCAGCGCCTCGCGGGCGCGAACATCTTCGAAGAACGGATGCGACGCGTTGACCTTCATCAGCACGGCCCGCGGGATCGGCACGGCGGTGGTCGTGATCGTATCGACATGCTGCAAATGGCTGTACCCAGAAGCGTCGAAGGTGAACACCAGATCCGCATCGCCGCTTTCGGCCAGCAGGGCGCGGGTCTCGGCGCGGCTGGCGGCCAGATAGGTCGCCGTTTCCAGTTTCGCCTTTTCCCCCCAGTAATCGTCGAACCGCGCCATTGCGACGCTTTGCGGCGGCATGAACTTCGTCACTTTGAAGGGGCCGGTGCCGATCAAGGCGCTGGGGCTGCCTTTATCGTCAAAGGCCGCAGGCGCGGGAATGATCGTCGTGGAATGCGTCAACAGCGACGGCAGGGCGGTGAAGGGCGTTTCCAAGGTGATGACGACCTTGCCATCCTGTTCGAAAATCCCGTTGATCGGCGATTTCTGCAAGATCCCGGGCTGTTCCCAAGCACGGGTCAGCGCAAAGACAGCCGCCTGCGCGTCGAAGGCGGATCCATCATGGAACGACACCCCGTCCCGCAGCGTGAACTCCCATGTCAGACCGTCATCTGACACCGTCCAGTCGGTCGCAAGTCCGGGGCGCAGCGTCCCGGCTTCATCGGCATCGACCAGCGTCTCCATGATTTCCAGCGCCATGACGATCGACCCTGACACGGTCGGATCATAGCTGGCGATTTCCCAGGGTGAGGCGACGGTCACGTCGGTTCTGGTCTCGGCCAGAACAGGCGTCGCGACGGTGATGGCTGCAATGCACACAGCAGCGCTGATGGATCTCGGCACGAAAGGTCTCCGCAATGGCTATCGAAAGAATCGCGCCGCTGCTACCAGAGGGTGCGACGATATACCATAACTTAAATTGGACCGTGCCAACCGACGCCCCGGATGCGCAATACGCCGCCGGGGCCGAACGCTTAGTCCGGCGCGATACAGCGGACCTGCCGATCCTTGCCGATTTGTTCCAATGGCGGACGCGCCGCGGAACATTCCGGCATCGCCTTGGGGCATCGGGTCGAAAACGGGCAGCCGGGGGGCGGGTTCAACGGGCTGGGCAGGTCGCCCTTCAGCAGGATGCGCGACCCGCGATCCCTGCGCGACACGTCGGGGCGCGGGATCGCGCTGATCAGCGCGCGGGTATAGGGGTGATGCGGATGCGCGAAGACCTCGGTCACGGGGCCTTCCTCGACCACGATGCCCAGATACATCACGCAGACGCGGTCCGCGATATGCCGCACCACGCTGAGATCATGCGAGATGAACAGATAGCTCAGCCCCAGATCGCGCTGCAGCCGCAGCAGCAGGTTCAGGATCTGGCTCTGGATGGACACATCCAGCGCACTGACAGGCTCGTCGCAGATGACCAGTTTCGGGGACAGCGCAAGCGCCCGCGCGATCACGACGCGCTGCCGCTGACCGCCCGACAACGCGGTGGGGCGGCGGTCGCGCTGGTCGGGGTTCAGGCCGACCAGCTCCATCAGCTCATCCACGCGGGCGCGCACCTTGTCGGCGGGCCAGCCGTTGATGACCAGCGGTTCCGCGATGGAACGGGCGATCGACATGCGCGGGTTCAGCGCCGAGACCGGGTCCTGGAACACCACCTGCATCTGCTGCCACAGCGCGCGACGCTCGGCCGGGCGCAGGGTGGCAAGGTCGCGCCCCTCGAACAGGATGCGGCCACCCGTGACGGGGGCCAGCCCAAGTGCTGCGTTGCCGGTCGTGGACTTGCCGCAGCCGGATTCGCCGACGACGGCGACGGTCTCGCCCTGGTGGATGGTCAGGCTGACCCCGTCCACGGCGCGGGTGACGGGGGCGGAACGCCCGCCCCTGCCCGGAAAATGCACCTTGAGGTCCTGCAATTCCAGAAGCGCGGTCATGTCATTCCCTCGGACAGGGGGTGGAAGCAGGCCACGCGATGCGCGCCCTCGGACAGGGCGGGCGTGGCGTCGCATTGCGCCGTCGCGCGGTCGCAGCGGGTCTTGAAGCGGCAGCCCTGCGGCCAGTTCCGGGGGCTGGGGACATTGCCCGGAATGGCGAACAGTTCCTGCTTCGGCGGATGGTCCAGGCGCGGAATGGTGCGCAGCAGCATCGCGGTATAGGGGTGGCGCGGCTGGCGGAAGATGTCGTGCACGTCGCCCTGTTCAACCACGCGCCCGCCATACATCACGCAGACGCGGTCGGCCATTTCGGCCACGATCCCCATGTCGTGGGTGATCATCAGGACAGCGGTGCCCTCTTCCTCGGCCAGGTCGCGGATCAGGTCCAGGATCTGCGCCTGGATGGTCACGTCCAACGCGGTCGTCGGCTCGTCCGCAATCAGCAGCCGGGGCCGCGATATCAGCGCCGCCGCGATCATCACCCGCTGGCACATGCCGCCCGACAGTTCCGCTGGCAATTGATGCGCCCGGCGTTCGGGATCGGGAATGCCCACGCGACCCAGCATGCGCACCGCCTGCTGCGCGGCATCGGCGGCCGAGGCGCGGCCATGGACGATCAGGCTCTCGGCGACCTGCGCGCCGATGGGCATCAGCGGGTTCAAGGATGACACAGGTTCCTGGAAGATCATCGCCAGCCCGTTGCCGCGCAGATCGGCCATGTCCTGCCCGCCCGCGCCATGAACCGGCACCCCGTCAAAGCGGATGCTGCCGCGCGTGATGCGCAGGCTGTCGGCCAGAAGCCCGATCACCGACAGCGCCGTCAGCGATTTCCCCGAGCCGCTCTCGCCGACCAGCGCGACGACCTCGCCCGGGCGGACGTCCAGCGTGACGCCATCGACCAGTTGCAGCGATCCGGCTGCGACCGCAAGATCCGTGACCTCCAGCAGGCTCATGGCGCGGCCACCGCTGCGGCCCAGGGGCTGACCGGATGCGCGGCGCCCGCCGCCATGCCGTCGCCCTGCCCCGCCTGCACCAGCGAGGGGATCGCGAACTGCACCGGATAGACGGTGTCGTCGGTCAGCTGCACCGGGTGATGTTCGCTGATCGCGGTCGCCACATCCGCCGCCGCGCGCCGGTCCACCAGGATCGTCGCCGTGCTGGCATCGATGCGCGGACGGGCCATCGCGGTTTCCGGCGTATCGCCCCGGTCGATCAGATGCGACAGGATCTGCAGCACCGCCGGGAAGATCTGCCGCCCGCCCGCCGCGCCAAGCGCAATCTCGGGGCGGCCATCGCGCAGCGCGATCACCGGCGACATGTTGGCCAGCGGCTTGACCCCCGGCGCGATCGAGTTCGGTTGCCCGCGGCGCGGATCGAACCACATCATGCCGTTGTTCATCACGATATCGGTCTGCGGCAGCACCACCTTGGACCCGAAGCGCGACAGCAGCGTGTTGGTCAGCGAAACCATGTTCCCCTGCGCGTCGATCACCGACAGGTGGCTGGTGCAATCCTCGGTCGCGGCGGCGTGGCCCAACGTCTTCAGCCGGTACTCATAGGCCTCGCGGCAGGCGACCGCATGGGCCGCCGATTGTTCCGCATCGGACAGCGTGCCGATCTGCCGGTCCTGAAGATGCGACAGCGCCCGCAGCAGGCTTGGCCCGCCGGACAAGCCGGGGATGACGCAGATCTGCCGGTCGCGGTAATCCTGAACCTGAGGTTTCTGCCATACCACGTTGTAATCGCGCAAATCCTTGGCGCTGAGGCAGGATCCGTCCTGCGCCAGGTCCTGCAGCATCAGGTCGGCGGTTTCCCCCTCGTAGAATTCGCGGGGGCCGTGCTGGGCCAGTCGGCGCAGGACGGCGGCCTTCTTCGGCATGGGCAGAACGGTGGCCGAGGCCGTATCGGGATGCGGCTGCCGAAGGTCGGGGTCCAGGAACAGCATCGTCGCCGCCGAGTTGCCCAGAAGGTTCGTGCGATCCACGGCAAAGGCCAGGTCCGCGAACCAGTCGACCGTCATGCCACGGGCCGCGATCTGGGCTGCGGGGGCCACGATATCGGCCCAGGACATGGTGCCGAAACGTTCCAGCGCCGCGGCAAAGCCCGCGACCGCCCCCGGCGTGCAGATCGACGATCCGCCCGTGATGTTGCGGTTGTCGCGCACGGCGGGCCAGTCGAACCAGTCGCCGTCCGAGCCGCCCGCAAGCGGATAGTCGGCGGGGTCCAGCCCCTGCGGCGACATCAGGTTGAAATCCAGCGCATCGACCGTGCCGTCGGCCGCCGCGTGCAGCAGGAAGCCGCCGCCGCCGATGCCCGACAGCCAGGGCTCGACCACCGACAGGACCAGCGCGGTGGCGATGGCGGCGTCCATCGCGTTGCCGCCCTGCGACAGGATGTTCGCGCCGATCTGCGCGGCCTCGCGGTGCTGTGCCACGACGATGCCCCGGGCGCCTGCGACCTGCGGCTTGCTCAGCGACCAGGCCTGCGCGCCGCCGCGAATGACTGGTTGTTCGTTCATTGCGGTGATCCCTTGGTGGTATGGACGGGAAGCTGCGGCAGCGGGAAGTCGGGCTGATCGGTCAGGCCGCGATGATGCTGCGCCAGCTCTCCGCAGGTGGGGCGCCAGATGTCGTCGCTGTGGGCGATCATGCGCCACAGATCCTCCAGCATGTCGATGCGGGCGGGGCGGCCGCTGATCCAGTCATGGACGGTCAGCATGAACAGGCTGCCGTGACGGCGGGCGGAGCGGGCCTCGGACTGCCAACGCTCGCCGATCTCGATATGGGACCGCGGCGCGCGATCGCCCGCGCCCAGGAACTTGAAGAAGATCGCGTCGTCGATATCCCACCGCACCGGCAGCTCGGTCACGCCGCCGATGGTATAGGGCACGTCCTCGCCCATCAGCGAGGAATCCCACAGCTCCAGACGCCGCAGTTCGCGCAGCATGTGGGGCGTCATCTCCCATGCGGGCGACCGGAAGCCCTCGGGGCGCTGGCCGGTCTGCGCGACGAACAGCTGGATCGAGCCCTCCAGCGCATCGGTGAACTGCTGGTCCGAGATGTCGCCGACCAGTTCGTGCCAGTCGCCATGCAGCGCGATCTCGTGGCCGCGCTCGACAAGGCCGGGCAGCAGGTCGGGGTTCTCGCGCGCGACGACCGCCGGCACGAAGAAGCTGCCTCGCAGGTCCAGACGCGCCAGCATGTCGGTCATCCGCGACAGCCCGCGCCGCATCCCCGCCATGCGATGTTCGGGCACGGCGATGGTTTCGGGCCGTGCGTTCCGCGTGGCCCACAGATAGGGCGAGACCGCGTCCACATCGACGCTGAAACACGCGGCGGCGCGCTTGCCCTCGGGCCAGGGATATGGCGCAGGCGACCAGATCATAGCGGCGACTTCTTGTCCTGATAGACATCGAGGCTGCCCGCCGAATTGCCGCCATCGACCGACAGGGTCGCGCCGGTCACGTTGCGGGCCGCATCGGATGCAAGGTACAGCGCGGCATTGCCCACATCCTCGGCGGTGGTTTCGTGGCCAAGGGGGATGTTCGCCATCACGCGGTCGACATGCTCCTTGGGCAGGCTGGACACCGCGCTGCCCGCCGCGAATCCCGGTTCCAGCGCGTTCACGCGGATCCCGAATTCGGCCAGTTCCAGCGCGAAACCCTTGGTCAGGCGGTCCAGCGCGGTCTTGGACATGCAATAGGTCACCATCGTGCGCCGCATCTTGCGCGCCGCCCCCGACGAGATGTTGATGACATTGCCCCTGACGCCCGCCTTGATCATCTGCAGCGCGAAGCCGCGCGTCAGCACGAAGGGCGCGCGCAGGTTCACGGACATGATCCGGTCCCAATCCGCGACCTCCATGTCCAGCATGAACGCAGACGGATAGAGCGCGGCATTGTTGATCACCACGTCCGGCGCCCCCCATTCGGCGGCAACGGCGGCCAGCAGGTGATCCAGCCCGGCATCCTCGGTCAGATCGGCGGCGACGGCAAAGCCGGGCATTCCGTCCACGTTCAGATCGGTCCGGCAGACGATCGCGCCGTTGGCCTCGAACTGTTCGGCCAGGGCGCGGCCCATGATGCCGCTGGCACCGGTGACGACCACGCGCTTGCCCTCGAAGGCGGTTCCGAAATGCATTCTCAGCGTCCTTTTCCAATGATGTCGCTCAGGCGGTCGCCAATCAGGTTGGCCGACAGCACCAGCATGAACAGGGCAAGCCCCGGGAAGGTGGCGATCCACCAGGCCGTCGCGACATAGTTGCGGCCCGTGGACAGCATCGCGCCCCAGCTTGCGGTGGGCGGCTGCACGCCGAGGCCCAGAAATGACAGGCCCGCCTCGAACAGGACCATCAGCCCGAATTCCAGCGTGGCCACGACCAGGATCGGCCCGATGATGTTGGGCAGGATGTGGCGCAGCAGCGCGCGCGGGACCGAACAGCCCATCGACCGCGCAAGGGTCACGAAGGGCTGGCGGGCGACCGACAGCGTCTGGCCATAGGCCACGCGGGCATAGCGCGGCCACCGCGTCAGCGCGAGGACCAGGATCACGTTGAAGAAGCCCGGCCCAAGCACCGCCACGGTGATGATCGCCAGCAAAATCGCGGGGATCGACAGGAAGATGTCGACCAGCCGCATCAGCACGGTCTCGGTCCAGCCGCGCAGGTATCCGGCCAGCATGCCGACGGTGATGCCCACGACCCCCGACAGCAGCACCGACAGGACGGCCACGGAAATCGACACCCGCGCACCGTGGATCAGGCGGCTGAGGATGTCGCGGCCCAGCTCGTCCGTGCCCAGCCAGTTGGTGGCGCCCCGGCTCTCGAAGCCCGGCACCTTCAGGCGGGCCAGCAGGTTCTGGCGGTCGGGGTCCATCGGCGCCAGAAGCGGCGCGAAGATCGCGACCAGCACCATCGCGCCCAGCAGGATCGCGGGCCACCAGGGCAGGATGCGGGCGGGCAGACGGGTTGCGGCAACGCTCATCACTGGCCCCCCAGACGCACGCGCGGGTCGATCACCGAGTACAGGATGTCGGCGGCGAGGTTGGCGAAGATCGTGGCGAAGGCCCCCAGCAGCACGACCGCCTGCACCACCGCGAAATCGCGCGAGGCGACGGATTGCACCGTCAGCTGCCCCAGCCCAGGCCAGGCGAATACCGTCTCGACGATCACCGCGCCCGCCAGCAGCTGCGAGATTTCCAGCGCCGTGATCGACACGACCGGAATGGCCGAATTGCGCAGCAGGTGCCGCCGGACCAGCCGGGGTGTCCGGACCCCCCGCGCACGGGCCGAGCGGACATAGTCGCGGCCAAGCTCGTCGATGACGGCGGACCGCGTGATCCGCGCATAGGTCGCCAGCGACAGAAGCCCAAGCGCGATCGAGGGCATCACCAGATGCGCCAGCGTGCCGGTGCCCGAAGGCGGCAGCCATTTCAGCCAGACCCCGAAGACGAGGATCATCATGATCCCGCTCCAGAAGGTGGGCATCGACTGGCAGGCCAGCACGACGCCCATGATCCAGCGAGAGATCGCCCGCCCCCGCGTCAGCGCCATGACGACGCCCGCGGGCAGACCGATGGCGAATGCCACCAGCAGCGCGCCCCCCGCCAGTTGCAGGGTCTGGGGGATGCGGCTTGCCAGGATCTCGGCCACCGGGGCGTTCTGGATATAGGACCGGCCCAGGTCGAAGCGCAGCATGTCGCCAAGGAAGGCGATGTACTGTTCGATCAGGGGCCGGTCGAAGCCAAGCGCGCTGCGCATGGCCTCGAAATCCTCCTGCGTCGCCGTTTCGGGCAGCAACAGGGCGGTCGGATCGCCGGTCAGGCGCTGGATGAAGAACACCAGCGTGATGACGCCGAACGCCGTGACCATTGCCTGAAGCAAGCGTTTCAGAAGGAAGGCGGACATCACTCGGACCAGCTCATGCGGTTGAGGAACATGCTCTCATTGGCGGTCGGCGTGAAATCCAGATCCGCCGACGCGCCATACAGCACCGCCGCCTGATACATCGGCAGGACGTAGTAATTGTCGCGCACCATCTGGTGGGCCTTGGCATAGGCGTCCTGACGCACTTCGGGGTCCAGCGACACGCGCGCCTCGTCCAGTAGCTTGTCCAGTTCCGGGTCGTTCACGCGGCTCCATGCGCTTTCGGAATGCAGCAGCGGATAGGCGATGCCGTCCGCATCCTGACAGGCGCAGGACCAGCGACCGAAGCTGAGTTCCGCGTTATCCGCAGGCTCGGACCGCACGATGTTCAGATAGGTCGGCATGTCCGTCACGCTGATCGAGACGTTGAAGCCCACGTCGTTCAGCATCTGCTGCAGCGCCTGCACGATGCGCTGGTCAAAGACCGGCGCGGTGGCGAAGGTCGCGGGGGTCGCGGCGATATCCGCCTTGGCCGACACGATTTCCTTGGCGGCATCGGGATCGAAGACCCAGGGCTCGATCGCCTCGGCATAGCCGAAATGCGCGGGCGAGGCCAATTGCGCCATCGGCACCTCGCCGGCACCCAGCAGACCTTCGGTGATGCCTTGGTTGTCGATCACCATGCTGGCGGCCTTGCGCAGTTCGGGATCGTTGAAGGGCGGCTTGTCCAGGTTCAGGCCCAGATAGGCCACACGCTCGGTCGGGGCGGACAGCGCCTTGACGTCGCCCTGACCTTCCAGCTGCGCGGCGCCGTCGCTGTCCAGACCCACGACCAGATCGGCGGTGCCCGCCTGCAGGTTCGCAAGGCGCGTCGCGGCATCGGGCACGGCGCGGAAGGTCGCGCCCTCGAACGGACCCGCCTCGCCCCAGTAATCGTCGTTGCGGGTCAGCGTGACGGACACGCCACGATCCCAGCCCTCGAACTTGTAGGGGCCGGACCCCACGGGGGCCGCGTTGAACGCCTCGGCGCCGACTTCCTCGACCACGTGCTTGGGCACGACCGACAGCTTGACCAGCTGCGCCATCAGCGCCGGATAGGGGCCGTCGGTGGTCAGCTTGACGGTCACGTCATCGACCGCCTCGGCGGATGCGATCTGGTTGAACTGGCCCAGCTGCGGCGAGGCGAATTCCGGGTCGGTGATGCGCTGGACGGAAAAGACCACATCCTCGGCCGTCAGCTTCTGGCCGTCATGGAAGGTCACGTCGTCGCGCAGGGTCAGCAGCATCTCGGTATCGCTGACCTGTTCCCACGCGGTCGCGATCTGCGGCACGATATTGCCGTCATTGTCGCGCGTGACCAGGTTGTCGAAGATGTTGCGATAGACATAGTAGCTGTCGGGGTTCCATTGCACCTGCGGGTCCAGCGAGGACGGCTCGCCCGACAAATCGACGGTCAGGTCCTTGGCCATCGCGGGCAGTGCAAGGGTGGCGGCTGCGACACTGGCCAGCAGCAGGTTGAGCTTGGGGGTCATTGAGGTCTCCTGTTGGTCGCAGCGTTTTCGTGGTTGTTGCGCGCCGCCAGCCCGCTGCCCGGCATCAGCGGCGCGTCGTTCTTCAGAAGCTGGCGAAGGAAATAGCGTTCCTGCGCATCGATCAGCGCCAGTCGCGCGCGCTCGATGCCGGCGGCGTCGCGTTGCAGCACCGCCCCCACCAGGTCTGACACGTCGTCCCGGCGGAACAGCGTGCCGCTGTCACCTTCCAGGAAATGGGTGATCCGCGCGGAATGGTGCCACAGCTTGCGCAGGTGGCGCGCGGTAAAAGGGTTGATCGCCCCCAGAAGCAGCCCGTCGATCCGGTCCACATGCAGACGCACCGCGCTGACCGCGGCATCGTCGCCACCGCGCGACAGCGCCTTCAGGATGTCGTGGATCTGCTCCATCTCAGTCAGGGCGGCGTCGGTCAGGCGCACATGGGCAAGGCCGGGTTCGACGATGCGGCGGGCCGACAGCACGTCGCCGATCAGCTGGCCGGTGATCGGCAGCACCTCCCACCCCATGCGCGCCTTGGGCGATGCCCAGCCGTCAAAGCCCAGCCGCATCAGCCCCGCACGGGCCGCGGCGCGCGACAGGCCGAAACGCTCCATCGCGTCGGCCTCAGTGATGACCTCGCCGGGCGCGATCTCGCACCAGATGGTGGCGGCAAGCATCCGGTCCTCGGCAAAGCGGGACTTGGCGTCGGGGCTGGGAAGCCCGCCATCCGACAGGCCCGAACGCAGCATGGGAGAGCTTGGATCATACATGAAATGTCATACCGCTCGCTTTAACATGTCAGTTATGGTGTGATGACATTTCTTATATGGCAAGAGAAATCTTAAGTGGAGGTTGTCGTGACCAAAAAACTGTCTGTTCTTGGGGCATTGGGCCTGCTGGGTCAGCATCTGATCGCGCGACTGCTGCGCGAATCATCCGTCGAAATCGTCAGCCTGCATGACCACCGCCACGGCGAATCCGCCCGTCATGTCCCGTGGTTCGCCAATCCGGACGCCCGAGACTTTGCCCTTCACCAGCCCATTCTTGCACCCGAGGCCAAGGCCGCCGGTGATCTGATCCTGTCCTTCCTGCCCGATGACGGCGCCGAAGCGATCGAGCGGCAGCACTTGCAGCGGGGCGCACGGATCGTCTCGCATTGCGAATATGCGCGTCAGGCCGGACTGCTGCTGGCGCCGGGATTGCCGCTGCCCGACACCCGGGGGCATCAGCTTCTGTCCACGCCCAACTGCACCACGGCAATGTGCGCTGCCCCCCTTGCGCAATTGCACCAAAGCTTCAGGATCGAGGCGGTGCATGTGACCACCCTGCAAGCCGTCAGCGGCACCGACCTGCCCGGAATGCCGGCCTATCTGGCGCATGACAACGTGGTGTCATCCTTGCCTGGCGAAGCGATGGCGCTGGAATCCGAACTGAAGACATTGTTCGACGCCGCCTTCCCGGTCAGCTGCATCGCCACCCGCGTGCCCGTCTGGCGGGGCCACACCCTGTCATTGATGATCCGCCTGAAAGCAACTGCAAAGGTGCGGGATGTTCAGCAGGCACTGGCCGCCACACCCGGCATTCAGCTGCCAGTTGCCACCCTGGACCTGCCCATCTGGAAGCCCGAGACCGCAAGCGATCAGACCCTGTGCACCGTCGCGGCCATTGACCAAGGCGATGATGGCTGGCTGAAACTCTCGCTGCGCGGCGACAACCTGCGCGCGGCCACGACGGGACTGATGGCGCGGATCGCGACCAGCCTTTAGCAACTGTGTTCAGCTGTCGGGCAGGGGTTACCAGGGGATGCCGGTTTTGAGGATGGCGTTTGCGATTGTAACCAGCCTTCGAGCGATGGCGACGATGACCAGCTTGTGGGGTTTCCCGTGTATTTTGAGGGCCTGTGCGACTGGCTTCAGAACGGGGTTGTGAGAGGCTGCAGCCAGTGCGGCCTGGAACAGGACATGTCTCAATGCGCGCCGTCCTCCGGCGATTGCCCTCTTGCCCCGCATTGCGCCACTGTCGTGCGGGATGGGAGCAAGGCCGGTCATCGCCGCAGCTTCACCGGATGTCATCCGCCCGAGTTCCGGCATTTCCGCGATCAGCATGGCCGCAGAGACGGGGCCAATCCCGGGGATGGACAGCAGAAGCCTTGCCTTTGCCGCCGACGCTGCCTCCTGCTCGATGACGCCTTTGATCCGCTGCTCAAGGTCACCGATCTGAGCGTCCAGCATTGCCATGAGGCTGGCATCCATGCCCTTGAGATCGGCGGGGACTTGTTGCTTTCTGCGCGCCGCGATCTGTGCAGAAAGCCGTTTGCGCATTTCTACCACCTGCGCCCTGCGTGTTGTTAGTGCCCTGAGAACACGCAGGTTCTCTCCCGGCAGTTTCCGCCCGGCTTCAGGCCTGAATGGCATGAACCTCGCGATGAACTCGGCATCGATCCGGTCGGTCTTTGCCCGTGTGCCCCGCGGGAAAGGGCAAAGGCTTTGATCTGTGCCGGTGGTAGTTGCACAGCCTCCACCCCGGCCGCGACAAGCGTGGACCGGAGCACCCATTCCTGACCGACCGTTGCCTTAAATCCGACCCGCACTGGCTGGGACAAATCGTGGAGCTGCGTGAGAAGTTCCGCATGGCCGGCCGCGGTGTTGGGCAGGCGGAGCCGTCGCCCACTCGACGCACAAAAGCCGTCGAGCCAATCGCGGGAAACATCTATGCCGATCACGGCTGCTGCTGGCATCATATCACTCTCTCTTCCTTATGCTTCGCGGTCCCGCAAAACGGGCCGCCGTCGACTGTTCGAGACGGTGAAGAGAGGCGGGATCAGCCTGCTAGCGATCGCGGTCAGGCCACAAGGTGTTCAGCGCTGTATCC
>NZ_FOHO01000013.1 GCF_900111675.1 Paracoccus homiensis | reverse complement strand
TTTGCGAGGCCCTGGAGGATGGGGCCGATGGCGTTCAGGCCGCCGAGGCGTTGGGCGATCTTGTAGCCGATATTGCCCGAGGCGAGATCGGGGAAGACAAAGACGTTGGGGCGGCCGGTCAGGCGGCTGCCGGGGGCCTTTTTCGCGCGGATGGCATCGTCGAGGGCGGCGTCGAACTGCATCTCTCCGTCGATTTCCAGATCCGGCTCCTGATCGCGCACGATCTGCAGCGCCTGATGGATCTTGTCGAGGCTGGGATGTTTCGCCGAGCCCGCGGTCGAGAAGGACAGCAGCGCCACGCGCGGGGTTTCATGCAGGACCTGCCGGCAGGACTGCGCCGCCGAACGGGCGATGGCGGCCAGTTCGGCCGCGTCGGGATCGATGACCAGACCGCAATCGGCAAAGATCATGCCGCCCTTGATCGGGGCATCCGCGCCGCAGGACAGCATCAGGAAAAAGCTGGAGACGATGGCCGCATCGGGCGCGCGGCCGATGATCTGCAGCGCGGCGCGCACGGTCTCGGCAGTGGTGGCGACCGCGCCGCCAAGCGTGCCGTCGGCCTGGCCCTGCCGCACCCGCATCGCCGCCTGGCGGATCGGGTCGCGCATGTCCGACAGCGCCTGTTCGGCGGTCATGCCCTTGGCGGCGCGCATCCGGTGCCATTCCTCTGCCAGCTGCGGCAGGTCGGGGGCACTGTCGGCGCGGATCGCGGTCACGCCGGGCAGGTCGGGACCGTTCATCAGCGTGACCCGGGCCAGGCCCTGGGCGGTCAGCTCGGCGGCGGCTTCGGCCACGCGGGGATCATCGCCCTCGGGCAGGATGATGTGGCGCGGATTGGCGCGTGCGGCCTGGTAAAGACGTTCCAGCGGTTTCATCGCGGCACCTTTCGGCAGGGCCCCGGCACGGGGCATGACGGTTGCGGACAAGGCGCGCGGTCCCGGTTGCGGGACGCGCGCGGCAGGGCGGTTTCGGGATCAGCCCAGGAAGTGCAGCCCGGTGACCACGAAGACGCCCAGGAAGACGGTCTCAGCGACCAGCAGGCCGACGGCGGCGGGACCGACCTCCAGCATCCTGGCCAGCGAGGTCTTGATGCCCACCGCAGCGATCGCGATCAGCAGCGCCCACCGGCTGAGCGCCCCGGCCCAGTCGGCCAGAAACTGCGGGATCACCCCCAGAGAGTTCAGCGCCGCCAGCACCAGAAAGCCCAGCACGAAGCCCGGCAGCAGCGGCGGACGCTTGCCCGTGCCCGGCCCCGACAGGCCCATCTGCCGGATCGTCAGCGAGAAGCACAGCACCACCGGCGCCAGCATCGACACGCGGATCAGCTTGACCAGCGTCGCCGTCTCGCCGGTTTCCGGGCCGATGGAAAAGCCTGCGCCGACCACCTGGGCCACGTCATGGATGGTGCCGCCCAGGAACACCCCGGAATCGCGGGCATCGAAGGCAAAGAGATTGGCCAGCATCGGATAGACCACCATGGCCACCGTCGACAGCACCGTCACCGACAGCACCGTGAACACCAGATCGCGTTCGGATTTTTCATGTTTCGGCAGCACTGCCGCGATCGCCATCGCCGCCGAGGCGCCACAGATCGCGACCGACCCGCCGGTCAGCAGCGCAAAGCGCCAGCCCCGGCCCACAAAGCGCGTCGCCAGCAGCGCGAAACCGATGGTCAGCACCACCCCCGCCACCACCAGCGCGATGGCAGGACCGCCCAGTTCGGCCAGCATGTCCACGCTGATCCGCGCCCCCAGCAGCGCCACGCCCAGCCGCAGCACGCTGCGCGCGGTCACGGAAATGCCCGCCGCGGTGCGGGTGCCGTCCTCGGCCAGAAAGTTCAACGCCAGACCCAGAAGCAACGCCAGCAGCATCGCCGGGGCGCCGTAATGGTCGGACAGGAATTGCGCCGTCGCCGCCACCAGGGCCGAAACGGCAAAGCCCGGAAACAACGCGCGCAGGCGGTCGGGCGCGGGCAGGCGCGCGACAAGCCCGGTCACGGGGCTGGACATGGGCAGGCTCCTTTCGGGAAGGCAAGGGCGGCCCGGCGGAGGAGGTCGCCGGGCCGAAGGTGGTCACGGCCCGGCGGGGAAGGCGGCCGGGCCATGACCGGGATCAGGCAGCGCCTTTCTGCGGGCGCATGTCGGCGGCGTCGACACCGGCGACGACCACCGGTTTCTTCATCGCGTCGCGGCGGAAGGGCTCGCCCAGTTCCTGGTTCAGCAGCACCTCGATGAAGGTGGTCTGCTTGTCCTTCATCTGCCGTTCCACCGCGTCATGCAGCGCCGAGGTCAGTTCCTCCTGGCTGCGGACCTGCACGCCATGGGCGCCACAGGCCTTCGCGATCCCGGCATAAGAGGTGTCGCGATCCAGTTCGGTGCCCACGAAGTTGTTGTCATACCACAGCGTCGTGTTGCGCTTTTCCGCGCCCCACTGATAGTTGCGGAAGATCACCATCGTGATCGCCGGCCAGTCGTCGCGACCGCAGGCCGTCATCTCGTTCATGGAAATCCCGAAGGCGCCGTCGCCGGCAAAGCCGATCACCGGCGTGTCGGGGTTGCCGACCTTCGCGCCAAGGATCGCCGGGAAGCCATAGCCGCAGGGACCGAACAGGCCCGGCGCCAGGTATTTGCGGCCCGCCTCGAAGCTGGGATAGGCGTTGCCGATGGCGCAGTTGTTGCCGATATCGCTGCTGACGATGGCTTCGGCCGGAACCGCCTGCATGATCGCGCGCCAGGCCTGACGCGGGCTCATCAGATCGGCGTCGCGGGTCCGCGCGCCCGAGTTCCATTCGGTGCCGGGATCGTCATCCTCGTGATCCAGGCTCGACAGTTCCTGCGCCCAACGCGACTTGGTCTGCGCGACCAGATCGCGACGTTCGGACCGGCCGGCATCGCCCGCGCTGGCCGACAGCTGACCCAGGATGCCGCGCGCGACCTTGGCCGCATCGCCCTGGATGCCCACGCTGACCTTCTTGGTCAGACCGATCCGGTCGGCATTGATGTCGACCTGGATGATCTTGGCATCCTTCGGCCAGTAATCGATGCCATAGCCCGGCAGGGTCGAGAACGGGTTCAGACGCGTCCCCAGCGCCAGCACGACATCGGCCTTGGCGATGATTTCCATCCCCGCCTTGCTGCCGTTATAGCCCAGGGGGCCCATGGCCAGCGGGTGGCTGCCCGGGAAGCTGTCATTGTGCTGATAATTGCTGCAGACCGGCGCATCCAGACGCTCGGCCAGCTGGACCAGATCGGGGATCGCCCCCGACAGGACCACGCCCGCGCCCGACAGGATCACCGGGAACTTGGCCTCGCTCAGCAGCTTGGCAGCCTCGGACACGGCCTGCTCGCCGCCCGCGGGGCGTTCGAAGGCCACGACCTGCGGCAGATCGACATCGATCACCTGGGTCCACATGTCGCGCGGGATGTTCATCTGCGCCGGCGCGCTGTTGCGCCAGGCCTGCATGATCACCCGGTTCAGAACCTCGGGAATGCGCGAGGCGTCGCGGACCTCTTCCTGGTAACAGACGCTGTCGGCAAACAGGCGCATCTGCTCCATCTCCTGGAAACCGCCCTGCCCGATCGTCTTGTTGGCCGCCTGCGGCGTCACCAGAAGCAGCGGCGTGTGGTTCCAATAGGCCGTCTTGACCGGCGTCACGAAACCCGTCACGCCGGGACCGTTCTGCGCAATCGCCATCGACATCTTGCCCGTCGAGCGCGTGAAACCATCCGCCATGAGACCCGCATTCGTCTCATGCGCACAGTCCCAGAACTTGATCCCGGCCTTCGGAAACAAGTCGCTCACAGGCATCATCGCTGAACCAATGATCCCAAATGCATGCTCAATACCATGCATCTGCAAAACCTTAACAAAGGCTTCCTCTGTCGTCATCTTCATCGGTTTGTCCTCTCTCCCAAAGATATGGACACGGGGCGTTACGCGCCGCGTTTGCGATCCTCGCGCAGCAGATCGGCACATTTTTCACCGATCATGATGGCGGGGGCGTTGGTGTTGCCCGAGACGATCTCGGGCATGATCGAGCAGTCGGCGACCCGCAGGCCGCGAATGCCCTTGACGCGCAGGCGTTCATCCAGAACCGGGCCCATCGCGGCGGTCCCGGTCGGATGGAAGATCGTACCCGCGGAATTGCGCACCCACTCCAGCAGCGCGGCGTCGTCCTGCGCGTCGGGTCCGGGGCGCATTTCGGCGGTGATCTTGCCGGCCAGCGGCCGTTCCTTGGCGATGTTGCGGGCGATCCTGACCCCGGCAACCATGGTCTGCTGATCGGTTTCCGTCGCCAGATAGTTCGGATGAATGGCCGGATAGACCGTGGGGTCCGCCGATTTCAGCCGGATACTGCCGCGGCTTTCGGGCCGCAACTGGCAGACCGACATGGTGAAGGCCGAGAAGGGATGCACCCCCTGCGTCGGGCTGTCGGCGGACCAGGGCTGGACGTGGAACTGGATATCCGGCGTAGCGACACGGTCATTCGTGCGCATGAAGCCGGTCGCCAGACTTGCCGCCATGCTCATCGGGCCTGCACGGAACATCGCGTATTTCAGCGCGATCCGGGCCTGTTGCCACAGCTTGCGCACCTCGTCATTCAGCGTCGGCTCGTTGCAGGTAAAGACCAGCCGCGCCTGAAGGTGATCCTGAAGCCCCTGCCCCACGCCGGGCAGATCGGAATTCACCTGAATGCCGTGTTCGGCCAGATGCGCGGCCTCGCCGATACCCGACAGCATCAGGATCTGCGGGCTGCCGATGGCCCCGGCGGACAGAATCACCTCGCCCTTGACGTCGATGCGCTTCACCGCACCCGAGCGGTCGGTATATTCCACCCCGACGGCGCGACCGTCCTCGATGATGACACGGCGGGTCTGGGCGCGGGTGATGATTCGCAGATTCGGGCGCTTGCGAACCGGGTGGATATAGGCCACCGCCGCCGAACAGCGCCGCCCCTTGCGGGTGGTCAGCTGGAAATAGCCAACGCCTTCCTGCGTCGCACCGTTATAATCGTGGTTGAACGGATAGCCCGCCGCCTGCGCCGCAGCGACCCAGGCATCGCAGATCGGCCGCGACAGGCGCATGTCCGACACGTTCAGCGGGCCACCCGCGCCGTGGAATTCATCGGCGCCGCGCTCCTGATTCTCGGCCCGCTTGAACAGCGGCAGCACATCGTCCCAAGACCAGCCGGAAAAGCCCATCTGCGACCAGCGGTCATAGTCTTCGGGCTGTCCACGTACATAAAGAAGCCCGTTCAGCGAGGACGATCCCCCCATGACCTTGCCACGCGGCCAATCCAGCTGACGCCCGTTCAGGCCGGGATCGGGCTCGGTCCGGTAACACCAGTCGACCGACGGATTGTTCATCGTCTTGAAATAGCCGACCGGGATGTGGATCCACGGGTTCCAGTCCCATGACCCCGCCTCCAACAGGGTGACGGTCACATCTGCGTCCGCAGACAGGCGATTCGCTATGGCGCAGCCCGCAGAGCCCCCGCCTACCACCAGATAATCCGTTTCCAATATCCCCTCCCAAGGCCGTTCTGCAGTGCCGCGACAATTTCGCTTGCATTTGGAACCTAACTGATGCGAAATGATACCACAAGTCTCAAAAATCGCACCTTAGGGAGGAGGAATGTGATGACAAGGGAACCAGACAGCATTCGTGGCGTGTCCCGCCGGGATATTCTGCGTGTCGCAGGCAGATTCGGCATGACGTCGACGGCGATGGCGCTGACGGGGGCCGCGGGCTTTCTTGGCACCGCCGATCTGGCGCGGGCTGCGGAAAGCACCTATGGCAAGCGCTTCTCGAAAACCGCGAAATACACGTTCAAGATGGGCGCATCGGGCTTCAACGCCCGCAACCTGCTGATCGAACGCGCAGGTTTTCTGGAATTCGCCCGCGATCTGGAAGAACGCACCGACGGCGAGATCCGGGTCGAGTTCATCGGCGACAACCAGATCTGCGGTCAGTTGGACTGCGTTGAAAAGACCCAGCTTGGCGTGGTCGATTTCTTTGCCGCCTCGACCCAGAACTCGGCCGGCGTGGCGCCCTATTACAACGTGTTGGACTTTGCCTACATGTTCCCGACGCGGGCGTCGCAGTATCACTTCATGTACAGCCCCGAAAGCCAGCGCATCCTGCGCGATCCGCTGGAAAAACGGCATGGGATCAAGTTCCTGTTCTCGCATTGCGAACTGCGCGGCCTGCAACTTGGACTGAAGTGGAAAGACCGCGAAACCGTCACCAGCATCGACCAGCTGGCCGGCACCAAGAACCGCGTCACCGGCACGCAGCTGGGCCGAATCGCGATGCAGCTGATGAACCTGAACCCCGTGCCCGTGGCATGGGAGGAAACCATCGACGGCCTGAAGCAGGGCCTGATCGACGGGGCCGAAACCTGGGCGTCGGCCGTGGCCTATGCCAACATGACGCCTGTGGTCAGCCAGTCGGTCGACCTGCGCTTCTTCTGCGGCACCGAACATTGCGCGATGTCGTCCAAGGTCTTTGACAGCCTGGAAGCGCCCTTGCAGGATGCGGTGATGGAATCGGCCTATCTGGCCCAGATCCACGCCCAGGCCGCGAACGAGGCCGCGCTGATCAAGACGGTCGGCTTCTCGGATCCGCAGCTGCCCGATACGCTGTTTGCGCAGCATGGCGTGCGCTGTGCCTTCCTGTCGGATGAAGAGCGTCGCAAGGCCGAGGAAATGTGTTCGCCCGAGTTCAATCCCGATCCGTGGAGCGACTGGCGCGAACGCCTGATGAAATGGTCGGGCGGGATCGACACCTATGACGAGATCTATCGCATTGCCCGCGAGATCCCGGCTGACATGAAACCAGAAAACGTCGAGCCGCGCCGCTGGTGGCGTTCGGCCTGACCTGACTGGGCGGCGTCCGGCCTTCGGGCGCCGCAACCCGGGGGGAAATCTAGAATGCAAAACTTATTCGCCGAATTCGGCGCGATCCTGTCTGCCTTGGCGTCACAGGATAGCTGGGAAATCAACGCCGCGCTTGGAACGCCCGCCGGTTGGGTCTTCGGGCTTCTGGTGATGACCGTCGGCGCGGCGCTGATCCTTGCCATTTTCAAGATGGTGCCGCTGCTGGACCAGCACCTGGAACGCACGCTGATGGTCGTGGTCTATCTGGCCATTGCCGGGATCATCTTCGTCGAGGTGATCCGCCGCTTTACCCTGAACCTGCAGGAACCGTGGTCCACGACCCTGCCGCCCTACCTGTTCCTGCTGCTGACCTGGTTTGGCTGCGCCTTCAACGTCAAGCTGCGCGCCCACCTGTCCTTCGCGGAATTTCGCGGGCGTCTGCCTCGTTCAGGGCAGCTGGCCTGCCTGATTCTGGACAATGTGCTGTGGCTGGGTATGGCCTGGATCGCGGTCACCACGACGCTGAAGCTTGCGGCGAACTCGGCCTCGAACTTTCAGATCCTTCTGGGCACCGACCACGTGATGGTCTGGTGGTTCGTGATCCTTGTCCCGGTGTCCTTCACCATCCTCGCCGCCCGCGCGGTCGAGAACATGATCGAGGATCTGCGCCGCTTCCGCGAAGATGCGCCGCTGATCGAGATGACAACATTGGGCGACACCTGAGAGGCCGTCATGACCGACCCCATCTGGATCACTTTGGTTTCACTGGCCGTCACCGGCCTCTTCATGCTGGGCGTGCCGGTATTCCTGGTCATCGCCTACTGGGTTATCGGCTGTTCGATCGTCCTGGGCATGACCTTCGACAATATCGGCGCCGCATTGACCTATGCGTTTTCCAACGGCTTCGCGCTGTTGGCGATGCCGCTGTTCATCCTGACCGGCGACCTGATCAACAAGGCGGGCATCGCGCGCCGCCTGTCCGATTTCGCCTATGCGTGTCTGGGTTGGCTGCGTGGCGGCCTGGCCATGGCCGCCATCGGGGCCTGCGGGCTGTTCGCCGCCATTTCGGGGTCGAACTCGGCCACCACGGCGACGATCGGCTCGATGATGCATCCGGAAATGGTGAAAGGTGGCTATGACACGCGCTTTGCCGCCGCCACCGCCGCCGCCGGCGGAACCGTGGGGATCATCATTCCGCCCTCGATCATCTTCATCGTCTATGGCTTCCTGATGAACCTGCCGATTTCCGACCTGTTCGTGGCGGGGATCATTCCGGGCGTCATGATGGTCGCGGCAATGCAGTTCGTCTGCTGGATCCTGTCGCGCATCAACGGCTGGGGTCACATCATCGCCTTCGACATCAACCGCGTGCTGCGGACCGCCTTTGGCGCCTGGCTGGGATTTTTCGCCATCGGTCTGGTGCTGTGGGGCATCTATACGGGCAAGTTTTCCCCGACCGAGGCCGCCGCCGTCACCGTGGGCTTCTGCGTGATCGTGGGCGTGGTCAGCCGCTGGCTGTATCCGCTGGTGGCGTCCGGCATGGACGATGAAGGCCGCCCGCGCACCTACGGGGCCAGCATTCTGGTCGAGGGTTTTCGCATCCGTGACCTGCCTTCGGTCACGATGCGTTCGGCCCAGATCACCGGCATTCTTGCGCCGCTGATCGGGATCTCGGTGGTGATGCAGCAGATCCTGTCGCTGCTGGGTGCGCAGGAAGCCATCGGCACCTGGGTTTCCGGCCTGGGCGGTTACTGGATCGTTCTGGCGGCGTCGATGGTCATCATCTTCATCGCGGGCATGGTTCTGGAAAGCCTGCCGGTCACGATCATCCTTGCGCCGATCCTGGCGCCTCTGGCCGCGGCCAATGGCATGGACCCGGTGCATTTCGCGGTGATCTTCCTTGTGGGTGCCTCGATCGGCTTCGTGACGCCCCCTTATGGCCTGAACCTGTATGTGGCCTCCAGCGTCACGGGGGTTCCCTATATGCGGCTGCTGCGATATGCGCTTTACTATCTGGCGGCGCTGCTGGCGGTCTGGATCATCGTGGCCCTTGCGCCGCCGCTGACCACGATCCTGCTGCCTGGCAGCTAGGCCACTGACCAATGAGACGGGCGCGGACGGGCGACATGGACGTTGACGAACAAGGTGACGGACAAGGCAAGGCCCCTCAGAACAATCTGCGCCCGCTTTATATCCTGAAGACGGTGGCCGAAGCAGCGGCCCCCGTCACCGCCGCCGAACTGGGCGAGACGCTGGATCTGCCAAAGCCCACGATCCACCGGCTGTTGCAAACCCTGGAAGAGGACGGCTGGGTCATGCGTGATCTGGCCGGTCGCGGTTTCGTGGCGGGTCAGATGATGCGCCGGATGGCGGCGAATACCTTCAGCGGTCCGGGCCTTCGTCGCGAACGCATGGCGATCCTGGGCCGTCTGGCCGAAGCCGTGGGCGAAACCTGCAATATCTCGATGCCGGATGGCGACGCGATGATCTATGTCGACCGCGTCGAAACCCATTGGCCCCTTCGCATCCGCATGCCCATCGGCAGCCGGGTGCCTTTGCATTGCACGGCGGCCGGCAAGGCCTATCTTGCCACGCTGTCGATGCCGCAATTCAACCGCCTTCTGCGGCGGCTGCCGATGACCGCGACAACACCGCATTCGATCACCTCGCCCGATGCGCTGGCCGATGAGGTCGCACTGATCCGCGCGCGCGGTCACAGCGAGGACAATCAGGAAATGGTCGAGGGGATGGTCGCGCTGGCGGTCCCGATCGCGGACGATCTGGGGCGGGTGTTCGGCACGCTGTCCTTCCATGCGCCGGTTCAGCGGCTGACCCTGGAAGATGCGCGCACATATCTGCCATTGCTGAAACAGACGGCGGCCGAGCTTACGGAAACCCTGTAACCCCGCGATGCCTGCGCCGCTCAGGCGTTGCGCAGATACCCTTCCAGAACACGCACGGTGCTTTGCCAGGCGTCGGTGATCTGGCCGGCCGTGACCTGATCATAGCGTTCGCCGGTCTTCAGCCCCTCTTCAACCCGCGCCAATTCGCCACGCAGCAGTTCCGCCCCAAGCAATGCGGCCGAGCCCGCTGCGTGATGCACGTCCTTGCGAATGGTTTCGTCCGTCTCGCCCGCCGCCAGACGTTGCGTGATGGTATCGATCGCAGCGCCGGTTTCACCCAGAAAATCCTCGACCAGTTTCGCGGCCCTTTCGCGGCCCAATGAATTCGACAGCTCATCGAACTGGGCGTGATCAACGATCTTCGGGCCTTCCGGCCGGGGCGTGGTCGCGGCTTTTGCTGCGGGTTTCTGGCCCAGATAGGCCTGCAGAACCTGGCGCAGGCTTTTGCGGGATATCGGCTTGACCAGAATATCGTCCATTCCGGCGGCGCGAAAACGCTCTTTCTCGGCGGGAAGGGCATGGGCGGTCAGCGCGATGATCGGCAGACGCAGCCCGCTGCCCTCGGCCCGACGGATGGCGCGCGTCGCCTCGACCCCGTCAAGGACGGGCATCGAGATGTCCATGAACACCAGATCATAGACGCTGCGCCCGGTCGCTTCGACCCCCAACTGGCCATTGGTGGCTTCGTCGACCTGATGCCCGTCCTGTTCCAGAAGATCGCGCAGGACGATCCGGTTGATGCGGTTGTCTTCCACGATCAGGATCTTGCGCGGTGCGACCGGCTCGGCCTCGGCTGCCGGGCCTGCATGCGTGCTGAAGGGATCGGCGTCATCGGCAATCTGCGGCAAGGGCAGGCGGACCCAGAACAGGCTGCCTTCGCCCGGCGCGCTTTCCAATCCGACCGTTCCTCCCATCGCCTTTGCCAGATGCTTGACGATGGACAGGCCCAGCCCGGTCCCCCCTTCGGCGCGGGTATAGGACACATCCAGCGTGACGAATTCGTCAAAGACCCGTTGCAGATCCTGTGGCTGGATGCCGATGCCGGTATCCTTGACGCGAAATTCGGTCATGTTGCCGTCGTCCAGTCGCACGGCCTCGACCTCGACGGTGCCGTTGCGGGTGAACTTGATCGCGTTGCCCACAAGGTTCAGCAGCACCTGCCGGATCCGCACCGGATCGCCGATGGCATAGTCCTGACCGCGCGTCCGAACGCTGTAGGACAGGTGATTGCCCCGCGTTTCGGCAACGCGTTGCTGACCATCCACCACCTCGCGCACCAGCGACCTGATCGAGAAAGGCTCGTGGGCCAGAACCATCTTCCCGGCCTCGGCACGTGAGACTTCCAGCACATTGTCGACATGATACAAAAGCTGATTGCCCGAAGCACGGATGATATCCAGATAGGCCGCATCCTTGGGGCCCCGCTTTTCCGGGTCGATCAGGTCCAACGTGCCCAGCATCCCGTTCAGGGGTGTGCGCATCTCGTGGCTCATGACGGCGATCAGTTCGGCCTTGGCGCGTTCGCCGGCAACGGCATCGTCACGCGCCTTGATCAGTTCCTGCTTGGCGGCCTCGCGGCGCGAGATGTCGCGCAGGAACGCCACGAAAATCTCGCCATCCTCGGATTCGGCGGTCGAGACCGAGACCTCCAGCGGGAACACCTCGCCATTCTTCCGACGGCCTTCAAGCTGCACCCGTCCCTTGCCGATGACGCCCTTTTCACCGGTTTTCAGATAGGTCTGAAGCGTATCGCGATGGGCGGCCTTCAGATGGTCGGGGACGATCAGATCTTCGACCAGTTCGCCCATCGCCTCGTCGCGGCGATAGCCGAAAATGCCCTCTGCGGCGCCGTTGAAGTCCTTGATCCGCCCGTCGCGGCCAACCACCAGAATGGCATCAAGCGAGGTGGCGATGACCGATGCAAGCCGGGCACGGACCAGGCTTTCTTCCTGTGCCTGCTGCTTGGCCAGCCGCGCCATGTAGAACAACGCCGCCAGCATCAGGATCAGAATGACCAGAAGCGCGGTCGCGACGATGGACACGCGCGACAGCGTATCCGCGATTCCGACCCGCTGTGCATCGGAACTGCGCGACAGCACACCGACGCCTTCCAGCGTCAATTGCCTGGTCCAGGAGCGAACCGATGCCGTGCGCTGCGCAAGCTCGGGCAGTGCGCTGCGCAGATCCTCGTTGCTGCTGTCGATGATGGGCACGGTATCCGACAGGAAGATATCGATCCGCGCCAGCGATTGCGACGCCGCGTCGCTTTCGCGCAAGGCCCGGAACAGCGGGCTGTTCGATACCGTGTTGATACGGCTGTAAAGAATGTCGAAACGCTGGCGGACATCGCGCAGGTTCGATCCGGGATCGGCCTGTGCCTGAAGGATCGCGGCCTGAAGGGCCAGCAATTCGACATCCACCTGCGCCAGCGCCCATTGCGTATTGTCCGAATTCGCAGTCGCCAGGGAATCGATCTGCTGCCGCACGTTTCCGGCCATCTGGACCAGGAACGCGATTCCCGTGATCAGGATCAGAACGGCAAGCGCACCGACGACCCCGCCGCGCCCGAAGGCACCAAGGCCGCCTTTTCGGCGTGACGAACTGCGATTTTCGTTTCTCAGGGCTGAACCTCGATGCGATCAAGCTGCCAGATGCTGCGCGAATAGACCTGTTCGGTCTGGTATTCAGGGGCGGAATCGAACGGATAGACAATCCATAGCGGACCCTTATCACGCACGCTCATGGGTTCGCCATTCAGAAGATAGGCCACGATCGGACCGCCTTCGACGGCATCCTCGACCGGGATCTCGACGGCGTAGTCGTTGATCGCCGATGCCCGCAGCATCGCACCATCGGCGCCCACGGCCTTCAGAAGGGTCGCCAGCGGCACGCCTTCGAAGCTTTGGACCCCATCGGTCCAGATCGTCGACGTCTCGACGGTCACGGGGTCCAGACCTTCCAGCATGGACAGGTCGAATTGCGCCGCACCATCAGCATTGGCTTCGCTGATCTCGCCACTCACGGTCAGCACCACCTCATCGGTTGCGGGTTCCAGCGCATGCGCAATCCCGGCGGATGCGATGAAGGCTGCGGTAAACAGGGTACGTGTGAAAAAGGTCGTCATTGCCTGACTCCAACGGCGGTCCAAGATGTATCGCAGATTTCATCGCATGAATCCTGACTCTCGTCACCGTTGCAGAAGTAGTGCAGACTATACTTTCGGATAGTCATGGCGCGTGGCAACGTCCAGAGGTGATTCACAACAGAGTTGCCGGTTTCGACCGTCGCGTTATAACTATTTGAAGATATTGGGCGGACAACGATGTTCGCAAGCCTGAGAAGAGGACGAGGCAAGTTGATGCGGATCCTGATCGCCGATGACCATGGCCTTGTCCGGGAAGCCATTGCAGCACTGCTGAAGGTTGAAAGCGAAGCCGAGGTTGACACCGTAGGGTCGCTGCCCGAGGCAATCGACCAGGTGAAGGGCACGGGCACCTATGATCTGGTCCTGCTGGATTACAACATGCCCGGCATGAATGGTCTGGACGGCCTGACCGAGATGCGCGACGTCAACGAGGAACGTCCGGTGGCGATCTTGTCGGGCACCACCACCCGCGTGCTGGCCGAAGAGGCGATCGCGGCAGGCGCCTCGGGTTTCGTGCCCAAGACGCTGGCCTCGAAATCCATGGTGGCTGCGGTCCGCTTCATGGTCGAGGGCGAGGTCTATGCCCCCTTCGACTTCATGCAGCAGAAGACCGATCCGGGGTCCTCGCTGCTGACCAATCGCGAACTGGATGTGCTGAACGGCATTTGCCGCGGCCAGTCAAACAAGGAAATCGCCCGCGATTACGGATTGCACGAGGCGACCGTCAAACTGCATGCCAAGACCCTGTGCCGCAAGCTGAACGCCCGCAACCGCACCCATGCCGCGATGATCGCGCGCGACCGCAACCTGGTCTGACGCATGCGATCGGGCAATTCGTGCCCTATCCGTCAGCATAGGTCGTACTCTTCGTTCGGGATGCGCCCTGCCTTGTTGCGCAGGTGACAGGGGCGATTCCACCTGTCTATTCTGATGCAATGTCAGAAAAGAACACCTGCCATGAAACTGAATAAAATTCGGCGTATTTGCCTTCACCTGCGTGAAAACCACCGGCCAACAGGTGGGACCACGCATTGCGATATGCGTCCCGGCATTGAACGCGCGATCTATTGGCCACGACCCTTGACCCAGCAAGACAGAAGTCTTGCGTTTCAACACACTCCATTTAGGGTTGAGTTATTGACCGCTGTATTTCGTGATACTTGATGACCGCACTGGAACCAGGATTAAAGGCGACGCGCAGGCCCTTGGCCCGCAAGGTCATTGTTGCCGATGACGATGCGTTTCAGCGGGCCTATATCTCGGCGCTGGTGCGGCAGTTGGGCTATGAACCGATCGAAGCCGAGGACGGGTTGCGGGCCTATGAGCTTGTCGGTGCCACCGATGCGCAGCTTTTGATCTGCGATCTGGACATGCCGGGCCTTGATGGCAGCCAGCTTGCCCGCAAGCTGCGCGATACCGTCAGCGATCGCTATGTCCATATCCTGATGGTGACCGGTCGCGATCAGCGGGGCGAACGTGAAACCGCGCTGGAATCCGGCGTCGACGATTTCATGGCGAAGCCCTTGGACATGGCCAGCCTGACCGCACGGGTTCGCAGTGTCAGCCGTCTGCTGGAACATGAACAATTGCTGGCAGAACGCAATGCCGCAATTTCCCGCGCCAAGGAACGGATCGAAGATGACATCCGCGCCGCCGCCAGCGCGCAGCGCCGCCTGTTGCCGCAACCTCATGTCACGATGCGCGACTGCGCCTTTCATTCGACCTTCGCGCCCTCGAACATCCTGTCAGGCGACATGTTCGCCTTTTACGAATTGACGGCGGATCTGACGGCCTTCTACGCCATTGATGTGGCCGGGCACGGTGTCCACGCCGCGCTGCTGTCGGTCGCGCTGGGGCATCTTCTGACAGCGGAACATATGCGCAAGCATGTCGTCGGTCTGGATGGCAGCCTGAACCCGGCGCGGCTTGTACAGGCCCTGAACCGTCGTTTCTTCGACCCCGATGGGGATGAATATTTCACCATGTTCTGCGGCGTGCTGGATCGGTCAGATAACCAGCTGCACTATTGCCAGGCGGGATATCCGTCGCCCACGCTGCTGGACGCGGATGGCAATTGCCGCGCCATCGGCGGCGGTGGCTTTCCCGTCGCGCTGGTCGAAGAGATGGAGTTTGCCAACAGCCGGATCGACTTTGGCCCCGGCCAGTCGCTGGTTCTGGTGTCGGACGGCGCGCATGAGGCCGAAAACCCGGCCGGCGAACCCTTCGACGAAGATCGGGTCATCGCCACGATCCGCGATCAGGCCGGTCGTCCGGCGCAGATCCCCGAAAATCTGGCCGCCGCCCTGAAGATCTGGTGCCGCGGCAAGGCCCTTGACGACGACCTCAGCGTTCTCGTCTGCGAAAGGAGAAATCATAAATGATCAAGGCGCTATCGGGACAAGAGGGCGGCATCTGCGTGGTCGAGCCGAACACCGAAAGGCTGACCGCCGCGAATGCGACCGCCTTCCGCGACGAGGTGATCGGGCTGATCACCAAGGGCGAGGATCGGCTGCTGATTGATCTGGAACAGGTCAGCTTTGTCGATTCGTCGGGAATCGGCGCGATGGTCGGGGTGCTGAAGCGGGTCGGCAACCGCGGCGAGGTTGCGATCTGCGGCCTGTCCGGCGGGGTCGAGAAGATGTTCAACATCACGCATATGAGCCGAGTCTTCGCGATCCACAAGAACCGCGCGACGGCACTTGCCGCCATGCAGGACCGCGATTGATGTCGCTGCAACAGGATATGCGCCCCGACCTTGCCGAGGTGGACCGGATCGTCCCGGCAATGCTGGCCACGCTGTCGGATGCCCTGTCCGAGGATCGGCTGAGCACGGTCGAGATCTGTCTGGCCGAGGCGCTGACAAACGCGGTCAATCATGCCCGCGCCTCGCAGACGCAAAGCGCGATCCACATCACGGCGCAGATCCTTGCCGACAGCGTCCGGATAGAAATCATCGACGCGGGCCGCCAAAGCCCTTCGGATCTTTACACCGATGTGACCGATCTGGGTGACATTGACCCGATGGATGAAAATGGCCGTGGGATCCCCTTGATCAGCCAGCTTGCAGATGAGGTGCAGTTCACCCCCGCCGAGGGGCGCAACCGCCTGTGCCTGTCCTTCAATCGCGGGAACGGCGCATGAGCGGCACCGCCTGGTTCCTTGTGCTAGTCGCGGCGGGTCTGGCCGGTGCGATCGCATATTTAGGCCTGCGTCGCAGGGCCGCGCCACCGCCAGCTCAGGCCGATGCGTCGCCCATCGAACCCGCGCGGCTGCACTACCCCGAGGAATTGCACCAACGCATCGCGGAAATGCGCAACGAACTTGGGCCGGACACCCTGCCCGCCCTGTTGCATGCCGCGATTTCGGATCTGGACCGGCATCTGGCGGTATTTGACACCGTCGACGATCCGCAGGACGAAACGCGCCGCCGCGCCTTGCATTCCTTCATCGGCATTCTGGACACGGTCGGCTGCAGCAGCCTGGCCGAGCGGTGCCGCCAGTTGCAGGACCGGCATCACAACGGCGACCCGGCCCCGCAACAGCAGGCCGAGATCCTTGAACAGGTACGGCTGTTAAGGGACGAGATCCTGGATTTGCTTTCCCGTGATTTTCAGGGCGCCGCAGCGCCGCAAAGCGGAGGGACGTGATGACACGCATTGGCACCGCTATTCGGGCAGGCCTGCTTGCAGGGGGGGCGCTGCTGGGCGCGCTTGGCCCGGCCATCGCGCAGGACACTGCAGCGCAGACCCTTGATCCGGCGGAACTGTTTCCCGGCGACACCCCCATCGCGGAACTTCTGCCGCCTGCCCCGGACCCTGCCGCCTTGCAGGCGCGGCGCGAATTTCTGCTGTCCCGCGCAGCGACGCCCGGCAAGTATTTCGGTCGCCACGGCGCACTGACCGACCGCGAAATGGACATGGCCCGCACCGCCTGGAGCTATTTCGAGAAAAGCTATCAGGAAGAAACCGGCCTTGCGAATGCCGTCGGATCCTATCCCTCGACGACGCTGTGGGACACGGCATCATATATCAGCGGCCTGGTCGCAGCCTATGAACTGGGCATCATCGACAAGCGCGAATTCGACCGCCGCGCGACGAAGCTGATCGGCACGCTGCGCAATCTGGATCTGTACCGGGGCGAGGCGCCGAACAAGGTTTACAACACCCAGACCGGGGAAAAGGTGAACTATGCCAACCAACCGGGCGAGGTCGGATTTTCCGTGCTGGACATGGGCCGGATGCTTGTCTGGCTGCGGATCCTGAAGGAGCGCTATCCCTATCTGGCCAATGGCGTCGACAATATCCCGATGCGCTGGAACTATTGCAATATCGTCGCCGAGGATGGGCGGCTGTTCGGCTCGATCGTCAGCGGCAATGGCGAGACGCGCTATGTGCAGGAAGGCCGTCTGGGATACGAGGAATACGCCGCCAAGGGCTTTTCCCTCTGGGGCTTCGACGTCACCGGGGCGCTGGACCCGCATCCGTTGAAATACACCAATATCTATGACGTGGACGTGCCCTATGACGGCCGCGACCCGCGCGTCTTTCACAACCAGAACTACGTGCTGACCGAGAGCTATCTGCTGGACGGGCTGGAAATGGGCTGGGATTTTCCCACCCCCGACCCCGACGGTCCCGATGTCGCCTCGCAGGGCTGGCGGGCGGAATTCGCGCATCGCATCTTTCTGGTGCAGCAACGCCGTTTCGAACAGACCGGCATCATCACCGCGCGGTCGGAACATCAGGTCGAGGGCAAGCCTTACTTCGTCTATGACTCGATCTTCGCGGATGGCTATCCGTGGAACACGCTGGACCCCAGCGATGTCTATCAGCCCGACCGGGCCGCAGTAGCCGCCAAGGCGGCGCTCGGCATGTGGGCCCTGTGGGATGTGCCCTATACCGATCTGCTGTTTGAAACCGTCGCCGATCTGTCCGACCCCGAAGGCGGTTTCTACGAAGGGCTTTATGAAAACGGCAACGGATATATTCCGCTGCAGACCGCGAACAACAACGGCATCATTCTGGCGTCGCTGCTGTACAAAGTGCAGGGGCCGATCATGCGGTTCCAGAATGACAATACCAGTTTCTGGGACATGGCCTATTCCGGCACCGATATCCGGGCCAACAAATGCCTGCCCGAAAAAATGGTGGTCGAGGCGACCTGCTGCGCCTGTGCGGAAACGGTCGAGATCAAACCCACCGTCCCGTGGGAAGAATTCAGGTATTGCCGCCCGCTGGACCGCGATGCGGGCATTGCCGCCACCGATTGCCGCCCCGAAGAACAAAGCTTTGCCAAGCCCGAACCCCGCGTCGTCCTGCCCGCCGCCTGCCGCGCAAGCTGGGCCACGGAATGAGCGCCAAATCATCGCGCATGGTCTGGTTCGATGCCAACCGCGTCTGGGCGGCGGTGGGCGTCGTTCTGATCCACAGCACCACCGATTTTTCAGGCCGCCCCTTCCCTGACGCCACGGTGGGGGAACGCGTCGTTCCGGTCTTTCTGCGCTCGCTTGGCGAGTTCTCGGGATCCGAGATGTTCTTCTTCTTCTCGCTGTTCCTGATGGCGCTGCGGATCGACCGCCGCCGCCCTACCTATCGCGAGGCGATCACCACGCAGGCGGAACGGCTGCTGGTGCCCTTTGCGTTCTGGACGGTGTTCTACGCGCTGTTCCGCCTGATCAAGGCGCAGGCATTCGGCTATGCCCCGCAATATGCCGAGACGCTGACACAGACGGACACATGGGTCGCCTTCTTCCTGCTGGGCAAGTCGCAATATCACATGCATTTCCTGCCCACGCTGTTCGCGATCTTCCTGTTCTATCCCGTGATGCGGCTGGCCATGCGCTATCCTTTGCTGGGGGTCAGCCTGTTTGCCACGCTTGGCGCGATGGATCATGCGCAGGCGTTCCTGTGGTCGCTGGATATCTCGCCCCTGATGCGGGACTATCTGGTGCGCATCACCAAGGTCTGGGGCTATGTCGGATATGGTCTGGCGGCGTTCGCGTTGTATTCGCTGTGGCGCGACGGGCTGCCGCGCGGCGAAAGCAAGCTGATCGGCCGGGGCGCGTTCTATTTCGCCTCGATGGCCTATCTGGCGACGATGCCGTTTTTCGGCAGCGCGTTGCTGACCGGGGAATGGGGCGTGCGCACGGGCTGGGACTATTTCGGGCATTTCCTGATGCCGCTGTTCATGTTCAGCCTGTTCATGGGGCGCCAATATGCCGACTGGTCGCCGCACTGGTCGAAGATGGCGCGCTATACCTTTGGCATCTATCTGGTGCATCCGCTGCTGATCGACCTGTTCGACATCTTTGCCTTCAAGACCGGGCTGTCGGGCGTGATCTCGCCCGCGCTGTTGGTGCTGATGCGCTTTAGCGTGGTGCTACCCGCCGCACTTGGCCTGTCGAAACTGATCGAACGCAGCGATCTGCTGGCATGGACGATCGGCCTTGGCGTCGCGCCCTGGAAGATGCGCGGCGCGACAGCGGCGAAAGGGTGATTGCCGAATGATGGACGACTATTTCCGCGCCTTCGAGGATCGCCGCCCGCCCGAACCCCTGCCCTATTCGCCGATCCGCGAAATGATCTGGCAGTTTCTGGCGGTTCTGACGCTGGTCGTGGGGGCTTGGTATATCAGCTGGCGCTGGACCAGTTCGCTGAACCCCGACGCGATGTGGTTCGCCGTCGCCCTGGTCCTGGCCGAAACCTGCGCCTATCTGGGGCTGGTCCTGTTCGTCTACAACCTGTGGCAGGATCAGCCGGTCACGATCCCCGACCCGCCTGCCACCGTCGACCAGATCGACCCCGACACCCCCGATCCGGGCCGGCCGATCAGTGTCGATGTGCTGTTCGCGACCTATAACGAGGAACCCGAACTGGTCCGTCTGGGCCTCATTGATGCCAAGGCGCTGGACTACCCGTATCCGATCGACATCCGCATCCATGTGCTGGATGACGGCAAGCGCCCCGAGATGCGCGCCGTCGCCGAGGATGAGGGCGTGGGCTATATCACCCGCGACGGCAATGAGGGCTTCAAGGCCGGCAATCTGCGCAACGCGATGGAACATACATCGGGCGATCTGATCGTCATCTGCGATGCCGACACCCGGCCCTTCCCGACGATGCTGGCGCGCACGCTGGGATATTTTCGCGATCCCAAGATGGCCTGGGTCCAGACCCCGCAATGGTTCTATGACCTGCCCGAGGGGCAGCCCCTGCCACAGGTTCTGGCCGCCCGCTTTGGCCGGGTCGGGGCACGGATCGGGCGCGGGCTGCAACGCATCTTCGGCGAACATAGCAGCGGCACCGACCCGTTCGTGAACGACCCGCAGATGTTTTATGACGTGATCCAGCGGCGCCGGAACCGCGTGAATGCCGCCTTTTGTTGCGGCGCGGGCTCGATCCACCGCCGCGAGGCGGTGATGGAAGCCGCGCTGCGCAGCTTTGGCGACGCGGTCGAACGGCGCGTGATCGCCGCCGAAGAGGAAATCACCCTTGAAAGCCGCGAGCGGCGCGTCTCGCCCGAACTGATGGAGGCGATCCGCACCCAGGCGGTCGAGGCCGAGGTGCTGACCCCCTATCGGTTCCACGTCTCCGAGGACATCTTCACCTCGATCGTGCTGCATTCCGACCGCGAGCGTGGCTGGAAAAGCTGGCAGCACCCCTATGTGGAATCAAAGATGCTGTCGCCGCAGGATCTGCTGACCTGGACTATCCAGCGCTACAAATATGCAGGCGGCAGTCTGGACATCATGTTCAACGACAATTCGCTGTTTCGGCCCGGCCTGACCATTCAGCAGCGGATGATGTATGGCGCGACCTTCTATTCCTATCTGGGCGCGATCTGGAACGTGGTGTTCCTGTTTGCGCCCGCGATCTATCTGTTCACCGGGATCGCGCCCGTGTCGGCCTATTCGAACGAATTCTTCGCCCATGTGATCCCCTTCATGATCCTTCTGGAACTCAGCATGATGGTCGGGACATGGGGCATCGCGGGCTATGCCGCCAAAGCCAGCTATCTGGCCTTTTTCCCGGTCGGGCTGCGGGCGATCTGGGCGGTGATGAAGGGGCAGAAAATCTCGTTTCCCGTGACGCCCAAGGACCGGCAATCGGGGAATTTCCTGACCCTTGTGCGACCGCAGATCGCGGTTCTGGGCCTGACCGGGCTTGGCCTTCTATGGGGCCTTGGCGCGCTTGTTGTCGGCGGCACGCCGCACACTCTGACCGGGGTCGTCACCAATGCGCTGTGGGGGCTGAACAACTGCGTCGCCATGGCGGGCATGATCGCCGCCGCGCTGTGGCAACCCCCGACATCTACCGAAGAGGTCCCGGCATGAGCTTTCGTCAGAACCTGTTGCGCGCCCGCAGTCATATCGTGATGATCTGCGCATTGATCGCGGGGCTGTTGCTGGTCCTGTGGCTTGAAACGCTGGGTGAACCGCCCGAGGAACCGGACCGGCAGGCCAGACAGGACCTGATGCAGCCATTCGACGACCTGACGCCGCTGCCACTGGCGATAAGGGGCGAAAGCTCGGATCGCGATCTTGACCATGCGCGGATCGCGTGGACCTATTTCCAGAACAATGTCGATCCGGACACCGGGCTGGCGAATTCGGTGCACGACTATCCTTCGACCACGATGTGGGAAACGGGGTCCTATATCGTCGCGATCCTGTCGGCCGAACGGCTGGGGCTGATCCCGCGCGAACAGGCGGAACAGCGGCTGACGAAGCTGCTGACCAGCCTGCGCAATCTGCGTCTGTTTCAGGATGTTCTGCCCAACAAGGCCTATCACACGCGGACGCTGGAACTGGTCGATTATTCCAACAAGCCGACCGAACTGGGGCTGGGCTGGTCGGCGCTGGATGTCGCACGGATCGTGGCGACATTCGGCCTGATCGAGCGCAACCACCCCGAACTGGCCCCCACGGTCGAGGCGTTGCTGGATCATTGGCAGATGGACCGGATGGTCCAGGGGGGTGAGCTGATCGGCACCAATGTCAGCGCGGGCGAGGTGCGTGAAAATCAGGAAGGCCGCGTCGGGTATGAACAATATGCCGCCAAGGCGATGATGCTGTTCGGCTATGACGTCTATCGCGCCTATGAGGTTCAGGATAACCTGATGGTCAAGCAGGTTCAGGGCCAGCCGATCCCGGTCGACAACCGCCTGCATCGCGGCACAACCCCGGCCTTTGTCGTCAGCGAGCCCTACCTGTTCGACGGGCTGGAATTCGGCTTTGATGATCGCTCGCACCGTTTCGCCACGGCCATCTATCGCGCGCAAGAGGCACGGCATGCGGAAACCGGCATCCTGACCGCCGTGACCGAAAGCCATCTCAGCGAGGATCCCTATTTCTCGTATTCAACGGTCTGGGGCGGCGGTGCCGATTGGGCGGTGATGACCTTCCGCGGCGACCGCATCGACAGCCGCCGCACCATCGCCACCAAAGCGGCCTTCGGCTGGCACGCGTTGTTCGGCACCGATTACACCGCCGAACTGGTCGAGGCCCTGTCCGAATTCGCCGACCCGGTCAAGGGCTGGCCCGAAGGCATCTATGAAGCCAGCGGCGAGCCGAACAGCTCGACCACGGCGAACACCAATGCCGTCGTGCTGGCCGCGCTGGCCTTCAAGGCCACGGGGCCGCTGATGCGGGTGCCGGAATGAAGATGATCGCCGCCCTTGCCGCCGCGCTGCCCGCGATGGCGGGGGCCGAACCCTGTGTCGGCCCGAATTTCGACCGCGACCTGCCCGGCGCGGTCAGCGTCGAACGGCGCAGTTCCGACGTGCCGACCGCGCGCTATCCGGGCATCTGGCAGGAAGGGCGCATCGCCGGTTTCGCCTATCAGATCGCCAGCGATTATTCGGCCGTCCTGTCCGACAGCCATGACGCGCCAAGCTGGCAGATCGCCGTTCTCTGCAGCCCGGACGAAGGCGCCAGTTGCGACCGCACGACCGAGGGGGCGCCCGACCCCGCCGCAGGTGCGATTGCCGACGCCCTGACCCGCTGTCTGATGGGCGAGGCCGTCACCCCCGCCGATTTCACCCGTCCCGACCCCGCCACGATCAGCGGCCTGCCTGCGGAAACGGGTGTGCCCGACCCCGAACGCAATCTGGATTCCGTCGCCGCCATCGCCACTGCCGCCGGTGCCCAACGCGCGGCGGAAATGGCGGCATCGCAGCCAGCGGCGCCGACGTCCTCGGGCGCGGATCAGGACCCGGATCGCCCTGCCGCGATCACCGCCACCCCCGATCAGGCACCGCCTGCCGAGACCGCTGGTCAGAACGACCTTGGCCCCTCGATCCTGCCTGACGCGCCCTGCGGCCTGCAACTGATCGAACCCGGAAATTCGACCGTTCAGACATTGCAGCGCCTGTTGGCCAGGGCCGGACAACAGCCCGGCCCCGATGACGGGGTCATGGGCAACCGCACCCGCAACGCCCTGATCGCCGAACTGGGCCCTCAGGCGGCGGCCCTGTCCACCGAAGATGCGATCCGCGCCCTGAACGAAAGCATGTGTCAGGAGTGATGGCATGGCAGGGCGGGCACATTTCTTGCAAGCCAGCCTTTTGGCGCTGTCGGCCCTGACCCTGCCCGCCCATGCGCAATCGACAGCGCCGCAGGTTTCGACCGTCCCGACGGCCCTGCGCTGGCCCGAAGAACTGCGTCCCGCGATCCGGCCGGCATGGCGACAGCCCGCCCCCGGCCCCGCGATCATCGACACCGCCGATCCGCTGATCCCCGGCGCGCGCGAAGTTCTGACCGATACCCCGAATGTCTTTGCCTGGTCGCGGTATCAGACCGGGCGGATCGACGGTTGGTCCTATCGGCTGTTTCCGGACGGATCGGCGCTGATCGTGGCCGAGGATGGGCGCGTGGCGTCAGAGTACATGCTGCGATGCCAGATCGGAGAAGCCTGTCAGATCTCGAACGATGCCGGGGTGATCCTGAACGTCCCCGCGATTGCCGCGCCGAAACCCAGCCTGCCTGCCGATATCGCGGGATTGTCGCTGGCACGTTATCTGGCCGAATGGGTGTTGGCAGGAACCGGGACACCGCCCCCGCCGCCGCCCGAACCTGCCCCGGTGCCGCAGGTCGAAACGCCCGATCCCGTGGCGGAACAACCGCCAGAACCGCCAGCGCCGATAGATGAAACCCCGCCGCAGAACCTGTTCGTGGCCGACCAAGTCGAATGCGGCGACCCCGATCCGTTCTATCCCGACAGCTGCGTCTATAATGACCCGCCGCCCAGCCCCGTCAGGGCGGAAACGCCGTCCGGTCCGGCCACACCGCCGCAGACCGCTGCGCAGACGGCGCCCCTGCCGGTCCCGGCACCTGATGCGCCCGAACCCGAACAGCCGCTGACCCTGGCCCAGAAATACAAGCTGGCCTGTTCGGTCAGCACCGGTGCAGGGCTGCAGTACACGGACCACATCGACCAAAGCAAAAGCTTTGGCAAATTCCGCGTCAGCCTTGGGTGCAATGTTCAGTTTTCCGACCGCGTGAAGCTGGCTGTATCATTCATCGAATACCCGATTTCGGATCAGCAGGCACCCTGGGACCCGGATTTCACCTATGCGCTGGATATCCGGGTCACTGAAAAACTGAGCCTCAGCTATTCGAATTACTCGGCGCGTTTTTCCGGCGATGATATCGACCTGGTGTCCTCGCTGCTTAAGGGCAGCCTGCGGGCGTCCTACAAGCTGCCCTCTATCCCGTATTTCGGCGATCGGCAGATGAACTGTTCTTTCGGGGTCGGCCTCAGCAATCCCAGCACGGATGCGGTTTCGCTGTTCTGTCACAGCTCGATCACCAGGAAGCTGTGGGCGGGTTTCACGCTTTATGCCTATCCTGCGGATGCGCAGGAACCGTGGAACCCCGATTACTCCTATCTGGCCAGCTATCGGATCAATGACCGGATGTCGCTGAACTATTCGAATTACAGCAGCAATCGTTGGCCCTGGAACCGCGGGTCCGCCCCCGGACCGGGCATTCTGGGCGGGTCGCTAAGCCTGTCCTACAAGATCATTTTCTGAGGGCGGAGACGCGGATGCGACATCTGATTTCAAGGGTTCTCGGTCTGGCGCTTTGCCTTGTCGCACTGACCCAGACCGCCCACGCCGAGGTTCGCTTTGACAATGTGGTCGGCAGTCAGATCATGGGTCGCCCGGTGCATTTCGCGGTCTATCTGCCGCCGGGCTATCGACAGGATACACGCGATTACCCGGTCCTGTATCTGCTGCATGGCGGCGGGACGGGTCAGCCCTCGGACTGGTTCACGCTGGCCGGGCTGGACCAGATATTGGATCGCCTGATCCGCAGCGGGCAGATACGCCCCCTTATCGCGGTGGCCCCCGATGGGCGACGCGACGCGGACAATCGGATCGCGACCTACTTTCTGGACGATGCCGATGGCGCAATGCGGTGGCAGTCGATGTTCTTTCAGGACTTCATGCCCGCGATCGAACAGCGCTATCCTGTGTTGCCGGGGGGTGACAATCGGGCGCTTCTGGGCATCTCGATGGGCGCGGTCGCGGCGATCACCTATCATCTGGATCGCCCCGATGGCTTTGCCGGGGCCAGTGCGATCAGCCCCGCCTTTCGCCGCGATGCGCAATTGCTGGCGCTGTCGCCCCCGGCCTACGAGGCACGCTATGGCGGCGTTCTGGGTATGGGTCTGGACGGACAGGATCGCATCACCGCCGATTGGGACCGCCTGCGCCCCGAAAATCTGGCTGCCGGGGCCGATCAGACGCGCTTTGCCCACATCCCGCGGCTGTTCATCGACCTTGGGGCCGATGATCCCTTCTTCGCCGGCGCGTCCGATCTGCATCTGGCCTTGAAGGATGCCGGCATCCGGCATCGTTTCCGGGTGCAAGAAGGGGGGCATGACTGGCCCTATTGGCGCGCGGCGCTGACCGATGCTTTGCGGCATATCGATGCGGTACTGGGCCGGGGTTATGGCGAATAGGCTGGCCCGTTGTCATTTGGCAGCTTCGACAAATCGGTGACCATGGGTGGTAAAATTTACGCTATGGCGCTAATTTTCGATATTTACGTTGCAGCGTAATGTCGGGTGATTTACGCTAAGCCGCAAAGGAGTCGCGTGATGGAGCTTTCTGCCAGAACCGCCGATCAGATCGGTCAGGCGATCCGCCGCACCCGCAAGGCGCGTGGCTGGACGCAGGGGGATGTCAGTGCGCGGACCAATCTGCGCGTGGCCACGATCTCATCACTGGAAAACGGTGATACCGGGGTCAAGCTGGCAACGCTTTTGTCTGTAATGGCGGCGCTTGGGCTGGAATTTCGGCTGGTTCAGCGCGGCGGGAATGTCGATATCGAGGATATCTTCTGATGGCCCGGCGGGCCCGCAGCGGCGGCACGATGCAGGTTCTGCTGAACGGACGCCTTGTGGGGCATCTGCGCCTTGCGGCCTCTGGCGCGATCAGTTTCGCCTATGATCGCGACTGGCTGGACTGGGATCACGCGATGCCGGTTTCCCTGTCCCTGCCCCTGCGCGACGAACCGCATCGCGGGGCCCCCGTGATCGCCTATCTGGAAAACCTGCTGCCCGACAATCAGACCATCCGCGACCGTGTTGCGGCCCGCGTCCGCGCGGGGGGCACCGATGCCTGGCACATGCTGGAAAAGATCGGGCGCGATTGCGTCGGCGCACTGCAATTCGTGTCGGGCGAGGCGCCAAAAGCCGACGCATTGCAGGGCGAGCCGGTCTCCGAGGCGCAGATCGCCGACATGCTGCGCAACCTTGCCACGGCGCCTTTGGGTCTGGCCGAGGATGATGATTTTCGCATCTCGATCGCGGGGGCGCAGGAAAAGACGGCACTGCTGCGCGACGGTCAGACCTGGATCAGGCCGACCGGCCTGACGCCGACGACCCATATCCTGAAAACGCAGCTTGGCGTACTGCCGAACGGCATCAACCTGTCGGACAGCGTCGAGAACGAATTTCTTTGCATGACCCTGTGCCGCGCCGTGGGCCTTGACACGGCCGAGGTGCAGATCGTCGATTTCCAGAATGTGCGCAGCCTTGTCGTCACCCGGTTCGACCGCGCCTGGACAAGTGACGGCCGCCTGATCCGGCTGCCACAGGAAGATTTCTGTCAGGCACTGTCGGTTCCGCCCAGTCAGAAATACCAGATGGATGGCGGGCCGGGCATCACCGAAGGCATCGCCCTGCTATCGGGCAGCGACGATCCCGCCGCCGATCAGGATGCGTTCTTCCACGCGCAGGTGATGTTCTGGCTTTTGGGCGCAACCGACGGACATGCAAAGAATTTCAGCATCGCTCTGCGCCCCGGCGGGTTTCGGATGACGCCGCTGTATGACGTCCTCAGCGCGGAAAAGGCGGTGCGTGACGGTCAGATTCGGCAGAACCGCATGCGCTTGGCCATGGCGGTTGATGGCCATTACCGGATCAACGAAATCGTCGCGCGCCATTTTGTGACTGCCGCCCGATCCGCCGGATTCGGCGTCATGCTGGCAAGGGATATTCTGGCACGAGCCGCCCTGGTGCCCGCCGCGCTGGACCGGGTTCTGGCCGGCCTGCCCATGGACTTTCCTGCCGCGCTGGCCGACACCGTGGCCGAGGGTGTGCGCGGGCGCCTGTCCGCGCTTCAGATGGCGTTGGAATAATCGGCGCCGCGACCCAAGGGGTCGGCAGAAAGGACAAGCGGCATGAGCGACAGCAACGAGGTCATTCAGGGCGATGCGATCCGGGGCCGACCGGGCGAGGTGTTTGCCGCCTTCCTGAAGCTGGGCCTGACATCCTTTGGCGGTCCGATCGCGCATCTGGGCTATTTCCGGGATGAACTGGTCACCCGGCGCGGCTGGCTAACCGATCGCGCCTATGCCGATCTGGTCGCGCTGTGTCAGTTCCTGCCCGGCCCGGCCTCCAGTCAGGTCGGGTTCGCACTGGGCCTGATGCGGGCCGGGTGGCTGGGTGCATTGGCGGCCTTTACCGCCTTTACGCTGCCCTCGGCGCTGATCCTGTTCGCCTTTGCGATGACCGCCGCGACGGTCGAGGGGCCCCTCGGCACCGGGGCGCTGCATGGGTTGAAGATCGTCGCGGTGGCGATTGTCGCGCAGGCGGTCTGGGGGATGGCCAGAAACCTGTGCCCGGATCGCGAAAGGGCGGCCATCGCGGTCGCCGCCGTCGCCATGCTGGCCTTTGTGCCCGGCGCGTTCGGCATGATCGGTGCAATCGTCGTCGGGGCCGTGGCAGGCCTGCTGCTGGGCCGCGGATCACCGGCACAGACCGGCGGCCATGTCACGATGCCTGTCGGACGGGGGCAGGCCGGGATCTGTCTTGCGGCGTTTCTGGGTTTGCTGACGCTGCTGCCGGTTCTGGCGGGCTGGTCGCAGGCATGGGCCATCGCCGACGGGTTCTATCGCGCGGGCGCACTTGTCTTTGGCGGGGGGCATGTGGTGCTGCCGCTGTTGCAGGCGGAAACGGTCGCTTCGGGCTGGGTGTCGCCGGACAGCTTTCTGGCGGGGTATGGCGCAGCACAGGCCGTGCCCGGTCCGCTGTTCACCTTCGCCGCCTATCTTGGCGCCGCGCTGGGGCCTGAACCCCACGGCATCGCCGGGGCGGTGATCGCCCTGCTGGCCGTTTTCCTGCCGGGTTTTCTGATCCTGTGCGGGGTTCTGCCCTTCTGGGACAGGTTCCGGACGATCACCGCGGCACAATCGCTGATGCAGGGTGCGAATGCCGCCGTGGTCGGCATTCTGGGTGCGGCGCTGTATGCACCGGTATTCACCAGCGCCATCGCGGATATGCGCGACTTCACGCTGGCGCTGCTGTGCTTCGTGCTGCTGATCGCGTGGAAGCTGCCGCCCTGGGCGGTGGTCGTCATTGCCGCGCTTGGCGGGATCGGCCTGTCGCTATCCGCATGAGGGTCAGGGCATCAACGCCTCGGACGCGGTGAATCCCGTCAGCTGAAAGCTGAGCGAGATCTGGCGGCCCTCGCGATCCGTCACGCTGGCCGACATGGCGGTGCCGTCGCGCATGCGTTGCAGCCATTCCGCATCGACATCGCCCATGGCATAGCAGCCCTGCCCGTCGCAGCTGTCATAGGTCAGCGTGCCGACCGTCGCGTCATCGACCGCGATCGTGACCCCTTGCGCCAATGACACCCCGAACGGCACCGTCAGCACCGCCTGCGTCCTGTCCTGCCCTGCCACCCGCTGAAACGAGGCCGTCGCAAGGCGCTGACTGCCCTGCGCCACGATCAGGCTTTGCGAACTTTCGCACAGCAGTTGCGCCGGATCGGCCTGGTTCGAGCAGGAAATCAGCCAAAGCGGCCCCTGATCCGGGGATGCATCCTTGGCCGTGTCGGCCTGCTGAGCGTTGATCTCTGCCCCGCCGATCACGGTCAGGGCCACCGCCAGACCGATTGCACTGTTCCAGATCATCTTGTCCTTTCCATCGCTGCCGTGTCAGAACCGCATGCCAAAGCTAAGCCCGGCTGTATGACCCACCGTCCCATTGCGGCCCCATTCCCCCTGATAGCCCACGCTCATGTAGCTGCTGTCATCTTCGTCGTAGAAGGTCATGCCCGCCAGCAGCCTGCGCGTCCGGTCACTGATTTCGCTGTAATTGCGGAACGTGCCGTCCGCGGCGCTGGCACCATTGAAGGTTGCGTTCACAAAGACCTCATCCGTGTTCGCGAAAGTCATTTCGCCGCGCAGATAGGCCCGCATCCGGGTGCGGTCATCAGTGCCAATATCGGCTCCGATCTCGACCGAGGGGGTGGCCGAAAGCACCCATTGGCTGGTTTTCTTCAGATCCAGCCCATAGCGGTCGCCCCGTTCGCCGGTCGCGGCCGAATGCAGCCATGTCGCATCCAGATCCATCCCCGGACGCAGGTAAAAGCTGCTGTCCGCAGGCTGATAACGATAGCCCGCGCCAAGGCGGATATTGGCCTGGCTGATCGTCTGGCTTGCGGTGGTCGCGCCCGCTGACACCCGCTCTCCATTCGGCAGCACGCCTGAAATGCCGATCCGGCGTGTGGCATCCGCATCCCCCTTGCTGCCCGATATCTGGCCATACAGTTCCCACGGACCGCGCCGACCCGACAGCGAGACGCCCAGATGCGTGCGCTTGCCCTCGGCCGCGAAACGGTCGCCATTGGACAGGCTGTAGTTTTCGAACCCGGCCGCCAGACCCAGATACAGATCATCACCGACCGGCATCCGCATCCCACCCGAAAAGTTCGAGCTTTCCAGCGCATAGGCCTTGGATTCGAAACTGGCGTCGCGGCCAAGATTGCTGGCCTCTGCGGCAATCCAATAGCAGGACCCCTCATCATCTGCGCGCGCGGCCATGTTCGCGTTGCTGCAATTGGCCATCACGCCCGCGAAACGCTGCCCGGCATACATCGCGCCGACCTGCGTGGCGGCATAACCCTCGGATGTCAGGCGATCCAGCGCGTCGATCACCTCGGCGCGGGTCTGCATATTCGCGATCAGCGCGAAAAGCGGCCCGTATTCGGTCGATCCCGCCCCCGCCAGCACGCGGTCGATATGATCGCCCACCGCCCTTTGATTCCGGTTCACCCCGGCAACCGCGAAATTGGCATCGGCCAGCAGGTTCAGGCTGCTGATGCCACCCGCACGCGTGATGCCGATGGAATAGTCGATGACTGCCGTGTCGATAACCTGAGTGCCATTGTCGAAGGCCGCGCCATTGGCCTGTATCAGCGCAAGCGGGCCCGTGCTTTCCAGCAGTTGCAGCACCGGCTGGATCGTGCCCGACAGCGTCGCGTCGCCCGATACGCGGATCAGATCACCCGTGTCGCCCGCTGCCACGTCCGCCCGGAAATAGACATCGGCCGTATAGACCGCGCTGCGCCCGAAACGAAGCGATCCGGTCACTGCCGTCGTCTGGCTGACATTCTGCGTCAGGCGGAACTGCCCCGCACGGGTCGCCGCGCCAAGGCGGGCGGACCCGGCCAGATAGGGTGACCCACCCAGGGCCAGCGCGCCGTCGATGCGCCACAGGCCGTTCGCGCCCAGATCGACCCGATCCAGCGCGGTAAAGCTTGCGCCCTCGGCCACGGTCAGACGGTTCGCGCCGCCGCCCAGATCCACATTGCCGACGGCCCCGCCCGCCAGCGTCACCCGGTCCGCGCCGCTGCCGCCCGACAGGATCTGGTCGTTCAGCGACAGAAGGAAACTGTCGGCAGACAGAGCGATGCTGTTGACGGTGCCGCCATCGACGACGATCGCCGCCGATGAACCCGATCCCCGCGCCGCCAGCCGTCCCGGTGCGGCCAGACCGGTATCTTCGCCCCCCAGGATCACGCCATCAACCGACATCTGGATATCGCCCGCACCGTCGCGGCCAAGCGATTGCGCCAGAACCGCGATGCCGCCATCGCCAAGCGACATGACATTGCCCTGAAGGTCCAGCGTCACATCGCCGCCACTGCCCGCGCCGCCCGCAGTGCCGCGGAACTGTGCATCGACCGCGCCGCCACCGCCGCCAAGGCTTTGGGCCAGAATACCCACTGACTCGCGCCCGCTGGTCAGGACATGGCCGCGATTGCGGAACGCGATGTCACCGCCATCGCCGCCATTATCGGCAGACAGCCGATAGGCCAGATCCGCCGCGCCCAGATCGGTGGTGACCAGACCGCCGCCGCCGCCGATGCTTTGCAGGACATAGCCGTTTGATCCCGCGCCCGCGGTCTGCATGTCTCCGCGATTGATCAGGGTGATCGCGCCGCCATCCCCGGTCGAGCCGTCGCTGGCGCCCAAGGTCGCCGTGGCGCGGTCCAGCCCCGCCAGCATGACCAGACCGCCGCCCGCGCCGATCGATTGCACGATCTGGCCGTGGGATTGATCACCGCGGGTCGCGACCGCCCCGTCAAGGGTCAGCGCGACATCGCCGCCATCGTTGCGGAAAGACGGGTCCGCCCCCAGCGTCGCATCGACCTGACGCAGGCCGGACCCTGCGCGGCCCGCCCCCATGTTCAGCGTCAGACGACCGCCGCCGCCACCGATGCTTTGGGTCAGCCCGCCTGCGGACATGTCCGCGCGGGTTTCGACCGCACCATCGCGGCGGGCCGTGATCGCACCGCCGGACGCATCGTCGGTATCAATCGCCCCCAGCATCGCGGTCAGGTCCAGATCGCCTGACTGTGCTGCCCTGACATTCATCAAGGCATTGCCGCCGCCGCCGCCGATGCTTTGCAGCAGGCTGCCCGTCGACCGGGCCGAAGTCATCAGCATGTCGCCCTGATGCGACTGGCTGATATCGGCACCCGTGCTGCCGCTGACATCGCTGCCGCCAAGGGACAGCGTGCTGGTCACGCTGTTGCCCCGCGCCGGTGCCGCCGCCGCGCGCAGACCCTGGATCGAGACCTGAGGCTCTGGCGCGAAGTCGAGGAATGTCTCGACATTGCCGCCGCCGCCATTGATCGACTGGCTCAGGATCGCCTGACTGTCGGCACCCAGAACAAGAATGTCGCCGCTGCTGTTCACGGTCACCTGACCGGCGGTGCCATCGGTTCCGGTACGCGCGCCCAGCAGGGTCGAAATCACGTAATCCGCCGCCATCACCGCCGGGGTCGAAAGCGACATGGCGGCATTGCCGCCCGATCCGCCGATCGATTGCGCAAGAATGCCATAGGCGTTGTCGCCGCGCACCGTCAGCGACCCGCTGTGATCCACGCGCACATCGCCGCCATCCGCGCCGTCGCCGCCCGCCCCGCCGATGGCCAGCTTGCTATAGCTTTGGCCACGGGCCTGCGCGGCAAGATCGTTCACCGACAGCGCAACGGCCACCCCGCCATTGCCACCACCGCCGCCGACCGACTGGGCCAGCACGCCATAGGCCCGGTCGCCGGCGACGTCGATCTGTCCGCTGTTGGTCACGGTCACATCGCCCGCCGCATTGCCGCTGCCGCCCGCGCCACCGATATTCAGCGCAAGCGTGGGGTCGGATTCGGTGCCTTTCTGCAATGTCGCCGTGCCGGTGATCGAATAGCCGCCATTGCCGCCACCGCCGCCGACCGATTGCGCCAGAATGCCATGTGCCTTGGCGCCGCTTGTGACGATCACACCGTCATTGCGCACAGCGACCGCGCCACCCGCGCCGCCTTTGCCGCCGCTGCCGCCGATGCCCAGTTGCAGCCCCTGCTTGACCGAGGCGCTGCTGCCGGGACGGCTGATCGAAACGGACAGGACGTCGCTGCCATTGCCGCCGCCGCCGCCGACCGATTGCGCGAAGATGCCGTAACTTTCGTCCCCGATGGTGCGAATCCGCGCGCTGGTGTCGTTCAGCACGCTGACCGCGCCGCCTGCCGCACCGGTTCCGCCCTTGCCGCCGATCAGCAGCGCATTGCGCGAACTGTTGTCGGCATCGGGTCCGGCGATGATGTTGCGCACATATTGCGCATCGCCGCCGCCGCCGCCCACCGACATCGCAAAAATGCCCGCCGATTTCGCGCCCAAGGTCGCGATGCTGCCGCGATTGGTGACATCGACGGCGCCCGACACCGCGCCGGTCCCCCCGTCGCCGCCAATCGACAGCGCAGTCGAGGTCGCGATGGTCGAACGCAGGTTGACGATGGTGTTGTCGACCAGACCGCCCAGGCCGCCGCCACCCCCGACCGATTGCGCATAGACACCATGCGCCGAGACGCCGGATGTCGTCAGCACCCCGGCGGTATCGACCGTCACTACGCCCGAGGTCATGCCCTGTCCGCCGCGCCCACCGATATTGACCGAGGCCGAGGTTCCGACCTCGGATCCCTTGATCAGATTCTTGGCGATACTGGTGGCCGAGGTGCCGCTTTTGACATAGCCGCCCGTGCCGCCTGCGCCACCCACGGATTGCGCCAGGATGGCATAGGCGCGCGCGCCTTCGGTCGCAATCCGCGCGGTGCTGGTCACATCGACCGCGCCGGATGTGCCGCCCTGACCGCCATTGCCACCGATATTCAGCGAATAGGACGTGCCCGACCCGGCCGATCCGCCAGCCCCGCCACCCGTGCCGCCGCCGCCGCCGACCGACTGGGCAAAGACCCCGTGGGAATCGTCGCCAAGCGTATACAGCAGACCCGTGGCATCGGCGACCACATCGCCCGCGGAACCGCCCTCGCCGCCTTCCAGACCCACGCTGAGGCTGAAGGTGGTGCCGGATTTGTCGTCCTGCTTGGGCGTCGTCAAAGACACCGAGCTGGAACTTGAATTGCCGCCGCCATTGCCGATGGATTGCGCGAACAGCCCATGCGAACGGACCCCGCGCGTGACCACCTCGCCATCGCTGCTGGCGGTGACATTGCCCGCGCTGCCGCCCAGCCCCCCGGTGCGACCGATCTGGATGGCGACATTGCCGCCATCGCCGCCATTGGTCAGCGAGGTATATCCGGCATTGCCGCCACCGCCGCCGACCGATTGCGCGAAGATGCCATGCGCGTCATCGCCCTCGGTCTCGACATCGCCGGTATTGTCCACGTTGACGTCGCCGCCCTGACCGCCATTGCCGGTCCCCCCGCCCAGGGCCAGGCCAAAGCCCTTGTTCTTGTCGGTATTGCCGGTTTCGAAGATCAGGCCCAGGTTGAAGGCTGCATTGCCGCCCCCGCCACCCAGCGACTGCGCAAAGACCCCGTGGCTGCCATTCTGGCGCGTGGCGATATCGCCGTAATGCAGAACATCGACCTGACCGCCATTTCCGGCATTCCCGGCCGAGCCGCCGATGGCGACCACGGCGGAATTCACCTGTTTGCCGCCGCTGGGGGTGGTGGTGCTGGTCTTGCCCTCAAGCTCGTCCAGAACGGCGTTGAAATTGGTGATCACCGATGCATCGACGCCGGTATTCGTGGGCGTCTTGCGGTCGCCTGCCGTGCCGCCGTTGCTGCCCGATCCGGTGGTCTTGCTGAAACCCAGAACCGCGTTGATCCCGGCATCGCCGCCGCCGCCGCCGATGCTGCTTGCTTCGATGCCATGGGCGCCGATGCCGTCGGTGTCGATCCAGCCCGCCGCGGCAAGGGCGGTGCCACGGGTCACGCTGACATCACCCGCGTGGCCTCCGCTGGCGCCAAAGCCGCCGATCCCGATGGCCACGGGCGAACTGTCCTTGGTGCCGACCGCCGTGATGTTCATCCCGCCGGTGCCCCCGCCGCCGCCAAGCGATTGGGCAAAGATGCCGCGGGCGTGATAGCCCCGCGTCGCGATGGCCCCTTCCGAAATCACCGTGACATCGCCCGCATCGGCCCCAACGCCGCCGTGACCGCCCAACCCGGCCACGACGCTGAGATCGGTCGCACCGCCCGTCCCGTCCGAGCTGCCCCAGTTCAGTTGGCCGCTGACATTCATGCCGCCATTGCCGCCCCCGCCGGCGACGGATTGCGCGAATATCCCGTGCTTCCAGTTGCCCTCGACCCCGATCGACCCGGCATGATCCGCCAGTACATCGCCCGAGATATTCGCCGCACCGCCAAATCCGCCGATCCCGAAGGTGACCGAGGGGATCTTCCCATCCTTGCTAAGCGCCAGCCCGCCCGAGACGTTCAGCCCGCCATTGCCGCCGCCGCCGCCGATGGATTGCGCCAGCAGCCCGGCCGAGCCCTCGGTTTCGGGCAGTTCGTCGCCCTTGAACAGACCAAGATCGACAAACAGGTTCTTCAGCGATTTCGACTCGACCAAGGTTTCGGCCTCATCGACGATGCTGTCGCCCAGAACGTCGCGCAGCTTGGCCTCGAAACTGGTGTCATCGGGTTCGCCGAAATCGTCGGGATCGGTGGTCACCGCAATATCGGCGCGGGCGGTGACGCGCACATCCTCGGCGCGGCCCGCGTTTCCGCCCATGCCGCCGACACCCACGATCAGCGAACTGTCCGAAACGATGCCGCCCGAGACGTTCAGCCCGCCATTGCCGCCGCCGCCACCGACGGATTGCGCCAGAATGCCGGACCGGCCGGTGCCATGCGCCGTGATGCGGCTGCCTGCGGCCACATCGACATCGACGCGGCCCGCATTGCCCCCGGTGCCGCCAAACCCGCCGACACCGACCAGAACGCCATAGGATTTGCTGCCGTCGCTCTGCCCCGCACCGGGCTTGCTGCTGATGGCGATACCTGCGCTCACATTGACGCCGCCGTCACCACCCCCGCCGCCGATCGACTGCGCGACCAGACCGTTCGCACCCTGCGTCTGGTTCAGCGTGACCGAACCGTCGGGGTTCACTGTCCGGGGCAGCGCCGTCAGCGCACCCGAATAGCGCAGGCCGACCGCGCCGGCATCGCCGCCGCCACCGCCGAAACCACCGACGCCCGCGGCGATCGAGAAGACCGTGTCCGAACCCGAAGGTTTCGTCAGCGCAAGGCTGCCCGCGATATTGGTGCCGCCGGTGCCGCCGCCCCCGCCAAGCGATTGTGCCATCACCCCATGCGCGCGATCGCCCATCGTCGCGACGGTGCCGGTGACATCCAGGCTGACATTGCCGCTGTCGCCACCCGCGCCTCCGAAACCGCCCACGCCCAGGGCAACCCCGGCGCCCGATTGTCCCGTCAGGCTGACCGCGCCGCTGACATTCAGCCCGCCTGCGCCGCCACCGCCGCCGACGGATTGCGCCAGAACCGCGATGCTGTCATCTCCTCGCGTCTGAAAGCTGTCATCGGCTGCGCCTGCGGCAACCGTACTGGTCACCGCGCCGCCATTGCCGCCGCCGCCGCCGAAGCCGCCAAGACCGAACGATCCCGCCCCGCCGTTCTGTTGCGTCAGATTGATGCTGCCGGTGACGTTCATGCCGCCATTGCCGCCGCCGCCCCCAAGCGATTGGGTCACGATCCCCGAACTGCGATCACCGAAGGTCAGAACGCCGCCCGTCACCCGCGAGGCCGTCAACGCACCGGCATCCGCGCCGCCGCCGCCGAAGCCGCCGACACCAAGCCCGACCGCCGCGCTGGTCTGGCGCGAGACCGACACCGCCCCGGTCACGTTCAGACCGCCATTGCCACCACCGCCACCAAGACTTTGGCTGAGGATGCCGATGGAATCGTCCCCCGAGGTCTGGACCTGACCCGCAACGCCGTGATCGACCGAACCCGCCGCACCGCCAGCACCGCCAAAGCCGCCCACGCCCAGGCCAAGCGCGCCGGAAAAGCTTGATCCGACCGAAATGCCCGCCGCGACATTCACGCCGCCATTGCCGCCACCGCCGCCAAGCGACTGCGCCACCACACCTGCCGAACGGTCGCCGAAGGTCAGCGCCGTGCCCGCATAATCGCCGGTGACGTCGCCCGCGCTTCCGCCGCCGCCGCCCATGCCGCCGATGCCGATGGCGGCAACGCCACTGCCGTTCCCGGCGATGCTGACCGCGCCGCTGACATTCAGCCCGCCATTGCCGCCCCCGCCGCCAACGGATTGCACCATGACCCCGGCCGAGCTTTCGCCCCGCGTGACGACGTCGCCCGCAACCTCGCCCTCGGCCGTATCGCCAGACCCGCCCGATCCGCCGCCGCCGCCGATGCCAAGCCCCACGGCGCCGCTGGATTGGCTGGAAAGGCTAAGTGCGGCTGCGACATTGATGCCGCCATCACCACCGCCGCCGCCAAGCGACTGCACCAGGACGCCGCCCGCGCGGTCGCCAGCGGTTTCGACATCGCCCGTCAGCTTGCCGGATGCCGCCGCGCCATCGCCCCCGTCCCCGCCAAAGCCGCCGATACCAACGGCGGCGGCACCGCTGCCACTGCTGGCGGCGCTGACAGCGGCCGTCACATTGATTCCGCCATTGCCACCACCGCCGCCGATCGACTGAACGCGATAGCCTGCGGAATCCGCACCGGCTGTCGCGATATCGCCGGTCATCTCACCCGAAGCCGTGCCAGCATCGCCGCCGCCGCCGCCCATGCCGCCGACGCCGACACCGACCGCGCCACCGCCGCTGCCCGACAGGCTGACCGTCCCCGAGACGTTCAGACCGCCATTGCCGCCGCCACCGCCAAGCGACTGAACCGTCATTCCTGCGGCATTCGCGCCCAATGTGGTGATATTGCCGGCCAGACGCCCGGTCGCGGTATCGGCATCACCGCCGCCACCGCCACTGCCCCCCAGTCCCAGTGACGCAGCGCCGCCACCGGATCCGCTGAGATTGACGGCGGCCGACACGCTCAGCCCGCCATTACCGCCACCGCCGCCGGCCGATTGCACCAGCATCCCGGAAGAATTGTCGCCAAAGGTTGTCACGTCGCCGGTGACGCTGCTGTCGGCGGTGCCCGCATTGCCGCCATCGCCACCGCTGCCGCCGATCCCGACCGAGACGCCGCCCGATCCGGTGCCCGATCCGCTGACATTGGCGGAAATCGTCATGCCGCCATTGCCACCGCCACCACCCAGCGATTGCACGGTAATCCCGGTGGAATCGCCGCCAAGTGTCACGACGTCGCCAGTCAGCGTGGATTGCACCGCGCCGGCATCGCCGCCCGCGCCCGCCGCGCCGCCCAGACCGACCGAGGCGCCCCCCGCGCCGGTTCCGGCCACGGCGACGGCTGCGGCGACGCTGAAGCCGCCATTGCCGCCACCACCGCCAAGCGATTGCACGACCAGTCCGCCCGATTGATCGCCAAGCGTGGTCAGGTTCCCGGTCACGGTGCTTGTAACCTGTCCCCCGGTCCCGCCGCCCGCGCCGCGCCCGCCAAGACCCATACCGACGGCACCCGCGCCGGTCCCGGCCCCGGTTCCCGCCGCCGATACGGTAAAGCCGCCATTGCCGCCGCCACCGCCGACCGACTGTGCCACGACGGCCGAGGACTGATCGCCGCGCGTCAGCACATCATTGGCGACGCTCAACCCGACGGTGCCGCCGTTGCCGCCGCCTGCGCCATTGCCGCCCAGCCCGACGGAAATCGCCCCGCTGCCGACGCCCGCGCCCGTCAGTGTCGGCGTGATGCTGAACCCACCATTGCCGCCGCCACCGCCGACCGATTGCGCAAGGATCCCGACCGATGCCTTGCCGCGCGTCTCGACAGAATCGGCGGTCGCGGCGGTGACGCTGCCGCCATTGCCGCCGCCCGCGCCCTGCCCCCCAAGGCCGACGCCGATGCTGCCTGCCCCGGTGCCCGCGAAGGACAGGGCCGCGCTGACGGAAAAGCCGCCATTGCCGCCGCCGCCTCCAATCGACTGGGCGACAAAGCCAGACGAGGCAAAGCCATAGGTCAGAATCGTGCCATTCGCGGTGGCCTGCACGGCACCGGCCTCGCCTCCCCCGGCGCCCGAACCGCCCAGGCCCACGCTGACAGTTCCGGCCCCGACACCCGCGCCTGCCACCGATCCGGCAACGCTGAACCCGCCATTGCCGCCGCCGCCCCCGATCGACTGCGCAACCACGCCCGAGGATCGGTCGCCCTGCGTCCAGACCGCGCCATCGCTTTGCAAGGTCACGGCACCGGCATCCGCCCCCGCGCCGCCCGCACCGCCAAGTCCGACGCTGACCGCGCCACTGCCCGTTCCGCTGCCGGTGATCGTTCCGCTGATGCTGAACCCGCCATTGCCGCCACCGCCCCCGACCGATTGCGCAAGGATCGCTGTCGAATCCGCACCGGTCGTGCTGACATCGCCGGTCACATCCGCATCGACGATACCGCCCGCGCCGCCTGCGCCCGCGCCGCCGCCAAGGCCGACGGTCACCGCGCCGCTGCCGGCCCCGGCGCCGGAGATCGCCCCGGCGACGCTGAACCCGCCATTGCCGCCACCGCCCCCGATCGACTGCGCAACCACCCCGGCTGCACGGTCTTTCAGGGTGGTGACATCACCGCTCACCTGCGCCTCGACGCGGCCGCCCGCACCGCCGGTTCCCCCGGACCCGCCAAGCCCGACCGAAACCGTGCCGGCCCCCGCGCCACCGCCCGATGCGCCGGCTGCGACACTGAATCCGCCATTGCCGCCGCCGCCGCCGACCGATTGCACGACGACTGCACCCGCATCCTCGCCCTCGGTTTCGGCATCGGCCTCGATCCTGGCCGAAACGGCGCCCCCCGCGCCGCCGCCGCCTGCCTTGGCGCCGAAGGACAGGTTCACATTTCCTGCACCGGCCCCGGCGCCATCGCCGCCTGCCGCGACCGCATAGCCCCCATTGCCGCCACCACCGCCGACCGATTGCACCAGAACGCCGGTGGAAAAGCGGCCGCGCGTGCGGATCAGATCGCCGCCCGCGATCAGATCGACCGCGCCCCCGGCCGCGCCGGTCGATCCGCTGCCTGCGATGCCCAGATTGAACCCGGCCGCACCACCCCCGCTGCCATTGACACCCGCGGCGATGCTGCCGCCTCCGTTGCCACCGCCGCCACCGATGGATTGCGCCGTCAGGGCGCTCGAACTGTCGCCGACCGTGCTGATATCGGAATCGGTATAGACGCGGACGCGCCCGCCCGCGCCGCCACCGGACGCCGATCCGCCGACCCCTACCGATACGTTCCCCGAAAAGATCAGCGACCCGCCGCCGGATGCGCTGACCGCAAGGCCGCCATTGCCGCCGCCGCCGCCCACCGACTGGAACAGCATCCCCGCGGATCTGTCGCCGGTGGTGACCACGCTGCCCGAAAAGCCCGGCGCGGTCAGGTTGCCGCCGCCGTCCACGGTGCCCACGCGCACCTCGCCCCCGGCACCGCCGGAACTGCCGTCGCCGCCGACGCCGACCGACAAGGAACCCGATACCGGCCCGGCCGAGGCCGCCGCCGCGACCGAATAGCCGCCATTGCCGCCGCCGCCACCCACGGATTGCAGCAGGATACCTGCGGCGTCATCGCCGCCTGTCTGAACGCTGGCATCACCTTGGCCCGTCAGGACCGCGCTGCCGCCATCCCCGCCCGCGCCGCCCTTGCCGCCGACCGAGATCGAGGCCGCGCCGAACGCGCCCACCGCGACCGAAACCGCGCCACCGCCATTGCCGCCGCCACCGCCGACCGACTGCACGAAAACGCCGGTCGCGCGATCGCCATCGGTGCGGATCCGCGAAGGCTGGCTGGCGTCGGTGTCGGACAAGGTGACATTGGCCGTGCCGCCCGTCCCGCCGCTGCTGCCGCTGCCGCCGACGGCCACGCCCACAAAGGCGCCGACCGCCCCGGCCGAGCCGCCATTGCCGCCGCCGCCGCCGATGGACTGGGCCAGAATGCCCATCGCATCGTCGCCCTGCGTGGTGATCACGCCGTCATTCACGACGCTGACGGTGTTGCCATTACCGCCGCCGGACCCCGATCCGCCAACCGCGACCATGCCCCCGGTCGAGCCGCCATCGCCACCGCCACCGCCGATGGATTGCGCGACGATGCCGCGCGCACCGGTGCCCGAGGTCTCGATCCGGCCCTGATTGGTCACGCTGACGCTGTTGCCGCTGCCGCCATTCGATCCGGTGCCGCCCACTGCGACAAGGCCGAAGGCACTGGCGCCCGTGCCCCCGCTGCCACCGATGGATTGCGCCATGATCCCGTCCGACAGCGCGCCCAGGGTCGTGATCGTGCCGCTGCCCGCATTGGTCACGGCCACGGTGCCGCCCGATCCCCCGTTCGAGCCGACACCGCCAAGCGCAAGGGACACCAATCCGCCCGCGGTGCCGCCCGCGCCACCACCCCCGCCGATGGATTGCGCCATGATGCCCCGTGACAGCGCGCCCTGGGTCTGGATCTGCCCGGCATTGGTGACCGTCACGGCCGAGGCGTTGCCGCCATTATCCGCGCTGCCCACCAGCGACACCAGCAGGTTGCCGCTGATCCCCGCGGACCCGCCCGACCCGCCGATGGATTGCGCCAGGATGCCATGCGCGAAATCGCCGCTGGTCAGGATCGTGCCGCTGGCGGTGGTGGTCACGTCCACGCGCCCGCCATCGCCGCCAAAGCCGCCGCTGCCGGACTGACCGACCAGTCCCCATTGATCGCCGCCATCGCCGCCATTGTTGCTGACGCTTAACGCGTAGATACCGTGGGCGTTGGTGCCGCTTGTCGAAATCTCGCCCGATTGGGTGACGGTCACATGCCCGCCATCCGAACTGTGCCCCCCGGTGCCGCCGCCGGGCGCCGCAAAGCCGCTGCCGCCATTGCCGGCGCGTCCACTGCGGCTGTAGGCGAAGATGCCGTAATTGGTAGATCCGCTGGTCTGAATGGTGCTGGAGGCCGATTGGGTGGCAATCACCCGCCCCCCGGCGCCGCCGTCGCCGCCGTCGCGCCCGCTCCAGAAGCTCAGGTAGGAATCGCCGCCCTGACCGCCACGGCCCCCGACACTGCCGATTTCCCATCCGATATTGGATGTGGCGTTCACGTCGCTGGACAGCGTCTGTTGTTGCAAGGGGCCGTCATCGCCCCGCCCGCCCGAGCTGGGCGGCACGACCAGCGCCCCGTCGCGGCCATTGCTGCCATTGCGCCCATAGACCACCTGACGCACGCCGTTCGGCCCGCTGACATCGACCGGCGGCTGCAGGGTGCCTGCGGACCCGGTGCTGTTGAAACTGCTGTCGAAATCTCTGGTCGTCTGGCGCAACGGGAAATCGGCAAGCCCCGTGGCGTCGGCGCTGGCAATCACCGCATTTGTCCCCGAAATACTGTCGATGGTGAAGGCGACTGGCGGGGTGTCGCTGTTGTAGAAGGTTTCTCCGGCGGCTTTGACCAGAAACGTATATCCGTCCTCGGTCTGAACAAAGGCCGTATCGCCCGCAGTCGGGGTTCCCGCAGGATCGACCAGAAGCGCACTGACCCTGGTTTCCAGCCCGGTTACGGGATTGGTGACCGTATCGCCCACGGCCGACCCGTCCGACGGGTCGGGCGCCGGTGTGGATTGTGCAATCGCCGCATTCGGCGCGGTCCCCACGGACAGGATCAGCGCCCCCGTTGGCAGGACCAGACCAGATATCAGACCGATCCTGACCAGCGATGAGAACATCAACAAGGCGCCCCGCGCCGTCCTGCAGACATGGCTTTCCATGGCACCGTTCCCCACCGCTTAACCTGACCCATTCCTCGACCCGCCTTTATGAGACGGCCGTCAAGCATGTGTTGTCAAACAATTTACTTGCAAATTGTACAAAATCATAAGTTGAAAAATTGGCGATTCTCTGGCAAACTGAACCGCTTAGATCAATTGCATCTTATGCATGTATTGCAGAAGATTGGCCGAACATACGCCGGGTACTGAAACGAACATTGGGCCTACTGTCGATTGAAACCCGGTGGCGACTTTGGCTTATGTCCGGATGAACCGTGCCGGGCTGTTTCCGGTAATTCGGCGAAACATGGCGATGAAGGATGAGGCCGTCGAATAGCCCAGGTCCAGCGCGACGGACTCGACCGTGTACCCGTCCTGCAACAGCGAAATCGCCTGCATCACGCGCAGACGCTGTCGCCACTCGCCAAGCGACATGCCCAGTTCGTCGCTGCAACGTCGCATCAGGGTGCGCTGGCTCAACCCGAAAGCGCGGGCCAGCTCTGCGTTGTTGCGGCCGTCCGCGGGATTGTCGCGCAGCGCCTGCAAAAGGCGTGCCAGCTGCCGATCGTCGCTTTCGGGCACAAAGCTGTCGGCGATTTCGCAAACCGCGACCTGATCGACCATCACCCGCAACAGGCGCGACTGCTGTTCCGATCCGGTAAACACCGCGCCTTCCAGATTGTCCAGGATGGCCCGCAACAGCGGGGACACCAGCAGCGAACAGATCCGGTCAGGCATTCCGGAACACAGTTCCCTGCTGATATAGGCTGAGAAATGCACCGCCGCGCGTCGGTTGAAGCCGACATGCTGCACGCCGGGCGGGATCCAGAAGCCCATATGCGGCGCAGCCAGCAAATGCTGGCCCTCGCTGCGCAATTCGGTGACGCCGCTGAAGGAATAGACAAACTCGCCCCACGGGTGGCGCATGATCGGATAGGTGGCGTTTTCAGGCATGTGTTCCAGCCGGAAGAACACCGGGCCGGGCAGATGATCGTGATAGGGCGGCTGGCGCAGATGCAGAAACGACATGCTTGGCGATCCATCGGTATCGACTGGCGCGTTCGCGCTATATCCAGCTTATCGGCCAGATTAGACAGATGGCAAGTCAACCCGAAAGCCGAAGCCATGAAACGACCGATAGATATGACCGCCATCGCCCTGATGGTCATGCTGTGCATGATCTGGGGGCTGCAACAAACCTCGATGAAATTCGTTGCCGATCAGGTTGATCCGATCCTTCAGATCGGGGTGCGATCCTGCATCGCCGCGCTTCTTGTGTTGATCTTCAGCCGCGTGATCCGGCGCGACCGCTGGCTGTCGGGTCTGTTCCCCGGACCGGCCCTGTTGGCGGGATCGCTGTTCGCGCTGGAATTCCTGCTGGTGGCCGAGGGGCTGCGCTGGACCACCGCGTCGCATATGGCGGTATTCCTGTATACCGCGCCGATCTTTGCCGCGATCGGGCTGCATCTGGCGCAGCCCGATGAACGGATGTCGCCGGTCCAGTGGGTCGGCGTTGCGGTGACCTTTACGGGCGTCGCCTCGGTGTTTCTGCTGCCCGAACTGCGCAGCACCGGGATGACACTGACACCGGGCATGATTATCGGCGATCTGCTGGGGCTGGCGGCAGGGTTCAGCTGGGGCATGACCACGGTTGTGATCCGCACCACCCGCATGGCCGATGCACCGCCCGCGCAGACGCTGTTCTATCAGCTGACGATTGCGGGGGCGGCGGCAACGGCCTTTTGCATCCTGGCTGGCAGAATGACCATCCAGAGCAGCCCGCAGGTCTGGCTAAGCCTGTCCTTCCAGACGGTGATCATCTGTTCGCTAAGCTTCCTGATCTGGTTCCGGATGCTACAGGTCTATCGGTCGTCCCGCCTGGGCGTCCTAAGCTTCATGACACCCTTGTTCGGCGTGGCCGCCGGCGCAGTGCTGCTGGGTGAGACGCTGACCCCAGAGTTCCTGTTCGGCGGCTTTCTGGTGCTGCTGGGCATGGTGATCACCCAGACCCATGAATGGATCAGCGCCCGGCGCACCGCGCGGGCCGGGGCGCAGGTCGCATCCTGACCCATAACAGGGGGCTGGCCCGCCCCGGCGACGGGCCAGCCGTGACTACAGGGTAAAGGCCCGGACAAACGCCGCGACGGCCTGATCGCTGTCGCCTTCGGCAAAAGCCTCCATCGCGACCGGGCCGCGATAGCCCATCCGGTCCAGCGCCCGCGCGATGGCGGGATAGTTGATTTCACCGGTGCCGGGCTCAAAGCGGCCGGGATTGTCCGCCACCTGAACCTCGCCGATCCAGGGCAGGCATTTTTCGCACCAGCGGATCAGATCACCCTCGCCGATCTGGGTGTGATAGAGGTCAAGATTGATCCGCAGTTGCGGCCGATCGATGGCCGACACCAGCGCCAGAACATCCGCAGTCGCCCCGAACGGGCACCCCGGATGATCCAGCAGGTTCAGGTTCTCCAAGGTGAAAACCACGCCCTCGGCCTCGGCCAGATCGCAGATGCGGTGCAGGGTATCGCGCGCCTTCAGCCACATCGCGCCGCTGATCTGTTCATGCTGCCGGATGGGAATGCCGCCATCGCCCAGACCTGTGCCATGCAGGTTCAGCCGCGACACGCCCAGCCGCTTGCCGATCTGCACGGTTTCGCGGGCCGAGGTCAGCAACATATCGGCCCCCTCATCATCGGCCAGCCGCCCCTGAAGATAGCCGTTCATGATGGTATAGGTCGCGCCCACGGCTTCCAGCCTTGCCAGATCGTGGTCGGGCCAGTTCCACAGGCCGACGCCCAGACCCATCTCGGTCAGGCGCGCGGCACGCCATTCGATCGGGCGATCGCGCCACAGCATTTCGGCGCAGGCGGCAAGTTGAAAAGGTTGGGTCATGGGGCAGGCTCCGGGAAACCGCGCGGGGCGGTATTACATCAGGTGTTCGACTTCGGGTGCGGGGACAAAGCGCCAGTTCCGGCGGGGGCCGGCCATGACGTTCAGGTAATACATCTCGAACCCGTAGGGCGCGCCGCAGGGGTGGTGGCCGCGCGGCACGCAGACGACATCGCCGTCATGGACCGCCATGGTTTCGTTCAGCGACAGATCGTCGGTATAGACGCGCTGAATGCCAAAGCCATTGGCCGGGTTCAGACGGTGGTAATAGGTTTCCTCCAGATAGGTGATCCGGGGAAAGTCGTCCTCGTCATGGCGGTGGCTGGGATAGGACGACCAGTTGCCGGCCGGGGTAAAGACCTCGGTCACCAGCAGGCTGTCGCAGTAATCTTCGGCCTCCATGGCGATGTTGTTGATATGGCGTGTGTTGCTGCCCTCGCCGCGCGGGGTCAGGGTGATGCCGTCGGGACCGATGCGGCGGGCCGGGTGGCCGCCCCTGCCCGGCGCCTTGCAGATGGCGATGGTCGCCTCGGTCGTGGTTTCCAGCGACCAGTCCTGGCCGTTAGGCACATAGAGGCAATGCGGCGGGGTCTTTTCAAAGACATTCATCCGCTGGCCCAACTCGCCCCAATCCTGACCGGCGGCGTGGATCCGGGCCTTGCCCTCGACCATGACCAGAATGACTTCGGCCTCGCCCGTGGACTCGGCCCAGCTTTCGCCCGCGCGCAGTCGGATCAGATCGAACCCGACATAGCGCCAGCCCGCGCTTTCGGGCGTGATCTGGTGAACCTTGCCGTGTGTGCCGAAGGGGCGTTTCAGAAGATCGGGCATCGGCGTTCCTTTCAGATCAATCCGGTTTCGCGGGCGATACGCTTCAACGTGTGCAGGCCAAGCGTCTGATACAGCAGTGGATTGCGCTGATCGGGGTCCTGTTCCGCCTCGATCACGATCCAGCCGTCATAGCCATAACCCTTCAGGATCCGCAGCAGCGGTTCGAAATCGACGCCGCCCTCCTGATCGCCCGGCACGGTAAACACGCCCGCGCGCACGCCATCCATGAAGGACAGGCCGTTCGCCTCGACCTGCGCGCGGATTGCGGGCCGGACATTCTTGGCATGGAAATGGCCGACGCGGCTGACATGGCGTGCCAGAATCCCGGCCGGATCGCCGCCGCCGAAATAGCAATGCCCCGCATCGAACAGCAGTTTGGTCGCGGGGCCGGTCGCAGCCATGAAGGCATCGATATCCTCGGGCGACTGCACGACGGTGCCCATGTGGTGATGATAGACCAGCGCGATCCCCTGATCGGCGCAATATTGCGCGATTTCTTCGACCTTTGCGCCGAATTCCTTCATGCTCTGCGCATCCAGGACCGGGCGCGCGCTCAGCGGCAGGTCCCGCCCCTGAATGCTGTTCGAGGTTTCGCAGGCGATGCAGACCTTGCAGCCATTATGCTTCAGCTTGTCCAGATGCGGCTGGATCGCCTGTTTTTCCTGTTCGACCGAATGGGCCAGAACATTCATCGAATGCCAGCCCGACACGAAGGTCAGCCCATAGCCGCCCAGCAGTTCCATCAGCGCCTGCGGATCGTCCTGCGGCCAGCGATGGCCGTTCTCGATCCCGTCAAAGCCGATCAGGCGGCCTGCTTCCTCGAGGATACGCTCGGTCGGGATATCCGCGCCAAGGCTCTGGTCGTCATCATTGGCCCAGGCAATCGGGTTGGTACCAAACTGGATCATCGTCGTCTCTCCGGGGAAGGGATCGGGCGGGGCCGGTCCGCGAAATCAGTTCACAAGGCGCTGATGCGCCAGATTGTTCAGATAGGCGGCATGCGCCTGTTGCAGCTTGTCGCTGCGGCCCACCGCAGGGACGGCCACGTCCCACCAATGGCCGGCATCGCCAAAGCCGGGACCCGGCACCGGCGTCGTGTCGATGACGATCACGGTCGGGATGTCGCGGCCACGCGCGGCGGCGATCTGCGCCTCCAGATCGGCGATGCTGGCCGCCTTGACCGCATGCGCCCCCATGCTGCCGGCATGGGCGACATAGTCGATCTGCGGCTGCGCCTCGACATTGCAATCCTTGTAGAGATTGTTGAATTCCTCGCCGCCACAGCCCTGTTGCAACCGGTTGATACAGCCGTAGCCGCGATTGTCGGTCAGCACGACGGTGAAGGGCACGCGCCGCATCACCGCGGTGGCCAGCTCGCTGTTGGCCATCATGTAACTGCCATCACCGACAAAGCAGATCACCTCGCGATCGGGCCGGGCCAGTTTCAGCCCCATCGCGCCCGCGATTTCATATCCCATGCAGCTGAAACCATATTCCATGTGATAGCCACCCTGGCTGGGCTGCCACAACAGTTTCAGCGCGCCGGGCATCGTACCTGCCGCGCACATGGCGATGGCGTCCCGCCCCGTCGCCCGCTGCACGGCGCCGATGACCTGCGCATCGGTCGGCAGATCATTGACCGCCCCCGGCGCCGCGCAATGGGCATCGACGGCCCGCAGCCATGCGGCCCGCGCCTCGGCATCCGCCGACATTGCCCGATAGCCGCCCAACCGCCCGGTCAGCCACTCCAACGCGACACGCGCATCCGCGACAAGGCTGGTCGCGCCATGCTTGGCCGCGTCATAGGCCTGCACATTGATCGCCACGATCCCTGCGTCCCCGAACAGCGTGCGCGACCCGGTGGTGAAATCCTGCAATCGCGTCCCCACCGCAATGACCAGATCCGCGGCCTCGGCCGCGGCATTGGCCGCCGCCGATCCATCGACACCCGCCGCGCCGAAATTCATCGGATGGGCCTGCGCCAGTGCCGATTTCCCGGCCTGGGTTTCGATGACCGGAATATTGTGACAGGTCGCAAAATCCGCCAGCGCCTGCTCGGCACCGGAATGGATGACCCCGCCCCCCGCGACGATCACGGGCGCCTTGGCCGCGCGGATCAGTTCCGCCACCTCGACCAGTTCCTGCGCATCGGGCTCGGGCCGCCGGATACGCCAGACACGCGGCGCAAAAAAGCTTTCGGGCCAGTCAAAGGCCTCGGCCTGCACATCCTGGCAAAAGGCCAGCGTGACAGGTCCGCAATTCGCCGGATCGGTCATCACCCGCATCGCGCGCGGCAGGGCGCTCAGCAGATGTTCGGGCCGGGTGATGCGGTCGAAATAGCGGCTGACCGGGCGGAAACAGTCATTCGCACTGACCGTGCCATCATCGAAATCCTCGATCTGCTGCAAGACCGGATCCGGGCGGCGATTGGCAAAGACATCGCCGGCAATGATCAACAGGGGCAAACGGTTCACATGCGCCAAGGCCGCCGCCGTCACGACGTTCGTCGCCCCCGGCCCGATCGAGGTGGTGACCGCCTGCGCCCGCCGTCGCGCATGCCCCTTGGCAAAAGCGATGGCGGCATGGGCCATGGTCTGTTCATTCTGCCCGCGCCAGGTCGGCAGCGCATCGCCCATGCCTTGCAACGCCTCGCCAAGACCCGCGACATTGCCGTGCCCGAAGATCGCCCAGACACCATCGATGAAACGGGTGTTCTCCTCGGTCATCTGCACCGACAGCCAGCGCGTCATCGCCTGCGCGGCGGTCAATCGAACTGTCTTATCCATGAACTCTCACTCCCAACCCATCTTCTGTGGGCAAATATCCCGGGGGGAATCGCCGTCAGGCGATGGGGGCTGGCCCCCTTCCGCGTCGCCTAGGCCGCAATCCCTGCTGCGGCACGCGCCGCGTCCCAGATCCGGCACAGCTTTGCATAGCGGCGCGCCATGTCCGATACCGCCTCGTCATCCGAGATGTTTCCCTGCAACCAGCTGCGGGCAACTGCACCAAAGATCGTGCGCCCGACAGCGAAGCCGCGCACAAGGTCGAAACCGGCGGCGACCTCGAAGCTGGCCTGCAATTCGGCCTCCGGCGCATCCAGACCCAGCACCACGATGCCGCGCGTGTGGCGGTCGTGATCCTCGATGGCGGCGATGGCGTTCTGCCAGCCCGCGCGGGTCTTCATCGGCTCCAGCTTCCACCAGTCGGGATAGACGCCCGCGGCATAGAACTGGCGGATCAGCGTGGCGGTGGTGGTGTCGTCCACCGGACCGACCTTCGAGGGGATCACCTCCAGCAGGAATTCCAGCTGGTTGCGGCGACCGGCCTCGAACAGGCGCCTGACCGTGGCCTCTTGCGCGGCGCGGGTCTCGGCATCGTCGTCGGGATGGCAGAAGCACAGGACCTTGATGACGTTCTCGCGCGCCCATTCGACCAGCGTGCCGCAATCGCTGCCCAGTTCGGGTTCCAGCTGCAAGGGACGCGATCCCGGCCATTCGCAGGGGCGCCCGATCCACAGCCCACTGCCGCTGGCACGGTGCAGGGCGCTGCGGCCGATACGGTAGTCGCACAGGATGCCATAGCCCGAACCGCCATCCGCGACGCGCAGCGCCGCATCAAGGCACAGTTCCTTGAACTGCGCACCCTTGGCAAGGTCGTAACCGGGCATCTCTTCCAGCTGCAGGCGGTGGTCGAAGGCAAAGACGCGCATCTCGGACCAGTCGCCGGCGTTGCGGCTGGCGCGGGTCGTGGACCAGTGGATCTGTTCCAGGTCGGGATCGTTGCGCAGATCGGGGCGGACGACACCGCGGTCCAGGAAGAAGTCCAGCTCCGCAAGGCTGGGATAGGCCGGGGTGCAGCCGTGGCGGCTGACGGCGAAGGCCCCGCAGGCATTGGCGTATTTCAGCGCGGTCGGCCAGTCGGCATCCTCCAGCCAGCCCTTCATCAGCCCCGAGAAGAACCCGTCGCCCGCGCCCAGCACGTTGAACACCTCGATCGGGAAGCCGGGACCGGCCTCGCCATCGTCCAGGCTGTCGGGGATGTCGCCGGTAAAGGCCACGGCCCCCTTCGCGCCGCGCTTGCAGACCAGCGTCGCCCTGGACACCGCGCGGACCGCGCGCAGTGCGGCGACCGTGTCGGTGGTGCCGCCCGCGATGTGGAATTCCTCTTCGGTGCCGACGATCAGGTCGAACAGATGCAGCGTGCCCTGCAGCTTGGCGGTGACGGCGGCGCTTTCGACAAAGCGGCTCTCGCCGTCGCCATGACCCGCGACGCCCCACAGGTTCGGGCGATAGTCGATGTCCAGCGCGGTGCGCGCGCCATGCCTGCGCGCCAGTTCCAGCGCCTTCAGCACAGCGGCCTCGGTCTGCGGATGGCTCAGATGGGTGCCGGTCGCCAGAACGCTGCGGGCCCCCGCGATGAAGCCCTCGTCGATATCGTCTGGCGACAGCGCCATGTCGGCGCAGTTCTCGCGGTAGAAGATCAGCGGGAACTGGTCCTCGTCGCGGATGCCCAGCAGGACCAGCGCGGTCAGGCGTTCGGGATCGGTCGCGACGCCCGCGGTCTCGACCCCCTCGCGGGCCAGCTGCTCGCGGATGAAGCGGCCCATATGTTCGTCGCCGACCCGCGTGATCACGGCCGACCGCAGCCCCAGCCGCGCCGTCCCGCAGGCGATGTTCGTCGGGCTGCCGCCGATATATTTCGCGAACGAACCCATATCCTCCAGCCGGCCGCCGACCTGCTGACCGTACAGATCAACCGATGAGCGGCCGATCGTGATCACATCCAGTTTCTTCATATCCTGCGTTCCGCTTGCTGACTGCCGCGCCCATCACCCGGCAAGATTGATGGTCCCGCCCCGCAGGGCCGACCGAAAGGCAGGACGCGCGGCCCTGCCCGTCATTCAGATCGTACCGCCAAGCGAGCCTTCAAGCTGGGCCAGTTCCTGGCCACCGGCCATCAGGTCCTGCAACTCGGCCGAGGTGATTTCCCCCTTCACGGCGGTGCCAAGGGTCTGCCCGCGGTTCAGCACCGTGAAACGGTCGCCCACCGCCATGGCGTGACGGACATTGTGGCTGATGAAGACGACGCCGACACCCTGTTCGCGCACCCGCGCAATGGTCGACAGCACATTCGAGGTCTGGCGCACGCCAAGCGCGCTGGTCGGTTCGTCAAGGATCAGCACCTTCGCGCCGAAATAGACCGCGCGGGCGATGGCGACGGTCTGACGCTCGCCCCCCGACAGCGTGCCCACCGCCTGATCGGGCGCACGCAGATTGATGCCCATCTTGCGCATCTCTTCCATCGTGATCTCGTTGGCGCGGTCGATATCCAGCCGCTTGGTCAGGCCGCGCCCCTTTGTCGGCTCACGCCCCATGAAGAAATTGCGCGTCACCGACATCAGCGGGATCATCGCCAGATCCTGGAACACCGTGGCGATCCCGGCCTCCATCGCCTCGCGCGGGCTGTCGAAGGACAGGGGTTTGCCCTCGAAGAAGATCTCGCCCGCGGTCGGCTTGTGAACGCCCGACATTGTCTTGATGAAGGTGGATTTCCCCGCGCCATTGTCGCCCAGAAGGCAATGGCATTCGCCGGGGGTCACGTCGAAGGTCACACCGTTCAGCGCGATGACATTGCCGAAATGCTTCTTGATGCTTTCCATATGGATGATCGGTCGGGTCATCTTAACGCTCTCCCGTCACGCGCTTGCGGATCACATTGTTGAAGACGACGGCCAGCAGCAGCATCCCGCCCAGGAAGATCTGGAACCAGTCCTGATCGAAATCGGTATAGGTCAGGCCGATGGTGACCATGCCGAAGATGATCGCGCCGAAGAACGCCCCGATGGCCGACCCATAGCCCCCCGTCAGCAGGCATCCCCCGATCACGGCGGTGATGATCGCCTCGAATTCCTTCATGAAGCCACGGCGGGCGTCGGTCGACCCGGCGTCGATGACGGTGATGATCGCCACCAGCGAGGCCGCGCAGGCCGTCAGCATGAACAGCGAGATCTTGACGCCGCGCACCGGCACGCCCGAATTCTTGGCCGCATTGGTATCGCCGCCCGTGGCAAAGACCCAGTTGCCGACCGGCGTGCGGACCAGGATATAGGTCGCCACCAGCGCGATGACCACGAACCACAGGATTTCGACCGGAATGCCGGGCACTTTCGGGGCGCCGGACTTGAAGCTGTCGATCACGCCGATGCTGGCAAGCCAGCCGAACAGCCCGGTGAAGGCATCGCCGGAAAACAGCGGGGCCAGAAAATCCCCCTCGACCGCGTCGCGCACGCCGCGCAGCTGGGTCGATCCGCCGGTGAACAGCTTCAGCCCGACCAGCGAGGCACCGCGCAGGATGAACAGGCCCGCCAGCGTCACGATGAAGGATGGCAACCCGGTGCGCAGCACGATCGCCCCGTTCAGCGCCCCGATCAGGGCCGCAAAGGCCATGGTCAGCGGAATCGCGAAGATCAGCGGCAGGCCCAGATTGACGGTAAAGACACCGAACACCATGCCCGCAAAGGCAACCATCGACCCGATGGACAGATCGAATTCGCCGCCGATCATCAGCATTGCCGCCGCGATGCCAAGGATGCCCAGCTGCGCGGCAGGCGTCATGAAATTCATGATGCCGGACAGGGTGAACATGGCACTGTCGGCGGTGGCCAGAAAGAACAGCGTCACCAACACCACGCCGCCGATCGCCCCCAGTTCCGGCTTCTTCATCAGTTTGGTCGCAAGGGATTCCGCGCGAATACGCTCATCCTGCTGCGAGAGATTCTCTGCAGACATGGTTTCCTCCGGTTTGGGATGGGGCCGCGCAGTGGCGCACGACCCCGCTATGCAGGGATCAGCGGATGCCCTGTGCCGACAGATCGATCACCTGGGCGGCTGCTTCCTGGGTCACCAGATTCGGACCCGAGGGAACATCGCCACCCGGCACCAGGCCGTATTCGGCATTCAGCGCCAGAAAGACGACCGGCAGATAGCCCTGCAGGAACTGCTGCTGGTCGATGGCAAAGGCCGCATCGCCATCCGCGACCGATTGCAGAAAGCCCGCCGACAGATCGAAACTGGCGACCAGCACATCCTCGCGCCCGACCGCCTTCACGGCCTCGACGGCGGGTTCCCCGACAAGCGAGGCGCCCAGACCCAGGACCGTGTCCACATCGGGATCGGATTCCAGCGCGGCGCGCACCTTGGACTGCACTTCGGTCGGATCGTTCATGGTGGGGATGACGGTGACTTCCTGACCGAACCCTTCGGCAAAGCCGTCACAGCGCAGGTCGAGCGAGACGTTGCCGACCTCCTGGTTGACGCAGATGCCCTTGGTGCCGCCCATTTCGGCCAGCTTTTCACCCGCAGCCTTGCCCGCGTCGAATTCCGACTGGCCGACATGCAGCAGCGCGCCCAGTTCCTTGGCAACATCGGACCCCGAATTCATCGAGATGACGGGAATGCCCGCCTCGACCGCGCGCTGGATCGACGGCCCAAGCGCGTCTGCATCCGGGATCGACACGACCAGCCCATCGGGTTCCTGGTTCACGGCGGCGTCGATCAGCTGGCTCATCTGGACCATGTCGAATGTCTCGGGCGAGCGGAACTCGACATTGGCGCCGGTGTCCTCGCCGGCCTTGGTCACGCCGTTCTTCACGACCGACCAGAACGGGTCATTCGCCTGACCGTGGGCCACGACGATGATGTCTGCGGCGGCGACGGGCAGCGCCGTCAGCGTGGCGACGGTCGCAACCGATGCAAGAAGCTTCTTCATTCCAAGTCCTCCCTTTGGGGTGATTGGCAGCGGGCCTGACGAACCCGTCTGCTGTCCGGCCATTCACCGTGCCGGATATCGTCGGACCCGCCCCGCCCTCTCCTCTGGCCGGGCGGGTCCCTGTGCCTTATCCTTTCAGATCCACGGCCTGCCCGGTCCTTGCGGATTCGGTCGCGGCCTCGGCCATGGCCAGCGCGGCGATGCCGTCCTTCAGCGTTACGGGCATCTTCGCCCCGTCCAGCACGGCATCCACGAAGGCCTGCCATTCCGCCGCATAGGCGGGCATGTAGCGTTCAAGGAAGAAATAGGTGGGCTTGCCCGAAACAACGCCATCGACGGTGGACCGCACGACCGTGTTTTCCAGCATGTTGCCCGCCTGCAGCAACCCGTCCGAGCCCAGCAATTCGACCCGCTGGTCATAGCCGTAAACCGCGCGGCGGCTGTTCTTGATGACGGCGATACGACCATCGGCATAGGTCAGCGTCACGACGGCGGTATCGACATCGCCCGCGGCACCGATTTCGGGATCGACGATGCTGCTGCCGACGGCGCGAACCGTCACCGGCGCCTCGCCCATCAGGAAATTCGCCATGTCGAAATCATGGATCATCATGTCGCGGAACAGCCCGCCCGACACCTTGATATAGGACACCGGCGGCGGCGCCGGATCGAACGAGGTCACGGCCAGCAATTCGGCCTTGCCGATCTGCCCCTTCTGCAACGAGACCTTCAGCGCGGCGAAATTCGGATCGAAGCGGCGGTTGAAACCGATCATCACTGGCTTGCCGGTGCCTTCGACGGCTTTCAGACATTGCTGCGCACGTTCCAGCGACAGATCGACCGGCTTTTCGCACAGAACCGCCTTGCCCGCCTTGGCGGCGGCTTCGATCAGGTCGGAATGGGTATCGGTCGAGGTGGCGATCAGCACCGCGTCGATCGCCGGATCCGACAGGATCGCGTCCGAGCTGCGCGCCTCGGCGCCATATTCGGCTGCCAGTTTTTCGGCCGCGGGCTGATGCATGTCCGACACTGCCACCAGCGAGGATCGCGCATTGCCCGCGATGTTCACGGCATGCACCTGACCGATCCTTCCGGCCCCCAGCAACCCAACCTTCAGCATTCATTCCTCCCGAATCTGCGGCGCGTTTCTTGCCGCTGCGTCATTTGAATGACATCGTTTGCACGCGCGTGCAACATTTTTCTGCACGCGCGTGCAAAGAGGGTGCAAAGCCGACGCCCAGCAGTTATGTTGGGGATATGCCGCATCCCGGCAGACCAAGAAGAAACTGGAACAGAACGTGCCGAAAGCCGAAAGCCTGCCCAACATCACCGCCGACGACGTCGCCGCGCAGGCGGGCGTGTCCCGGTGGACGGTCAACCGCGCGTTCAAGAAAGACGCTTCGATTTCACCCAAGACCCGCGAAAAGGTCATGACCGCCGCGCAATCGCTTGGCTATGTGCCCGATCTCAGTGCGGCGGCGCTGGCCTCGACCCGGTCGAACCTCGTGGCACTGCTGATCGACGATTTCGCCAACCCGCACAAACTGGTCATGCTGGAAAAGCTGACCCGCGCATTGCGCAGCCGCGGCTGGGATACGTTGCTGGTCAACACGCTGGATTCCGATGACGCCGCGCCCGCGCTGTTGAATGCCAGCCAACGCCGGGTCGATGCCACGATCCTGATCGGGATCCAGTTCGATGACGAGGTTCTGAACGCCGCCCATGATGCGCGCCGCTTCAAGAAGCTGATCATCTTTGCCCGGACCTCGGAAAATCCGAACACCATCTCGATCGCGGTGGATGACGAGGCGGCGACGCGCGAGATCGCGCAATACGTGATCCGGAAGGGGTATCAGCGCCCGCTTTACATGGCGGGGCCGCGCACCGTGTCGGCGCATCTTCTGCGCAAGGAAACCTTTGCGCGGGAATGGAAGGATCGCTTTGATCGCGAACCGGAATGCATCGCCGCGGACCGCTATGACCCCGACCTGGCCGCCAGCATCGCCCATGACGCGCTGAAGGATCGCACGGCCGCCGAGCTGCCCGATATCATCGTGTGTGAAAATGACGCGCTGGCCCTTGGGGTCATCGACACGATCCGGCATCGTCTGGGCCTACGCGTGCCCCAGGATATCGCCGTGCTGGGATTTGACGATGTGCCGCAGGCGGCGGGCCATAATTACCGCCTGACGACCTATCGCCAGCCGCTGACCGAGATGTCGAACTATCTGGTCGATGTGCTGGAAAGTCAGGACGATACCGTCCATGACCGCAAGTTTCTGGGTCGGCTGGTCCCCCGCGACAGCGCCTGAGCCGTCCGCCCCCCTGCACCCGACCCTGTCTATATCAGGGAAACCATCTCTTGCGCAGGCCGGCCCCGACATGCTTTGTTGTCGCGAATGTGCACCGTCCTTGGAAGATGTCCGGGCCATCCTCATGCGAAGGCCCACGAGTGGTGGCCGCCCCCCGGCGCGCGGCCCTGACCGCCATATCTGACATTCCATCACCGGAGAGACACATGACCACCACCCTTGCCACCGGGGCCGAGGGCCTCGATATCCGTTGGGCCGACGGCACCACCGGAAGCCTTCCCTATATCTGGCTGCGCGACACCGATCCGTCCGGCTTTCACCCCCAGACGGGCGAGCGGACATTCGATCTGACCGCCGTGCCGCTGGATATCGCGCCCGCCCATGCCGAGATCGCGGGCAATGATCTGCTGCTGACATGGCAGGATGCCGACGCGCCCAGCCGCTTTGATCTGGACTGGATCAAGGCGAACCGTCCGGGCATCGCGCGCCACGATCCCGCCGACATTCCGCTGCATCCGTGGCGGGCCGAACTGGGCGCGGGCGGCGTGCCGCGCCACGATGCGGCGGCCATCGCCGGGACCGATCGCGGGTTGGCGGACTGGCTGGCCGACACCAAGCGCTTTGGCCTGTCCATCGTCACCGGGCTGGCCGACACGACCGAGGCCGGGGTCGCGATCGCCCGCCGCGTCGGCCACCTGCGAGAGACGAATTTCGGCCTGACCTTCGAGGTGATGTCGAAGCCAGATCCGAACAATCTGGCCTATACCGCGGATGCGCTGCCACTGCATACCGACCTGACCAATCAGGATCTGCCGCCCGGATACCAGTTCCTGCATTGCCTTGCGAACGAGGCGCAGGGCGGCGGGTCCACATTCTGCGACGGGTTGGCCGTGGCCCGCGACCTGCGCGACCGCGACCCCGAGGCGTTCCGCATCCTGTCGACCGTCACGGTGCCGTTCCGCTTTCACGACCGCGACACCGATATCCGGTCGCGCAAGGCGGTGATCACGCTGGACGACGCGGGCGAGATCTCCGAGGTCTGCTTCAACGCGCATCTCGCGGATATCCTCGACCTCGATCCGGCGGTGATGGGCAGCTTCTATCGCGCCTATCAGCTGTTCATGCGGATGACGCGCGATCCGGCCTATGGCATCGCCCTGCGCCTGTCGGGGGGCGAGATGGTCGTCTTTGACAACCGCCGCGTGATGCATGGCCGCGAGGCGTTCGACCCCTCGACCGGGTTCCGGCACCTGCACGGCTGCTATGTCGATCGCGGGGAATGGGACAGCCGCATCCGCGTTCTGGCGCGCTGATCCGCGCGGGTCGGGGGCGTTCGGTCCCCGACCTCTTCAGACGGAACTGAGCAGGATCGAGGTTTCGCTGTTCGTGATGCCGGGGATGTTGCGGACCTCGCGCAGGACGCGGTCGAAATCGGCAAGGCTCTCGGCGCTGAGCTGGGCTACCAGATCCCAGTTGCCATTGGTCGAATGCAACTGATGCAGCGCCGCGATGCCGCGCAGGCTGCGGATGACCTGCGTGGTGGACTGGCCCGACACCTCGATCATCATGATCGCGCGCACGCCCTGCGGGCCGCTGTCCTCGCGGGCGCGGATGGTAAAGCCAAGCACCGCACCGCTGTCCAGCAGCCGATCCATCCGCGCCTGCACCGTGGCCCGCGACACCCCCAGAAGCTGCGCCAGCTTGGACACCGGCGCGCGCCCATCCTCGCGCAGGATGGCGATCAGGTTCCGGTCAAGTTCATCATAGACATGCATGGCAAAACTTACATCTGGCATTGGCAATATGCGCAATCTTACTTGCCACATTTATCACCATGGCCATGCAATCCGTCAAGGACCGCAGCTATCCTGACAGGAACGTCCCAAAGGAGGCATCCATGCCCCGTTCCTCGCTTCAGGCCCCGGCCTCGGTCGTCATGATCCGGCCGCATCACTTCACCCCCAATGCTGCTACCGCGCAGGACAACCATTTCCAGACCAGCGCCGGCAGCGACCCCACGACCATCGCCCGCATGGCCCATGCCGAGGTGACACGCGCGGCGGCCGCGCTGACGGGTGCAGGCATCCGCGTCCACCTGTTCGAGGACCAAAGCACCGTCACCCCGGATTCGGTCTTTCCCAACAACTGGTTTTCGACCCATTCGGGCGGGCATGTTGCGGTCTACCCGATGTATTCGCAAAATCGCCGCGCCGAACGGCGGCAGGACGTGCTGGACATGCTGAAACGCAGCTACCGGGTGCAGGACATCATCGACTATTCCGGTCTGGAACAGGATGATCTGTTCCTGGAAGGCACCGGCGCGATGGTCATCGACCACCTGGAACGCGTCGCCTATGCCGCCCGGTCGAAACGCACCAGCGAGATCCTGCTGGAACGGTTCTGTACGCATTTCAACTATGAGCCCATCGTCTTTGACGCGGTCGATGCGCAGGGCAAGCCGATCTATCACACCAATGTCCTGATGTGCATCGGCACCGATTTCGCGATGATCGGGCTGGACGCGATCCCCGACGCCCCGCGCCGCCGCGAGGTGGCCGAGCGCCTGCGCCGGGGCGAACGCGACATCGTCGAACTGACCCACGCCCAGATCGCCGATTTCGCGGGCAATGCGATCGAATTGCAGGGCCGCGACGGGCTGGTCCTTGCGCTGTCCTCGCGCGCGCTGCGATCGCTGGATGCCGCGCAGCGCGCGGTTCTGGAACGCCATGTCGCGCTGCTGCCGCTGGACATTCCCACCATCGAACATGCGGGCGGCTCGGTCCGCTGCATGATCGCCGGGCTGCATCTGTCGGCCCGTTCCCCCATTCCCGCATAAGAGGTTCCCATGGCTCCGCTTCCCTCGAAACTCGCCTATGTTCCCTTCGTCTCGGTCGAGAACATGATGCGCCTTGTCCACCATATCGGGATCGAGAAGGTGCTGACCGATCTGGCCGACCAGATCGAGGCCGATTTCCGCCGCTGGCCGCTGTTCGACAAGACCCCCCGCGTCGCCAGCCATTCCGATGTCGGCGTGATCGAGCTGATGCCGACCTCGGACGGCGAGACCTACGGCTTCAAATACGTGAACGGCCACCCCAAGAACATGGCCGAGGGGTTGCAGACCGTGACCGCCTTCGGCCTGCTGGCGGACGTGAACAGCGGCTATCCCAAGCTGCTGAGCGAGATGACCCTGCTGACCGCGTTGCGCACCGCCGCCACCAGCGCGATGGCCGCCCGGCATCTGGCACCCAAGGGCGCGCGGACCATGGCGATGATCGGCAATGGCGCGCAATCCGAATTTCAGTGCCTGGCCTTCAAGGCGGTCTGCGGGATCGACAGCGTGCGGCTGTACGACATCGACCCGGCGGCCACGGAGCGCTGCGCCCGAAACCTCGCCGGCAGCGGTCTGACCGTGGTGAAATGCCGTTCCTCGCAAGAGGCGATCGAGGGGGCGCAGATCATCACCACCTGCACCGCCGACAAGCAATACGCGACCATCCTGACCGACAACATGGTCGGCAGCGGCGTCCATATCAACGCCATCGGCGGCGACTGTCCGGGCAAGACCGAACTGCATCGCGACATCCTGCTGCGGTCGCGGATCTTCGTGGAATACCCGCCCCAGACCCGTATCGAGGGCGAGATCCAGCAGCTTGACCCCGACCATGCCGTGACCGAGCTTTGGCAGGTGATCGCGGGCGATGTTGCGGGGCGTGCGGATGACCGCCAGATCACCCTGTTCGACAGCGTGGGCTTTGCCATCGAGGATTTCAGCGCCCTGCGATATGTCGCGCAGGCGATCGCCGGCACGCCCTTCTTCACGCGGCTGGACATGATCGCGGACCCCGACGACCCGCGCGACCTGTTCGGCATGTTCCAGCGCGCCGCAGACAGCGTCGCCGCCTAGGGCAACCCTTTGCGCTGAAACAATATCTTCTGCTCGTCACGATCTGCGGCAATCCCCGACCGGGTTGCCGCTGTCACCCTGTCGGGGCCGTGACCACGGCGTCCGCGTCGTCGCATCTTGACGCCGCCGGGGATCGGCATAAAGGGCATCGGCGGTCATATCGCGACCGTTTTTTTCCAGAAGCCGAATATGTCGTTTCTTTCGCTTTCCTCGGGCGATCTGATTGCGGATCGCCGTGCCGAATATGCCGAAGCCTTCCTGCCGGACCATCCCGCAACAGCAGCAGAGATCTATCAACAGGCGCTAGAGTTGCGGCCCGATTGGGTCGCGGGCTGGTTCCGCCTGGGCGAGATCCGCATGAAGGCCGATCTTCCCGACGCGGCCGGGGCCTTCCAGACCGCGCTGCGGCTGGACCCTCGGGACAGGCTGGGCGCGGCGCTGTGTCTGGATCTGCTGCGCGGGCGGTCGCTGGCCGACAGCATGCCCTCGGCCTTTGTGGAAACGCTGTTCGACCAATATGCTGCGGGGTTCGAGGACGCGCTTGTCGACCGGCTGGATTACCGCGCACCGCAGCTTTTGGCGGAGGGGCTGGATGGGCGGTTTGGCCGGACGCTGGATCTGGGCTGTGGCACCGGGCTGATGGCCGTCCATCTGCGGGCGCGATGCGACTGGCTGGAAGGCTGGGACATCTCTGCCGAAATGCTGCGCGAGGCTGCGGCAAAGGGCCTGTATGATCGGCTTGAAAAGGCCGATCTGTCAGCCCTGACCCCGCAGGCGGATACGTGGGATCTGATCACCGCGGCCGATGTCTTTGCCTATCTCGGGGCGCTGGAACAGATCGTGGGCTGGGTCGCGGCGGCGCTGCGTCCCGGTGGCCGATTTGCCTTCACGGTCGAGGCGCATGACGGCGACGAAGCCTATGTCCTGCGCCCAAGCCGCCGCTTTGCCCATGCCTCCGCCCATCTGTCGGACTTGCTGGACCGGGCCGGTTTCGACGCCCGGCTGACCCCGGCCATTCTGCGGCAGGATCGCGGGCAGCCGATCCACGGGCTTGTCGTGCAGGCCACGCGGCGCGGTCGGCCCCCCGCAGATGACGGTCAGCGGGGCGACGTGGCACGCGCCGAAGCATAGGCCCGATCAGGCGTCGCGGGTCCGGGCCAGCCTGTTCTGCAGCAGGATCATCGCGTCATAGATCAGCACGGCAATCAGTCCGGTGATGATGCCGCCCTGCAGAACGAAGGCGGTGTTGTTGGTCAGCAAACCCGCGATGATCACCTCGCCCAGGGTCCGGGCCGCAACGGTCGAACCGATGGTCGCGGTCCCCAACGCGATCACCACCGACAGGCGCACCCCGGTCAGGATGACCGGCAAGGCCAATGGCAGCTCGACCGAAATCAGCCGCTGACGGGGTGACATGCCGATGCCCCGCGCAGCCTCGATCGTGACCGGGGGCAATGTGCGCAGGCCCGTCACCGCGTTGTCGAAGATCGGCAGCAGACCATACAGGAACAGCGCCACCAGCGTCGGCCCGGACCCAAAGCCCAGGGCCGGCACCGCCAGCGCCAGCACCGCCACCGGGGGAAAGGTCTGCCCGATATTGGTGACCGTCCGTGACAGCGGCAGGAACGCGGCACCCGCAGGCCGCGTGACGAAGATGGCCAGCCCGACCGCGACGATCGTCGCCGCCAGCGACGCCACCAGCACCAGCCCCAGATGGCCAAGCGTCAGCGACCACAGCGGACTGCGTTCGTACAGGACCGGGCCGCCCGCGGGGGCAAAGGGCGCCAGCAGCGGTGTGAACCAGACGGGCCGCAGCACCATCGCCAGCAACAGCAAAACCAGACCCGCACGCATGAACCGAGCCGCCGTCATGTCGGATGCTCGGCCCGTGCGCGGATCGCGGCCAGCGTGACCCGCCCGCCCTGCGCGACCGGCAGCGCATCGCGGCCTGACCACAGACAGGCCGACAACGCCTCGCGCAGCGATTGCCCGGCCTCGATGGGCGGGCCCTGCGCCTCGCCCGGCTCGACGATCTCGCTGACCGGGATCAGGGACAACAGGCGCAGCGGGCGATCGACCTCGCCCAGCATCTGCGCGACGAAATCATTGGCCGGGGCGGCGATGATCTGCGCGGGCGGCGCATATTGCACCAGCTTGCCCGCATCCAGCACGGCCACACGGTCGCCCAGCCGGATCGCCTCTTCCATGTCATGGGTGACCAGGATGACGGTCGACCCCAGATGACGTTGAATGCGCAGCAGATCATCCTGCGCACGGGCGCGAATGATCGGGTCCAGCGCGCCGAATGGTTCGTCCATCAGCAACAGATCGGGTCGCGAGGCCAAAGCACGTGCCACGCCGACGCGCTGTTGTTGCCCACCCGACAGTTCCGCCGGATAGCGATCGCGAAACTCCCCCGGCGGCATCGAGAACAGGTCCAGCAATTCGTCGACGCGGGCGGCGATCCGGTCCTTGGGCCAGCCCAGAAGCCGCGGCACCGCGCCGATATTGCGGGCCACGCTGTGATGCGGAAACAGGCCGTGGCCCTGAATGGCATAGCCGATGCGCCGCCGCAGCAGATGCGGCGTCATCGCGGTGGTGGACTGGCCGTTGATGCGCACCTCGCCCGAACTGGGTTCTTCCAGCCGGTTGATCATCCGCAGCAGGGTGCTTTTCCCCGACCCCGAGGTGCCGACGATCACCGTGATCGTTCCGGTCTCGACGGTCATGTTCACCGCATCGACGGCGATGGCGTCGCCGTAGCGCCTGGTCAGGTTGTCGATTTCTATCATCTGGCGCTTTCCGGTATGGGGCGGGCAATGTCGACAAGGATGTCCATGACGATGGCCGCGATCAGGGCCATCGCGACGGTCGGCAACGCGCCCAGCAGGATCAGGTCGGTCGCGGTCTGGTTCAGGCCCTGAAAGACGAAACTGCCGAAACCGCCGCCGCCGATCAGCCCGGCGATCACCGCCAGACCGATATTCTGCACCATGACGATACGCACACCCGCCAGCAGCACAGGCAGACCAAGGGGCAATTCGACCTGCCACAGCCGCTGTGCGTTCGACAGGCCCATGCCGCGTGCGGCCTCGGCGGTGGCGGGGGGCACGGCATCCAGCGCCGCGACCGTGTTGCCGACGACCGGCAACAGCGAATACAGGACCAGCGCCACAAAGGCCGGGGCAAAGCCGATGCCTGCGATCCCGGCCTCGCGCGCGCCGGGAACCGTCATGGCGACCCAGGACAGCACCGGGATCATGATCCCGAACATCGCAAGCGACGGAATGGTTTGCAGAAAGCTTAGCAAAGGCAGCGTCAGCCGACGCAGCCCGGGCTGGCGGTGGCACAGGATCCCCAGCGGAAAGGCGATGATGACGGCCACCGCCAGCGACCCAAGCGCCAGTTGCAGATGGCGAAGACAGGCCGTCCAGAAGGGCCGGGCGCGCGATGCATATTCCTGCGCGATGGACAGATCGGCAAGCCAACCCGACCACAGGACACCCGCCAGCCCCGCGACCGCCGCTGCCAGCAAGGCGCCGCGCAGGGCCGGTCCGGGGCGCAACTGAGTCAGTGCATCCGCGATCAGCAGCGCAAAAATCGCCAGCATCCCCCAAAAGCCAAGCGCGGGCGACGTGCGGGCATATTGCCTGGCATCCGCCAGCAGCGCCCCCGCCCCGAAGGACAGCAGCCACAACAGGCAGCCCAGCCCGACCAGCCCCCCCGCCAGCCTTGGCCATGCGTTCCGTGACAGGCCCAGCAGCAGCCCCACGGCCAGACCCGCCGTGGCGGGCCACAGGGCCAGCGCCCAGATCGTGAAGGGCTGCCCGGCGACGATCCGGTTGGCCGCCAATGTCATGAAGGGCGCGGCCAGCAGAGCGGCGCCCAGAATCAGGAACAGAAGTCCCGGCGGGGATACGCCCCGCATCATTCAGTCCAGAACGCCGGTCTGGGTCAGATAGTCGCGGGCGACAGCCTCCGCGGGTTCGCCCCCGACCTGAATGCGGCCGTTCAGCTGTTGCAGCGTTTCAAGGTCAAGCCCGGCAAAGATCGGATTCAGAACCTCGGCGATGGCGGGGTATTCCTCGGCCACCTCGGTGCGGACAATGGGGGTCGGCTCGTAGACGGGCTGCACGCCCTGATCATCGGCCATGACGACCAGCCCGGTCGCCCCCACGCCCCCATCCGTGCCATAGACCATCGCCGCATTCACACCCGATGTGCCGCGCGCCGCCGCCTGAATGGTCGCCGCCGTATCGCCGCCCGACAGGATCACGGTCTGATCGGATGACAATTCGAACCCATAGGTCTGCTGCATGGCGGGCAGCACCGCGGGCGAGGACACGAATTCGGTCGAGGCTGCAAGCTTGATCTCGCCGCCATCGGCGACCCAGGCGCCGAAATCGGACATGGAGGCAAGGCCGTTCTCCTGGGCCACGGGGGCGGTCACGGCGATCGCCCAGGTGTTGTTGGCCGGCGCACGGTCAAGCCAGGTGATGCCCTGTTTCAGATCCAGCTCTGCCGCGCGATCATAGGCGGTGTCGGCATTTTTCCAGACATCCTGATCGGCCTGATTGTGGAAGAAGGCGGCATTGCCCGTATATTCGGGATAGACGTCGATCTGACCGGCAAGGATCGCCTCGCGGACGACCTGCGTGCCGCCCAGTTGCAGGCGCCGTTCCACCGGCAGGCCCGCATCCTCCAGCGCGATGGCGATCATGTTGCCCAGCAGGCCACCCTCGGTGTCAATCTTCGAGGAGACGACGATATCAGCCGAAGCCGCCGTGCCGATGGATGCGGCCAGCGCCGCGGCGATAAGGATGTGGGATGACATGGCCAAGGCTCCTACCGTGTTGTCTGTCGGGGGCCATCGGCCCCGTGGCACAATGCCAATGGTAGGCAGGCGGTTGCGCGTTTCCAACGCTTTGGCAAAATTTTTCGCGATTGATCACGCCGGGCATGCCGCCGCGCAACGGATCAGACGGGCCGAAAGGCCCCGACAGGGGCCCTTCGCGATCTTCATGACCTGACTAGAGGCTGGCAAAGGTGTATTTGCCGTCGGTGCGGACATACAGCATGCAATCTTCGTCGGCTTCGCAGGCCACCGGGTAAGAGCCGCCGCTTTCAGACCCGAAATAGCTGCCCGGCTTCAGCGTCTCTGCCGCGTCGGCATCTGGCAGCGTGACCGAGGCGTCGCCCGCGATGGTGACCGCGCGCATCATCTTGTCGCCCCCTTCCAGCGTGCCGGAGGTTCCTGCCGGGATGCGCAGGAAGGTGCCGTTTTCCCCCTTTGCATCGCCCCACAGATAGGCGATCTGAGCCACGGCATCATCGCCCTCTGCGCCCGGCTGGTCAATCCAGGTCACATCCGAGGTATCCAGCCAGACGATATTCCCCGCCTCGACATTGACGGGATGTTCATGGTTGTCAAAAGCCTCGTCTGTGGGCTGGACAAGATAGGGGCCTTCCAGAATCTCAAGAAAGATGGTCGCGCCCTCATCCCCCGAGGCCGAGGTGATATGCGGCTCGCCGGCGGGCTGGCTCCAGAACGAACCGGGGCCCATCCACATATTGGCGGCGTCGGGGTCGTCATTATGGACCGCGCCCTCGATCACGATGCCGCGATAGGTGATGTTGTGGATATGCGGGGGCGACGAGAAATTGGGCGCGAACTTGATGATCGCGCCGGTCGGCACGTCCTGACGGATATCGCCCCACAGCACACCGGCCTGCGGGCTTGCATCGCCGCGTGCCGGGTTCAGGGGCTGAAAGGTCACATCCGCGCGTCGCACGATCTGGGCGCTGTCCTGGGCGAATGCCCCCGAGGCACCCGCAATCAGGGCAAGGGCGGTGGCAGACAGCAGGGCTGTGGATTTCATTGTGATGTCCTTCTGGATCGGTTGCACATTGGCAGGAAGCCAAGCGCCAGATAATATCCGCCGCTTCAATGATAATTGCCGCCACGGCAAAATGACTATTTGGGTTGAATGCAGAATGCTGAACGATCTGAAACTGCTGGAGCTGTTCGTCCGGGTGGCGCGGCTGGGCGCGATCGGCAAGGCGGGCGCGGAATTCGGCATTTCGCCCACCAGCGCGACCCAGCGGATCCAGTCGCTTGAAACCGCGATCGGGGCACGGTTGCTGCACCGCACCACGCGCAGCGTCTGCCTGACCTCGGAAGGCGAACGGCTATTGCACCATGCCGAGAATATTCTGGAAAGCGTGCAGGACGCGGTTCTGGATGTCCGGCGCGATGATCAGGCCCTGCGCGGCACGCTGCGGGTCGCGGGACCGGCATCCTTCGGACGCAAATTCATTGCGCCCCTGGTGACCCGGTTCCTGTCCTGTCACCCCGACCTGTCGGTGCAGCTGCATCTTAGCGATGCGTTGTTCGACATTGTCGAGAACGGCTTTGATTGCGCGATCCGTCTGGGCGATCCGGCGGCCTCGTCGCTGATGGCGCAGAAGCTTGCGCCCTGCCCGCGCATCCTTGTCGCGGCGCCCGACTATCTTGCCCGGATGGGCAGGCCCGAGACGCCGCAGGATCTGGAAGGCCGCGATTGCGTGATCCGCGGCGCGATGCAGAACTGGCGGTTCCGCGACGGGACCGGCAAGCTGACCGAGGTCAAGGTCGCGGGCCGTTTCGTCACCAATCTGGCCGAGGCGGTGACCGAGGCCGCGATCCAGGGCTTTGGCATCGCCCGCAAATGCGCGTGGGAGGTTCAGGAACATCTGGCCAGCGGCGCGTTGACGCCGATCATGCCGGATTATCAGATCGTGCCGGAATGGAACATCTACCTGATGCGTCCGCCGGGCCGTGCCGAGCCCCCGCGCGTCAAGGCGTTTCGCGCCTTCCTGACCCGCGAGATGGTCGAAATCCCCGGCCTTTCACCCGACCTGCCGCCTGCCGCGCCCTGAGGTCACGGAAAGGGAAACGATCGCTCAGGCGTCCATTTGGGTTTCGTTGTGTGTCGCCCCGCTATGCGGTCCCTGCCGGGACCATCGGCAACACGAAGAACGCAACGGGCGGCATGGAATGAATCGGGTATTGGAATACGGGCTTGCGATCGTGATCGCGGGCGGCGTCGGCTATTGGATGCTGGCCGACAGGATCGGGGCGGATGATGCCATCCCGGTCGCGGAACAATCGGCGGCTGCGGGGCGGCCCGGCCAAGGACAGCAACAAGGCGGCACTCGATCTGCATTGGTGACGCTGGAACAGGCCGTGACCCGACCCTATGCCACCGAATATCAGGCCATCGGCAGCATCGAGGCGGTCGCCCGCGTCGCGGTTCAATCCGATGTCAGCGGCCGCGTGGACCAGATCGCCTTCACCCCAGGAACCGCCGTGAACAAGGGCGATGCGCTGCTGCATCTGGATCAGCGCAGCGAGGAACTGAACCTTGCCAGCGCGCAGGCGCAACTGGCCGAGGTGACAGCCACGCTGGCCCGGCTGGAACGATTGGCGACCTCATCGACCAGCGTTTCGACCGTGCAGCTGGACGAGGCGCACACCGCCGTCGAACTGGCCAGGGTCGAGGCGGATCGCGCCGAATTCGAATTGCAGCGCCGTGTCATCAAGGCGCCGCTGTCGGGACAGGTCGGGCTGACCGATCTGGTCGCCGGGTCCTATGTAAACGCGGGCAGCGATATCGTCACGATCAGCGCATTGGACCGGGTCAAGGTCAGCTTCGCACTGCCGGAAGGCGCGACCGAGGTGCTGGAACCCGGCGCATCGGTCCGGGTCACCCTGCCTTCGCGGCCCGGGCAGGTCCTGTGGGCCGAGGTGTCGGCCATCGCCACCGAAATCGACCCCGGCACCCGGTTGATCGAGGTCGAGGCCCTGATGGACAATGCCGCCGCGGGCCTGACCCACGGCATGATCGCCGAAATCTATCTGCGGGCCGAACGCCCGGCGTTGCCCTCGATCCCGGCGGTGGCGGTCATGTGGGGGCGTGACGGCGCATCGGTCTTTGTCGCCGAAGATGGCATCGCGCGGCGCGTCCCCGTCACCATAGCCTCGCGCGTGGATGACATGGTCTGGGTGCATGCCGATCTGAAGCAGGGCGACAAGATCGTGGTCGAAGGCGCGCACAAGCTGCAAGAGGGCGGTCGCGTGATGACCGCAGACGCCGCCACGCGGGCAGAGGGCGAACCCGGCCAACTGGCCGCCACCACCACATCCGTTCCGGCAGCCTCGGCCCGGCAGGTCGCGGCAACGGCAACGTCAACGGCGGTGGGCCGCGATGATTGATCCCATCGCCAGCAAGGGCTTTTCATCCGTTTTCGTGGCGCGACCGATCCTTGCGGTCGTGTGTAACCTGCTGATCGTCATCGCGGGCATCGCCGCCTATATGGGGCTGGATATCCGCGAAATGCCGCAGGTCGATCAGCCGGTGATCTCGGTCCGCGCCAGCTTTGACAATGCCGCGCCGGATACGGTCGACACCGAAGTCACCGAAATCCTTGAAGACGGGCTTAGCGCGGTCGAAGGCCTGCTGGCCTATTCGTCCCAATCCAGCGCGGGCATGTCGCGGATCACGCTGGAATTTTCGGACGGCGTGGACATCGACACGGCCGCGAATGAAGCCCGCGAAATCATCTCGGGCCTCGCACGCGACCTGCCCGAGGATGTCGATCCGACAGTCAGCAAAAGCGATTCCGATTCCGACCCGATCATGCGGCTTGCCCTGACCGGCGACGCAACGCTTGCCGAACTGACCGATCTGGCCGAGGGTCCGGTTTCGGATCGGCTGGACCTGATCGATGGCATCGCCTCGGTCGAGGTGGCAGGCGATCAGGCGCAGGAATATCTGGTCGAGCTGAACATGGCTGCCATGATCGGGCGCGGCCTGACGGTGTCGGATGTGCAAGCCGCGCTGTCCACGCTGGACCTTGCGCCCGCGCTGGGATCGCTGGAAAGCGCGACGCAGGACATATTGCTGAAACTGTCGGGCAGTGAGGTTCGGGCGCAGGACATCGCGCGCCTGCCGATCGACGATCACACCCGCATCGGCGACGTGGCGCGGGTGCAGCTGACAGCGCAGGAACGCAGCGTGGTCGCGCGGGTCAACGGCGCTCCCTCGGTCGGGGTGAACATCGTGCGACAATCGCAAAGCAATACCTTGGCCATCAGCCGCGATGTCCGCGATGCCGTGGCCGAGTTGCAACAGGATCTGCCCGATGGCATCCGGCTGATCGTGTCCGCCGATGACGGGGTGTTCATCGACCGCGCCCTGAACGAGGTCATGTCCTCGATCATGCTTGCGGTGCTGATCGTGGTTCTGGTGATCTTTGCCTTTCTGCGGGTCTGGCGGGCGACGCTGATCCCCGCGCTGACGATCCCGGTCGCGTTGACCGGCACGCTGGCCGCGATCTGGGCCGCGGGCTTTTCGATCAACACGATCTCGCTTCTGGCGCTGGTTCTGGCGACGGGGATGGTCGTCGATGACGCCATCGTCGTGGTCGAGAATGTCGTTCGCCGCCGACAGGAAGGTCTGGGCCGCCGTGCCGCCGCCGCGCAAGGCGCGAACGAGGTGTTCTTTGCCGTCATCTCGACCACGGCGACGCTTGCGGCGGTGTTCATCCCGATCTCTTTCCTGCCCGGACAAGCGGGGGGCATCTTTGCCGAATTCGGCTTCGTGCTGGCCTTCTGCGTCACCGTGTCGTCGGTGGTGGCCCTGACGCTGGTGCCGATGCTGGCGGCGTTTCTTGATCCCGGACGGATCGCGCCGGGCAGCGATGCGGCATCCGGTCCGGGGCTTCTGGGGCGGGGCTGCCTGTGGCTTGTGGACCGGGCCCTGGGGCACCCGGTTCTTGTCCTTGGTCTGGTGGCCGGATTTGCCGTGATCTCTGCCGGGGTCTACGGGTCGCTGAACTCTGCCCTGACGCCCGCCGAGGATCGCGGCGCAGTGATGATCGCGGGGCGCGCGCCCTCGGGTGTCAGTGTCGCCTTCACCGATGAACAGTTCCGGCAGGTGGAAGAAATCCTTGCCCCTTACGTTGCCACCGGCGAGGTCGCGGTGGTGCAGTCGCTGGTCGGACTGGGCGGGGGCAGTTCCGGTATCCTGATCGTCCGGCTGGCTGACTGGGCGGATCGCGGCCGCAGCCAGCAGCAGTTTCTGGCCGAACTGCAACCGCAGCTGAACCGGATCGCGGGCATGACGGTCTTTGCCCGGTCGCCCAACAGCCTGGGTATCCGGGGTGCGGGCAACGGGCTGACCTTTGCGGTGACCGGCGATGACGGCGACAGCCTGGTATCCAACAGCAAGGCGCTGGTGGCGGCCATGGCGGCACGGCCCGATATCTTCGTGTCGCCGCAACTCAGCGAGGAATCCTATGCCCCCGAAATCCAGGTGACGCTCAACGAGGAACTGGCACAGGAACTTGGGCTTTCGCTGACCGACATCACCGACACGATCGGGGCCATGACCTCGGGGGTCGATGCGGCCGAGGTGTTTCTGAACGGTCAGGAAACCACGGTCGCCATCCTGCCGGGCGGCCGCCCGATCAATGACCCGTCGGATCTGGATCGCGCCTTTGCCCGCACATCGGACGGGGCGTTCCTGCCACTGTCCAGCGTTGCCAGCTTTGACCAGGTGCCCAGCCTGTCCAGCATCGACCGCGAAGGCGGCAGCCGCGCCGTGTCGATCCAGTCGAACCTTGCGGCGGATGTCGATCTGGGTCAGGCGATGCAGACCGTTCAGGGCCTGTCCCGCGAGGTTCTGGGCGGGGATGGCGCAATCGTCTTTACCGGCGAGGCCGCAACACTGCAAAGCAGCGAAAGCGGAACACAGGCGGTCTTTGCCATCGCCTTTCTTGTCGTCCTGCTGGTTCTGGCTGCGCAGTTCGAAAGCCTGATTTCGGCGGTCGTGATCATGCTGACCGTGCCGTTCGGGCTGGGCGCCGCCGTCATCGCCATTGCACTGACCGGCGGCAGCCTGAATTATTACAGCCAGATCGGGCTGGTGATGCTGATCGGCATCATGGCCAAGAACGGCATCCTGATCGTCGAGTTCGCCAATCAGCTGCGTCAGCGGGGTCAGGATATCGACAGCGCGATCCGCGAGGCCATGCGCCTGCGACTGCGTCCCGTGATGATGACGATGGTATCGACCGTGCTGGGCGGCGCGCCACTGGTCCTGTCGCTTGGCGCGGGGGCCGAGGCGCGTCAGGCGGTGGGCTGGGTGGTCGTCGGCGGGCTGGGTTTTGCGACGGTTTTCACCCTGTTCCTGACGCCGGTGCTGTATCGGAGACTTGCACCGCTTGGGGGCGAACCGGGCCATGCGGCCCGTCAGCTCGCCCGCGAAGAGGCCGCGCTGATCGCCTAACCCCGGTATCGGCGCCGGTCGCGACGATTGGGCCGCGACCGGCAGGGATCAGTTCGGCAAGGCGCCGCAGAAGCCCCCTGTCGGCACCGCGCCAGACCCAAGCGCGAAGGCGGGCGGGGCCTTGTAGGGATTGGGCCGCGCGTTCGCGAGGTCGAAACCGATCAGCCCCGCCACGAAAACCAACGCCAGACTTGCGGTGAAGGCGCGGGTCATGACCGCGCCTCCAAGCCCAAAAGCGGCCGCAGCCGGATGCCGAAAAACGCCCCCGCGAAGGCCGCGACGAACCAGACCCAGCCATGCAGGCTGCCCGTCGAGATCCCCGAAAAGAACGCGCCCACATTGCAGCCAAAGGCCAGTCGCGACGAATAGCCCAGCAGAAAGCCCGCGATGATCGTCGCGATCCATGCCCGCGCCGGATAGCCCGGCAGGGCAGCCGCCAGCGCCCCGCGCCGCCATGCCGCGACGCCAAAGGCACCCGCGATGATCCCGATATCAGTCAGCGAGGTGTAATCGGTCAGGATGCTGGACGACAGCCGCTCGGCCGAGCCGGGAGCGCTCCAGAAGGCCGAGGCCGCAAGATCGCCGCCCATCGCGGAATAGGCCTTGGCCGCCCACAGGCCCAGCCCATAGACCACACCCCATGGCTGCCCGGCGATCACCAGATTGCCAAGCGCCAGCGCCGCGATGACCACCGCCGCAATCGCGTGACGACGGTTCAGGCGCGGCACACCGGGCGCCGCGCGCCACAGGATGATTGCCGCCGCCACCGCCAACAGCGCCAGCGTCGCGACCAGGCCGCCAGTCCCTTGCAGGGTCAGGACCGGCAGCGATCCCAGATCGGTCCACCAGATCAGGTGATAGGCCCCCGCAAAGCTGCCCAGGGCAAAGAACGGCAACGCCAGCAGGCTGACGGGATTGCCGCTGCCCGCGTTGACCAGCGTGCCCGACCCGCAGCCCAGCACGATCTGCATGCAGATGCCAAAGACAAAGGCCCCGCCGACCATGGCAAAGCCGATCGGGGCCTGCGCGCCGACCAGCTCGCCCGGATTGCTGGCCAGCAGCGGGATCGCGACGATGGACACCAGCGCGATGGACAGCAATTGCGCCAGAACGCCCGACGGTTCGCGGCGGGTGATCATCGCGCGCCACGGCCCGGCAAAGCCAAAGCGCAACCCCTCCAGCGCGATGCCAAAGCCCAGACCGACCAGCAACAACATCCCGTATCGCGCGCCCGCGAACAGGCCGACAAGCGCGACCAGCACCAACCCCACCAGGATCAGCCCCGACCGACGCAGGCCCATTCCGGGCACGTCATCGATACGGTCGCCGGCGGTGATCGCCTGCGACATCAGTTGGACCCGCCGAACTGGTTCAGCAGGTTCTTGAACAGGCCGGGGGCGTTATCCATGTCCAGACCGGCCTGCGAATATTCGACCATCGAACCGGGATACAGCTTTACATCGCCCAGACCGGCCAGCTCGTTCAGCGCGAACCAGTTGGTCGCGGCCCAGTGCCCGGTATTGCAGAAGGATACCAGCTGCTGCCCTTCTTGCAGGCCCAGTTTGGATTTCAACGCATCGACATCGGCGACGGGGCTGATCGCGGTCGCGCCGGGCTGGAAGAATTCGGTATAGGCGTGGTTCTGCGCCCCCGGCAGCGTGCCCGGCCTGGCGGCGGCGTCATGCGCCTTCTGCCCTTCGAAGAATTCCGCGGGGCGGGCATCCAGCAGGACCGCCTTGCCCTGTTCCTCGGTCAGTTTGGCGACGTCCTCGGTTTCGGCAGTCCAGCGATCGTCCCAGCTGACCGAGATGTCCGTGGGCTGCGGCGTGACCTGTTCGGTCGAAACCGGCAGGCCCGCATTGACCCATGCCTGCGCACCGCCGTTCAGGATCGACAATTCCGAGAAGCCCGAGCTTTTCAGCGTCCAATAGACCCGCGCGGCCGCGCCGAAATCGGTATCGGTGTCACCTTGCGACACGATGACGACCGGTTGATCGGGCTGCAATCCCAGCTCCTCGTAGGTCGCCTCCAGCTTTTCGATGGGCACAAGCTGGCCGGGATTGTCGGCTGGCCCGCGGAACAACCCATAAGGCGCCGAGATCGCGCCCTCGATATGACCCGCTTCATAGCCGCCACCACGGATGTCCAGCACGACCGGCGCCTGTGGCGCCTGCAGCGCGGTTTCCAGTTCGGCAGCCGTCACCAGCGGGCCAAGCCCGGCGGCCAAAGCCGCATTGGTCAAAAGCCCGAAGGCCGAGACAGTTGCAAACGCGTACAGCTTCATCGCAGAACACCTTCATGCTGATTTTGCATCACATGTCGGTCAGATGCCGGCCCGGGACAAGACCCGCGCCGACAAAGGCGCAAATCCGTGCCGGAACAGCGCTTTGCACCCGATTTCAAGCGCTGGACAGCGTGCTGCCGACGGCGCTCAGGTCGGAATGTTTTTCCACGGCGCGCCGGAATTGCGGGCCGTTCTTCTTTTCCGCAACCCGGTTTCGCCATCGCCCGTGGCCGAATGGGAACCGGTTTGCGACGCGATCGACAACGCCCCGCAACCGAAGCCTGATGCTTCGGGCCCACCCGTGACAGGCGGGCCTTGCCCCGGCCTTGATGGCCTTAGCCCCAAGACATCTCGCCCGTCGCGACCTGTGCGCCGATCTGCAAGGCCGGGGCAAGGCCCAGATCCGGAAAGCGGATCGTCATCGCGGCAATCAGCGCGGCGCTGTCCGTGGCCTTGGCCAGCTCCTCCTCGAAGGCCAGCAGATAGCTGCGCGTGAATGTCAGGCTGGCCATGCCGTTATTGGTTCCGCCTGCCGCATGGCCTGCCACCACCACTTTCGGCGACCGCGCGATCAGGGCGTCAAGCTCGGCGATCCAGTTGGCGCGGTCCTTGGGCGTGGGCGTATCGGCGGTCCAGACATGCAGACCGTCAAAGGCATAGACACCACCGAACACGGCTTGCAGATCCGCAACCCACAGATAGCGCCGATCCGTCATGGTCTGCGAGGTCACGATATCGATGCGCGTCCCTTCCAGCATCAGGTGATCGCCCTCGAAGGGCTGCGGAAACACGATCTGATCCAGGGTCTGCGGCCCGTTCTCGCCCAGTTGCGGTGCCCACGCCTCCAGCTTTCCCTGCGCCTTCTTGCGCATCAGGGCAATGGTGTCGGGGGCGGCGATCACGCGCGCCTGCGGAAAGGCGGCCGCAACCTCGGTCAGGCTGAAATAATAATCGGGGTCATTCACAGTGACGAATATGGTCGTCAGACGCTTGCCCGAGGCCCTGATCGCCTCGACCAGGGCGCGCCCCGAGGGGAAGTTGAAACTGCCATCGATCAGGATCGCCTCATCGCTGCCGGTCAGCAGAACCGGGGCGCGAAAGAAATCCCGATCATCGCCGCGATAAGCCTGCCACGCGGGCGGGCTGGCAAAGGCCGCACCGGGCAGGGCGGCAACGACGGGAACGGTCACAAGCGAACGCAGGGCATCGCGGCGGGTCAGGATCATGGCATTTCCTTTCAACGGCTCATGTCGCCAACGGGGCGCTGGCGGGGTCAATTCGGCGCCGGGCCTCTGCGCATGGCGACCCCCCTTGTGGCGGTCTTTCCATGACAGGGCCGGCACCCTGAACAGGTACGGGTTGAAAGCTAGTTCGTCGGGATTGTTATCGAAAGACAGACTGTCTATACACAGCGTCAACCAAAAGATGACGATATGCGCCCCAACCTGAATCGCCTGCTGTATTTCACTGCCATCCTTGACGAAGGGTCGATCACCGCCGCCGCGAACCGGCTGGGCGTCGGCAAGGCCGTCGTCAGCAAGCAGATACAGTTGCTGGAGGCCGAGGTTGGCCAGTCGCTGTTGCTGCGCAACACGCGCAGGCTGTCCCCGACCGAGGCGGGCCGACAGCTGTATGACCAATGCAGCCCCGCCCTGACACAGGTTGCCACGGCCATTGACAGCGTGTCGCAGAAGGACGCGACGCCACGCGGGCGGCTGCGGATCACCGCGCCCGTGGATCTGGGCCTTGACGTGATCGCCCCCATGGCCGCCAGATTCCGCGAGGAACATCCGCAGGTTCAACTGGACCTGTTCCTGACCGACGACCACCTGGACCCCGTCGCCGAACGCCTTGACCTGAGCTTCACGGTCGGCTGGTTGCGCGAAAGCGATCACCTTGCGCGCAAGCTTGCAGATTTCCGCGAGATCGTCGTCGCCTCGCCCGAAACGGCGGCGGCCTTGCGCGTGACCAGCCCCGACACGCTTGCCGCCTTGCCGATGGCCTTGAACAGGAGGGTGGCGAACCGCCCGGTCTGGACATTCACCCGACAGAAGGAACAGCGCGAGGTGGCGCTGTCCCCGGTGATTACCGCCAACATCACCCTTGGCGTGCTGCAGGCGGTCCGGACAGGGCGCTATATCACGATCCTGCCCGATTTTCTTGTAACGGACAGCCTGCGCACGGGCGAGTTGGTGCAACTGCTGCCCGATTGGTCGCTGCGCACCGGCGGCATCTATACCGTCACCCCGGCGGGCCAGATCCGGTCCAACGCGCTGAAGGCGTTTCTTGCGGCGGTTCGCAAGGCGTTCTAGGCCAACCCGACCGGAACCGGGCAGCTGCGGTTGCCGCGCCTGTCACGCGGTCTGACGGGTCGGGCCGACAACCACGTCGCGGATATTCACAGATTGCGGCTGTCCGTACATGAAGGCCGCGATGCGGGCGATATCGTCGGGATGGATGGCGCCGCCGATGCTGTTCTTCCAGTCCTGATAGCCGTCGATGATATCCTGGCTGGTGGTGTGACCCAGCAGCTCTGTCTCGACCGCGCCGGGGCAGATGGTCATCACCCGCACGCCGGTATCGGCCACCTCTTCGCGGACATTTTCGCTGATGGCCGAAACGGCGAATTTCGTGCCGACATAGGCCGCATGGTTCGGAAACGCCTTCTTGCCCGCGATCGAGCTGACATTGATGATCGTGCCGCGCCCGCGGTCCTTCATGTCACCCAGCACGGCCTGCATCCCGTTCAGCAGGGCCACGACATTGACGTCATACATCCTTTGCCATTCCGCCGGATCCTGGGTATCGACCTGCCCCAGCAGCATCAGCCCGGCATTGTTGATCAGGCCATCGACAGGGCCGTATACGCCCTCGGCCTCGGCGATGGCGGCGCGCAGGGCGGCAGCATCGGTCACATCGACCTTGCGACAGATCGTGTCGGGCAGGCCAAGCGCCTGCAGCTTGTCGATGCGGCGCGCAACCAGCAGCAGCGGGTGCCCCGCATCCGAAAACTGGCGCGCCATGGCCGCGCCGATGCCCGAACTGGCCCCGGTGATAACGATAAGCGGCTTGGTCATGCGATCTTCTCCTGATGTCGCGGATGGCGAGGAAGACGCCATCGGTTTGTGTGCTGGACAGCAGGTAGGGCTTTGCATTACGTCGATAAACGGGATTAATCTGAAATCAGCGTTCGGAAAAAATGAACGACATCTCGTGGCGGGGCATTCGCGCATTTCTGCAGGTTGCCGAACATCGCAGCTTTACCGCCGCGGCCGAGGCGGCGGGCGCGTCGAAAAGCAATCTGAGCCAGCTGGTTTCAGAGCTTGAAGCCGCGCTTGGCGTCCAGCTGTTGCATCGCACCACGCGACAATTGCGGCTGACCGAAATCGGCAAGGGCTATTACGACCGGTGCAAGCAGGCGATGATCCTGCTGGATTCCGCGGCGGAATGGGCGGCGGATGCGACCCATGACCTGCGCGGCACGATCCGCATGAATTCCGTCGGCGGCCTGTTCGGAGAAGAGCTGATCGCGCCCCTGGTTCTGCGGTTTCAGCAGCATTATCCCCAGGTCAAGGTCGAGCTGTCCTTTTCCAGCGCCCGCGTCGATATCATCGAGGATCATTACGATCTGGTGCTGCGCATGGGCAAACTGCCCGATTCATCGCTGATCGTGCGGGCGCTGAAATCCATCACCACCCGCTATGTGGCCAGCCCCGCATTTCTGGAACGCTTCGGTCCGCTGAACAGCCCGCAGGATCTGAAAAAGGTGCCGCTGATCTATGGATCGGTGGATCACTGGATCATGACCAACGGACGCGAACAGCAGATCATCCATGTCGACAACGGGTTGAAGGTCGCAAGCGGGCGGATCATGCGCAAGGCGGCCATCAGCGGTCTGGGGGTCACGCGGCTGGCCGATGTGAACTGCCAGTCCGATATCGACAGCGGCAGATTGGTCGAGGTGTTGCCGCAATGGTCGGAACAGACCCCGATCTCGCTTGTCTGCCCGCCGGTCCGGCATCAGCTTGCCCGCGTCCGTGCCCTGATGGCCTGGCTTGCGCGGGATTTCGATGAACAGCACCGCACGCTGTTGCGACTTGGGCCCGAAGGGGGCTGATCCCTTGCCGGGCGCCTAGCCGCGCCGCGCTGCCGGATGCGACAAGGCGGCGATGACGCCACGCAGTTCGGCCAGCCCCTTCAGTCGCCCGATCGAGGGATAGCCCGGCTGCGCCTTGCGGCCCAGATCATCCAGAATATCCTGCCCATGATCCGGCCGGAACGGGATCGAGACATCCCGGCGACCCTGCGCAAGACGGCGCTTTTCCTCGTTCAGGGCGGCGTCGATCAGCGCGACCATATCGGTGTCGCCTTCCAGATGCGCGGCCTCGTAAAAGCTGCACTGCGGATCAGGGCTTTCGCGGGTGACGTTGCGCAGATGCAGGAAATGCACCCGATCACCCAGCCGCCGCATCATCCCGGCAAGATCATTGTCGGGTCGCGCCCCAAGCGAACCCGAGCACAGCGTCACACCATTCGCCATCACGTCGACGGCCCGCAGGATCCGGACATAATCGGCCTCGGTCGACATGATCCGGGGTAAGCCCAAAAGGGGCACCGGCGGATCGTCCGGGTGACAGCACAGGCGCATGCCAAGGCTTTCGGCGACCGGCGCGACCTCGGACAGGAAATCGACAAGATTGCCCCGCAGCCGGTCTTCGTCGATCGCTGCATAGGCGGCCAGCTGATCGCGCAGATCCTGCAACGAAAAGCTTTCGGCGGCACCGGGCAGCCCGCAGACGATATTGCGCGTGATCTGCCGCTTCTGCGCGTCGTCCAGCCGGTCGAACACGGCCCGTGCCGCCTGTACCGTATCGGGCCGATAGCTGTGCGAGGCACCGGCGCGGCCCAGAATATGGATATCGAAAGCGGCGAAAACCGTCAGGTCAAAGCGCATGCAGGTCGCGCCATTGGACAGGGGATGGGCCAGTTCGGTGCGGGTCCAATCCAGCACCGGCATGAAATTGTAGCAGACCGTTTCGATCCCTGCGGCCTTCAGGTTGAACAGCGATTGTTTCCACGCCGACAGATGGTCGCGCCACGCACCACTTTGACGCTTGATGTCTTCGGACACCGGCAGGCTTTCGACGACCTCCCATGACAGGCCCGATCGTCGTCCCGCGCCCGTCATCGCGATCTGGGCCTGCCGGGTTTCGATCTGCTCTCTGGTCCAGATGGCGCCCGTCGGGACATGGTGCAGGGCCGATACCACACCTGCCGCGCCCGCCTGCAACAGCGCATCGATGGTGACCAGATCCCTTGGTCCGAACCAGCGCCATGTCTGTCTCATGCTCCCCCCTTCCGGCGCGCAAGACGCGCCGATCACAAAACTGTTGACTAGTATGGTAGTATGCTTGCACGATCAGGCAAGTGAGGGAAGATGAACCAAGGTCTGACAGATCATCCACCGGCCATCGATCCTGCCCGCCCCGTCGGCCCGCAGTTGTTCGCGCGTCTCAGGACACGCATCGTCAGTTGCGATCTGGCACCGGGCACTCGGCTGTCCGAGGTCGATATCGCCGCGCATTACGCCATCAGCCGCCAGCCGGTCCGCGAGGCGTTCATCAAGCTGTCAGAGGCTGGCCTGATCGACATCCGCCCCCAGCGCGGCAGCTTTGTCAGCCGGATCGACGTCGACGCGGTGCTTGCGGCGCAATTCGTCCGCGAGGCGGTCGAGGCCGATATCGTGCGCGCCGCCTGCCGTCGCGCCGATGATGCGATGCTGGCCATGCTGCGGGGCAACCTGACCGCCCAGCAACGGGCAGTCGATGATCCCGCCCCCCAGACCTTCATGGATCTGGACGAGGCGTTTCACAGGATGATCGCCGATATCGCCGGGCAAAGCGCGGGCTGGGCCTATCTGGACATGTTGCGCACGCAGATGGACCGCGTGCGCCACCTGACCGCCAGCCAGTTGCCGCGACAGATCCTGGTCGAACAGCACCGCCAGATCGCCGATGCGATCGGGGCCGCCAACGCCGATGAGGCCGAACAAAGAATGCGCCGCCATCTGCGCCGCGTGTTGACCGACATTCCGCTCGTCGCCGCCGCGAAGCCCGCCTTCTTCACCGAGGCCGGGCGCCGATGACCCCGTGCCTGTCCCCCGCCGACCCGGCGGGACAGGTCCGGACCGACACACACGGATCTTGCCCGGAGGAGGCCGGGCTTTCGTTCTGACGCGGACTGCAAGGATGCGCAGAACCACCAAAGGGGAGGAAGACATGACACAAGGCAAGAAAAGGGTCGCCCGTCGGCAGTTGCTGCAACTGGGGGCGGCCGCATTGGCGACGCCCGCGCTGATGCGATCGGCCTGGGCGCAGGACAAGTTCGTCTGCAAGATCGCCCATTCCGAGGCGATCGGCTCGCCCTTCACCAACGCATTCGACAAATGGGTGGTAATGCTGAACGAACGCAGCGAAGGGCGCATCGAGGCCCAGCATTTCCCCGCCAGCCAGCTTGGCGGTCTGGCCCAGCTTCTGGAAATGAGCCGCATCGGCACCATTCAGGTGACCGCCGCCGGCCCCGACAGCGAAGAGGCCATCGCCCCCGAAATCGCGGCAACCGCCGGGGCGCCGGGCTTCATCTACAAGAACGAGGCCCATGTCGACGCCGTGTTGCAGGGGGATATCGGTCAGGAAATCAGCCAGATCGCGCGCGACAAGACCGGCGTTGAATTCATCGCCTATGGCGAGGTGGGCTTTCGCCACCTGCTGACCAAGGACCCGGTCACCGATCTGGACAGCCTGCAGGGCGTCAAGCTGCGCGTCCCCGAGGTTCGCATCTGGGTCGATTTCTGGAAGACCCTTGGTGCCAACCCCACGCCCCTGCCCTATTCCGAACAGTATTCCGCGCTGTCGACCGGGGTGATCGACGGGCTGGATTCCGATTATTTTTCCGTGCTGGGCTTCAAGTGGCACGAACAGGCCCGGAATGTCCTGCCGACCTATCATTGGTTTTTGCCCAAGGCGATCCGCATGAATGCCGCATGGCTGGATGGCCTGCCCGCCGATCTGCAGGATCTGTGCCGCAGTTCCGCCCGCGAAGTCTTTGCCGAACAGCGCAGCATCAACCGCGCCGGGGCCGATCAGGCGCTGGAGGATCTGAAGGCAGCGGGCTGCGTCGTTCATCCGTTCCCCGAAGACGAAAAGGCTAAGTGGGAAGAAAAATCCGCGGCCCTGTTCGACCAGTTCGGCGCGACCAGCCCCGAAACCGCCCAGATGATCGCCAAGATCCGCGCCCTGGGCTGATCGCTGTGCTGCCTGCCCCGCATGTCTGACGCGGGGCAGAGACAGGGAGGGACGAAATTGGATGACGTGACACCGATGCCGGGGGTGACAGCCCTGCCCTATCGCCTTGTGGTCAAGGCATTGGAAACCATCGCCGTTTTCTTGATGCTGTGTGCGACGGGGGTGGTCGTTCTTCAGGTCTTTTGCCGCTATGTCCTGAACGCGTCGCTGCCCTGGCCCGAAGAGGTCGCGCAGTTCTGTTTCGTCTGGGCGGTGTTTCTGGGCATGGCGGTCCTGACCTTTCGCGACCGCCATATCGCCATATCGCTGTTCGTCCAAAGGCTGCCCGCCAGAACCCAGACCGCGCATCACGTCTTTCTGCGGGTGATGACGGTGATCTGCTGCGTGATCCTGTTGGTGCACGGGGTCGATTTCATGAACCGCACGATGCAGGTGATGCCCGCCATCAGGGTGCCGCTGCGCTATCTGTTCATGGCGGTCCCGGCGGGCAGCGCGATCACCCTGCTGCTGTTGACCAGTCCGATCCGCGGGCTTGGCGGCCAAAGCGGGGTCGCTACGCTGGCCGCGGGCATCGCGGGCTATTTCCTTCTGCGTCAGGCGGGCGGATTGCTGCCGGGCGACGCCAGCAGCACGGCCATCCTGATGATCGTTTCGATGCTGCTGATCTTTGCGGAACTGCCCATCGTCTTTGCCCTGATCCTGGGGTCCTTTGCCGGGCTGACGCCACTGCCCGACCTGATGATGGTGACGATCACCCAGACCATGTCGGGGGCGCTGAATTCATTCACGCTTCTGGCCATTCCCTTCTTCATTCTTGCGGCGGCGGTGATGAATGCGGGCGGCATCACCGGACGTATCGTGGATCTGGCCTATCATCTGGTCGGGCATTTTCGCGGCGGTCTGGCACAGGCCAATATCGTGACCAGCGTGATGCTGGCCGGGGTGTCGGGTTCGTCCACCGCCGACGCATCGGCCACCGCCAAGCTGATGGTCCCCGAGATGGAGAAATACGGCTACAGCCGGTCCTTCAGCTGTGCCCTGACCGCCGCCTCGTCGACCCTGGCGAACATGATCCCGCCGGGGCTGGGCCTGATCATCTATGCCGCGCTGGCCTCGGTTTCGGTCGGGGCGCTGTTTGTCGGCACCATCGTGCCGGGCATCCTGACCGCGCTGGCCCTGTCGGTCGTGGTCTGGATCATCTCGGTCCGCAAGGGCTATGGCGCGAATGCGCGACGCGCGGACCGGTCGGCGCGGTTGCGGTCCTTCCTGTTGGCGACCCCGGCGCTGTGCCTGCCGGTGATGATCGTCGGCGGTGTCCGTTTCGGGGTGTTCACCGCGACCGAGGCCGGGGCCATGGCCTTTGTCTTTTCGCTGCTTTGCGGCGCCTTCGTCTATCGCGGATTGACCGCGACCAACCTGTCCGAGGCGTTCCGCGACGCGGTCGAGGATACCGTCGCCGTCGCGGTGATCATCGCCGCCGCCTCGCCCTTTGCGTGGATCCTGACCTTTGAACAGACCCCCCAGAAGATCGCCGAATGGCTGGCGGCACTGACCGGAAACCGGATCTATCTTCTGTTGCTGATCAATCTGTTCCTCGTCTTCGTCGGCCTGTTCATCGAAATGATCGCCGCCATGGTGATCCTTGTGCCGATCCTTGTGCCGGTGGTGATTGCGGCAGGGGTGGATCCGCTGCAATTCGGGATCATCATCGTGATGAACCTTGTCATCGGGGCCCTGACGCCGCCGCTTGGCGTGTTGGTCTTTACGGCGGCGCGGGTCGGCGGCGCCCCGTCGACGGCGGTGTTCCGCGCCATCCTGCCCTTCATCCTGGCCCAGGTCGCCATTCTTCTGCTGGTGACCATGATCCCGCAAATCACGCTGTTGCCGATCCGGATGTTCGGCCCCTAGGGAAAGCAAGAAATGTCTGACGCACCAATCGCGACGCTTGCCGTCATCGGCCTTGGCATGGCCACCAAACCCCATCTGGAGGCGCTTGAGGAATTGCGCGGCAAGGTGAATGTCTCGGGCGTGTTCAACCGCACCCGCGCCAAGGCCGAGGCGGTCCGCGATACGTTCGGCTTTCCGGTTTTCGACAGCCTTCAGGCCATCGCCGACGATCCCGCGACCGATGGCGTCATCATCGCGACGCCACCCAACCAGCGCGCACGGATCGTGGCGGTCATGGCCGCGGCGGGCAAGCATATCCTGATGGAAAAACCGATCGAACGGACGCTGGTCGCCGCCGGCGATCTTGTCAAGGAATGCGCGGATCGGCAGGTCACGCTTGGCATCGTGTTTCAGCACCGGATGCGACAGGGGGCGCGGCGGCTGCGGCAGCTGGTCGATGGCGGTCAACTGGGCGAACTGGCCCTGATCCGGGCCGAAATCCCGTGGTGGCGCGATCAGGCCTATTATGACGTGCCGGGGCGGGGCAGCTATGATCGTGACGGCGGTGGGGTCCTGATCTCGCAGGCGATCCATGTGCTGGACCTGATGCTAAGCCTGACCGGCCCCGCCAGATCGGTGCAGGCCCTGGCCGCCACCACCCGTATGCACCGACTGGAGGCCGAGGATTTCGCCACCGCGGGCGTCACCTTCGACAATGGCGCGGTGGGGTCGATCGTCGCCACCACCGCCACCTTTCCCGGCGAACAGGAACGCCTGGTCATCGACGGCACCTTTGGCACAGCCGTCCTGACCGGCGGCAGGCTGGACGTGCACTGGCGCGACGGTCGCAGTGAAACGGTCGGCGATGTTTCGGGCACGGGCGGCGGGTCCGATCCGATGGCCTTTCCCTGCGACTGGCACCGCGACCTGATCCATGATTTCGCGCAATCCATCCGCGACCGCCGCCCGCCCTGCATCACTGGCCACGAGGGCCTGCGCGTCCACCGCCTGATCGACGCCATGACCCGCTCGGCCGCGACGGGCTGCATCGTCAATGTCGAGGAGACACCATGACCCCCCTGCGCTTTGCCGCCCTTGGGCTGGATCACCGACACATCTATGGCATGTCGCAAGGCATGATCGACGCGGGCGCGGAACTGGCCGCCTGGTGGACCGAGGGCGACCCCCAGCCCGTCGCGGGCTTTACCAGGCGCTTTCCCGATGTCCCGCGCGTGACGCAGCTTGACCAGATCCTGAACGATCCCGCTATCGCGCTGGTGCTGATCGCCTGCCCCCCCGACCAACGCGCCGATCTGGCGATCCAGGCCATGCAGGCGGGCAAGGACGTGATGGTCGACAAGCCCGGCTGCATCACGCTGGACGAGCTGTGCCGCCTGCGTGACGCGGTGGCCCGGACGGGCCGCATCTGGTCGGTCAATTTCTCGGAACGGTTCGAGGTTCCTGCCGTCACCGCCGCGACCGAACTGGTCAGGGCGGGCGCCATCGGCACGGTCATCCACACCACCGGCCTTGGACCGCACCGCCTGAATGCGCATACGCGCCCCGACTGGTTCTTCGATGCGGCGCGCTATGGCGGCATCCTGACCGATATCGCGTCGCATCAGATCGATCAGTTCCTGCATTTCACCGGGCAGGACGATGCCGAGATCACCTTGGCCACCGTCGGCAATCACGCGAATCCGGCCCATCCGGGTTTTCAGGATTACGGCACGCTGGCCCTGCGCGCGGGTCCGGCGCAGGGGTTCATTCGCGTGGATTGGTACACCGCCGACGCGCTGCCCACATGGGGCGATGGCAGGTTGTTCATCTGCGGCACCGAAGGCACCATCGAGCTGCGCAAATATGTCGATGTCGCAGGGCGGCCGGGCACGGACCACCTGTATCTGACCAATCGCGACGAGTGCAGGCATATCGACTGCTCGGGCTATCCGCTGCCCTATTTCGGAAATCTTCTGGCCGATATCGTCAGCCGCACAGAAAGCGCCTGCGCCCAATCGCGGACCTTCCGCGTCTGCGAACTGGCGATTCAGGCGCAGATGATCGCAGTTGCGGCAGGAGGATCACATCCGTCCGGGGCCGAAACCGCGCCGGAACAGCCAGATCGGCACCGACCAAAATGCGCCAAACAGGCACCCGGATGATCGCCTGACTATACGAAAGATTAGTATCATCCGGGGCCGTCAGCGGGTACCTTCATCTTAAGGTTGTTGAAGGTAATTCCAATGAGCATTTCATCGAATAACGCCCCTTTTCGGATCTACGTCACCGCCGAAGACTGCAAACTGATCGAAGCGGCGCTGGCAGCATATTCGCATAACGCCGCCTATCGCGATCTTCAGGAACGACTGGATCAGCAGCGCCCCGTCGCGACCATCGCTCAACCCAAGCCTCTTCGCCAGCGCGCAGACGCTTATAGTTGAGTGCTGCCCTTGGGCAGTACCGGCCGGCCCATCTTTCCGGTTGATGACCAGTTCCGGCGCCGCGCCACCTGTATCGAAGGATAGGCGACGCAGCTGCCACCCCCTTCGTTCAGAAAGCCAAGGGCACCATCGGCGGTCCCGTCAGTGCCGATGACCGACTGCACCAGATCAGCCAGATCCCCGGTCTGATAGCTGTCGTCTTGTGCCCAGGCCTCAGTCATCCACAAGAATTCATTGGCCAGATAGCTGCGGCGGCCGCGGGACCGGCCTGGCGTTGTAGCGCACATCCACCGATCGGCAGGGTTCACCGCGATACGGCAGGCTCAAGTTCAGTGTCGCCTTCCACTACCTGCCTTGCGAAAAGGCGCGGCTGAAGAAATCGTCCTGACCGAAATTTCCTGACTTCAATGCAAGTGCAAGCCTGTCGCGATCAAATGTTTCGGTCCAAGGGACGCCGGGGGCGATTTCGGGACCGATACGCAGCGCCTTTATCCCCAGCGCCGAGACGACCGCGCCCGAGGTTTCGCCGCCCGCGACGACAAACCGCCGGAACCCCTGCCTGCGCAATGCCACGGCCAGATCGCCCAAGGTTCTTTCGACCATCTCGCCAGCGGCGGCCTTGCCATGGCGGCGCTGGGTCTGGCGCACCTCTTTGGGGTCGGCGGACCCATGGATCAGAACCGGAAGATGCGCGGGTTGCGCCGTTACCCAGTCGCGGGTTTCCGCGACCACATCATGGCCCGCGGCGATGCGATCCACATCAAGCTTGCGGATAGGCCAGATCTGGGCGGCAAAGGCGATCTGGCGCCGTGTCGCCTCGGAACAGCTGCCGGCCAGCACGACGGCGCGGCCGGTCGCCTGTGTGGCGACTGGCGGCTGCGCCGGACCCAGCAGGCCCGCCTTGCGGAAATTGTCGGGCAGGCCCATCGCGATGCCCGACCCGCCCGTAATCAACCGATGATCCGCAATGGCCGCGCCAAGCGCGCGCAGGTCGTCGTCGGAAATCGCATCTGCGACACCGAACCCCACACCCGCGGCGCGCAACGCCTCGATCCGTTGCGCGATGCCCTCGGCACCCGCGCGGACGACCTCATGCGGGATCAAGCCGACCTTGGCGTGCGACTGGGCCTGCATCAGGCGCGGCAGGCTGGCATCGCGCATCGGTGTCAAAGGATGGTCCTTCATCGGACTGTCGGACAACAATTGCTGACCGACGAACAGATGCCCCTGATAGATCGTGCGCCCGTTGGCCGGAAAGGCCGGGCAGATCAGCGCGAAATCACTGTCGATCCGCGCCCGCAGCGCATCCGCGACGGGACCGATATTGCCCTTGGACGTCGAATCGAAGGTCGAGCAATATTTGAACAGGATCTGCCGTGCCCCGCGCTCCTGCAACCATTCCAGTGCCGAAAGCGATTGCGACACCGCCTGCGCGACCGGGGCGGTGCGCGATTTCAGGGCGATCACCACGGCATCGGCCTGACCGATCCGGGTCTGCGCGTCGGGCACACCAATGACCTGAGCCACACGCATCCCGTTCTGAACCAGCGTATTCGCCAGATCGGTCGCGCCGGTGAAGTCATCGGCAATCGCCCCCAGAAGCACCGCCATCAGCTGTCCTTTCCCGAATGCCGCCGGATCATTGCGTATCCTGCGCGGCTGTCACCGGCATCGCCGCCAGCACGGCCTGTGTCACCGCCCAGGTGCCCATGTCGCCGCCAAATTCCATCGGGCGCAGCCGATTGGCGGCAAAACCCGCCTCGACCGCATCCTCGATCGCAAGCGCGGCGCGGGCATAGGTGGCGGTGCCGGTCTTTTCGGCCAGATAATCCAGCATCAGCGCCGCACTGAGGATCGCCGCCAGCGGGTTCGCCTTGTCCTGCCCCATGATGTCGGGGGCGCTGCCATGGGCGGGCTGGAACAGGCCGGTCGTGTCGCCGATCTCGGCGCAGGCGGCCATGCCCATGCCGCCGACCAGCCCGCCCGCGAGGTCCGAAAGGATATCGCCGAACATGTTCTCCATCACCAGGATGTCGAATTCCCACGGTCTGCGCACCAGATCCAGCGCCTGCGCATCGACATAATTATAGCCGATCTGCGTCTGGGGATGATCCGCCGCCACCTCGTCAAAGATCTTGCGAAAGAACGCCATCGAGGTGAACACATTGGCCTTGTCCACACAGGTCAGCCGCGCCCGCTTGCCCCGCTGGCGCCGTTTTTCGGCCAGCCGAAAGGCGAAACGATGCAGCTTCTCGGTCGTGGCCCGCGTGATCCGCAGGGTTTCGCGCACCTCGTCATCACCGATGACCTGCGCACGCCCATGCGCGGCGGCGGAATAGAACAGGCCCTCGGTGCTTTCGCGCAGGATGATCAGGTCCAGCCCCGCGGCACGGGGATCGGCCAGACGCTGCGGCGCGTTGGGATAGGCGCGCACGGGCCTGATCCCTGCATAAAGCCCGTATCGGTCGCGCAGGCGCAGATGCGGCGAGATTTCGGTCCCGTCGGCATGGCGGATGGCGGGCAGGCCGATCGCGCCCAGAAAGATCGCATCCGCGCGCCCGGCACGTTCCTCGCCGCCCGGTTCGATATCCTGTCCGGTGCGTTCGAAATATCCGGCACCGGCCTGGATTTCATCCAGTTCCAGCGCGGGCGCACCGACGTGACGACAGGCGGTCCGGGCCGCTTCCATCGCAGCCTCGGCCACGTCGATGCCGATCCCGTCGCCCTTGATCAGCGCAATGCGTGCAGCAGAAGTCATCCGCGCGTCCTTTTCCTTACCACTCGATGTCGAATTTCCTGACCAGGGCGTCGATCTGCGCCGTCGTCAGCCCGATTGCCCCTGCCCCGCGTGTCAGCAGTGTCAGCCGGGCGGTTTCTTCCAGCTCTTCGATGGCAAAGCTGGCCGCCCACAGATCCTTGCCCGCAACGACAGGGCCGTGATTGGCCAGAACCACCGCGGACCGTCGCCCCGCCAGCCCCCGTACCGCATCGCCCATCGCCGGATCCCCCGGCAGAAAGAAGGGCAGCCGCTGCACCTTGCCCAGCCGCATCACCGCATAGGGGGTCAGGCTGGGCAGCATGTTGTCGTCGTCGGTATCGGGCAGCATGGACAGCGCGACCGAATGCGTCGAATGCAGATGCACCACGGCCCCGGTTGCCGCGCGGGTGTCATAGAAGGCGCTGTGCAGCGGAATTTCCTTGGTCGGCGGGTCGCCCGACAGATGCCGCATCCCGGCATCCAGATGGCTGATCCGCGCCGGGTCCAGAAACCCCATCGAGCTGCCGGTGGGCGTCATCAGCACCGTGCCATCCGACAGCCGCGCCGAAATGTTCCCCGAGGCCCCGCAGGTCAGCCCACGGTCGAACATGGATTTCGCGATGCGACAGATATCCTCGCGCAGTCTGGCCTGTTCGCTCATCCCGGCACCTTGCGGATCGGGCCGGTGTCCAGCCGGGTAATGTGATCGGCGACACCGGTCTGAAAACACTGGCGCACCAGCGGGTCGTGACCCGGAATGATCAGCTCGGGTCGGTCGGCCAGATGCAGCAGGCGGTCGAAGCCGTCCAGCATGTCCTGAAGATCGACGACGATGGGAAAGGGTTTCCGCGCAAGGACGTTTTCATAGTAATGCGCGGCGTCCGAGGCCAGGACCATCCATCCCGCGCCGGTCAGCACCCGCACCGCCTGAAGGCCCCGGCTGTGACCGCCGATGCGGTGCAGGCTGACGCCCGGCGCCAGTTCCGCGTCGCCCTCGTGAAAGACCACCTGCCCGGAATAGAGCCTGCGCACGGCCTCGCAGACATGGCCGGCGGTGAAGGGCGCGCGCATGTGGTCGTGGCACATGCAGGGCCCGGTCGCGAAGGCCATTTCCGCCGCCTGCATGTGCAGGGTCGCATTCGGGAACAGGTGCAGCCCGCCCGCGTGATCGTAATGAAGATGCGTGACGACGACATCGCGCACAGCCTCGGGGATGATCCCCAGGGGCGCAAGCGCGGTGCGCGGGTCCATGCGAATCGGGCGACCACGGGCGGCGGCCTCGGCATCGTCATAGCCGGTATCGACCAGGATCACCCGATCGCCCTGCCGCAGCACCCAGATGAAATAATCCATCGCATGGGGCGCATCGTGGTTGTCGTCAAAGACGAAGCTGTCGCGCCGGGTCCGCGCGTTGCGGTCGGCATATTTGACGGCGTGAACCTCCCACGGCTGCATCAGCGGACCTCGGCCCAGCAGCGGACGGCCTTGTCCGCGATCATGTCCGCGACCTGCGCATCGAAGCTGCGGAAGTGATCCGATTGCAGATGCGCGTCGAAGGCCGCCCGGTCGTCATAGATCTCGTACAGGAACAGCTGATCCGGCAGGTCCGGATCGGTGCAGACGTCGAATTGGCGGCAGCCCGGCTCGTCCGCCAGCGAGGTTTCGGCATTCGCCAGCATCAGCGGCAGGAAATCCTGCATCCGGTCCGGCGCGATGGTGAAGGTGACGGTCACGGCATACATGTCACGCGATCCTTTGACGCATGCGCCCGAAGGCGCGTTTCACGGGTGGCAGTTGACTGGCGATCAGCGCGACATTCAGCGCCAGAAGGATCGCCGCACCGGGGCGCGAGGCAAAGACCGACAGATCCCCGTCCGACAGCAGAAGCGAGCGGCGGAACATCTCGTCGAACATGCCGCCCAGGATGACCCCGATGACCAGCGGCGCGATGGGAAAGGCCAGCATGTTCATGAAATAGGCGACGACCCCGACGCCCAGCATCAGGTACAGGTCGTTGATCCCGCCGCCCACGCTGAACGACCCGATGGTGGTCAGGATCAGCACGACCGGCAGGAACACCGTCTGCGGGATGCGCAGGATGCGGATGAAGACCCGCGCCGTGAACAGCCCCATCAGGAACATCGTGAAGGACGCAAGCACCAGAATCGCGACCACGCGCAGGATGATCGAGGGGTCCAGCGTGGGACCGGGAATGACGTTGTTGATCATGAACGCGCCCATCAGCGCGGCGGCGGGCGGCGATCCGGGGATGCCCAGCACCAGAAGCGGGATCAGCGCGCCGCCGATGCAGGCATTGTTCGCGGTCTCCGAGGACAGCAGCCCCTCGACCGAGCCCTTGCCGAACTTCTCTCCCTCCTTGGAAACGGTCTTGCCGACGCCATAGCTGACCCAGCCGGCCACATCCTCGCCCACGCCGGGCAGCGCACCGACGCCGGTGCCGATGACCCCCGACCGCGTGATCGTCGGCAGGTAACGGCGGATGGCGGCAAAGCTGGGCAGGATACGGTCGTTCAGCTGCGTCAGCGTGCCCGCCTGCGTCCGCCGCATTCCGGCGATGATCTGCGGGATGGCAAAGGCCCCCATCAGCACCGGAACCACCTGGAACCCCGACAGCATGTAGGACCAGCCGAAGGTGAAGCGCGGCTCGGACAGCAGGGGGTCCATGCCGACCATCGCCATGGCCAGCCCAATCAGCCCCGCGATCCAGCCCTTGACGACCAGATCCTCGCTCATCAGGGCGCCGGACAGAAGGATGCCGAACAGGGCCAGCAGGGCCTTTTCGGGGCTGGCGATGTTCTTCGATATCAGCAGCAGCGCCCAGACGAAGATCAGCAGCGCGAAGGTCCCGATCAGCGTGCCGATGAAGCTGGCGGTGGTGGTCAGGCCCAAGGCCTCGCCGCCGCGACCCGATTTCGCCAGCGGGTGCCCGTCCAGCGCGGTCGCGGCGCTGGCCGCCGTGCCCGGAATGTTCAGTAGGATCGAGGGGTAGGACCCGCCATAGATCGCCCCGACATAGGCCCCCAGAAGCGCGATCAGCGAATAATCCAGCGGGATCTTGTTGCCGAAGAACCCGGTCAGGATGGTCACGGCCAGCGTCGCGGTCAGTCCCGGCAATGCGCCGAAGGCGATGCCCAGGAACACCGATCCCAGCAGATAGACATAGGTCAGCGGGTCCGCGACCAGCGCCCCGAAGGCATGGCCGAAACCTGCCAGTTGCGAAAGGACGAACTCCATCAATCCCTCCACAGCGGGCGCAGCGTGACGTAGAAATGGTACTCGATCTGCTTGAAGATCAGCCCGCCGCGATTGGGCACGTTCTGCCGGAAGGTGAAAGCCATCGCGCAGATCAGCACCAGCGGCGCAGCGATGGCGATCAGTGGCGTGATGCGGGCCACGCGTTCGCCGCGCGCCACGATCAGCATCCAGGCGACCAGCCCCGCCCAGATCGCCAGCGCGATCCAGTCGTCACCATGCGCGTTCCATTCGGCCTGCGGGAAATGCAGCAGCAGCGCCGCCAGGCCCGCAACGACGACCGCCGCCGTCGCCAGCAGCATCCGCCCCCGGTCGCCCGTGTGATAGCCGAAGATCAGCGCGGTGATCAGCAACCCGGATGAGATGACGAAATCGACGCGCGGGACCAGCGCGACGACATAGAAGACGAAAATCGCCATCAGCGTGGCAAAGCGCATCGCCTCGGGGCCGTTCCAGCCCAGTCCCGCCGCGTCCAGCGCGCGGGCGGCGCCCCCTTCGCGGATGCTGCGCACCAGCAGGGATACCGACAGCAGCAGCATCGCGCAGAAGATGCCAAGCGGCACGATGGCGGCGGAATTGAACCACTCGACGCCCTTCACGCCGCCCTGCGTGCCGCCGCTCAGCGGAATGTCCAGCGTGCGCCAGATGAAGAACAGCGACAGCAGGATCAGGGCGATGGACGCCCAGAAATCCCGTGCCCGCATGATCAGCCTTTCTTCGTCCATGATAATCGGCGCCCTCCCTTCGGCGCGGCGGGGGCGCGGACGCCCCCGGCATGACGTTGCGGGATCAGGGCTTCTCGATGCCCAGTGTCGCCGGATCGACCGTCGCCACGCCCAGTTCCTGCAGCGTATAGGCGAAGTTGCTTTCCAGGTTCGCGAACAGGGCCTGCGCCTCGGGGCCGGACTGGCCGCCGATGTCGTAATGGTTCGTCGCCGCCCATTCGGCCACGGCATCGCCCGCCATCGCGGCATCGAAGGCTTCGGTCAGGGTCGCCTTGACCTCGTCCGGGGCCGAGGCATGCACCGCAAAGCCGATCGCCTGTTTCAGCGGCAGATAGGCATCCAGCCCGTCATACAGATCGAAGGCCGAGGGCACCGTCATGCCCGCGATCTCGGCGCTTTCGGGGGTCAGCATGGCAAGGGGCTTCAGCTCGCCCCCCTCGATCAGCGCCGCCTGTTCCGCCAGCGAGGTGACGACCAGCGCGACCTCGCCCGCCATCGCGGCCTCTTGCCCGGCGGCCGATCCCTGATAGGGCACGAACTTGAATTCCGCGCCCGCGCCCTTCTCGATCGCCAGCAGGTTAAGGTGATGGATCGACCCCGCCCCCGACGCCGCCGCCGGGATGCTGCCCGGATCGTCCTTCGCGGCCTGTACCAGATCCTGCAGACTGCCATAAGGGCTGTCCGCGGGGACCGAGATCAGGTCCGGCGATCCGCCGACGACGAAGGGATACCAGAAGTCGAACTTCTTGTCCCAACCGCCCTGAACCGCCGCCGTGACATTCGATTCCGAAATCCCGGCCAGCGTATAGCCGTCATCGGGCTGGTTCATCACATAGACCATGCCGTTCGATCCGGCGACGCCGCCCGTCTGGTTGATCACGTTGATCGAGACGGGCAGATGCGCCTCCATCTCGGCCATGATCATGCGATTGATCGAATCCGTGCCCCCTCCGGCACCCCAGACGACCGCATTCGTGATATCGCGATAGGGATATTCCTGCGCCATGACGGATGAACCCGCCCCCGCGACAAGGACCGCGGCCCCCGCAAGCAAGATCTTCATCAACCCCTCCTCCCAGCAGTTGTGTATCGTGTTGCATTTGATTGCGTATACGTTAATCTATGCATTGTCAACGCCGATGCGCGACGGGTATTGGTGCAAGGATTGCGGAGGATCGGATGACACAGGGCAAGACATTGCGCGTGGCCTGCATCGGGGCGGGCTATTTCAGCCAGTTCCACTATGACAGCTGGGCGCGGATGGATCGCGTCGAACCCGTCGGGGCCTGCGACACCGATCTTGCCAGGGCGCAGGCGACCGGGCTTGCGGCCTTTGACGACCTGTCCGCGATGCTGAAGGCCACCGCGCCCGATCTTCTGGACATCATCTTGCCGCCCGCCGCCCATGCGCAGGCGATCCGCACCGCGCTGGCCGCAGGCATCCGCGCGATCATCTGCCAGAAGCCCTTCTGCACCGACCTGGCCCAGGCCGAAGCCGTCCTGGCCGAGGCCGAGCGCGTGGGCGCGACCATCGTTATCCACGAAAATTTCCGCTTTCAGCCCTGGTATCGCTGTATTCGCGCGGCACTGGACCGGGGCGATATCGGGCAGGTCCTGCAACTGACCTTCCGGCTGCGTCCCGGCGACGGTCAGGGGCCGCGTGCCTATCTGGACCGCCAGCCCTATTTCCAGCAGATGCCGCGCTTCCTGATCCGCGAGACCGGCGTGCACTGGATCGACACGTTCCGCTTTCTGCTGGGGCCGCCGCTGTCGGTCTATGCCGATCTGCGGCGCATCAACCCGGTGATCGCGGGCGAGGATGCGGGCCATGTCATCTTCGAACACCCGGACGGGGTGCGCGCGCTTCTGGATGGGAACCGCTGCCTCGACCATGCCGCCGACAACCACCGCCGCACCATGGGCGAGGCGCTGGTCGAGGGAACGGCAGGCACGATCACGCTGACCGGCGACGGTGCCGTCGCGCTGCGCCGCTTCGGTGAACGCGCGACCACGGTGCTGCTGCCGCCCGACACCCATCAGGGTTTTGGCGGCGATTGCGTCCACCATCTGCAATCGCATGTCGTCGCGGGGTTGCTGGACGGTGCGCCGCTGGAAAACCTTGCGCGGGATTATCTGCAGGTGATGCGGATCGAGGCCGCGACATACCGATCCGCCGAAACCGGCAGCAGGCAGGCATTGGGGTGATGTGATGGGACAGGAAGACAAGGCGATCTCGAACACCGACCGCGCCATCGCGGAACTGCGGCGGCTGGTCTTTTCGGGCGAGCTGGCTGCGGGGTCGGATCATCTGGAAAGCGAGTTGGCCGAGCGGCTGGGCATGTCCCGCACCCCGGTCCGAGAGGCCGCGCGGACGCTGGAAAGCCAGGGCCTGCTGGAATTGCGGGCGCGCAAGGGCGTGCGGATCCTGTCCGTGTCGCCCACCGACATGCGCGAGATCTATGACGTGCTGACCGAACTGGAAAGCCTGGCGGCCGAACGCGCGGCCGAACGGTGCCATGATGCCGACCATCTGGCCGCGCTGGCGCAGGCGATCGCCGACATGGACCGCAGCCTCGAGGCACGGGATCTGGAGGCATGGGCGCAGGCCGACGACCGCTTCCACGCCGAACTGGTGCGGCTGGGCGGCAATTCGCGGGTCATCGCGATCGTCGCGATGCTGGGCGATCAGGTGCGCCGGGCGCGGGCCGTCACGCTGTTCATGCGACCGCTGCCGGTGCAGTCGAACCGCGACCATCAGGGCGTCTACGAGGCGATCCTGCGCGGCGACGCGACGGCGGCACGCGATCTGCACCGCGCCCATCGGCAACAGGCGCGGGACATGATCCTGGAGCTGCTGGAACGCCACCGCCTGCGGCAATTGTAAGGGGGCATCCATGCTGACCACCATCGACGGCACGCCGATCTCGCGCTTCTGCTTTGGGGCGATGCAATTCGGCCGCGGGGCCGACCAAGACGCCGCCCGCGCGATGTACGACCGCTGCCGATTCGCGGGGATCAACATCTTCGACACGGCGCATGGCTATAATGACGGTCTGTCCGAGGAATGGCTGGGCCAGATGGTCCGCCCCGAACGCGAGGGCCTGTTCTTCGCGACCAAACTGGCCGCGACGGGCGGATCGGGGCGCGACAACATCCTGAAACAGTTCCGCATCAGCCAGCAACGCCACGGGTTGGACTGTGTCGATCTGCTGTATCTGCACCGCTGGGACCCTGACACCCCGTTGGAGGACAGCTTCGAAACGCTGGCCGAATTGCATGCCGGCGGCAAGATCCGCAATATCGGCCTGTCGAATTTCGCGGCGTGGCAGGTGATGAAGGCCGCCCATGTCGCTGCGGGCTTCGGGCTGCGCATCGCGGCGATCCAGCCGATGTACAGCCTTGTCAAACGGCAGGTCGAGGCCGAGATCCTGCCGATGGCGCGCGATCAGAAGATCGCCGTGCTGCCCTATTCCCCGCTGGGGGGCGGGCTGCTGACCGGGAAATACCGCGATGGCGCGGCAGGCCGCCTGACCCGGGACAAGACCTACGCGGCCCGCTATCGGGCCGCGTGGATGCATGACACCGCCGCCGGGCTGGCCGATCTGGCGGATCAGCTGGACCAATCCCCCGCGACGCTGGCGGTCGCATGGGTGGCGCATCATCCCGACATCACCGCCCCGATCATCAGCGCCCGTTCCGCCGAACAGCTGGAGCCGTCCTTGCGGGCGCTGGATTACCGGTTGCCGGACCAGATCCGTGACAGCATCACCGCGCTGTCACAGCCCCCCGAACCGGCCACCGACCGTTCGGAAGAGGTTACCTGAAGGCTGCGTGCCGGGTCACAGCACCATTGCCGCAATCCAGCCTGCCACCAGCAAGGGCAGGTTGAAATGCAGGAAGGTCGGCACGACCGTATCCCAGATGTGATCGTGCTGGCCATCCGCGTTCAGACCCGCCGTCGGCCCCAATGTCGAATCCGACGCGGGCGATCCGGCATCGCCCAACGCGCCCGCCGTTCCGATCAGCGCGATGGTCGCCATGGGCGAGAAGCCAAAGCTGATGCACAGCGGCACATAAATCAGCGCGATGACCGGCACCGTCGAAAAGGACGACCCGATCCCCATCGTGATCAGCAGTCCCACGGCCAACAGCACGAAGGCCGCCAACCCCTTGCTGTCGCCGATCAGCGCGGCCGAGCTTTCGACCAGCGCGGGCACGGCGCCGGTGGCCTGCATTACCGCCGCAAAGCCCTGCGCGGTGACCATGATGAACCCGATCAGCGCCATCATCCGCAGCCCCAGAACAAAGACGTCATCGACCTCTTTCCACTGAAAGAACCCACCAAGGCTAAGCAACCCGAAACCGACCAGCCCGCCCAGCAGCATCGAGCCGCTGAACAGCTGCACCCCCAGCGCGACCGCGATCGAGGCCAGGCTGAGCCCAAGTTGCAGGCGGGTCATGCCATCCCCGGCGGCGGCGGTCTCGCCCGCGCCTGCGCCGATTTCGGCCAGGGCATAATCGCGCGGCTTGCGGTAGGAAAACACCACCGCGACCAGCAGGCCCAGTATCATTCCCAGCGACGGGATCAGCATCGCCATCGGCACGCTGGAGGCGGTGATCGCAAAGCCCTGCTCGGCCCCGGCAAGGTTGATGTTCTTGGTCAGGATCTTGTCCTGATAGATCGACCCGAAGCCCACCGGCAGCAGCATATAGGCAAAGATCAGCCCGCAGGTCAGCGCACAGGCCGCCGCGCGGCGGTCGATCCGCAGCCGGTTCATGACCGCCAGAAGCGGCGGCACCAGAATGGGGATGAAGGCGATATGCACCGGCACCAGCGTCTCGGCCAGGGTCGCGGTCAGCAGGAAGGCGGCATAGATCACCATTGCCGCATACATCCCGTTGGTCGCGGAACTGCGGGCCCCCACCAGCCCCACGATGCGGTTCGCCAGCAGATGCGTCAGCCCCGACCGCGACAGCGCAACCGCAAAGGCCCCCAGCATCGCATAGGAGAGCGCGATATTCGCACCTTCGCCAAGCCCGGACTCGAACGCGGTGACGATATCCCCGATCGGCATCCCGGCCACCAGCCCGCCGACCAATGTGGCCACGATCAGCGCCACGATCACGGGCACGCGGATCAGGCTTAGCACCATCATCGTGACGACGGCGACTACGACAGCATTCATTTTGCCTCCTTCAAGACCCCCTCTGGCCGGCATGACGGGCCAGGGATGCGGTGGGACACGGGCCCCGGTGACGATGCGTGAAAACGCCCGCCGGTCGATGCGAACCCTGTCCGGGTGTCAGCGCACAGCCGGCATCCGCCCCCCAATGCAGGGGCGATACCGCTGGCGGATGGCCGCTAACACAGCGAGGGGGGCTGCGGAAGGCTTTGATGAAGGGATCGCGGGACAAAGGGGCAGAAGGATCGGGAACGCCCGCGCAGGGGCCTTGCGGGCGTCCCCTGCGCCTAGCAACTGTGTTCAGCTATCGGGCTGGGGTTGCCAGGGGATGCCGGTTTTGAGGATGGCGTTTGCGATTGTAACCAGCCTTCGAGCGATGGCGACGATGACCAGCTTGTGGGGTTTCCCGTGTATTTTGAGGGCCTGTGCGACTGGCTTCAGAACGGGGTTGTGAGAGGCTGCAGCCAGTGCGGCCTGGAACAGGACATGTCTCAATGCGCGCCGTCCTCCGGCGATTGCCCTCTTGCCCCGCATTGCGCCACTGTCGTGCGGGATGGGAGCAAGGCCGGTCATCGCCGCAGCTTCACCGGATGTCATCCGCCCGAGTTCCGGCATTTCCGCGATCAGCATGGCCGCAGAGACGGGGCCAATCCCGGGGATGGACAGCAGAAGCCTTGCCTTTGCCGCCGACGCTGCCTCCTGCTCGATGACGCCTTTGATCCGCTGCTCAAGGTCACCGATCTGAGCGTCCAGCATTGCCATGAGGCTGGCATCCATGCCCTTGAGATCGGCGGGGACTTGTTGCTTTCTGCGCGCCGCGATCTGTGCAGAAAGCCGTTTGCGCATTTCTACCACCTGCGCCCTGCGTGTTGTTAGTGCCCTGAGAACACGCAGGTTCTCTCCCGGCAGTTTCCGCCCGGCTTCAGGCCTGAATGGCATGAACCTCGCGATGAACTCGGCATCGATCCGGTCGGTCTTTGCCCGTGTGCCCCGCGGGAAAGGGCAAAGGCTTTGATCTGTGCCGGTGGTAGTTGCACAGCCTCCACCCCGGCCGCGACAAGCGTGGACCGGAGCACCCATTCCTGACCGACCGTTGCCTTAAATCCGACCCGCACTGGCTGGGACAAATCGTGGAGCTGCGTGAGAAGTTCCGCATGGCCGGCCGCGGTGTTGGGCAGGCGGAGCCGTCGCCCACTCGACGCACAAAAGCCGTCGAGCCAATCGCGGGAAACATCTATGCCGATCACGGCTGCTGCTGGCATCATATCACTCTCTCTTCCTTATGCTTCGCGGTCCCGCAAAACGGGCCGCCGTCGACTGTTCGAGACGGTGAAGAGAGGCGGGATCAGCCTGCTAGCGATCGCGGTCAGGCCACAAGGTGTTCAGCGCTGTATCC
>NZ_FOHO01000014.1 GCF_900111675.1 Paracoccus homiensis | reverse complement strand
GCATGAACACCAAGCTTCATGCCATCTGCGACAGCCAGGGACGACCGCTCGATTTGTTCATCACCGCTGGACAGGTGAGCGACCATACCGGCGCGCGGGCGCTTCTCGGTAGCCTGCCAAACGTCAAATGGCTGCTCGGAGATCGCGGCCATGACGCCGGCTGGTTCAAAAAAGCGTTTAAAGACAAAGGCATACATGCCTGCATACCCGGTCGGAAGCAACGCAAGACGCCGATCAAGTACGACAAGCGTCGCTACAAGCGGAAAAATCGTATCGAGATCATGTTCGGCAGGCTCAAGGATTGGCGACCCGCCATGACCGATGCCCCGTAGTCTTCCTATCGGCCATCGCCCTCGCCGCGACCGTAATCTATTGGTTATGAATCCTGACACTAGAGCAGCGCTTTTTCAAACACGCCACATTGTAGAAATGTCCTGTCGCGCAATGCGTTACAGGACATTTCTTTCATACCAACCGTCTGGCAGGTTGTATCACCCGGCAAAGCCGTTCCTACGTGAACTGAAGCCCCCTGGCTTTCAGCCTGCAGAGGCGCTTTCCTTCTTCTGATCGGCATGGATCAGAAGCGGCTTGGCCGATGCGTTGTCGACGGCGTCCTCGTTGACCACGACTTCCTCGACACTTTCCATGCCCGGCAATTCGAACATGGTATCCAGAAGGATATCTTCCATGATCGAGCGCAGCCCGCGCGCACCGGTCTTGCGGTCGATGGCGCGTTTTGCAATCGCCGTCAGCGCGTCATCGGTGAAGGTCAGCTGAACACCCTCGAGGTCGAACAGGCGCTGATATTGCTTGACCAAGGCATTCTTCGGCTTGGTCAGGATGATGATCAGGGCTTCCTCGTCCAGATCGGTCAGGGTTGCGATCACCGGCAGTCGTCCGACGAATTCCGGAATAAGACCGAATTTCAGCAGATCCTCGGGCTCCAGTTCCTTGAACAACTCGCCAACACCGCGGTCATCGTTTTCCTTCACCTCGGCACCAAAGCCCATCGAGGTGCCCTTGTTGCGCTGCGCGATGATCCGGTCCAGACCGGCAAAGGCGCCACCGCAGATAAACAGGATGTTCGTGGTATCGACCTGCAGGAATTCCTGCTGCGGGTGCTTGCGGCCGCCCTGCGGCGGGACGCTGGCCACGGTGCCTTCCATGATCTTCAACAGGGCCTGCTGAACCCCCTCGCCCGACACGTCGCGGGTGATCGAGGGGTTGTCGGACTTGCGCGTGATCTTGTCGACCTCGTCGATATAGACGATGCCGCGCTGCGCACGTTCGACATTGTATTCGCTGGCTTGCAGCAGCTTGAGGATGATGTTCTCGACATCCTCGCCGACATAACCTGCCTCGGTCAGCGTGGTCGCATCGGCCATCGTGAAGGGCACATCCAGAATGCGCGCCAGCGTCTGCGCCAGCAATGTCTTGCCGCAGCCCGTCGGGCCAATCAGCAGAATATTCGACTTCGCAAGCTCGATATCCGATTTGGACGCGTGATTCAGGCGTTTGTAGTGGTTGTGCACGGCCACCGACAGAACCCGCTTGGCATGTTCCTGTCCGATCACGTAATCATCCAGAACCTGGCAGATCTCTTTCGGGGTGGGCACGCCCTCCCCCGATTTCAGGCCGGTGGATTTCGTTTCCTCGCGGATGATGTCCATGCACAGTTCGACGCATTCATCGCAGATGAACACGGTCGGTCCTGCAATCAGCTTGCGGACCTCGTGCTGGCTCTTGCCGCAAAAGCTGCAATAGAGCGTGTTCTTGCTGTCGCCGGACTGGTTCGCCATCGCCCATTTCCTTCACTCGAACGGTGCGGCCGCACCGCCGACGGATGCGGGACTTTCCCCGCATCGCCGTAAATCCCTTTCGGCGAAGGAGCTTTGCCCCGCGCCGAAAACACGTTCGCCCATGTTAGGGGTGACGCAACTCCGTCACAATCCCAAACCGTGCTATTTCTTGTCAGCCTCGGCTTTGCCGCGCGGGGCCACCACTTCGTCGATCAGACCCCAGTCTTTGGCCTCTTCGGGCGACATGAAACGGTCGCGTTCCAGTGCCTCTTCAACCTCGGAAAGGGTTTTTCCGGTGTGTTTTACGTAAATTTCGTTCAACCGGCGCTTCAGCTTTTCGGTTTCGCGGGCATGGATCAGGATGTCGGTCGCCTGTCCCTGATATCCGCCCGACGGCTGATGCACCATCACGCGGCTGTTGGGCAGCGAATAACGCAGGCCCGGCTCACCCGCGGCCAGCAGCAGCGAACCCATCGAGGCCGCCTGCCCCACCACCAGAGTGGAGACCTTGGGCCGGATATACTGCATCGTGTCGTAGATCGACAGGCCAGAGGTCACGACCCCGCCGGGGCTGTTGATATACATGCTGATATCCTTGGACGGGTTTTCCGCCTCGAGAAACAACAACTGCGCACAGATCAGGGTCGACATGCCGTCATGGACCGGCCCCGACACGAAAATGATCCGTTCCTTCAGCAGGCGCGAAAAGATGTCATAGGCACGTTCCCCGCGCGAGGTCTGTTCGACCACCATGGGAACGAGGGTGTTCATGTAGAATTCTGCCGGATCGCTCATCTTATGTCCTTGCCTGTTATCCCTGTCCCCGCGATTCTCCGGGCCGTATGACCCTGTCGTAGCCGCGAAAGGTTGACAGAGTCTTAGTAACGGGCAAGGACAGCCGCAAGGGATGGAACGAAATTCGATTGATTGAACGGACCAAGGGGCGCGCATGAAACTGATCGTCGGACTGGGAAATCCGGGGCCAAAATACGCAGCCAACCGTCACAATATCGGCTTCATGGCCCTTGATCGCCTTGCCGATGATCACGGATTTGGCCCCTGGAAGTCGCGTTTTCAAGGGCTGATCAATGAAGGCAGGCTGGGCGAGACGCGCGTGGCGCTGCTGAAGCCGCAGACTTTCATGAACCTGTCGGGCCAGTCCGTCGGCGAGGCGATGCGCTATCTGAAGCTGACACCCGATGACGTGATCGTGCTGCATGACGAACTGGACCTTGCGCCGGGGAAATGTCGCGTCAAGAAGGGTGGCGGTCACGCGGGGCATAACGGGCTGCGCTCGATCCATCAGCATATCGGCGCGGAATATCACCGGGTGCGACTGGGTATCGGGCACCCCGGTCACAAGGACCGCGTGGCGGCATATGTGCTGGCCGATTTCGCCAAGGCCGAACAGGGTTGGCTGGATGACCTGACGCGCGGCATTTCCGATGGGGCGGCGGCGCTGGCGGCCGGGGATGGCGGTCGTTTTCAAAATGCCGTGGCCAACCGCACGGCACCCGCGCGCAACAAGGGCCGCCCCGATCAGCCCGCCCCCGACCTGAAGCCGACCCAACCCAAGCCGAAGCCGGTCCCCGAACCCGCGCCCGAACCGCAAAGTTTTGCCGATCGGCTGCGCGCCCTTGGCGATCGCTTCAAATGAGCGATCTGGTCCGCGCCGCCTTTCACGATCAGGCACAGTCCTGCCGCGCATTGGGCTCGGACCTGACAGCGGCCATCTGCGAGACGATCGCCGACAAGCTGCGACCCGATCACGGCGCGGTGGCCGCACGGGTCCTGACATGGCCGGGCGATCCCAGTTCGCGCAGGGATTCGGTTCCGCTGCGGCTGTGTGGGGCGCTGCACGCGCTGGTGCTGTCGGGCAAGGCACCGGACCTGGCTGCGGCCTATGGCGACCGTCGCGCCGATGCGCGGGCCATTCTGGATACACTGCGCGGGCATGAAGGTTTCATCCTGCACTGGTTGGACAGCCCGCCCCAAACCAACGAGGTCGCACGATCCGCAGCCCTTATCGCCGCCGCGCGGTTCCTGTCGGCCCTGCATCCCCTGCCCCTCCACGCGCTGGAACTGGGCGCATCTGCCGGGTTGAACCTGAATTTCGGCCGGTATCACCTGCTGCCCGAAAGCGACACCAGCGGCGTGATTCTGCGCCCTGAATGGCAGGGCGACCTGCCGCGCCACCCGTTTTCGGTTGCAGATTGCCGGGGCGTGGACCTGCGCCCGATGGATGCGGTTGCCGATCCGCTGCGTCTGCTGGCCTATTGCTGGGCCGATCAGACGGACCGCCTGGCACGCCTGCGCGCGGCACTGACGGTTGCGGCGGTGCATCCCCCGCATGTCGATGAAGGGGACGCCGCAGCCTGGTTGCAGAACCGGCTGGCGCAGCCGAATGACGGGATGACCTTCGTCTATCACACGATTGCCTGGCAGTATTTTCCCGACCCCACGCAGCAGGCTTGCGAGGCCGCGTTGCAAAGCGCCGGGGCGCGGGCCACGCCTGACCGCCCCTTGGCCCATTTCGGAATGGAGGCAGATGGCGAAACGCCCGGCGCGGGCCTGCATCTGCGCCTGTGGGACGGGGCTTTCCGCGAATGGCGACTGGGCCGCGCGGATTTTCACGGTCGCTGGATCGACTGGCAGCCCCGCGCAATGTGATCGCAGGCCGCTTGGCCTGCGCCGCCAACCCCGCTAGCCTGAACCCCAAAGGAGGCGCAGATGGAGCCATCACTGAACGTCCTGGGCGGGCCGCTGATGCCCTGTTCGACCACCCCGTTGACCGGGTTCTACCGTGACGGCTGCTGCAATACCGGCCCTGAAGATCGCGGCAGCCATACGGTCTGCGTGATCGTCACGTCCGAGTTTCTGGCGATGTCGAAATATCTGGGCAATGACTTGTCGACCCCGCGCCCCGAATTCCGCTTTGACGGGCTGAAACCCGGCGATCGCTGGTGCCTGTGCGCGGCACGATTCCTGCAAGCAGCACAGGAATTCGCCGCCCCCCGCGTCGTGTTGGAGGCGACCCATGCCCGCGCCCTCGACATCGTTCCGCTGGATCTGCTTCATGCCCATGCCGCTGATCCTCAGACATAGCCTGTTCGCGATCTGTGCCGCGCTGCCAGCGGCGGTCTGGGCCGACTTGCCGATCCGCGAGGATGACCGCGACCGGATCGCACATTTCGATGCAAGCTTCGGCCACGCCATACATCAGGCGCTGAGCGGCGGCGAACCAGCCGACATCGCGGATCTGACGGGCGCAATGCGGGGGCTTCCGCTTCCGTCGCCGCAGGGGTTGCAGGCGCTTTCCGGCGACTGGTCGTGCCAGATGATGAAGCTAGGCGGGAACCTGCCTCTTGTGGTCTATCAGACCTTCTCGTGTCGCATTTCAGGAACGCGCTTCACCAAGCTGACCGGATCCCAGCGCAGCACGGGGACCCTGCATCAGGATGGCGACCGGCTGATCTATCTTGGAACGGCCTATATCGCCGGCGACACCGCGCCCGATTACGCCGACCTGCCCGACCTTGTTGACCCGCATGCCACGCCGCAGCGGGTTCCCGATGTCGGTCTGGTCGAGGTGATCTCGCCCAGTCGGGCGCGGATCATGTTCCCCGATCCGCATCTGGAATCGGACCTGAATTTGCTTTACCTGACCCGCTGACAAAAAAAGGACCGGCTGAGCCGGTCCTTTTCCTAATTGTCGCGTCGCAGTGCAGCCGTGGTGGATCAGCTGTTGCTGTCGGATTCGCCACCTTCGGAACCGCCGTCGGACTCACCGCCCGACCCGCCATCCGAGCCACCGTCTGAGTCGCCTTCAGCACCGCCGTCCGAGCCGCTGTCCGACCCGTCCGACCCGCTGTCGGCATCACCGCTGGCACCATCCGTGTCGCTGTCAGCGCCCTCGGTGCCGTCGGTCTCGCCCGCCGTGCCTTCATCCCCCGTCATGCCGTCGTCATCCGACATGCCATCATCGGTCGTATCCGACATATCGTCGCCAGAAGCGCCGTCATCTGCCATACCGTCATCGGCCGCGCCGTCGCCGGGTGCATCGTCACCGGTGATGCCATCGTCTGCCGCGACCCCGCCGGTCGCCGCGGGCATCTTGTCATTCGCGGAACTTCCTTCGCCCGGCTGGCGCAGCTCTTCACCATTCACCGAAACAAGGCTGCCATTCGCCACGCTATAGACCAGTTCGATCGGCTGACCGGCACGCTGCGCGGTCACCGTCATATACGGCCCCTGGCGCAGGATATAGATGTCGCTGAACCCTTGCGAAATCAGGGTTTCGGCCACGGCTTCGTCGTTTTCCCATTGTTCCAGAATGGGATAGCTGCCCTCGGCCACGATACCGACCGAGGATTGCGTCGTCAGACCGGATTCGGGCACGATCACGGCATCGCCTTCAGCCTCGACCACCGCACCTTGCGGGGTTTCGGTCACGGTGGCCTGCGCCAGCGCCGTGCCGCCCATCAGCAGTGAGATCGCGGCAAGCTTGCCGCCCGTATTGATGCTTTTCAGCGTCTGCTTGAACATTTCATATCTCCAGAATTGGATCTGGCGACATAACAAACGGGCCGCGCGGCTGGTTTCACCGCGCGGCCCGATCAGCGGGATTTCGCCCCTTTTCAGGTCTGGATATCAAAGCCCAGATGTTTGGCGACGGTAAAGATATCCTTGTCGCCCCGCCCGCACATGTTCATCACGATGATGTGGTCCTTGGGCAGTTCAGGCGCGATCTTGGCGACATGGGCCAGCGCATGCGACGGTTCCAGCGCCGGGATGATGCCTTCGGTCTGACAGCACAGCGTGAAGGCCGCCAGCGCCTCGCTGTCGGTGATGCTGACATATTCGGCGCGGCCCTGATCCTTCAGCCAGGCGTGTTCAGGCCCGATCCCCGGATAGTCCAGACCCGCGCTGATCGAGTGGCCTTCCAGGATCTGGCCGTCCTGATCCTGCAACAGATAGGTGCGGTTGCCATGCAGAACGCCCGCGCGACCACCCGACAGGCTTGCGCAATGCTCCATCCGGTCATCGACGCCCTTGCCGCCGGCCTCGACCCCGATGATGCGCACTGATGGATCGTCCAAGAACGGGTGGAACAGGCCCATCGCGTTCGAGCCACCGCCGATCGCGGCGATGATCGTATCGGGCAGACGGCCTTCGCGTTCCAGCAGTTGTTCGCGGGTTTCGCGACCGATGATCGATTGGAAATCGCGCACCATGGCGGGATAGGGATGCGGACCGGCCACCGTCCCGATGCAGTAGAACGTGTCGCGGACATTGGTCACCCAGTCGCGCAGCGCATCGTTCATCGCGTCCTTCAGCGTGCCGCGACCGCTGGTCACGGGCACCACCTCGGCACCCAGCAGGCGCATGCGGAACACGTTCGGGGCCTGTCTTTCGACGTCATGGGCCCCCATATAGACCACGCATTTCAGGCCGAAACGCGCACAAACCGTGGCCGTCGCCACGCCGTGCTGACCTGCGCCGGTCTCGGCGATGATGCGCGACTTGCCCATGCGCCGGGCCAGCAGGATCTGCCCCAGCACATTGTTGATCTTGTGGCTGCCGGTGTGATTCAGCTCATCGCGCTTGAGATAGATCTTGGCGCCCCCAAGATGTTCGGTCAGACGCTCGGCCGAATAAAGCGCGCTGGGACGGCCGACATAATGTTTCCACAGATCGTCCATCTCGGCCCAGAATCCGGGATCGGTCTTGGCCTTTTCGTATTCCGCCTGAAGATCCAGGATCAGGGGCATCAGGGTTTCGCTGACAAAGCGCCCGCCATAGATGCCGAACCGACCCTGTTCGTCGGGGCCGTTGCGGAAGCTGTTCACCAGATCATCGGCCATGGTTTCGCCTTCACGGTTGGAATGGGTATTTAGGACAAAGAAGAAGCCTAGAGGGGCTTCTTATAGCCGATATGGCTGGGGGTGAAGCCCAAGCGGTTATAGAAACGATGCGCGTCGCCGCGGCTTTTGTTGGTGGTGAACTGCATCAGCGTGCACCCATGATCGCGGGCACGGGCTTCGGCATCGCGGATCAGCGCCTCGCCGATCCCTTGGCCGCGATGGTCGCCATGGACGCGCACCCCCTCGATCTGGGCACGGCGTGCACCTGACAACGACAGCCCCGCGATAAAGGAGATCTGGTAGCAGCCGATAATGTCTCCGTCCTGTTCCGCCACGATCAGGTGATTGTTGCCTTCCTGCTGCATGGCGTCAAAGGCCGCGAGATAGTGATCGGCTGTGCCGGTTTCGCGACCGGCGCCCAGCATGTCATCGGCCAGAAGCGCGACGACCGCGGCGATATCGGCGCGAGTGGCGGCGCGGAACCGCAGGGTCATGCCGCGGCCCGGACGAAGGCGCGGATGAGATCGGGATCCTTGGTCCCAGGGGCCGATTCGACGCCCGAGCTGACATCGACGCCCGGTGCGCCGGTCAGGCGAATGGCCTGAGCCACGTTGTCGGGGTTGAGGCCGCCGGCCAGAAGCCAAGGCTTGAGAAAGCGGCGGCCGACCAGTAGGCGCCAGTCGAAGGCAAGGCCGTTTCCGCCGGGCAGTTCGGCGTCGCGTGGCGGCTTGGCATCAACCAGAAGCATATCCGCCGTCAGACCGTAATCCCAGATCTGATCCAGATCGGCGGAACTGGCAATGCCCATCGCCTTCATGACCGGCAGCCCGAAACGCGTCTTTACCTGCGCCACACGGTCCGGCGTTTCCTTGCCATGCAGCTGAATCATGTCCAGTGGGACGGTCGCGAGCGTTTGATCCAGAAGCGCGTCATCCGGGTCGACGAACAACCCCACGCGCATCACCCCGGTTGGCACATGGCCCGCCAGATCGCGGGCCTGATCCACGCTGACGGCACGCGGCGATTTTGGGAAGAATACGAAGCCGGTATATTGTGCGCCCGCCCCGACCGCTGCGGCGATATCCTGCGGCGTTTTCAGCCCGCAGATCTTGACCTGTGCCATCGAGATCAGCGTGTGACGGGCAGCGAGGTGCCGGCGACCGGGGTCGCGCCCGCGGGCTTTCCCTTGGGTGCGTCCACGATGGCCAGAACCTCGTCGCGCGGATTGGCGTGCTGACGACGCAATTGGCCGACCTCGCCTTCCAGCTTGGCGGCCTGAGCGCGATGGCTGCGCGCCTCGCGGCGGTACTGCGCTTCACGAAGGTATTCCCAGATCAGACCAGCCAGCATGCCGAACGCGACCGCAAGGAAAATCACCAGGAACAGCGGCAGTTCTACCGACCAGCGGCCGCCAATGAAGGCGCCTGCATCGGCAGGAAACAGGCTGAGCGTCACGGATTGCCGATTGGCCAATGCGATACCGATCAGGATCAGCGCCAGAGCCACCACAAAAACCATTCGAATAAAGCGCATCCGGTATCCCCTTGCTGACACGACGCCGCGCCGCAAGCGGCGCGTTTCGACCCTTGTAAGGCGATCAGGCGTTGCCGTTCAACCGGTCGCGCAGCAGTTTCCCGGTCTTGAAGAAGGGGACGTGCTTTTCATCGACATCGACCGATTCACCGGTACGCGGATTTCGTCCGGTGCGCGCGTCACGTTTCTTGACGGAAAATGCGCCGAAACCGCGCAGCTCGACCCGGTCGCCCCGGGCCATGGCATCAATGATCTCTTCGAAAACCGTGTTCACGATACGCTCGACATCGCGTCGGAACAGGTGAGGGTTCTCTTCCGCGATCAGATGAATCAGTTCGGACCGGATCATCGCCTCTCCCCTGTGAGTGCTTCATGTCGTGCCGCGTCGGATTTGAACGGCAACGCAGAAACAACGTTTTGGTTTCATAGGGATGCCAGCTTTAAGGCCATCGCGCAAGCCTTCTGCCGCGCGACTCAGCCCTTGGTTGCGGGCGCTGCGCAATCTGGTGGCAGCCGCATGTGAAAAGGCCCTGCCCCCGATCTGGCGGGGACAGGGCCGTATTCGGACCAAGTCGATCGACTTAGTTGCGGTTCAGAGCGGCACCCAGGATGTCACCCAGCGACGCGCCCGAATCCGAGCTGCCATACTGTTCGATGGCGTCTTTTTCTTCGGCGATCTCGCGTGCCTTGATCGACAGGCCCAGACGGCGGGTCTTGGTGTCGATATTGGTGACGCGCGCATCGACCTTGTCGCCGACCTGGAAACGCTCGGGGCGCTGGTCCTGACGGTCGCGGGCCAGATCCGAACGGCGGATGAACGACTTGACGCCGTTATATTCCACCTCGACGCCGCCGTCCTCGATGGCGGTGACTTCGACGGTCACGACCGAGCCACGCTTCACGCCGTCAACGGCTTCGGCCATGTGCTCGTTTTCCAGGGCCTTGATCGACAGCGAGATACGCTCTTTCTCGACATCCACGTCCTGAACGACGGCCTTGACGACGTCACCCTTGCGGAAGTCCTGGATCGCGTCTTCGCCGCGGGTGTCCCAGCTGATGTCCGACAGATGGACCATGCCGTCGATATCGCCTTCGAGGCCGACGAACAGACCGAATTCGGTGATGTTCTTGACTTCGCCTTCGATGACGGTGCCCGACGGGTGGGTTTCGGCAAAGACTTCCCACGGGTTGCGCATGGTCTGCTTCAGACCCAGCGACACGCGGCGCTTGGATTCGTCGATTTCCAGGACCATGACCTCAACCTCTTGCGAGGTGGACACGATCTTGCCCGGATGGACGTTCTTCTTGGTCCAGCTCATTTCCGAAACGTGGACCAGACCTTCGACACCGGCTTCCAGTTCGACGAACGCACCGTAATCGGTGATGTTCGTGACGCGGCCCTGATGGACCGAACCGATCGGGAATTTCGATGCGACGGTATCCCACGGATCGGCCTGAAGCTGCTTCATGCCCAGGCTGATGCGGTGGCTGTCCTTGTTGATCTTGATGACCTGAACCTCGACCGTCTCGCCGATCGACAGGATCTCGGACGGGTGGTTCACGCGACGCCATGCCATGTCGGTGACGTGCAGCAGGCCGTCAACACCGCCCAGATCGACGAAGGCGCCGTATTCGGTGATGTTCTTGACGACGCCCTTGACGGTCTGGCCTTCCGACAGGTTGGCGATGACCTCGGCGCGCTGTTCGGCGCGGCTTTCTTCCAGGATGGCGCGGCGCGAGACAACGATGTTGCCACGGCGGCGGTCCATTTTCAGGATCTGGAACGGCTGCTTCAGACCCATCAGCGGGCCGGCGTCGCGCACGGGGCGCACGTCAACCTGCGAACCGGGCAGGAACGCAACAGCGCCGCCCAGATCGACGGTGAAGCCGCCTTTGACGCGGCCGAAGATGGCGCCTTCGACGCGCTCTTCATCGGCATAGGCTTTTTCCAGGCGATCCCAGGCTTCTTCGCGGCGGGCTTTCTCGCGCGAGATGCTGGCTTCGCCGCGGGCGTTCTCGACGCGGTCCAGATAGACCTCGACTTCGTCGCCGACGGCCAGCTGGGCGTCTTCACCGGGATTTGCGAATTCTTTCAGATCGACGCGGCCTTCCATCTTGTAGCCGACGTCGATGATGGCCTGACCTGCCTCGATGGCGATCACACGGCCTTTGACAACGCTGCCTTCGTTGGGCGTGTCAATGTCGAGGCTTTCATTCAGGAGGGCCTCGAATTCCTCCATGGTCGCTTTAGCGCACATGTATGTTCAGTTTCCTTTACGTCTGTTTGACTGGCCTGACGGTTGGCTCCGCCGGTCTGTATGGTGCCCTTCTGGAACGACAAAAGGTCGTGGCAAGATGCCCGACCCGTTTCAAAAGCGGCCTGTTATGGCCATGTCGCCCGATTGACTGGGGCCGATATAAGCCCGTGCGGGGCGAAACTCAACGAGAAAGTGAAAGCCCGCTCCGATATGTCCGAACGGAAATAACGCTTGAACCTGGCGCGCCGAAGGGCTGATATGGGGCGATTTCTGCGACGGGGAACATCCATGCGCCTTCTTGCCCGCCTGCTTGCGGCGACCCTGGCCCTTGGCCCGGCCCCCGCACTGGCCGATGACGTTCTGGTCTTTGCCGCGGCCTCGCTGCGAACGGCGCTGGACCGGATCGCCGCGGATTACAGCCGGCAAAGCGGCGATCGCGTCACGATATCCTATGCCGGGTCGGGCCAGCTGGCGCGTCAGATCATGGCCGGTGCGCCGGCGGGCCTGTTCATATCCGCCAATCCGGAATGGATGGATCAGGTAGAGGACGCGGGCCGCATCGCGCCTGACAGCCGCCGCGACCTGCTGGGCAACACACTGGTGCTGATCGCCCACCAGCAGGATGCATCGGTGCCGCTGGGGCAGACCGATCTGTTGGCGCGGCTGGACGGGGGCAAGCTGGCGATGGGCCTGGTTGAGGCCGTGCCCGCCGGACAATATGGCAAGACCGCGCTGGAACATCTGGGTCTTTGGGACGAACTGGCGCCGCATGTCGCACAGGCCGACAATGTCCGCGCCGCGCTGGCATTGGTGGCGACCGGCGCTGCGCCCTATGGCATCGTCTACGCAACCGATGCGGCAGCCGAACCCGCTGTCAGCATCGCCGCCCGGTTTCCCGCAAAAAGCCATCCGCCGATCACCTATCCCGTCGCGCTGATGTCCGACGCGGCACCCGCGGATCGCGCCTTCTATGAGGCGCTGTTTCAGGACGATGCCCGCGGCAGGTTTGCGGCTGCGGGTTTCGTTCCGCTGGACTAGGCGATGTGGGGACTTGATCCAGCGGCCTGGCAGGCGGTGATCCTGTCGCTGAAAGTATCGGCCGTGGCGATGCTGGCCAGCCTGCCCCTTGGCATCCTGACGGCCTATGCGCTGGCCCGCTGGCGGTTTCCCGGACATGGGCTGTTGAACGGGCTGGTGCATCTGCCGCTGGTCCTGCCACCGGTCGTCACCGGCTATCTGCTGTTGCTGGCATTCGGCACGCAGGGGCCGGTCGGCGCCTTTCTGGAACAGTTAGGCCTCGTTTTCGCCTTTCGCTGGACCGGCGCGGCGCTGGCCGCCGCGATCATGTGCTTTCCGCTGATGGTGCGCGCGATCCGCCTGTCGATCGAGGCCGTGGACCCGAAACTGGAACAGGCCGCCGCCACGCTTGGTGCGCCGCGTCTGCGGGTGTTTCTGACCGTGACCCTGCCGCTGATCCTGCCGGGCATCCTTGCGGGCATGGTACTGGCCTTTGCCAAGGCCATGGGCGAGTTCGGCGCTACCATCACCTTCGTTTCGAACATCCCCGGCCAGACCCAGACCCTGCCCTCGGCCATCTATGCCTTCCTGCAGGTTCCGGGGGCCGAGCCGCAGGCCGCGCGGCTGGTGCTGATTGCTGTCGCCGTCGCGATGGGTGCGCTGATCCTGTCGGAATGGCTGTCGCGGGCGATCGCGCGGCGCGTGGCGGGGGCATGATGCTGGACGTCGCGATCCGCCACCGGCTGCCGGATTTCGAACTGGACGCCCGGTTTCAGGCCCCGGCGGGGGTGACCGCGCTGTTCGGTAAGTCGGGGGCGGGCAAGACCACCGTGGTCAGTACCATCGCCGGGCTGATGCGCCCCGATCACGCGCGGATCAGCGTCGATGGCACCACGCTGATTGACAGTGAAACGGGCGTGAACCTGCCGCCGCATCGACGCGGCATCGGCTATGTCTTTCAAGAGGCCCGGCTGTTTCCGCATCTGAATGTCCGCGCGAACCTGCTGTACGGGCGCAGGCTGTCGCGCCGATCCGGTCCCCCGCCCCGGCAGATCATCCAGATGCTGGGGATCGAACATCTTCTGCACCGCCGCCCCGCCGCCCTGTCCGGGGGCGAAAAAAGCCGCGTCGCGATTGGCAGGGCAATCCTGTCGAACCCGCGCCTTCTGGTGATGGATGAACCGCTGGCCGCGCTGGACCAGGCCCGCAAGGACGAGATCATGCCCTATCTGGAGCGGCTGCGCGATCAGATCGGCTTGCCGATCCTGTATGTCAGCCACGCCCTGCCCGAGGTCGCGCGTCTGGCCACCACCATCGTGCTGATCGACAACGGGCGCGTCGCGGCGGCGGGACCGGCGGGCGAGATCCTGTGCGATCCCCGACACGCGCCGCTGCTGGGATCGCGGCAGATGGGGGCGATCCTGACCGCGCGGCTCAGCGCGCAGGATGCCGATGGGCTATCGCGGCTGGATTGCGCGACGGGGCCGATCTGGGTGCCCCGCGTCGCGGCGGAAACGGGCAGGACGATGCGCCTGCGGATCATGGCGCATGACGTGATGCTGTCGCTGACACCGCCACAGGGGATATCGGCGCTGAACGTGCTGCCGGCCCGGATCGTGGAACTGCACGAGGATCAGGATGGGGTTCTGGTGCAACTGGACACTGGCGGCCAAGGACTGCTGGCGCGGGTCACGGCACGCTCGGCTGCGGCATTGGCGCTGCGGCCGGGATTGCAGGTTCACGCGATCCTGAAGGCCGTGTCGGTCACGGCCGCCAATATCGGCGGGGCAGGCTAACCCATCTGCTGCCACCGCCCGCCCGTGCGGGTGAAGCGCAATATCTGCGGCGCCTGAAAGCGCAGTTCCGGCATCGGGCAAATATGACGCTCGATCAGCAAGTCATCGCCCGCGACCTGCAACACCGACACTTCGTTCTGCAAATCCGTCGGGCGCGCGCACAGCGCGGTCCCCGCCTGTATCTGCAAAATGCCGGGATGCCCCATCGTCAACAGATCCTGCACCGCCCACAGATGCAGATGGCCCGACAGAACGATCTGTGCGCCCGCATCCTCGAACCGGCGCAGGGCTTGCGGCGCACGTCGCGCCAGATCCTTGTCGACCTGCGGCAGTTGCTGCAACGGATGATGCAGGGCGACGATGTTCATCGACAGCGGATCCAGCCCGCCGATGACCCGCCCGATCTGCCCTTCGCGGATCACCCCCTTCTGCCAGGAAAACGGATCGACGCTGTTGACCGCCTGCACGCGGACCCGCCCCACCTGCCGCACCGGGGCCAGCTCGCTGTCGATGGCCTGACGATACCCGGTCCAGGGCGTCAGAAACCGGATCGGCACATTATACAGTGGCACATCGTGATTGCCGGGGGTCGAGATCACGGGCGCATTGATGCGCGACAGGAAGTCGCGCGCCTGACGGAACTGGCCGGGGCGTCCGCGGTGGGTCAGATCGCCGGTCACCACCACCAGATCGGCCTGCGCCCGGTTCACGACATCCAGCAGCGGCCCCACCAGTCCCTGCCGGTGATAACCGAAATGCAGGTCGGACAGATGCACGATCCGCGTCATTGTCGCCCCTGCTGCGCCGCGGGCAGCAGGACCTTCAAGCCGCCGCGCAGCACGCGCAGCCGGAACGGACTGTCCATGACGGTCTTTTCACCGTCATGCGCGACCAGTTGGTGCTTGCGCGTGGTGATCGTCAGGCTGTCGGCCTCGATCAGGTCGAAATCGCTGTCCTTGGCCGAAAACCCGAAAGCCAGCCGCAGGGCCGAACGCAGCAGCGGCAGCGGCTGCCTTGCCTTGGCGATCAGCACCGCGAATTTTCCCTGCCGCACGGCCCTGGCCCCATCCAGCCCGAAACATTCCAGCTGATAGGCGCTGCGCGCGGCGAACAGCAACGCGGTGGTGAAATCGCGATCCTGCCCTTCGAAATGGGCCGTCAGATGCATCGGGCGGCGCAGACGCCGCAGCGCCACCAGCACCGACCAATAGGCCGCGATCCGCGACCGGCCCCAACGGCGATAGATGCTTTCGCGGGTCTTCAGGATATGCGGATAGGCCCCAAGCGAGATATTGTTCAGAAATACCAGATCGTTGATCTGCCCGACATCGATCCGCGCGACACGCGCATCGGTCAGGGTCCGCAGGGCAGCATCCAGATCCTCGCCCACGCCCAGATCGCGGGCGAAATAGTTGAAGGTTCCGCCCGGCAGCAGCGCCATGATCGCATCGCTGCCCGCAAGAACGCCCGCAACCGCCGACAGCGTGCCGTCGCCGCCCGCCGCCCCGATCACGTCATAGCCTTCGGCCAGCGCATCACGGGTCGCCTGCGCGATGTCGTCCCCCCGGCCCAGACGGCGCAGGCGAAACCGGGCGGCGACAGGCCGCAACGCATCCTCGACCCGGCGGTCAAAGGCATCGGGGTCCTTATCCCCCGATCCCGGATTCATGATGACGCAGACGCGATGCTGCGAAAGGTCGAAAGGGGCAAAACTGTCCATCAGGCGGGGTCCGGCTTTGGGTTTCGCGCCTCAACCCGCCCGACCCCGGCCCGGTTTCACAAAAGTCGCGCGGCCTGTTGAACCGACGGGTCAAGCCCCGCGCCGCCCGCCGCGACATAATCCTGCAACTGGCTGCGCATCCGCGGCTCCCAGAAGTCGCGCAGATGGTCGGCGATACGCTCGTCGGCGTTCCCCGGCTGGGTCTTGAAGAACGAGGCGATCTGGTTCGCCATCATGACCATCTTCTCAGGCGACATCGGAAACCTCATCTGTCAGTCGATATGGGTGGGTGAACAGGTCGAACCCTTCGCCCCGCGCAAAGGCGGCAAGGGTCACGCCCGCGCCCTCGGCCAGTCGCAGCGCATGGGCCGTGGGGGCCGAAACCGCGATCAGCACCGCCCCGCCCGCCAGCGCGCATTTCTGGACCATCTCGACCGAAACGCGACTGGTCAGCACAAAGGCACCCTGCCCCGTATCGATCCCCGCCAGCGCCATGGCGCCTATCAGCTTGTCCAGCGCGTTGTGACGGCCCACATCCTCGCGGGCCAGAACAACACCCCGGCCGGGCATCAGGAAACCCGCCGCGTGAACCGCACGGCTTTGGTCATGCAGGGGCTGCCAGTCGCGCAGGCTGTCGGTGGCGGCGGCAATCTGCGCGGCGTCCAGCACCGGCCCCGCGCCCGACAGGTCGGGCAGCGGACGCACCGCCTGATCCAGACTGTCGATGCCGCACAGACCACAGCCCACCGGCCCGGCAAGCGTGCGGCGACGGGCGGCCAAAGCCTCGGCCCGGTCCTCGGCCAGCCAGATCCGCGCCTCGACGCCGCGATCATGGGCGATCACATCGCAGGACGCGATCTGGCCGGGATGTTCGACGATCCCTTCGGTCAACGAGAACCCCAGCGCGAATTCCCGAATATCGGCCGGGGTCGCCATCATCACGGCATGGGTGGTGCCGTCATAGACCATGGCGACGGGCGTTTCCTCGGGGATGATGCGCTGCACGGGCGTGCGGCTGCCCGCACGCACATGCAGCGCCTGCGCCTTGGTCAGCGGATCGGGCAGGTCCATGCTATTCCGCCGCAGGCAGGATCCGGCGCGCCATCTCCGCCTGCTGGGCATAGTCTTCCTGCCAATCCGATGGCCCGTTCGAGGGGCTGATCTGCACTGCCGTCACCTTGTATTCCGGGCAATTCGTCGCCCAGTCCGAGAAATCCGTGGTGACCACGTTAGCCTGCGTCGCCGGGTGGTGGAAAGTGGTATAGACCACACCCGGAGCCACGCGGTCGGTCAGGGTCGCGCGCAGCGTCGTTTCACCCGATCGGCTGGCAAGGCGCACCCAGTCCCCCTCGTTCACGCCGCGTTGTTCGGCGTCATGGGGGTGGATTTCCAGAATGTCCTCGGGGTGCCAGATCACGTTTTCGGTGCGGCGGGTCTGCGCGCCCACATTATACTGCGACAGGATCCGCCCGGTCGTCAGCAACAGCGGGAAACGCGGGCCGGTGCGTTCATCGGTCGCCAGATATTCGGTGACGATGAAATGCCCCTTGCCGGACACGAAGTGATCGACATGCATGGTCGGCGTGCCGTCGGGCGCATCCTCGTTGCAGGGCCACTGCACGCTGCCCTTTTCCTCAAGCATGTCAAAGCTGACGCCCGAAAAGCTGGGCGTGGTTGCGGCGATTTCATCCATGATCTGGCTGGCATGGGTATAGTGCCAGCTTGCGCCCATCGCATTGGCCAGAAGCTGCGTCACCTCCCAATCCTCATAGCCGTTCAGCGGTGCCATCACCTTGCGCACGCGGTTGATGCGGCGTTCGGCATTGGTGAATGTGCCCTCCTTTTCCAGGAAGGACGATCCGGGCAGAAAGACATGGGCGTAATTCGCGGTCTCGTTCAGGAACAGGTCATGGACGATGACGCATTCCATCGCCTTCAGACCGGCGGCGACATGATGGGTGTCGGGGTCCGATTGCAGGATATCCTCGCCCTGGCAATACAGGCCCTTGAACGTGCCCTCGACGGCGGCGTCCAGCATGTTGGGGATGCGCAGGCCCGGTTCCGGGTCGATTTCCACGCCCCAGGCCTTTTCAAAGATCGCGCGCACATCGGGCAGCTTCACATGGCGATAGCCCGGCAGCTCATGCGGGAACGACCCCATGTCGCAGGACCCCTGCACATTGTTCTGGCCGCGCAGCGGGTTCACGCCCACGCCCTCGCGCCCGACATTGCCGGTCAGCATGGCCAGGTTCGCAATGCCCATCACCGTGGTCGAGCCCTGGCTGTGTTCGGTCACGCCCAGCCCGTAATAGATCGCGCCATTGCCCCCGGTCGCGTAAAGCCGCGCGGCCTCGCGCAGGTCCTTGGCGGGCACCTGCGTCAGCGCCTCGACCGCCTCTGGGCTGTGGCGGTCCTGGCTGACGAATTCGGCGTAATGCTGAAACTCGTCCCAGTCACAGCGTTCGCGGATATAGGCCTCGTCCATCAGACCCTCGGTCACGATGACATGGGCCATGGCGGTGACGACGGCGACATTGGTGCCCGGACGCAGCGGCAGGTGATGGGCCGCCTCGACATGAGCGCTGCGCACGATATCGGTGCGGCGCGGATCGACGACGATCAGCTTGGCACCCTGACGCAGGCGTTTTTTCAGGCGGCTGGCAAAGACCGGGTGCCCGTCGGTCGGGTTCGCGCCGATGATGACAACAACGTCGGTCTTTTCGACACTGTCGAAATCCTGCGTCCCGGCCGAGGTGCCAAAGGTCTTGCCCAGCCCGTAACCGGTGGGCGAATGGCAGACCCGCGCGCAGGTATCTGTGTTGTTGTTCAGAAAGACGCCGCGCGCCAGTTTCTGCACCAGATAGGTTTCCTCATTGGTGCAGCGGCTTGATGTGATCACCCCGATCGAGCGGCGGCCATGCTTGTCCTGCAGGCCCTTCATCCGGTCGGCGGCGAATTTCAGCGCCTCGTCCCATTCGACCTCGCGCCAGGGATCCGCGATGTTTTCGCGGATCATCGGCTTCAGGATGCGATCCTTGTGATTGGCATAGCCATAGGCAAAGCGACCCTTGACGCAGCTGTGGCCCCGGTTCGCCTTGCCATGCTTGTAAGGCACCATGCGCACCAGCTGATCGCCATTCAGTTCGGCCTTGAAGGAACAGCCGACCCCGCAATAGGCGCAGGTGGTGATGACGGATCGTTCCGGCGTGCCCAGTTCGATCACCGATTTTTCCTGCAGGGTCGCCGTCGGGCAGGCCTGCACGCAGGCCCCGCAGCTGACACAATCCGAGGTCAGGAAGTCATCGGCGGCTGTGCCCGCGCTGACCTTGCTGTCGAAACCGCGCCCCTCGATGGTCAGCGCGAAGGTGCCCTGCACCTCTTCGCAGGCCCGCACGCAGCGCGAGCAGACGATGCATTTCGACGGATCGAAGGTGAAATAGGGATTGCTTTCATCCTTGGGAACATAGCGCGGATTGGCATGATCGACGGGCATCCGCAAACGCGCCTCGGACTGGCTGCGCGCGCCGGTGCCCGACGGGTCGAAATGATTGTCGCCGGGGGTATAGCGCACATCGCGCAGCCCCACCTGCCCCGCCGCATCCTGCAATTCGCAATCGCCATTGGCCGCACAGGTCAGGCAGTCCAGCGGGTGATCGCTGATATACAGCTCCATCACGCCCTTGCGCAGGCGCTTGATCTTGCTGGTCTGGGTGTGGACGACCATGCCCTCTGCGACCGGCGTGGTGCAGCTGGCGGGCGTGCCGCGACGGCCTTCGATTTCGACCACGCACAGACGGCAGGATCCGAACGCCTCAAGATTGTCGCTGGCGCACAGTTTCGGGACCATAATCCCGGCCTCGGCCGCCGCCCGCATGACCGAGGTTCCCTCGGGGACCGTCACCGGAAACCCATCGACGGTCAGCGTGACCGGGGCGCCCGTTTTTGCGGGCGTGCCCATGTCGCGATCATCGCCCGGCGGAAATTGCGGAATGATGAAATCTTTCATTCGGCGGCCTCCTTCTGGGTCGCAAAGTCGTCTGGAAAGCCCTGCAACGCGGACATGACCGGGAAAGGCGTGAACCCGCCAAGCGCGCAAAGCGAGCCGTCCTTCATCGTCTCGCACAGGTCGGTCAGCAATTCGGTGGCGGCGGCATCGCCCGCGGCGATACGGTCGATGGTCTCGACGCCGCGCACCGCGCCGATCCGGCAGGGGGTGCATTTGCCACAGCTTTCGACGGCGCAGAACTCCATCGCGAAACGCGCCATCTGCAGCATGTCGGCGCTGTCGTCAAAGACCACCATCCCGGCATGGCCGATCAGCCCGCCCTTCTGGTCGAATTCCTCGTATCCCATCGGCGTATCGAATTTCTGGACCGGCATATAGGCGCCCAGGGGTCCGCCGACCTGCACCGCCTTGACCGGACGCCCGCTGGCCGTGCCGCCTGCGATGTCGTTCACGACCTCGCCCAGGGTAATGCCAAAGGCGCATTCGAACAGGCCGCCCTGTTTGACATTGCCCGCGATCTGCAAGGTCGCCGTCCCGCGCGAACGGTTGACCCCGAAATCGGCGTAATGGGCTGCGCCCTTTTCAAAGATCACCGGCACCGTCGCCAGCGAGATGACATTGTTGACGACCGTGGGCTTGCCCAGAAACCCTTCCAGCGCCGGCAGCGGCGGCTTGGCCCGCACGACGCCGCGCTTGCCTTCCAGGCTGTTCAGCAGGCTGGTTTCTTCGCCGCAGACATAGGCGCCCGCGCCCATGCGGATTTCCATGTCGAACGCATGGTCCGAGCCCAGAACCCGTGGCCCCAGCACTCCCCTGTCGCGGGTGATGGCGACGGCGGCATTCATCACCCTGATCGCATCGGGATATTCGCTGCGCAGATAGACATAGCCCTTGGTCGCGCCGACGCCGATCCCGGCGATGGCCATGCCCTCGATCAGGGTGAAGGGGTCGCCCTCCATGATCATGCGGTCGGCAAAGGTGCCGCTGTCGCCTTCATCGGCGTTGCAGACGATGTATTTTTGGTCGGCCTCGGCCTGCATCACCGTCTTCCACTTGATGCCGGTCGGAAAGCCCGCGCCGCCGCGACCGCGAAGGCCGCTGTCGGTCACTTCGGTGACAATATCCTCGCGCGGCATGGCGATGGCGCGGCGCAGACCGGCGAGACCGCCATGCGCCTGATAATCATCCAGATCCAACGGGTCGATCACCCCGCAGCGGGCAAAGGTCAGCCGGGTCTGGCGGGCGAAGAACGGGATCTGCTCGACCGGGCCAAGCCCCGACAGCGTGCCCGCCAGCAGCGCGGGCACATCCTCGACCGAAACCGGCCCGAAACCCACGCGACCCTGATCGGTTTCGACCTCGACCAGCGGTTCCAGCCAGATCATGCCGCGACTGCCATTGCGGATGATCTGGACGTCAATTCCGCGTGAGGCGGCGGTTTCGGCGATGCTGCGCGCGACCTCATCGGCGCCGACGGCCTTGGCGGCGCTGTCCATGGGAACCCAAATCTTCATGCGCCCGCCTCTTTCAGCAGCCTGTCCATCCGCGCATCATCCAGCCGCGCGACGACCTTGTCATCCAGCATCGCGGCGGGCGCACAGGCGCACATGCCAAGGCAATAGACCGGCTCGACCGTAACCGCGCCGTTGGGCGTGGTGCCGTGCCAGTCGATGCCCAGCTTGTCCAGCGTCGCCTGCGCCAGCCGGTTGCCGCCCATCGCCTGACAGGCCTCTGCCCGGCAGATCTTCAGAATATGCTTTCCAGCCGGGGCCTTACGGAAATCGTGGTAAAAGCTGATGACGCCATGCACCTCGGCCCGGCCAAGGTTCAGAATATCCGACAGGACCGGAACGGCCGCCTCGGGGACATGGCCATACGCCTCTTGCACGGCATGTAACATCGGCAGAAGTGGTCCTTCCAACGAGGCAAGCGGCGCGGCGATGGCGCGAATATCCTCGGTGGTCGGCGCTGGCGCATTGGGATGCATGGCTGGCCTTTCAACATTCGTCAGGGAACCAGCAGACACGTTCGATGATCGGAAATCAATAATGCAGTTCCGTTGAACGATAGGGATTATCTATCAACCACCATACGCCGCGCCTCGGTCAGCAATGCCTCCAGGACCGGGGTGTGCGGCTCGCGCCAGGGGGCCACCAGACCGACGGCATGGGTGGTTTCGGGCTGATCCAGCGGGATCAGCGACACGGGTTTGCCCTGCGCCAGAAAACCCGCGATGTCCTCGGGCAGGATCGTCACCCAGCCCCCTTCCAGCACATGCGAGACCAGAACCACGGTCGAACTGCTTTCGACCGTCGCCTGCGGCGTTACTCCGGCCTCGGCCAGATTGCGGTTGATGATCCGCCGGTTCTGCATGTCGGATGTCAGCAAGCACAGCCGCTGGCCGTCCAGATCAGCCCAGCTGGCCCGCCCCTGCGCGGCCAGATCGCTGCCCGCCTCGCAAACCAGCATATAGCGTTCATCATAAAGCGGCACGGTTGAAACCTTGCCCAGGGGTTCATTGTCCAGATAGGAAATCCCGGCATCAATCTGCAGGTCGTCGATCATCTGCAGGATCTCGACCGAGGTGCGCGACAGGATCGTGAAGCCGACATTGGGGTGGGCACGTCCGAAACGTGCGCTGATCCTGGCCGCCCATGTCAGCGCGGTGGGAATGACCGCGATCCGCAACCGCCCCGACAGGCCGTGACGGCGGGTCCGCATCTCGTCGCGCAATTGCCGCGTATCTCCGACGATCCGCCGCGCCCAGATCAGCGCCGACTGCCCCTCGGGTGTCAGGCCGCCATAGCGCGAGCCGCGAAAGATCAGCAGCACGCCCAGTTGTTCTTCCAAATTCTTGATGCCCGCCGACAGCGTGGGCTGGGTAATTCCCAGCGATTGCGCCGCGCGTCCGAAATGCCCTTCCTTGGCGACGGCCAGGAACATTTCCAGCTTGTCGATCATCGGCGCCTCCTGCCCTTTGGCGGGGCATGAAGCGCCGAGATCATGTCGTCGTCAACCGGCTGTGGTCGGTTGCGCCTCGTCCAGCTGGTCCTTGCGGCCCAGCAGGCGGCGCAGGATCACATAGAACAGCGGCGCGAACAGGATGCCGAAGGCCGTCGCGGCCAGCGTCCCGCCCAGCACCGTCGCGCCGATGGCGTTCCGCCCGTTCGAACCCGCCCCGCTGGACAGGACCAGCGGCAGCACCCCCAGCGAAAACGCGATCGAGGTCATGATGATCGGGCGGAAACGCTGTCGCGCGGCCTCGACCACGGCCTTGTAAAGCGGCACGCCCTGTTCGGATTGTTCGCGCGCGAATTCCACGATCAGGATCGCGTTCTTGCCCGTCAGGCCGATCACGGTCAGCAGACCCACCTGAAAGAAAACGCCGTTGTCGAACTGCCCCAGCGTGGCCCCCAGCAATGCGCCCAACACGCCGATCGGCATGACCAGGATGACCGCGAAGGGGATCGACCAGCTTTCGTATAGCGCCGCAAGGCACAGGAACACTGCGGCCAGCGACAGGGCATACAGCATCGTTGTCTGCGAACCGGAATCGCGTTCCTCAAGCGACAGCCCGGTCCAGGCCACGTCGAAGCCCGGAGGCAATTGTTCGGCCAGACGCTCGATCTCGGCCATGCCCGCGCCAGAGCTGACACCCGGCACCGGGCTGCCCTGAATCTGCATCGAGGGCACGCCGTTATAGCGGTTCAGACCCTGCGGCCCGTAGGTCCAATCGCCTTCCGCGAAGTTGGAAAACGGAACCAGCCCGCCGGCCGAATTGCGCACCCGCCATTTTTCCAGATCGCTGGGGGTCGCGCGCGAATCCGCCTCGCCCTGCACATAGACCTTCTTGATCCGTCCCCGGTCGATGAAGTCGTTGACATAGGCGCCGGTCCACGCGGTCTGCAACAGATTGGCCACATCGGTCGCCGTGACGCCCATCGCGCCGGCCTTGCGCCAGTCGATATCCAGATTGAACTGCGCCGCGTCTTCCAGACCGGATGGCCGGACCTGCGCGATCAGATCGCTTTGCGTCGCCATGCCCAGCATCTGGTTGCGGGCTTCCAGCAGCTGTTCATGGCTTTGCCCACCGCGTGCCTGCAGGTAGAAGTCAAAGCCCGAAACGTTGCCAAGCTCGATCACCGAGGGCGGCACGACCGGAAAGACCATCGCGTCGCGGATCTGGCTGAAGGCCCCGAAGGCCCGACCGGCCATGGCCTGCACCCCCTGCGACGGATCGGTGCGTTCGTCCCAGTCCTTCAACCGCACGAAGGCAAGACCGACATTCTGCCCCTGCCCCGAAAAGCTGAACCCGGACACGCCAAACACGGATTCGACCAGTTCGCCTTCCTGTTCAAGGAAGTAATTCTCGACCTGATCGATCACCTCATTCGTGCGCTCGAACGTGGCGCCGGTGGGGCCCTGGATCAGAACGAACATGATGCCCTGATCCTCGTCGGGCAGGAAACCCTCGGGCGTGCGGGCAAACAGCAGGACCATCACCGCCCCCAGACCGACATAGACCGCCAGCGTGCGCAGCGGACGCCGCACCAGCCAGTTCACCGCACCGGTATAGCCGCGCGTGGTACGGTCGAAATTGCGGTTGAACAGACCGAAGAAGCCGCGCTTCTCGCCATGCGTCTGCTTCAGCAACTGCGCACAGAGTGCCGGCGTCAGCGTCAGGGCCACCAGCACCGACAGCGCCATGGCCGAGACGATGGTAATCGAGAACTGCTGATAGATCACCCCGGTCGAGCCCGCAAAGAAGGCCATCGGCACGAACACGGCCGACAGGACCAGTGCGATGCCCACCAATGCGCCGGTGATCTGCCCCATGGATTTGCGTGTCGCCTCGCGCGGGGAAAGCCCCTCTTCCTCCATGATGCGTTCGACATTCTCGACCACCACGATCGCGTCATCGACCAGCAGACCGATGGCCAGAACCATGGCCAGCATGGTCAGCGTGTTGATGGTGAATCCAAAGGCCGCCATGATCCCGAACGTGCCCAACAGCACGATCGGAACCGCCAGCGTCGGAATCAGAGTCGCGCGCCAGTTCTGCAGGAAGATATACATCACCACAAAGACCAGGACGATGGCCTCGATCAGGGTGTGGACCACCTCTTCGATCGAGATCTCAACGAAGGGGGTGGTGTCATAGGGGATCACGTATTCGACACCCTCGGGGAAGAATTCTGCGAATTCCTCCATCCGTTCCTTCACGGCCTCGGCGGTGTCCAGCGCATTCGCGCCCGGTGCAAGGCTTAGCGCCATACCCGATGCCGGGCGTCCGTTATACGTGGATTCCGCGCCATAGCTTTCGGCGCCGATCTCGACCCGCGCCACATCCTGCAACAGGACCAGCCCGCCATCCTCTTCGGCGCGCAGCACGATCTGGCGGAAATCCGCGGGCGTCGACAACAGCGATTGCGCGGTCACCGTCGCATTCAGCTGCTGGCCTTCGGGTGCGGGCTTGCCGCCGAACGCACCTGCCGAAATCTGCGTGTTCTGGGCCGAAACCGCCGCCACGATATCGGACGGGGCCAATTCATACGCCGCAAGCTTGGATGGATCCAGCCAGATGCGCATCGCATATTGCGCGCCAAAAACCTGAACGCTGCCGATGCCTTCGACCCGGCTCAGATCGTCGACGAGGTTCGACACCATGTAATCGGCAAGGTCGGTCTGGTCGTAATTCTCGTCACCGATCAGGCCGATCACCATCAGGAACCCGGCCGAGGATTTCTCGACCGTGACGCCCTGACGCTGCACGGCCTCGGGCAGCAGCGATGTCGCCTGTGACAGCTTGTTCTGAACCTGCACCTGCGCGATATCGACATCGGTGCCGGTCTCAAAGGTCAGGGTCGTGCTGGAGGTCCCCGCCGAGGTCGAGCTGGAGGACATGTACCGCATCCCGTCCAGGCCGGTCATCTGCTGTTCGATGACCTGCGTGACGGTGTTCGACACGGTTTCCGCCGAGGCCCCCGGATAGGATGCGTTGATCGACACCGAAGGCGGCGCGATCTGCGGATACTGCGCCACCGGCAGGGTCAGGATCGACAGCAGGCCGATCCCCATGATGATGATCGAGATCACCCAGGCAAAGACGGGACGATCGATAAAGAAACGGGCCATGGGGTTATCTCGCTCTGATCCTGGGCGGCGTCAGTTGCCAGCTTCGGTTGTCTCGCCCTCGGGGGCCGCATCGCCGTCTTCGGGCTGGGCCGCATCAGGTTCGGCCGCGTCATCGGACTGACGTTCCTCGGGGGTGACGGTCATGCCGCTGCCGATCTTTTGCAGCCCCTCGACCACAATGCGGTCGCCGGGCTGAAGGCCGTCGCGAACAACCCACTGATTGCCCAGATCCTGAATGATATCCAGCTGACGTTCCTCGATGACGTTGTCGGCATTCGCGACCATGGCGACCGGGCGGCCACGGCGGTCGCGGGTCACGCCTTCCTGCGGGGCAAGGATGGCATCGGGCAGCTGCGCCTGCGGCATCTCGACCAGCACATACATGCCGGGCAGCAGCAGACCTTCGGGATTGTCGAATTCCATCCGCAGCGTCACCACGCCGGTGGTTTCATTCACCTGGGGTTCGGCAGCGGTCAGCGAGCCTTCGTGGTCGTATTGACTGCCATCGGCCAGTTCCAGCGTCACGGTCCGGTCGGCGTCGCGCGACAGGCCCCCTTCGGCGCCCTGCCGCTGCCAGCGGACGATATCGGCGGCGGATTGGGTCACATCGACATAGACCGAATCGATGCTGCGGATAGTGGCCAGCGGGGTTGCCTGATTGGCCGAAACCAGCGCCCCCGCCGAGGTCTGCGCAAGACCGATCACGCCATCCAGCGGCGCGGTGATCGTGGTGTAGTTCAGGTTGATCTGGGCGGCCTGCAACTGCGCCTCGGCGGCCTGAACGGCGGCGAGGGCGGCGTCGCGATCGGCAATGGCGGTATCCTGCGACTGTTCACTGACGACCGAACGGTCGCGCAGCGCGGCAATGCGGTCGGCCTCGCGGCTGGCGGCATCGGCCTGCGCCTGTGCCTGTGCCAGCGACGCCTCGGCCTGCGCCACCGAGGCCTGATAGGTGCGCGGGTCGATCCGATACAGCGGATCGCCTTCCGAGACATGGCTGCCTTCGCTGAACAGACGCTCGGTCACGATCCCGGTGACCTGCGGCTTGATCTCGGCCTCGGCGCTGGCAACGACGCGACCGGGCAACTTCGAAGTCAGCGTCACATCCTGCGGCTGCAGCGTCACGACCGTGACCGCAGGCGGCGGGGCTTCGCCGCCTTGCTGGGCAAGCGCCGTACCCGCCGCAAAGACCGCGCCCATGATCGAGGCAGCCACCAAAATCCGAGATTGTGTACTCATGCCCGAAGCCTTGAAATCGCCAATGTCCCATCGAATTCCGCAGACTTCGAGCCTTTCGAAGAGCCGCGTTCAGGCGGGTAACTAGGTTCGCTCACCTTGTTTCACAACCGCTTGACTCAACATTTGATAGCTACAGCAGCTTTTTCTGCTGCGGGTCGGGGGATTTGCGCGTGCTTTTGGGCGGGGTGCCTTCCGGGCGGGCAGGCAAGGTTCCGTCGTGGAATTCCAGCTCGATCCGGGGATGGCGTCTTGCCTCTTCGGCCGAGGTCACAAGCCCGCTGCCGTGGCGCACGACCGCATAGCCGCGTTTCAGCGTCTCGCGATACCCCAGCCCGGCGCGCAGCCGATCGATGCGCGCGACCTCGGCCTTGCGCGCGTCGATCAGGCGGGACATCCCCTGATCCAGGCGCTGCGACAGCCCTGCCAGCCGCTCGGATTGGGTGGTGATCGCGCGACCGGTCACCGCGACGGTGCGGCGCAGCGAATTGTCCAGCCGTTCCTGCAACTGACCCAGACGGTCGCGGCGGCGATCCATGCGTCGGTCCAGCCCGCCATCCAGCCGCGCCAGAACCCGTTCCAGCCCGTGGCGCTTGGCCGACATGAACTGCCGCAGCGTAGCGGCGGGCATCGGGCGCGAGGCCAGATCCTGCCGCCTGCTGCGCACCAACCCGCGCAGCGCCGGGTCCAGCCTTGCGCCCCACAGGTCCAACCGCTGACGCGGGCCTTCGACCAGCACGCCGGGACGCCCCATCGCGCGGGCCAGATCGCGCAGCCGTTGACGGGGCCGGTCGATGCGCTGGGTGCTGGCACGGGTCATGCGGGCGGCAGATTCGGCCAGTCGCGCGGACAGGTCCGACCGCACCGGCACGGCGATTTCCGCGGCCGCCGTCGGCGTCGGCGCCCGCCGGTCCGAAGCGAAATCGATCAGCGTCGTATCGGTTTCATGCCCCACCGCCGAGATCAGCGGGATCGCACTGTCAGCAGCGGCACGAACCACGATTTCTTCGTTGAAACCCCAAAGATCCTCAAGGCTGCCGCCCCCGCGCGCCACGATGATCAGGTCGGGGCGCGGCACCGGACCCTGCCCGTCCAGCGCATTGAACCCCCGGATCGCGTTGGCCACCTGCGGGGCACAGGCCTCGCCCTGCACGGCCACGGGCCAGATCAGCACATGGGTCGGAAAACGGTCGCGCAACCGATGCAGAATGTCGCGGATGACCGCCCCCGATGGCGAGGTGACGACCCCGATGACGCGCGGCAGGAACGGCAAGGGCCGCTTGCGATCCTGATCGAACAGCCCCTCGGCCGCCAGCGCCTTGCGGCGCTTTTCCAGCATCGCCATCAATGCACCCGCGCCCGCAGGTTCGATCTGATCGACGATCAGCTGATATTTCGACTGCCCCGGAAAGGTGGTCATGCGTCCGGTGGCGATCACCTCCATCCCCTCTTCGGGGCGCTGGGTCAGTCGCGCGGCCTGCCCTTTCCACGTCACCGCCGCCAGAACCGACCGGTCATCCTTCAGATCGAAATACAGATGACCCGATCCGGGCCGCGACACGCGCCCGATCTCGCCGCGCACGCGGACGCGGCCGAACTGGTCCTCGATGCTGCGCTTGACCGCGCCCGAAAGCTCGGACACCGTGAATTCATGGGCATTGCTGCCCGGCGCGTCTTCCAGAAGATCCATTCCTGCCGAACCCTGCGTCTTGTTCCCTCGCGGCCCTCAGACTAGAACGCGCCGACCCTGAGTGAAAGGGCGGCAAGCGAAAGGGCGGCAGATGAATATCCTGATCCTCGGCGGCGGCGGGCGTGAACATGCGTTGGCATGGGCCATCCGGCAGAATCCGAAATGCGACCGGCTGATCGTCGCACCGGGCAATGCGGGCATCGCCAGCTTTGCGCGCTGCGCCTCGATCAACATTGATTCACCCGCCGACGTGCTGACCTTCGCCGAAGAACATGCCATCGATTTCGTCGTCATCGGCCCCGAGGCGCCGCTGGCCGCGGGCGTATCCGATGCGCTGCGCGAAGCGGGCCTGCCGGTTTTCGGACCGTCCCGCGCGGCCGCCCAGCTTGAGGCGTCAAAGACCTTCACCAAGGAAGTCTGCGATGCCTGCGACGCCCCCACCGCCGCATGGGCCCGCTTTACCGAGGCCGCGCCCGCCTGCGCCTATGTCAGCGAAAAGGGTGCCCCCATCGTGGTCAAGGCCGATGGGCTGGCCGCAGGCAAGGGCGTGACCGTGGCCGAAACCGTGGCGCAGGCGCATGAGGCCATCGCCCAGATCTTCGACGGCGAATTCGGCGACACCTCGGTCGTGATCGAGGAATTCATGGACGGCGAAGAGGCCAGCTTTTTCATCCTTTGCGACGGCAAGACCTGCCTGCCCGTGGGCACGGCACAGGATCACAAACGCGTCGGCGACGGCGATACCGGCCCGAATACCGGCGGCATGGGCGCCTATAGCCCCGCCCCGATCCTGACCGAGGCGTTGCAGGATCAGGTCATGGACCGCATCGTCCGCCCGACGATGGCGGAAATGGCTGATCGCGGCATGCCGTTTCAGGGCGTCCTTTATGCCGGGCTGATGATCAAGGACGGACAGGCGCGGCTGGTCGAATACAATGTGCGCTTCGGTGACCCGGAATGCCAGGTTCTGATGATGCGGTTGGGCGGTCAGGTTCTTGACCTGCTGCTGGCCTGTGCCGAAGGGCGTCTGGATCAGGCGCAGGTCACCTGGGCCGAGGATCATGCCCTGACCGTGGTGATGGCCGCGAACGGCTATCCCGGTGAATACGAAAAGGGAAGCGTGATCAATGGCCTGAGCAACCTTCCTGAAACCAGTTTCGAGATGGTGTTCCACGCCGGGACCAAGGATCAGGACGGACAGGTCGTCGCCAGCGGGGGCCGGGTTCTGGCCTGCACCGGACGCGGCGCGACGCTGACCGAGGCCCATCAGCGCGCCTATGATCTGGTTGACCGCATCGACTGGCCGCAGGGCTTCTGTCGTCGTGACATCGGCTGGCGCGCCCTGCCGCATTAGGCTGACGTAGGGTCGGACTTGAAAATTCGCCCCGCCGAACCGATTTCGGCGGGGTTCGGCATGGGTCGAACGTCGAAACGGATCAGGGCGTGCTTCATCTTCGCTTTCCCTTTCGCAGGCCCCGCCCACAGGGCTTGCCACTGTTGACCCGGCTTGCGGGCCGGTTCCGGCTGCGCGGGCTGGATCAAGCCGACGCGCCGGCTGTCAAGGCGCATTTCCTGCGGCTTTCGCCCGAGGCCCGCGGCTCGCGGTTTCACGGCAGTCTCAGCGACGAGGCGATCTGCGCCTATGTCGATCGGATCGATTGGTCGCAGACCTATGCCTTTGGCGCTTTCGTGCGGGGCGACCTGCGGGCGATGTCTGAACTGGCCGCCTATCCCACCAGCGGCGCGGGCGAAGTCGCCCTGTCGGTCGAGCCGCAATTGCAGGGCAAGGGTCTCGGACGCACCCTGATCCTGTTGACGATGCTGGCGGCACGCCGGGTCGGCATGTCGTCGCTGCATCTGTTCTATCAGGCTGAAAATCAGTCGATGCGCAGCTTGGCGCGCAATCTGGGTGCGAAGGCGACCCGCGATGGCGGATCCTTCGACGGGGTCATTTCGGTGCGCGGGCGCAAGGACTGATCGTCACCTGCGCCCGAAACCGGCGGCTTCAGCTGTCGCTGTAAAGACCTTCATAGATCGGGATCAGCGTGTCGGTTTCGAACAGGCTGCTGACCGACGTGCCGTTCCAGATGTTCAGGATCGCCTGGGTGAACATCGGCGCGGTCGGCACGATACGGATATTCGGCGCATTCTTCACCGCCTCGGTCGGCTGGATCGAATCGGTGATCACCAGCGATTTCATCACCGATTTGCTGATCCGTTCGACCGCCGGGCCGGACAGGACGCCATGGGTGATATAGGCGTGCACCTCGGTCGCGCCGGCATCCGTCAGCGTCTGCGCGGCCTTGCACAGCGTTCCGGCCGTGTCGCAGATATCGTCGACGATGATGCAGGCCTTGCCTTCGACATCACCGATCACGGTCATCTCGGCGACCTCTCCCGCCTTTTCGCGGCGCTTGTCCACGATCGACAGGGGCGCACCGATCCGGGTGGCCAGTTCGCGGGCGCGGGCCACACCACCCACATCGGGCGAGACGACCATCAGATCGTCCATGCGACCCTTGAAGTGGTGCTTGACGTCCAGTCCGAAGACCGGGGCCGCGTACAGGTTATCGACCGGAATATCGAAGAAGCCCTGAATCTGCGCGGCATGCAGGTCCATGGTCAGAACCCGGTCCACGCCCGCCTCGGTCAGCAGGTTGGCGACCAGCTTGGCGCTGATCGGCGTGCGGGCCTTGGCGCGGCGGTCCTGACGGGCATAGCCGAAATAGGGGATCACGGCGGTGATGCGCGCGGCCGAGGACCGTTTCAGCGCGTCAACCATGATCAGCAGTTCCATCAGGTTGTCATTCGCCGGGTTCGACGTCGGCTGAATGATGTACATGTCTTCGCCACGAACGTTCTCGTAGACTTCGACAAAGATCTCGGCATCGTTGAAACGCTCGACACGGGCGTCGCACAGCCCCACATTCATGCCACGATGCATCGACATGCGACGGGCGATGGCCGAAGCAAGCGGCGTGTTGGCATTACCAGCGATGAGTTTGGGTTCTGTCATGACGGGCATGGAAGCAAGGCCTTTGGCGGGATTCGTCAGATTGCGAACGCCTTAGCACCGCGCTAGCCTCGCGGCAAACCTAGAAGGACCATGTTATGGCTAGCATCGACTATTATCTTGGGACAATCAGCCCGTATTGCTATCTGGCCGGGTTGCGGCTTGAGGAGATTGCCGAAAAACACGGCGCGACGATCACCTACAAGCCGGTCGACCTGATGCAGATGTTCGACCGCACCGGCGGGATCCGTCCCAAGGACCGCCATGTCAGCCGTCAGGAATACCGCGCGCAGGAACTGACCCGGTGGGCCGCGCATATGGGCGTTCCGTTTCACCTGAACCCTGCGCATTGGCCGACGAATATGGCTCCGTCCTCTTATGCGGTGATTGCCGCGCAGAATGCCGGCGGCGGCGATCTTGGCGGGCTGGTGCACGCGTTTACCCGCGCCACTTGGGCCGAACAGCGCGACATCGCGGAAGACAGCGTGATCCGCGATATCCTGCAGGCGCACGGCTTCGACCCCGATCTGGCCGACAAGGGCCTGTTCGTCGGCGCCGAAACCTATGGCCGCAACCTGGAGGACGCGGTCGAGGCCGGGGCCTTTGGCGCGCCGTTCTATGTGGTCCGCGAAACCGGACAACGGTTCTGGGGTCAGGATCGGCTGGATTTCCTGGAACGGCATCTGGCATCGCTGTGAAGGGGATCTACAAACGACACTGGCCGGGCGACCCTGACCGCCCGGCGCTGGCGCTGCATTGCATGCTGGCAAGCGGCGGCTATTGGCGTCCCATCGCGCAGCGGCTTGGCGGGCAGATCGATCTGCAAGGCTTTGACATGCCGGGCCACGGCCGCAGCGATCCGTGGGAACCGGGATCGGACGACGTGGATTTCCACACGGCCGTCACCCGGATTGCGGCCAGTTTCATCAACCGTCCGCTGGATCTGATCGGTCACAGCATCGGCGCGACCGTTGCCCTGCGCATCGCCGTCGCAGCCCCCGAGGCCGTGCGCACATTGACCCTGATCGAGCCTGTCCTGTTCGCGGCCGCCGACGATGCCGACCAGACCCTGCGCGACGCCGAGATGGAACGACTGATGTCCGAAGGCCAGATCGAAGAGGCGACGCGCCGCTTTCTGGCCGTCTGGGGCGGCCAGGGCTATGACGCCCTGCCCTCGATGCTGCAGCAGCAGATGCGCGAACAGATCCACCTCGTCGCGGCGACGGGTCCGGCCCTGTCGCAGGACAGCGCCGATATCCTGCGCCCGGACGGGTTGGAATCGATCGATGCGCCGGTCTTGCTGGTCTCGGGCGAGAATTCGCCCCCGGTGGTGCATGAAATCGCCGAACAGCTGGCGGCGCGTCTGCCGGATGTGGGCCGCGCCAGCGTGCCGGGCGCGGGCCACATGCTGCCGATCAGTCACCCGGACGAGGTCGCGGGCCTGATCGCGGTCAATCTGGAACGCGCCTAGAGGGTGAAATCATCCTCGTTCTGCACCGCGCCGATGGCCATCCAATCGGCGCGGATGCGGGCGACGCGCGTATCGCCCCAGGTCCGAAACACCACCTCGAACCCGTCGGGGGTCACCTTGTCGCTGGCAATATCGGCGCGCTGATTGTTGCTGCCTTCGATATCCCACATCGACACCGAGATATGGACGACCGGCGGCAGCAGAAAGCTGTCCGTGAACCGGACCTGCCGCCGCTCGACCCGCGGGCCCTCGCCAGCCCACATCGGACCGTTATCCTCGAAGGCCGAAAACAGCTGCAGACTGCCCTGACAGATGCCGATCGCGGTGTGATTGAAACGCTGCATGTCTCCCCCTTTGAACCAGATTAAACGCGTTCAAATCGCATGCGAAAGCCCCGGCGCGCGGCCGGGGCTTGTCTTTATCGTCAAATTTTCAACGATCTATCAGTCCGGGATCGTCGCCTGGTTCGGATCCAGACCGATATGGGTGCCCAAGGCCTCCATATCACCCAGAAGCTTGACCGCGGCGGTCACGATGTCTTCGCCCGTCGAATGCTTGTCGGCCTTTTCGACCGCAGCCTTCTTCTGGCGATGTGCCTCGGTCATCATCTCGTTGAAGATCTCTTGCGTGATCTCGGCGCGGGGATGACCGCGTTCGGCCAGCAGGCTGACCGAATCGGCGGCGATTTCGGCGAAACCGCCGGTCACGGCGAATTCCGACTGGTTGCCGTCACCGGCAACCACCGTGACAAGGCCCGGCCGCAGCGTGACGATGGTCGGCGCATGGCCGGGCATGGCGGTCAGATCGCCATCGGTCCCCGGCAGGCGCACCTCGCGCACGGGAACGGAGATCAGGCTCCGTTCCGGCGACACGAGATCGAACTGCATGGTATCGGCCATTTCGCCCCCTTACGCGGCTTCAGCGGCGAGACGCTCGGCTTTCGCCTTCACCTCATCGATGTCGCCGACCATGTAGAAGGCGGCTTCGGGCAGGTGGTCATATTCGCCGGCAACCACGGCCTTGAAGGACGCGATGGTTTTTTCCAGCGGCACCTGAACACCGTCCGAACCGGTAAACACCTTCGCCACGTCGAAAGGCTGCGACAGGAAGCGCTGGATCTTGCGCGCACGGGTCACGGTCAGTTTGTCTTCTTCCGACAGTTCGTCCATGCCCAGAATCGCAATGATGTCCTGCAGCGACTTGTATTTCTGCAGGATGCCCTGCACGTCGCGCGCCACCTGATAATGCTCTTCGCCGACGACGCCGGGATCCAGGATCCGGCTGTTGGAATCCAGCGGGTCAACGGCCGGGTAAATGCCCAGTTCCGAGATCGCACGCGACAGAACGGTCGTGGCGTCAAGGTGGGCGAAGGTCGTTGCCGGTGCGGGGTCGGTCAAGTCATCGGCCGGAACGTAGACGGCCTGGATCGAGGTGATCGAGCCGTTCTTGGTCGAGGTGATGCGTTCCTGCATCGCGCCCATGTCGGTGGCCAGCGTCGGCTGGTAGCCCACGGCCGAAGGAATACGGCCCAGAAGTGCCGACACCTCGGAACCCGCCTGCGTGAAGCGGAAGATGTTGTCGACGAAGAACAGAACGTCGGTCCCGGTCGAATCGCGGAACTGCTCGGCCAGGGTCAGACCGGTCAGCGCGACGCGCATACGGGCCCCCGGAGGCTCGTTCATCTGGCCATAGACCAGAGCAACCTGCGATTCGGCCAGATTGTCGGGCTTGATAACGCCCGATTCGACCATCTCGTGATACAGGTCGTTGCCCTCACGGGTCCGCTCGCCAACACCTGCGAACACCGAGTAGCCCGAGTGCACTTTGGCGATGTTGTTGATCAGTTCCATGATCAGAACGGTCTTGCCGACGCCTGCGCCGCCGAACAGGCCGATCTTGCCGCCCTTGGAATAGGGGGCCAGCAGGTCGATGACCTTGATGCCGGTCACCAGAATTTCCGACGCGGTCGCCTGAGCGGCGAAATCCGGTGCGGGCTGGTGGATGGCGCGGGTTTCGGTGACGGTCAGCGCGTCGCCTTCGTCAACCGGTTCGCCCACGACGTTCAGGATGCGGCCCAGGGTCGCGTCGCCGACCGGAACCGTGATCGGGCCCTTCGTGTCGGTCACGCCCTGACCACGGACCAGACCTTCGGTCGCGTCCATTGCGATGGTGCGGACGGTGTTTTCGCCCAGGTGCTGCGCAACTTCCAGCACCAGCTTCTTGCCGTTGTTGTCCGTTTCCAGCGCGTTCAGAATTGCGGGCAGGTGGTCTTCGAACTGCACGTCTACGACGGCGCCGATCACCTGCGTGATTTTACCAGTGGCCTCTGCCATGATGTCACCTCTGCGTTACGGTCAGAGCGCCTCGGCGCCCGAAATGATTTCGATGAGTTCCTTGGTGATCGCTGCCTGACGCGAGCGGTTATACTCGGTCGTCAGTCGGTCGATCATGTCGCCCGCGTTGCGCGTGGCGTTGTCCATGGCACTCATCCGCGCCCCCTGTTCGGAGGCCGCATTTTCCAGAAGCGCCGCAAAGATCTGCGTCGCCACCGAGCGGGGCAGCAATTCGGCCAGAATGGCCTCTTCGCCGGGCTCGTAGTCATAAAGCGCCGAGGTATCGGCCGCCTGATCGCCCTGCGGCGCTTCGGCGGGGATGATCTGACGTGCCGTCGGGATCTGGCTGATCACCGATTCGAACCGGTTGTAAAAGATCGTGGCGACGTCGAATTCGCCCGCTTCGAACCGGTCCAGAACCTGATCGGTGATCTGGCGGGCGTTTTCATAGCCCACGCGCTTGACCTCGGACAGATCGACATGGCTGACAAACAGGCTGCCATAGTCACGCTTCAGCTGCTCGCGGCCTTTTTTGCCGACGGTCAGGATCGTCACGTCCTTGCCCTGGCCCCGCAGCTTTTCGGCATGCTGGCGCGCCAGCTTGACGATCGAGCTGTTGAAGCCGCCGGCAAGACCACGTTCCGCGGTCATCACCACAAGCAGATGCTTCTGTTCCGAGCCCGTGCCCGACAGCAGGCGCGGCGCCGTTTCCGAACCGGCCGCACTTGCGGTCAGCCCGGCCATGACGGCGGCCATGCGGTCGGCATAGGGGCGCGCGGCCTCCGCCGCGTCTTGCGCACGGCGCAGTTTCGCGGCGGCGACCATTTGCATCGCCTTGGTGATCTTCCGCGTGTTCTTGACGCTTCCGATCCGGTTTTTGAGTTCCTTGAGACTGGGCATCTATCCCCCCTCTCAGGCGCGGGTCTTGCTGTATTCGTCCAGCGCCGCCTTGATCGCGTTTTCCAGATCGCCCGCAACCTTGCGGTCGTTCTTGGTCATGTCGTCCAGCAGGTCAGCCTTCTGGTTGCGCAGGAACTGGATCAGGCCCTGTTCCCATGCCACGACTTCGCGCACCGGCACGGTGTCGATGTAACCTTTGGTGCCGGCATAGATGACAATCACGATTTCAGCGTTGGTCAGCGGCGAATACTGCGGCTGTTTCATCAGCTCGGTCAGGCGCGCACCACGGTTCAGCAGTCGCTGGGTCGCGGCGTCCAGATCCGAACCGAACTGGGCAAAGGCCGCCATTTCGCGATACTGCGCCAGTTCCAGCTTGACCGGACCGGCAACCGATTTCATCGCCTTGGTCTGTGCCGACGAACCCACGCGGCTGACCGAAAGACCGGTGTTCACGGCCGGACGGATGCCCTGGAAGAACAGTTCGGTTTCCAGGAAGATCTGGCCGTCGGTGATCGAGATCACGTTGGTCGGAATAAAGGCCGACACGTCGCCGCCTTGGGTTTCGATGATCGGCAGGGCCGTCAGCGAGCCTGCGCCATATTCCTCGTTCAGCTTGGCCGAACGCTCCAGCAGGCGCGAGTGCAGGTAGAAAACGTCGCCCGGATAGGCTTCGCGGCCGGGCGGGCGGCGCAGCAGCAGCGACATCTGACGATAAGCAACGGCCTGCTTGGACAGGTCGTCATAGATCATCAGCGCGTCCATGCCGTTGTCACGGAAATACTCGCCCATGGCGGTCGCCGAATAGGGTGCGAGGAACTGCATCGGCGCGGGGTCCGACGCGGTTGCGGCGACGACGATCGAATAGGCCATCGCGCCGGTTTCTTCCAGCTTCTTCACCAGCTGCGCAACGGTCGAACGCTTCTGGCCAACGGCGACATAGACGCAATACAGCGACTTCATGCCGTCTTCTTCGCGGCCGTTGTAGTTCTTCTGGTTCAGAATGGTGTCCAGCGCGATCGCGGTCTTGCCGGTCTGGCGGTCACCAATGATCAGCTCGCGCTGGCCGCGGCCGACGGGGATCATCGCGTCGATGGCCTTCAGGCCGGTCGCCATCGGTTCGTGAACCGATTTGCGCGGCATGATGCCCGGTGCCTTCACGTCGGCGACGGCGCGGGTGTCGCTCTCGATCGGCCCCTTGCCGTCGATCGGGTTGCCCAGTGCGTCGACGACGCGGCCCAGCAGGCCCTTGCCGACGGGGACGTCCACGATCGAGCGCGTGCGCTTGACGGTGTCGCCTTCCTTGATGTCACGGTCGTCGCCGAAGATCACGACACCGACGTTGTCGGTTTCGAGGTTCAGCACCATGCCCCGGACGCCGCCGGGGAATTCGACCATCTCACCGGCCTGCACCTTGTCGAGGCCGTAGACACGGGCGATGCCGTCACCGACCGACAGCACCTGCCCCACTTCGGCCACTTCGGCTTCCTGACCGAAGTTCTTGATCTGATCCTTGAGGATCGCCGAAATCTCGGCAGCCTGGATTCCCATTATCCGACCTCTTTCATAGCATTCTGGAGGGAGGCGAGCTTCGAGCGGATCGAGCTGTCGATCATCTGCGAGCCCATCTTGACAATCATTCCGCCGATGAGAGCCTCATCGACGCGGGTATTCAATTTGACCGTCTTGCCCGACTTCTTCGCCAGCGTGTCACGCAGGCGGTTCTGCTGGTCATCGGTCAGCGCGACGGCGCTGATCACATCGGCGGTCACTTCGCCACGCTCCTGCGCGATCAGTGCCTGAAGCTGGGACACCAGCTGCGGCAGTACGAACAGGCGCCGGTTCTTCGCCATCAGCTGCAGGGTGTTCGACATCGTGGCCGACAGGCCCATCTTGTCGGCCAGCGCGCCGATGGCACGGTTCTGCTGGTCGCGGCTGTAGATGGGCGAGGTGATCAGGCTGCGCAGATCGCTGCTGTCATGCAGCGCCGCACCCAGATCGTCGGTCTGTTGGGCCAGTTGATCCAGCCCTCCTTCTTCTTTCACGATGTCGAAGACGGCCTGCGCATAGCGCCCGGCGATGCTCTGGGACATGGAAACAGAGTTGGCCACGGTCATCCTTCACGGTTTGCGCAAACCCCGCTGGCGGGCCGGACAAGGGATCCGGTCTGTCGCGGGGTGCGGGTCGCAGTCAAACGGCCTGTGGACGGCCATTCGGAAATCTGCGGCGTCTCTAGCACCTGATTCAAGACCCGGCAACCGTCAAGCACACGGAATCGCGAGGGATGCGACCTTTGGATCGCAGTTCTTGAATTGACGTTGCGGATCGGAGACATCGCCACCCCGAACATCGCGAGGCAAGACGGTACAAGGCCGCCCCGAAACCATCGGCGCGGCCCTGACAGGAAGTCCGGAAGATCAGTGGCGCAGGCTCAGTTCGCGGCTGAATGACTCGCGGGCGAAGTGGCGAATGCGTGAAGGTCGCCCGGCATCGGGCGCGGCGGGTCCGGGTGCGGTCGCGGTCATCCATTCCGGCGCCTCGACCAGCTGCGGCCGGGCAACCAGCGCGCCAAGCTGCCCGACGTCACAGGGCCAGCTGTCCTGGGTCACCTCGCAGCGGGCGCGGGTCGCGCGATGGGCGTCCAGCAGATGGCCTGCGCCCTTGCGCGACAAGGCATATCCGGCAGGCAGGGCATCGCTGACGGCCAGCGGTCGCAGGCGCACCCCCGGCGAGGCATCGCTTGCCCCCCAGCGCCAGACACGGGCGCGACCGTGGCACAGCTGCGTCAGTTCGGAATGCAGATACCCGCCCGCCGCCAGAAAGCCGACGAAGCCGGGCAGCAATTTGACACCATCTTCCAGAAGGATCGCACCGGGCAGGTCATCCTGAACCACCTGACGCCAGACCCTGCGATGCAACTCGGGGCGCCCCCCGACCGGAGAGGCGCCCCGCACAGTTTCGAGCACACGAAAGGGCAAACGGAACGACCGCAAAGCCTCGGTCAGTTTGCCTTCACGACGCTGCATCCCAGCACCGCAGAGGATAAAAATCGGCCAGCCTTCAAGCGCCGGCGACACACAAAGCGCACACATGACACGTCACCATTTAAAAACTTACCACTTGGTCAATATGCGCAAAAAAGCGCCGATTCGGCTAGTTCACCTTTAGGACAAGTTTCGGCATTTAGTGATCTCCTGTCAGGAGACTAGATGACCTAACGGCACCTTGTGACGCCACTGTCGCGGCGGGTCGCCGGACTGCCATGCGGCTGGCGGATCCCCACGCCGTCCAGAATGTCCAGAGGGTTCGGGACATGCACCTTGACCCCCGGCCCGATCGGCGCGCGGGTCTGTTTCGACAGCTCGACCATGACCACTCCGGCGATCAGCACACGGCTGATCCTGGCCCCGGCGCGTTCCCACATCTGGGCGCTGCGCAGCCAGAAACGTCGATCGGACGGCGGGATATAGACGGCGGATCCCGACCACTCGCTGACGAAACCTGCCTTGCGCATCTGGGTTTCAAGCTGCCCCGCCGTATAGCTGCGACCAAGGCCAAAGGGCGTGCGGTCGGATGCGGCCCACAGTCCGGCCCGGTTCGGGACCATCACGATCATCCGCCCCCCCGGCCCCAGCACGCGCCATGCCTCGGCCAGCAGGGCGGCGGGATGATCGCTGGTTTCCAGCCCGTGCAGCATGACCAGCCGATCAAGGCTGCCGGTTTCAAGCGGCCACGCGGTTTCGTCGCACAGAACGCTATGGTTGGGCATTCCCGCAGGCCAGCCCATGACCCCCTGCGGTCCCGGCATCAGCGCCGTGACCCGCCTTGCCGGGGCCAGATATGGCCGCAGCATCGGCGCGGCAAAGCCATAGCCCGCCACGTTCATGCCCTTGCTGCGGGCCGGTTGCCAGCGCAGAATCAGCCGATCGCGCAGGATCCGCTGAACCACCCGGCCCAGTGACCGCTGGTAATAGAAGCGGCGCAGATCCTCGATATCATGATGCATTGCACCCCGGCCCCGGTTTTGTCACCGTTGAAAACAGCACAAGGAAAAGGATTTGCCAATGCCGCTGGAACTGGTGACCGTTCGCTGTCTGCAAGACAACTATGCCTATCTGCTGCATGGCGAGGCCGGAACCGCCCTGATCGACGCCCCCGAGGCCGCGCCGATCCTGCAAGCGCTGCGCGACCGGGACTGGTCGCTGGATGCGATCCTTCTGACCCATCACCATGCCGACCATATTCAGGCCGTGCCGGAACTTGTCGCCGCCACCGGGGCCAAGGTCATCGGCGCCGCCGCCGATGCCCGCCGACTGCCGCCACTGGACATTTCGGTCACGCCGGGCGAGCCGCTGGACCTGCTGGGCGAACCGGTCGAGGTGATCGAGGTGTCGGGCCACACGATCGGCCATATCGCCTTCCACCTGCCGCAATCCGCGATGGCCTTCACGGCCGACAGCCTGATGGCAATGGGCTGCGGGCGCCTGTTCGAGGGCGACCCCGCGATGATGTGGGACAGCCTGTCGCGCCTGAACTCCCTGCCCCCCCAGACGTTGATCTGTTCGGGCCATGATTATTGCGCAGGCAACGGCGCCTTCGCGCTGTCGGTCGAACCCGACAATGTCGCGCTGCAGGAACGACTGGCCGCGGTGGATGCCGCACGGCTGCCCTGTGCCCCGGCAACCCTTCAGGTCGAGCGCGAAACCAACCCCTTCCTGCGCGTGACAGAATTGCGCGACCGCCTTGGGCTGCCAGAGGCCGATGACGCACAGGTTTTCGCACAGCTGCGCCAGATGAAGGATGCGTTCTAGCAGAAATGCACATCCGGCAAGGACGGGTTGAAAACCGCCCAATCGATCATCACATCTGCCCGACCCATGACAGATTTTCCCCGCATTTACGAAAAAACAACTTGAAGCCGGGGCAATTCCACCAAATCTTAACTGTATCGTGACAGTCTGGGCAGGTGGGCAACCAGATATGCCCATACCGCCAGCCGACTGACAGGAGACGACCGTGCCAAGTTTCTCGACCTCACTGGAACAGGCCATTCACCAGGCACTTGCGCTGGCGAACGAACACAGACACGAACTGGCCACGCTGGAACATCTGCTTCTGGCGCTGACCGAGGAACCGGACGCGGTCAAGGTGATGCGCGCCTGTAATGTCGATCTGGACGAACTTCGCAAGCTTCTGGTGGAATTCATCGAAGATGACCTGTCCACCCTGATTACCGATGTGGAAGGCTCGGAAGCCGTTCCCACAGCGGCCTTCCAGCGCGTGATCCAGCGCGCCGCGATCCATGTCCAAAGCTCAGGTCGGCAGGAAGTGACCGGCGCCAATGTGCTGGTCGCCATCTTCGCCGAGCGGGAATCGAATGCTGCATTCTTCCTGCAGGAACTGGACATGACGCGCTATGACGCCGTCAATTTCATCGCGCATGGCGTGGCCAAGAACCCGACCTTCAGCGAAAATCGCAAGGTCGTCGGTTCGGATGAGCCGGCCGAGGCGGAACAGGCCGAAGCCGCCCCTGAACAAAAAGACGACAGCGCGCTGGCCAAGTATTGCGTCGATCTGAATGCCAAGTCGAAGAAGGGCGATGTCGATCCCCTTATCGGGCGCGGCGACGAGGTCGAACGCGCGATCCAGGTCTTGTGCCGCCGCCGCAAGAACAACCCGCTTCTGGTGGGTGATCCCGGCGTGGGCAAGACCGCCATTGCCGAAGGTCTGGCCAAGAAGATCGTCGAAGGCGAAACCCCCGAGGTTCTGTCGGGCGCCACGATCTTTTCGCTGGACATGGGCGCCCTTCTGGCCGGGACCCGCTATCGCGGCGATTTCGAGGAACGGCTGAAGGCCGTCGTCAAGGAACTGGAACAGCATGATGATGCGATCCTGTTCATCGACGAAATTCACACTGTGATCGGCGCGGGTGCGACCTCGGGCGGGGCGATGGACGCCTCGAACCTGCTGAAGCCCGCCTTGGCTGGCGGCAAGCTGCGCTGCATGGGCTCGACCACCTACAAGGAATATCGTCAGCATTTCGAAAAGGACCGTGCCCTGTCGCGGCGCTTCCAGAAGATCGACGTGAACGAGCCGAACGTACCGGATGCGATCAAGATCCTGATGGGGCTGAAGCCGCATTTCGAAAAGCACCACGAACTGCGTTACACCAATGACGCGATCAAATCGGCCGTTGAACTGGCCAGCCGCTATATCAACGACCGCAAGCTGCCCGACAGCGCGATCGATGTGATCGATGAGGCGGGCGCGGCGCAGCATCTTGTCGCGGAAAGCAAACGCCGCAAGACGATCAGCCCCAAAGAGATCGAGGCCGTGGTGGCCAAGATCGCCCGCATTCCGCCGAAGAATGTCAGCAAGGATGACGCAGAGGTGCTGCGCGATCTGGACGGCACCCTGAAACGGGTCGTCTTTGGTCAGGACAGCGCGATCGAGGCCCTGTCCTCGGCGATCAAGCTGGCGCGGGCGGGTTTGCGCGAACCGGAAAAACCCATCGGCAACTATCTGTTCGCGGGTCCGACCGGCGTCGGCAAGACCGAGGTCGCGAAACAGCTGGCCTCGACCCTTGGGGTCGAACTGCTGCGCTTCGATATGTCGGAATACATGGAAAAGCATGCGGTCAGCCGATTGATCGGCGCGCCTCCGGGATATGTCGGGTTCGATCAGGGCGGCCTTCTGACCGACGGCGTCGATCAGCATCCGCATTGCGTCCTGTTGCTGGACGAAATCGAAAAGGCCCATCCCGATGTGTTCAACATCCTGCTGCAGGTCATGGATCACGGCAAGCTGACGGATCACAACGGACGTCAGGTCGATTTCCGGAACGTGATCCTGATCATGACGTCGAATGCCGGGGCCTCGGACATGCAGAAAGCCGCGATCGGCTTTGGCCGCGACCGCCGCGAAGGGGAAGACACCGAGGCGATCGAACGGACCTTCACGCCCGAATTCCGCAACCGGCTGGATGCGGTGATCAGCTTCGCACCTCTGTCGCGCGAAGTCGTGGTCCATGTGGTCGAAAAATTCGTGCTTCAGCTGGAGGCTCAGCTGATGGACCGCAATGTCCATATCGAACTGACGCCCGCAGCGGCGGATTGGCTGGCCGAGAAGGGCTATGATGACAAGATGGGGGCGCGCCCGCTGGGTCGTGTCATCCAGGAATACATCAAGAAGCCGCTGGCCGAAGAATTGCTGTTCGGTCGCCTGACCAAGGGCGGGGTCGTCCGGGTTCAGATCGAGGATGACAAGCCCGTCTTCGACATCACCGGTCCCGAGGCCCTGCGCATCGGCAAATCGAAAACGCCGCTGCTGACCGCCGAATAGCGCGCCCCCGACAAAACCAAAGCCTGCCGCGCCATTGCACGGCAGGCTTCTTCATGGCTGGCGGCGTCCTGGTTCAGACCAATCCCATTTCAGACAATGCGGCGGCGACCTTGGCGGGCAACGCCTCTTCTGCCGCACGGTTTTCGGGCAGATCGTCGGGCGCATCTTTCGGGTCCAGATACCGCCATCCCTGAAAAGGTCGCCGAGGAATGGCCGCCACGCGAACCAGGTCACGATCCAGGATCAGCGCACAACGGCGAATCCCGTCATCGCCGAACCTCTCTTCCAGGCGCAACAGTTTCTGCCGCGCCAGCATGACCCCCTTGAACACCCAGAAGATCGAACCGCCATTCAACAGCTCATCTTCTCGCTTGGGCCACATCCGCGTCACATGCATCGCGGGCCCGTCGCCATAGCGCTGCTGCTGCCAGCGGGCAAGATCATCGGGGCCTTCGGCACCCACACAAAGCTTCATCAGATGGAGAGAGGCGGTCATGCGCCATAGATAGGGCCGGTCCGTGCGGCTCACAAGCCAGCGTCCCTACCCCACGTGAAAAAAGCCGCGATCCGAAGATCGCGGCTTTCGTCTGTCACGGTCAGCCGGGGATCAAAGCTCGTCCAGAGCCTCGACAGCCTTTTCCAGCTCTTCCTTGGTGACTTTCTTCTCTTCGACCTTCGCCTGCTCGGCGATGTGGTCGACGACCTTGTCTTCGAAGATCGGCGCGCGCAGCTGCTGCTGAGCCTGCTGGTTCTGCTGCACGAATTCGAAGAAGGCACGTTCCTGGCCAGGATACTGACGGGCGGCCTGCATGACAGCCTGCGTCATTTCCTGATCGGTCACGCTGACCTCTGCCTTCTGGCCGATCTCGGCCAGCAGCAGACCCAGACGCACCCGACGCTCGGCCAGTTTCTTGTGCTCATCGGTGGGCTCGATGGCGCCGTGGTTGTGGTCCTGAACCTCGGGGTTTTCCTCGTGCCACAGCTGATGCGCGATCTGGGCGGCTTCGGCCTCGACCAGCGACTCGGGCAGCTCGAACTTGACCTGATCGTCCAGCTGATCCAGCAGCGCGCGCTTCATGATGGCGCGGGCGGCACCGGCGTATTCCTGCTCAAGGCGATCCGAGATCTGCTTTTTCAGACCGTCCAGATCCTCGGCGCCGAATTTTTTCGCCAGCTCGTCATCGACCTCTGCGGGCTTGGGCGCTTTCACGGCTTTCACCTTGCATTCAAAAGTCGCGTCCTTGCCGGCCAGATGTGCGGCGCCATATTCCTCGGGGAATTTGACCTCGACCTTGATCTCTTCGTCCATCTTGGCGCCGACCAGCTGGTCTTCGAAGCCCGGGATGAAGCTGTTCGAACCCAGAACCAGCGGATAATCCTCGGCCTCGCCGCCTTCGAAGGCTTCGCCGTCGACAAAGCCCTTGAAGTCGATCACGACCTGATCGCCGTCCTTGGCCTTGCTGCCCTTGCGACGGTCTTCAAAGTTCTGCGCCGATTTCGCCAGGTTTTCCAGCGCTTCGGAGATCGCGGCGTCTTCTGCCGGAACGTTCAGCTTTTCCAGCTTCAGCGCGGCCAGATCGACCTCGGGGATGGCGGGCAGCGTTTCGTAGGACACGTTGACGACGACGTCGTCGCCCTCTTTCCACTGTTCGCCGTTCTCCATCTCGACCTTGGGTTGGGCGGCGGGGCGGTCACCCGATTCGTCCAAATGCTTGCGCAGCGCGCCATCGATGGCTTCCTGCATCGCATCGCCCAGCACGCGCGGGCCAAACTGCTTTTTCAGCATCGCCATGGGCACCTTGCCCTTGCGGAAGCCCTTCATTTCGACTTCCGGCTGGGCCTCTTTCAGCTTGGCATCGACCGTCGCGGCCAGCTCGTCGGCGGGCAGGGTGAACTGGTAGCCCCGCTTCAGACCTTCGTTCTGGGTTTCCTTGACCTGCATCATGTTCCTCATAGCAAGAAGGGCCACCGGGCAGCGGCGACCTGAAAATTTCCGCCGTTCTAGTCATGGCGACGTGCCTCTGCAAGCAAATAGCTTCTGACGGACGTGTCTGGCGCAGCGCAGCTGGGGATCGCGACAAAAAGGCGCTTGTCTCGGGCTGCGGCTGCGGCTAATCAGAGGCGCATGCGGGTGTAGCTCAATGGTAGAGCAGCAGCTTCCCAAGCTGACGACGAGGGTTCGATTCCCTTCACCCGCTCCAATCCAACCCCCAAGGATCGCCATGTTCGACGCCGCCCTGCTGTTTCTTGCCGGGATCGTCGGTGGCATGCTGAATGCCGTCGCGGGTGGGGGCACCTTCATCACATTTCCGGCGCTGGTCTTTACCGGTGTACCGCCGGTCATCGCGAATGCGACGACGACCGTGGCCGCCCTGCCCGGCTATCTGGCCGCCGCGATCGGCTTTCGTCATGAATTGCGTGCCGGCCGCGACCTGCCGCTGGTCAAGCTGACCCTATGGACGATGCTGGGCGGCACGGTCGGCTGCCTGCTGCTGCTGATCAGTTCGAACGCCGCCTTTGCCGCCCTGGTACCCTTTCTGCTGCTGGCGGCGACGGTGATCTTTTACTGGGCCGAACCCATCCGCCACCACGCCGCACGCTGGCGGTCGGCGGTGGCCCCCTTCGGGCTGGGAACGCTGCTGCCGGTCGCGATCTATGGCGGCTATTTCAATGGCGGACTTGGCATCGTCATGCTGGCCGTCTTTGCGATGTGGGGAATGCAGGATCTTCACCTGATGAACGGGCTGAAAAGCTGGCTGTCCTTCGCGCTGGCCCTGATCGCGCTGGCTGTCTTTGCCATCGGCGGCAAGATCGTCTGGGGCCCGGCGGCGGTGATGTCCGCGGGCACGATCATCGGCGGCTATGCGGGCGCGCCTGTCGCGCGACGAATTCCCCGACGGGCCTTGCGCCTGTTGATTGCGGCTGTCGGCTTCGGCATGACAGCGATATTCTTTTGGCGTCTCGTAAACGGAGCATAACATGACCGAGATCAAACGCATCGAATCCGGCCAACGGATGAGTCAGGCCGTCATCGCCGGCAACACTGTCTGGCTGGCAGGCCAGGTCGCCGAGCCGGGCAAGCCCGCCGCCGATCAGACCCGCTCGATCCTGGCACAGATCGACACGCTGCTGAAAAAGGCCGGCACCGACAAGACCAAGATCGTTTCGGCCCAGATCTGGCTGGCCGACATGGCCGATTTCGCCGCGATGAACGAAGTCTGGGATGCATGGGTTCCGCAGGGCCACGCCCCGGCACGTGCGACCGGCGAATCCAAGCTGGCAACCCCCGACTACAAGGTCGAGATCATCATCACCGCGGTTCTGTAATCGCCCTGATGACCGAGCGCGCCGCGCGAAGGCCCGGCGCCTCACCCCCCTTGCCCAGACGGTCCATGGTCAGATCCATGGCATCAAGCTGGGCCTTGCGCGCGGGCATATCCTCCAGCGCGCCCTGCAATGCCAGGGCCAACGGCCCCGGCTTGCAGGCACTGCCCAGAAATTCGGGCACGGCGCGGGTATCGCTGACCAGATTGACCAGCGTGACGGTATCGGTTTTCAGCAACGCCCCGATGATCAGGCGGCTTAGCGGGGCCATGTCATAGCCGATCACCATCGGGATCCGGTTCGCAGCCAGTTCAAGGCTGACCGTCCCCGAAGCCGCAAGCGCCAGATCGGCGGCGGCAAAGGCGGCCATCTTTTCTTCCGATTCCTCGATCACGATGGGCGCGGTCGGCCAGCGACGGGCCATGTCATGCACCATATGGGCAACGCCCGGCACGGTCGGCAGCACGACCCGGATTTCCGGCACCCGGTCGCGCAGCCGCATCAGGGCCTCGTCGAACCGGGCGGCAAGACGGCTTACTTCGGATTTCCGCGAACCGGGCAGGCACAGGACCACCGGAGCCTCGGGCGCGATGCCGTGGCGGGCCCGAAACAGCGCGGCATCGTCGGGACCGGAAACCGTCGCCGTGGCCACGGGATGACCGACGAAATCGCAGCTCATGCCCGCGGCCTGCATATAGGGCGGCTCGAAGGGCAGGATCGCCAGCACATGGTCGATGACCTTCGCCATCTTCAGCGCACGGCCCGCCCGCCACGCCCAGACCGAGGGCGCGACATAGTGGATCGTGCGTTGACGAGGGCGCTGTTCGCGAACGGCGGCGGCGACCCGAAGGCAGAAATCCGGGCTGTCGATGGTGATCAGCGCGTCGGGATCGCAGGCGATCACGGCTTCGGCGGTTTCGGCGATCCGGCGTTTCAGATGGCGGTATCTGGGCAGGATTTCCCAGATGCCCATCAGGCTGAGTTCGTCCATCGGAAACAGGCTTTCCAGCCCCTCGGCGGCCATGCGCGGCCCACCGATACCGTGGAATGTCGCATCGGGCACAAGCGCCTTCAGCCCGGCCATCAGGGCCGCGCCCAGATGGTCGCCCGAGGGCTCACCCGCGATCAGGAAAAACTTCATGCCGCGCCTTCGGTTGCCTTACACGCATAAGGGGTAAGCAATCCGGCTGGCGGGTGCCAGCATTTCCTGCCACCCGCCGCCGCATTCATGCCCGTGCCCACAGAAACAGCCCGGCTGCCTGTGCACGGCGCAGCGCCTCGTCGCGCTGCAACAGGATCACGCTGCCTGCCTGCCATGCGATGCCCGCGAGCCCCGCGGCGGCAGCCTGATCGACCGTATCGGGGCCGATGGTCGGCAGGTCGATGCGGCGATCCTGGCCGGGCTTGGGCGCTTTGTAGAACACGCCCCTGCCGCCCTTTGGATTGGGTCGCAGATCGGCGTGCCGCCCCGCGAATGCCAGCATGGCCGCCGTTCCCGGCAAGGTTTCGATCGCCAGACACTGACCCTGTGCCACGACGCAGCCCTGCCCGATATCCAGCGGGCCGGTCGCCGACAGGATCTGCGCCGCGCGTTCGGCATCCTGCTGGTCGGCCTTGCCGGGCTGGCCCGTCAGCACGCCCTCGGCGGGGATAAGATCAGGCGCGATCTCTTCGATCCCGCAGATCTTCAGGTCGTTTTCCTCGAAGACCTTCAGCACCTCGCGCAGCGCGGCATCGTCGCCCGCCTGCATGGCCATCAGGATGCGCGGCACCAGCTGCGCGGTGCGCGGATCGAACGCCTCGGGGTCCAGGCGCGGACGGCGGATCGCCCCGGCAAAGACGACGCGGGTAACATCCTGACCGATCAGTTCGTCCAGAAACGGCACCAGACGTTCCAGACGGAACGGCGTTGTCGGCATGTCGGGTTGATAACCTTCCAGCGAAAAGACCAGCGGGTCGTCAAGCTGGGCGATGATGGCAGGGGCAAGCGCGCCCTGCCCGGCGATTACGGCGGTACGGGTCATGATTTCGGCGTCAGGAAGGATCGGTCAGAAGGGCCAAGGATGAAGTCGAGGATGTCGCGCTCCATCGGGGTGGCATCCTGCTCGGCGCGGCCACGCGCGGTATCGCGGAACGATCCGCCCGCCAGCGCCTTCAGCAGATCGCGCAGCGCAAGGATATCGGCCCGCGTCGCGCCGCGGCGCTTCAACCCGACAAGGTTCAACCCGTCCAGATGACCGCGCGGCCCTTGGACCAGACCATAGGGGATGACATCGGCCGTCACCATGCTGACCGCGCCGATCATCGCCCCGCGTCCGATGCGCACCCATTGATGCACGCCCGACAATCCGCCAATGATCACGTCGTCTTCCAGATGGCAATGCCCGGCCAGCGAGGCGTTGTTGACCAGAATGACCCGATCGCCCAACTGGCAATCATGGCCGACATGGCATCCGGCCATAAACAGCCCGTCATCGCCGATCCGGGTGATGCCGCCACCGCCCTCGGTGCCGGGGTTCATGGTCACATATTCGCGGATGCGGTTGCGCGCACCGATGATCAGCTGCGCACGCTCGCCCTTGAATTTCAGGTCCTGCGGAACCTGCCCGATCGAGGCGAAGGGAAACAGGATGCTGCCTTCGCCGATGCTGGTCTCGCCCTCGATCACGACATGGGATTTCAACTCGACCCCATCGCCAAGCTGCACCTGCGGGCCGACCACGCAGAACGGACCGATGGTCACGCCCTGTCCGATCCGGGCACCCTCTTCGATAACCGCGCTGGGGTGGATCCGGGTCTCAGCCATCAGTTTTCCGCGCCATCATGGCGGTGAATTCGGCCGAGGCGCAAAGCTGGCCGTCGACGATGGCCTTGCCCTCGAATTTCCAGATCTTGCCACCCCCGCGAATGGCCTTGCAATGCAGTTCCAGCACGTCGCCCGGCACCACCATGCGGCGGAACTTGCACTTGTCGATGCCCATGAAATAGGTCGCCATCGGCTGATCGATGATGTTCATGCTGACGCCGACCACCACGGCCGAGGTCTGGGCCATCGCCTCGACGATGGTTACGCCCGGCATGATCGGCTCGTCCGGGAAATGACCCTGGAAATGCGGTTCGTTATTCGTGACCATCTTGATGCCGACCCCGCTTTCATGGGGAACGATATCGCGGACCTTGTCGATGAACAGGAACGGATAGCGATGGGGGATGATCCGCTTGATCAGCGACAGGTCGGCGTGGCTGTGCGGCGCGGGTGTGGTCGTATCTTCGGCCATGGGTTTTCCTTCGGGCTTTTAGTCGAGGTAGCAATGCACCTGCGACTTGGCAAGCTTGTCAGACCTCGCGACGCGGACCGGACGGCAACCATTTGCCACCGCCGCGCCCTTCGGACAGCCAACCCGCAAGGATCAGCCCGAAGATGATGCACAGCCACGCCCAGCCCGGCAAGAGCGGACGTCGCTGCAACCCGGTGACGGTCGCCGCATCGCGGGGCGTGACCGCGATCCAGTCCCGCGCGACGCCCCGGCCATGCGCATTGCGTCCCGGCGCGACGGTCCGCAGATCCGGGGTGCCATCCGACAGGTTCAGGACCGCGCCGCCCGTGGCCCGCGACAGATCGCCCAGTGCCCCGGCATCCGCGATGGTGCGTTCGAATTCTTTCGGCGCGGCCGGTCCCAGCGCAAGAACCCGGCCAAGATCGCCATCGACCAGACGATACAGACCCGGCTGCGGTGCCGACCATTCGGCGGCAAAGCGGCCCGGCCCGTCCGGGGCCAACGGCAAGTCCTCGGTCCTGCCATCCGGATGCGTGATCGTCAGGGGGCCGGCACTGTCCGCCATGGTACGGCGGGTGAAATCCACGTTCAGCCCACCTGAAACATCGGCTTCCAGCGCCTCTTCCTCCAGCTCGGGTTCCTTCATCGACCAATGGGCGATGCGGCGCAGCAGTTCCAGTTGCGGCCCGCCGCCCTCAAAGCCGCGCGCCCAAAGCCACACCTGATCCGAGGCCAACAGCGCGACGCGCCCTTCGCCCTGACGGTTCATCACCAGCAGCGGGCGATCATCCGCCCCGGTCATCACCACCTCGGCGTCAGGATTGGGCGTGACCTCGGCCATGCGCAACCAGCGGCCCCAGCCGTTCTCGCCGTTCTCATCGGGCGCACCGGGCAGCCCGGCCGTGACCGGGTGGCGGCGCCCGGCATCGGTCAATTGCGGGGTAAATGCCTGATCGATGACGCGCCCGGTCGGCCGCGCGGGCAGCACCGCGCCCATTGGTGACAGGTTCAGGCTTTCGACGCTTGCCATTTCCGGCCCAGCCGCAACCAGAACCGCCCCGCCGTCGCGCACATAGCGGACGATGTTCTGGAAATAATCCGGCGGCAGGATGCCCCGCACGCGATAACGGTCGAAGATGATCAGATCGAAATCGTCGATCCGTTCCAGAAACAGTTCGCGGGTGGGGAAGGCGATCAGCGACAGTTCGTTCACCGGCACGCCATCGGATTTGTCGGGCGGGCGCAGGATGGTGAAATGGATCAGATCGACCGCCGCATCGGATTTCAGCAGGTTGCGCCAGGTGCGTTCCCCGGCATGCGGCTCGCCCGATACCAGCAGCACGCGCAGCCGGTCGCGCACGCCGTTGATGGTGATGGCGGCGGTATTGTTGCGGTCGGTCAGTTCGCCCCCCTCTGGCGCGTCAAAGCCGATCTGAACGACATTCTGCCCCGCATGGCCAAGCGTTAGCGGCAGTTCAAGCGAGGTTCCCACCGGCACCGCGACGACCTGTTCCTGTTCGCCGTCAAGGCTGATGCGCAGGCTGACGGACTGGCCGCGCTGATCGGCGGGCACGGCGCCCTGATCCTGGATCCGCAGGCGGATGCTGACCTCTTGGTCGATCAGGCCGAAAGCCGGTGCCTCTTCGATGACAAGGCGGCGGTCCCAATCCTGCGGACGCCCTGTCAGCAACGTGTGCATCGGCGCGGGCAGATCGGCGGGTAACATGTCGGGGTCATGGGCCAGCCCGTCGGTGACGGTGATGACGCCTGCCAACCGCGCCTCGGGCTCGGCCGCGACGGCGCGCGACAGGGCGGTGCCAAGCAGGGTGCCATCGGGATCGTCGCCCACCGAGATGCGCCGCAACTCGGTCCCCGGAAGGGCCGTGATCTGCTGGCTCAGCGCGTCGATGGCGGCAGTGGTCTGATTGTCGCGCTCGGGCAGGCCCTGACTGGCCGAGCGGTCATCCACCAGCAGCACGATATCCGACAGCCCCGTGCGGCTGCCGATTTCAAGCGCGGGCGCGGACAGGGCCAACGCGGCCGCCAGCCCGGCAAGCCCGCGCCAAGCCCAGCCGCGCAGGCCGCGCCACAAGGCAAAACCCGCCACAAGCAGCGCAAGCCCCGCCAGCGCCGCGATCACCCCCCAGGGCAGCAGCGGATCGAAACGCAGATCGGTCGCGGACAGGTTCACGGGCCAAGCCTTTCTTCCGTGCGCAGGCGGTCCAGCAGGGCGGGCACATGGACCTGATCGGATTTATAGTTCCCGGTCAGCACATACATGATCAGGTTGACGCCAAAGCGGATCGCCAGTTCGCGCTGGCGTTCCCCTTCCCAGCCGGTGCCAACGGGAAAGGTGGGATAGCCGTTCTCGTCCAGCGCCCAGGCCTCGGCCCAGCCATTGGCGCCGATGACGACCGGGCTGACGCCATCGTTCAACTGTCGGAAGGGCGTCCCCTCGGCGGCGCTGGCCCCTGCGGGCGGTGCTTCGACCCAGACCGGCTGACCGCGCCAACGACCGGGAAAATCGGCCAGAAGATAGAAGCTGCGCGTCAACACATGGTCATCGGGCACCGGGGCCAGGGGCGGAACATCCAGCGGCGCCGCAAGACGTTGCAGCGCCGAGGACATGTCCGGCCCGCCCAGCCCCGCGATATCGCCGTCGCGCGTGTCGAACAGGATCATGCCCCCCGAACGCAAAAACTGGTTCAGCCGCAGATATGCCTGCGCTGTGGGCGCGGGCTGCGCCTCGGTCACCGGCCAGTAAAGGAAGGTCAGGACCGATAGCCCGTCATTGTCCAGATCGACGCCGACAGGTTCGCCCGGCTCGACCGAGCTGCGCTGCCGCAGCGCCTGGGACAGCCCGCGCAAACCCTCGTATGAGGCCTCGTCCACCGCCTCGTCGCCCGTGATCACATAGGCCAGCGCGACCTCGTCTGCGGCGCGGCTCGCCTCGGGGGTCAGGTCCTGTGCCTGCGCAGGTGCGGGCGGCAGGCCCGCCATCGCGATCAGCAGCAGCGCCGCAATGCGCCCGCCGCGTGCGATCAGCGCCGAGCCCACCGCATCCAGCGCCAGCATCACCGCCGCCAGCGCCAGAAGGATGCCGCGCAGGTCCCGCCCCTGCCCGGCGGCGGCCTGTTCGACATGTGCGCCGGGCCATGCGGCAATCCGCATCGGACCGCCCGCGTTCAGCGCCATGATCTGTTCGCCTGCCGCATAGATCCCCGCCGGACGCCCCGGCCCCGGTCCCCCGGCCATGTCCTGCGCCGCAACCGGCGCCAGATCGTCGGCGGAGGCCGCGCGCCCAAATCCGTCCAGCACGGATTGCGCCGTCCAGAACGGTTGCTGGCGCTGGTCCGCGCGGGGTTCGACCGCGGCCGTTCCCGCAGTGGACAGCAGGCGATCCAGCATCTGCACGAACAGACCCGAAATCGGCAGGTTCGACCATTCGGCATTGGCGGTTACATGAAACAGCACGACCTGTCCCTGCCCCAATCGGTCACGTGTGACCAAGGGCGTGTTGTCGGTCAGCGCCGCGATCGTCCGCGCCGCCAGATCGGGCGAGGGCTGGGCCATCAACTGCGCCCTTACGGTCACATCCTGCGGCGGTTGCAGGCCCGCAAAGACGCCGTCGCCCGCAAAGGGCGCAAGGCCGCGCGGATCGCCCCAGCTGAGCGCGCCACCGATGTCGCGCCCCCCTTGACGCAACATGACGGGCAGCAAGGGCTCTTCGGTCAGGCGGTCGAACGCGGCCATGCGCGGCCCGGCAAAGCGGATCAGCAGCCCGCCGGCATCGACCCATTCGGCCAGTTCCCCGATTTCTGTCAGCTGGACCTGATCGGCAAGGATGATCACATCGGGCGCCGTATCCAGAACATCGCCAAGGCCGCCCTCGACCAGATCGGTACTGGGGGCAAGGGCGCGGCGCAAGTAATATAGCGGCGCAAGCAATTGCTGTCCCTCGGCCTGACTGTCGGCGTCACCGACCAGCCCGACCTTGCGCCGCCGGACGCGGTCATCGGCCAGAACCACGGCCCCCGCATGTGAAGCGCCCTCGATCTGGAACCGCGCGATGCGATTGCGCAATTCCGGCGGCAGATCGATGCTGACCGGGCGCGTGGTCACGCCCGCGACGGCGGTCGCCTCGCCCGCGGTCAGGCGGGCCAGTTCGCGTTCGATCCCTTGCGGATCGGGGCCGATGGCAAGGATCGCGGGCGCGGCATCGCCCGTGTCGTGCACTGTCAGGGACGGCGCGTCACCGCCCTGCAAGGACAGGGACTGAACGGCGCGGCGCGGCGGAACGACGCTGACCGGGCCGCGTGCCGCCAGCGACTGCAACCAGGCCGCGCGGTTGGGGTGGTCCAGACCGTCGCTGATCCAAAGGGTCGCCAGATCGCCTTCGGGCTGGTTGGCCAGAACGGCATCGGGATCCTCCGGCAAGCGGGTGCCCCAGGGCGCGGGCTGGGCGGCGCGCAGGCGCGACAGCAGGCTGTCACCCGCCGCAAAGCGAAGCGGTTCTTCCTGCGTCTGGCCATCGCCCAGCAACAGCGCCGCGGGGCGACCCTGCGCGGCGGCCTCTGACAGGGCCTGCGCGGCCCGGGTCTGACGCGCCGCCCAATCGGGTGCGGCGGCCCATCCGGCATCCAGCACCACCAGAAGCGGCCCGTCCTGTCGATCCTGCAGCACCGGTTTCCAGACCGGCGACGCAAAGGCAAGGATCAGCGCCGTGATCGCCGCAAGACGCAGCAACAGCAACCACCAAGGCGTGCGCCGCGCCACGGGGGTCTTGTCGACCAACCCCTGCAACAGCGCCACCCCGGGAAAGGCCACCCGGCGCGGGCTGGGCGGTGTCGCGCGCAGGATCAGCCACAGCACCGGCAGCGCGATCAGCGCCGTCAGAACCCAGGGCGCGGCAAATCCAAGAGGGCCAAGAACCAGCATCAGCCCCCCAGCACCTGATAGACCCAGCCAAGCGCATGGGCCGGCGCATGATCGGTGCTGTGATGCCCGAAATGCCATCCGGCGGCGCGGCTGCGTTGCAGCAGCCAGTCGCGGCGTTCGGCCAAACGCGCCAGATAGGCCTGACGCAGACCGCTCGCGTCGCGGCTGTCATGGCGCATCCCCCCCGAGAGCGAGCGGAAATCGACGGCACCGGAATAGGGAAATGTCTCTTCATCCGGGTCCAGCACCTGCAACAGCACACCGCGCACACCCATGCCCGCCGCCCGATCCAGCAGATCCCCGACCCATGACGGGTCGCCCAGGAAATCCGAGATCAGCACCAGCCGCTGATTGGGCCGCAGGGTCAGGATCTGCGGCGCGTCGCTATCGGTGTCGCGGGGCGTGGCCGTCGCCATGTGTTCGGCCAGCCGGTCGGCCTGAATGCGTCCGGCGCGCGCCTGCTGTCCCAGCAGGCCGACCTTTTCGCCCCCCCGCAGCAGCACCATCGCCAGGGCCAGCGCCATGACCTGCGCCCGCTGCAACTTGCTGGGACGGTCAGTGCCGCCCGTATAGGTCATACCCTGCCCCGACGACACCCAAAGCCCGACGGCCTGCGCCGTCTGCGCCTCGCGGTCGCGAACGAATTGCGCATCCGATCTGGCCGAGCGGCGCCAGTCGATGCTGCGTGCGGTATCGCCCGAATGCGCGGGACGGTATTGCCAGAAATCCTCGCCCGGTCCGGCGCGTCGCAGCCCATGCGCACCGGGGGCGATCATCGCGGCCAGACGTTCCGCCGACAGGATCAGGCCCGGCAGATGGGCGCTGGCGGCGTCGGCTTGGGCGCGCAGGTCGGCGGAGGTCTGCGTCAAGACGGCCTCATGCCGCCTGACGCGCGACAAGGCGCTGATCGATCAGCGCGGCGATGACGCCATCGACCGTCCGACCCTGCGCACGCGCCGCAAAGGACAGCGCCATCCGGTGCCGCAGCACCGGCGCCGCCATCATCTGCACATCCTCCAGCGTTGGGGCGAACCGACCGTTCAGCACGGCCCGCGCCCGCGTCACCAGCATCAGCGCCTGCGCGGCGCGCGGCCCCGGCCCCCAGATCAGCGCATCGGCGACCTCGCCCGTGGCCTCATCGGTGCCCGGACGGCAGGCCCGGACCAGATCCAGAATCGCCTCGACCACCGATTCCCCGACCGGCATCTGACGAATCAGGCGCTGTGCCGCGATCAGCGAATCAGGGTCGAAGGCGGCATGTGCCGCGCCCTCTTCGGTGCCAGTGGTGGCCAGCAGGATGTCGCGTTCGGTGTCGCGGTCGGGATAGTCCACATCGACCTGCAACAGGAAACGGTCCAGCTGCGCTTCGGGCAGTGGATAGGTTCCCTCTTGTTCGATCGGGTTCTGCGTCGCCAGCACATGGAACGGCCGCCCCAGCGGACGGTGCTGGCCGCTGACCGTCACCTCGCGTTCCTGCATGGCCTGAAGCAGGGCCGATTGCGTGCGCGGGCTGGCCCGGTTGATTTCATCGGCCATCAACAGCTGCGTAAAGACCGGACCCTCGATAAAGCGGAAGGCCCGGCTGCCATCTGGCAGCACGTCCAGCACCTCAGAGCCAAGGATATCGGCGGGCATCAGGTCGGGGGTGAACTGGATGCGCTGGCTGTCCAGCCCCATCACCGTCGCCAGCGTATCGACCAGCATCGTCTTGCCCAGACCCGGCTGCCCGACCAGCAGGGCGTGGCCACCCGACAGAATGGCGGCAAGCACCTGTTCGACAACGGAATGTTGCCCGACGAAACGACGTTCGATGCTGATGCGGGCCTCGGCCAGCCGGGCGGCCAGCGTTTCGACCTCTTGCACCAGAATTTCATCCGAAGCCATGACAATGCCCCCTCGCTGCTGCTAGACCAACCATAGGCAAGTCAGTCAGGGGCGACCATAACGAATGCCAGATCACAGTGACAAAAGCGTGAGCGCCGAAGGCATTGCCGCCGCGGCAAGCAAGGCGGCCAAACAGGGCGGACTGCCGCCGGTGCATCTGTGGAACCCGCCTTTCTGCGGCGATCTGGATATGCAAATCCGCCGCGACGGGACATGGTTTCACGAAGGCACCCCCATCGGTCGCCCGGCGATGGTGCGGCTGTTCTCGACCATTCTGAAGCGCGAGGGGGACAAGTATTTTCTGGTCACTCCGGTCGAAAAGGTCGGCATTCAGGTCGAGGATGCGCCCTTCGTCGCCACCGATGCCGAAATCGGGCCCGACCGGATCACGCTGACGACCAATGTCGGCGATCAGGTCGTGGCGGATGCCGAACATCCCATCATCACCCGAGGCAACAACAGCGAGCCGCGCCCCTATGTCCATATCCGCGCGGGGCTGGAGGCGCTGATCGACCGCAAGACCTTTTACCGGCTGGCGGCCGCGGCGGATGAGGGACCGGACGGCAAGGTCGGCGTCCGCTCGGGCGGTCAGTTCTTTGCGCTGGAACCCTGACACAGATGCCGCGCCTTGCCGCAAATCTGACGATGCTGTTCACCGATCTGGCCTTCGAGGATCGCTTCGAAGCCGCCCGCCGCGCCGGGTTTCAGGGCGTCGAGATGCTGTTTCCTTACGACATCCCGGCCAGCACCCTGCGCAATGCGGCCAACCGCGCGCGGATGCCCGTGGCCCTGATCAACACACCCGCGCCGAACTGGTCGGGCGGGCCGCGCGGATTTGCGGCGGTTCCGGACAACGTGCCACTGTTTCAACGCGATTTCCTGCGCGCGCTAAAACTGGCCAGAACGCTGAAGGCCCGGCATATCCATATCATGGCGGGCAATGCGTCGGGCGATGACGCGCATCGGGCCTTCATCGCCAACCTGACCTGGGCCGCGGCGCAGGATCCCGATCAAAGCCTGACGATCGAGCCGATCAACCAGACCGACAGGCCCGGCTATTTCCTGTCGGATTTCGATCAGGCCGCTGCCATTCTTGAACAGGTCGGCGCGGCGAATCTGGGGCTGCAATATGACGCCTATCACGCGCAGATGATCACCGGCGACGCGCTGGCGGTTCTGCAACGCCAGCTGTCGCATATCCGCCATGTGCAGATCGCGGGCTGTCCCGGCCGGGCCGAGCCGACAGCCGGGCAGATCGATTATCCGGCGATCTTCGCCGCGCTGGACCGGGCAGGCTATGACGGCTGGATCAGCGCCGAATACCACCCCGCCGGACTGACCGAACCCGGCCTTGGCTGGCTTTCGGACATGCAGGGAACCAAAGCAAGATCAATTCGTTGACAGCGAAAGGCAGTCGGCGCGACACTGGCACCGACACAGCGCAACACAGGAGCCAAGCCGTGAATACGATCATCTACATCGTGGGCCTCGTGGTCGTCGTTCTGTTCATCCTGTCCTTCCTAGGCCTTCGCTGAGAACGGCCACCAGGGATTTCCGTCGCCGCGGCTGACGCGGCGGCTTTCGCCTGACGCACGATTCGGACTGGCAATTTACCGCCTTCTTCGGTAGGGCGACCCCGAATTGTACGGAAGGCTTCCATGGATATCCGCAACATCGCCATCATCGCCCACGTTGACCACGGCAAAACCACGCTGGTCGACCAGTTGCTGAAGCAATCGGGCGCTTTCCGCGAAAACCAGGCCGTGGCTGAACGCGCCATGGACAGCAACGACATCGAGCGCGAGCGCGGCATCACCATTCTGGCCAAGGCGACCTCGGTCGAATGGAAAGGCACGCGCATCAACATCGTCGACACGCCGGGCCACGCCGATTTCGGCGGCGAGGTCGAGCGCATCCTGTCGATGGTCGATGGCGTCTGCCTGCTGGTCGATGCCGCCGAAGGCCCGATGCCCCAGACGAAATTCGTGACCTCGAAGGCGCTGGCGCTTGGCCTGCGCCCGATCGTGGTGCTGAACAAGGTCGACAAGCCCGCCGCCGAACCCGAAGAGGCGCTGAACGACGTGTTCGACCTGTTCGCCAATCTCGGCGCCAGCGATGAACAGTTGGACTTCCCCCATCTCTATGCCTCGGGCATCGGCGGGTGGTGCGATGACAGCCTGGAAGGTCCGCGCCAGGACATGTCGGCCCTGTTCGACCTGATCCTGAAGCATGTCGAACCGCCGAAGCAGGTCGAGAAGGCCGACGAGCCGTTCCAGATGCTGGCGACCACGCTTGGCGCCGACAACTTCCTGGGCCGCCTGCTGACCGGCCGTGTCGAGGCCGGCCGCGCCAAGGCCGGCGACACCGTCAAGGCGCTGTCGCGCGACGGCCAACGGATCGAGCAGTTCCGCATCAGCAAGGTCCTGGCCTTCCGCGGCCTGACGCAGCAGCCCATCGACGAAGCCGTCGCCGGTGACATCGTCACGCTGGCAGGCATGGCCAAGGCGACCGTCGCCGACACCATCTGCGCCCCCGAGGTCGAGGCCGCGATCCCCTCGCAGCCGATCGACCCGCCCACCATCAGCGTCACCTTCGGCATCAACGACAGCCCGCTGGCCGGTCGCGACGGCAGCAAGGTCCAGTCGCGCGTCATCCGCGAGCGTCTGATGAAAGAGGCCGAATCGAACGTCGCCATCAAGATCGAGGACACGCCGGGCGGCGAGGCATTCGTGGTCTCGGGTCGTGGCGAATTGCAGATGGGCGTGCTGATCGAGAACATGCGCCGCGAAGGCTTCGAGCTGTCGATCAGCCGTCCGCGCGTGATCTTCGGTGAAGAAAACGGCGAGCGTATCGAACCCGTCGAGGAAGTCATCATCGACGTCGATGACGACTATACAGGCGTCGTGATCGAAAAGCTGACCGGCGACCGCAAGGGCGAGATGGTCGACATGCGCCCCGCAGGCGTCGGCAAGACCCGCATCGTGGCCCATGTGCCCTCGCGCGGCCTGATCGGCTATCACGGCGAATTCATGACCGACACGCGCGGCAACGGCGTGCTGAACCGCATCTTCCACGGCTGGACCCCGTTCAAGGGCCACATCCAGGGCCGTCGTCAAGGCGTCCTGATCAGCATGGAGGACGGCGTGTCCGTCGCCTATGCGCTGTGGAACCTGGAAGATCGCGGCAAGATGTTCATCGGCTCGCAGGAGCAGGTGTATCAGGGCATGATCATCGGCGAGCACTCGCGCGACAACGACCTGGAAGTGAACCCGCTGAAGGGCAAGAAGCTGACCAACGTCCGCGCCTCGGGGACGGACGAGGCCGTCCGCCTGACGCCGCCGGTCCGCATGTCGCTGGAAGAGGCCATCGCCTATATCAACGACGACGAACTGGTCGAGGTGACGCCCAAGAACATCCGCCTGCGCAAGCGGTTCCTGGACCCGCATGAACGCAAGCGTCAGGCCCGCAGCGACGGCTAAGACCCAGATCATTGGTTGACCTACCCGAACCCGACCTGTCCATTTGGTCGGGTTCGCGCGTTTCGGGACTGATGCTAAGCTGACCCGGATATCGAGTGCCGGGTCTTTCACGTGGTCAGTTTCTGCCGAAAATTCGGTCGCTGCCCGCGATTTTCACAAGCGGTGCGGGCGCGATCAAGAATCTGCCCTTTTCCGCCTGTCACTGTCTGGTGACTGTCACGTTATGAGTGTACAATTCAGACAAAAGACAAAGTTCTCGCTATCTTGTTGATATCTATATTTTTGCCATGCGAAGATATTGGGGTAGCGGTTGAAAGTGAAAAGGTCGGCTGATGAGTAATGCTGCGCAAAGCTATACGGGGACAGGCGTTCATCAACGTGCCCTGTCGTCGATGCTGGCCTTGATCGAGCAGCATATCGTGACGCCCCCCACGCTGGAGGATGTCGCCCGTGACAGCGGCATCCCGCTGCAGGATCTGCAGGCGATCTTTCCCGATACACATGCTGCCCTTGTCGCCCTGGCCGAAGATTCGCTGATGCGTCTTGTCGATGGCTGCACCAAGGCGGTCGTGATGATCGACCCCAATGATGCGATGGCGCAGTTCGGCGCCCTGGGCGAGGCTTATGTCATGTGGGCCTATGAAAATCCGGTCCAGTTCCGCCTGATGTCGAATACGAAGGTTCTCGACACGTCGCAGAACCCCCAGCTTGACCGTTATTTCCAGTCGGTGCGCGATCTGATGGTCCGGATGCTGGAACGTGCCCGCGATGCCGGGCTGCTGCACCCGGACGAAAACATTCCGCAACTTGCGCTGACCTCGCGTATCTATGCCTATGGCGTGGCGCGGATGATCGTAGATGACCGGATGCGCGAATGGGACGATGGCCGCGATCAGATGGAGGCCGCGCGCGCCTCGATCAAGGATTTCCTGCAACGCATCGCGCGCGGCTCACGTGCGCCGAACGGTGCGCGGCGACCCGAAGAAAATCTGTCCCGCCCGGCCTGACATTCAGGTCAGGTCGCGAATCGGCCCCGGTTTCGTCTTTCCGTCATGGCCTGCATGGGTTATCCCGCATGTCAAAACGCGAATGACCCAAAGGCATGGCCGTGACCGACTATATCATCAAAGACATTTCTCTGGCCGATTACGGCCGCAAGGAACTGGACATCGCGGAAACCGAGATGCCGGGCCTGATGGCGCTGCGTGCCGAATACGGCAATGACAAGCCCCTTAAGGGCGCCCGCATCGTCGGCAGCCTGCACATGACCATCCAGACCGCCGTCCTGATCGAGACTCTGGTCGATCTGGGCGCCGATGTGCGTTGGGCATCGTGCAACATCTATTCGACGCAGGACCATGCGGCGGCGGCCATCGCGGCCTCTGGTGTGCCGGTCTTCGCGATCAAGGGTCAGTCCCTGGCCGAGCATTGGGACTATCTGGATCGCTCGTTCCAGTTCGAGGACGGCCCGAACCTGATCCTGGACGATGGCGGCGACGCCACGCTGTACGTCCTTCTGGGCGCGCGTGCCGAAGCGGGTGAGGATATCATCCCGGTTCCGGAATCCGAGGAAGAGGAAGTCGTCAAAGCGCAGATCCTCAAGCGCATGGCGCAGTCGCCCGGCTGGTTCACCAAGACCCGCGACCAGATCCTGGGCGTGTCCGAGGAAACGACGACCGGCGTGCACCGCCTGTACGATCTGCAGAAGAACGGCCAGCTGCCCTTCCCCGCGATCAACGTCAACGACAGCGTCACCAAGTCGAAATTCGACAACAAGTACGGCTGCAAGGAATCGCTGGTCGACGGCATCCGCCGCGCGACCGACGTGATGATGGCCGGCAAGGTCGCCGTCGTCTGCGGCTATGGCGATGTCGGCAAGGGCAGCGCCGCCAGCCTTCAGGGCGCCGGCGCCCGCGTGAAGGTGACCGAGGTCGATCCGATCTGCGCCCTTCAGGCCGCGATGGACGGGTTCGAGGTCGTGACCCTGGAAGAAGTCGCGGGCACCGCCGACATCTTCGTCACCACCACCGGCAACCGCGACGTCATCCGCATCGAGCATATGCGCGAGATGAAGGACATGGCGATCGTCGGCAATATCGGCCATTTCGACAACGAGATCCAGGTCGCCAGCCTGCGCAACCACAAATGGACCAACGTCAAGGACCAGGTGGACATGATCGAGATGCCCTCGGGCAATCGCATCATCCTGCTGAGCCAAGGCCGCCTGCTGAACCTGGGCAACGCGACCGGGCATCCGTCCTTCGTGATGTCGGCCAGCTTTACCAACCAGGTCCTGGCGCAGATCGAGCTGTGGACCAAGGGTGACGACTACAAGCCCGGCGTCTACATCCTGCCCAAGCACCTGGACGAGAAGGTCGCGATGCTGCACCTGGAGAAGGTCGGCGCGAAGCTGTCGAAGCTTTCGAAGGAACAGGCCGACTATATCGGCGTTACGCCCGAAGGCCCGTTCAAATCAGATCATTACCGGTACTGATACATATGACCGAATATTCGCTTTTCACCTCGGAATCCGTGACCGAGGGCCATCCCGACAAGATCGCAGACCAGATCAGCGACGCCATCCTCGACGCCATTCTGGCCGAGGATGCGCGCGCCCGCGTCGCCTGCGAGACCATGGTCAAGACCGGGGTGGCGATCATCTCGGGCGAGATCACGACCAGCGCATGGGTCGATCTGGAATCGATCGTGCGCGGCGTCATCAACGATATCGGCTATACCAGCAGCGATGTCGGTTTCGACGGCGCGACCTGCTCGGTTATCAACATCATCGGCAAGCAGTCCCCCGAGATCAATATCGGCGTGGACCGCGAAAGCCTCGAGGAACAGGGCGCAGGCGATCAGGGCCTGATGTTCGGCTATGCCTCGGATGAAACCGACGTGCTGATGCCGGCGCCGATCACCTATGCGCACCGGCTGGTGGAACGTCAGTCCAAGATGCGCCGCGACGGCACGCTGTCCTGGCTGCGCCCCGATGCGAAGTCGCAGGTCACGCTGCGCTATGGCGCTGATGGCCGCCCCGAGGGGATCGACGCGGTCGTGCTGTCCACGCAGCACAACCCGGACATCGGCCTGAACGACCTGCGCGAGGCGGTGATCGAGGAGATCATCAAGCCGGTCCTGCCCTCGGAATGGCTGTCGGCGGATACGAAGTACTTCATCAACCCCACCGGCAAGTTCGTCATCGGCGGCCCGGTCGGCGATTGCGGCCTGACCGGGCGCAAGATCATCGTCGACAGCTATGGCGGCATGGCCCGTCACGGCGGCGGCGCGTTCTCGGGCAAGGATCCGTCCAAGGTCGACCGCAGCGCCGCCTATGCCGGCCGTTGGGTTGCCAAGAACATCGTGGCAGCGGGCCTTGCCAGCCGCTGCGAGATCCAGGTCAGCTATGCCATCGGCGTGGCCGAACCGACCTCGATCAGCCTCAACTGCTTTGGCACGGAAACCGTCCCGGTCGACAAGATCGTCGCGGCCGTGCGCGAGGTGTTCGACCTGCGCCCCTTCGCGATCATCCGCGACTTGGACCTGCTGCATCCGATCTATCGCCCGACCGCCAGCTATGGCCATTTCGGGCGCGATCCCTATGCGCTGGCCGGCGGGACGGCGTTCAGCTGGGAACGCACCGACAAGGCAGAGGCGCTGAAAGCCGCCCTGACCTAAGACCGAAAGGCCGCCCCCAGGGGCGGCCTTTTTTCGTCAGCCATACAGCGTCTTGGCACGAGCCTCGAAGGCGCGGACGATGCGGGACATCGCCTCGCCGAAGACCACGCCGATCAGGCGTTGCAGGATCATGTTCTTGAATTCGAAATCGACCGTGAAATCGACGCGGCAGCTGCCCTCGGGCCGGTCGGTAAAGACCCAAGCGCTGCGCAGGTATTTGAACGGGCCGTCCAGATAGTCGATGTCGATCCGCAGCCGGCCCTGTTCATCACGCGGCCACAGGATCACATTGCTGCCGAAACGCTCGCGGAAGACCTTGAAGCTGATCACCAGATCGGCCTTGATCACCGTCGCGCCGTCCGGACGTTCGCTGCGCGACCTGATGCGTGCGGCGCTGTTCCAGGGCAGGAATTTCGGATAGCTTTCGATATCGGCCACCAGATCGAACATCTGCTGGGCGGTATAGGGCAGTTCACGATGGTCTTCTGTATGCGGCACGGGCGAGGCTCTTGAGTTTCGAGGCAGGCTCTGGTTCGGTTCGTCGCACAGCGTTTAGCAGGCGGCAAAGGCGATGAACAACCTGATCTGGCTTCTACGTGCCACGAAATGGGCACGCCACCCCCCCAGCCCCAAGATGGTCAAGCTGGTTTTCGCGATCATCCTGCTGGGTCTGGCGATTGTGCTGATCGAAAAGGCGGGCCTTTGGCCGGAATGGGCGACGATGGATCACGGCCGTGGCGTGCGCGTGCCGCATTGATCGGTCACAGGCCTGCGGCGGCGAATGTGTCGCATTGGCCCATGTCACCACTGTTGAACCCGCGCATCAGCCATTCGCGTCGCTGTGCCGAACTGCCATGCGTGAAACTGTCGGGCATGGGGGTGCGCCCCGCGCTTGACTGGATGACGTCATCGCCGACGGCATGGGCCGCGCCGATCGCCTCTTCCAGATCGCCTTCTTCCAGGGTGCCGAAACGCTCACTCGCCTGCCGCGCCCAGATACCGGCATAGCAATCGGCCTGCAATTCGGTCAGGACCGACAGCGCATTGGAATCCGCCTGACTGACCCGGCCGCGCAAAGAGTTGACCTGTTGCAGCGTGCCTTCAAGGTTCTGGATATGATGGCCGACCTCGTGGGCGATGACATAGGCATAGGCGAAATCCCCGCCCGCGCCCATCTTCTGCCGCATGAGATCGAAGAAATCGGTGTCCAGATAGACCTTGCGATCATTCGGGCAGTAGAACGGCCCCATCGCCGAGGACGCGCCCCCGCAGGCCGACTGAACCACGCCGCTGAACAGGACCAGCGTCGGATCGGCATAGTCGCGCCCGGCCTGTGCCGGCAGGACATCGGACCACACCTCTTCGGTGTCGGCCAGCACGACCGAGACGAATTCCCCGTAAGCCCGATCCGCCTCGCTCAGTTGGGCGGACTGGCGTCCGGCCTGTTGCGGGCCGCCCTGATCCAGCCCCTGCACCACGGGCGAAATGTCGATGCCGAAGAAATACCCGAAGGCCAGAACCACCAGCATCCCGACGATGCCGACCCCGCCCGCGCCGCCGGCACGCATGCCGCGCCGATCCTCGATATTGCGGCTGCCCCGCCTGCCACGCCATTTCATCTGTCTACCCATCCTTCCCGACCGCCCGCGCGGCTGCGATCCAACCGCCCGATCGTCGGACCGGTTCCGATCAAACCGGCGTGCAGCGCGGACACAATGATGATCACAGCCCCGCGACATCATGGCAAGATGCTTGACGCCCGCGCCCGGCTGCGGTCAACCCGCTGGCAAGAAACGAAAGGGACATCATGCTGCGCAGGCTTTACGACTGGACCATGGGGCTTGCCAGCCATCGCAATGCCACCCCTGCCCTGTTCGGGGTCAGCTTCATCGAAAGCTCGATCTTTCCGATTCCGCCGGATGTGCTGATGATCCCGATGGTCATGGCCAACCGCGCACGCGCCTGGATCGTGGCCAGCGTCGCCACGCTGGGATCGGTGCTGGGCGCGTTGCTGGGCTACTGGATCGGATGGGCGCTGATGGACAGCGTCGGGCAATGGGTCCTGGCTGCCTATGGCAAGGAACAGGCCTATGAACATCTGACCGCGCAATTCGCGATCTATGGCGGCTGGGCGGTGCTGTTCGCGGCGCTGACGCCCTTTCCGTTCAAGGTGATCACGATCTTTTCCGGCGCGGTGGGCTTTTCCCTGCCGCTGTTCATCCTGACCTCGGTCATCGGGCGGGCGGCGCGATTCTTTGTCGTCGCGGGCCTGCTGTGGCGGTTCGGACCGCCGATCCGCAGCTTTATCGAGGAACGGCTGGGCCTTGTCTTCACCATCTTCATGGCCTGCCTGATCGGCGGCTTTGTCGCATTGAGGTATCTATGACTGGACGGAAACTGTCACTGCTGGCCGGTGCCGGCTCTGCCGGGCTGCTGATCGCGGCGCTGGGATTCCAGGCGGCGGGCTATGCCCCGTGCGAATTGTGCATCCTGCAACGCTGGCCGCATGTCGCCGCCGTGCTGATCGCGGGGCTGGTCTGGCTGACCGGGTGGGTCCGCGCATTCGCGGTGCTGGGCATGGCCGCGGCAGGTATCGCAATGGGGCTTGCGATCTATCACAGCGGCGTCGAAATCGGGTGGTGGCCCGGCCCTGAACATTGCAGCGGCGGTCTGGGCAATATCGGCGCCATGTCGGCCAGCGACCTGATGGCCCGGATCGAGGCCGCCCCTGTCGTGCGCTGTGACGAGGTGTCCTGGCGCTTTCTGAGCCTGTCCATGGCCAGCTGGAACGCCATTTTCTCGGGCATTCTGGCGGTGATCTGGGGCCTGGCCGCGATCCGTGGCCGCAAGACGGTCTGAAACGCGGCGAAAATCGGGAAAAGCAGGGGGGCAAGATTGCCCCCTGCATCCACGTCGGCTATACCGAAACCCAACAAGATGTTGAGGAAATTCCGTGGCTGACACCCCAGAAGACGACCTGCCGGAAACGCCCGAAACCGGTGACGAAACGGGCGCACCCGAACGCCAAGTCATGCATCACGACGGCCCCGTGATCGACATCTCGTCCGAGATGCGGACATCCTATCTGGATTACGCCATGTCGGTGATCGTCAGCCGCGCGATCCCGGATCTGCGCGACGGGCTGAAGCCGGTGCATCGCCGCATCCTGTATGCGATGAACGAAACCGGCAATACCGCCGACAAGCCCTATCGCAAATCCGCCCGCCCGATCGGCGATGTCATGGGTAAATACCACCCCCATGGTGACAGTGCGATCTATGACGCGCTGGTGCGGATGGCGCAGGATTTCTCGATGTCGCTGCCCTTGCTGGACGGTCAGGGCAACTTCGGTTCGATGGATGGCGATCCCCCCGCCGCCATGCGCTATACCGAAGTGCGGATGGACAAGCCCGCCAATTATCTGCTGATGGATATCGACAAGGACACGGTCGATTTCCAGGACAACTATGACGGCAAGGACCGCGAGCCGACGGTTCTGCCGGCGCGGTTCCCGAACATGCTGGTCAACGGGGCGGGTGGCATTGCCGTCGGCATGGCCACGAACATCCCGCCGCACAATCTGGGCGAGGTGGTCGATGCGACGTTGGCCCTGATCGACAACCCCGATCTGCCGACCGAGCGGATCATGGAATTCATCCCCGGCCCCGATTTTCCGACCGGCGCCATGATCCTGGGCCGTTCGGGCGCGCGCAAGGCGTATCTGGATGGGCGCGGCAGCGTCATCATCCGCGCCAAGACCCATATCGAGGAACCGCGCAAGGACCGCTTTGCCATCGTCATCGACGAAATCCCCTATCAGGTGAACAAGGCCAACCTGATCGAACGGATCGCCGATCTGGCCAAGGAAAAGAAGGTCGAAGGAATTTCCAGCGTTCAGGATGAATCCGACCGCCACGGCGTACGTGTCGTCATCGAACTGAAGCGCGACGCGACCCCCGATGTGGTGCTGAACCAGCTGTTCCGCTTTACGCCCATGCAGACCAGCTTTGGCTGCAACATGCTGGCACTGAACGGCGGCAAGCCCGAGCAGCTGACCCTGCGCGACTTCCTGACCCATTTCATCAGCTTCCGCGAAGAGGTCGTCGCCCGCCGCACCGCCTATGAACTGCGCAAGGCGCGGGAACGGGCGCATGTTCTGTGCGGTCTGGCCGTTGCCGTCAGCAATGTCGATGAGGTCGTCGCCACCATCCGCAGCAGCGCCGACGCCGCCGAGGCCCGCGAGCGGCTGATGTCGCGCCGCTGGCCCGCCCATGACATCGTCGAATATCTGAAACTGATCGACGATCCGCTGCATCCGGTCAATGACGACGGTACCTACAACCTGTCGGAAACGCAGGCCCGCGCCATTCTTGACCTGCGTCTGCAGCGCCTGACCCAGATCGGCGTTCAGGAAGTCACGGATGAGCTGAAGACGCTGGCCGACGACATCCGCGAATATCTGGCCATTCTGGCGTCGCGCGAACGGATCATGGCGATCATCGCCGATGAGCTGCGCGAGGTGAAGGACGCCTTCGCCGTGCCGCGCCGCACCGAGATCACCGAATGGTCCGGCGACATGATGGACGAGGACCTGATCGAGCGCGAGGACATGGTCGTCACCATCACCTCGGGCGGGTATATCAAGCGCACGGCGCTGGCCGAATTCCGCGCGCAGCGTCGCGGCGGCAAGGGCCTGTCCAGCATGGCGACCAAGGAAGACGACGTGGTCACGACTCTGTTCGTCGCCAACACGCACACCGAACTGCTGTTCTTCACCACCGATGGCATGGTCTATCGACTGAAGACATGGCGCCTGCCGCTTGGCGGGCGGACCGCGCGTGGCAAGGCCATCGTCAACATCCTGCCGATCGAGCCCGGCGTTTCCATCGCGGCACTGCTGCCGATGGATGCACCCGAGGCGGAATGGGACAATTATCAGGTCATTTTCTCGACCGATCAGGGTGATGTGCGCCGCAACGCGCTGTCGGACTTCACCAATATCAAATCCAACGGCAAGATCGCGATGAAGCTTCCCGACGGCGTCAGCCTGATCGGGGTGCGCATGGCGACCGAGGATGACGATGTGATGCTGTTCACCGCGATGGGCCGGGCGATCCGGTTCCCGACCACGGCAGTCCGGGTATTCAAGGGCCGGGATTCGACCGGCGTGCGGGGCATCCGTCTGGCCGATGGCGACGGCGTGGTCAGCATGTCGGTGATCCGCCATTTCGAGGCCGATCCCGCCGAACGCGCCGCCTATCTGAAAATGCGCCGCGCGGTCGCCGGGGCGCTGGATGACGGGGCCGAGGCCGATGAGGACGAAGAAACCGTCGCCGAAGGCAACATCACCCAGGAACGCTATGCCGAAATGTCGGCGGCCGAGGATCTGATCCTGACCATCACCGCCAAGGGCGCGGGCAAGATCAGCAGCAGCCACGATTATCCGGTCCGTGGCCGCGGCGGTCAGGGCGTGATGGGCATGGACAAGGCCATGCGCGGCGGCCCGCTGGTTGCCAGCTTCCCCGTCGAGGGCGATGACCAGATCATGCTGGCAACCTCGACCGGGCAGTCGATCCGGGTGCCGGTCGAAGGCATCAGCTTTCGTTCGCGCAGCGCGGGCGGGGTCCGGGTCTTCAACACGACCAATGGCGAGGTCGTGGTGTCGGTCGCCCGGATTGCCGAACAGGGCGATGCCGAGCCAGAGGCCGATGCCGAGGCCGGCGGCGAGGCAGGCGACGACAGCTAATCTTCATTGCGACGGGCCGGTGCGATGCGCCGGCCCGTCGTCTATAAAAACGACAGGGAAATACTTGGACAACTCGCGGGAAACGGTTCTTCGGGAAAGGTTGCAGACAGGGTTTCTGGGCATCATCGCCTTTGGCCTGCTGCTGTTCATGCTGGTTCAGGCGCGGTTCATCCTGATTTCGCTGGCCATCGCCATTATTCTGTTTTCACTGACCACGGATGCGATCTTTGCCATCTCGCACCGGCTGAAAGTGCCGAAATGGCTGGGCACAACGCTGGCCCTGATCGGGATCACGCTGGCGATCCTGTGGATTTCGACCACCATCGTGTCACAGGTCAACGAGGTGGTGCTGACCGCGATCACCTATGCCGAACAGGCGCAGGCCGCCCTGCCCACGCTGACCGGCTGGCTTGGCCCCGAGGCACAGGAACGCGTGCTGACGGCGATTTCCAATTTCAACATCACCGGCTGGATCCGTTCGCTGGCCGGGCAGGCCTCGGGCGTGTTGTCGGGCAGCGTGCTTGTGATCCTGTTCGTCGGCTTCATGTTCGCCGAACAGGTCTGGTTCCCCACCAAGATGGAAAGGCTGATCGGTGACCCGGACCGCGCGATGGGCGTGCGCCGGATCATCGCCTCGATCATGCATCGCGTGAACCGCTATCTGGTGGTGAAGGCCGGTGTCAGCGCGGTGACCGCCGTCGCGGTCTGGCTGATCTTCACGCTGGCCGGGCTGGGCCTTGCGGGGCCGATCGCACTGTTGACCTTCATCCTGAACTTCATCCCCTCGCTGGGGTCGATCATCGCGACCGCCATCGCGGCGGTTCTGGCCTTCGTTCTGTCGGGCGATACCACGTTGACGGTCGTGGTCGGGCTGGCCTGCACGCTGGTGCAATTCGTCATCGGCAACGTTCTGGACCCGATGCTGCTGGGTCAGACGCTGCGCCTGTCCAGCTTTGGCATCATCCTGAGCCTTGCTTTCTGGGGCGCGATCTGGGGCATTCCGGGGATGTTTCTTGCGGTCCCGATCATGGTGGCCCTGATGATCGTCTGTGCCCACATCCCGTGGCTGCGCCCGGTGGCGGTGCTGTTGTCGCGCGAAGGGTTGCCCGATGACGGCAGCGAGGACGACCAGATCAGGCCCCCCACGCTGGTCGCCTGACACGACCCGATCCGGCGGCATGAAAAAAGGCGGCGCAGGGAAACTGCGCCGCCTTTTCCGTGTTCGAAAGCCGCCCCTAGCGTCCGTCGCCGTCGCCGCCCGCGTCGGGCATGTCGGCACCGTCATCGGCATCGTCAAAGGCGATCCGAGGGTCCGGGCGCGGGGCGTCCTGACGGGTTTGTGCGATGGGCTTGGGCTGATCTTCCCGATCCTGACGCGCCCCGTCGCCCCGCAAGGTTTCGGGATTGCGCAGCCAGATGTCTCGCTGAGCGAAGGGAATTTCAAGCCCCTCGGCCTTGAAGCGTTCCGCGATCTGGTGACAGACCTCGGACGTGACGCCCAGCCCTGCCCCCACATCCGACAGCACGGCGCGGATCTCGAATTCCAGGCTGTCGGCACCAAAGGCGCGGAACAGCACCGCGGGGGCCGGGTCGATGGTCACCAGCGGCTGATCCTCGATGATCTCCATCAGGATTTCCTGAACGCGGCGGGTGTCGCTGCCATAGGCGACGCCGACGGGAATGATGATCCGCCCGGTCTGATTGTGGCGGGTCCAGTTGGTGACCGGCTGGCTGATCAGATCGCTATTGGGGACGATCACTTCGGTCTTGTCGAAGGTTTCGACCTGCGTCGAACGGACCGAGATGCGCTTGACGATGCCTTGTTGGCCCCCCGCGCTGATCCAGTCGCCAACGCTGACTGGACGCTCGATCAGCAGGATGATGCCGGACACGAAGTTCGACACGATATTCTGCAAACCGAAACCGATACCGACCGACAGCGCACCTGCCACGATCGCCAGCGAACTGAGGTCGATGCCCGCCGAAGTGATCGCGATCAATGCCGCAATGACGATGCCCACATAGCCTATCCCGGATACGACGGCGTTCTGACCGCCCGCATCAAGCCGCGTCTTGGGCAGGATCGAGCTGCGGAACGCGCCCTGAACGCCGCGCGTGATCGAATAGCCGATCGCGAACAGCACAAAGAAGGTCAGCACGGATCCCGGTGACAGGGTGATGCCGCCAAGGCTGATCCCCTGCCGGAAATTGTTCCACATCTCGGCCAGGTCGGTGCGACGGGCACCCCAGATGACAAGGAACAGCGGGATCGACAGCAGGATCAGCGAAAACCCGATCAGCAGCGGCGCAAGCCCGTCGCGCGCGCCTTCCTGCCCGCGCTTCAGCATGTCGAACAGGTCGGCGATGAAATCCTGCAACAAGATCAGCAACGCGATCAGCGCCAGTGTCAGCGACCAGGGCCAGATCAGCACATTCGCGAATGTCACGAAGCCCATCGCGCCGATGATGACCGATGCGATCACCAGGATCCGGGTCAGCGTGCCCACGACCGACAGGATCGTATGGCGATAAGTCTGCGCCTCGCCCGAATCGACGCGGCGCAGACTGCGCAGCGCCTTGCCCAGACGGAACAGGGCGAGCCCGGCCAGCAGCACCAGCACATAATGAATGACGCCCGAACCGGCATCACTGAAAACCATCGGCACGCGGTTCTGGCTGTCCTCGACCCGCTCGTAGAGGCCCGACCCCTGCAAAAGTGCCTGCGACAGCAGCGAATGGACCGCAAAGACCAGCGACAGCATGACCGTCATGCGACGCGCGGTGTTGCGTGGCTTGGGCTGCATGGTCAGCGTGTCGTAGTTGATCGCCTTCGCCGGGAACAGCTGACGCGTCAGCCACAACCCGCTGAACAGGATCACGCCCGCAATCGGCAACGCGTCCCAGAAGGGCCGTGAATACGGACCCGGCAGATCGCTGGCGGTGATCGCGCTGATCAGCAGATACAGCCCGATCATCGGGATCGCGATTTGCCCCAGCGAGGTGACAAAGACGACCACGGCGCGCGAATGTTCAGAGGCGCGGGCCGACAGGCGCGAGGGAAGCGTATCGACCCACCAGCGACCATAGGTCAGCAGCACGATCGCGGCCGCCAGATAGGCCAGCACCTTGGGCAGTTGTGGCTTCAGCTGTTGCCAGATGGTCTGATCGGTGCTGCGATCCTCGCCTTCCAGCCACAGCCCTTCGGCCAGTTGCAGCGTGTCTTCACCCGCGGCCAGCCAGCTGGACGGCAAAAGCGGCGAAGGCGACACCCGCGCCAATGCCGTTGCCTGACGCCGCGCAGTGGCCTCGTCCATCTGCTTGATGATCGCATCCGCGCGGCTGAACGCCTCGACCGCGCTGAGACGCGGGGCCTGCAATTCGGCCAGCTGCTTTTCCAGAACCGCCCGGCGATTGGCGACTTCCTCGTCCTCAGACTCCCCTTCGGCCGGGGGATCGCCAAGGGCGGCGAGTTGTTGATTTACCGTCGAGATCCGGCCCGAATTGGCGTCCTGTGCCTGATCGAACCGGGCTCGCCATTCGACGACCTGCTGGCGCGTCTGGGCCAGCGTTTCGTTTGGGACCTCGGGCTCAGACAGCTGATCCTCGGCCTTGCTCGCAACGGTTTCCCATTCCTCATAGTTGATCGCCGTATCCTGCGCGGCCACAGGCGAGGCAATCAGCATCAACGCCGTCAGAAAGACGGCTATGAGCGCGCGTAACATGCAGTTCAGTCCTCGAATACTTCCGGAAGGTCAGAACGGCCCGATGTCATCCAGCCGGGCACGGGCAGGCCCTTGGCCCGCAGAAATTCCGGATTGAAGAGTTTCGTTTGATAGCGGTTGCCATAGTCACAAAGGATCGTGACGATGGTGTGGCCCGGCCCCATGTCGCGGGCCATGCGCATCGCGCCGGCGACATTGATCCCGGACGATCCGCCCAGGCACAGGCCTTCGTATTCCAGCAGGTCAAAGACCACCGGCAGCGCCTCGGCATCGGGAATGCGATAGGCCATGTCGGGCGTGAAGCCTTCCAGATTGGCCGTGATGCGGCCCTGCCCGATCCCCTCGGTGATCGAGCTGCCGGGGCTGTCGAATTCGCCCGTGGTATAGAACGAATACAGCGCCGCCCCTTCGGGATCGGCCAGACCGATCTTGACGCCACGTGGTTGCAGCGCCATGGCGATCCCGGCCAGTGTCCCGCCCGAACCGACGGCACAGATAAAGCCATCGACCTTGCCATTCGTCTGATCCCAGATTTCCGGCCCGGTGGTTTCGACATGCGCCTGACGGTTCGCGATGTTGTCGAACTGGTTCGCCCAGATCGCGCCATTCGGCTCGGTCTTGGCCAGTTCCGCCGCCAGACGACCCGAATAGCGCACATAGTTGTTGGGGTTCTTGTAAGGGGCTGCCGGCACCTCGACCAGGGTGGCCCCGGCCAGACGCAGCATGTCCTTTTTTTCCTGGCTCTGGGTTTCGGGGATCACGATCACCGACTTGAACCCAAGCGACGCCCCGACCAGCGCGATGCCGATACCGGTATTGCCCGCGGTTCCTTCGACGATGGTACCACCCGGCTTCAGATCGCCGCGCGCCACCGCGTCGCGGATGATGTACAATGCGGCACGGTCCTTGACCGATTGGCCGGGGTTCAGAAACTCGGCCTTGCCAAGAATCTCGCAGCCGGTTTCGTCGCTGGCGCGGTTCAGCCGGATCAGCGGCGTGTTTCCGATCGCGTCGGAAAGATCAGAGCAAATTCGCATAGGTCCGGCCTTCTGTCAGATGCGTATGTGACGTTTACCTACACATGGCCGGACCACGGGGGCAACCCCGCCACCATCTGACAACGGGCGATCGCGCCTACGGTTCCCCGGCGATCAGATCCGGCCGGTTTTCCAACCACAGCGACAGCATCGACAAGGGGCCGTTGGTGATCTGTCCGGCCATCACCATGTCGCGCAATTGCTGCCGCGACAGCAGATGCCCACGGATATCTTCGGCCTCGCTGTCCAGTCCGTGAACACCGGTCACATCGTCGGGAAGATCGGCAAGACCAACGAACATATACAGGAATTCCCCCAGCGCGCCGGGGCTTGGATAGTGATGAATGCCGGGAATCAGGCGGTCGATCTGCAAGGCCGCCTCTTCCCTGGCCTCGCGCAGGGCCGCCGCCTCGACGGTTTCGCCCGCATCCACGCGGCCCGCGATCGGTTCCAGTAGCCAAGGCTGCGGATCCTGCCGCAAGGCGGGGGCAAGGCGGAACTGCTCGATCACCAGGACCCGGTCGCGCACCGGATCATAGGGCAGCACGACCACCGCATCGCCCGAAACGAAGCCCTCGCGCGTCATCGGCTGGGTCATGCCGCCATCATGGGTCCGGTGGGTCAGCTGCCATTTGCGGATGGCGAAATACCCGGCATAGGGCTGTTCGTAATGGCTGACGCGGATATCGCCCGGCCCGCGCGGCGCCACCACATTCCCACCGCTGCGCGGCCCCGCCGCCGCACGCAGGCAGCTAGAGGCCCAGACCCCCATCATCGGCAACCGCGCCGCGATGCGATCCGCGGCCAGATCCGCAGGCTCGGCCAGGATCATCCGCACCAATTCGGCCAACAGATCCCCCTGCCGATCCGCAATCCAAACCCCGTAGGCCCGCCCATCGCACGCCCCCAGGGCAGGCTGCCCGTCGATCCGAATTTCATGCAGGCCCATCACCGCCGCAAAGCGATGCAATTGCGCGTTCGGTTCAACCCTGCGGGCGGCGATCTGGCCGTTACCAGCGCCATAGACGGGCCAGTCGCCGCGCTGCAACCCATGACGGTCCGCACCGGACAAGGACCCGGGCAGGGTCAACACCTCGCCCCGAACGCCCAAGGCATCGCAGACCGCAGGCTCGGCCAAGGGCCCGATCAACAGCACAGGATTTGTCACAACTCGCGCCCTCTCATCTGTGTGGCGAACGCAAAACCCATATTATGCGAGGTTTCGGTGAACAACCGATCAAAACCCGCCGACAGAACCCGTGACAGGGCGTGCCCCGCATCCGAAGCCTGAAAGCGGATATACGCCTCCAGATCCGCATCGCTCAGCGGTGAATAGGCCAGAAACAGATAGGACAGCATCCAGCTTTCGACATCCTCGCGTATCTGCGCCTCCTGGCCCCAGACATCGGCAAGCAGCTGCTGTTCGCTCATCGGCATCTGGTAGCCGCCCGCCTCTTCGTAGCCAAAGGAAAAGGCCAGCGCCGCATTCATCGCCCCGGCGACATTCAGGTCCAGAAGATCGCCCGACTCGATAAAGCGCAGGATCTGGTCGACCCGCGGATCGTCACTGGCCTGCGCAAAGGCGAAATCGCTTTCGGCATCCTCTTCGGCGGCGGGGTCCAGAACCACCTCGCGCGCCGACAGTTCCAGCCCGATCACACGCTGTCCCAGCGCGGTCGCATAGAAATCCAGCGCCCGGCCCAGATCCTGCGGATCAACCGCTTCGACGGCCCCTGAAACGCCTTCGCGGAACAGCGATTCCAGTGTTGCCGGGTCATGGATCTCGGCGACCACATCCAGCCACAATCCGTCACCGCCGCGCGGAAAGCTGCCCTGCTCCATCGTTTCGGCCTCGGCCAGCGCCTCGGCCGCCATCACCTGCATCAGCGCATCCAGTTGCAGAACCTGCCACAGGCGTTGCGAATCCGCCCGTGGCTGCGCCTCGGCCAAGGTCGAATGGCACAGCGCAAGACCGGCTGCCGCGCCAATCCAAGCTCCAGAAAATCGGGTCATCCTGCGCCCTTCGATACGAATTTCGCGATTTTTCGTCGAAACCCCCTTGCGCTTCAACCCCTACCCTTCTAAATCCCCGCCACCACCCAAGAAAGCGCGGAGAGGTGCCGGAGTGGTCGAACGGGGCGGTCTCGAAAACCGTTGAGCCTGCAAGGGTTCCGTGGGTTCGAATCCCACCCTCTCCGCCACTTGCCCTCGCGAAATCGTGCTCCCGATCCGTCCGCGGCCGGATTTTCTCGTTGTTTTCGGGGGTTATACGGGTGATGTTGAGCACCGAGCCTGCTGCCAGGAGGCCCGAAAGTGGTCTCTCCGGGCCGATATTCTCCGGACCTCTCGACTGCATTGGTTCGGTGTAGAGCCTGCATGCTATTGAAAAAACAACAAAAGTATCGCTCAAACCTGCACACTTTGACGACAGTCGCATCTGCGGGGAAGGAACAGAAATCGGACCGATCCGACGACGCTAGTTGGGTGACCGATGTGCGCGCCCCATGTTCTCTCTTTGTACCGAACCGCCCATGTGTTAGCTTTTCAAGCAAAATCATTGAGGTGGCAGTTGGCGCAGAAATCAGAAATCGAATGGACGGATGCCACGTGGAACCCGGTAACCGGGTGCACGAAGGTCGGTCCCGGGTGTGACAACTGCTATGCTGAGCGGTTTGCAGAGCGCTGGCGGGGAATCGTCGGACACCCCTACGAGCAGGGCTTCGACCTGACACTATGGCCATCGAGGCTGAAGCAGCCGACGCTCTGGAAAAAGCCGCGGATGATCTTCGTGAATTCGATGAGCGACCTGTTCCACAAGGACATCGACCGCGTTTTCGTCGACCAGGTGTTCGATGCAATGGAAGCGGCGGACTGGCACGTTTACCAAGTGCTCACCAAGCGCAGCTCGCTTATGCGCAACTACGTCCGGAAGCGATATGAGGGTGGCCAAGTCCCGCGTCACATCTGGCTCGGCGTTTCGGTCGAGGACGCGGCGCATAGCAGCCGGATCGAGTACCTGAAGCAGATCAATTCCGACGCACGTTTCATCTCGTTTGAGCCGCTCCTCGGACCAATCGAGGACGTCGACCTGCAAGGTGTCGCGTGGGCTATCGTTGGAGGAGAGAGCGGGCCTCGCGCTCGACCGATGGAGGAAGGCTGGGCCCGGAAAATTCGGGACCTCTGCGACCGTGACGATGTGGCATTCTTCTTCAAACAGTGGGGCGGCGCCAGGCCGAAATCCGGCGGCCGACTTCTAGACGGAGAAGAGTGGAATGGGTTTCCCTGGCAGGTCGTTCCCGAGCCAATGCTTCGCGCTCTTCAGCCCGAGGATGCCTGATGCCGCCGCGGATCGAGAATTACCAAGGGCGCGAGCAATCCTTCATTAAGCACCTGTTTCTCAACAAGTATCTCGAGTCTGCGGCCTACAAGCTTTTCCAGGGTAGATCACCGATCTTCAACTTCGTTGATGCGTTTGCGGGTCCCTGGCGGGTTTCAGACACGAACATGTACTCGGACGCCTCGTTCTCCCAAGCCATCGAGACATTGGAAACCGTGCGCCGGTCATTGCTCGACATGGGGCGCAGCGGGCTGAAAGTTCGCTTTCGATTTTGCGAACGCAATCCTGCTTCTGTCGCAAAGCTACAAGAATTCGCGGCTGACAAACCAGAATTCGATATTCGGGTTTTTTCGGACGCTTTCGAAGACAACCTGGACGATATTCGGTCTGCCTGCCAAAGCGGCTTTACCTTTACATTCATCGACCCTACCGGATGGAATGTCGAGTCTGCCAAGGTCTTTCACTTTCTGCGGAGCCTGAACGGCGAATTCCTTTTCAACTTCATGGCCGAAGAGGTGAACAGGCATGCCGGCTGGGATGGTGTCTCGGCTTCTGTCGGCCGTTTCTTGGCGGATCCTGTCTGGAAGGATGCTTTCGAAGCGATGCCGGAGGACTCCTCCAACGAAGCCAAGATCCTGCAGCTCCTTAAGGCCAAGATGAGGGAGGCCCGGGCCGCCACGTATCTTACTGATATGGCCATTCGGAAACCGCGTGAAGATAGGATCAAGATGAGGCTAATCCTAGGCACCCACAGCGGAGTCGGCGTCGAGGTTTTCCGGACAATTCAGGAAAAAGTGGAAAAGGAAGCCGTCCGCACGCGCCATACCATTGAGACGGTGGAAAGCGGACAGTCGCAGCTATTTCCAGAGGACCAGATCATCGCGTTCGAAACCGATCGCGACGGGGTCGGATGCTCTGGTCACATCGGGCGGGCTACGGAACTCCTGCTGCGGACGGTGTCGCAGAGACCGGGTATCGCATTCGGGCCACTCGCCAGCGAGGTGATGGAGCAGGTGCCCGTCCGTAGAACTCATCTTAACAAGATTGCTGTGGAACAGCGAAATGAAGGACGACTGAGCTTCTCTTTTTCCGGCACAAAAAAGACTCCAAAATCAACCACACGCCTGTGGCCGCCCGCAGATTGAATAGCCGGGTGTCGGTTCGGCAATGCGTCTCACTCACCAATTGGAAGGTTTGGTAGCATCCCTCGAATGCTTTTCATAACATCAACGTCTCGGGAAACCTTGTGAACGCTCTTTTCATCGAACACTTTCGCGGAATTTGCCCTGAACAGAGCGTCTGGAGTGCTGCAATAATTCCTCGAAAACTCATCGATACCAAGATTTCGCGATGGCGATCCCTTTCCACCCCTCATTAAATTGTTGCACTCCCAATGGGACACGTCATCATAGGGAACCAGTCTCGCAACAATCATCACCTCTCCAAATCTCTTGACCAGCACGCAAAAATAGAAGTTACATTCTCCAAATAGCTCTCTATGCTTCCGGTCATTTATCGCAAAAAATTTTCTATTGCTGCCTGCCTGGAATGTTTTGGCATCAAGGCAAACAATTTCGCCATTATTATTGAGAATCCTGGCATCCGGCCCCGTCACGCCGGCGCCACCGTCTGGAGCGAAGATGTGTTCCCGGATATAGTCGACGCATTCGCCGGCGCCAACTTCGATCGCCTTTCTGAGGAGGAAAAGCTCCGCCAGCGCTCCAAGGAGGTCTACGGGGTGTTGTTGCAGAACTCATCAGCTTCCGGGATTCACGGCGTGAATCCGGTGGGTTAAAAGCCTGCCATGAGCAAGCCCGAACCTGCCCGGTACCGTACGACCAACTGGAAATCCTATAACGACGCGCTGAAGCGGCGCGGATCGCTGCTTGTCTGGCTAGACCGGGACGTGGACTGGCTTGCGCCGAAGGCAGGCAAGCCCGGACGTCCGCCGGTCTTCTCCGACGCCGCCATCCAGTTCTGCCTGATGATCAAGGTGCTCTTCGGCCTGCCGCTTCGGCAAACGACCGGAATGGTCGCCAGCATCCTCAAGATGGCTGGTCTGGACTGGCCGGTACCGGACTTCTCCACGCTCAGCCGCCGCCAGAAGACAATCGCGGTCCAGCTTTCGTCGCGCCGGGCTCCGGGCCCTCTGGACCTGCTGGTGGACAGCACCGGGATCAAGTTCCTGGGCGACGGAGAGTGGCTGGCGAGGAAGCATGGCACCCACCGCCGTCGCCAGTACCGCAAGGTCCATCTGGCGATGGACACGGCGACCGGCGACATCCGGGCGGTGGAATTCACCTCTAGCTGCGCGGGCGACAGCCCCGTGCTCCCTGATCTTCTGGACCAGATCCCGAAAGACGAGGACATCGGCACCGTTACCGGTGATGGCGCCTTCGACACTCGCCGTTGCCATTCGGCGATCCTCGCGCGCGGTGGCACAGGGATCATTCCCATCCGCAGAAATGGCCGCCTCTGGAAGGAAGATTGCCCCGCCGCCTTGGCCCGCAACGACATCCTGAGGGCAACCCGGCGCCTCGGCCGGACGATCTGGAAAAGGTGGTCCGGCTATCATGTCCGCAGCCGGGTCGAGGCCCGGATGAGGAACCTGAAATCCTTCGGCGAGCGGATCGCCTCGAGGGACCCCGACCGCCAGACAGCCGAGATCCACATCCGCGTGGCCTTGATGAACCGCTTCAACGCCCTCGGCACCGCCGAGATCGAACGCGTGGCCTGACCTCAGCTGGGGAAAGGGCCATCATGTGCTGAAGTCGACTTCTGCAACAATGCCGAGTTGGTTTCCCGATGCAAATATCCTTAAGCACTGGCCCTATATCGAGAATGCCGAGCAGCGGCAGATATTTGAGCATGGCATCCGCGCGATGAACATCTATCCGGGGGTTGAAGCGTATACCGCCTGTTTCCACCCCGACAACATCGTCGCGGCCGACGCCGATTTTCGCCGCAATACCGAGCTCCTCCAGAAGCTATTTGCAGACGGAGGGCGTCGCGGGGTTCCGGCCTTCGCACTGAACGGCGAGTTGCTGGACCTGCCAGCGGCCTCGCGCGAGGATGTCCTGATTGAAAGGCTTGAGGCACTGGAATGAGCGGCAAGGAACGGCACTCAACCTTACAGGCGCTGGCGGGGATGGGCCAAGCGTTCCTCATCCAGTTAACGCGGCTGAGCAGGAGGTATTGACTGTGCTGTCGGCCATCTTCCACCGCCCCCGCGCAGGACGGTCTCCGGAGTGGGCATGCAGCCGCTCACATAACACTGCTTCCCCCTCGATCCCGCTAGGCTCCGGTGCGACTGCCTCAACCACTTTATTTGAGTCAGAAGGTTAATGCGAGGGAATGAACATCGATCACGAAATTCGAGTTTCGGAACCGATTGGCCCGTCGAATACATACCACGAAATTCGGATGCCCTAACAATTTGGGAGATTGGTTCGTGCAGAAACTCATTGCTCTGGTTGGTTTTGTAACTGCCGCACTGGCCTTGCCGGCCGCTCCGGCAACGGCCGACCCTTGGACCGAGATCGACCTCGTGACCCTGCCGGACTTGCCGGATCCCTCGGGCCGCCCGGGATGGTACACGGCCCCGGATCTTCCGGCCATCGCCGAGGTGCCCGCGCATCCGGAATACGGCAGGCTCTTCGCTCTGATCCCGCAGGGCAAACGCGATGAGCGCAAAAGGTACCGCCCGAGCTATGTCAAGCGCCTCGGGGATTCCTGCATCCTCGTCGAGACGGTGATCCTTGCCGGCGACTACGGAGAGCTACTTGCGAGCGTCGCCCAGAACCCGCCGCCGCAGCCGTTGGGGACCCGTCATATCTGGTACGCCGGGCCGGAGCCCCGGGTGATGCAGCTGGCCTGGCTGATGCGCCTGATGGACGGCTTCGACGGCATGGAGGCGGCCTGCCCGGAGATCCATCGCCTGTTCCGGACGGTCGATGAGGAATACAACCTTGTCGCAGCCTTTCTCACCGGTCCGGGCATGCCGATCCACCCGATCGAGAAGTCCGTCTTCCTCGAGCGCGTTCCGCCAGCGCCATCCCCCGAGCCGGTCGTCCACGCGGGCGCGGCGCGCCAGATCGCGGACCGACTGGATGTGAGCGGTGATGTCGTCGCTCAGTTCGTCAAATACGCTGCGGCTCTCGGAATTGCAGAGGACGAGATCACGAGATCGATCTTCAGCGGCGCGTTCGTGCCGGACCTCGATGATCTGCGACTGGTGCTGCTGACCCTCGGTGACGTCGACTGCGATGCGGCCTTCGCCCGTCTGATTGAGGATCCCTATGCGACGCTCGGGCAGGTCGAGAACTTTGACTGTGGGATCGGCGAGACCGCCCGCCCGGGTGCGCATCACGAGGCCTGGAACGCCCGCTTCGGCACCCCCGCCGACGAGGATATCTTCGTTCTGACTTCACGGCTCTACTACCTGATGACCCGAAACCGGCCTGATCCGCGCTGGGTGAACCAGTCGTGGCCGGAAGGCGCCGCATCGGATGAGGCCCAGGAGCTCATGGCCGAGGTCGCGCTGTAGTCCGCGCCCTATCATTTTCTGTGGTCGGACCAGGGCAATCCGCGCCGGAACCTTCTGTCCCGGTACGATGACATGCGGGCTGCCTATCTCGCTGGCCTTCCGGCACGGGTTTCGCCGGGGCAACTGGCTTTCGTCGGGCTGGTCGCGGACGCCAGCGCGATCGACGCGGCCGGGCCGGATTGGCCCGGAAGCATTCTCACGCTCTTTCTCCATGGCGACTGGAACAGGATCGATTGGATTGGGCGGGCACGTTTCATCAGCGCAAATGGGGGCTCGATGACCAATTGGAAACAGGTGGCCAGCCAGAGTGGTGGCGCAAACAGCCAGCGCGCCTTCGCGGACATCGCCGCGCAGTGGGCGTTGGCGCGATACGCGGTTCTTGGCGATTGCGGCGATCCGGTAACGACAATGATCCACACGTCGACCCCGGTCACCGACTGGTACCGCGGCCGCAGCTTCGAAAGTCGCGAATATGGGTCAACGTCGGAGACGGAATTCACCGCGCTGGCCGGGTTCGCTGATATCCTCATCGCTGCGCCGGGGACGCTGCGCGCAGATATCGGCCGGTTCGAGCGGATCGCCGAAGCGATGGGCTGCGACAGCGACACGCGCCGCGCAATGGAGGGCAACATGCGGGCGTATTTCGACGGTCGTCTCCCGGTCTTCCGCTCGGGGCTGTGAGGTCCTCCCCGGCTGGCCGGCTCAGGGCCGCCATGGGATGAAGTCGCGCCGTTCGGCGAACGCCACGAGGTTGTCCTCGACTACGCGGCGCGAGGGGTGGTTGCACCCCATCGCGCGGACCTCCTCAATGAAGAGGTCGCTGTCATCCACACCGGTGCGTCGGATGTAACGGGCGAACTGACGTGGGATGTCGATATAGACATCGAAACCTTCGGTACGATCCACGACCCGGCCCGACAAAGTTCGCGTTTCGGTTCCTGACACGGACCTCAGAAAGGTCTTCACAATACGGTCGCCGCAGGCGCCCAATTCTCTGAAACGCGTCACCGCGTAGCTGGCCGCAAACAGGTTTCGTCGGTTCCCGATGATCCCCGCTCTGATCTCTTCTGCCCTGCCCGGAGCCAAAAGCCCAATCGTTGCCGAGATCTTGCCGGCATATTCGCGTTCGACCATCTCGCGCAGCTCGGCGTCGAGCGTGTCGAAGTCGCCGTGGACAAGATGCAGTAGCAGGCTGTTCTCGGGAAAGATCTTGGCAAGCTCGGCGGGGGCCATCTCCCGGGTCAGCCGCTCTGCCGCCTCCTGTCGCTGCGCCGCGAGCCGAGTCTCGGCCTCGAGCCTCTGCTCCTCAAGTCGCGCGGCCTCGAGGGCACGTTCTCGCGCAATCTCTGCCGCCCGCGCCGCACTCTGCTGGCCAATTTCCAACTGCTCGGCGGCAAGCGCCGCCATCCGTTCCCTGTCAAAAGTAGCCTGCGCCATGCAGGCAAGCGGCTCGGGATACTGGCGGCAGCTGCTGTCGCGCCATTCAACCCATGCTTCGGGTGTTTGGTAGATCCGCGCGAATGTCTCCAGGGATTGCGGATAGGGTGACAGGGCGGTGGTGGCCGCCATCCACTCGGACGCATACGCATCAGCCGTTCTCTGCGCCTGCGAGACAAGTGTCTGCTCCCGCGATGCGGCTTCGGCTGTCAGCCGCTCTTCGACGGCCTTGGCCTCGGCTTCCGCCGCAGCGATCTGGGAGGTGTTCCGGGTCCGCGCCGCGTCCTCTGCACGTCGAACCAGCGAGCGAACATCCTCATCCAATGCCCCCTCTCCGGGGCCTTCCATCTTCGGCGGCAATCCAGCCATGCCGCGGATCGACTCCGTCGACATGGTCAGCGCCTGGCGCACACAAGACAGATCGTCCGCACATCGCTCGAGCGCCCGCGACAACATCGATCTGTCAACCTTGTCTGCCGCGGCCATCCCCGGATCCGCCTGGATCATTTCCCGCGCAGAGGCTATGCGGTCCGTCGCCAAAGCGTCGATGGAAGGGTCAGCGCAACGTGCGGGCTTGACGTTGCCGTCGCAGCCCAGCAGCGCTGCGATCTCGGCAGCGTCCGCCTGCGCTGGAGTATCCGCTTGTGGCGCCTCGGTTTCGGGGGGTGCCAGCACAGGAGCATCGGTAGGCTCCGGATATGCCCAGCCACGCAGAGTTCCAACCTGCTCGGCCACCGCAGTGATCAGGCAGACCCGATCCCCGCCGCAGGACAAGACCGTGTCGCGATAGGCGGTATCTTGATCGACCATTGCGCCCGTACCGAGAGAACGCTGCGCCTCAGGCCAGGCAGCGTCCAAAGCGTCTCGCAACACGAGAATGGTAGGATCGCTGCAGTAGAGATGCGTGCTGCCGACCGAACACCCGATGACGGATGCGACCTGATCGGCAACGGAAGGCGTAGGGTGGTAAAGGACCGCCACAAAACCAAGAAGCGCTGCCCTCGAGGCCGTCCGTCGGACGGTCCGGCGCTTGCGCGAAAGCCGCTCCCCGGTGCTGACGGCGTTCACGGCCTTGTCATCGTCAAGGGCCAAATCCCCAATAGGCTGCATGGCTCGATCCTCTGAGGTCTTGTTCACGGCTAAGACTCCGTTTCTGTGGGTTTACAACCTCATTTCTCGCCAGAGGGCTTCGAGGCGCAGGCGCAATTCGGAGCCCTCTGGTGCGCGATAACACTGGTCAAATGCCGCCCCGAATGCGTCATGCAGTTGGGGCTTTGCCTGATAATAGCTGAAATCCATGAGGCTCACGCTGGACTCTGTTGCACAAATCGGGTGATGGCCGAGGTTCCCCCTTCCCCGGACGGACTTATCCCACAGCTTCCGTGACGGGTATGCCGAGCGCGGTGTATCCGTTCAGGACGGCGATTCGGACCTGGAGTTCAGCGACCTGACGGTCGAAGTCCCGCGCCATGAGCCGCTGCCCCAGCAACTTCACACAATGCATCTTTGTCTCGACGCGGCTTCGGCGGTGGTATCCGCTCCATCGTCGCCAGAGCGCGCGGCCCAGGTATTTCACCGCGCGCAGGGCCTCGTTTCGCGCCACGGCTCCAGCGGTGATCGTCTTCCAGGGCTTCGCGTTCTTGCGGGGC
>NZ_FOHO01000010.1 GCF_900111675.1 Paracoccus homiensis | reverse complement strand
ATGAAGATGACGACAGAGGAAGCCTTTGTTAAGGTTTTGCAGATGCATGGTATTGAGCATGCATTTGGGATCATTGGTTCAGCGATGATGCCTGTGAGCGACTTGTTTCCGAAGGCCGGGATCAAGTTCTGGGACTGTGCGCATGAGACGAATGCGGGTCTCATGGCGGATGGTTTCACGCGCTCGACGGGCAAGATGTCGATGGCGATTGCGCAGAACGGTCCCGGCGTGACGGGTTTCGTGACGCCGGTCAAGACGGCCTATTGGAACCACACGCCGCTGCTTCTGGTGACGCCGCAGGCGGCCAACAAGACGATCGGGCAGGGCGGTTTCCAGGAGATGGAGCAGATGCGCCTGTTTGCCGACAGCGTCTGTTACCAGGAAGAGGTCCGCGACGCCTCGCGCATTCCCGAGGTTCTGAACCGGGTGATCATGCAGGCCTGGCGCAACAGCGCGCCGGCGCAGATGAACATCCCGCGCGACATGTGGACCCAGGTGATCGATGTCGATCTGCCGCAGGTCGTGGCCTTCGAACGCCCCGCGGGCGGCGAGCAGGCCGTGTCCGAGGCTGCCAAGCTGCTGAGCGAGGCCAAGTTCCCGGTGATCCTGTCGGGCGCGGGCGTGGTCCTGTCGGGGGCGATCCCCGATCTGGTCCAGCTGGCCGAGCGTCTGGATGCGCCGGTCTGCAGCAATTATCAGCACAATGACAGCTTCCCGGGCAGCCACCCGCTGGCCATGGGCCCCCTGGGCTATAACGGCAGCAAGGCGGGGATGGAAATCATCGCCAAGGCCGATGTCGTGCTGGCGCTGGGGACGCGTCTGAACCCGTTCTCGACCCTGCCGGGCTATGGCATCGATTACTGGCCGAAGGATGCCAAGATCATCCAGGTCGACATCAATGCCGACCGGATCGGTCTGACCAAGAAGGTCAGCGTGGGCATCCAGGGCGATGCGGCCAAGGTCGCGCGCGGCATCCTGGGTCAGCTGTCGGCCAGCGCGGGCGATGCCGGCCGGTCCGAACGTCGCGATCTGGTCGCGCAGACCAAGTCGCGTTGGGCGCAGGAACTGTCGAGCCTGGATCACGAGGATGACGATCCCGGCACCGAATGGAACTCGGGCGCGCGGACCCGCGACGCCGATCTGATGAGCCCGCGTCAGGCCTGGCGCGCGATCATGCAGGCGGTTCCGGCCGAAGCCATCGTCAGCAGCGATATCGGCAACAACTGCGCCATCGGCAACGCCTATCCCAGCTTCGAGGCGGGCCGCAAATACCTGGCGCCGGGCCTGTTCGGTCCCTGCGGCTATGGCTTCCCGGCGATCCTTGGCGCGAAGGTCGGCAACCCCGACACGCCGGTGATCGGCTTTGCCGGCGACGGCGCCTTCGGGATTTCCATGAACGAGATGACGGCCTGCGGTCGCGACGACTGGCCGGCGATCACGATGGTGATCTTCCGCAACTATCAGTGGGGCGCGGAAAAGCGCAACACGACGCTGTGGTATGACAACAACTTCGTGGGCACCGAACTGGATCGCGACACCTCTTATGCCGGGATCGCGAAGGCCTGTGGCGCCCATGGCGTGCAGGTCCGCAGCCAGGAGGAACTGACCTCGGCGCTGCATGACGCGGTGGAACGGCAGATGAAGGACAAGCAGACCACCTTCATCGAGGTGCTGCTGAACCAGGAACTGGGCGAGCCCTTCCGCCGCGACGCGATGAAGAAACCGGTGGTCGTCGCCGGTGTCGACGCCGCCGACATGCGCCCGCAGAAAGGCGCTGCCTGATCCCGGTCATGGCCCGGCCGCCTTCCCCGCCGGGCCGTGACCACCTTCGGCCCGGCGACCTCCTCCGCCGGGCCGCCCTTGCCTTCCCGAAAGGAGCCTGCCCATGTCCAGCCCCGTGACCGGGCTTGTCGCGCGCCTGCCCGCGCCCGACCGCCTGCGCGCGTTGTTTCCGGGCTTTGCCGTTTCGGCCCTGGTGGCGGCGACGGCGCAATTCCTGTCCGACCATTACGGCGCCCCGGCGATGCTGCTGGCGTTGCTTCTGGGTCTGGCGTTGAACTTTCTGGCCGAGGACGGCACCCGCACCGCGGCGGGCATTTCCGTGACCGCGCGCAGCGTGCTGCGGCTGGGCGTGGCGCTGCTGGGGGCGCGGATCAGCGTGGACATGCTGGCCGAACTGGGCGGTCCTGCCATCGCGCTGGTGGTGGCGGGGGTGGTGCTGACCATCGGTTTCGCGCTGCTGGCGACGCGCTTTGTGGGCCGGGGCTGGCGCTTTGCGCTGCTGACCGGCGGGTCGGTCGCGATCTGTGGCGCCTCGGCGGCGATGGCGATCGCGGCAGTGCTGCCGAAACATGAAAAATCCGAACGCGATCTGGTGTTCACGGTGCTGTCGGTGACGGTGCTGTCGACGGTGGCCATGGTGGTCTATCCGATGCTGGCCAATCTCTTTGCCTTCGATGCCCGCGATTCCGGGGTGTTCCTGGGCGGCACCATCCATGACGTGGCCCAGGTGGTCGGCGCAGGCTTTTCCATCGGCCCGGAAACCGGCGAGACGGCGACGCTGGTCAAGCTGATCCGCGTGTCGATGCTGGCGCCGGTGGTGCTGTGCTTCTCGCTGACGATCCGGCAGATGGGCCTGTCGGGGCCGGGCACGGGCAAGCGTCCGCCGCTGCTGCCGGGCTTCGTGCTGGGCTTTCTGGTGCTGGCGGCGCTGAACTCTCTGGGGGTGATCCCGCAGTTTCTGGCCGACTGGGCCGGGGCGCTCAGCCGGTGGGCGCTGCTGATCGCGATCGCTGCGGTGGGCATCAAGACCTCGCTGGCCAGGATGCTGGAGGTCGGTCCCGCCGCCGTCGGCCTGCTGGTCGCTGAGACCGTCTTCCTGGGCGTCTTCGTGGTCACCGGGCTGCACTTCCTGGGCTGATCCCGAAACCGCCCTGCCGCGCGCGTCCCGCAACCGGGACCGCGCGCCTTGTCCGCAACCGTCATGCCCCGTGCCGGGGCCCTGCCGAAAGGTGCCGCGATGAAACCGCTGGAACGTCTTTACCAGGCCGCACGCGCCAATCCGCGCCACATCATCCTGCCCGAGGGCGATGATCCCCGCGTGGCCGAAGCCGCCGCCGAGCTGACCGCCCAGGGCCTGGCCCGGGTCACGCTGATGAACGGTCCCGACCTGCCCGGCGTGACCGCGATCCGCGCCGACAGTGCCCCCGACCTGCCGCAGCTGGCAGAGGAATGGCACCGGATGCGCGCCGCCAAGGGCATGACCGCCGAACAGGCGCTGTCGGACATGCGCGACCCGATCCGCCAGGCGGCGATGCGGGTGCGGCAGGGCCAGGCCGACGGCACGCTTGGCGGCGCGGTCGCCACCACTGCCGAGACCGTGCGCGCCGCGCTGCAGATCATCGGCCGCGCGCCCGATGCGGCCATCGTCTCCAGCTTTTTCCTGATGCTGTCCTGCGGCGCGGATGCCCCGATCAAGGGCGGCATGATCTTTGCCGATTGCGGTCTGGTCATCGATCCCGACGCGGCCGAACTGGCCGCCATCGCCCGTTCGGCGGCGCAGTCCTGCCGGCAGGTCCTGCATGAAACCCCGCGCGTGGCGCTGCTGTCCTTCTCGACCGCGGGCTCGGCGAAACATCCCAGCCTCGACAAGATCCATCAGGCGCTGCAGATCGTGCGCGATCAGGAGCCGGATCTGGAAATCGACGGAGAGATGCAGTTCGACGCCGCCCTCGACGATGCCATCCGCGCGAAAAAGGCCCCCGGCAGCCGCCTGACCGGCCGCCCCAACGTCTTTGTCTTCCCCGATCTCGCCTCGGGCAATATCGGCTACAAGATCGCCCAACGCCTCGGCGGCCTGAACGCCATCGGCCCCATCCTCCAGGGCCTCGCAAAGCCCGCAAACGACCTCTCAAGGGGATGCACCAAAAACGACATCATAAACGCCGCAATCATCACAAATATTCAAACACAGAAATGAGCGGAAAAGGCGCGCTTGACCATCGGGGATCAGCCATTAGCCTGACGCCGACGCAAAGCTGCAAGGACATGGCCCATGGCGAAATATATCCACTCGATGATTCGGGTTCTGGACGAGGAACGCTCGACCGCGTTCTATGAACGCTGTTTTGGCCTGACCGTGGCCGAGCGGCTGGATTTCGACAGCTTCACCCTGATCTACCTGTCGAATGCGGAATCCGAGACAGAGCTGGAACTGACGGTCAACAAGGACCGGACCGAGCCCTATGATCTGGGCGACGGCTATGGCCATGTGGCCTTTTCGGTCGAGGATGTGGATGCGCTGCACGCCCGTCTTGAGGCGGAGGGCTTTGCCCCGCGCAAGCTGGTCGATTTTGCCCCCGGCGGCGAAGTGATCGCGCGGTTCTTCTTTATCGCGGATCCCGACGGCTACCAGATCGAGGTTCTTCAGCGCGGCGGCCGCTATAAATAACCGATGCTGAACCCTTGACCTTCCAGTGACTGGAACCCCTATCTGAGATGGCGGACAGTCATCACGGGGGCCGGGCATGGCTTTGGATCACAGGTTGCGTCTGGGCGTGACGGGCATGAATTGCGGGTCCTGCGTCGGCAGGGTCGAACGGGCGTTGAATGCGATGCCGGGCGTCATTGGCGCCGATGTCAACCTGGCGACGGGTGTCGCCGTCATCGACCATGACGGCCGCGTCAGTGCGGCCGATATCGTGACCACGCTGGACCGGGCGGGCTATCACGCGCGCTTGTCAGAAACCCGGCTTGCGGTGCAGGATATGTCCTGCGCCTCTTGCGTCGGTCGGATCGAGCGGGCGCTGACGGCGGTTCCCGGCGTCGTGCAGGCGCAGGTCAATCTGCCGAGCCGTCGCGCCACCATCCGCCATCTGGACGGCCTGCGCGCGGGTGATCTTGCCGCCGTCGTGACCGGGGCCGGATACCCGGCGCGCCCCGAAGCCGAGGCGCAGGACCCCGCGGCCCAAGAACAATCCGAAATCACCGCGATGCGGCGGCGCCTTTGGGTGGCGGGCACGCTTGCGCTGCCGGTGTTCCTGTTGGAAATGGGCAGCCACGCGATCCCCGCGCTGCACCACCTGATCGCGGGCAGTATCGGGATCCAGACCTCCTGGGTTATCCAGTTTCTGCTGACGACACTGGTCCTGATCGGGCCGGGGCGGGTCTTTTACCGTCTGGGCATCCCGGCCCTGATGAAGGCTGCGCCCGACATGAATTCGCTGGTCGCGCTGGGGACGGCGGCGGCCTATGGGTTTTCGGTCGTTGCGACCTTCCTGCCGGGTCTTCTGCCCGCCACCATCCGCGCGGTCTATTACGAGGCCGCTGCGGTGATCATCGTGCTGATCCTGCTGGGCCGCTACCTTGAGGCGCGTGCCAAGGGCCGCACCGGCGAGGCGATCCGCCATCTGGCGGGCATGCGCAGCACCACCGCGCGGGTCGAGCGCAAGGGCAGCATCAGCGAGGTTCCCATCGACAAGATCGGTGTCGGCGATCTGATCCATGTGCGTCCGGGCGAGCGCATTGCCGTGGACGGGACCGTGACCGAGGGGCGGTCATGGGTCGATGAAAGCATGCTGACCGGCGAGCCGGTTCCCGTCGAAAAAACCGCCGGGGCCGAGGTGATCGGCGGCACGGTGAATGGCAATGGCGCCTTGGTGCTGAAGGCAAGCCGGATCGGGGGCGACACAGTGCTGTCGCAGATCATCCGCATGGTCGAAGAGGCGCAGGGTGCGCGGCTGCCCATTCAGGGGCTGGTGAATCGCATCACCATGTATTTCGTGCCCGCCGTGCTGGTCGCGGCGGCGCTGACCGTGACCGCGTGGCTGATCCTTGGGCCCGATCCGCGCTTGACACATGCGCTGATCGCGGGGGTATCGGTCCTGATCATCGCCTGCCCCTGTGCGATGGGTCTGGCGACGCCGGTCTCGATCATGGTCGGCACCGGACGGGCCGCAGAAATGGGCGTGCTGTTTCGCAAGGGCGATGCGCTGCAATCCTTGCAGGATGTGGCGACGGTCGCGCTGGACAAGACCGGGACGCTGACCATGGGCCGACCTGCACTGACCGCGTTCGAGGTTGCCGCGGGGCAGGATCGCGACACGCTGCTGGCGCAGATCGCCGGGATCGAGGAGCGGTCCGAACATCCCATAGCGCGGGCCATCACCGAGGGCGCGCGGGAACAGGGGCTGACGCCTGCGCGCCCCGACGCGTTCACATCGCTGACCGGGCAGGGGGTGTCGGCGCAGGTCGGGCCGCACCGGTTCCTGATCGGGTCGGATCGGTTGATGCGCGATCAGGGTCTGGACATCGCGGGGTTTCAGCCCCGTGCCGCCGAACTTTCGGCGCAGGGTCAGACCGTGCTGTTTGCCGCCCGCGATGACCGGATCGCCGCGCTGATCGCCGTCGCGGACCCGGTAAAGGACAGCGCGCGCGCGGCCATTGACGGTCTGCACCGGGCCGGGCTGCGCGTCGCCATGATCTCGGGCGATGGCCGGGCCACCGCGCAGGCGGTCGCGCGGCAACTGGGCATCGACCATGTCGTGGCCGAGGTGCTGCCCGACGGAAAGGTCGCCGCGCTGAAGGATCTGCGCGCCGCCGGTCCGGTGGCCTTTGTCGGGGATGGCATCAATGACGCGCCCGCGCTTGCCAGCGCCGATATCGGCATTGCCATCGGCACCGGCACGGATGTCGCCATCGAAAGCGCGGATGTCGTCCTGATGTCGGGCAACCTTGCCGGCGTTGCCAATGCCTTTGCGATCAGCCGTGCGACGATGCGCAATATCCGGCAGAACCTATTCTGGGCATTTGGCTATAACGTGGCGCTGATCCCGGTGGCGGCGGGGCTTCTGTATCCGGTCAACGGGGCGCTGTTGTCGCCCATTCTGGCGGCCGGGGCCATGGCGCTGTCCAGTGTCTTTGTGATCACCAATGCGCTGCGGCTGCGCCGCACCCGCGCCGCGACGCCGGTCGTTACGGAGGCCGAATGAACATAAAGCAGGTCGCGGAACAGGCGGGACTGCCCGCCAAGACCATCCGCTATTATGAGGATATCGGCCTGATCGCCCCGGATCGCGGACCGAATGGCTATCGCAGCTTTGGCCCGCGTGATGTGCAGCGGCTGGCCTTTCTGGCGCGGGCGCGGAACCTTGGCTTTTCGCTGGACGAATGTCGTCGCCTGATGGGTCTTTACTGCGACGATACCCGCACCAGCCGCGAGGTGCGTGACATGGCCAACGCGCATCTGGCCGAGTTGCGCGAAAAGATCGCGCAGCTGCGCGAGATGGAATCACAGCTTCAGACGCTGGTCGCCGCCTGTCGCGGTGACGATGATCCGGATTGCGCGATCCTGAACGATCTGGCGCGACCACCCGGCTAGGGCCTGCCTGTTTTGCGGGCAATCGCGGTCTGGGGGCGGGCTTGTGCATGGCGAAACCTTGCCCGCCGCGCGGTCTTTGCGACAAACCGGGGGCAGGTATCTGGGGGCGCCATGCTGAAAAAGCTTCTGATCGTCGTGGTCGAGCCCGACCCGGCCCGCGCGGAACTGATCGCCGAGGGGCTGACCCATTCGGGCGATCACGATGTCCGCATCATTGCCGAACAGTCCTCGCTGTCCCGGCAGGTGGCCGAACTGCGCCCCGATGTGGTGTTGATCGACATCGCCAACCCCTCGCGTGACGTTCTGGAGGAACTGGCCCTTGCCTCGGGGCCCGCGGATCGACCGGTGGCCATGTTTGTCGATCGGTCGGATGAACAGATGACCCGCTCGGCGATCGAGGCGGGGATTTCGGCCTATGTGGTCGCCGGGCTGCAACCCGACCGGATCAAGCCGATCATGGATGCCGCCGTCGCGCGGTTCCACATCCTGCAACAACTGCGGGCCGAACTGGCCGCCACCCGCGCCGCGCTGGAAGAACGCAAGATCGTGGATCGCGCCAAGGCGATCCTGATGAAGGCTCGTGGCATCGACGAGGCCGAAGCCTATGGCCTGCTGCGCAAGACGGCGATGGATCAGGGCAAGCGCATCGGCGACATCGCGCAGCAACTTGTGACGGCGGCGGGGTTGTTGGGCGGATGAGCAGCTTGCGTCTGGGCTATATACCGCTGATCGATGCGGCCCCGCTGATCGTCGCCCATGAAATGGGCTTTGCCGCCGAAGAGGGGCTGCGCTTCGACATTGTCCGGCTGAACACCTGGGCACAAAGTCGCGACATGCTGGGTGCGGGGATGATCGATGCGGCGCATATGCTGATGCCGATCCCGGTCGCGCAGGCCATCGGGCTGGGCCCGCGCATGCCGGCGCTGGATCTGGTGATGTATCTGTCGCATGGCGGGCAGGCATTCGCCGTCAATACCGATATTGCCGCGCGGCTGCGCGCCGAAGGTTATGCCTTCGATTTCGCGGATGCCCGTCGCGCCGGGACGGCGCTGCGCCGGGTGATCAAGGGGCCGCTGCGGGTCGGCGTGCCGTTCATGTTCTCGACCCAGCTGGAACTGACCCATCACTGGCTGCGGGCCTGCGGCTTTGCGCCCGAAGATCTGGACCTGCGGACCGTGCCGCCGCCGATGATGGCCGATGCCCTCGCCGCGGGCGAGGTCGATGCCTTCTGCGTGGGCGAGCCCTGGCCTTCCTTCGCGGTGGAACGCGGCATCGCGGCGCTGCTGCTGCCGGGGCCTGCGGTCTGGGCGGCACCGCCCGAAAAGGGTCTGGTGCTGCGTCGCGATTTCACCGAAACGCGCGGCGCCGAGACGGGGGCGCTGATGCGGGCGATCTGGCGGGCCGGGCGCTGGCTGGACGAGCCCGACCACCGTGGCGCCGCCGCCGAGATCATGTCGCGTACCGAATATCTGGATCTGCCCTCGGAACTGGCGGAACGTGGCCTGACCGGACGGCTGACTGTCACCCCGCGCGGCGAGCTGCGTCAGGCACCGGGTTTTCTGGCCTTTCACAGCGGTGGCGCCAGTTTTCCCTGGAAAAGCCAGGCGGCGCTGATTGCCCGCAACATCGCGCTGCGGCACGGGCTGGACCCGATGGCCGCGATGCGGGCCGCGATGCCGCATTTTCGGACCGATCTGTATCGACAGCACCTGCGATCGGCGGGGGCGGCCCTGCCGGGGGCATCGCTGCGGATCGAGGGCATGATCGATGCCGATCGCACCGTCCCGGCAGAACGCGGACAGATGGTCCTGCGCGCGGATCGGTTCTTTGACGGCTTCGTCTTTGATCCACCCACCCCGGATTCGTCCGAAAGCTGATCGTTTCATGGGCATCGGCGCCTGCGTCCTGCCCTTCGCCGGGGCAGGGTGCGATAAATTGCGCTGCGCTGCGGCGGAAGGCGGGAACAGGCTTGCGCGATCCGGATCACGGGCGGATAGTCGTTCCTACAGGCCGGGTGCAATGACGCGCCCAGGGCCAGCTCGCAACGATGCGGCATGACCTCCGCGAGGACGCGGATCTTCTGAAACCTGATCGCGTGACTGGCGCGCCCGATGGGCGACAGCTTGATCCCGCGCGATCCGATCAGCTTGTCATCGGAGCTTTCACATGTCTCATACCACGCATCCCGAATCCCGTCGCGCGCTGGGTCTGTCGACCTTCGCCTTTACCATCTGCTTTGCGGTCTGGACGATCTTTTCGATCATCGGCTTGCAGATCAAGGAACAGCTTGGCCTGTCGGATACCCAGTTCGGCTTTCTGGTCGGGCTGCCGATCCTGACCGGGTCGCTGACCCGTATCGTTCTGGGCATCGCCACCGACCGGCTGGGCGGGCGCGTCGTCTATACGCTGACCATGCTGGCCTCGGCGCTGGCGACCTTTCTGCTGGCTTCGGCCACGACCTATGGACAGGTGCTGATCGCGGCGCTTGGTGTCGGTCTGGCGGGCGGGTCTTTCGCGGTCGGCGTCGCCTATGTGTCGCGCTTTTACGCGGACAGGCAGCAGGGCACCGCGCTTGGTATCTTCGGGGTCGGCAATGTCGGCGCGGCGGTCACCAAATTCGTTGCGCCCTTCGTCATGGTCGCCTTTGGCTGGCAGGCCACCGCGCAGATCTGGGCACTGGCTCTGGCGGCGACCGCGGTTCTGTTCTGGGTTTTCAGCAAGGACGATCCGGTCACTGCGGGTCGTCGCGACGGCGCGATCGCGCAGCGCAGCCTGAAGGCCGAGTTCGAGCCGCTGAAGAACCTGCAGGTCTGGCGCTTTTCGGCCTATTACTTCTTCAGCTTCGGGGCCTTCGTCGCGCTGGCGCTGTGGCTGCCGCATTACCTGATCGGCGTCTATGGCCTGAACGTCAAGACGGCGGGCATGGTCGGCGCGGCCTATTCGATCCCCGCCTCGATCTTTCGTGCCTATGGCGGGCTGCTGTCGGACCGGATCGGCGCGCGCAAGGTGATGTATGCGACCTTCGCGGTGTCGCTGGTGGCGACCGCGATCCTGTCGATCCCCTCGGGCGTGCCGCTGGCGGTGTTCCTGGTGGTGATCTTCGCACTTGGTTTTGTCATGAGCCTCGGCAAGGCCGCCGTCTACAAGCATATTCCCAGCTATTACCCGGAAAATGTCGGTTCGGTCGGCGGTCTGGTCGGCATGATCGGCGGGCTGGGCGGCTTTATCCTGCCGCTGGTCTTTGGCTGGCTGAAGGACGGAACCGGCGTCTGGTCCACCTGCTTCATGGTCCTGTTCGTGCTGGTCGGTGCCTGCGCGCTGTGGATGCACGCTGCCATCCGCCAGATGGACCGCCCTTCGACCCTGCAAGCCGCATAAAAGGATGAACCCGATGAAAAAGAAACTTGTCGTCATCGGGGCCGGCATGGCCTCGGGCAGGCTCTTGGAGCATCTGTTCGAGACCGATCCCGACGCCTATCACGTCACGCTGTTCAACGGCGAGCCGCGCGGCAATTACAACCGCCTGATGCTGTCGCCCGTGCTGTCCGGCGAAAAGACCTATGACGAGATCGTCACCCATGACGAGGCCTGGTATCAGGCCCATGGCGTCGATTGCCGCTTTGGTCAGCCGGTGGTCCGGATCGACCGCGAGAACCGCGTGGTCCATTCCAACCACGGCAGTGCCGAATATGACGCGCTGGTCATTGCCACCGGATCGGCACCCTTCATCATCCCGGTCCCCGGCAAGGACCTGCCCGGCGTCGTCACCTATCGCGATCTGGAAGACACCAACGCGATGATTGAGGCGGGCGTCGCGGGCAAGGACGCGGTGGTGATCGGTGGCGGGTTGCTGGGTCTGGAGGCCGCGGCGGGCATGGCCGCGCGCGGCGCCAGGGTCACGGTCATTCACCTGATGGGCCATCTGATGGAACGGCAGCTGGACTCCGCCGCCGGCTATCTGCTGCAAAAGGATCTGGAACGCCGCGGCATCAAGGTTCACTGCGCCGGCGCGACCAAGGCGATTTTGGGTCATGACCGCGCCGAAGCCGTGCTGCTGGAGGACGGCACCGTCTATCCCGCCGATCTGGTCTGCATGGCCGTCGGCATCCGCCCCGAAACCCGCATCGCCACAGATGCGCGGCTGGAGGTCGAACGCGGCGTTGTCGTCGATGACGCGCTGCGCACCAGCGATCCCCACATCTTTGCCCTGGGGGAATGCGTGGAACATCAGGGCCAGCTGTTCGGCCTTGTCGCGCCGCTTTACGATCAGGCCAAGGTGCTGGCCCGGACGCTGCTGGATGAAAAGGCCGCGTTCCGCCCCGTGCAGACCGCGACCAAGCTGAAGGTCACCGGCTGCGATCTGTTCAGCGCAGGCGATTTCGCCGAGGGCGAGGGCCGCGAGGATATCGTCTTTCGCGATCCGGGTCGCGGCATCTACAAGCGGCTGGTCCTGCAGGATGATCGCATCATCGGCGTCGTCATGTATGGCGAAACCGGCGATGGGAACTGGTTCTATGGCCTGCTGAAGGATGGCACCGACGTCGCCGAGATGCGCGACACGCTGATCTTCGGCCCGGCCTTTCAGGGGGGGACCAAGCTGGACCCTATGGCGGCCGTTGCAGCCTTGCCGCCTGAGGCGGAGATCTGCGGCTGTAACGGCGTTTGCAAGGGCACCATCGTTCAGGCGGTGCAGAACGGTGCGACCACGCTGGACGCGGTGCGCGGCTGTACCAAGGCCAGCGGGTCCTGCGGCACCTGCACCGGGCTGGTCGAACAGGTGATGAAGCTGACACTGGGCGACGATTTCGCCGCCCCTGCGCCCGCGGGGATGTGCAAATGCACCGATCACAGCCACGAGGATGTGCGCCGCCTGATCAAGTCGATGGGTCTGAAATCCATTCCCGCCGTCATGCAGGAACTGGGATGGAAATCGGTCGGCGGCTGCCATTCCTGCCGCCCGGCGCTGAACTATTACCTGCTGGCGGAATACCCGCTGGACTATCGCGACGACCGTCAGTCGCGTTTCGTCAACGAACGCAATCATGCGAATATCCAGAAGGACGGCACCTATTCCGTGGTGCCGCGCATGTGGGGCGGCGTGACCACCCCGGCCGAACTGCGCGCGATCGCCGACGCCGCCGACAAGTACAATGTCCCCATGGTCAAGGTGACGGGCGGGCAGCGCATCGACCTTCTGGGCGTCTGTAAAGAGGATCTGCCGCATATGTGGTCCGATCTGAACGATGCCGGGCTGGTCAGCGGCCACGCCTATTCCAAGGGGCTGCGCACCGTGAAAACCTGCGTGGGCAGCGAATTCTGCCGCTTTGGCACGCAGGATTCGACCGGGCTGGGCATCCGTCTGGAAAAGCTGCTGTGGGGGTCATGGACGCCGCACAAGGTCAAGCTGGGCGTCTCGGGCTGTCCGCGCAACTGCGCCGAGGCGACCTGCAAGGACGTGGGCATCGTCTGTGTCGACAGCGGCTATAACATCAGCGTCGCGGGCGCCGCCGGGATGGAGGTGAAAGAGACCGAGCATCTGGCCTCGGTTCCGACCGAAGACGAGGCGGTCCAGATCACCGCCGCCTTTGTCCAGCTGTATCGCGAACACGCGAAATATCTGGATCGGGCCTATAAATGGGTCGCCAAGGTCGGGCTGGATTGGGTCAAGGCGCAGGTCGTCGATGATCTGGACAACCGCCGCGCCCTGGTCGAGCGGTTCGAGCTGAGCCAGTCGGTCTATCGCAAGGACCCCTGGGCCGAACATTCGACCCCCTCCGAAACCCCGAAATGGTCGCCACTGGCCGATCTGACACTGGAGGCCGCCGAATGAGCCTGTTCGTCGATATCGCCGCGCTGGAGGACATTCCCCCGCAAGGCGCCCGCGTCATCAAGACCCGCGAGGGATGCGTCGCGCTGTTTCGCACCGCCGATGATCGTGTCTTTGCGCTGGACGACCGCTGCCCGCACAAGGGCGGCCCCCTGTCCGAAGGCATCGTGCATGGCGCCTCGGTCACCTGCCCGCTGCACAACTGGGTTTTCGACATGACGACCGGCATGGCCCAGGGCGCCGATGATGGTGCGGTCCGTACATGGCCCGTTCGGGTCGAGGCCGGGCGCATCCTGATTACCACCGATCTTATCGCCCGTAGCCGGGCCGCCTGAAAGGATAGTCCATGAACAAGATCACCATCGAGGAAACCACCCGCGACGACGTGACCGCCATGATCCTGCGCGCCAAGAAACGTGCCGGAATGGACTGGGCGCAGATGGCCGAGGCCATCGGCATGTCGCCCGTCTGGCTGCATTCGGCGGCGACCGGCATGAACGCCTTTCCCCAGGACAAGGCCCGCGCCTTCGCAGACCTGCTTGGCCTGCCCGACAGCGCGGTCGATATCCTGTGCGACAGCCCGCTGAAGGTCTGGGAACAGGCGGTTCCGACCGATCCCTGCATCTATCGCCTCTATGAAATCGTCGGCGTCTACGGCCCGACCATCAAGGCGCTGATCAACGAGGAATTCGGCAATGGCATCATGTCCGCGATCGACTTCTCGATGGATCTGGAACGCGAGCCGAACCCCAAAGGCGACCGGGTGCGGCTGACCATCTCAGGCAAGTATCTGGCCTATTCCAACTGGTAAGAAACGGCGCGGCTGCCACGACAACAGGAATGTAGAACAATGTCTTACGTCAATCCACCCGACTTCGCCAAGAAGATGATCGACGCGGGCGAGGCCAAGGTCTTCATGTCGACCAAGGACACGCTGATCCGCGCCTATATGGCGGGCGCGATCCTTGCGCTGGCCGCCGCATTCGCGGTGACCGTCACCGTGAATACCGGCAACCCCCTGATCGGTGCGCTGCTGTTTCCCGTCGGCTTCTGCATGCTGTATCTGTTGGGCTTCGATCTGCTGACAGGCGTGTTCACGCTGGTGCCGCTGGCGCTGATCGACAAGCGGCGCGGCGTCACGATGAAGGGCATGCTGCGCAACTGGGGCCTTGTCTTCTGCGGCAATTTCGCAGGGGCTTTCACGGTCGCGATCTTCATGTCGATCATCGTCACCTTCGGCTGGTCCGAGGCGCCAAGCGCGGTCGGCGAAAAGATCGGCCATATCGGTGAAGGCCGGACCGTCGGCTATGCGGCACATGGTGCGGCAGGCATGCTGACGCTGTTTGTGCGGGCGGTGATGTGCAACTGGATGGTGTCGACCGGCGTGGTGGCGGCGATGATGTCGACCAGCGTTTCGGGCAAGGTGATGGCGATGTGGATGCCGATCCTGGTCTTTTTCTACATGGGCTTCGAACATTCGATCGTGAACATGTTCCTGTTCCCGGCGGGGCTGCTGCTGGGCGGCAATTTCACCATCGGCGATTATCTGATCTGGAACGAGATCCCGACCGTCGTCGGCAATCTTGTCGGCGGGCTGACCTTTGTCGGGGCGATGATCTATTCGACCCATCACCGCACCTCGCCGGAACTGTCGCGTGACGGTGCCCCTGCCGAACAGCCCGCCGCCGTTCCGGCAGAATAAGGCGATCGCGCGATGAACATGCACTCTGCAACCCGCCCCGTCAAAACCACCTGTCCTTACTGCGGGGTGGGTTGTGGGGTGCTGGCCACGCCGACACCACAAGGCGGGCTGACCATCGCGGGCGATCCCGATCACCCGGCCAATTTCGGGCGGCTTTGCGTCAAGGGGCAGGCCCTTGGCGAAACGCTTGGCCTGCAGGGGCGGCTGCTGTCGCCGCAGATCGCTGGCCGCAATGTCGGCTGGGATCAGGCGTTGCAGACCGTGGCGGACCGTTTTGCCGACACGATTGCGCGCCACGGCCCGGACTCGGTCGCCTTCTATGTCTCGGGGCAGTTGCTGACCGAGGATTATTACGTCGCCAACAAGCTGATGAAGGGCTTTGTCGGCAGTGCGAATATCGACACGAATTCGCGGCTGTGCATGGCCTCATCGGTCGCCGGGCATCGCCGTGCCTTTGGCAGCGATACGGTGCCCGGCCTTTACGAGGATCTGGAACAGGCCGATTGCGTGGTGCTGGTCGGGTCCAATCTGGCATGGTGCCACCCGGTTCTGTATCAGCGGCTGGCCGCAGCACGGCAGGCGCGTGGCACCCGCGTTGTGGTGATCGACCCGCGCCGGACGGCGACCTGCGACATTGCCGATCTGCATCTGCCGATCAGCGGGGCAGGTGATGCCGCGATCTTCAATCTGTTGCTGGCAGAACTGGACCGCCGCGGCCTGATCCCCGCCGACGCCCCGGTCGACGGCCTGCCCGAGGCGCTGCGCGCCGCGCGGGCGACCTCGGCTGACGGGCTGGGCATCCCGGATCCGGAACTTCAGCGTTTCTTCGATCTGTGGTGCGACAATCCGCGGGTGGTCACGGTCTATTCGCAGGGTGTGAACCAGTCCGATTGCGGCACCGACAAGGTTGGCGCGATCCTGAACTGCCATTTGGCGACCGGACGCATCGGGCGTCCCGGCATGGGCCCATTTTCCGTCACCGGCCAGCCCAACGCTATGGGCGGCCGCGAGGTGGGCGGGCTGGCCAATATGCTGGCCTGTCATCTGGATATCGAAAACCCGGCGCACCGCGACGCGGTGGGCGCGTTCTGGAAGGCCCCGAACATGGCCTGTGAACCGGGGCTGAAGGCGGTGCAGATGTTCGACGCGGTCGAACAGGGCAAGATCAAGGCGCTGTGGATCATCTGTACCAATCCCGCCATGTCGATGCCGGATGCCGACCGCGTTGCCCGCGCGATCAGAGGTTGCGATTTCGTGGTGGTTTCCGACATCATGGCGCGGACGGATACGACCGAACTGGCCGATGTGCTGCTGCCTGCGACGGGCTGGGGCGAAAAGGACGGCACCGTGACCAATTCCGAACGCCGGATCAGCCGTCAGCGCCGCAGCCTGGCCCCGGCCGGGCAGGCGCGGGACGATTGGCGTATCCTGGCCGAGGTCGGGCGCCGCATGGGGTGGCAACAGGCCTTCAACTGGTCGCATCCGGCGCAGGTCTTTGCCGAATATGCGGCGCTGTCCGGCATTGCGGGCAAGTTGGGCAGCGATTTCGACATCTCGGATTGTGCCGGAATCGATCCGGCGGAATACGAGGCGATGCAGCCGTTTTCCTGGCCCCGCGCCGGGGCGCGACAGGGTGGGCGCTTCTTTGGTGATGGTATCTATCATCGGCCCAATGGTCGTGCGCAGATGGTCGCGGTGACGCCGCAGGCCGCGCCCGTGCAGGATTTCCGCCTGAATACGGGGCGGGTGCGCGATCACTGGCACAGCATGACCCGCACCGGGCTGTCGCCGCGCCTGTCGCGCCATCTGGCCGAGCCTTATCTGGAAATTCATCCCGATGACGCCGCGCGTCTGGGCCTGACCGCTGCCGGTCTGGCCGAGGTCGCGACACCGCAGGGCCGGGCGGTGCTGCGGGTCATGATCTCGGACCGGGTGGGGCGGGGGCGACCCTTTGCACCGATGCACTGGACCGGTCAGGTCGCGCCGACCGGACGGGTCAACGCGCTGGTGCCGCCGGTCGTCGATCCGATCTCGGGCCAGCCCGCGTCGAAATCCGCGCCGGTCACGATCCGACCCTTTCATGTGTCATGGTATGGCTTTGCCGTCGCGGGGCGTGCGATGCGACCCGATTGCGACTACTGGGCGACGGCGCGGCTGGACGGCGGCCATCAGGCCGAACTGGCGGGCGTTGAACCTGTCACGGATTGGGCGGGGATGGCGGCGGCATTGTTCGGGCTGAACAGCGAACCGATCATTGTCGAGGATACCCGCCGCGGCGTTGCGCGGGTTGCTTTTGTCGAGGACGGCCGCCTACAGGCCGCGCTGTTCGTCGCGCCCCGGCCCGTCGCCCTGTCGCGCAGCCATGTGACCGCGGCGATGTCGGGCGGGGATGCCGCCGACATTCTGGCCGGATATCCCGGTGCGGGGCGGGTCGATGCGGGCGCGATTGTCTGTGCCTGCGCGGCGGTTGGCGTCAACACGATCACGCAGGCGATCCGGTCGCAGCATTTGGTCAGCGTCGATCAGATTGCCGCTGCCCTGGGGGCCGGGGCGAATTGCGGGTCATGCCGACCCGAAATCGCCGCCCTGATCGCGCAGATCACCGCCAGGGCCTGACCGGCCCCGGCGGCGACGCAGGGGTCAGGCGACCGCATCCTTGCGCACATAGTTCAGGATCGGGGCCAGCCAGCGTTCGGCCTCGGCCAGATCCATCCCCTTGCGGGCGGCGTAATCGCGGGCCTGATCTTCCTCGATCTTGGCGACCCCGAAATAATAGCTGTCGGGATGCCCGATATACAGGCCCGAGACCGACGACCCCGGCCACATCGCCATGCTTTCCGTCAGCGTCACACCGGTGGTCGCCTCGGCATCCAGCAGGCGGAACAGGGTCAGCTTTTCGGTGTGATCGGGCTGCGCGGGATAGCCGGGCGCCGGGCGGATGCCGTCATAGGGTTCACCGATCAGGTCCTGCGGCGCATAGGTTTCGGCGGCACCGTAGCCCCAGTAATCCTTGCGGACCCGTTCATGCAGCATCTCGGCCATCGCCTCGGCGATGCGGTCGGACAGCGCCTTGACCATGATCGCGCCGTAATCGTCATTGGCGCGTTCATAGCGCAGCGCGATGTCCTGTTCCTCGGGGCCGGCCGTTACCACGAAGCCGCCGACATAGTCGCGATGCCCCTCGGGGGCCACGAAATCCGACAGCGCGACATTCGGGCGGCCATTGCGCTTGGTCACCTGTTGGCGCAGCGTATGCAGTGTCGCCAGTTCCTGTTCGCGGTCCTCGCCGGTGAACAGGCGAATATCGTCACCGACCGCATTGGCGGGCCAGAACCCGACGACCGCGCGGGGCTTGAACCATGCCTCGTCGATGATCCGGGCCAGCATGTCCTGTGCGTCGCGATACAGGTTCCGCGCGGCCTCGCCCTGTTTTTCGTCGTCCAGAATGCGGGGATAGACGCCTTTCAGCTCCCATGTCTGGAAGAAGGGGGTCCAGTCGATATAGCGCGCGATTTCGGCCAGGTCCCAATCCTCGACCACCTTCAGCCCGGTAAAGTCCGGCGTCTTGGCGGCAAATCCGGTCCAGTCCAGTTTCAGCGCATTGTCACGCGCAGCCTGCAACGGCAGACGCGATTTTGCGGCCTCGGACCGTTCATGCCGTTCGGCCACCTGCGCATAATCGTCACGGATACCGTCGATATAGGCCTGCTGCTGTGCCGGGCTCAACAGTGACGACACCACGCCGACCGCGCGGCTGGCATCGGTGACATAGACCGCCGGTCCCTTGGCATAGCGCGGCGCGATCTTGACCGCCGTATGGATTTTCGAGGTGGTCGCCCCGCCGATCAGCAGCGGAATGTCGAAACCCTCACGCTCCATCTCGGCGGCCATATGCACCATTTCATCCAGCGATGGCGTGATCAGCCCGGACAGCCCGATCACATCGACCTTTTCGGCCCGCGCAACCTCCAGAATCTTCTGCGGCGGCACCATCACGCCAAGGTCGATCACCTCGTAATTGTTGCAGGCCAGAACGACGCCGACGATGTTCTTGCCGATATCATGGACATCGCCCTTGACCGTCGCCATCAGGATCTTGCCCGCGCTTTCGCGTTCCGATGCGCCGCTCAGACGCTTTTCCTCTTCCATATAGGGCAGCAGGACGGCCACGGCCTGTTTCATCACGCGGGCCGATTTCACCACCTGCGGCAGGAACATCTTGCCCGCGCCGAACAGGTCGCCGACGACATTCATCCCGGCCATCAGCGGGCCTTCGATGACATGCAGCGGGCGTTCGGCGGCCTGACGCGCCTCTTCGGTGTCGCCTTCGATATATTCGGTGATGCCGTTGACCAGCGCATGTTCCAGGCGCTTTTCGATGGGCCATTCGCGCCAGGACAGGTCCTTCTCACGCTTTTGTCCGCCTCCATCGCCGCGGAATTTCTCGGCGATGTCCAGCAGACGCTCGGTCGCGGTGCCACCCGCCTTGGGCGCACGGTTCAGCACGACATCTTCGCAGGCCTCGCGCAATTCGGCGTCGATCTGGTCATAGACGGCCAGCTGCCCGGCATTGACGATGCCCATGTCCATGCCGGCCTGAATCGCGTGATACAGAAAGACCGCGTGCATCGCCTCGCGCACGGGCTCGTTCCCGCGAAAGCTGAAGGACAGGTTCGACACCCCGCCCGAGACATGGGCATAGGGCAGGTTCTGCCGGATCCAGCGCGTGGCCTCGATGAAATCGACGCCGTAATTGTCGTGTTCCTCGATGCCCGTGGCGACGGCAAAGATGTTGGGGTCGAAGATGATGTCTTCGGGGGGAAAGCCCACCTCGTCCACAAGGATGCGATAGGCGCGTTCGCAGATCTCGATCTTGCGGGCGGCGGTGTCGGCCTGGCCCTGTTCGTCAAAGGCCATGACCACGACGGCGGCCCCATAGGCAAGGCACAGTTTCGCCTGCTGGCGGAACTGTTCGACGCCCTCCTTCATGCTGATCGAGTTCACGACCGGCTTGCCCTGCACGCATTGCAGACCGGCCTCGATCACCTCCCATTTGGAACTGTCGATCATGATCGGCACGCGGGCGATGTCGGGTTCGGCGGCCAGCAGGTTCAGGAACTCGACCATGGCGGCGCGGCTGTCGATCAGCCCCTCGTCCATGTTGATGTCGATGATCTGCGCGCCGTTTTCGACCTGATCGCGGGCGACCTCCAGCGCGGTGGCATAGTCGCGGTTCTTGATCAGCTTGCGAAAACGCGCGCTGCCGGTGACGTTGGTGCGTTCGCCCACGTTCACGAAGGGAATGTCCGAGGTCAGGACGAAGGGTTCCAGCCCCGAAAGGCGCAATTGGCGTTCAGGCATATTCGGGCACCTTTCGCGGGCTGAACTGGGCCACGGCCTCGGCTATGGCGCGGATATGGTCGGGCGTGGTGCCGCAGCAGCCGCCTACGACATTCACCAGCCCCTCGCGGGCAAATTCGGCGACCTGCCGGGCGGTGTCGTCGGGGCCTTCGTCATATTCACCAAAGGCGTTGGGCAGACCGGCATTGGGATAGGCGCAGATCAGCGTGTCGGCCACGCCCGCCATTTCGGCCAGATGCGGACGCATCGCCTCTGCGCCAAGGGCGCAGTTCAGGCCGACGGTCCAGGGGTTCGCATGCCGGACCGAATGCCAGAACGCGGTCGGCGTTTGCCCCGACAGGGTCCGCCCCGAGGCATCGGTGATCGTGCCCGAAATCATCAGCGGCAGCGCGCGACCATGCGCCTCCATCGCCTCGATACAGGCAAAGATCGCGGCCTTGGCATTCAGCGTGTCGAAGATCGTTTCGATCAGCAGAATGTCGGCCCCGCCCGCGATCAGTCCGGTGGCCTGCTGCAGATAGGCAACGCGCAGTTCGTCGAAGGTGACGGCGCGAAAGCCCGGATTGTTCACGTCCGGACTGATCGAGGCCGTGCGGTTCGTCGGCCCCAGCGCGCCTGCAACCCAACGCGGCTTGCCATCCTGCGCGGTCGCGCGGTCAAGCGCCCGGCGCACCACGCGCGCGCCCTCGACATTCAGGTCATGGACGGCGGCTTCCAGCGCGTAATCGGCCTGCGCGATGGTGGTCGAGGAAAACGTGTTGGTTTCCACGATATCGGCACCCGCCATGGCATAGCGGTAATGGATCTCTTCGACCGCTTCGGGCTGGGTCAGGATCAGAAGGTCGTTGTTGCCTTTCTGCGGATGGTCCGAGTGGTGGCGGCAGACATGACCCGAGCCGTGGCCGGTATAGTCGTCCTCGCCCAGCCCAAGGTTCTGAATTTGCGTGCCCATCGCGCCGTCAAGGATCAGGATCCGTTCCGCAGCGGCGCGGTTCAGTGCCTCGAATGCGGGCGAGGGGGGAAGTCTGCCGGTCATCATCGCGTCCTTCAAATGAAGCCCGCAACATAGTGGCTGCACCGCACAGCCGCAAATTCATAATTCTCCAGAAGATGATGAGCCAGGTTGATAATCCTGCCTGTCGCAGCGGGCCTGTCCCGACCGCCGCAGGGCACGGCCCTGCGGCCATCGCCCCCGGCAGGAAGCCGCCCGGGCTTGTCCCGGGCGGCCGCTGTCACCTCATGCGCAGCGCGCCGTCCAGGCGAATGACTTCGCCGTTCAGATAGCCGTTCTCGACGATCACCCCTGCCATCCGCGCAAATTCGTCCGGGTCGCCCAGCCGCTTGGGATAGGTCACCTCGGCGGCCAGGCTGTCCTGAACCTCGGCAGGCAGACCGCGCATCATCGGGGTGCCGAAGATGCCGGGTGCGATGGCGCAGACACGGATCTTCTGGCCTGCCAGATCGCGCGCGATGGGCAGGGTCATGCCCGCGATTCCGGCCTTGGATGCCGCATAGGCGGCCTGCCCCTTCTGCCCGTCATAGGCCGCGATCGAGGCGGTGTTGACGATCACGCCGTTCTCGTCGCGCCCGTTCTTCGCCATCTGGGCAGCGGCCAGGCGCAGCACGTTGAAGCTGCCGATCAGGTTGATCTCGATGGTGCGGCGGAACCCCGCAAGGCTGTGCGGCCCATCGCGACCCACCGTCTTTTCGCCGGTGACGATGCCCGCGCAGTTCACGCAGATGTCGATGCCGCCCATTCGTGCCGCTGCCTGATCGATGGCCGCAGACACGCTGTCCTCGTCGGTCACGTCTGTTTGCACAAAACCCGCGCCGATTTCGGCGGCGGTGGCGGCCCCGGCCTCGTCGCGGTCCAGGATGACCACCTGGGCGCCCATCTTGCGGAAATACCGGGCCGTCGCCTCGCCCAGCCCCGAGGCCGCGCCGGTCACGATGGCGCGTGCGTCCTGCAGATCCATTCATTCCTCCCTGATCTGATATGGCAGCAAGTCTGACATATTCGCGACGACCATGCCAGTCTCATGACGGGCGTGGCGACTAGTCCAGCAGTTCGGGACCGCCACAGATCGCCGGATCGATCCGGCCGATGACCTCGGGATCCTTGCCGTCGAAATCGACCGCGTTCAGAACGGTCTGGATCGCCGCGATGCGGGCGCGTTTCTTGTCGTCAGACCGGATCACCGTCCAGGGCGCAATCGGCGAATGCGACAGGGTCAGCGTCTGCCTGATCGCGTCGGAATATTCGTCCCATTTCGCCAGGCCGTCGACATCGATGGGCGACAGCTTCCACTGTTTCAACGGGTCCTGTTCGCGGTCCAGAAACCGCTGCAGCTGTTCGGCGCGGCCGACATTCAGCCACAGCTTGACCAGCGTGATCCGGTCGTCGACCAGTGTCTGTTCAAAGGACGGAAGCTGGCGAAAGAAGGCGCTGCGCTGGTCATCGTTGGAAAAGCCGAACACCCGTTCCACCACGCCGCGGTTATACCAGCTGCGGTCGAACAGCGCGATTTCACCGGCGGCGGGCAGGCGGTCCACATAGCGTTGGAAATACCACTGCCCCGCCTCGCGTTCCGTGGGTTTCGGCAGGGCGACGATATAGCAGCTGCGCGGGTTCAGGTTCTCGCGCACACGCTCGATCGTGCCCCCCTTGCCCGCCGCGTCGCGCCCCTCGAACAGGACGACGACGCGTTTGCCGCTGTGGACCACATCATGCATCATCCGCACCAGTTGCAGCTGAAGCTGGGCGATGTGGTCTTCGTAAGCCGACTTGTCCATCTGCGAGGCATAGGGATAGCCGGGGTCCAGAACCTCTTTCTTGCCGGCGTTCTCGATGGCCTTTCGAATATCCTTCGGGGCCTCTTTTTCCAGATAGGCGCTGATCTGGCCGACAAGGGGTTGGTTCGTCATCGCTTAGGCCTTTCCGATCTGGGACATGTCATACCAGGTGGTCTGGTAGATCTCGTTGATCCAGTTACCATAAAGCAGATGCGCGTGGCTGCGCCAACGATTGGCCGGCGGCTGCGTGGGATCGTCGGACGGGTAGTAGTTGCGCGGCACCTCGATCGGTTTGCCCGCCGCCACATCGCGGTCATATTCGTCCTTCAGCGTGGTGCTGTCATATTCGAGGTGGTTGAAGATATACAGCGCACGCCGGCCGGGATCCTGGACCAGGCAAGGCCCGACCTCGTCGCTGGCCAACAGCGTGGTCAGGTCGCTGCGGGCATCGACATCGGCCTGCCGCACCTCGGTCCAGCGGCTGACGGGCACCAGCACATCATCCGAGAAGCCGCGCAGGAAGGGCGAGGCCGGGACAAGATTGCGATGGCGGAAACAGCCGAACGCCTTTTCATCCAGCATATGCTTTTCCAGCTTGTGGAAATGCCACGCCATCGCCATGCCGCCCCAGCACACGCCAAAGGTCGAATGGACATGGGTCTGGGTCCATTCAAAGACCCGGGTCAGTTCGTCCCAATAGGTGACCTCTTCAAAGGGCAGATGTTCGATCGGCGCGCCGGTGATGACCAGCCCGTCGAACTTTTCGCCGCTTTCCTCGACCTCGCGGAACGGGCGATAGAAGCTTTCCATATGGTCGGCGGCGGTGTTGCGGCTTTCGTGATCGGACATGCGGATCAACTGAAAGTCGATCTGCAGCGGCGTGGCCCCGATCAGCCGCGCGAACTGGTTTTCGGTCTGGATCTTCTTCGGCATCAGATTCAGCAGTCCGATGCGAAGCGGGCGGATGTCCTGCGTAGCCGCGCGACCGGGCGACATGACCATGACGCCTTCATCCGACAGGATGCGATAGGCGGGCAGGTTTTCATTCAGCGTGATGGGCATGTCAGTCTTCCTTGCGATCGATGGCCTTCGCCACCAGCGCCGAGAAATCCTCGGCCGAGCGGACCTGTGCGACCTCTTCGGCCAACAGGGTGATGCCGCGCCGTGCCATGGCGGCATAGCGGGGCTGCCGATGCGCCAGGGCGCGGGCATAAGTCCAGCGGATAAAGGCGTCGGGGTCAATCGCGCCGGCATGGCTGCCGGTATATTCCTGCCAGGCATCCTGAAGGAATTCCGGCTGGTAATACATCGGCTTGGGCGCGCGATCAAAACGGCGGACCAGTTCTTCGGTATGCGCGTCCGATCCCTTGATCCAGATCAGAAGCACCTGATCCTGCAGCGCGGACAGGACCGGGTCCTGCGGGTCGTCGGGGTCGATCACCTCGCAGACCGATCCGCTGGTGTCGCAGATGAAATGATCATAGCGATAGATATCCTGTGCCCGCTCGATGAAATGCCCGGTGTCCAGCATCGCCGCGATTTCGGCGGTGCGGTGCTGGTTCTGGCGCTTCATGTATTCATCGAAGGGCAGCCCGCCCCGGTCCGGGTCGCCAGGCTTGCCCAGATAGGTCGATAGCGGGGCCAGGTTTTCGAACGTGATGTTGCTGGCGATATAGACGCTGTCGCTCATCAGCAGATCGCGCAGCAAAGGCACCTGCATGGCATGACGTTTGAAGTTGTCGGCGATCAGTTCGCCCATATAGCGGGTGCCGATGCGATAATCGACGGAATAGTGAAACCAGTTGCCCGTGTCGCGCATCATGGCCGACAGATAGGTCTTGCCCAGGCCCGACATGCCGAACAACGCGATACGTTTATGGGCTGCGGCCTGCCATTCGGCCCCGGTGTTGTAGATCATGTCCCGCCTTTCCTGACTTCGGCCCATAGGTAATCCGCGACCCCCGGCAAGGAAAGGGGCCGTCTGCGCAATGAAAAAGGCCCCGCGGGTGCGGGGCCTTCGCCAGGACTGAAACCGGGATCAGAAGCTGTATCCGATCCGAACGCCAACGCCCCACAGATCGTTGTCTTCCATCTGTGCGCGTGCGGTATCTACGGTTTCGGGCGTTGCATCGCCCAGCTTGGTATAATTGACGCCGGTGGTGATCTTCAGATTGTCCATCGTGTAGATCGCGGCCAGCGTGATCCCCTTGCGGCCATTGGTCGGTGCCAGCGGCGAGACCAGATCATCGCCTTCGGGTTCGAAGGTGAACGAGGCCGAGCCCGACCAGTTCTCGGTGAACTTGCGACCGACACCGATGGTATAGGTGGTGCTGTCTTCAAGATCGACCAGACCTGCGCCGGTGACCTGGGTAAAGGCGGTCGGGTCCACCTGGAACTCGCTCCAGTTGACCCAGCGGATCGAGCCGAACAGCAGCGTATCGGCGGCGATGCCGGTCTGGAATTCCAGATTGACGGCTTCGGGCGTGGACACGGTGGTCGAGCCTTCGGCGTTCAGCAGCGGCAGATCGCCGAAAGGCGTCGTGATCGCCGGGCCGGTTTCCACGGTGTCGAAATCGTGGTCGACCTTCGAGTGATAGGTCAGCGAGACCCGCGCCGCATATTCCGGAATTTCATAGGCTGCGCCGACCACATAGCCCAGACCCCATGCGCCATCCAGATCGACATTGTATCCCGCGACCGGGCCATATGCCCCGCCGTTCAGGGTCACATTGCCGCTGGCATAAGATCCGCGCAAACCGCCGTGGAACGACAGGTTGTTCGGCATCTTGTAGCGCAGAAGCGCGGTGTAGGTCGTGGAATCGACGCTGACCTTGGTGCCGCCCAGCACCGGTGACCCACCGCTGAGGGTTGCAAGGTCGAAGGGGGCGTAGGTGATATCGGCGCCGAAAGGCTGTTCGATGATCAGGGCGCCCGACAGGCTTTCGCTGAACTGACGCTTGTAGGACAGCCCGACAAAGCCATAGCCATTGGCGACATCGCCGGTGTCGGCACCGACCTGATCCGTGCCGCTGACTTCGGGGTCAACGGCGCCAAAGCTGAGCTCGACGTAATTTCCATCTTCGAAAAGCGCGGAAAGCGATTGCGGCGCACGTTCGATCCCGCCTGCGGCAACAGGCGCAACGCTCATCAGAAGCAGCGCGATGCCAGTATATGTTTTCATCATTATCCAACCTCCCTGACAGGTCCAATTGAACCTTGTCGCAAGCTTACCCGGCCCTTATGTCAAATCAATTATGCCGACTATGTGACGTGACGTTGATCGCCTTATTCCGCGTTATAAGTGTTCCAAATGCAACGGGGTGGATACAGCTTTAGGCGTTTTTCATCCTTGGGCTGCATGGAATTTCGCGTTTCCGGCACTGGACAAAGCGGTCAGGGCGTGAAAGGGGAAACTGCCAAACGAAGTTGCCGCAAGGACCCCCGCCATGCAGATTCGTGAGGCTCTCACATTCGACGACGTGCTTCTGGTGCCCGCTGCCTCGACGGTCATGCCGTCGACCGCAGATGTGACCACGCATGTCACCAAATCCATCCGGATGAACATTCCGCTGCTGTCCTCGGCCATGGACACCGTCACCGAAAGCAAGATGGCGATCGCCATGGCGCAGTCGGGCGGGATGGGCGTGATCCATCGCAACCTGACCATCGACCAGCAGGCCGATGAGGTCCGTCGCGTCAAGCGGTTCGAATCCGGTATCGTCTACAAGCCGATCACGCTTCGCGCGGATCAGACGCTGGCCGATGCCAAAGCGTTGCAGGAACGGTTCAACGTCACCGGATTTCCGGTCGTGGACGACAGCGGCCGCGTGGTCGGTATCGTGACCAACCGCGACATGCGCTTTGCCAGTGATGATCGCACGCCGGTCAGCGTCATGATGACCTCGGACCGGCTGGCGATGCTGACCGAACCCGCCGACCGCCAGCAGGCCATCGACCTGATGAAAGAGCGTCGGATCGAAAAGCTGCTGGTCGTCGACGGACATGGCAAGTTGACGGGTCTGTTGACCCTGAAGGACACCGAAAAGGCCGTGCTGAACCCGATGGCCTGCAAGGACGATCTGGGTCGGTTGCGCGTGGCTGCGGCCTCGACCGTCGGCGATGACGGGTTCCATCGCAGCCAGGCGCTGATCGATGCGGGCGTCGATATGGTGGTGATCGACACCGCGCATGGCCACTCGGCAGGTGTGGCCAAGGCGGTCGAGCGGATCAAGGCCATCGACAGCAACATTCAGGTCGTCGCGGGCAACGTCGCCACGGCGGCGGCCACGCGGGCGCTGATCGACGCGGGCGCGGATGCGGTCAAGGTCGGGATCGGGCCGGGCTCGATCTGTACCACGCGGGTCGTGGCGGGCGTGGGTGTGCCGCAACTGACGGCGATCATGGATGCCGCGGGGGCTGCGGGCGATGTCCCGGTGATCGCCGATGGCGGGATCAAGCTGTCGGGCGATTTCGCCAAAGCCATCGCCGCAGGCGCAAGCTGCGCCATGGTTGGCAGCGCGATCGCGGGCACCGACGAAAGCCCCGGCGAGGTGATCCTGTATCAGGGCCGCAGCTTCAAATCCTATCGTGGCATGGGCAGCCTTGGCGCCATGGCGCGGGGTTCGGCCGACCGCTATTTCCAGAAGGACGCCGCGACCGACAAACTGGTTCCCGAGGGGATCGAAGGTCAGGTGCCCTACAAGGGTCCGGCCGGTGCGGTGCTGCATCAGATGGTCGGCGGTCTGCGCGCCGCGATGGGGTATACCGGTTGCGCGACCGTGCCCGAGATGCGCCGCAACTGCGAATTCGTGCGCATCACCGGTGCAGGTCTGAAGGAAAGCCACGTCCATGACGTGCAGATCACGCGGGAATCGCCGAACTACCGCGTGGGCTGATCCGCAGGCTGCATCAGCCTGATCGCGTGGCCTTCGGGCGCCCTGGCGTGACTGTAATGGCGCGTCGGTCTTTCGGACCGGCGCGCTATTTCACTTTTTCGCCGACCCCGGTTTGCCAAGGGCGTTGGCTGGCCGCCGGGCAGGGCCAAGGTTTCCCACACATGGTTTTGATCGCCCTGCGGGGCTTAATGTTCCGCATGCGTTCTTTTGGGGTTACAGACCGGCCGCGACTGCTGCTAGGGGGGGCTTCCTCGGGCGTCGATCATCTGAAACGCGCCCGTATTGAATGACGGTGGGGCGGCCTGACGCAGGATGCGGGGCGATGGGTGGCCCGTTTTGGAAGTGGCTGTCCGGATGAAGGGCGTGAAACAAAGACAGGGACACCGGCCGCGACATTCCTGCGCGACTGGCGTGTTTCCCTTTGCGCCCGCGGCGCTTTCGACCCGAAACAAGGGGCGACGCGGTGGCCAGGCCTAGAAAGGCCGCGCCCGCCGGACGACGGACCTGGCGCCAGAAGCTGAACATGAGGGGCGCGGTGATCGTGGGATCGCCCAGGCGGTCGACCATCGTCTATGGCTATTGCTTTCCCTCTTATCCCGGTCGCGTGAAGATCGGGTATTCGCGGCGCGGCCTGAACCGCGTGATCGAGCAGTCGACCGCCTTTCCGGAAAGGCCGCGCGTTCTGTTCGTGATCCATGATGCGCGGGCCAAGGCGATCGAAGCCGCCTTTCATCAGGCATTGGCCCATCGTCAGTCGGACGTGATGGGCACCGAGTGGTTCGACGTGGGCTGGCTGGACCTGATGCGCGCCTCGCCGATCCTGCGCAAGGCCGTCGGCGCACGCAGCAGCGTCAGGGCGGTCAAATGGCTGATGACCCTTGTGCTGCTGGTCGTGGGCCTTGTTCTGGCGCCGCCACTGATGGCAGCTGCGACGCGCATGGCCGAGGGTGCAGACGCGGCGCGGTTGTTCGACGGGGTCGGTGCCTATCTTGGGGCCCTGATCGAAGGTGATGGCAAGCGGCTGTCGGATCTTGCGGGGGCGATGCTTGATTATGCGCTGTCGGGCAGGGTGCATTGGGCCTGGACCTTGCCGGGACTTGCGCCCGTGCCGCTGCTGTGCTGGCTGCCTTGGCGGCGATGGCGCAGGACGTCGTTCTGATCGCGGTCAGATGCGGCGGGCTTTTGGCCGGGCACTCGACCTTGGGCGGATTGGTACATATGTAACCTTGCTGAAAAGGTGCCGAGGGGGGATAGCGCGATGGATCAGACGGGGGCATTTCTGCCGGTGCGGATTGCCGGGATCGCGCATCACCTGCCGGGTTCACCGATTGCCAGCGATCAGCTGGACCGCGCCCACGGACTGCCTGCGGGAACCCTGCAGGGCCAGACGGGCGTGGCGACCCGCCACTATGCGACGGACGAGGATCAGATCGACATGGCTGCGGTCGTGGCGGAACGCGCCCTGACCGCAGCGGGGTTGAGTGCCGCAGATATCGGCCTGGTGATCTCGGCCTGCGGGATCGGGTATCAGGCGCTGCCCTCGACCGCGCCGCTGATCGCGCGCAGACTGGGTCTTGCCGATGGCAGCTTTGCCGCCTTCGATGTGAACACGACCTGCATTTCCTTCATGACGGCTTTCGACCTTGCGGCGCATCTGTTGGGCGCGGGGCGGGCGCGGCATGCGCTGATCGTCAGTTCCGAGGTGGCGACACGCGGGTTGCCCTGGGACAGCGATCCCGCGGTTGCCGCGCTGTTCGGCGATGGCGCGGCGGCGGCGGTTCTGTCGGCGGATGACAGCGGCGATCACGGCATCTGCGCGGCGGCGATGGAAGCCTATCCCAGCGGCTGGGAGGCCTGTCAGATCGAGGCCGGAGGCACCCGCCACGATCTGCGCGACCACCCGGGCAATATTCGCGATCTGGCCAGCTTCCGGATGGATGGCAAGCGTTTGTTCGCCCTGACCTTGCGGCATTTCCCGGCCTTCATCACGCGCCTTCTGAACCGGGCCGGATGGAACCCGGATGACATCGATCTGGTCGTGCCGCATCAGGCAAGCCCCCATGCCCTGCGTCATCTGGCGCGGCGCACGATCCTGCCGCCGGACCGTATCGCGGATCACGCGGGGCAGATCGGCAACATGATCGCGGCTTCGGTCCCCACGGTCCTGTCGAAATCCATCGCCGAGGGGCGTATCGGGCCGGGCTCGCGGGTGCTGATGCTGGGCACGTCGGCCGGGGTCGGTTTCGGCGGGCTGGCGGTGCGGATATGAGCGCGCTTGCCGGACAACGGCTGCTGGTGACGGGCGCGACGGGCTTTCTGGGCGGCGGGCTGGTCGCGCATCTGCTGGATCAAGGGGCGCAGGTCGTGGCCCAGGGGCGTCAACAATCGCGGCTGGATCAATTGGCGCGGGACGGGGCCGTGCCCTTGCAACTGGACCTGTCGGCTTCCGATGCGGCGGCCAGACTGGCGCGGATCGGGCCGATCGATGCGATCATTCATGCGGCCGCGAGGTCGGCTGCGGCTGGTTCCTGGCATCTGTTCCAGCGCGACAATATCGCCGCGACAGCCAATCTGCTGCGGGCTGCGCGTGATCTGGGCGCGGGTCGGTTCGTGCATGTGTCATCCCCGTCGGTCGCCTTCGCGCCGCGCGATCAACTGGACCTGAAGGAAAGCGATCCGCTGCCCCGCCCCTATACCTACTACGCCGCCAGCAAGCGTCGCGCCGAGGAACTGGTCCTGTCCCATCCGGACCTGCGCCCGATCATCCTGCGTCCGCGCGGAGTCTATGGGCAGGGCGACGCGCATCTGCTGCCCCGCCTGCTGACGGCCGCGCGGCGGGGGCCTTTGCCGCTGTTTCGTGGTGGCGCGGGGCGGATCGACCTGACGCATATCGACGATGTCATCGGCGCCGTGATCGCGGCGCTGCGCGCGCCCGACGATTGCAACGGGCGTGTGTTCAACATCTCGTCCGGTCAGGTGGTGGCGGTGCGCGACATCATCGAATGCGCGGCGGCACGGGCCGGTATCGGCGTGCATTGGCGTGCGGTGCCGCTGCGGCCCAGCCTGTGGACTGCGGCGCTGCTGGAAAAGACATGGCTGATCCTGCGCCGCCAGGATGAGCCGCCCGTGACCCGCTATGGCCTTGCCTTGCTGGCCTATGCGCAAAGCCTGTGTCTGGATCAGGCCCGCGATCATCTGGGTTGGTCGCCGCAGGTCGATTTTGCCGATGGCCTGCGCCGCACCTTCGGCCCCAAGGACCGCGCCGCATGAGCCAACTGTTCTTTGCAAACTCGGCGGATCTTCACGTGCGGCAGCGTCTGGTGCAGGCGGGGGGATCGTTTCACCGCAAGCTGGTGCTGCGGACCCGCTTTGGACTGTTCCGGCACCCCTCGCAGGGGTTGGTCCTGATCGACACGGGCTATGGTCCCGCCGTCACGCAGGGGGCAGGGCGCAGCGCCGCGCTGAAAGCCTATGCCCGTGTCTTGCGGCCCGACCTGCTGGCCAAGGGGGCCTTGCCTGCGGTGCTGGACCGCGTGGGCGCACGGCCTGCCGATATCCGCACGGTTGTGCTGACCCATCTGCATGCGGACCATGTCGCGGGGCTGGCGCTGCTGCCCCATGCGCGGCTGGTCCTGTCGCGGCAGGCGGTTCCGGGTCGCGGCCCGATCGCGGCCCTGTCGCATGGCGTCTTCACCGAACTGCTGCCGCCGGATTTCCCGCAGCGACTTGAATTCATCGAGGATGCGCCGACGATTGCAGCCCCGGATGGTCGCGCGGATGGTCGCGCGGATGGCCGCGACCTGTTCGGCGATGGCAGCATGATTGCGATGCCGCTGCCGGGACATGCGGCAGGGCATATCGGGCTGTGGTTTCCGACGGTCGCGGGCAGCCCGGTCTATGGGTGCGACGCGGCATGGGTTGGCGAGGATCTGGATTGTGGCCAATTGCCCGGTCCGCCCGCGCGTCTGGTGCTGCATTCGGCCCGCGCGGCCCGTGACAGCCTGCGCCGGCTGGCCGCGATAAAGGCGGCGGGCCATCCCGTCATCCTGTGCCACGATCCGCGGCCCAACCGCTATGATCTGACATGATCGGCCGGGCTCTGGCCGGGATCGCGGCCTATCGCACCGCCCGTCGCTGTTCCGGCCCGAGGATGTCCCGGTCCCAGTTCCAGCAATGGCAGGCGGCGCGAATGGACCATTGGCTGGCCCGCGACCTGCCACGGGTCGGGCAGTATCGGGGCTTGGCGCCGACCCGGCTTGGCGACCTGCCGATCACCGACAAGGCGCAGGTCATGGCGGCGTTCCACGACTTTAACCAAGGCCGCATCACCGCCGATCAGGGCTGGGCCGCGGTTCATGACACAGGTCGCATCGGGCCTGTCAGTCTGGGCGTCAGCACGGGGACATCGGGCAACCGCACATTGTATTGCGTCACCGCGCGTGAACGGGCGCAGTGGTTCGGGGCCATTCTGGCAAAGGCGCTGCCCGATCTGCGGATCGGGCGGGATCGGGTGGCGATCCTTCTGCCGCAATCGTCGGACCTGTATGACACCGCGCGGCGCAGCGGGTTGTTGGGCATCCGCTTCCTGGATCTGCGTCAGGGTCTGGACCGCCTGACCCCGCAGTTGCGGGGCTTTGATCCCACGGTGCTTGTCGCGCCGCCCCGGCTGTTGCGGCTGATGGTTGAAAACGGTCCGCGCTTGACCCCGCGCCGCGTCTTTTCGGCGGCCGAGACCCTTGACCCGATCGATCGTCCCATCATCGAGGCGGGCTTTGGCGTCCCGCTTGGACAGATATACATGGCCAGCGAAGGCCTGTTCGCCGTCACCTGTGCGCAAGGCAGCCTGCATCTGGCCGAGGATTCGACCTTCTTTGAATTCGAGGATGCCGGGAACGGGTTGGTCACGCCCCTGATCAGCAGCTTTGCCCGGCGCTTTCAGATCATGGCGCGATACCGCATGAACGACCTTCTGCGCCTGTCGCCCGAACCCTGTCCGTGCGGATCGCCGCTGCAAGCGGTGTCCGAGGTGGTGGGCCGCATGGATGACATGTTCCGCTTTCCGAATGGCGCCTGCGTGACGCCGGATGTGCTGCGCAACGCGGTTCTTGATGCCGATCGCGGCATCACCGATTTCCGCATCCGCCAGATCGGGCCGGCGCAGGTCGAATTGCTGCTGCCCCGGTCCTGCGCGGGGGCTACGCTTGACGCCGCGCGAACCGCGCTGGCCGCCGCCTTGCAGACAGGCTTTCCGGGGGTCGAGGTCAGGGCCGGGACCGCGCATCTGGTTCCGCCCGCCGATCGCAAGCTGCGCCGGGTCGAGGTGGTCAGATGACGAAGGGGTGCTTTGTTCTGGGGGCCTCGCGATGCGGCTCGACAATGCTGTCGCAGATGCTGCGAACGCATCCCGCGATCCTCAGCCTGTCGGAACTGATCACCAATCAGGCGACGGCGGGGCTTTTGCCCGGCCCGGTTTCGGGGCCTGATTTCTGGGCGCGGCTGTCCACGCCCGGACGGCTGCAACGCAAGCTGGCCAATCCCGACGCGGCCCCTGACGAATTTCTGTATCATTGCGTGCCGTCGCGTCGGTTCTATACCCATGCCTGCCCGCCGATCCTTGCCGTCACCCTGCCGCATCTGTTCGACGATCCCGACAGCGTGTTCGATCAGCTGGAAAGACATTTCGCGACCCGGCCCGTCAGGCCGCTGGCGGATCATTACCACGCCCTGTTTCAATGGCTGGCCGCCCGGACCGGGCGCGGCTTCTGGGTCGAACGGTCGGGTGGGTCGCTGGTCGCCGCGCAAACGCTGACGCAGGAATTTCCCGAGGCACGCTTTGTCGTGCTGTTGCGGGACGGTCGCGATGTCGCGCTGTCGATGCAGCGCTATCTGCCCGCCCGCATGGCAATCTGGTTCTGGCGGAACGCGCGGCTTCTTGGGCTGGATGTGCTGTCGCCGGATGGGCATATCGGGCGGGCCCGCTGGATCGATCTTGCCGCGCGTCTGGGCGGGCGCACGCTGCGCATCGACCGGATCCTGGCAAGGCAGCCTTCGTTGCGCGACTGCGCCGCGTTCTGGTCGGCATTGACGCGGCACGGCCTGGCCGCTGTTCGGCAGATCGACCCGGAACGCCGGCTGATCCTGCATTACGACGATCTGGTCCGTGACCCATCCGCCGTTCTGACCCGGCTGACGGGCTTTCTGGATCAAGGTGCTGCGCCGGATTGGCTGACACAGGCGGCGCAGATCCCGCGCCTTGTGCGGCCCCGGCGGCTTGATCTGCCTGCCTCGACGCAACGGGCGCTGGCCGACTGGACCGCCGGCGCCGAGGCGATGCAGCAGGATCTGCTTAGCCAGCAGGGGTCGTGATCGCGGATCGCCGCCACACAAGCGCCATCCCCGAGATCAGCCCAAGCGTCAGCGCGGTGCCGAAAAGCGTGCCATATCCGGCCTGCTGGGCCAGGAATCCGGCGATTGTGCCGATCGCCATGCTAAGCCCGCCATCCATGCATTGAAACAGCGTGAAATCCACGCCGCCCTGCGCCTGATCCGACCAGCGCATGAACTGGGCGTAAAGCGCGGTGAAACCAAAGGACAGCAGCGCCGATCCCGAAAGAAGGCAGATCCCGGCCAGCACGGGCACCGGAATGCCGCCTGCCGCGCCCAGCATCAGCCCGGCCATGCACAGCCCCTGAACTGCCAGCGCGGCCAGCAGGGTCGCATGGACGCCGAAGCGGCGCACGCTGGCACCGCCGATCACCGCGCCCGTCAGGCCCAGGACCAGACTGCCAAAGCCGCTGAGCAGACCGACCGTGACCAGCGGCAGCCCCTGGTCGATCAGGAACGGCCCGAACATCCCCAAGGCAAATTTCTGGGCCAGAACAAAGCTGCCGGCCAGCCACAGGCCCTTGCGGATCTCGAGGCGGGACAGGGCGCGACGCAGGCTGGGTTCGGCGCCATTCCATGGTGCAGGCGGGGCGTTGCGCGCGGTCAGCGCGAACCATCCCAGCAGCGCCGCGACCAGTGCCGCCAGCGCCCAAACGGCCCCCTGCCAGCCCATCGCCGCAGTCAGTACCAGCAGCAGGCCGCCGCCGATGGCCGACCCGACATAGGCCCCGCCGACCTGCGCGGCATTGCCCCAGCCATGCTGTCGCCGTGCCAGAACGCCGACGGCATGGCCGTCCACCGCGATATCGGCGGTCGAGGTCGCGATGGCGACGACCATCAGGCAGGCCAGAACCGGCAGCAGCGGCACCAGACCCAACCAGCCGGACAGGATCAGACCGGCCACGGCGACGGTCCCGGTCCACAGGATCACCTGGGCGGTGCGCGGCGACCTGCCGGGACGGATGCGCCAACCCTCGATCCGGGGCGACCACAGGAATTTCAGCGCCCAGGGCGCGATCAGCAGCGACAGCAGCCCGATCCGGTCCAGGGGCAGGCCCTGATCGCGCAGAACGGCGGGCAAGCCGCCCCAGGTCAGCCCGCCGATCACGCTTTGGGCGATATAGGCCGCCCAAAGCCCCGACAGAACCATCGCGTCCCCTGCGCGCGGCATCAGAAGCGCCGGCTGATGCTGGCCGTCCAGGTGCGGCCTTCGTCGCGATAGCAATAACCGGCGGTGCACATCTGCTTGTCCTGATCAAAGACGTTCTTCACGTTCAGCTGCATCTGCACGCCTTCGGCCTGTGGCAGATCATAGCTGACGGCCAGATCCACGAAGGTGCGGTCGTCATTTTCAAAGCTGTTCTGGTCGTCGCCAAAGCTGTCGCTGACATAGCGAAGCCCGGCGCCCAGACCCAGGCCCTGCATCGGGCCGGATGTCACATCATATTTCGCCCAGACCGACAATGTGTCGTTCGGCGTGGCCGACAGCTCGTTTCCATTCGTGCCGCTTGCGCCGCGATCAATGGTCATCTTCTGATGGGCATAGCTGGCGATCAGACCCCAGCCATTGTTCCAGGTCGCCTGCGCCTCAAGTTCGAACCCGCGGCTGCTCAGGTCCAGCTGCCGCTGACGGTTGACTCCCGAGGAGGCATCCAGCACCACGCCGTCGCGCTGATCGATGTCGAAAACGGCGGCCGACAACAGCAGGTTGGTGCCTTCGGGTGCGTATTTCACGCCGATCTCGCGCTGTGTCGATTGGGTGGCTGCGGCGGGACGGCCCATGTCATCCGTCGCACCGTCATAGACAAAGCCGGTATTGGGCGCGAACGAGGTGGCAAGGCTGCCATAGGCCATGACGCCGTTCTGGAAATCATAGCTGAGGGCGACGCGCCCCGACCGGCCATTATCCGTCTGTTTCGTGACGCTGCCATCATCCGCGGTCGAGTCGATGCGAACCCGGTCATAGCGCGCGCTGACAAAGGCCTGCCAGTTCTGCCACGCGATCTGGTCATGCAGATAGATCCCGGCCTGTTCGGTAACCTGCGCGCCGTCAAAGACCAGATCGGCAGCCGCCGTATCCGCAGCCGAGACATAGCCAAGGGTCGCGGCGCTGTCGTAATCGGTGCGGCTGAGGTCGATCCCGGCAAGAACCTCGTGCTGCAGGGCGCCGGTGGCGACATGCCAGCGGATGCCGCTGTCCAGGGTCTGGGTCTCGACCTCTTCGCGGTAATGGCCCCAATAGCGGCTCAGCCCGTCATCCAGCGCGTAAAAACCGCTGTATTCCAGATCGGCGGCGACCCGCGCGGCGCGAAAGCTTTGGCGCAGGGTCAGGTCCGGGGTCAGGTCATGTTCGACCTCGTAGCCGATGCGCCACTGGTCCTGATCGAAATCGTTATAATCGGGGTCGCCATTATACAGGGTCGAGGCCACGCCATAGGACGGGTTGTAGAAGCTGGCTGTGCCCCCCGTGGTCGAACGCGAATATTCCGCCAGAACCGTGGCGCGGGTATAGCCATTGTCCCAGCTGAGCGAGGGCGCGACATAGACCTTGTCATCCCTGTACCCGGCCAGATCGCTGTTGGCGTTGCGGTAAAGCCCGGTCAGGCGATAGCTGACATCGCTGCCCTCGGCGATGGGCCCGGACCAGTCGGCCGCGATCTCGGCACGGTCATTGGCGCCGGTCGTGGCGCGCAGTTCCTGATAGGGGCTGTCTTTCGGGCGCTTGGTCACAAGGTTGACGATGCCGCCCGGACCGCTGACACCAAACAGGGACGAGTTCGGGCCTTTCAGGACGGCGACACCCTCAAGGCCATAGGGTTCGGTCTTGAACCAGGCGGTCGGCGCGTTGACCTGCCGCAGGCCGTCGCGGAAATAGCCGTTGTAATAGGCGGGAAAGCCGCGCAGGAAAAAGGCATCGAAACGGTTGTCAAAACCATAGCTGTTGGGGTTCGCCCCTGCGGTATAGCCAAGCGCCTCGTTCAGAAAGCGCGGCGCCTGATCCTCGACCTGATCCTGCGTGATGATCGACACGGCCTGCGGGATCTTGCCGACAGGGGTGTCCAGCTTGGTGGCCTGTCTGCTGCGCGTGGCGACATAGCCGTCCTGTACCAGTGTCGTGTTGCTTTCCGCCTCCAGCGTGATTTCCGGCAGAACATAGGTCGTGTCCTGCGCAAGGGCAGAGGTTGCGGCGCTGCTGGCCAGAAGAAAAGCGATCAGCGGATGGGTCATCGGGTGCGTCCTGATTGGGCAGTAAAGGGGAACGCCCCGGGAAATCGGCTTTCCCGGGTGGTGCGTCACCGTGTCTTGCGGCGGTTGATGACGATTAACTGAGCGAATCTATCGGAAATGTCAATCCGACCCAATCCCCGGGCATCGGATGGCGGCGACCGCGACGGTTCAAACGCCAAAGGCCGCATCGGCATGTTCCGATCCGGTAAGATGGTGTGGGGCTGTCGGGGTGGTGGGGCTAGTGTCCCCGAACCTCGCGGACCCAGGCCACGATGTCGCGGCGGGCATCCTCATCCATCTGGATGGCACTGGGGGGCGGCATCGCGTGGCTCAGGCCCGCCTGCAGATAGATCTGCGCGGCATGGCGGGCGACATCGCTTTCGGTTTCCAGCACCACGCCGCGCGGCGCCCACCGGATGCCGGTCCAGGACGGTTCGCGCGCGTGGCACATCGAGCAGTTGCCGATCACCGTGTCATAGGCGTCCTGAAAGCCTTGGGCCTGGGCATATTTCTGTTCCTGCGCGGTCAGGGGGCGGGCTGCGGCCTGATCATAGCTGTCACCCGCCGGAACGGTCGACAGCCAGGCGATCACGATCATCAGCACGACCGTGACGGCCCAGGTCCAGTTCGGGCCCTTGCCGGTGCGGTGCATGGTGTTGAAATAATGCCGGATCGACACCCCGGTCAGAAAGATCAGGCTGGCGATGATCCACGCATGCTGGGTCGCAAAGGCCAGCGGGTAATGGGTCGACAGCATCAGGAACACCACCGGCAGCGTCAGGTAATTGTTATGGGTCGAACGGACCTTGGCGATCTTGCCGTATTTGGGGTCCGGCGCGCGGCCGGCCTTCAGATCGGCGACCACGATCCGCTGGTTCGGCATGATCTGGAAAAACACGTTCGCGGTCATGATCGTGGCGGTGAACGCCCCCAGATGCAGCAGCGCGGCGCGACCCGTGAAGATCTGGTGATACCCCCAGGACATGATCACCAGAATGACGAACAGCAGCAGCATCAGCACGGTCGGATGGTTCGACAGTCGCGATTTGCACATCTGGTCATAGGCCAGCCAGCCGATGGTCAGCGACCCGCCCGACAGAAGGATCCCCTGCCACAGCGCCAGATCGGCCTTGGTCGGGTCCAGCAGGAACAGCTCGCCCCCGACCCAGTAGACGATCATCAGCAAAGCCGCCCCCGACAGCCAGGTGGAATAGCTTTGCCATTTGTGCCATGTCAGATGTTCGGGCATCCGGGCCGGGGCGACCAGATATTTGACGGTGTGATAGAAGCCGCCGCCATGCACCTCCCATTCCTCGCCATAGGCACCGTCGGGCAGGGCATCGTTGGGCTTCAGCATCAGGTCGAGCGCGATGAAATAGAACGAGGCCCCGATCCAGGCCATCGCGGCGATGACATGCAGCCAGCGGACCGAAAAAGAGATCCAGTCCCACAGGACGGCCATATCATACATCTCACATCTCTCCTGTTGCGTGTGGTCCCGGAACTCTAGGCGAAACCCAATTATTCTGTCATGCTGATTAAAGGCCAAGCAGAATCAAAAAAAACAGTAAAATGTCCTATTTCGACAATATCCGGACCTTCGTGCGTGTCTATGAATTGGGCAGCATGTCGGCTGCGGGGCGTGATCTTCGCATTTCGCCTGCGGTGACATCGTCGCGCATCTCGCAGTTGGAAGAACATCTGGGTGTGCGGCTGTTTCAGCGCACGACCCGCAGTCTGGCCCCGACCGAACAGGGGCGGTCCTTCTATCGGGGCGCGGTCGAGATTCTGGACGCGGTCGACAATGCCGAGGCGGGCGTCGCCAATATCACCGACAATCCGAAAGGGTCGCTCTATGTCGCGGCGCCCCTGGGGGTGGGGCGCCGCCTGATCGCGCCGCAGGTGCCCGCCTTTCTGAAGGACTATCCCGAGGTGACGGTCCGGTTGCGGTTGACCGACCGCAATGTAGACCTGACGACCGAAGGGCTGGATCTGGCGTTCTTTCTGGGCCAGCCCGAGGACAGCAACCTGCGCATCCGCAAGATCGCGGATGTTCAGCGCGTGTTGTGCGCCTCGCCCGAATATCTGGCGCGGCGCGGGATGCCGGTCAGCGGACATGATCTGGTGTCCGACAAGCACGAATGCCTGAACCTGCGGTTCCCCGGCGCGACGGAATTCCAGTGGCAATTGACCACGCCGGACGGACCAAAGCGGTTTCGCGTCGCGGGCCGCTATGAATCGGACGATGGCGATGTGCTGACCGATTGGGCGCTGGCCGGGCAGGGTGTCGCCCTGAAGCCCGTCTTTGAGATCGCCGAACATCTGAAAGCCGGGGCATTGGTGCCGGTCGCGCAGGAAACCCCGCCCGTGCCGATCCAGATGGCCTGCCTGTTCACGCATCGGCGGCGGCAAGACCCCAAAAGCCGGCTGTTCATGGATTTCATGATCCAGCGTATCGCCGCCAGCATCCGCCCCGCCGATCACGGCTGATCGGCGCAGGTTGATCGGCGAAGTCACCTTGCGGGAAAATTTGAAAAACCACCGCGACCTTTCGGCGTATCAAGGGATCGGGCGGCCATTGTCGGGGGTTTCCAGACCCTTCCATGCCCGCGCCGCGCCTGACGGATATCGCGCCACGGCGCATGTCCCCCGAAAAATCTGCAAGAAAGTGAAACTTCATGACGACTACGCTTCATGCGACGCCGATCACCGCCGATGCGATCGCCGGTCTGGCCGAACTGATCGAGGCTGCGGGACCGGCCGACAAGGTGATCAACAAGGGTCTTTGCGGCCGTTTCCATGACCGCGCCACGCTGGATATCGAGGGTGAGGCCGGGATCAGCGTCTTTCAGTCGGCCTCGTTCGCGATGCCGTTCCGCATGGAGATGATGGAACGTCATCCCCATGGCAGCCAGGCGTTTCTGCCGATGCAGCAGGGCGAATATCTGGTGGTTCTGGCAGATGACAGGGATGGCAGGCCACATGCGCCCCGCGCCTTTATCGCCGGACCGGGGCAGGGCGTGAATATCGGGCGCAATGTCTGGCACGGGGTGCTGTGCCCGCTGTCCGATCCGGGGCTGTTCATGGTGGTTGATCGGGTCACCGACAGCCCGAACCTGGAAGAACACTGGTTCGACGAGCCATATCTGATCGACCGCTGAACGGCCGCGATCTCGACGACCATGCGCCCGGCGGCCCTGTTCCGCCGGGCGTTTTCGCTGCTGGTCAGGCCTGTCTGTCCTTCAGCCTGCGTTCGATCCTGGCCCGGTCCTCGGCTTCGTCGGCCAGGGTCTTTTGCGGCAACAGGATATTCAGCAGGATCGAGACGGCGGCGGCGGTCACGATCGGCGAACCGCCGATCACCTGCCGCAACAGCGCGGGCGCATGGTCCAGCGATTGCGGCACCGCGTCCAGCCCCATCGCCAGCGCCAGCGCAAGCGCGACGATGGTGACATTGCGGACCGACATCTCATCCTTATTGATCAGCTGGATGCCCATCATGGTGATCATGCCAAAGACCGTGATCGTGGCGCCGCCCAGTACCGGAAAGGGGATCGTCGTCATGATCGCGCCGAATTTCGGCACGATCCCCGCGACCAGAAGAAAGACCGCCGCCACGGCCAGAACCCGGCGGCTGATGATCCGGGTCATGGCGACGATGCCGACATTCTGGCTGAAGGACGAGGTGGGAAAGCCGCCAAAGAACGCCCCCAGCAAGGTGGACAGCCCGTTGCCCATCAATCCGCCGAACAGCTCTTTGGTGGACAGTTCACGGTCCATCCCGCCCATGGTCGTGGCCGACAGGTCACCGATCGTCTGGACCGAATTCACCGCGCAGATCACCACCATCGAGATGATCGCCGCGCCGTGAAACTCGATCCCGAACTGCATCGGAACCGGCACCGACACCCAAGGCGCGGCGGCGATGGGGCTGAAATCGACCTTGCCCAACATCATCGACAGCCCATAGCCCGCAAGGATCCCGCAGATGATCGAGGCCAGCCGCAGGAACCCCCTGGCGAATTTCGACACGCCCAGAACGACGCACAGGGTGAACATGCCGATGGTCCAGTTCTGACCCGACCCGTAATCGGCCGCGCCGATCCCGCCGGCGATGTAGTTGATGGCAATCGGATACAAAGACAGTCCGATCACCAGAACGACGGTGCCCGCGACAATGGGGGGGAAATATTTCCGGATCCGCGTCATGAACAGACCGATCACGATCATCGCGATCCCGCCGGCGATCTGGGCGCCCATGATGCCCGCGATGCCATATTGCGGCGCGATCGCGACCAGCGCGGGCACATAGGCAAAGCCGACACCAAAGATCACCGGCAGCCGTGCCCCGAAGATCGAAGCCCCGTAAAGCTGCAACAGTGTCGACAGCGCCGAAAAGATCAGCGACATCTGGATCAGCACCGTCTTTTCGGCGGGCGTGACGCCGGCTGCGCCAGCCACGATGATCGGGACCGTGACCGCCCCCATGATCATCGCCAGAATATGTTGCAGCGACAGCGGCACGGCCTGTCCGAAGCCCGGCTTGCCATTCCAATCGAAAACAGACCGGTTGGTGCCCCAACCCGTTTGACTGGCCTCCATGAGATGTCCTCCTCCCGTCAGTGGTCCGGGGGCGGGCGTTCAGGTCGATCGGTGCCGACGGGCGCGCCCCCGATGCGTCACAGCCTCATCGCGGTCGCACTGCCATGCGCTGTGCCATGTCGATCATTCGGGCCGAAAAGCCCCATTCGTTGTCGTACCAGCCAAACACCCGCAGCTGCCGCGCGCCCGCCGATTGCGTTTCCGGCAACGCGACGATCAGCGATTCAGGCCGCCCGCGGAAATCGGTCGACACGCAGGGATCCTGTGTCAGGCCGATCAGCGAGGAACCGGAAAGCGCCTCTTGCAGGAACTGGGCGGCGGGCTGGGTGATATCCTCGGCCAGTTGCAGGGTCGCATCGACCGCCGAAACCGAGATGCAGGGCACCCGCACCGCCGCGATGCTGAGCCGGTCGCGGAATTGCGGCAGGATGCGCGTGATCTGGTTCGCCGCACTGGTGGTGGTGGGCACCATCGACACGGCGGCGGCGCGGCTGCGTTCAAGGCTGGCGCCGGGCTGGTCGACGGTCGGCTGGCTGCCGGTATAGCAGTGGATGGTGGTGATATGCGCCTGCGCGATCCCGAAGCCCAGGTCGATGATGCGCAGCAGCGGCGCGATAGCGTTCGTGGTGCAGGACGCGTTCGACACGATCCTTTCATCGCCCAGCTCGTGATCGTTCGCGCCCAGTACGATGGTGCGATCCGCGACCGGGGACGGCCCCGACACCAGCACATTACGCGCCCCCGCATCCAGACCGGCCTGCACGAAGTCGCGTTTGCCGACCTGCCCCGTGCATTCCAGCACCACGTCGACATCGCCAAGATCCAGCGCCCGCAGATCCGGGACGCAGTGGAACGGGATCGCAGATCCGTCGATGATCAGCTGGCTGTCCTGCGTCCGGACCTGCCCGGGCAGGGGGCCATAGACACTGTCATAGCGCAGCAGATAGGCGCAGGTTTCCAGCGGGGCGATGTCGTTGATGCCCACGACCTGGATTTCGACGGGGTGATCGCCCCGCAGCACCTGTCGCAGGATCGTGCGGCCGATCCGGCCAAAGCCATTGATGAAGACGCGCAGCGGGCGGGACATGTCTGGACCTGTAGCTAAGGAATAACGCTGGCGATCGGGCTGTCGGGTTGCCGCCCAACAAGGCCGCGCCGCCTGACTGCCTAGGGAAGGGCATCCGCAAAGACAACAGGACGCGGCGCATGATCGACCGGTTGCGTCGGCCGGTCCTAGAAATCGACCGTGATCGCAATGCCTTGCTGAACCGCCAGGTCGACGACCGATGCCGCGACGGCCAGATCCTGCAACCCGACGCCGGTGCCGTCGAACAGGGTGATCTGATCGTCGCTGTCGCGGCCCGGATGGGTGCCATTGATTACCGCGCCGATCTGGGTCACATCGCTTTCCGCGATCAGCCCCTGGGCCACGGCGTGCTGGGCCTCGCCGATCTGCACCGATTGCGCGACCTCATCGGTAAAGACTGTCGCGCGGGCCAGCAGCGCGGCCTCGACCTCTTGCTTGCCCTTGGTGTCGGTGCCCATGCAGGCGACGTGGCACCCCGGAGCGACATGATCGGCCATCAGCGAAGGCGCAAAGGCCGAGGTGATCGAGATGATGACATCCGCCTGACGCATCCCGTTCAGCTCGACCGTCTCGAAGGGCACGCCTGCCTCATCCGCGACCTTCTGGATATTCGGCAGCATTTCGGGATGATAGTTCCAGCCGATGACCTTGTCGAAGCTGCGCTGTTCCAACGCGGCGCGCAGCTGGAACGTGGCCTGATGCCCGGCGCCGACCATGCCCAGAACCCTTGCGTCGGGCCGGGCCAGATGCTTGATCGAAACCGAAGATGCCGCCGCCGTGCGCAGCGCGGTCAGCAGGTTGCCCCCGACCATCGCCTTGACCTTGCCGGTGTCGGGGTCGAACAGGAATACGGTTGACTGGTGGTTGATCAGCCCCCGCTTTTCCAGATTGTTCGGCCAGTACCCCCCGGCCTTTAGCCCCAGCGTCAGGCCCGCCCGGTCGAACCCGCCCTTGAACCCGTACAGCGCATCTTCATGGCCGATCGCCTCGCGCACGACGGGAAAGTTGTAGGCATCGCCAGCCGCCATGGCGGCAAAGACCTTTTCCACGGCCTCGAAGGCCGCCTGGCGGGTCATCAGATTGGCGATTTCGCGTTCGGGAACGATCAGCATTGTCTTGTCCTTGGGCTGGTCCCGACAGGCCGGGACCGGTTTTCGGGAAGGCGTGCCCCCCGCGCCGCCGCGGCGCGGGGGTCGTGTGCGGGGTCAATAGGCGTGGCCGCGGGCCGAAACCGGCCAGACGCATTCGACCTTGCCGTTGCGCACGCCCACATACCAGTCGTGGACATTCGCCGTCGGGTCGCAATGGCCGGGTACCAGCTTCAGCTTGTCATTGACCTTCAGCACGCCCTGAGGGTCGGACACGACGCCATGTTCGTCCGAGCATTTGACATATTCCACATCGTCGCGGCCAAAGACGACGGGCAGGCCGCTATCGACCGATTGCGCCTTCAGCCCAGCATCGACGATGGCCTTGTCGGCCTTGGCGTGGCTCATGACCGAGGTCAGGATGAAGAAGGCGTTTTCCCATTCGCCCTGATCGATCCGCTTGCCGTTCCTGTCCAGAATGCGTCCGTAATCCGCATCCATGAAGGCGTAAGAGCCGCATTGAAGTTCGTTATAGACGCCGGAATTCGACTCGAAATAATACGACCCCGTGCCCCCGCCGGAAACCAGTTCGCATTCGATCCCCTCGGCTTTCAGCCCGGCGACGGCGTCCCTGACCATGGCGATGGCGATGTCCAGCTTTTCCTGACGCGCCTCATAGCTGTCCAGATGCTGCATCGCGCCCTGATAGGCCTGAATGCCGGTGAATTTCAGGTTCTCGGCGGCTTGGACGGCCTTGGCGATCTCGACCACGGCGGGGGTCGTGGTCACGCCGCAGCGGCCCGCGCCGCAGTCGATTTCCACAAAGACCTCAAGCTGCGTGCCATGCCTGACGGCGGCGGCGGACAGATCGGCGACATTGGCCAGATCGTCGACGCAGACGATGATGCGACTGCCCAGTTTCGGCAGGCGTGCAAGGCGGTCGATCTTGGCCGGGTCGCGCACCTGGTTCGAGACCAGCACATCCTTGATGCCGCCGCGCACGAACACCTCGGCCTCGGACACTTTCTGACAGCAGACGCCGACCGCGCCGCCGATGCGTTCCTGCAATTGCGCGACATCCACGGATTTGTGCATCTTGCCATGCACCCGGTGGCGCATTCCATGCGCCTTGGCGTAGTCGCCCATCTTGGTGATGTTGCGTTCCAGCGCGTCCAGATCAAGGATCAGGCAGGGCGTCTGGATGTCGGCCTCGTCCATGCCGGGTTTGGCGGGGATGTCATAGCCGACTTCGAATTGGTCAAGATTGGTCATGTCTTTCATGTCCATGCTTCTCCGTCAGGATGGGATGTTCAGGTGGTGGGGGTCCAGGGCAGCCGATCCAGATCGACATTGCCGCCGGTGACGATCAGGCCCACGCGCTTGCCGCGAAAGGCGTCGGGGTTCTTCAGCACGATGGCCAGGGGCACGGCCGAAGACGGCTCCATCACGATGCGCAGATGCTTCCAGACCAGTTTCATCGCGTCGATGATCTCTTGCTCCGAGGCGGTGTGGATCTGCGACACGTGGTTGGACACGAAATGCCAGGTCAGATCCTTCAGCGGCACCAACAGGCCGTCGGCAATGGTCTTGGGCGCGTCATCGGCGATGATGTATCCCGCCTTGAAGCTGCGATAGGCGTCGTTGGCCTGTTCGGGTTCGGCGGCGATCACCTGCGTTTCCGGGGCAAGCGTCGCCAGTGTCAGGCAGGTGCCCGAAATCATGCCGCCACCGCCGATGGGGGCCACCACCATATCCAGACCGTCGGTCTGTTCGATGAATTCCTTGGAACAGGTGCCCTGCCCGGCGATCACGCGCGGGTCGTTGTAGGGATGCACGAAATCGCCCCCGGTGGCTGCCTGGACCTGCGCGAACGTGGCCTCGCGCGAGGTGGTCGAAGGGTCGCATTCCGTGATCACCCCGCCAAATCGGCGCACGGTGCCCTTCTTGGCCTGCGGGGCCGTGCGGGGCATGACCACATTGCAGGGAATGCCCCGCCGCATCGCCGCATAAGACAGGCAGGATGCGTGATTGCCCGAAGAATGGGTGGCCACGCCCTTGCGGGCCTGTTCGTCGTCAAGGCCAAACACCGCATTTGCAGCGCCCCGCACCTTGAAGGCGCCCGGTTCCTGGAAGTTCTCGCATTTGAAGAACAGCTGCGCGCCCGTCAGCTCATCCAGATAGTCCGAGTGGCGGATCGGCGTGCGGCGGATATGCGGACGGATCCGTTCCTCGGCATCCAGCATGTCCTGATAGGTCGGGATATGCATGTCGGCGTCCTTCATCACGCGGCGTCCTTGCAGGCGATGGCCGGGTTGCCGCGATAGAAATCCTGCGCGGCCGCGACACCGGAACCCAGTTTGATATCAAGGCCCAGATCCGCCATGCACATTTCCGCCGTGGCGATCCCGGACAGCGCCATCACATCGGTCAGGCTGCCCAGATGGCCGATCCGAAACACCTTGCCCGCGACCTCGCCCAGACCGACACCATAGGCGACGCCATATTTCTCGGCTGCGTGGGTGACGATATCGGTGGCGTTGAAACCCTCTGGCGTGCGGATCGCGCTGACCGTGTCGCTGTAAAGCGAGGGGTGCGCCGCACATAGCGGCAATCCCCAGGCTTCGACAGCTGCGCGGACGCCCTGGGCGATGCGGCGATGGCGGGCAAAGACATTCTCCAGCCCCTCGGCCAGCAGCATGGTGCAGGACTGGTTCAACCCGTTCAGCAGGCCCACCGCAGGGGTATAGGGATAGGCGTTGTTGGCATAGCCCTTGGCCATGTCATGCACGTCAAAGAAGGTGCGGGGCAGGGTGCCGGTCTGTGTCGCGGCCATGGCCTTTTCGCTGAAACCCACGATCGCCAGACCCGCGGGCAGCATGAAGCCCTTTTGCGATCCTGTGACGGCGATATCGACGCCCCATTCGTCAAATCGGAAATCCATCGACCCGATGGACGAAACACCATCGACGAACAGCATCGCGGGATGGCCGGCGTCGTCCAGCGCCCGGCGAACCGCGGCGATATCGGACTTCACGCCGGTGGCGGTTTCGTTATGGGTCGCCAGGACCGCCTTGATCTGGTGGGCGGTATCGGCGGCCAGAATGTCGGCATAGCGATCGGCGGGCAGGCCCTGACCCCAGGGGGTTTCGACGATCTCGACCTGCAAGCCGTGGCGCTGGCACATATCGATCCAGCGGTGGCTGAACATGCCGTTGCGTGCCGCCAGAACCTTGTCGCCCGCCGACAGCGTGTTGGTCAGCGCGGTTTCCCAGCCGCCTGTGCCGGTTGCGGGAAAGATGAACACCTCGGCGCTGGCGCTTTTCAGGATCTTGCGCACCCCCTCGCGGGCGGGGTGCAAGATCTGGCCGAACAAGGGCGACCGATGGTCGATCGTCGGCATGTCGCAGGCCTTGCGCAGGCTTTCGGGGATATTGGTCGGGCCGGGGATGAAAACAGGGTTCTGAAAGCTCATGGTGGTCTCCTTCCGGTGTTGGGATCACCATAGGACGACCGCTCCGATGTGGGAATTATTTTGAAATGAATTTCCAGAATGAAGAAATGCAGGAATTATGCACCATTGTCAGGCACTTGAGTTTTTCATATGATGAATTCGGTTTTCATTGAAAAAGAAAGGCATCTTATGGAAACGCAGGAAAATCATCCGTCTCGTGAACGTCGGGCCCGCGGGCGGCCGCGTGGTTGGGATGACAAGACCGCCCAGAACACGATCAAATCCCTGGATCGCGCGATGCAGGTGTTCGAATATCTCAGCGAGGATCAGGGCACGACGCTGACCCGTCTGGCCGATGGCATGGGTCAGTCCCCGGCCACGGTCTATCGCATCCTCGTGACGCTGGAAGGGCGCGGCCTGGTCGAGTTCGACCCCGATGAACAGGTCTGGCATATCGGCCCGCGCGCCTTTGTTATCGGCGCGCGGTTCCTGCGCCGGACCAGCCTGGTCGAGCGGGCAAGGCCGATCATGCGCAAACTGATGGAGGTCACGGGCGAGACCGCAAATCTGGGCGTCGAGAAAGAGGGCCTTGTCTTGTTTCTAAGCCAGGTCGAAACCCATGCCAGCATCCGCGCATTCTTTCCGCCCGGAACCCTGTCGGCGCTGCATGCCTCGGGGATCGGCAAGGCGCTGCTGGCGCATATGGATCGTGACCGGCTGGATCGGTTGTTGTCCGCGCGTGATCTGCAGGCCTTTACCCACAGCACAATTACCCGGCAGGACGCCCTCCGCGACAGCCTGTCCGAGATCCGCGCCCTTGGCTATGCCGTCGATCACGAAGAACGCAACGAAGGCATGCGGTGCATCGCGGCCCCGGTTTTCGACATCAATCAGGAAGTCGTCGCCGGAATTTCGGTGTCGGGGCCGACGACGCGGGTCAATCCGGCGGCGGTTCAGCGGCTGAGCCAGCCCGTGATCGAAGCCGCGCGTGACCTGACGCTGGCCATCGGCGGACGGCCCCTGGCGGTCACATGATCGCCAGTCGGATCAGGCCGGCGACGGTGGCCAGCACGACCACCCCTGCCAGCCACAAACCCACGAACCACAGCAACCGACGCATCAGTGATAGCCTTGCGACGGGTCGATCTTTCCGCGAAACACCCAATAGGCATAGACGGTATAGGCCAGGATGATCGGCAGCAGAATGGCCGCCCCGACCAGCGCGAATGCCAAGCTCGATTCAGGGGCTGCCGCCTGTTGGATCGTCAGCGTGGGGGGCACCATCATCGGATAGAAACTGATCCCGATGCCGACAAAGCTGACCACGAAGAACCCCAGTGCCGACAGAAAGGGTTGCAGATCCTTCTGGTCGTTCAACCCACGTAGAAACGACCATGACAGGCCCAGCATGATCAGCGGCACCAACACGGAAAACAGGCTGCCCGGCATGTTGAACCAGCGTTGCAGATAGATCGGATCCTGAAACGGCGTCAGCAGGCTGACGATCCCGATCAGGCCCAGGGTCGCTGCGCCCAGCCACCACGAATAGCCGCGCATCTGCATCTGGATCCGGCCCTCGGTCTTCAGGACCAGCCAGGTCGCGCCCAGCAGCGCATAGCCGATCACGACCGCCACGCCGGTCAGCACGGAAAACGGCGTCAGCCAGTCGAACCAGCCGCCGGCATAGGCCCGCCCCTCGATGCGGATGCCCTGCACCAGCGCCCCCAGGGCGATCCCCTGACATAGCGCCGCGATCAGCGACCCGCCGAAAAAGGCCGCGTCCCAGACCCGCTTGTTGCTGACACGCCAGCGGTATTCGAAGGACACGCCCCGAAACACAAGGGCCAGCAGCATCAGCGTGATCGGCATGTAAAGCGCGGGCATGACGATCGCATAAGCCAGCGGAAAGACCGCGAACAGACCGCCACCGCCCAGCACTAGCCAGGTTTCATTCCCGTCCCAGACCGGGGCGACCGAATTCATCATCAGATCGCGATCCTGATCCGATCTGCCAAAGGGGAACAGGATGCCGATCCCAAGGTCGAACCCGTCAAGAATCACATAGGTCAGAACCGCAAAGGCTATCAGACCGGCCCAGATGAAGGCGAGATCGAAGATCATTTGGACGCTCCTTGGTCGGGGATGAAGTCGCGCTCGACCTGCGGGGCAGGCGTGATGCCCGCGGTGCGAATCGGGCCGTCGCGCAGGCCCAGTCGGGGGGTCGCCGGACGTTTGTTCATCATCCGCAGGATATAGATCGTGCCCGCGCCGAAAACGCAGAAATAGACGAGGATGAACGCGATCAGCGACGTCACGACCGCAGGTGCGGCGACGGGGGCAAGACTGTCGCCGGTGCGCAGCAGGCCATAGACGGTATAGGGCTGACGTCCGACCTCGGTCGTGATCCATCCGGCCAGCACCGCGACAAAGCCGGTTGGCCCCATCAGGATCGCGGCCCGGTGCAGCCAGGGCGCATCATACAGCCGTCCGCGAACGCGCAGCCACAGGCTGCCGACCCCAAGGGCCAGCATCGCAAAGCCAAGGCCGACCATCACGCGAAAGCTGTAGAAGACGATCGCGACCGGCGGCTGTTCGTCCTGGGGCACGCTGTCCAGCCCGGCCAGGGGCGCGTTCAGATCGTGTTTCAGGATCAGCGAGCTGAGCTTTGGGACCTCGATCGCGTAATCAATGCGACGCTCGGCCGTGTTCGGGATGCCGAACAGGATCAGGGGCGCGCCGTCCGGATGGCTATCATAGTGACCCTCCATCGCCATGACCTTGGCGGGCTGATGTTCCAGCGTGTTCAGCCCATGCGCGTCGCCCGCAAAGATCTGGATCGGGGTGACGATTGCGGCCATCCACATGGCCATGGAAAACATCCGCCGTGCCTCGGGGTCGGTGCGGTCGCGCAGCAGATGCCAGGCGCCGACCGCGCCGACCACAAGGGATGTGGTCAGAAAGGCGGCCAATACCATATGGACCAGCCGATAGGGGAAGGACGGGTTGAAGATGATCGCCCACCAATCCTCGGGGACGAACTGTCCATTCGCGGCGATGCTGAACCCCGCCGGCGTCTGCATCCAGCTGTTCACGCTGAGAATCCATGTGGCTGACATCAGTGTGCCAAAGGCGACCATTGCCGTGGCGAACATGTGCAGCCCGTCGCCCACCCGTTCGCGCCCGAACAGCATGATCCCCAGAAACCCGGCTTCCAGGAAGAAGGCAGACAGGACCTCGTAGGCCATCAGCGGCCCGATCACCGGTCCGGCCCGGTCGGAAAAGACCGACCAGTTGGTGCCAAACTGATAGGACATGACGATGCCCGATACGACGCCCATCCCGAAGGCCACGGCGAAGATCTTTTTCCAGTAGTCGAAAAGGGTCAGGTAGCTGCGATCCCCGGTTCTCAGCCACAGCGCGTTCAGCACCGCAAGAAAGCTGGCCAGCCCGATCGAGAAGGCCGGGAAGATGATATGGAACGACACGGTGAAGGCGAACTGGGCCCGTGCGAGTGTCTCGGCGCTGAAACCGTCAAGCATGACCGGTCTCCTTGATGTTTTCGCAGAATGGCGGCGAAGCCGTCGGATCGTGGCAGCTGCGGGCACCCCTCAGAAAATAAGGGCGGGCGAAAAAAAGGGGGCCTATACCCATGTGCCACGGTGCTGCGCTTAGCCGCAGTTGCCGCCCGGATCGGTGATAAAGTCACTTACGATGAAAAAATACATTCGTAGTATATGTTAAGACCGTCGGGGGGATCGGATGAAGCTGACTGCCTATTCAAATTATGCGCTGCGGACCCTGCAACTGGCCGCGCTGAAGGCTCCAGACCTGATCCGGGTCGATGACGTGGTCCGAGTTCACGGGCTGGCGCGACCGCATATCGTGAAGATCGTGCACGAACTGGGCAAGGCAGGGTTTCTGGAAACCCAGCGCGGTCGCGGCGGCGGGTTTCGTCTTGCCCGCCCGGCGCAGGATGTGATCATCGGCGATGTCATCCGCCTGACCGAGGGGCCGATGGAATTGGTTGAATGCTTCAACCCCGACAGCAACACCTGCCCCCTGATCGGGATCTGCAAATTGTCGCGGGCCCTGCAGGCCGCGACCCGCGCCTTCCTGCAGGTTCTGGACCAGCTGACACTGGATCAGATCGCGGCCAATCGCGATCAGTTGCTGGCCCGGATCGCGCCCCTGGAACAGGGCATCGTCATGCCCGCGCGGGCGGCGAAATGAAGGTCGGTGACTGGACCGAGCGGTTTCAGGGCACCCGCGCCCTGCCGCGCACGACCCGTGATCGGCTGATGGCGCAGGCGCATGTCGCGCATTTCCCCGCAGGCGCGCAGGTCTTTGGCCCCGACAATGTTCCCGACAGCCTGTTCTTTCTGTACGAAGGGCGGCTGCGGGTCACTCAGACTTCGGATCAGGGGCGCGATATCGTGCTGTATCGCGTGGATGCCGGGGAAAGCTGCGTCCTGACGACGGCCTGCATGCTGGCCGAAGAGGCGTATAACGCCGAAGGGATCGCGGAAACCGCGCTGACCGTGATCGTCCTGTCCCGGCCCGTGTTCGACCGGCTGGTGGCCGAAGAGGCGGCGTTTCGTAGTTTCGTCTTTGCCGCCTATTCGCGGCGGTTGGTCGATCTGTTGCGCGTGGTCGATGATGTGGCCTTTGGGCGTATCGATGTGCGCCTTGCCGGGCGTCTGTTGGGACTGGCAGGCGACCGGAAGGAAATCGAGACCACCCATCATCAGCTTGCCAGCGAATTGGGCACCGCGCGCGAGGTCATTTCTCGGGTATTGCAGGATTTTCAGAAGCGTGGCCTGATCGGTCAGTCGCGCGGCCGCGTGGCGCTGATCGACAGGCCCGCCCTGCGCGGCATCGCCGACAGCCCCTAGGCTTGGTGACAAGGTCACTGAACGTTGGTCCGTAAAGTTATATCCATGGTCCAAGTTTAGCCCGCAGACCCCTTGTCCGGGCCGGAAATTCGGAGGAGAGAATGACCGATTACCCTATCCAGATGGACGTAAAGCCCCAGGTGCAGGCCTTTTTCGATAAGGCCACGAACACCATCAGCTATATCGTCAAGGATCCTGGCTCGGATGCCTGTGCCATCGTCGACAGTGTTATGGATATCGACTATGCCGCCGGCCGCATCACCTATGACCATGCCGATGAACTGATCCGCCAGATCCGCGATCAGGGGTTGCGGCTGGAATGGATCATCGAAACCCATGTCCATGCCGACCACCTGTCCGCCGCGCCCTATATCCAGCAGCAACTGGGCGGCCAGATCGGCATCGGGTCGAAGATCCTGGTGGTGCAGGACACCTTCGGCAAGATCTTCAACGAAGGGACCGAGTTTCAGCGCGATGGCTCGCAATTCGATCGCCTGTTCGAGGATGGCGACACCTATATGATCGGCCGGATGCAGGCCTTTGCCATGTACACGCCGGGTCACACGCCGGCCTGCATGGTGCATGTCATGGGCGACGCGGCCTTTGTGGGCGACACGCTGTTCATGCCCGATGGCGGCTCGGCCCGCGCGGATTTTCCGGGCGGGGATGCGGGCGTCCTATACGATTCCATCCAGAAGGTTCTGGCGCTGCCGGATCGGATGCGGCTGTTCATGTGCCATGATTACGGCCCGAATGGCCGCGACATTCAGTGGGAAACTACCGTTGGCGACGAAAAAGCCCATAACATCCATGTCGGCGGTGGCAGGACCAAAGAGGAATTCGTCAAGTTCCGCACCGAACGCGATGCCACCCTGGCCATGCCCAAGCTGATCATCCCGTCGTTGCAGGTCAACATGCGTGCGGGCGAGGTCCCCACCGACAAGGACGGACGGCCGATGCTGAAGGTGCCGCTGAACGGGCTGTAAGCCGCGCCGGACAAGGGAGGAATGGGAATGGACGTCAAACAGATCACCCCTGGCCTGTCGGTCAGCCCGCAGATCACGGCGGCGGATATGGCCGCGCTGAAAGATCAGGGCTTTCGCGCGATCATCTGCAATCGCCCCGATGGCGAAGGCGCGGATCAGCCCGGCTTCGGGGAAATCCTGACCGCGGCGCAGGCGCAGGGACTTGAGGCGCACTATCTGCCCGTGACAAGTGGCATGGTCCGGGATGAAGATGCCGCCGATTTCGAGATGGCGATGCGCGATCTGCCCGGCCCGGTTCTGGCCTATTGCCGCACGGGCACGCGTTCGGCCACGCTTTGGGCGCTGTCGCAGGCCGGCACGCGACCCATGGCCGATATCCTGTCGGCGACACGGGCGGCGGGTTACGACATGAATGGGGTCGCGCGGCGGATCGCGAATGGCGGCAGGACGCCGACGGATACCGGCGATGCGGCTTATGACGTCGTGATCGTCGGCGCAGGCGCGGCCGGGATCTCGGTCGCGGCCAGCCTGCGGTCGCGGCGTTCCGATCTGCGCATCGCGGTGATCGACCCGGCCGACATCCATTATTACCAGCCCGGCTGGACCATGGTCGGAGGCGGGATCTTCCAGCCGGGTCAGACGGCCAGAACCATGGGGTCGCTGATCCCGCGCGGCGTCACCTGGATCAAATCCGCCGTCGCCGCCTTCGAGCCGCAGAACGATGCCGTCGTTCTGGATGGTTGCCGCGTGGTGAAATACGGCCGACTGGTGGTCTGCCCGGGGCTGAAGCTGGACTGGGCCGCCGTCGAGGGGCTGGAAGAAACGCTAGGCAGGAATGGTGTGACCTCGAATTACCGCTATGATCTGGCGCCCTACACCTGGGATCTGGTGCAGGGGCTGCGCGGAGGGCGTGCGGTGTTCACCCAGCCGCCAATGCCGATCAAATGCGCGGGCGCGCCGCAAAAGGCGATGTATCTGTCGGCGGATGCCTGGCTGCGACGGGGCGTGCTGAAGGATATCGACATCCAGTTCATGAACGCGGGTGGCGTTCTGTTCGGCGTCAAGGATTACGTGCCCGCGCTGATGGAATATGTGCGCAAATATGACGCGACCCTGAACTTCTTTCACAACCTCGTCGCCATCGACGGTCCCGCAAGGCGCGCGACCTTCGACGTTGCCGTTCCCGGCGGCCAGCCTGCGCAGGTGACGGTGGATTTCGACATGATCCATGTCTGCCCGCCGCAGGTCGCGCCCGATTTCATCCGTGTCTCGCCGCTGGCCGATGCTGCGGGCTGGGTCGATGTCGATCAGGCCACGCTGCGGCACAAGGCGCATGACAATATCTGGGCGCTTGGCGATGTGATGAACGCGCCCAATGCCAAGACGGCGGCAGCCGCGCGCAAGCAGGCCCCGATAGTGGCCGAAAACATCGTGGCCGATCTGAACGGCAGATCCGCCGTGGCGCAATATGACGGGTATGGGTCCTGTCCCCTCACGGTCGAGCGCGGCAAGATCGTGCTGGCCGAATTCGGCTATGGCGGCGCGCTGAAACCCTCTTTTCCACGATGGTTGGTCGATGGCACGCGACCGACCCGCGCGGCTTGGTTCCTGAAGGAAAAGATGCTGCCGCCGATCTATTGGAAGGCGATGCTGCGCGGCAGGGAATGGATGGCCAAGCCGCAGAAACTGACCGCTTCGGCGGAATGAAGGCAGGAAGGCCCCGCTTTGCGCCAGTATTTTCCCATTCTCGACTGGGGGCGCGGGTATGACCGCGCGACCCTGTCAAATGATCTGATCGCCGCGCTGATCGTCACGATCATGCTGATTCCGCAATCGCTGGCCTATGCGCTGCTGGCGGGATTGCCGCCCGAGGCCGGGATCTATGCTTCGATCGCGCCGATCCTGCTTTATGCGGTGTTCGGGACCAGCCGGTCGCTGGCCGTGGGGCCGGTGGCGGTGGTGTCGCTGCTGACGGCCTCGGCAGTGGGTCAGGTGGCGCAGCAGGGCACCGCCGGATATGCGGTCGCGGCGCTGACGCTGGCTTTCCTGTCGGGCGGCTTCCTGATCCTGATGGGGGTGCTGCGCCTGGGGTTCCTGGCGAATTTCCTCAGCCATCCGGTTATCGCGGGGTTCATCACCGCATCGGGTGTCCTGATCGCGGTCAGCCAGCTGAAACATATCCTTGGCGTCGAAGCCGGTGGGCACAACCTGCCGCAGATGCTGGGCCTGGTCATTGCGCATCTGGATCAGGTGAACCTGCCGACGCTGGTCATCGGGGGTGCCGCGACCGGGTTCCTGTTCTGGGCGCGGCGGCGGTTGCGGTCGACGCTGGCGCGGCTGGGTGTGCCGCCGCTGTTGGCCGATATCCTGACCAAGGCGGGGCCGGTCGCGGCGGTGGTGGTATCGACCCTTGCCGTCTGGGCACTCGATCTGCAGGCACGGGGCGTGCGCATCGTGGGCGACGTTCCGCAGGGCCTGCCGCCACTGACCTTGCCGGGGCTTTCGCCGGATCTGTGGCGGGCACTGTTGCTGCCTGCCATCCTGATTTCGGTCATCGGCTTCGTGGAATCCGTTTCCGTCGCGCAGACCCTGGCGGCCAAGCGGCGGCAACGGATCGACCCGGATCAGGAACTGATCGGTCTGGGCGCGGCCAATCTGGGCGCCGCGCTGACCGGCGGCTATCCTGTGACCGGAGGGTTTGCGCGGTCGGTGGTGAATTTCGACGCGGGTGCCGAAACCCCGGCCGCAGGTGCCTTTACCGCCATCGGGCTGGCCGTGGCAGCCATCGCGTTGACGCCGCTGGTCTATTACCTGCCCAATGCCACGCTGGCGGCAACGATCATCGTCGCGGTGCTAAGCCTTGTCGATCTTTCGATCCTGCAAAAGACATGGCGCTATTCGCGTGCCGATTTCACCGCCGTCGCCGCGACGATCCTGCTGACGCTGGGTCTGGGGGTCGAGATCGGCGTGGCGTCGGGCGTGGGCATTTCGGTGCTGCTGCATCTTTACAAAACCTCGCGCCCGCATGTCGCCGAGGTCGGCCTTGTCCCCGGCACCCAGCATTTCCGCAATATCGACCGCCACGATGTGCAGACCGACGGCACGCTGTTGACCCTGCGCGTGGATGAAAGCCTGTATTTCGTGAATGCCCGATTTCTGGAGGACCTGATCCAGAAGCGCGTGACCGAAGGCTGCGCGATCCGCAATGTCGTGCTGATGTTTTCGGCGGTGAACGAGGTCGATTTCTCGGCGCTGGAAAGCCTGGAGGCGATCAACCACCGTCTGCGGGACATGGGTGTCGGCCTGCATCTGTCCGAGGTGAAGGGCCCGGTCATGGACAAGCTGCGCCGATCCCACCTGATCGATGGGCTGAACGGCCATGTCTACCTGTCGCAATACGATGCCTGGCATGCACTTGCCCATCCCAGCCAGGTCCGCGCCGTGTAGCGCGGGCCGTCAGGGTGCCGGCAGTTCGATCGTCATGAACACGCTGTTGGGGTCGGGCCTGTAATCGCCGAAGGGCGGGCATTCGACAAAGCCCGCCTTTCTGTACAGCCCCCGGGCGGCGATGAAGGTCGGCTGTATGCCGGTCTCCAGTGACAGCCGCCCGATGTGATGCGCGGCTGCATGGTCCAGCAGATGCCGCAACAGCGCGCCTGACAGACCCTGCCCCCGATAGCTGGCCAGGACATGCATGGACTTCAGTTCCGCGTGGCCCGCATCCAACAGCTTCAATGCCGCCATGCCCGCGGGCTGACCATCGACGCGCAGCACGAAGAAGGCGATCCGGTCCGACACCAGATCCGTGCGCGGCATCATGTGGATCGATTCCGGCGGGGTATCGGCATGCATGGCGGCGACATGGCTGGCAAAAATCTGGTCCAGATCGTCCGACAACGGCGATTCCATCCGGATCTGCGGCGCGTTGGTCGGGAACATGTCTTGCATCTGTGCGGCCTCGTTGTCCGGATGGGTGTAATCGGCTGCGCGAATTTGCCAGCCCGCCCCGGCCTTCACAAGCGCCAAACAGGTGCGGACCCCACACGTATCCGGCGGGGTTTGATCGCATGAAAGTGAACTAAGAAGTTGACATAACGTCACCGTCCTTCATGATCAAAGCAGTTACGGAGGTTTACTGGTGCGCTTTTGTGGAACGAAGGCCCGGGCTGCCGTATTGGCCGGGCTGCTAAGTGGTTTTCCCCTGTTCGCCGTCGCTCAATCACAGGATGAGCAGCGCGCACAGGCCTTGCGGCAGATCATCGTCACGATGGAAGATGAAGCCGCCCAGCTAGAGGCGCAGACGGTCGAGGCGCAGGCCCGGCTGGACGCGCTGCGCCAAGAGGCCGACGCCGTCGCGGCCCAGATCGAACGTGACCGCGCCGCCGAAGATCAGGCCGATGCCGAACAGACCGCCGCCGCCGAAGCCGAACTTGCCGCGCTGCGTCAGGACCTGTCCGACCTGACGGCGGAACGGGACCGGCTGGCGCAGGCTGCCGCCGCGGCCGAGGCGACACAGGCAAATTTCGAACAGCTGACCGCCCAGACGACGGATCTGGAACAGCAGGTGTCCAGCGGCGCGGCTGAACTGGCCCAGGCGCAGGACCGCGCCGAAGCCGCCGAGGCCAAGGTGGCCGCCGCCGAACAGGAGCTGGCGCAGCTGCGCGACCAGATGGCAGCGCAGGATCAAGAAGATCAGGCAAGCCTGACCACGGCGCAGGACAGGATCGCCGATCTTCAGGCGCAGCTGGACAGCGCAACCGCCGAGGCCGAGGCGCTGCGCGGGCAATTGTCGGATGTGGATACCGCGCAGACCGGGCTTGCCGATGCCGAAGCGCGCCTGAAGGACCTGAACGCCCAACAGCGGGATGCACAGGCACAGGCCACGGCGGCGCTTGAAGAACGCGATCAGGCCAAAGCCCAGCTTGACGAGATCACCGCCCTGATCGAGGACGCCAAGACTGAACTGACGACACTGAAGGATCAGATTGCCGCGCAGGTTCAAAGCGAAAACAAGGCATTGACCGCCGCCCAGTCCGAACTTGCCGAGGCGCAGGCACAGTTGCAGCAGGTCGCTGATGAGCGGGATCAGCTGCGGGACCGTGCCGGGCAGCTGGCCGAGCTGGAACAGTCGCTGACCGCGAAACAGGCCGAGTTCGAGGCGTTGAACGCCAACATGACCCAACTGGGCCAAGCGCGCGAGGCGCTGCAGGCGCAGATTGCGGCGTCCGAGGCGCAAACGGCCGAAAGCGCCGATCTGTCAGAAAAGATCGCCGCGCAGCAGGGTGATCTGAGCGATCTTCAGGCGCAGTCAGCGGCGCTGCGCGATGAACTGGAAGGTGCTCGTGCGGCGGTGGCGGAAGAACAGGCGCAGGCGGAAGATCTGCGCAAGCAGGCGCAGGCGATTCGGGGCGAATTGACGGGGCTGGCCGAAAGCCGCGACAGCCTGCGCGCCGAAATTGCCGACGCCGAACAGATTGCGACCCGTCTGACCCAGGATCGCGAGGCGTTGCAGCAGGTGCAGGATGAACTGGCCGCGGCGCAGGAACAGGCCGCTGCCGCCACGCCAGACCCCGCGTCGGCCGCGCCCAATGGCCCGGCGGGGCGCGCGGCCGCCGCGGTCGATGCCGCAATGTCGCTTGCCCCCGGCCTGCCCGACGATCCGGCGCGGCGCGGCCAGTTGCGGCAATCGCTAATCGAGGGGGCCTGCGCCGCACAGGCGCTGTCGCAAGTGCAGTCGCCGATCAATCGCCAAACTTTGCTGGTCCTGCTGTCGCGGCTGGACGGCTGTTAACGAGTATCGCGACATGGAAGGGGAAAGCGCCATGACTGTTTTGAAACTTGCGCGACGTCTGGTCCTTGTGGCGGGGTTCGCCGCCGCCATGACCCAGCCCGCCACGGCACAGGATACCGGGGTCAGCATCATGACCGGATCGCCCACCGGGACCTATATTCAGTTCGGTCGCGACATGCAGACGCTGATGGCCCAGTGCGGGCAGCAGGTCGAGGTGGTCGAATCCGCCGGCTCTCTGGAAAATTTTCTTGGCGTGCGGCAGCGGCCCAATACGCAGTTCGGCATCGTTCAAAGCGACGTTCTGGAATATATGCAGACCTTTGCAAGTGAAGACCCCGCCGTCGCCCGCGCGATCACCGGGGTTCGCATTGCCTTTCCGCTTTACGACGAAGAGGTGCACATCCTTGGCAGCCGCGACATCGCCAGCTTCAACGATCTGGCGGGCAAGCGGGTCGCGATCGGGGTCGAGAACAGCGGCACCTTTCTGACCGCCTCGCTGATGCTGTCTCTGGCCGGGATCGAGCCTGCCGAAAAGCTGCAGATCAGCCCGGCCGAGGGTTTGCAGCAGTTGAAGGCCGGACAGCTGGACGCGTTCTTCTATGTGGCCGGTGCCCCGGCTTCGCTGTTCGCGGATGGCGATATTGATGGCGAGCGGTTCCACCTGCTGCCCATCAACAATGACACGCTGCGCACCGTCTACACCCCTGGCGAGATCCCGGCCGGCACCTATGACTTCCAGACACAGCCGGTTGGTCTGGTCGCGGTCAAGGCCGTGCTGATGACCTATGAATATGAAATGCGCCGCAACGCCTATCACCGCGCCAGTTGCGATGCGGTGTCCGATCTGTCGGGCCTGATCCTGACCAAGCTGGAGGATCTGCGCGAGACCGGCCACCCCAAATGGAAATCGGTCGATCTGTCCGCGATCCCGCCCGGCTGGGATATCGGTGCCTGCGTCAATCGCGGTATCGATCCGGGATATGAGATCAACTGCACCGCGCCTGTGCCCGCCGTCAGCGACAGCGAAAGCGATGCGAATGCCGCATATCGCCGCAGCATCTGTGCCGTGATGGGGTGCTGATCATCGCGGGGGTGGGGCGGCGGCGCTCCACCCAGTCGCGGCGACGGTGGTTCCATCGGGGCCTTGCGACAGGATGCGCCAGCGGCTGATCGGCCCCGGCAACAGCGCGGCGGACAGATCGGTCTCATGGCGCAGGACGGTGTCGGGCTGGCCGGCCATCACATATTCGACGACGAAACGCGCGGCGGACGCCTGCCAATGCAGTTGCAACCGGCCATCCGGATAAAGGCTTTGCTGCACGACCGTTGCTGCCGAGGGTGTGGCGACCGGGTCGGCCTGGGGCAGGGCCGACAGCCGTCGCTGCGCGCCGCCCACCCCGGCAGCCTGCTGATACCAGGCCCGCGCCCGCGTCAGATCCATCGGCACCCCAAGCCCGGTTTCATGAAGTTGCCCGACAAAATAGGCCGCGCGGTCGTCGCCCAGCAGCGCGGCGCTTTCATACAGCAACGCGGCTTGCGTCGGGGCGCTTGTCTCGGCTGCCAATGCCCGTTCCATCAGGGTCGCGGCATCCGCGGCAGGGACGATGCCGACGGGCGGTGCCGTGAAGGGCAGGGGCGCTTCGGGCGAAGGGGACGACAGCCCGAAATAGGCCCCGGTGCCGATGGCCAGTAGCACCACAAGGGCGGCGGGTCGTGCAAGGCGTCTCGGGGGTCTGGCGGGCGGCGGTGCTGAGCGTGGCCGGGGTGCTGGCGCGGGTTCGGATGCGGCGGGGCTGTCGGCAGGCCGCGCGGGTCTTGGCGGGGACAGACAGAACGGGGTCCGGATGCAGCGATCAAGAAACGCGGCGTCGATCCGGGTTCGGCCTTCTGTCAGCGCCTCGAAAATGGCCTGCTGGGCGATCTGGTTGATACGGCGCGGAATGCCTGCGGCAGATCTGTGGATCAGTGCGGCCGCCGCCTGATCGAAGCCGGGGTTGCCCTCGCCTTTTACAAGACGATGGGCAAGATAGGTTTCGGTTTCCGTCGCGCTCAGCGGTTCCAGCACGCTGCGATCGGTAATCAATGCGCGAAATCCGGCACATGATGGCGCGGCCAGCCTTCCAGGCAGATCGGGTAGCCCGGCAAGGATGATCGGGACGGCGTTCGGACCGTCGGCCAGTTGTCGCAACTGATCCAGATCGAGGTCGTCAAGTCGTTGCGCCTCGTCCACGACCAGCAACCTTTGCCCTATCGCCGCCATCGCACGGGCCGTCAGGTCGGTGTCGTCAGCGGCTGTGGCATGGCCGGTCAGCGACAGGATCCAGCGCAGGGGATCTGAACCATCGGCGCCGTTCTGGCCAAGCGTCAGCAGCCGGTCGCGGCCAAGCCGCGTCGCCAATACACGCAGAAGCAGTGTCTTGCCGGTCCCCGCCCGACCGGTCAGCAGTGTCACCCCGCGCGCCCGTTCGGCGGCACGGATCAGGTGGGTCAGCGCATCGCGATGGGTCGCGGCCTCGACATACATGCGCGGGTCAGGGGCCTCGCGAAAGGCAAGAAAGCTGTCGCCATGAACCTGTTTGTTCATCCTGACATGACCCGAACTGCAACACGGTAACCAGACACCTTCATACACCCTAAGCGGGATGAACCGTTCTGTCTATCATCCGAACGGCCTGCCCGATTTCTGCGCGGATCGGCCAGAAAATCACCGGCGCTTCCTTGCCGACATCGGAAAATTGACCCAATAGGCGTGGACCTGAGCGCGCGAAACGCTTAGGGAGTCGGAAAACAAAGGGCGCCCGGCAAAGTCCCGGACGAACAAGAAGCAGGCAGGCAGGCGTGCAGTCACAGCAAGTGCAACAAAACCCGGCAAAAAGGGTCACGACCCTCAAGCCATTCGAGATCCGCGGTCGATTCTTCACCGCCGTCGCAGTGCATTTGACCGGTCCCGCCGACGCGGCTTTCTATCAGGCGCTGGACACCCAGATCGGGCAGACGCCGCAGTTCTTCGACAGCGCACCCATCGTTCTGGACCTGCAGAACGCTGCCGGATTCGGCAGCTCCGAGGAAATGGGCCTGCTGGTCGCACAGATGCGGTCGCGCAACCTGCTGGTGTTCGGCATCCAGCACGGCACCGATCAGCAGATGCAGGCCGCGCGTGGCGCGGGCCTGATCCCGATGAGCGGCGGCAAGGACAAGCCGCTGGACCGTCAGCGCCCGCCGCGCGCCCAGGCCGAGACGCCGGCCCAGAAGGCGCCAGAACCCGCGTCGCGGCTGATTACCGAACCGGTCCGTTCGGGCCAGACCATCTTTGCCGACCGCGGTGATCTGGTCGTGGTCGGGCCGGTCAGCTCGGGGGCCGAGCTGATCGCCTCGGGAAATATTCACGTCTATGGCACGCTGCGTGGCCGGGCGATGGCGGGGGTGAATGGCGATCACAACGCCCGCATCTTCTGTCACAGCCTTGATGCCGAACTGCTGGCGATCGCCGGTCTTTACCGGACCAGTGACGATCTGCCCGCGGACATGCGCAAGAAGAACGTGCAGGCATATTTGCAGGACGACGTCCTGCGTATCGAAGCAATCGGTTGAAACCTGATCGAAGGGGATGGGTTCGTGAGCAAGGTCATCGTAGTCACTTCGGGCAAGGGCGGCGTGGGCAAGACCACCTCGGCCGCCGCCGTCAGCGCCGGGCTTGCCATGCGCGGTCACAAGACATGCGTGATCGATTTCGACGTGGGTCTGCGCAATCTGGACATGATCATGGGCTGCGAGCGCCGGGTCGTGTTCGATTTCATCAATGTCATTCAGGGCGATGCCAAGCTGAAGCAGGCGCTGATCAAGGACAAGCGGATCGACACGCTGTCTGTGCTGCCGACTTCGCAGACCCGCGACAAGGACGCGCTGACCAAGGAAGGCGTCAAGCAGGTTCTGGACGAACTGCGCGAGGAATTCGACTATATCGTCTGCGACAGTCCGGCCGGGATCGAACGCGGCGCGCATCTGGCGATGTATTTCGCCGACGAGGCCATCGTGGTCACCAATCCCGAAGTGTCCTCGGTCCGTGACAGCGACCGGGTTCTGGGCCTGCTGAACAGCAAGACCCATATCGCTGAACGCGGCGACGGCTCGGCCATTCGTGCGCATCTGCTGCTGACCCGGTTCGACAACCGTCGCAGCGCTAGCGGCGAGATGATGAGCGTCGAGGACGTGCTGGACATTCTGGCCATCCCGCTGCTGGGCATCATTCCCGAAAGCCAGACCGTGCTGAAAGCCTCGAACGTGGGCATGCCCGTGGTGATGGATGACAAATCCGCCGCCGGCAAAGCCTATACCGAGGCCGTCGGCCGCCTGCTGGGCGAACAGATCGAGATCCGCATGGATGTGGGCGAGCGTCGCGGCCTGTGGCAGCGCCTGATGGGGCGGACGGCCTGACCATGTTCGGATTCTCGTTTCGTCCCCGCAAGGCCAACAGCGCCCAGACCGCGAAAGAGCGATTGCAGATCCTTCTGGCCCATGAACGCGGCAGTGGTTCCAGCCCGGAATATCTGCCGATCCTGCAGAAGGAAATCCTGGAGGTCGTCCGCCGCCACCTGAAGGTGGCCGATGATGCCGTTGATATCCGTCTGGAACGTGGCGATGACCTGTCCAGTCTGGAAATCAATATCGAGGTGCCGACAGGCGGGGCCTCGACCGCCACGCAGAACTGAGAATCCGAATGGCCCGCGCAAATGTCGCGGGCCGTTTCACATCCCCCTGACGCCGGTCGCAAAGCGTGATAGCGCCGGTGCAGGAGGTGCCCATGACAGATGCCATCGACCGCCCTGACCCGCAAATGCGCTTGGGCATGATCGCCATGATCGCGGCAATGGGGATGTTGCCCATCGGCGACGCGGTCTCGAAGATCCTGACGACGGTTGCTTCGCCCTTCGATGTGTCGGTCTGGCGGACCACCGCGCAGGCGCTGTTCTTTCTGCCGATCGCAATCCTTTACCGCAAACGGCTGCGAGGCGGGATCTTTTCAGGCGCGGCAGCTGCCTCGGGCGCCTGTCTGGCGATCGTCATGCTTAGCCTTGTCAGCGCCTTCGCGGTCATGCCGATCGCAACCGCCATCGCGATCTTCTTTGTCGAGCCCTTATTGCTGACCCTTCTGTCCTGGCCGCTTCTGGGTGAACGTCCGGGACCGCGCCGGTTTGCGGCGGTCGCGGTCGGGATGATCGGGGCGCTGATCGTGATCCGTCCGAATTTCGCGGTATTCGGGCCGGTGGCGCTGTTTCCGTTTCTGGCGGCGCTGGCCTATGCGCTGAACATGATCATCCTGCGGCGTGCCACGCGCAGCCGTTCGCCGCTGGCCTTGCAGATCGGAGCCACATTCTTTGCGGCGATGGGGTTCCTTCTGGCAAGCGGCGCGGGGGCATTGCTGGGACGTCAGCCTGCGGCGCTGACCCAGGCCGAGGGATGGGTCTGGGGGCTGGTCGCCTTTGCGGGGGTTCTGGCGGCGCTGACCTTCCTGTTGATCACCTTTGCCTTCAGCAAGGCCGAGGCCAGCCTGCTGGCCCCGTTGCAATATCTGGAAATCGTCGGCGCGACCCTTGTCGGGCTTTTGCTGTTTTCGGAATTTCCAGATGCGATCACATGGCTGGGGACCGCGATCATTCTGGGATCGGGCGTCTATGTGTTCCATCGCGAAAAGGTTAGCGCGGGCTAGTCCTGAAACTGCCACGCGCCTTCGCCCAGGGCGGGGGCGGCGCGGTCTGTCACCAGGTCGCTGCGGGAAAACCGCATCGGGCTGCGCAGGCCCGCGATCCCCTCGGGCGCGATCTGCAAGTCGCGTGCGGTGATCTGCGGATCGGCCAGCGCCTCGGACACGTCATTGACCGGGCCTGCGGGCACGCCCACCTGTTCCAGCGCCGCGATCAGATCGGCCCGGCTGCGCAGCTGCGTGGCCTGCGTCAGCAGCGGCACCAGCGCGGCGCGATTGGCGACGCGGGCGGGGTTGGTGGCATAATCTGGATCGGCGGCCAGATCGGGCAGATCCAGCGCCCGGCACAGCGCGGCGAACTGGCGGTCGTTTCCGCAGGCGATGATCAGGTGGCCATCACTGGCCGGGAACAGCTGATAGGGCACGATATTGGGATGCGCGTTGCCCAGACGGTGCGGCACCTGACCGCCCAGCAGATAATTCGTCGCCTGATTGGCCAAAACCGTGACGCCGACATCCATCAGCGACAGGTCCAGATGCTGGCCCCGACCCGATGTCGCGCGCTCGGCCAGTGCCGCCTGGACGGCGATCACCCCATAAAGGCCGGTGAAGATGTCGATCCAGGCGACGCCGACCTTTTGCGGCTCGCCGTCCGGCTCTCCGGTCAGGTCCATGACGCCCGACATGCCCTGGATCAGAAAGTCATACCCCGGCTGCGCCGCGCGGGGACCGTTCTGCCCGAACCCCGTGATCGAGGCATAGACCAGCCCCGGATTGCGTGCCGACAGGCTGTCATAGTCCAGCCCGAAGCGCGCAAGGCCGCCAAGCTTGAAATTCTCGACCACGACATCGGCCTGATCGATCAAGCCTTTCAGCCGCTTCAGATCCGCGGGATCACGGAAATCGCAGGTGACCGAGCGTTTGCCGCGATTGGCCGCGTGAAAATAGGCGGCGACGGTTTCGTTGCTGCCATCGGCGCGGGGACGTTCGATGAAGGGCGGGCCCCAGCGGCGGGTGTCGTCGCCCTCGGGCGCCTCGATCTTGATGACCTCGGCGCCCAGATCGGCCAGTGTCTGACCGATCCATGGACCGGCCAGAATGCGGGCCAGCTCGACGACCTTCAGCCCTTTCAGCGGCGCGTCAGCCAAAGGCCTGCAACCCGGTCTGTGCGCGACCAAGGATCAGGGCGTGCACGTCGTGCGTGCCCTCATAGGTGTTCACGGTTTCCAGGTTCTGGGCGTGGCGCATCACGTGATATTCCACCTGAATGCCGTTGCCGCCATGCATGTCGCGGGCGGTGCGGGCAATATCCAGCGCCTTGCCGCAATTGTTGCGCTTGACTATCGAGATCATCTCGGGCGCGAACTTGCCTTCGTCGAACAGGCGTCCGACGCGCAGGCTGGCCTGCAGGCCAAGCGCGATTTCGGTCTGCATATCGGCCAGCTTTTTCTGATAAAGCTGCGTTGCGGCCAGCGGCTTGTTGAACTGATGGCGGTCCAGACCGTATTGGCGGGCGCGGAACCAGCAATCCTCGGCCGCGCCCATCGCGCCCCAGCTGATGCCATAGCGCGCACGGTTCAGACAGCCGAACGGGCCGCCCATGCCTTCGATATTGGGCAACAGCGCGTCTTCGCCGACCTCGACATTGTCCATGACGATTTCGCCGGTGATCGAGGCGCGCAGGCTTAGCTTGCCGCCGATCTTGGGGGCGGACAGGCCCTTCATCCCCTTTTCCAGAACAAAGCCGCGTACCTTGCCGCCATGCGCCTCGGATTTTGCCCAGACGACGAAGACATCGGCGATGGGGGCGTTGCTGATCCACATCTTGGACCCGTTCAGGACATAGCCGCCCTCGGTCTTTTTCGCGCGGGTCTTCATCCCGGCGGGGTCGGATCCCGCGTCAGGTTCGGTCAGGCCGAAACAGCCGATGAACTCGCCCGATGCCAGTTTCGGCAGGAACTTGTGCTTCTGTTCCTCGCTGCCATAGGCCTCGATCGGGAACATCACCAGCGACGACTGGACCGAGGCCATGCTGCGATAGCCGCTGTCGATGCGTTCGATTTCTCGCGCAACCAGCCCGTAGGACACATAGGACGCGCCGACGCCGCCATATTCCTCGGCGACGGTGACGCCCAGCATTCCGGCGGCCCCCATCTCGCGAAAGATTTCGGGGTCGGTATGTTCGTTCAGATAGGCGTCCTGCACCCGCGGGGCCAGGCTTTCGGCGGCAAAGGCGGCCGCGCTGTCGCGGATCATGCGTTCTTCTTCGCTCAGCTGGTCCGACAGCAGGAACGGATCGTCCCAGGTAAAAGCTGCGCCCTTGTGCGATTTCGTGGACATCTGAATCCTCCTTGACGGGTCACGTCATTCTGAAGGCAACTTCTAACGCTTGGCAAGCGGGGCTAAAAACGGATAATCCACATTAGTTCATGTATGGGATGAATGATGCGTGTCCGGCGGTTCCTGCCCAATCTCAGCCTGCTGCTGGCCTTCGATGCGGTGATGCGCAGCGGATCGGTCACCGCCGCGGCGCATGATCTGTCCCTGACGCAAAGCACGGTCAGCCGACTGATCCAGACATTAGAGACGCAGCTGGGCCAGCAATTGTTCCTGCGCCACCGCAAACGCCTGATCCCGACCGAGGCGGCCCGGCGCTATGCGGGCGATATCGGTCAGGCGCTGGACCTGATCCAGCGGTCGTCGATGTCGCTGATCGCGAATCCGGATGGTGGCGGGCTGGATCTGGCGGTTCTGCCGACCTTCGCGACCCGCTGGCTTGCGCCGCGCCTGCCACAGTTCCTGTCGGCCAATCCCGGAATTTCGGTCAATCTGTCGACGCGGTTCAAGCCGTTCAGCTTCGATGTCGAACCCTATGACGCGGTGATCTATTTCGGGCGCGACGACTGGCCGGGTGCGGACCACGTCAAACTGTTCGACGAAGGGGTGACGGCCTGTGCGGCGCCCGCGCTGCTGGCGGATCATCCGGTGCGCGATGTCGGCGATATGGCGGGGCTGACCCTGTTGCAGCTGGAAACCCGCCCGACGGCGTGGTCGGCATGGTTTGCGGGGCAGGGCGGGCAGCCGCCGGGCGAGGGTAACCGAATGCGGATGGATCAGTTTTCAATGATGATCCAGGCGGCGATTTCGGGGCTGGGGGTGGCGCTTTTGCCGGATTATCTGGCCCAGATCGAGATCGCGGAAGGGCGCCTGCGCCCGATCCTGCGCCGTGCGGTGACGGGGACCGGGGCATATTGGCTGGCATGGCCGCAGGCGAAATCGGGGCTGAAACCGATTGCCGCCTTTCGCGACTGGATCACGGATCGGATCGCGACGGATTTTTCTGCCACTCTCGGCGCAGCAGATAGCCCGACGCCAGAGCCAGGCCGAGCGCCATCGTGAACCATGTCAGCGCATAGGACAGGTGGCTGTTGCGGAACTGAACCACGGTCAATCCGCCACGCGGCAGATCGGCGGATTGGTCATCGGCGCGGTCGATGAAATAGGGCGCGGCACGGTCCAGCCCGCGCGATTGCGCCAGCGCGGCTGTGTCGCGGGAATACCAGCGGTCATTGGCCGGATCGTTCGATCGCAGAAACGCGCCATCTGGTTGGGACATGCGCATCAGCCCGGTGACCTGCTGGTCGCCTTGCGGCTGGCTGCGGTCGGCGGGGTCGCGGGCATCCTGCGGCACGAAGCCGCGATTGACCCAGACCATCCAACCCTGCGGTGTTTCCAGCGGCGTCATCACCCAGAAGCCTGCGCCGAACTGGGTGACGGCCTGTGCCAGCGCCTCGTCCTGAAACCGGTACTGGCCGGTCAGGGTGATGCGGCGGTATTCGTCATCGGCGGCCAGTTTGGCCCAGTCCTCCGGGGCCGGGGCATTCTGGACGGGACCGGCCAGCCGCGCCTCGGTCCGGGCGATCAGGTCGGTCTTCCAATGCAGGCGCTGAACCTGCCAGACGCCCAGACCAGCCAGGATCAGGACAAGGCAGGCCGCCACCACGCCAAGGGCGACCAGCCCCGCCCGAGAGCGGGGCCGATCCGTCATGATTGCGGCCCGATGGGCAGCAGGTCATGGTTCATCTGCGGCATCATGTTGGTGTTCAGGTGGAACATCACCCAAAGCGAACCCGCGATCATGATCACCACGATCACCACCGTGAACAGGGTCGAGATCAGGGTCCAGCCCTCTTCGGAATGGCTGTTCATGTGCAGGAAATAGACCATGTGGACCAGAACCTGAACGATGGCGCAGCCGATCACCACCAATACGGTCAGCGCGCGGCTGTCGAAACCGCCGCCCATCACCACCGCGAAGGGAATTGCGGTCAGGATCACCGACAGGACGAAGCCGGTCACATAGCCGCGAAAGCTGCCGTGGTCGTGGCTGTCATGGTCATGCGAATGTGCCGACATCAGATCATCCCCATCAGATAGACAAGCGTGAACACCCCGATCCAGATCACGTCGAGGAAGTGCCAGAACAGCGACAGGCAGGACAGCCGCCGCTTGTTCGCCGGGATCAGCCCCTTGCGGTTGACCTGCACCATCAGCGTCACCAGCCAGATCGAGCCGAAGGCCACGTGCAGGCCGTGGGTGCCGACCAGCGCGAAGAAGGACGACAGGAAGGCCGATCGCTGCGGGCCGGCGCCCAGATGGATCAGGTGGTGGAATTCGTACAGTTCAACCGCCAGGAACAGCAGGCCGAAAACCAGCGTGATCCCCAGCCAGCGCAACGTGCCGCGCTGATCGTCGCGCGCCATGCACAGCATCGCGAAACCATAGGTGATCGAGGAAAACAGCAGGAAGGCCGTGTTCAGCGCCACCAGTTCCAGATCGAACAGTTCCTTGGGGCCGGGGCCTGCGGCATAGCTGCCATGAAGGACCCCGAAGGTCGCGAACAGAACCGCGAACATCAGGCAGTCGCTCATCAGATAGACCCAGAAGCCTATGTTGGTCGATGCGCCATCCTCGTGGTGATGCGGCTCGACCTCCCAATAGGCGGCGGGCTGAGTGCTGGGCGTGCTCATGGATCAGGCTCCCTGTGCCATCTGCCGGGCATGCGCCTCTTCGGTCAGGCGCACCTCTTCGGCGGGGACATAGTAATCCCGGTCATAGTTGAAGGTGTGGTAGATCGCGTAGCCGACAAGCGCGATGAAGGACAGCGCCGCCAGCCACCACACATACCAGATCAGGGCCATGCCGCAGACCGTGGACAGGCCCGCAAGAATGACCCCGGACCCGGTATAGCGCGGCATGTGGATCGGCAGGTATTTCCCCTGACCGCGGGCGGCACCGGCGTCCTTCATGTCGGCATAGGCGTCAAGACCGTGCACGACCGGCGTGAAGGCAAAGTTGTAATGCGCCGGCGGCGACGAGGTGGCCCATTCCAGCGTGCGCCCGTTCCACGGATCGCCGGTCAGGTCGCGGTTCTCGTTGCGTTTCCAGATCGAGACGCCGAACTGCACGAACATGGCCGCGATACCGATGGCGATCATGACGGCGCCGATGCCCGCGATGATGAACCAGATTTGCAGGCTGGGGTCGTCAAAGACCCGCATCCGGCGCGTAACGCCCATCAGGCCCAGGACATAAAGCGGCATGAAGGCAACCCAGAAGCCGACGACCCAGAACCAGAAGCTGACCTTGCCCCAGAACTGGTTCAGCTGGAACCCGAATGCCTTGGGCCACCAGAAGTTGATCGCCGCAAAGCTGCCGAACAGCACGCCGCCGATGATCACGTTATGGAAATGCGCGATCAGGAACAGCGAGTTGTGCAGAACGAAATCCGCGGGCGGCACGGCCAGCAGAACTCCTGTCATCCCGCCGACGGTAAAGGTCAGCATGAAGGCGATGGTCCACATCATCGGCAGTTCGAACCGGACTCGGCCCTGATACATCGTGAACAGCCAGTTGAAGATCTTGGCGCCCGTCGGGATCGAGATGATCATCGTGGTGATCCCGAAGAACGAGTTCACCGACGCGCCCGACCCCATGGTAAAGAAGTGGTGCAGCCAGACCAGATAGGACAGGACCGTGATGCAGACGGTCGCGTAGACCATCGAGGTATAGCCGAACAGCCGTTTGCCCGAGAAGGTCGAGGTGACCTCGGAAAACACGCCGAACAGCGGCAGGATCAGGATATAGACCTCGGGGTGGCCCCAGATCCAGATGAGGTTGATATACATCATCGGATTGCCACCAAGGTCATTGGTGAAGAAATTCGTGCCGACATAGCGGTCCAGCGTCAGCAGAACCAGCGTCGCGGTCAGGACCGGGAACGAGGCGACAATCAGGATGTTGGTGCAGAACGAGGTCCAGGTGAAGATCGGCATCTTCATCATGGTCATGCCCGGCGCGCGCATCTTCAGGATCGTCACCAGAAGGTTGATCCCCGACAGGGTCGTGCCGACCCCCGCGACCTGAAGGCCCCAGATATAGTAATCGACACCGACATAAGGGCTTTTGTGCAGGCCCGACAGTGGCGGAAAGGCCAACCAGCCGGTCTGCGCGAATTCACCCAGAAACAGCGAGGCCATGACGATGATCGCGCCACCTGCCGTCATCCAGAACGAGAAGTTGTTCAGGAACGGAAAGGACACGTCGCGCGCGCCGATCTGCAAGGGCACCAGATAGTTCATGATCCCGGTGACGAAGGGCATCGCCACGAAGAAGATCATGATCACGCCATGGGCGGTGAAGATCTGGTCATAGTGGTGCGCGTTCAGATAGCCCTCGGACCCGCCGAAGGCCAGGGCCTGCTGCAATCGCATCATGATCGCGTCGGCAAAGCCGCGCACGAACATGATCAGGCCAAGGATCATGTACATGATCCCGATCTTCTTGTGGTCCACCGAGGTGAACCATTCGTGCCACAGATAGCCCCACAGGCGGTATTTGGTCAGCGCCCAGACCAGCGCCGCGCCGCCGATGGCGACGACGACGAAGGTGGCCCAGACGATCGGATCCTTGGGGATCGCGTCCAGGGTCAGGCGACCAAACAGGAAAGTGGTCTCGACATTGGCAGGTACGGCCATCGCGAAATTCCGTTCAAAGTTTCTGTTCGGAGGCGCCGCTTGCCCGGGCGTCTCGGATGGTGGTGTCTTGCAGGCGCTGGAACAGCGTCGTCGGGATCGGCAGCGCGCGGCTTTGCATGATCTCGCGGCCCCGGCGTTCGACCGGCTCGTCCGTGCCCAGGTCGGCGAACATCGCGGCGGCCTCGGCCGGGTTGCAGATGCTGACCACGTTGAAGGGCGTGTGACCCAGAACCGGTTTGGTGCCGCGGCGGGCATGTTTGTCATCGGTGACCGGCTGAATGTTCAGCATGCCTTCCCGACCCAGTCCGCCCTGATCGTCGATGGCCATCATCTCGGCCATGCACATCTTGTTTTCCTCGACGCACATGTTCACGGCGCGGTCGAACAGTTCGGGATCGACGCGGGCATAGCGACGCGGGGGCACATTCTCGCTGGGGGTTTCCAGTTGCAGATATTCCTCGCGGGTCAGGGCGGTGTCCCCGTCGCGGGCTTTCTGCACCCATTCCTCGAACCCGGCCTCGTCGGTGGCATGCGCCTTGAAGCGCATCCCCGAAAAGCCCGCGCCCGAGTAATGCGAGGCCAGCCCCTGATATTCGCCCTCGTTGTTGAAGACGCCGTGCAGCTTGGTTTCCATACCGGGCATCGCATAGATCATGCCGGCCATGGCCGGGATGTAGAAGGCGTTCATCACCGAAGACGCGGTCAGGCTGAATTCGACCTCGCGGTTGATCGGCACGGCCAGTTCGTTGACCGTCGCGATCCCCTGTTCGGGATAGATGAACAGCCATTTCCAATCCAGCGCGACGACCTCGACCTTCAAGGGTTCGTGATCTTCGGCGATATCCTGCGATTCGCTCAGGCGGTCCAGCGGTCGGTAGGGATCAAGAAGATGTGTTCCCACCCAGGTCAGCGCGCCAAGGCAGATGATGATCAGCAGCGGGGCCGACCAGATCACCAGTTCGAACTTGGTCGAGTGGTCCCAGTTGGGATCGTAGGTCGCATCGCGGTTCGAGGCGCGGTATTTCCACGCGAACCAGACGGTCAGGGCCATGACCGGGATAATGATGATCAACATCAATCCGGTAGAGGCAATCAGAAGGTCTTTCTGACGCTCGGCAATGTCGCCGGCCGGGGCCAGAACGACGGGCTTGCAGGCGCCCAGAAAAAGAAAAGAGGATGCCAGCGCGATCGCGGTGGGCATTTTCGGCATGTTACGCATGGTTCCCGTGTCCCTGTGTGTAATGACACGCACTGTTCGCTTGGATGGGACGGTTCACTACCCCGGACCACCCCTGACTGGTATAAGACAATTTGCCACAGACATTATGTCACACACTTGCTGTATTGCTCTATCATGGTCGCGGGCGCATACGGTCGCGCCAATTCCACCCGACCGACCGTGACCGTCATCGGCCGATGAAGGAGTCCGCACGAGATGCAGCAGCCTACCACGACCCATTCCGATAAGATGCCCCCCGAGGCCGACCCCTCGGGCCACACGATTTCGCCCTCGGACATCGCCGTCGGCGTCATCATCGGGCGCACGTCCGAATTTTTCGATTTCTTCGTCTTTGCAATCGCGACGGTGATCGTCTTCCCGCTGCGCTATTTTCCGTTTCTGGATCCGCTGAACGCGACGCTGTGGTCCTTTGCGATCTTCTCGCTGGCCTTTGTCGCGCGCCCCTTCGGGACCGCGATCTTCACCGTGATCGACCGCCGCTATGGCAAGGGCGTCAAGATGACGCTGGCACTGCTGTTGCTGGGCACTTCGACCGTGGCGATGGGTCTGGTGCCGTCCTATGACAGCATCGGGGATTATGCGATCTTGGTCCTGTGCCTGCTGCGGATCGGTCAGGGTCTTGCGCTTGGCGGCGCATGGGACGGCCTGCCGTCGCTGTTGGCACTAAGTGCGCCCGAAGATCGCCGCCGGTTCTACGTCATGGTGCCGCAACTGGGCGCGCCGCTTGGCCTGATCGTGGCCAGCCTGTTGTTCGCCTATCTGGTCCAGAACCTGTCCGAGGCCGATTTCCTTGACTGGGGCTGGCGCTATCCTTTCTTCGTGGCCTTCGCGATCAACGTCGTGGCGCTGTTCGCGCGGCTGCGGATCGTGGTGACGCCGGAATATGCCCGCATGTTCCAGCAACGCGAGCTGGAGCCGACGAAGCTGCGCGATGTGGCCAAGATCGACGGCAAGACCATCCTTGTCGGCGCCTTCGTGCCCCTGGCCAGCTTTGCACTGTTCCACATGGTGACGGTGTTTCCGCTGTCCTGGGTGTTCCTGTACACCGATGAAAGCCTGACCCAGTTCCTGGTGATCGAGGCCGTGGCCGCCGCCTTTGGCCTTGCCGCGATCGTGCTGTCGGGCGTGCTGGCGGACCTGATCGGGCATCGCAAGCTGCTGTTCCGGGGCGCGATCGCGATTGCCGTCTTCAGCATCTTCGCGCCGCTTCTGCTGGCGGGTCGCGGTTTTGGCGAAGCGGTCTACATGATCGGCGGCTTCATCATCCTGGGCATCAGCTTTGGTCAGTCTTCTGGTGCCGTCGCCTCGCTGTTTGAAAGCCGCTATCGCTATACCGGTTCGGCGGTGGTCTCCGATCTGGCATGGCTGTTCGGCGCAGGCTTCGCGCCGCTGGCCGCATTGGCGCTGTCGGCCTATCTGGGGCTGTTCGCGTCGGGGCTGTACCTTCTGTCGGGCGCGATCTGCACCATTCTGGCACTGCATTTCGCGCGCAAGCTGGAATTCGGCAAGTCGCTGTAAGGCGGGCATAACTGCCTAAAGAACAGGGGCGGCATCTTCGGATGCCGCCTTTTCTTCATCATCTGCATAATTTCCTTTTTTTTCCGTTCCTGCCGTTCCAGATTGATCGCGAGACTCAGGCAGGGAGGATTCGATGAATCCCAACACACTCGAAAATCACTGGATGCCCTTCACGGCGAACCGGGATTTCAAATCGGACCCGCGGATGGTCGTCGCCGCCGAGGGGATGTATTACACGTCGGAAGACGGGCGGCAGATCCTTGACGGCACCGCCGGCCTGTGGTGCGCCAATGCGGGCCACAGCCATCCGCTGATCGTCGAGGCGGTGACCAACACGATCAAGACGCTGGATTTCGCGCCGATGTTCAATTTCGGCCACCCCGAGGCGTTTCGTCTTGCCGCGACCCTGGCCGAGACATTTCCCAACCCGCTGAACCGCATCTTCTTCGGCAACTCGGGGTCCGAGGCGGTCGATAGCGCGCTGAAGATCGCGCTGGCCTATCACAAGGCGCGCGGCAAGGGCGGCAAGACCCGCTTCATCGGGCGCGAGCGTGGCTATCACGGCGTTGGCTTTGGCGGCATCTCGGTGGGCGGCATCGTTGCCAACCGCAAGCAGTTCAACACCCATCTTCCTGGCGTCGACCACATGCGCCACACGCATGACCCGGCCCGTAACAGCTTTACCCGTGGCCCGGTGCCGCATGGGGTCGAACTGGCCGAGGATCTGGAACGTCTGGTCGCGCTGCACGGTGCGGAAACCATCGCCGCCGTGATCGTCGAACCGATGGCAGGCTCGACCGGTATCCTGCCGCCGCCGGTCGGTTATCTTGAACGTCTGCGCGAAATCGCGACCAAGCACGACATCCTGCTGATCTTTGATGAGGTGATCTCGGGCTTTGGCCGTCTGGGCACCCCGATGGCCGCGCATTACTTTGGCGTGACGCCGGACATGATCACCTTTGCCAAGGGCGTCACCAGCGGGGCGATCCCCATGGGCGGCGTCGCGGCGGCTGATTTCATCTATGACGCGGTGGTCGAGAATTCGGAAACCCCGATCGAGCTGTTCCACGGCTATACCTACTCGGCCCACCCGGTCGCGGTGGCGGCGGCGCTGGCGACCCAGCGTGCCTATGCCGAGGATGGGATGTTCGAAAACGCCGCCAGCCTTGAAACCGTCTGGGGCGATGCGCTGCACAGCCTGAAGGGCGCACCGAACGTGGCCGATATCCGCACGATCGGCCTTGTCGGCGGCATCGAACTGGCCAGCCGCGACGGCAAACCCGGTGCGCGGGCCTATGAGGCGATGAAACGCGCCTGGGCCAAGGGCCTGATGATCCGCGTGACGGGCGATATCATTGCGCTGTCGCCCCCACTGATCATCAACGAATCCCAGATCGGGACCATCGCGGACACGCTGAAAGAGGTTCTGGCGGAAACCGCCTGATCCACGGCCCCGGGCCCGACCGGTCCGGGGCATCCCCCGCCTGCGGGTGACATGTGCCGCCCGGCTGGCTAGGTTGGGCGGCAGTTCCGCTTTGAAGACGCATGGCCGTGACCGATCCTGTCCAACGCATCCTGACATCGGCCCCGCCGCGGGCGAGTTCTTTCATCGTCACGATTTATGGCGATGTGGTCGAACCGCGCGGCAGCGTGCTGTGGATGGGCACGCTGATCGAATGCTGCGCCCGCCACGGGATCAGCGAAAGCCTTGTCCGGACCGCCGTATCGCGTCTGGTCGCGGCAGGGCGTTTGCAGGGCGAGCGGATCGGGAGGCGCAGTTTCTATCGCCTGTCCGCTGCGGCGCAGACCGAATTTCGGCAGGCCGGTCAGATCCTGTTCTCCCCGCCCTCGCTGCCTGCCGACTGGGCGATTGCGCTGTCGGGCGATCCATTGCCCGGTTGGGTTGCCTTCGGCAGCGGGGCGATTGCGCCCTTTCGCGCGGGTCTCGTGCTGCCGGCGGGGCCGGTTCTGCGGGCGGCGACGATATCGGGGGCGAATGATCTGCCCGGTTTCGCGGCGGGGCATTGGCCGCTGGCCGAGGTCGCGCAGGGCTATCGCGGATTTCTGGACCGCTTCGGCGGGCTGACACCGCAGCGGACACAGGGCCTGGCCGATGCGGACGCCCTGGCGCTGCGTCTGCGACTGATCGATGAATACCGCCATGCCGCCCTTGCCGACCCGCGCCTGCCGCAAGACGCGACCCCGGTCGACTGGCCTGCGGCGCAGGCGCATGATCTGTTTCGCGACCTGTATCTGCGCCTGTCCGCAGGCGCGGATCGCTGCGTCGGTCACAGCTTTGCCGATTCTGTCGGCCCCTTGCCCGAGGCGACGCCGGAAACCCGCGCGCGGATGAAAGCCCTGTCCCGCTGAAAACTGCAAGGCTTTGCTTTCCGGTCATTTTCATGCCTTCCGAAAAAGCATCACGCGATTCATCAAAAATTGTCTTTGCGAGTGATGTTTTGATCCGTATATTGGTGACCGAGCGGTCGATGAATGATCGACCATCGACCGGAGGAGAGCTTTATGACCGACGCATTCATCTGTGACGCATTGCGGACCCCGATCGGGCGCTATGGCGGGGCGCTGTCCTCGGTTCGGGCGGATGATCTGGCGGCGATCCCGTTGCGGGCGCTGGTCGCGCGGAATGCCTCGGTCGATTGGGCGGCGGTCGATGACGTGATCCTTGGCTGTGCCAATCAGGCAGGCGAGGATAATCGCAATGTCGCGCGCATGGCGGGTCTGCTGGCCGGGTTGCCTATCGAGGTGCCGGGCACGACGATCAACCGCCTGTGCGGGTCGGGGATGGACGCCATCGGCATGGCCGCCCGCGCGATCCGGTCGGGTGACGGCGATCTGATGCTGGCAGGTGGCGTCGAAAGCATGAGCCGCGCCCCCTTTGTCATGGCCAAGGCGACCAGCGCCTTTTCACGCAATGCCGAGACGTATGACACCACCATCGGGTGGCGTTTCGTGAACCCCCGGATGAAGCGCGAATTCGGCACCGATTCCATGCCCGAAACCGCCGACAATGTCGCGTCGGACTACAACATCAGTCGCGAAGATCAGGACGCTTTTGCTGCGCGCAGTCAGGCCCGGTGGGCCGCTGCGCAGGAGTCGGGCTTTTTCACCGATGAGATTGCGCCGGTCACCATCCCGCAGCGCAAGGGTGATCCGGTGGTGATCGACACCGACGAACATCCCCGTCCCGGCACCGGAATCGAACAACTTGCCAAGCTGCGTGGGGTCAACGGACCCGATCTGACGGTCACGGCGGGCAATGCCTCGGGCGTGAATGACGGCGCGGCGGGCGTGATCGTGGCGTCCGAGGCGGCGGCGCGGACGCATGGGCTGACCCCGCAGGCGCGGGTCGTGGCGATGGCGGCTGCCGGCGTGTCGCCGCGGATCATGGGCATCGGGCCGGTTCCGGCCACGCGCAAGGTTCTGGCGCGGGCGGGGCTGACGCTGGACCAGATGGATGTGATAGAATTGAACGAGGCCTTTGCCGCGCAGGGCCTGGCGGTGCTGCGCGATCTGGGTCTGCCCGATGACGCGCCGCATGTGAATGCGAATGGCGGGGCGATCGCGATGGGGCATCCGCTTGGCATGTCGGGGGCGCGTCTGGTGATGACCGCGACCCGTCAGCTGCAACGGAACGGCGGTCGCTATGCGCTGTGCACGATGTGCGTCGGCGTCGGGCAAGGGATCGCGATGATCCTTGAACGGGTCTGACAGGAGGCAGGACCATGTATGCACAGATGGTAAAGTCGGAAGGCATGAAATCGGCCGACGAAATGTCGCCCGAGGAACGCGCCTTTCAGGAACGCATCGACCGCAATGAAAAGATCGAGCCCAAGGAATGGATGCCTGAAGGCTATCGCAAGACGCTGATCCGCCAGATCGGCCAGCACGCGCATAGCGAAATCGTGGGCCAGCTGCCCGAAGGCAACTGGATCACCCGTGCGCCGACGCTGGAACGCAAGGCGATCCTGCTGGCGAAGGTCCAGGACGAGGCCGGCCACGGCCTATATCTGTACAGTGCCGCCGAGACGCTTGGCGTCAGCCGCGATGAGCTGTTCGAAAAGCTGCATTCCGGGGCGATGAAATACAGCAGCATCTTCAACTATCCCACGCTGACCTGGGCCGATATGGGCGCGGTCGGCTGGCTGGTCGACGGTGCCGCGATCATGAACCAGGTGCCGTTGCAGCGCACCAGCTATGGCCCCTATAGCCGCGCGATGATCCGCATCTGCAAGGAAGAAAGCTTCCACCAGCGGCAGGGCTACGCGATCATGATGAAGATGGCCGAAGGCACGCCCGAGCAGAAGGAAATGGCGCAGGACGCGCTGAACCGCTTCTGGTATCCGGCGCTGATGATGTTCGGCCCGTCCGACAAGGACTCGGTCCATTCCGCGCAGTCGATGGCGTGGAAGATCAAGATGAACACCAACGACGAGCTGCGCCAGAAATTCGTCGATGAAACGGTGCCGCAGGCGGAATATCTGGGCCTGACCGTGCCCGACGAAACCCTGCGCTGGAACGATGAACGCGGCCATTACGATTTCGCCGAGCCCGACTGGGAAGAGTTCTTCGAGGTGATCAAGGGCAACGGTCCCTGCAACCGCGAGCGGCTGGAAGCCCGCCGCACCGCCTGGGACAACGGCCAGTGGTTCCGCGACGGGCTGAGCGCCTATGCCGACAAATCCGCCGCGCGCCGCCGTGCCGCGACCGTTGCCGCCGAATAAGGAAGGAAGCTACCGATGTCCAAAAAGGAATGGCCGCTGTGGGAAATCTTCATTCGCGGACAGCATGGTCTGAACCATCGCCATGTCGGCAGCCTGCATGCCCCCGATGCGGAAATGGCGATCAACAACGCGCGTGATGTCTATACCCGCCGCAAGGAGGGCGTCTCGATCTGGGTGGTCAGATCGGCCGAGATCACCGCCTCGGCCCCATCCGACAAGGGGCCGCTGTTCGACCCGGCGGAAAGCAAGGTCTATCGGCACCCGACCTTCTTCGACATCCCGGACGAAGTGGGGCATATGTGATGCCGTCGCTGCCCGATATGACCACGCCCGATGTGGTGGCGCTGGCCGAAAGCGCCGCTGCCGCGCAGAGCCACGACCCGCATGTGCAGGACGTGGATCTGAAGCCCGCCTTCTTCGACTGGCTGTGCCGCATGGGTGACAACACCCTGATACTGGGGCATCGCATTTCGGAATGGTGCGGCCACGGTCCCGCGCTGGAAGAAGACATCGCGCTGGCGAACACGGCGCTGGATCTGATCGGTCACACGCAGATGTGGTTGGGTCTTGCGGCCGAGGTTCAGAGCGAGGGGCGCACTGCCGACGATCTGGCCTTTCTTCGCGATGCGATGAAGTTCCGCAACCTGCAACTGGCCGAGTTGCCCAATGGCGACATGGCGGTCACCCTGATGCGCGAATTCCTGTTCGATGCGTGGCATTTCCACATGCTGACGGCGCTGACCCGCTCTGCCAGCCCGCGCGTGGCTGAAATCGCGGCCAAGGCGCTGAAAGAGGTCAGCTATCACCTGGAACGCAGCTCGGATCTGGTGGTGCGGCTGGGCGACGGGACCCAGGAAAGCCACGCCCGGATGCAGGAGGCGCTGGACCGGCTGTGGCCCTATTCCGGCGAGATGTTCGTTGCCGATGCCGTGGATGATGCCGTCGCCAATGCGGGGATCGCGCCGGTGCTGGCCGATCTGCAACCGGCATGGCAACAGACCGTCGAAGAGGTTCTGGCCGAGGCCACGCTGACCCGACCCGAAGGGCGCGCGGATGTCCATCGCGGTGGCAAGCAGGGGCGCCACACCGAGCATCTGGGCTATATCCTTGCGCAGATGCAGTTCCTGCAACGCGCCTATCCGGGCGCCAGCTGGTAACGGGCCGCGCCATGTCCACACCAAGCGATGCGCAGATCTGGGACTGGCTGGCCGAGGTGCCGGATCCCGAAATACCGGTCGTCTCGGTCACCGATCTGGGGATCGTGCGCGATATCCGCTGGGATGGCGACACGCTGGTCGTTGCGGTCACGCCGACCTATTCCGGCTGTCCCGCAACGGCGGTGATCGATCTGGCGATCGAAAGCCATCTTCGCGATCGCGGGATCGGCGATCTGCGGCTGGAACGTCGGCTGTCACCGCCCTGGACCACAGATTGGGTCACGCAAGAGGGCCGCGACAAGCTGCGCGCCTATGGGATCGCGCCGCCCGTCGATGGCACCGCATCCGACGGGGGCACGGCGGCACGGGCGGCGCGGCTGGCCGGGCGGTCAAATCTGGTGATCGCCTGCCCGCGCTGCGGGTCGGGCAATACCGAACGGGTCAGCCAGTTCGGCTCGACCCCGTGCAAGGCCAGCTATCGCTGCAAGGACTGCCTGGAGCCGTTCGACTATTTCAAATGCCACTAGGGCCGGCTGCCCTGGTTCTGTCCGGAGGAGGTCAGAGATGCCACGTTTTCACCCCTTGGAAGTGACCGAGGTCCGGCGAGAGACCCGCGATGCCGTGGTCGTTACGCTGAAGCCGCAGGATGCCGGGGCTTTTGCCTTTACCCAGGGCCAGTACCTGACCTTTCGCCGCGAGTTCGACGGTGAGGAACTGCGCCGGTCCTATTCGATTTGCGCCGGACTGGACGAGGGTTGCCTGCGGGTCGGGATCAAGCGGGTCGATGGCGGCGCCTTTTCGACTTGGGCGAACGAGGAACTGAAACCCGGCGACATGCTGGAGGCGATGACCCCGCAAGGCCGGTTCTTCACCGCGCTGGATCCTGCGACCGCGAAAAGCTATCTGGGATTTGCGGGTGGGTCCGGGATCACGCCGGTCCTGTCGATCATCAAGACCGTGCTGTCGCGCGAACCGGCATCCACCTTCACGCTGGTCTATGCCAACCGGCAGGTCGGTTCGATCATGTTCCGCGAGGAACTTGAGGATCTGAAGAACACCTATCTGGGCCGGTTCTCGGTCGTTCATATCCTTGAAAGCGAGGGGCAGGAGATCGACCTGTTCACCGGACGCATCGACGCCGACAAGATGGAGATGCTGTTTCGCATGTGGATCGACGCCGAGACCGTCGATACCGCATTTATCTGCGGCCCCGAGCCGATGATGCTGACCATCGCCGACAGCCTGCGCAAACATGGCCTCAGCGACGATCAGATCAAGTTCGAACTGTTCGCATCCTCTCAGCCCGGTCGGGCTAAGAAACGCGCGGTGTCGCAGCAGGCCGTCAATGCCGCCAACAGCTGCGAGGTGTCGGTCACGCTGGACGGTGCCACGCGCAGCTTCCGGATGCCGAAGGACGGAACCTCGGTTCTGGATGCGGCCATCGATCACGATATGGACGCGCCCTATTCCTGCAAGGCCGGAGTCTGTTCGACCTGTCGCGCAAAGGTTCTGGAAGGCGAGGTCGAGATGGAGGTGAACCACGCGCTGGAGGATTACGAGGTCCGCGCCGGTTACGTCCTGTCCTGTCAATGTATCCCGCTGTCGGACAAACTGGTGCTCAGCTATGACGAATGATGCCGCAGCCATGCCCATCGCCGAGTATCTGGCCCAGGGGGGCAAGCTGACCTCGCCCGAAAATGTGCCGCCGCGTTATCGCGGCGAGTTGCTGCGGCTGATGTCTTCCTTTGTGGACAGCGAGCTGGCCGGATCGGCCGGTTTTGCCGCGGCGATCAACTGGGCGCCGGGCATCAAGGAACGCATCGCCGCCAGCCGGATCACGCTGGAAAAGGCCGATCATGCGGAACGCGTTCTGGATCTGATGCAGGGCTTTGGCACCGACAAGGCGCTGTATAATCAGGCGCATGACTGGGCTGCCCGCGTGTCGCGCGATGACCGTATCGACCCGCGCCGGCAGGGTGGCGACATGCGATTGTCGGTGTTTTATTATCCCCTGACCGGCTGGACCGATGCGGTGGTGATGAATGTGCTGATGGGCATGGCCACGCTGCATGCCCTGACCGAGATGCAGCGCAGTTCCTATCAGCCGCTGGCCGAGGTGATGCGCGACCTGTTGCCGCGCGAACGGCGTCACATGGAACTGGGCCAGGAGGGGTTGGAGCGGCTGGCCCGCAGCGACCGCGACGGTGTCAGGGCGTCGGTTGCCTATTGGATGCCGCGCGTGGCCGAAACCTTTGGTCCGGCGCAATCCGAACGCTTTGAAAAACAGCGCGGCATGGGCTTGCGCCATACCGATAACGAGACATTGCGCCAAAGCTGGCGCGCCCAGGCGGGGTCGGTTCTGACCGCGCTGGGACTGGACTAGGGAAAGGACAGCACATGCTGGATACGGGACGCACCGCGCGGCGGCTGGAAAGCTTTGTGCAGGGCGCTTGGCGCGCAGGAAATGGCGAGGGCAAGCCCCTTGCCCATGCGGCCACGGGCGAAACCCACGCGCTGATTTCCTCTGACGGGATCGATTTCGCCGCGGCGCTGGCTTGGGGCCGCGAGGTCGGAGGCGCGGGCCTGCGTCGTCTGACCATCCATGAACGTGCGCTGATGCTGAAGGAAATCGGCCTGCGCCTGATGGACATGAAGGATGAGTTCCACGTCGAAAGCCTGGCGACCGGCGCCACGCCCAAGGATGCGTGGCCCGATATCGACGGCGGCATCGGCACGATGCTGACCTTTGCGTCGAAGGCGCGGCGCGAATTGCCGAATGCCAAGGTGCTGACCGAAGGCCCGGTCGAAGGGCTGTCCCGCGATGGCAGCTTTGTCGCCCAGCACATCCTGACGCCGCTGCGCGGGGTCGCGATCCATATCAACGCCTTCAATTTCCCGGTCTGGGGGATGCTGGAAAAGATCGCGCCGGCCCTGATCGCGGGGATGCCCTGCATCGTGAAACCCGCCTCGCAGACGGCCTATGTGACCGAGCTTGTCGTGCGCCGGATGCTGCAGATGAACATCCTGCCCGAAGGTGCGCTGCAACTGATCTGCGGCGGGGTCGGCGATCTGCTGGATCATGTCACCGGGCAGGATGTCGTGACCTTCACCGGTTCGGCCAGCACCGGGCAAAAGCTGCGGACCCATCCGGCGATCGTCGCGAACTCGACCCGTTTCACGATGGAGGCCGACAGCCTGAACGCCGCCGTGCTTGGCCCGGATGCGACCCCCGACACGCCGGAATTCGATCTGTTCGTCAAAGAGGTCGCGCGCGAGATGACCTCGAAGGCGGGGCAGAAATGTACCGCGATCCGCCGGGTTCTGGTGCCGCGCGACCATCAGGACGCGCTGATCGCGGCATTGTCTGAACGGTTGGCGAAGACCGCCATCGGTCTGCCCGATGACAAGAACGCACGGATGGGGGCGCTGGCCTCCTGCGGGGATCGCGACGATGTCCGCGCCAAGATCGCCGCCATCGCGGCCGAAGCGTCCATCGTCTTTGGGGATCCGGGCAAGGTTCAGGTGATTTCGGGCGATGCAGACAAGGGCGCCTTCATGTCCCCGGTGCTTTTGCACTGCGCCGACCCGATGACCGCCACCGCCCCGCATGAGATCGAGGCCTTCGGCCCGGTCGCCACCATCATGCCCTATGACAGCATCGATCAGGCGGTCGAACTGGCGCAGAAGGGCAGGGGGTCGCTTGTCTCATCGGTCTTTACCAATGATCCCGACATTGCCGCGCAGATGGTTCTGGGCATGGCGTGTTTCCATGGTCGCGTGATGATCGGCAACCGCGACAGCGCCAAGACCTCGACCGGGCATGGTTCGCCCCTGGCACCGCTGGTTCATGGCGGTCCGGGGCGTGCCGGTGGCGGCGAGGAAATGGGTGGCATGCGCGGGGTCAAGCATTTCATGCAGCGCACCGCCGTTCAGGGCACGCCGCGCCTGCTGTCGGCGGTGACCGGGCAATGGACCGATGGAGCCCCGGCACGTGCCGATCAGCACCCGTTCCGCAAATCCCTAGCCGAACTGCGGATCGGCGATCAGATCGTGACCGAGGCGCGTGAGATCACCGAGGAGGATGTCGAACATTTCGCCCATTTCACCGGCGACACGTTCTATGCCCATATGGACAGCGACGCCGCCAAGGCAAACCCGTTCTTCGAGGACCGCGTGGCCCATGGCTATCTGATCGCGTCCTTCGCGGCGGGCCTGTTCGTGCAGCCCGATCCCGGCCCGGTTCTGGCCAATTACGGTGTGGACAACATGCGCTTTCTGACGCCGGTCTATTTCGGCGACAGCCTGCGGGTGCGGCTGACCTGCAAGGATATCAACCCGCGCGAGAATGCCGTCTATGGCGAGGTGCGCTGGGATTGCCGGGTCAGCAACCAGAAGGATGAGGTGGTTGCCCAATATGACGTTCTGACCATGGTCGCCAAGACCTGGCCGGTGGCCCAGGCATGAGCGTCTGGTCCTGGGACGGGGTGGTGCCGGTCGTCGATCCGACGGCCTTCGTCCATCCCGACGCGGTCCTGATCGGTGACGTGATCATCGGCCCCGGCTGTTATGTCGGGGCGGGGGCCGTGCTGCGCGGCGATTTCGGGCGGATCACCCTGTGCGCGGGCTCGAATTTTCAGGAAACCTGCGTGGCCCATGCCTTTCCGGGCAAGGACGTGCTGGTCGAGGAACTGGGCCATATCGGCCATGGCGCGGTGCTGCATGGATGCCGCGTCGGGCGCAATGCGATGGTCGGGATGAACGCGGTCGTCATGGACGAGGCGGTGATCGGCGAAAACTCGATCCTTGGGGCCGCGGCATTCGTCAAGGCGGGCGCGCAGATCCCGCCCGACAGCATGGCCGTGGGATCGCCCGCCAAGGTGATCCGCCAACTGTCCGCGGAAGAGATCGACTGGAAACGGCGCGGAACCGGCGTCTATCAGCAACTGGCAATCGAGGCACCGGCCAAGCTTGCGCCCGCGCAGCCCCTTCGCGCACCGGAACCTGACCGGCGACGGGTGAAGGCGCCCGAATATGACCCGCTGGTTCTGGAACGCCGCGGTTTCAGCGAACGGCCTTGACCCCTTCAAGGATCAGCGTGGTGGCGACCTGGGCATAATCCTCGCGACTGACCGGGCCGCCATCGCGGAACCACATATAGACCCAGTTCATCATGCCGAACAGCGACATGGTCACCGGCATCAGCAAAGGCCGTTCGGGGCGGTCCAGTTCGGGGTGGATGTCGCGGATGATGGCGGAAAAGCGTTTGACGATCCGGCGTTCAACCTGGTGGATGCGGGCCTTCTGATCGTCTGACAGCGCAGGGCCGGCATTCAGCTGAACCTTGTGCTGATCATCCGCGCCACGATAGGATTCAAGCACCGTCAGAACCAGCGTTTCCAACTGTCCGCGCGGGGTCAGGGCGGGGTCGATCGCCGCCCCCAGCGCGTCGTCCAGTTCCTCCAGATGGGTGTGGATGATCGCGAAGATCAGCGCATCCTTGGACGGATAATAGTGATACAGCAGCGATTTCGACACGCCGGCCTCGGCCGCGATCTGCGACATCGACGCCTTGTCCATCCCCTGCGTCGCGAAGACATGCGCAGCCGTCAGCAACAGCTGATGCTGCTTTTCCTCGAAATCCTCTGCGCGCGTCCGTGCCATGGGCGAGGCTGCTCCTTTGTCATGCGGTCCGGGGGTCGGGCTGCGACCTCTTATCCCCGGACCGCGATCTGTTCCAGTCGTGCCCGGTCTTACTTGGGGCGGTTGTCCAGCAGGCGCTTGGCCTTGCCTTCCGAGCGCGCGATCCGGTCGGGGTCATGCACCTCGATCCTGGTCGAGATCCCGACCACCGACTTGATGTGATGCGCCAGTTCCCTGGCCGAGGCGGTGCGTGCCTCGGATGCTGCGCGCGCGGCGGTGCATTCGACATGGACGGTCATCACGTCCATCCGGTCCTTGCGGGTCAGTTCGATCTGGAAATGCGGCGCAAGCCCGGCGCATTTCAGGATCTGTTCCTCGATCTGGGTGGGGAACACGTTGACGCCGCGCAGGATGATCATGTCATCGCAGCGCCCGGTGATCTTTTCGATCCGGCGCATCGAGCGGGCCGTGCCCGGCAGGATCCGCGTCAGATCGCGTGTGCGATAGCGGACCATCGGCAGACCTTCCTTGGTCAGCGTGGTAAAGACCAGTTCGCCCATCTGGCCGTCGGGCAGAACCTCGCCCGTCTGCGGGTCGATGATTTCCGGGTAGAAGTGGTCTTCCCAGACATGCAGCCCGTCCTTGGTTTCGACGCATTCATTGGCGACGCCGGGACCCATCACCTCGCTGAGGCCATAGATATCGACCGCATGCATGTTGAACGCCTGTTCGATTTCCTCGCGCATGGCGTTGGTCCAGGGTTCGGCCCCGAAGATGCCGACCTCGATCGAGCTTTCGCGCGGGTCCAGTCCCTGGCGCCGGAACTCGTCCAGGATCGACAACATGTAGGACGGCGTCACCATGATGATGCGCGGCTTGAAATCGGTGATCAGCGTCACCTGCCGTTCGGTCATCCCGCCCGAGATGGGGACCACGGTGCAGCCCAGCTTTTCGGCCCCGTAATGCGCCCCCAGCCCGCCGGTGAACAGGCCATAGCCATAGGCGATATGGGCGATGTCGCCCCTGCGACCGCCGCTTGCCCGGATCGAGCGGGCGACCATCGCGGCCCAGTTGTCGATATCGTTTCTGGTATAGCCCACCACCGTCGGCTTGCCCGTCGTTCCCGACGAGGCATGGATGCGGATCAGCCGATCGCGCGGAACCGCGAACATCCCGAACGGATAGGTGTCGCGCAGATCCTGCTTCATCGTGAAGGGAAACTTCGCCAGATCGGCCAGCGTCCTGAAATCGTCGGGATGGGCGCCTGCCTGATCAAAACGCTGGCGATAGAAGGGCGAGTTTTCATAGGCATGGCGCAAGGACCATGCCATGCGCTGTTGTTGCAGGGCGGTGATCTCGTCGCGGCTGGCGACCTCGATCGGGTCCAGGATATCGGTGCTTGGGGTCAGGTCTTTCATCAGGCTCCTCCCTGAGATGTCTGTCATCTGTCGCTGCCCTGGGGCAGGAATGTGCCGGTGACGGTGCGCGAATGGCCGCGGAATTCGACGATCACGGTGCCGTCCTCGCGGGTGATCTGCACGTCATAGATGCCCGAGCGACCCCTGCGCGTCACCTCGCGCGCGGTTGCCGTCAGGCGGTCCCCCAGCGCGCCGGGGGCCAGATAGGTCACCGAGCAATGCTGCCCGACGGTGCGCTGGTTGTAAGTGTTGCAGGCAAAGGCAAAGGCGCTGTCGGCCAGCGTGAACAGATAGCCGCCATGCGCATTGCCGTGGCCATTGGTCATCTGGTCGGTCAGCGTCATTTCCAGTGTCGCGTGGCCGGGCGCGATATGGATCAGCTTCATCCCCAACCGTTGCGACGCGCTGTCATCGTTCCACATCACTTCGGCGCAGGCTTCGGCCAGCTCTTGCGGGGTCATCCGGGCGGCGTCGCGCATCTTAACGTCCCTTGAACTGCGCCGGGCGCTTTTCCAGAAAGGCGGTCACGCCTTCGGCGTAATCGTCGCTGTGACCTGCGGCGCGCTGGCAATCGCGTTCGCGGTCAAGGTGGCTGTCCAGATCGCTGGTGGCCGCGTCCTGTATCAGTTGCTTGGTCAGGCCAAGCCCAAGGGTTGGCCCGGCTGCCAGCTTTCCGGCCAACGCGGTTGCCTGCGGCATCAGATCCTCGTCGGGAACGGCCTGCCAGATCAGCCCCCAATCGGCGGCGGTTTCCGCGCTCAGGGGTTCGGCGGTCAGCGCCAGCGCCTTGGCCCGCGCCTCGCCGATCAGGCGGGGCAGGGACCAGCTGCCACCGGCATCCGGAACCAGCCCGATTTTTGAAAACGCCTGAATGAACCGCGCCGATCTGGCCGCGATGACGATGTCGCAGGCCAGCGCGATATTCGCGCCCGCGCCCGCCGCGACGCCGTTCACCGCACAGATGACTGGCTTGTTCAGCGACCGAATCAGGCGGATGGTGGGGTTGTAATAGCTGTCCAGCGTGCGGCCCAGATCGGGCTTGTCACCGCCCTTGCGCGGATCGCGGTCGCCAAGATCCTGCCCCGCGCAAAAGCCGCGCCCGGCACCGGTCAGCAGCAGCGCGCGAATCGCGACATCCTGATGCGCCCGGTCCAGTTGGGCGCGCAATGCCTGATGCATCTCTTCGTTGAAGGAATTCAGCTTGTCGGTCCGGTTCAGCGTCAGTTTCAGCACGCCCGATTCAACGGCCGCGAGAACGGTTTGCGATGTCGTCATATGATCCTCCGCGGCCCCCCTCCGCGGGGCCTTGCAAGAATAACTGTTGCATAAACCGTCCGGTCGGTCAATGATATCGGCAAGGGGGTGGAGAGGAGCCGGATCAACCGGACCGCGCCCTGAAAACCGGGTTCATTCTTGGGAGGTTGGATATGAAACTCGCGATTCGGACGACCCTTGGCATTCTGGCGGCAGGCGTCGCCCTACCCATCGCCGCGCAGGCTGAAATCAGGCTGGGGGCCAGCGTTTCGGCCACCGGCCCTGCCGCGTTCCTGGGCGATCCCGAGGCCAAGACCATCGAGATGATGGTCGAGGAAATCAACGCAGCCGGCGGCATCAATGGCGAGGAAATCGCCCTGACGCTGTATGATGACGGAGGCGATCCGAACAAGGCCCGCACCTTTGCCACCCGCCTTGTCGAGGATGACGAGGTCGTGGCGATCATCGGCGGTTCGACCACCGGCACCACCATGTCCATTCTGGACGTGGCCGAGGATGAGGGCATTCCGTTCATCTCGCTGGCGGGGGCGATCTCGATCGTCGATCCGGTGCGCGACTATGTGTTCAAGACCCCGCATACCGACCGCATGGCCTGCGAAAAGATCTTTGCCGACATGATCGCGCAGGGGATCACGAAGGTCGGCATGATTTCGGGCACCGACGGTTTCGGCGCGTCGATGCAGGCGCAATGTTCGGACGTGGCCGGCGCGCAGGGGGTCGAGATCGTCGCGGACGAGACCTATGGCCCGCAGGATGCCGACATGACACCGCAGCTGACGCGCATCCGCAATACCGAGGGTGTGCAGGCGGTGCTGAATCCGGGCTTTGGTCAGGGTCCGGCCATCGTGACCCGCAACTTTGCCCAGCTTGGCTTCGACATCCCGCTGTATCAAAGTCACGGTGTCGCGTCGGATGCCTTCATCGAACTGGCCGGGGCCGACGCCGCCGAAGGCGTGCGGCTGCCGGGCACCGCGCTGCTGATCGGCGATCTGCTGGCCGAGGACGACCCCCAATACAAGGTCGTCACCGAATATGCGGCTGCCTATCAGGCGAAATACGATCAGGCCCCGTCGACCTTTGCGGGCTATGCCCATGATGCGGTGGCGCTGATGGTCGATGCGATCACCCGCGCGGGCGAGGCCGATCCCGATGCCATCCGTGACGCGCTGGAGGAAACCCAGGGCTTTGTCGGCACCACCGGCACCTACAGCTTTTCGCCAAAGGATCATCTGGGTCTGGATCTGACCGCGTTCCGGATGCTGCAAATCACCGATGGCGGCTGGAAACAGCTGGACTGATCGACAACGCGCCGGCCGGATGTCCGGCCGGCCCGCCCCTGACCTTCAGGAGAGGCCATGGACGCCCTGTTGCAATTCATCTTTTCCGGCATGACCGTCGGCGCGGTCTACGCGCTGGTCGCGCTGGGATTCACGATTATCTACAACGCCTCGGATGTGGTGAATTTCGCGCAAGGCGAATTCGTCATGTTGGGCGGCATGATCACGGTTTTCGCCCATCAGGCGGGACTGCCGCTGCCCTTGGCGGCGGTGCTGGCGATCCTGGCGACCGCTGCCCTTGGGGTGGCGCTAAACAAGCTGGCGATCGAACCCGCGCGCGGCGCCCCGGTCGTTTCGCTGATCATCATCACCATCGGTGCCTCGATCCTGATCCGGGGCGCGACACAGCTGATCTTCGACAAGCAGCTGCACCGCTTTCCGTCCTTTTCGGGCGATGATCCGATCCGGGTGATGGGCGCGACGATCCTGCCGCAAAGCCTGTGGGTGATCGGCGGCGCGGTCGCGGTCTTTGTCGCGCTGTGGCTGTTCTTTACCCGCACCCTGACCGGCAAGGCCGTGCTGGCCACCGCCAACAACCGCGTCGCGGCGCAACTGGTCGGGATCAATACCGGCTGGGTGATGACCCTGTCCTTTGGCCTGTCGGCGGCCATCGGTGCGCTGGCCGGGGTTCTGGTCACGCCGATCACGCTGGTCAGCTATGATGTCGGGGTCGCCTTGGCGCTGAAAGGCTTTGCCGCCGCCATGCTCGGTGGCATGGGCAACCCCAAGGGCGCATTGCTGGGCGGGCTGTTGTTGGGCCTGCTAGAGGCGCTGACGGCGGGTTATCTCAGTTCGCAATACAAGGACGCGGTTGCCTTCATCGTCATCCTTGGGGTTCTGTTCGTGATGCCGCAAGGCATCTTCGGGCACAAATCGACGGAGCGTGTATGATGACCGCCCGTGGAAAATGGACGCAACTGGCCGTCCTGGCATTGGTGATTGCGCTGCTGCCGCTGTTCTTCCCTTCGGGCTATTACTACCGCGTCGGCGCGCTGATCTTCGTGAACGCGCTGTCGGTGGTGGGGCTGGTGATCCTGATCGGATATGCGGGGCAGATCAGTCTGGGCCATGCCGGTTTCGCCGGGATCGGTGCCTATGCCTGCGCGCTGGCGCCTGAACATCTGGGCTTGCATCCGGGACTGGCGGTCATCCTGGGCGCCGTGGTTTCGGGGATCATGGCGCTGCTGATCGGGCGACCGATCCTGCGGCTGAAGGGATATTATCTGGCGGTCGCGACGCTGGGGTTCGGCATTCTGGTGTCGATGGTGTTGACCAATGAACGTGCGCTGACCGGCGGTCCGGACGGGATGTCGGTCGAGGATCTGGGCCTGCGCGCCCTGTTGCGCGATCTGGGATGGCGGCTGTCGGGTGGCGAATTCTGGTATGGGGTCAGCGGATTCGTCCTGCTGATCGGGGCGTGGCTGGCGCTGAACCTGTTTGACAGTCCGACGGGCCGCGCCATGCGCGCGCTGCACGGGTCCGAGGTCGCGGCCTCGACCGTCGGGGTGGATGTGGCGCGGCAAAAGCTGCGGGCCTTTGTGATCTCGGCTGTCTATGCCTCGGTCGCGGGATCGCTGCTGGCCTTGCAGAACGGCTATATCACGCCCGATGTCGCGGGCTTCATGCACTCGATCGAGATGGTGACCATGGCCGTTCTGGGCGGCGTCGGATCGGTGCTGGGCGCCACCCTGGGCGCCGCGATCCTGACCTTGCTGCCGCAGGTGCTGACCGTTTTCGCCGAATATGAACAACTGGTGCTGGGTGCGGTGATGATCGTGGTGATGATCTTCCTGCCGCAGGGGCTGTTGCCCTCGATCGCGCGCCGCATCCGGGGGAGGGGGGAATGAGCCTTCTGAACGTCACCGGGCTGGGCATCACCTTCGGCGGGCTGAAAGCCGTCGATGATGTCAGCTTTGCCGTCAAACCGGGCGAGATCGTGTCCGTGATCGGGCCGAATGGTGCGGGCAAGACCACGCTTTTCAACATGATTTCGGGTGTCTACATGCCCGGTCGCGGCAAGGTCGAACTGGATGGGCAGGACGTCACCGGCACGCCGCCGCATCTGTTGGCGCGGATGGGATTGTCGCGCACTTTCCAGAACCTGCAGATCTTTCAGGACATGACTGTCCTGGACAATGTCCTTGCGGGCTATCACCTTCAGGAAAGCGGCTCGATCCTGGCGGATCTGCTGTCCTTGCCCGGAATGCATCGCCGCGCGGCGAAGGCGCGGGACGGGGCGATGGGCTTGCTGACCCGCGTGCGACTGGACAAGGCGGCGTCGCAAGAGGCCGGCAGCCTGTCCTATGGGGCGCTGAAACGCCTGGAAATCGCCCGTGCCCTGGCCTTGAACACGCGTATCCTGCTGCTGGACGAACCTGCCGCCGGCTGCAACGCCGTCGAAACCGAGGAAATCGACCACCTGATCGCGGAACTGGCCGCGTCGGGCATCGCGATCCTGCTGGTCGAACATGACATGAAACTGGTTATGCGCATCTCGAACCATATCGTGGTGCTGGATCATGGCGAAAAGATCGCCGAGGGCGACCCCGCCACGGTCAGCCGCGATCCGCAGGTGATCGCCGCCTATCTGGGTGCCGAGGAAACGGAGGCCGCCGATGCTGACGGTTGAGGGGCTGCGGTCGCGTTATGGCCGGATCGAGGTGCTGCATGGGCTGGATCTGCAGGTTGATTCCGGTGAGATCGTTACCGTTGTCGGGGCCAACGGCGCGGGCAAGACCACGCTGCTGAAATGCCTGTCGGGAACCCAGCCGGTCAGTGACGGCAAGATCACCTTCCGGGGCGACAATCTGGGCGTCGTGCCCGCGCACGGACGGCTGAAACGGGGGCTGGCGCAATCGCCCGAAGGGCGTCAGATCTTCACCAACCTGTCGGTCGAGGAAAACCTGCGACTGGGCGCGTTCCTGTTCACGGATACGCGGGTCGATCAGGACATGGCCGAGGCCTTTGCCATGTTTCCGATCCTGAAGGAAAAGCGCAATCTGGCGGCGGGCGGCCTGTCGGGTGGGCAGCAACAGATGCTTGCCATCGCACGCGCCCTGATGGGGCGGCCGAAATGCCTGCTGCTGGATGAACCGTCGATGGGTCTGGCACCCTTGCTGGTTGCCCAGATCTTCGAGGTGGTGACCAGCCTGCGCACGCGGGGCGTGACCGTGCTGCTGGTCGAACAGAATGCCTTTGGCGCGTTGAAGATCGCCGACCGGGGCTATGTCATGGAAACGGGGCGGATCACGATCGAGGGGGCGGCCGACGAACTGATCGCCGACCCACGGATCCGCGAAGCCTATCTGGGACTTTGAAATGCAGATAATTCAGCAGCATATGGACGGCGATATTGCCGTCCTGACCGTGGACAACCCGCCAGTGAACGCGATCTCGGCGCAGATGCGGCAGGAATTGTGGCAGGCCGTCGACCGGCTGGATGCCGATCCAGCGGTGCGCGCGGTGCTGCTGACATGCGCGGGCCGCACCTTTATCGCGGGGGCCGATGTGCGCGAGTTCGGCCAGCCCCCGGTCGAGCCGCATCTGCCTGATCTGGTGGACCGTATCGAGCGGGCCGAAAAGCCCTGGGTCGCAGCCATTCACGGATCCGCCCTGGGCGGGGGGCTGGAAATCGCGATGGGCTGCCGGTTCCGCGTGGCGGCGCCGGACGCGAAATTGGGATTGCCCGAGGTCAATCTGGGCATCATTCCGGGGGCCTCGGGGACGGTGCGGACGCCGCGTCTGATCGGGGCCGAGGCCGCGATCGGTCTGGTCACATCGGGCAGGCCATGGCGGGCGCAGCAGGCGCTGACCGCAGGTCTGATCGACGCCGTCGTCGAAGGCGATCTGCCCGAGGGTGCGGTGAAATTTGCCCGCGCTGCGCTGTCGGCCGAACTGCCTCTGCCGGTATCGGTCAGACCCGTGGCGCCATTGGATGCGGCGGTCTGGGACCGCGCGGCCGCGGCATTCGCCGGGCCGGGTCAGCAGGCGCAGGCGCGGGCGGTCGAGTCGCTGCGCTATGCGACGGAACATCCCTTCGACAGTGCGATGCGGAATGAGCGCCGGATCTTCGTTGCATTACGTGACAGCGATCAGGCCGCGGCGCTGCGCCATGTGTTCTTTGCCGAACGCGCGGCACCGCGTCCGCCCGAACTGAAAGGCGTAACCCCGCGCGGCGTTGCCCGCGTCGGTATCGTCGGCGGGGGCACGATGGGTGCGGGCATTGCCGTTGCCTGTCGCAATGCCGGGGTGCCGGTGGTGATGGTCGAACGCGATGACGAGGCCGCCGCACGGGGGGTGTCCAATATCCGCGCCATCCTTGCGGGCAGCGTCAAGCGCGGAAAACTGACCGAGGCGCAGATGGCCGACCGCCTGGCGGGGGTCGAGGCGAGTGCCGATTATGCGCGGCTGGCCCCCTGCGATCTGGTGATCGAGGCCGTCTTTGAAGAGATCGGCGTCAAGCAGGCGGTTTTTGCCGAACTGGCCCGTGTCTGCCGGGCGGATGCGGTTCTGGCGACCAACACCTCGTATCTGGATCCGCGCCGGATCTTTGAGGGTGTGCCGGGGCAGGATCGCTGTGTCGGGCTGCATTTCTTCAGCCCTGCCCATATCATGAAACTGCTGGAGATCGTCCCGACGCCCGATACGGCGCCGGACGTGCTGGCGACGGCCTTTGCGCTGGCGGGGCGTCTGGGCAAGATGCCGGTGCGGGCCGGGATCTGTGAAGGCTTCATCGGCAACCGGATCTTCAAACGCTATCGCGCCGAGGCCGAGAAGCTGTTGGTCGAGGGCCATGAGGTCCAGCAGGTCGACGCCGCCGCCCGTGACTTTGGCTTTCGCATGGGGCCGTTCGAGGCGCAGGACCTGAGTGGGCTGGACATTGCGTTCCTGCAGCGGGAAGGGCTGCGCGCCGAGGGTCAGGACGTGCCCGACACGCTGAGCGACCGGCTGGTTCGCGCTGGCCGCAAGGGTCAGAAGACCGCAGGCGGCTGGTATGACTATGCCAAGGGCGATCGGACACCCAGACCCTCGGCCGCGGCGCAGGAGGTGCTGGCACCTCATATCGCGGGTGCGGGCGGGCTGTCGTCGGCGCAGATCGCGGCACGTCTGGTCGATGCAATGGCGGATGAGGGCCGGAAGATCCTGGCCGAGGGGATCGCCAGCCGCGCTTCGGACATCGATCTGGTTGAAATTCACGGTTATGGCTTTCCGCGCTGGACCGGCGGGCCGATGTTTGCCGCCGCCCGGTCGCGCTGATTGCGTCCCGCGGCCGCCGGGGGGCTGTCTGCCCCCCGGCCCCCCCGACCCCGCGCTAATCCTTGACCGTGCGCAGAACCAGATTTGTCTGGGCACTGGCGACCGCTGGAATACGGAACAGGAAATCCTCGAGGAAGCGGTTATAGGCTTCCAGGTCGCGGCACACGACATGCAGGTGATAATCCGACGCGCCGGTCGTCGCATAGCAGGCGCGGACTTCTTCCTTGGTGCCGATCATGCGGATGAATTCCTTGACCAGCCCCTGATCGTGCCGGGTCATCTGCACATGCACGAAGGCCTTGAAACCCAGCCCCACCGCAGCATCATCCAGTTCGACCGTATAGCGGCGGATCGCCCCGCTTTCTTCCAACGCGCGCGTGCGTCGCCAGCAGGATGAGGGCGACAGGCCGACCTGCGCCGCCAGATCGGCGTTCGAGATGCGACTGTCACGGCGCAGCGCGTTGACAAGCTTTTGGTCGATATCGTCCATGCGCGGTATCATCTTTCAGCTTTCTGGATATTACGGAATAATTATCCTTTCATCGAGGTAAATGAAAGAAGATTGGTCAGATTTTTCAGTCGGGCAGGCGTAGACTGATCACAGCCACGACCCCGAGGAAAGGCGCAGCCCATGACCCATCACGATTCACGGTTCGACACCTATCAGCTGAACGACCGATATGACCGGGTCACGGGCCGGGTCTTCATGACGGGCACGCAGGCATTGGTTCGGGTGATGCTGGATCAGGCGCGGCGCGACCGCGCGGCAGGGCGCAACACGGCCGGTTTCGTGTCGGGCTATCGGGGCTCGCCCCTTGGCGGTCTGGATCAGGAGCTATGGCGCATCGGCAAGCGTCTGGCCGATCAGCGGATCGAGTTTCTGCCTGCCGTCAACGAGGATCTGGCCGCAACCGCCGTGTTGGGCGCGCAGCAGGCTAGCCTTGATCCCGCCTGTCAAGTCGAGGGCGTGTTTTCGATGTGGTACGGGAAGGGGCCCGGGGTCGATCGGTCGGGCGATGCGCTGAAACATGGCAACGCCTATGGCAGTGCGCCGAAAGGGGGTGTGCTGGTCGTTGCGGGCGACGATCATGGCTGCGTGTCCTCATCCATGCCGCATCAGTCGGATGTCGCCTTCATGTCGTGGTTCATGCCGACGCTGAACCCTGCCAGCATTGCCGAATACCTGGAATTCGGGGAATACGGTTTTGCCCTGTCGCGGTTTTCCGGCACCTGGGTCGGTTTCAAGGCAATCTCGGAAACGGTCGAGGCGGGACAGTCGGTCGACCTGCCTGCGGACCGGGACTTCGTGCAGCCGGATTTCACCGGACCGCAGGGCGGCATCCATGTGCGGCTGTCGGACCTGCCCAGCCCAGAGATCGAAACCCGCATTGGCCACAAGCTGCGCGCCGTCGAGGCCTTTGCCGAGGCGAACCCGATCGACCGCCGCATCTTTGACCTGCCCGACGCGCGGTTCGGGATCGTGACGACCGGCAAGGCCTATCTGGACACCCTCGAGGCCATGCGCCTGCTGGGGCTGGACGAGGCTGCCTGCCGCCGCCTTGGCATCGATATCTACAAGGTCGGCATGGTCTGGCCGCTGGCGCGGCGTGATGCGTTGGCTTTTGTCACCGGCAAGGAAGAGGTGCTGGTGATCGAGGAAAAGCGCGGGATCATCGAAAGCCAGTTCAAGGAATATTTCTACGATTGGCCCGGTGCGAAGCCGAAAAAGATGGTCGGCAAGCACCGCGCGGCGGGCGATCCGCTGTTGCCCTGGACGGGCGAGCTGACGCCGCTGATGCTGGTCCCGGTTCTGGCGGAACGGCTGCACGCGTTTTTCCCTGACGAGGATCTGCTGACCAGATCCAAGGCCCTGACCAGGGATCCCGCTCCCGTGCTGCAGGTGCCGGGGGCCACGCGCACGCCCTATTTCTGTTCGGGATGTCCGCATAACAGTTCGACAAAGCTGCCCGAAGGCAGCGCTGCGGCCAGTGGCATCGGCTGTCACGTTATGGCCGGTTGGATGGATCGCGATACCGTCGGTTATGCCCAGATGGGCGGCGAGGGGGTGACGCTGGCCGTTGCCCAACGCTGGAACGGCGGCAGGCACATGTTCCAGAATCTGGGCGAGGGGACGTGGTATCACTCTGGGTCCCTGGCGATCCGGCAGGCCGTCGCCGCGGGTGCGAACATCACCTACAAGATCCTGTATAACGATGCGGTGGCGATGACCGGAGGTCAGCCCGTGGACGGTCCGGTCAGCGTCGCTGCGATCGCGCAAAGCTGCAGGGCCGAGGGGGTGACGCGGATCGCGCTGGTCTCGGACGATCCGCAGCGGTTCGACATGGGTGATTTCCCGGCGGGCACCACCCTGCATGACCGGGCCGAACTGGACAGCCTGCAGCGCGAACTGCGCGAGATCGAGGGCGTCACGGTGCTGATCTATGAACAGACCTGCGCCACCGAAAAGCGGCGCCGCCGCAAGCGTGGCAAGATGAAGGATCCGGCGAAATTCGCCTTCATCAATCAGGCTGTCTGCGAGGGTTGCGGCGATTGTTCGCTGGAATCGAACTGCCTGAGCGTCGAACCTGTCGAAACGCCCTTGGGGCGCAAACGGCGGATCAACCTGTCCAGCTGTAACAAGGATTTTTCCTGCCTGAACGGCTTTTGCCCAAGTTTCGTCACCATCGAGGGCGGTCAGCGGCGCAAGCCGAAACCTGCCGGGCTGGATGTCGCGGCGCTGGTGGCCCGTTTGCCGCAGCCCGAACAGGTCGATCTGGACCAGCCTTTCGATCTGCTGGTGGCCGGGGTTGGCGGCACCGGCGTCGTGACGGTCAGCGCATTGATCACCATGGCCGCCCATCTGGAGGGCAAGGGTTCAAGCGTGCTGGATTTTACCGGCTTTGCGCAGAAATTCGGAACCGTGTTGGGCTATGTCCGGATCGGACGCGATCCTGCCGCCATCCATCAAGTCCGGATCGAGCGGGGGCATGCGGATGCGGTGATCGGTTGCGACGCGGTGGTCTGTTCTTCGCCCAAGGCTTCGGTCCATTACCGGGACGGCACGCGGATCGTGCTGAACCGTGCGGAAATGCCCACCGGCGATCTGGTTCTGCATCGCGATGCAGATCTGCGCATCGACGAACGGCAGGCGCTGATCGAAAAGACCGTGGGGGCCGCGAACCTGCTGGGCTTTGACGCCAATGTCGCGGCCGAGCGGCTGATGGGCGATGCGGTCTTTGCCAATATCATGCTGTTGGGTGCGGCGTGGCAGCAGGGCCTGGTCCCGGTCAGCGAGGTGGCGATGAAACAGGCGATCCTGCTGAATGGCGTTGCGGTGGAAAAGAACGCCATGGCCTTCGATCTGGGCCGGGTGATGGCCGCCGATCCAACCGCCCTGGCCGCCGATCTGGTGGATGAGGCGCCGCAGATGCCGCAGGGGCTGTCCGATCTGATCGATCATCGCGCGGCGTTTCTGGTTGAATATCAGGATCAGGCCTATGCGGACGAATTCCGCGATCGGATCGCGAAATTCGGTAAGGCGCTGCCGGATGCGTCGGACGACCTGCGCATGGCGGCGGCGCGGTCGCTGTTCCGGCTGATGGCCTACAAGGATGAATACGAGGTCGGCCGTCTGCACAGCCAGACCGGTTTCGAACAAGAGATCGCGCGACATTTCGAAGGCGATTACCGCATCCGCTATCACCTTGCGCCGCCGATGTTGCCCACCGGCACGGATGGGCGCGGACGGCCGCTGAAAAAGGCATTCGGCCCGTGGATGCGACACGGTATGGCGATGCTGGCGCGGATGAAGCATCTGCGCGGAACGCGCTGGGACATCTTCGCCCGCACCGATGACCGCAAACTGGACCGCGAATTGCTGGCATGGTTCCGCGATGTTCTGGACCGGGTCGAGCGTGACTTTGACCGTCTTGGTCAGGATCGCGCCCGGCAGATCCTTCAGGCCCCGTTCGAGATCCGGGGCTATGGTCCGGTACGCCACAAGGCTGCCGATCAGGTGCGTCAACAGGTGGCCCGGCTGCTGACCTAAGCCGGTCAGCGCCGAAAAATCAGGCAAGGCTGCTCGCGGCCCGGTCGTTGCGCCGGGCCGCGCCGTCTTTTTGCGCTTGCCTGCGGGCATGGGCGTGCGATGCGCACCGCGCGTGCTATGCTGAAGGTCCAAGTTCTGCCCGTCGCCGTCAGATAGTATTGTTTTTGCTGGGTTCTTTTGGCGCATGGTGCCGGACCTATGGCGCTTTCGTCCAAGACGGGCGTCGGTGTTCCTGCTGTGATGATCGCCAAGGGTGCCGTCAGCGCGCCCGCCAATAGGAGGTAAGCCATGCAAGCTTTTTGCATCCCGGACCGCGATGTCCGGCGCGTGATCCGCGCCGATGCGGCCGACGGCATCCTTCTGCGTCATTTTTCCGGCCGCCTGTGCTTGATCGCCGGCGGCCCTTGTCCTTTCACCCACTCACCAACAGGTCGCGCATGAAACATCTGCTTCTTACCTCGTTCTCGGCGCTTGTCGCGTCCGGCACTTTCGTTGCCGCGCAAGAGGTCGATATCGAACCGGAAACCCTGACCGTCGAGGAACGCATCTCGGAAGGCGAGCATGTATTCGTGATGGATTTCGGGATCAACGGGTCCAGCCCGATCTATGTGCTGAACGCGGATGACCTGTCGCTGGAAGGCAGCATCGGCACCGGCACCTTTGCCCAGATGATGATGACCAAGGATCATTCGTCGCTGTATTCGCTGTCGGCCTATCTGCGCCGCTATACCTATGGCGAGGTCGAGGCCGTGGTCCATGAATGGGACCCGGTCACCCTGAAGGCCCGCCGTGAATTCATGGTGTCGAACAAATACGCCCAGTCGCTGAGCCAGAAGGGCATGGTGAACATCACGGCGGATGGCAAGTTCCTGGTGATTCAGAACGCGACGCCGGCAACTTCGGTCAACATCGTCGATCTGGCCGAAGGCGCGGATCTGGTCGAGATCCCGACGCCGGGCTGCTGGACCGCCTATCCCTCGGTCGAGGGATCGTCCTTCACCACGCTGTGCGGCGATGGCACCATCGCCAAATACAGCTGGGCCGATGACGGCAGCTTTGATCAGCCGGCCAAATCCGAAAAGATCTTCGATGCCGAAGACGATCCGCTGTGGGGCGATGCGATGCGGGTCGGCGACAAGCTGGTCTATGTGTCCTACGGTGGCAGCCTGTATGTCGTCGATGACAATGGCGAGGCACCCGAATTGTCGGCCAAGATCGATTTCGCCGAGGAAGGCTGGGCGCCGTCGGGCTATAATCTGATGGGTTACAACGCGCCGACAAACACGCTGTTCGTGCTGATGCATTCGAACCCCAGCGACGGCTCACACAAGTTTCCCGCCGAGGAGATCTGGGCCATCGACATGGAAAGCCAGAAGGTCGTCGGCCGTTCCGAGGCGCATGGCGAATCCAGCATTGCCGTGTCCTCGGGCGAAACCCCCGAGGTCATCGCCATCGACCATCTGGGCGGCGTGCATCGCTATGAGGTCGAGATGGGTGACAGCGTGACCCTGACCGAAGCCGTCGCCGCCGAGGGCGTGGCGTTCTTCCCGACCATCGTTGCAACCGATTACTGATATGGTGACGCTGGCCTCACTCGCTTCGGTCACGATCACCAGTTTTCTGGCGATCATTCTGGCGCGGGCTGCGTGGCACAAGGCCGACAGCTTTCTGGAAACCGTCGGCTTTGCCCAGGGCTATGGGCTGGTGCCTGATGGCTGGGCCGGGCCGATCGTCCGGACGCTGACCGCGATCGAGGCGCTGACCGTCCTGGCACTGCTGTTGCCCTGGTTTCGCAGCCTTGGCGCAGTCTCGGCGGCGACGCTGTTTGCCAGCTATGGCGGGCTGATGGCAATGGCCCTGTGGCAAGGGCGGCGGCAGATCGATTGCGGTTGCGGCGGCGCGCCGCAGATCGTGTCGGCCTTTACGCTGTCGCGCAATGCCGTGCTGACCGTGCTTGCGCTGACGGTGGCGGTTCTGCCCGCCGATCGCGTCAGTCCGGGCGGCGCCGCCGTGGCGATCGCCGCCGCGCTGGTTCTGTCGGCCATCTATGCCACGATCGAGAAGCTGGCGTCGCATCTGCCCCATATCAGGCAGGGAGAATTCTGACATGAACCTACTGGTCTTTTCCAACATCTTGCTGTGGATCGTGGTGGTCATCCAGATCGGCGTGATCTTTGCGCTGGCCCGCCAGATCGGCATCCTGTTCGAGCGCGTCTCGCCCGTCGGCGCGATGGTTTCGGACATGGGGCCGGGCCTGGGCGACAAGGTGCCCGCGATGGATCTGCCGAACCTGAACGGTCCGGGCCTGACGCTTGGCCGGGCAGGGGGGAAATCGCAGCTGATCTTCTTCCTGTCGACCAGCTGTCCGATCTGCAAGGCGTTGCTGCCCGCGCTGAAATCGATTGCCGAGGACGAAGGCCGCTGGCTGGATGTCGTTCTGGCATCCGATGGCCGCGAGGCGCTGCATCGCCGCCTGATCGAGGCCGAAAAACTGAGCCAGTTCCCCTATGTGCTGTCCTCTGAACTGGGGATGAGCTTCAAGGTCGCCAAACTGCCCTTCGCCGTCCTTCTGGACGGTGACGGCAAGGTGGCCGCCAAGGGCCTGGTCAACAGCCGCGAGCAGCTGGAAAGCCTGTTCACCGCATCCGAAACCGGCATCCCGTCCTATCAGGCGGCCGTTGCCGGTGTGACATCCTAATCTTACGCGCATCTCACGAGGAAACCGATCATGTCCCGCATCATCGACACTCTGTTCAAGCGTTTCGACAAGACCATCGAAGCGAATATCCGTTCTTCGGCCCGCAATCATGGCCGCCGGTCGTTTCTGGCGCGCACCGGTTCGGCCATGCTGGGGGCAGCGGCCATCACGCCGATCCTGCCTTTCGACCGCCGTGCCAATGCCTCGACCGCCGAGGATGCCTGCAGCTATTGGCGGCAATGCGCCATCGATGGCTTCCTGTGTTCGGAATCGGGCGGTTCGCTGACGACCTGCCCGCCGGGCTCGACCGTGTCGGCGGTGTCCTGGGTCGGCACGTGCACCAACCCCGATGACGGCAAGGACTATCTGGTCAGCTACAACGATTGCTGCGGCAAGCCCGCGATCCCGACCGCGACCTTCTGCAACAACAACGAAGGCGAGCGTCCGGGCTACAAGATGGGCCTGTATAACGACATCAACTGGTGCATGGCGAACGAGGACAAGGGCTATCACTGCACGGTGTCGGTCGTCGTCGGGCTGGCCGAATGATGCGTTCCGCCTTTGTGACGATGGTCGTGGCCGGGCTGATGTCCGGCCCGGCACTGGCCGATCAGGATGGTGCGGCCCTGTTCGAGGCGCATTGCGCCGCGTGCCACAGCAGCGGTGGCGTCGGCACGCCCGGCTTCGCCCCCGCGCTGGACCGTCCCGAGTTCTGGCAGGACCTGGGCGAGGATGCCGCGCCCTATCTGACCGGCGTGATGGTCAAGGGCTTTGCCGCCCCGATCACCGTGCGCGGCGAACGCTTCATGGGCATGGTCATGCCCGGCGTGAACGGCGCCTCGGCCGAGGAACTGGCCCAGATCGGCAACTGGGTTCTGGCCGATCTGGGGCAGGTCGAGCAATCCATCACCCCCGAGGAGGTGACCGCCGCCCGTGACAGCGATCTGACGCATGCCGATCTGAAAGACATGCGCCCCAAGACCGAGTGATGCCATGACACGGATGCTGCTGACTGCCGCCCTGACCTGCCTGACCGCCGCGCCCCTTTGGGCCGGCGAACATGGCAAGACGAGGTCGGATTACATCCTGCACTGCTCGGGCTGTCATACGCTGACCGGGGAAGGCACGGTCAATGGTGGCATCCCGGCCTTTCCCGACTCGATCCAGCATATCGCCGGGCTGGAAAACGGTCGGACCTACATGGTCCATGTGCCGGGGGTCATCTCGAACGACATGAGCGATGCCGAGATTGCCGCCGTGCTGAACTATATCCTGGATCAGTGGGGCGAGGGCGAGGGGCATTTCTCGGCCGATGAGGTCACCGCGCGTCGCGCGCAAGAGATCGGCGATGTGGTCGTCTACCGCCGCCGCGTGGTCGAGGAGCTGCGGGCCGATGGCGTGGAGCTGGCCGAATATCCCTGGCCATAAGAACGACGGCAGGGCGGTGGCCTTTGGTCTTGCCCTGCTGATCTTGGTCTTTGCGCCCATTCCGATCCATCGGTCGGCGGGGTGGGTCTGGGATCTGGGTGCCGCGTTGGGGTTCTGGGCGCTGGCCGGGCTGGTTCTGCAAATGCTGCCATGTCGCGACGGGATCGCCTTCCAGCGACATCGATTTCTGGCGCCGTGGGTTCTGGCGCTGTGCCTTGTCCATGCGCTGTGGTTCCTGATCGTCGACCCGATCACGCGCTTTGACCTGCGCAATGGCGGTGCGGTGCATCTGTGGGCGGCATTGGCTGGGCTTGCTGTCCTTGCGGGGCTGATCCTGCAGGCGCGGCTGCCCGAACGTTTTCGCCTTTATCCCACCTATCGCGCCTTTCGCAGCGCGCATCGGCACGCTGCCCTTTGCGCAATCGCGGCGGTTGCGATCCACGTCCTGTTCAGCGGGTACTATGTCGCGGGGGCAGGGCTGATCGCCGTGCTGCCGCTGATCCTTGTGGCGCTGCTTCGCCCGGCATGGGCAGGCCTGTCACCAAGCTGCCTTGGCCTTGGCGGTGCAGCAGCGACGTTGATCTTCGTGCTGATGCGTCTGCCATGAGGCTGCCCCGTTTCATCGCGGCGGCGGCACTGGTTCTGACCATGCTGATCGTCCTTGGCCATCCGTGGAGCCCGGGCGACCGGGCCCCGCGATTTGGTGGGCAGCACGCGGTCCTGCCGATGCGGTTTTCGCACGACGATCACGCCGGGCAGGCCTGCCATGACTGTCACCATGAATTCGTGGAGCGTCGCAGCGGGCCGCCCTGCATGACCTGCCATGTCACCGACCGCACCGTTGCGGCCCGGCTGCAACAGCAGTTCCATGACCTGTGCCAGGGCTGTCACACCGAAACCCTGCATGCCGGACAGGACAGCGGGCCGACGCGGCAATGCCGCGCCTGCCACGTGCCCGACCACGATTTCTAGCCGGCTTCGCTGGCCAGCATGTCCTGCATCTGGTCACGCATCACGAATTTCTGCGGCTTGCCGGTGACGGTCATCGGCAGCGCGGCAACGATGCGGACATGGCGCGGGATCTTGTAATGCGCGATCTGCCCCTTGCAATGGTCGCGCACGATTTCGGGGGTCAGGCCCGCACCGGGACGCGCGACGATCCAGGCACAGACCTCTTCGCCGTATTTCTCATCGGGGATGCCGAAAATCTGAACTTCGCTGATCTGCGGGTGCCGGATCAGGAATTCCTCGATCTCGCGCGGGTAGATGTTTTCGCCGCCACGGATGATCATGTCCTTGACCCGGCCGACCACGGTGCAGAAGCCCTGATCGTCCAGCACGCCCAGATCGCCGGTCTGCATCCAGCCATCGGTGATGCTGTTCGCGGTCGCGGCATCATCGCCCCAATAGCCCTGCATCACCGAATAGCCACGGGTCCAGATCTCGCCGCGCTGACCGACCGGGACCGCATTGCCGTCGGCATCGACGATCTTGACCTGCAAATGCGGATGGATCCGGCCAACGGTCTCGCAACGCTTTTCGGTCGGGTCGTCGGTAAGGCTTTGGAAAGAGACCGGCGAGGTTTCGGTCATGCCGTAGCAGATCGTGACCTGATCCATATGCATGTCGCGGGTGACTCGGCGCATCACCTCGATCGGGCAAAGCGATCCGGCCATGATGCCGGTGCGCAGGCTGGACAGGTCGCGGGGCCGGTTGTCCAGTTCCTGCAGCATGGCGACGAACATCGTCGGCACGCCGTAAAGGGCGGTTGCGCGTTCCTCGGCCACGGCGTCCAGCACCTGCAATGGGTCGAAGGCCTCGCCGGGAAAGATCATCCGCGCGGATTTGCTGACCGCGCCCAGCACCCCCATGACCATGCCAAAGCAGTGATACAGCGGCACCGGGATCACCAGGCTGTCGGTCTGGGTCAGGCGGATGCGGTCGGTGACGAAGCGGGCATTGTTGACGATGTTCAGATGCGACAGCGTTGCGCCCTTCGGCGCGCCGGTCGTGCCCGAGGTGAACTGGATGTTGATCGCGTCGTCGGGCGACAGCGTGTCGGTGATGTCATCCAGCCGCGCCAGCAGGTCGGGGGTCGCCCGGTCGCACAGGCTGTCGAAGCTGATCGTGCCGGGATCCTCGCCCTCGGTCAGGATCACGTGGCGCAGCTCGGGGAAGGTGGCGCTGCGCAGCGGTGCGCCCTCGGCCAGTTCGGGGATCAGCTGCGCCAGCATCGCCGCATAGTCCGAGCTTTTGAACCGCCGCGCCGCGACGATGGCGGCACAGCCGACCTTTTGCAGCGCATATTCCAGTTCCGACACCCGATAGGCCGGGTTGATATTGACCAGAATGGCGCCGATGCGGGCGGTCGCGAATTGCGTCAGCACCCATTCCAGCCGGTTCGGGGACCAGATGCCGACGCGGTCGCCCTTGCCGATGCCCAGGGCCAGCAGACCCGCCGCGCAGTGATCCACGCGCTGCGCAAACTGACGATAGGTCAGCCGTTGGCCGCTTTCACGAAAGACAAGCGCCTCGGCCTCGGGGTTCTGGTCGACGGCCTGTCGCAGCAATTGCGGGATCGTGGCCCAGTAAAGGGGCTGGTCGGTCGGGCCGATGACATGGGACAGCCCGTTCTGGGGTATCATGTCCGGCGCAGGGGTCGGCTGCATCTGTTCCTCCTGATGTGAACGGGGCGGGCTCCTCTTCCCGCCCCGTCTATCCCATGCGCTGCCTCAGGCGCGCGCGACGTTGATGACCTGCATCTGGGTGTATTCGGCCAGACCTTCGACCGATTGTTCCACCCCCAGGCCCGAGCCCTTGAACCCGGCCATCGGGATATGTGGTCCGATGTTCAACTGTTGATTGACCCAAACCGTTCCGGCCTCGATCCGGCCCGCGATATCGGTCGCCCGGTCCAGATCCGCCGAATGCACCGAACCGCCAAGCCCGTAATCCGAGGCGTTGGCACGGGCGATCACCTGGTCGATATCGTCGAAGCGAATGACCGGCAGGATCGGGCCGAACTGTTCTTCATCGACGATCTTCTGGCCGTCCTGTACGTCGCGCACGATCGTCGGGCTGATGAAATAGCCCTTGCCGTCGCGCGTGTCGCCGCCCGCGATGACCTTGCCGCTGGAGCGCGCGTCCTCCAGATAGCCTTTGACCTTTTCGAACTGGGCCTTGTTCTGGATCGGGCCAACGGTGGTGCCCTGCTTCAGCCCGTCATCGACCACAGCGGTCGCGGCGATATCGGCCAGCGCGTCGCAGAATTCGTCATAGATCGCATCATGGACATAGGCCCGCTTGACCGCCAGACAGACCTGCCCGGCATTGAAGAAGGCGCCGCCATAGACCTTTTCGGCCGTCTGGCGCACATCGACATCGGGCAGCACGATGGCCGCGTCATTGCCGCCCATCTCAAGTGTCACGCGCTTCATCGTGTTGGCGGCACTGGCCATGATCCGTTTGCCGGTCTCTGACGAGCCGGTAAAGCCGATCTTGGCGATGCCCGGATGCGTGGTGATCTTGGGGCCCAGATCATTGTTGTCGGTCAGGATATTGACCAGCCCGGCAGGAAAGACCTTGGCGCACAATTCGCCCAGCTTCAGCGCCGCGACCGGGGTCGTGGGCGCAGGCTTCAGGATCAGGGCATTGCCAGCCATCAGCGCGGGGCCGATCTTCCAGCAGGCCAGCAGCAGCGGAAAGTTCCAGGCGATGATCGCGCCGACCACGCCAAGCGGTTTGTGGCGGGTTTCGATCCGGAACTGCGCATCGTCCTGAATCACCCGGTCAGGCAGTTGCAGGCTGGCCGTGTGCATCAGGTAGCCCTGGCTCCATTCCACCTCTCCGGCGGCCTCGGGCAGGGGTTTGCCCTGTTCCTGCGTGATGATGCGGGCGATTTCATCGGCGTGTTCGCCGATCGCGGCGGCCAGCGCCTCGACCTTGGCGCGGCGGTCCGCCATGGAGGTCCTGGCCCATTCGATCTGGGCCAGACGCGCGGCCTCGACCGCCTGATCAAGCTGGGCCTCGGTTGCGTGGGGCACGCGGGCAAAGACATCCTCGGTCGCCGGGTTGATGACATCCAGCATCCGGTCGGCACCGACCAGCTGCCCGTCGATGAGCATTTTCATATCCATGGGGTTCCTCCGCATTTGCCGGTCCTCGGCCGGCTTCTGACGTCAGGATATGTCCGCCAACCGCGTGCGGTCTTGGCCGCCCGCGCCATGACATGGGCGGGCTGCGCCAAACAAAATGCACAAATTCAATTCGTTGTCGGAGTCGCGTGGCGGGCGTGGAAATCGCCCGGCGTCAGATCGTAATGCTGGCGGAAGGTCCGGTTGAAATGCGACAGGTCGTTGAAGCCCGCGCGGAATGCCAGATCCGCGATGGCGGGGCGCTGCCCCATCCTGGCCGCACGCCTGAGATGCGAAGCGACCAGCGACGCCCGCCGTTCCGACACGAACCGGGTGAAGGTGGTGCCGTGATCGGTAAAGTCGCGCTGCAACTGACGGCGGGACATATTCACCAGATTTGCCAGCATCTCGATCGAGAATTCTGGGTCCGACAGGTGCCGCTCGACCGTTTCGCGGGCATAGCGATAGCGGCCTTCGCGGTCGCGAAAGCCCGCCGCGCCCGGATTTCCGCCTTCGGCGCGAAACATCATGGCGACGAAGTCGAACAGGTATTCAGCGTCGATCCCCTCGGATTCGCCGCCCTTGCCGGTAATCAGGCTGCGCAGGCTGGCCTGCAACGGATGCGACCTTGCGATCCGCCGGCCGGTTTCGGGCACCGCCTGCCGCCCCTCCAGGCACAGGGCGCGGGGAAGGTGAACCGACAGGAAATGCGCGGCGCGACCCTCGAACCGGATTTCCGCCGGGCGCGAGGAATCCATCAGAAGGCAGTCGCCCGGGGTCAGCGTCTCTTCGCGGCCATTATGCACATACCCCGTCTCGCCGGATCTCTGCATGATCAGGAACAGGTATTCGTTGTCGTCGCGGCGGATGGCGGCGCGGGTCCGGTCGATCCGGTCGATGGTGCATTCCATGTCCGCGATATCGATGCCGTGACGCCGGCGGATGTTGAAGACACCCGCGCTGCCGCGGCTACGCTTCAATGGCGTGCTGTAATAGTGCCCGCAATTGCTGAGCACACAGGAACTGAACTCCTCAAAACACATCATGACCTTTCCTCCCCAAAAGGTTTCAGGCGCGGCACGATCCAAGATCGGCAGACCCGACGACGTAGACGCGAGGGTTCTCTTGCGAGATTCGCCGATGTTAGGGCGCGAAGCTTGGACAGATCAACACCTGCGGGTTGGGGTGGCCTTTCTTCTTCGTAGAAGGCTGCTTTGGGTCAAGTTGCGCCCTTTGGTCGGGGTTGGGCCGATTCCTTTCTGCGGTTGTTCTGCTCACCGCGTCCCTGATTCTGGTTGTTTGTTTTGCATTTTGGGAATCGGGTTTTTGGGTGTTTTGTCAGCATATGCTGGGTTTGGTGGGGGTTTGGGGATGTTTGGGGCTTTGTGGGTTCTGCGGGCCTGGTGGGGTGTGTGGTGATGGGGGTGGGGATTTTGGGGGATTTTGCGGCGTGAAGATTTGTTTATTTTCAGTGTGTTGCAACTTTTCTTCCTGTCGGGGTGATTTTTCTGCTTGCGGGTTCTGATCTCTGACCGTAAACACCGCTTCACCGAACGGCGGGACACGCTGAACGGGCCGGAGAGGCGGGCCAGACAGGCCAGACGGTCAGATGGCGCAAGGCGAAGGCAAGACAATCTGGGAATGACTGACCGGTAGGGGCGTCGCTTGAATGGCGCATCTTCCGCGATTTTGTTTCCTCTGCTTTTTGACATTGATGGAATTATGAAGGGATATGCGGGCGGTTTGGTCGTAATCGACTAAGGTCTTGCATATCGGCTCTCTAGCTTCGGCGATGATGAGAGTGTCAGCTTCACTGTTTGTCGGCTCACGCAAGTGAGGACGATGAACAGATGATTATCCGGTCCTTTTGGATTGGATGACAGATGTGCAAGGTTCGACGTCAAGGATAGTTCTTCGGAACTTTCAACT
>NZ_FOHO01000012.1 GCF_900111675.1 Paracoccus homiensis | reverse complement strand
GTGGATGCTTCGCGATCATATGCCAGCGTCGCCAACGACGCATATTACACGGTCAGGACCGGGCGCTATAGCTATTCAAATCGTTTTCAGGACGGCTGGACGGTTCACGCCTTTGGCTCATCGGGCAGTCCTATCGCGTCGCTCTTCGTCTACAACTCTCTGGGAGACAGAGGGGTCGTATCTTCTTACGATCTGTCGTCCGGGATCGATTTCGGTAAAGCTAACGTGCGCGTTTTTTCGGTGCGGGCAGGTGGCGAGGAATTCAACGGAACGATCGACAGCTTCGTTCTTAAGGACGTACCGTCGATTGCCGCAGTCCCGGTGCCTGCACCTGTAATCTTCCTTCTTACAAGCATTGCCGGGCTTGGGTTGCTTCGCCGCAGAAAATCAATCTCATAGTTCAAAGCTTTAGCAAGTGTGTTTGCTAGCGCTTCCTAGGCGATCTGATTTAAGTGCTTGACCAGAAGACCCGGTCAGCTTCGGTGCACATAGCATACGCCGCCACAGGCGGCGCATCCGCATCGTGATTATGCTCGGCAAGCCCAATGACCGGCGCTGCTTTGCAAAACACTAAGGGGGGCGCCTAATTTTTGGGCGACCGTAGCTCTCGCCGAAAGTGTCGTCCTCTGGCTCTGTAATTAACTGATCTGGAGACTAAACAGCATCACCTTGGGCAACCTAATGCGTGCACGCGTGTTCGCGCGCGCACGCTACCGACAGACGGCATTTGACTTCAGACCGACGCTTGCTTGTTGACCCCGCCACTCGTAGCTATCTTGGTCATCCGGCGATCTCCATCATATGTCTCGTCGAGGCACTTCTGCAAAACGGCGGCGTCGCTGTCCAAGCCGAGCCGGTTGGCGAAAGCTGCCAGCGTGCCGTAGCCGGCCAAGGCGTAATGCACCATGCGCTGGTACTGTGGAATGATAGCTGCGTCCCGGACCTCGGCATCCGTAATCTCGTCCGACAAGCCGTGAGCGCGCGCTTCTTTGACGAGACCTTCCATGCCCTTGCAATGCTCAGCATTCGGCTTGATGCCATGCTCGTTGCAGAGCTTCTCAATCTCGGCAAGGCCGTCAGAAATACCATTGCCGCCGTCGATCAGCGCCTCGGACAGCTCTTTGTCATGTGCAGCTCGACCAAGTTCAGTGACGACCGGCAGGGCTTGGGTGTTAGCGCTCCAGATATCCTGAAGTTGGTCGAGATAGATGTCTTTGAGAGAGTTCATTGGCATGCCTAGGTTTCCTCTTGTCGTGTCGGCGGTCCAACCTGAGAAGGCCAGTCAAAGTTCCTCAGCTAGTTCTGCAATGGGGCCATGAATAGAGGCAACAGCGCGTGAACAGATGCATTGGATGGCCCAAGGATGTCGCGTTCTCCTGGCTGGTTTCGTGAAGACGTGAGGCAGACCCATGGTCCGACCTCTTCGACGATGTGAAACGCAAGATCATCTACACGTCGAACGCCATTGAAAGCCTGAACCGCGTGATCCTGAGATCGATCAAGACGCGCGGATCATTCCCGACGGACGAGGTCGCGACCAAGCTGATTGACCTCGCGATCCGCAACTTGGAGAAAGACGGAAGGAATGTCAGGCAATGGCTTGCAGCCCGCAACCAGTTCGCCATAATCTCTGGTGATTGCTTCGACACTTGAGTATCTGAAACCGCATGGGCCGGGCCAGATACACAAAGTTCACGACACTTGCGGTCGTGGTCATGGACGATATTTTCTGCCAGATCGCCCCTCGAACACCATGCCTTTCATCTCGCGCTTCTCCACAATGGGTGGCTTTCACAACTACAGCCGTGGTGCGATCGAAGCCGCCTCGGGATGGCGACAACCAATTCTTATGATCTCTCCTGCGGAAATGACGAACCCGATCGGGCTTCCATTAGCATCGGCGACGGCGTGCAGTTAGGTGTTCATACCACCTTTGGTGCGCCCGATCTGGCGCCCACGCCCCCCTTTTTCCACCTCGACACTCGACGCCGCGCATTGTGCCTTGAGGTAGGTCGGATCGATCATGATTGCCTCGTGCTCGGCACTCTCAGCGGCCAGGCTCCCGTTATCGCTCCAGAGCTTCCGGCGGTTTTAAAGAGTCTTGTCAGCGCCGTATACCTTCGGCGCGTCGTACCATCACAAGCCGTTGCGGTTGACGAAGATTATTCTCCCTACGAGGCGACAGTCACCGACGCGGTGCTTGGCGTGGCTCGCTGGGAAGAAAGAGTTCAGGCGCTCCATCTTGGCGTCGCTCAGCGAGTAGAGACGTAAGCATCCGGCTTAGGCCACAGCGAGGTCAACGCGCGTGCTCATTGTCCATATCGATCAGTTCGCGCAGGTTTTCGATACCGAACGGAGAGAATGCGATGACACTGTCGTCGCCGGGGCCGTAGACCCAGATCACGCCATCTTCGGGCTCCATATCGATGGCGAGATCGAAGATCCGATCGACGGTTTCACCCAATTCGGCTGCAACGCGGTCGATGGTCTTTACGGAATGCACTTTGTTCAGCTGCATGATCATGCTGCCTTGGCGATGGGCCGGGATTTCCAATTCCAGGGCAGAAGTTCGTGCAGCCGCGAAACGGGCATGTCGGGCAGCCGGGCGAGAACATCGGCGAGCCACGCCTGCGGGTCGATGTCGTTCATTTTTGCCGTAACGATCAGGGTATACATGGTGGCGGCCCGCGCGCCGCCGCGCTCGGATCCGGCGAACAGCCATGACTTTCGGCCCAAGGCCACGCCGCGCAGGGCACGTTCGGCCGCATTATTCGTCAGGCAGATGCGCCCGTCATCCAGGAACGCCGTGAAGGCTTGCCAACGGCCATCTTTCTCGAACATGTAGTTGATCGCCTTGGCCACCTTGTTGTGTCGGGACAGATTGGCGCGCTCTGCCAGCAACCAGTCATGGAGGCTGTCCACCAAGGGGCGGGAGAGCTCTTGGCGGGCGGCAAGGCGGGCATCGGCATCCAGCCCGCTGATCTCGCGCTCGATGTCGAAGATGGCGTCGATCCGTTTCACCGCTTCCAGCGCGGCCGGCGAGATCTGATGGGAGAGTTTGCCCTTGCGGATGTTGCCCGCGATGTCGGCCAGTTCGAAGAACTTCCGGCGTGCATGCGACCAGCACAGCGCACTGGTCACGGGCCCCGCATCGCGATCGGCACGATAGAGATCGTTATATCCGCCATAGGCGTCGGCTTGCAGCACGCCTTGCCATCCGGCCAGGTGCTGATTGGGATTGGTCGCCGAGCGATCTCGGGAGAAGCGGAAGATCGCCGCCGGTGGCGCGCCGCCATTCCAGGGGCGGTCATCACGGACATAGGTCCAGAGACGAGCCTTTTTCGCGCCACCCCGCGCCAGAAGCGGCACTGTCGTATCGTCGCCATGCAGACGGTGGGCGGCACGAACATGGGTTTCGATCAGGGCGTGGATCGGCTGCAAGGCGACAGTCGCGTGACCGACCAGGTCTGCCAGGGTGGACAGGCTCAGTTCGACGCCTTCACGGGCAAAGCGCTCTGCCTGCCGATTCAAAGGCTGGTGCTGACCATATTTCTCAAAGACGAGCATGGCGATCAGGCTTGGCCCGGCCCATCCACGCGGGATCGCATGGAACGGGGCCGGCGGTTGGCTGATCTTCTCGCAGGCCCGGCAGGTGAACTTCTCACGCACGGTCTGGATCACCTTCCAGCGCCGCGGGACCACCTCCAGCGTCTCGGTGACATCTTCGCCCATTTTCACGAGACGATCCGAGCCGCAGCAGGTGCAGGCGGTAGGGGCCTCGACAACAACCCGCTCGCGCGGCAGGTGATCGGGAAAGGGTTTGCGCACAGGATAGCGGCGCGTGAAGGCGCGCACCGTGCTGGCCTTTTCAGCCGCCTCGCCGGCGGTCAGGACCTCTTCGGTTGCCGCCGTCTCCAACTCCTCAAGCTGCAATTCCAACTGATCGATCAACCGCGCACGTCGTTCTGACGAGATACCGTATTTGTCACGGCGCAGTTTGGCGATCTCGAGCTTGAGCTCTTGGATCATCGCTTCCGAGCAGGAGACAACCGCTCGGGCCTGTGCCAGCTCGCTTTCCGCAACATCTCCACGAGCCTCAACGGCGGCCAGGGCAGCGCGTAATTTGGCGAGTTCGGAGGCGGCAGCAGACATGGCCGATATTTACCAGCCGGAGCCACGGGACACCATTAAAAATAGGCTTTTAGTCGAAATTTATCCAGCCTTTATAGGGCGTTGCGTCCAACGCGGATTGCGCCAATCAATGCCTTCCAGAAGATAGCCCAACTGCGCCGCCGAGATCTGCACCGCTTCGCCCGACCGGCTCACCGGCCAGATGAACTTGCCTGCCTCCAGGCGCTTCAGGTAAAGCGACATGCCCACGCCATCATGCCAGAGGATCTTGACCAGATCGCCCTTGCGGCCTCGGAAGCAGAAGATCTCACCCGCATGGGGATCGCGGCCGAGCCCTTCCTGCACCTGTAGCGCCAGCGTGTTCATACCTCGCCGCATATCGGTGGTGCCGCCCGCAATCCAAACCTTCACGCCAGCCGGAAACGCGATCATTGCCCGTCCACCACTGCCAGGATCCGCGCAAGCGCTGCGGGCTCCACCCCAACCGGCACGATGACCCGGCGACCATTCGTCAGGGCTATCTCAACCTGACAGTCCAGGGGCAGACAGGGATCAGCTAAATTGGTCTGCGACGCGGGCGCTTTCGTCATGGTCACCGGCGCGAACGATACCGGGCGAGAAGACCCAAGCTCACCGTTGCGATACTGTCGCCGCCAGGTTGTCAGCAGTGATCGGCAAATACCATGCCGCCGCGCTGTGGCTGCCGCTTGGCGGTGGCCGACGAAGCTTTCCTCGACAATGCGCAGTTTATCATCATCCGACCGATACCGGCGGCGTTCACCATCGGCGGCAGACAGAACTTCGATTTGAGGGCGGTTGATAAAGTCGGACATAAGGTCGGACTTACCATCGGAGCGAACCCAAGATCAGACGGCCGCCCCCGGAGGCTTACGTAGAGACTGCTTACCAATCAGGCCTCCTTGCGGAGCCTGAACCATGCCAAGCTTCTGAAACGAATTGGCTTGAAGCCCAAGCCAACAGACTGTTGACCATCATCAATCGGACGAACAAAAATCACGCGCTGATCTTCACTGAACGACACGGTCGGCAAGCGGAGAACTGCCGGAATGGGCAAAGCGACGGAACGACTACGCGACTTCTCCGGTTGAAACCCCAGACACGGCTAACCGGAACTTCCGAGTGGTTGCCTTCGTGCGAAAGGAGAGACGCATGACCGACATTTCAAAAACTCGCATCCTGATCATGGCGACAGACGGGTTCGAGCAATCCGAACTTGAGGTGCCGCGCGATGAATTGCGCACGGCCGGAGCGATTGTCGAGATCGCCTCACCAGGCGGTAATGCGATTAGAGGATGGAAGGATGGTGACTGGGGAGAGACGGTTCAGGTTGACCGCACTATCGCTGAGGTCGATGCTGGTGTCTATCACGCGCTTGTCCTTCCAGGCGGGCAGATCAATCCCGACAGGCTGCGAACCGAAGAGGCCGCCGTCAAGCTGGTTCAGGCCTTCCATGATGCGGGCAAGATTGTCGCTGCGATCTGTCATGGCCCTTGGCTGCTGGTCGAGGCAGGTGTTGCCAAGGGGCGACGCATGACATCTTATAACTCCATCCGTACCGATCTCGAAAATGCTGGCGTGATCTGGGAGGACCAAGAAGTGGTTGCGGACAGGGGACTGATCACCTCGCGCAGCCCCGACGACCTCCCGGCTTTCTGCGCAAAGATTGTCGAAGAGGTCAGGGAAGGGGCGCATAGCCGGTAATCTGCATTGACTAGGTACAACTGAAATCAGCCCGGGCGCGACGCGGCCGGGCTTTTCCTGTTTTGTCTAGCCGGGCAAAAGGCATCGATCCAACTTGCCTTTGCCGAGCAGAGCAGATCCTTAAACCCAGATGCCAGCACGGGAAAGGCGGTGGCATGGCCTTCGCGATAGCTCAGTTCGAAGTAGCGATGCTTGCAAGCGCGTCGAAACGCCCATTCTTCCGCTCTGTAGAGGCTTCAGCAGGCGGAGCGTCGTGGGAGATTAGACGATGCGTTTGGGAACGAGGATGGCCCGTTAGGGTTATGACTGAAAGAAAGGTGATTGGATCATGAGCAGCGCAGACTTGGACAAACTGGAGACCAAGGACAGGCAACCTGGCATCGAATCCCGGATGGTTCCCGAACCTGAGTACATACCGCGCTATCCGGGCGCCGGGCGACTTAAGGGCAAGGTGGCCATTATCACCGGCGGCGATTCTGGGATCGGTCGGGCTACAGCGGCGCTTTTCGCGCGCGAGGGCGCGAAGCTCGCGATCCTCTACCTGGACGAGCATGACGATGCCAGAAAGACACGCCAATTGGTAGAGGACGAAGGCAGCGAGGCGCTGCTGCTGGATGGCGATGTCGGCGACAAAGCGTTCTGCAAAGAGGCGGTAAGCCGAACCCTGAATGAATTCGGCAGGCTTGACGTGACTGTCTGCAACGCCGCCGAACAGCACGCGCGCGAAAACGTCACGGAAATATCCGAGGAACAGCTTTTTCGCACCTTCCGCACGAACATTGGTGGCCATTTCTTCATGGTACAGGCGGCATTGCCGCACCTTGAAAAGGGGGCATCTATCATCTGCACCACCTCGGTGACAGCCTACCGCGGCCAAGATTTGCTGATCGACTACGCTTCCAGCAAGGGGGCAATCCTTTCGTTCGTCCGAGCATTGTCATCGCAACTGGCTCCTCGCGGGATCCGGGTAAACGGGGTCGCGCCGGGCCCGATCTGGACGCCTCTGATCCCCGCCTCGTTTCCTCCCGACAAGGTAGAGGATTTTGGCATGTCGGCGCCTCTTGGCCGCCCCGGCCAGCCAAATGAGGTGGCACCCTCGATGCTATTTCTTGCCTGCGAGGATGCGTCCTATATGACAGGACAGGTGCTCCATCCGAATGGCGGCGATCTTATCGGCGGCTGATCCTCGAACGAGATTGTCGGTCCGTGGACATGTTGGTCGACGCGATTATCCCTGCGGACTAGGGCCGCCGACCAACCTTCGGTAGATGAACGGCTCCTAGGATCTTCCTTTTATGGGGCTCAATCTGTCGGGGTTTTCCGCGCCCCTATCGCATCGGCTCGGCCAATTCTCCCGTTGTGTCATGGGCGGTTCGAGCCTCGATTTCCGCATTCTTGTCTTCACCCATCAATATGATGGTTGCGGAGATACATAACCAAATCAGCAGGATGATGATCGCTGCCATGGTTTCGAAGGTTTTGTTGAAGCTACCGAATTTGCTGGCCTAGATCGAAAAGCCCACCGATACGATCACGCAATTGATGGAGGCTGACAACGCACTGGAGCTAAGCCATTTCCATTCATTATCGCCGCGTAAAGACCCGTAGCAATGATCCTCCGTAAATCAGGCAGCGAGATTGATCATCGCGAGAAAGACCACGCTGAAGGTAATCAGATGGATTACCGCGTGCGTTGAACCTCTCAGGATTTTCGCGAGTATGATTTCTCTTATCCCGACCAACTGTCGGGGCTCCCTTCGGGCAGACTGTCAGATACACCGGGCGGGCCAAGCGGCCGGCCCGGCATGATCGTACATTACGCCGCATCCACATTGCGGGAACGTTGCGCCAGTTCAGACATGAAGTCGTCGGACTCGTAGATGTTGTCGAGCGCATCATCGAGCTTGCGTATAGCGTCGTCATCGCCAAGTGCCTCGGCAAAGGCCTTTGTGGTGCCGAACCCGGCGATGCCGTAGTGGCACATGCGCTGATATTGCGCGATGATCGCAACATCCAGCGCGGCGCCGCTCATATCGCTGTCTAGCGCGTGCCTACGGGCCTCCTTCACCAGCCCCTCCATGCCCTTGCAGTGTTCCTTCTTCATGTCTGCATCCGCGGCTTCCAGAAGGAATTTCAAAAGGCGAGTGTGTTGGTCAATTCCATCCTTGGCTGCACTCAGCCGGTCTGCCAGCTTACTGTCCGACGCCTTGTCGGCCATGGCCGAGACCACTTCCGACATCTGTTCATTCGCGGACCAGAGATCCTGTAGTTCTTCGATATAGAGATCTTTCAGTTTAGTCATTTCAGGCTCCTTTCAAGGTTGACCGTGCCGAAGGTTGCGGTGAGGGGACGGCAGGAATAATCGCCGTTCTTCTTTCCGGTGCAGCGCCAATCACGTGGCATTTGGACAGCGATGCGGCCGGTGTTCTCGCGGCGGGCAGAACCCGCTCTGAGTTTCGGAAGGTTTCGAGAATTTCGATGTGGCGGGGGAGATCGCGCACGTTCAGCCTCAGCCGGGCAGGCACCAGCAACGGCCATGGGCCCAGGCACCCGCACCCGGCCTTCCGGATTAGCCAGTCGGCCGGCGGCAGACTATCGTCGATCAGGTAGTCTCTTGTGTCCGTGCGCTCCTTCAAAGCATGGGACATTCCACCTGGCGCGCGACCGGTTAGGCGGCACGAGGCCTGCACGGTAACGTCATCGGAATGGAGAACCCTGGCCCCGGCCAAGCGCAGCGCGCGCACAATGCGACGGTCCTCGCCGCATTTGACGGCGGCGAAGCCGCCCGCCATTACGTAGGCTTCCCGCGTAAGAGCCAGACTCGCCCCGGCGGCTTCGCCATGGGTGCCTGCAATTTCCGCGTGGCCCGGAACGTAGCGGGCAAAGAAATCCTGCACAAGTCGGCGATAGGTAGCTTCCAGCACGCCGAGCTGTGCATCTATCCTAACGAGGATCTCGGTTTCGGACGCCATTGGTTCGATCCTGCCACAAACCACATCAGCCTCGTCCAAGTGCGCGAGGTTTCGCGCGATCCAGTCCGGTGCCACGATGCAATCGGCATCCGTCGTAAGAAGGCTGCGCAGGTCCGGTATGGTGCGCAGCGCGTGATCGCAGCCCATCCTGCGCGCGGTGCCGACGCCTTCGTGCGCGGCCAATGTGCATTCCAGCACCGACAGGTTGATCCCGTTCCTGCTGGCGACCTTGCGGGCCAAACCGGCAGTGCCGTCCGTGGTGTTGTTGACCACAAGGATCACCCTTACACGCTCGCTGACTTGTCCGGCCAGTGCAGTCAGGCAATCGGCAATCCGCGCAGCCTCGTTGCGAGCTGGGATAACGATAGCGATATCCGGGGGTTGGGGCCTGGTCATGACGCATCCTCCGGCACTCCGCGGTCGATGCGATACCCTTCGGTCCGTGTCACGGCTTCGAACGCATGTGTGTCGAGCGCGGCGGTGAAGATCTGCAGCGCCTCCTGTCCCTGCAGCCCGTGGCCGGTCTGACCCAAGTAGGTCACGCAGATCACCTCGGCCCGGGACCAGAACGTGGCAATGTCGCGGGCAAGGGTTTTTAAAGCACTGGGGTCAAGGAAGTATAGGATCTCGGACAGGATCAGCAGGTCGAAGGCGTATTTCGGCAAGGCGCAGGGGTAGAAGCCTTGTAGGAAACACGCCTGTGGAAGTGTGCGCCGAGCGGTCTCCACGGCGACTTCCACGGCGTCCATGCCGGTATAAGTGTTGCATAGCGGCGCGAGGTGTCGAGCAAGCTGGCCATTCCCGCAGCCCAGCTCAAAAGCGCCCTCATAGCGCGGACGCGACAGCGCTGCGCGGGTCGCTGTGAACTTGTCCTGTTCGTAACTGCTCTCCGCGAAATTCCACGGGTCCGCACTATCGGCATAAAGCGCATTCAGATGTTCTAGGCCTACGCCCATCACGGCATCCTCCAGAAGATCTCGTCTTCGCTGGCGAAGCGTTCGATGAAACCCGACGGAAGCACGAAGCCCAAAGGATCGTCCGCGACCACCTGACCCAGCTGGGAACGGTGTGCGGCGATGGCGGTGCGCTTGCGCGCCTCATGCTCCTCCGGCGCCAAGAAGATCGGCGCATAGGGTGCGATGCTGTTTGCAAAATCCGGGTCGTCCCATCTGGACCAAACAGGATAGCTATGAAATATCCAGTCAGGCCTCTTCGTGCGAAGCGCCGTCGCGAAGGCAGCGGTAGCCTGATGATCCTCATGGTGATCTTCACGCGCTGGCACGAAGACATGCCTTGCGCCTGTCTGTGCGATTGTGTTTTCAAGCCGTGCCGTGACATCCTGCGGATCGACGCGATAAAGAGCCGCGTCGGGCAAGCCCATCCAGGTCAGGTCGCGCGCTGTGCCGCCGAGGCATTCGATGGCGCGGGTAAGCTCGGCGCAACGCAGAACGCCTAGCCGCTCAGGGGGCCACGCGCGAGACCCGGGATGGCTGGCACTGCCATTCGTCAGGCATATCACATGCGCACCCGCACCAGCGAAGGCACGCGCCAGCAGCGCCCCACAGGCCAGCGATTCATCGTCGGGGTGCGGTGCCAGCACCACGAATTTCTCGCGGCCTTCGAACACGGCTTGGTCAGGATGGTCGGCGACATTCATCCGAAGACCCCCCATGCCCGATCGTCCTGCCCCAACGCCTGCCGGGCTGTCCTTTGCAGAAAGGCGTCGCGCGCGGCCTGACGCATATAGACCGCAAGGTCGCGGGCAATGCGTCCAGTTTCGGCACCGGACTCGAAATGGCGCAGCCCGATCGACTGCTCGCTCGCGCGGATGGCATCGAGCCCGACTTCTTCAGTAAAGAGCCGCGCCGCGATGGAGGTGGCGACAATCTGCTCAGCCTCGAGAGAGCAATCAACCGAGGCCTGCGCGGCGCGTTCTGTCAGCGCGGCGCCGGCCCAGGCCCGGGTCAACACGGTCATCAGGCGGGCCTGTTGCGCCTCGGTCTGCATCCGGTCCATGGCGCGCAGATCGGTCGCGGCCCGGTCCAGCAAACCGATGGTTGCCCCCGCCTGCAACGCAGCAATTCGCCAGACACCGCCGACAAAATTCGGCTCCTTCAGGTAATCGTCTGGGCCGCCGATCCAGTCCTGCACTTTCAGCCCGGAAAAATCGTAATTGCCCGAGGCTGACGCCCGCATTCCTTGCATGTTCCAGCAAGAGGTGTCGGAACGGTCGGGGTCACGCACATCGACCAGTGCCAGCCGAACGCCGACATCGCCGCCCACGCTCACGAGCGCATGGCTGACCGTGCCAAGGCCTGAGGTAAAACGCTTGGCCCCCTGCAGCCGCGTACCGCTTGTGTCTAGTGTGACAGGCACAGGTCCGTCCGCACCCCAAACGCCGAGCACGGCGCCCTCGGCGATCAGGGCGTCCACATTGAGCTTCAATGCGGCTGACCCGTAAAGATGGATCAGCCGAAGTGCATTCACATGCCCCTCCCAGAGCCGGCCAACACTGAGGTTCGCAGCTCCGACCTGCATCAGCGCCCGCGCGGTGCAGATAGGGTCGGCGCTGCCGTCATCGCCGAGCAGGCCGGCTTCACTCAGCAGCGCGATCGAACGGGAAACAGGGCGCTCGCCGCACTCCTCGGCGTCAGCTGCGGCCCGCAGACCATCCGTCACGTGCGGGGGCAGGGATAGACCTTTCAAATTCGGCACTTGCCAAAATGCGAAGGGGCCCGTTTTCATGGCTGCACCTCACGAGCCTTGCCCTGAACGGCTGCCCCAGAGCGCAGAAGCCGCGCCCACTGCTGGGCAACTTCGCTAAGGCGGAAAGCCGGATTGCCTCTCACCTCCGGCGGCGACTGACGCCATGCGTCAATGCGTTGTAAAATCTCGCTCGGGTCGGCGCCATTCACCCATTGCCGCGCATCCGAGACGATCTCGTCATTGGCGCCGAGACCCTGATGCACGAGGACCGGCGTGCCGACCGCATTCGCCTCGGCCAGCACCAAGCCGAAGGTCTCGGCAAAAGCGGTTTGGGGATAGAACAAGCACGAGGCGCGGCGCATCTGGCGGATCAGTTCCGGGTGGGGCAGCGCGCCGAGGAAGATGACACCCTCCGGCACCGGGCCGGTCTTCCACCGCAGATAGCCCGGATCGGCCACCGCGAGGGTTAGCTTCGGAAGGTGTTTACGCAGCGCCGCAAATTGCGCGAACACCTGCGCCAGCCCCTTGTGCGGAGAGCTGGCAAAGAGCAGCCGGTTCGGATCGCGCGGCGTCGCGTCAGGTCGTAGATCGTTGTCTAGCGGGTTGTAAATCACGTGGAGCTGCGGTGTGGCTTCGTCGCCCAGAAACGCCTGCAACTGGCGGGAATGGGTGTGCGATACGCAGATGACGAGAATACCCGCCTCTTTCAGAGCCGCGCCCATCTTGCGGTTATGGCGACCCGGATAGACATGCAGCCACAGGAAGATGGCTGTGTCGGGATACCGCTTGCGCAGCTTCAGCGCGACTTTCCAGCGGTTGATCACGATCATGGCATCGAAGTTACCGGTCGCGTCCAGATCGAACAGCGGGCAGAGCAGACCGGCGTGCGAAAGCCGCATTTCGGTGCGGCCGCTCTGGAAATGGGTGATGTCGAACCCGGTGTGCAAACCGCTGGCAACGCGCAGCACCGTGGCCTCGGTGCCGCCGAGCCCGCCGGTGTCGATATCGGGCAAATCGTAGCCAGCCGCGCTGCACGGGTCCACGATGGCAATCCGCGCTGGCGCGGTTTCATGCCGGATCGATTTCATTGCATTGCTACCTGTTCCGCAGGACCAGAGAAAATGTTTGTAACCCACGCTGCGGTCGCCTGTGTCATCGGGATATCGCGGAGGTTTAGGCAAGCGGGGCGACTGACCTGCGCAACCTCAAGGTTAGGTATATCCACCGGCACGGGGACGACCCTTCTGCCTGCCCGCCATGCCTCGACCTTTGCCCAGACCTCCGCCCGGTCCATCCGACGGCGCGCGCTGTCGTAATCTGATGCCGAGGACTGTGTCAGGCTGTCGGGCGTTTCGATCTTCGTCAGGAGCAGTTCCGGCACGATCCAGATGACCTCACCTTCGAGAATCAATCGGTTGCGAAACTCGCGGTCCTCCTCGATGCAATCCGCGAAACCGCCAAGGCGTCGGAACACGCCGGCGCGAAAGAGGCCCGAGTTGATATGCGTCCATTCGCCTGGGACCTGCGAACCCATCTGGAGGTTCGGGAACACGTCATCGAGCAGCGACAGGTCGCGCCGGATCTCAACCCGCCGACCGTCTGGCAGGATCAGTTCATGATGGGTCAGGACGGCACTCACCTCCAGCTCTTGCCCACCCTGCTTGCCTGCAAGACGCCAGTTCAAGCATTCATTGGCTCGCACGTCCTGCGCGGTCAGCACGCGAACCTGGTGGAGCACCTTGTCGCGATGAGGGATGTCGTCGGAATCGTGGAAGGTGACCGCATCGCCGTCGGTCAACAACAGGCCCACGTTCTTGGCCTGTGCCGTGCCGACGTTTCGCGCGAGCCGGACGTAGTTGAACTTCTGATGCTCAAGGTAGGGCGCCACCGCCTCCGCGGTGACATCCGTGCTGGCATCGTCAATCACCGTTACACGGATGTTCCACCAGCTTTGATCCAGCGCGGCGCGGATGGCGCTGTCGATTAGATGCGCGCGGTTGTAGGTGGGAATAATGATGTCGACGAGTGGGGCGAGCGGATTGGATTTCATGCCATAGCCTCATGTGTTTGCGCTTTCACAGCATCGCGATAGGCGCGCAAGCTGTTGCCGGTGAGAACTGCCGCCGGAAGCGGCAGCGTCACTGCCGAAACCGCAGCAAGGACGATCGGATCCGTCGGTTGCCCGATAGCAAGCAACAGAACGCCGATGATGAAGATCAGCAGTGTGCAGGGAGACAGCGCGCTCACAGTGGGGCCTCTGCTGCCGGTCTTGTCGGTCACGATGAATTTTAGCCGACAGCCGGTCAGTGCATCAAACGTCGCCTTAGCCGATTGTGGGGCCAAGGCAATGCGGCAGGCAAGGGCGCTTAACGCGATCCCCGGATTCAACCGGTCCCGCCAGGCCCGCGCTAAAACGCGGATGATTATGTCACAAAGACTTAGGACGATGGCGCCGCCTGCCAGCGTCGCTGGAATCGTGTGATCCTGTCCGGTCAGCAGCCACGCGCTCAGGAGTAGGAAGGGTACCATCGCCAGGTTGACCCAAGCGGTGAGCTGGGACAAGATCGCTATCCGCTTGGCCAGCGTAAGCGAACTGGCAAGGCCGAAGACGATGGCGGAATGGCGCGTCAGCGTCTGGACATTGCCGCTGCACCATCGATAGCGCTGTTTTTCAAGGTCGCACAGCGACAGCGGCAGCAGTCCCTTGCCGACCACCTGATTGATGAAACGGCCAGAGAAGCCAGCATTGCAAAGCCGCACGCCCAGTTCCGCATCCTCTGTCGTGGCCGCGCCTGTCCATCCGCCCGCGGCAACAAGGGCCGCCCGCGAGATCACGCAAAGCGTGCCGGTCAGAAGCACAGCTTCGGCGTCGTCGGCACTAGCGGCGTTAGTACGGAAATATTCCTCAAGCTCGGCATCCACGCCCGGCGCTACGAGAGCGGTGCCCGTGTAGGATTGAGGAAACTGGACGTAATCCGCGCCCGTCCGCCGCAGCGCGATGGCAGCGCGCTTCAGGAAATCGGGCGCGACAACGTAGTCGGCATCCACGGTCACGATATGGGTGGTGCGCGTGTCAGTATGTGCAAGCGCAATGTTGAGCGCCCCGGCCTTGGCACCTTTCACGCCGGTTCGGTGCAGGAACCTGATCCGGCCGGAATGGGTGGCGCAGAACCGTTCTACGGGCTTCCAAAGCGCGGGATTGGCAGTGTTGTTGTCCATCACGATGATTTCGTAACCTTCTGTCGGCCACTGCTGATCCAGCAGGGCGCGCAGCGTGGCGATAACCATGCGGGGCGGTTCGCAATGGGTGGCGATGTGAACCGAAAACCAGGGAGTGGCAGGATCCCGCGGCACAGGAGAGGGATGAACGGACAGACAGGCGCCTAATGGCCGAAGCGCTAAGAGGGCGACCTGAATTGCGATAACGGCACAGCAGATCGCGGCGCCAATCACCGGAATCGCTGCGGCAAGGACAAGCATGCTCAAAGCTATGAAAAGCCGTAGCTCCACCGTTCACCCCCAGGCGTTAAAATGAGTTATTCTCTTACAGAAATCAGCAGCTTACAGAATTATTAGTAACCCGCTTGGCAACACTTCTGGTGCCCTTTAGTTCCCACGTGCAGACGCATTTCGCACTCAGACGCAGCACAAGCCTGCCTGAGAAGACGAGGTCCGGCTTTCAACTGGATTGAAAGGCCGTTTGATCAGTCTTGTGGAAACCAGGAGGTATCCATCTCGGCATAGCGATCGTGGAAATCCGTAAGCTCGATCATCTCGCGCTCTTTCAGGACGCGGACCTGATCATGATCGCGCTGGATGAAACCTTCGCGCTCAAGGCGGAGGAAGGTCTTGCTGATATAGACGTTAGTCAGCCCCAGATAGTCTGCGATCTGGCTCTGGGTCATCGGCAGGCGAAAGGTATCGGTCATGCTGCGGTTGGTGATGCGCAGGCGCGCCAGCAGGTCGAGCAGCATATAGCTGATCCGTTCTTGCGCACTCATCCGGCCCATGGCGCGCAGCACGTCGATCAGCACCACATGATCCCTCAGCGCGATCGAGATGAGCAGCGCCGAAAGCCGTGGCGATTTCCGCAGGATTTCGTCGAGAGAGGATTTCGGGAATGGGCACAGGCACACGCTCTCAACCGTGCGCAGAGTCGTGGTCGAGTGTTTGAGCGCGACATCGGGAAAACCGACGATGTCGCCGGGGTGATGAATCTTGACAATTTGGCGCCGACCATCGGGCAGATCCGTATAGCTGAAAGCCCAGCCGTGCTTGACCACATAGAGGTTCCTATTCTCGTCACCCCCCTGATATATCTCCTGTCCCGCAGGGAAGGAGCGCTCGGACTTTTCCAGCCTCGCAAGCCGCTCTTTGTCCAGATCGGACAGCGGCATGTAGTGAGATAGTTTGGTAACCAGGCAACTGGATGCTTCGGGCACGACAGAGCTCCTATTCCTGACCTCGAATATGCAGCCAATCGAAGATGTTGAGAACCACGAAAACCAACACCGAAATGAAAGCTGCTTCTTTAAGATAGCCGAGACCGCAGGCAATTCCGATCGAGCCCACGGCCCAGATGGCCGCTCCGCTACGGATGCCCTTGAGGCGACCGTTATCGCCCGGCGACATGATCGCGCCGGCACCAAGAAAACCGATACCGCCCACGATACCCTGTATGAGGCGTGTCGGATCGACGGTCATGGCCCCATGCTCCGACACGCCGCTCAGCGCAAAGTTTAGCGTGACGACCATAAGCGCTGCCGAGGCGATCGAGACGAGCACGTAGGTCCCAGCTCCGAGCGGTTTTCCCTTGATCTCACGGTCCAGCCCGACGACCAGCCCGCCCCCTCCTGCGAAGAGGACGCGCAGGATGAATTCGCTGAAATCAATCATTTTCCAACGTGCTCCATGAAGGTTGCCGTAAGTTTGGTTAACAGCTTTAGGGAGCCGCACATTCAATATGTATTGAGGCGAAGCATCGCAGGCGCATTTATGGTGCCGATATCGCCGAAGACGCAAAGGAGCGACGCTATTTCTCCGGAGGATCTATTCATATGGATGTGGTTGGTGGAAAATGCCGGTCTGGTTCAAGCTGCGGTGGGAATCGTTACGGCTCTGGTCTGGTTTGTATACCTGCAAGTCCTTGTTTCGGGTGTGCGCCGTCAGCGGCGCACCGAGATATTGATTCATCTTGGCGGTAGTCGCAGCCTTGATGGGCGCTTGTTCATCAGCAATCTTGGTTTCGAGCCGATCTATATCTTGGAAATTCTCCTCACGTTACGGACCCCGTATGGCGAACGGGAGACCTCTGTCGCCGACCGGACAGAGATTGCAAAAGAGGAAGTGAAGAATCCGGTTGCCACTACTTCCCAAGGACCTTTGAAAAGCGGGGAATTTGTCGATATTGGCAGCTTCGACGACCTTTTGCAGCGGGCGCAGCGAAATACCTCCGATGATCTACAGGCTGACGGTGTAAGCCGAGTAGAACTGAAGGTTGCTGCCATCTCGGCGGCCAGTTCTGCGGTTGTCGCCGCTAAAAGACAGTTCTGCATCACATTTGACGCAGGCAAATGCCGGATACGCCCGAAGACGGTTTATGCCACGCAGATCAGGTCTTGGTGGGGGCGATGTCGTTTGAAGCGTGAGCTGGAGATGGAATTGGAGCAATAACGTCTTTCTTCTGAAAGGAACAAACCCATGTTCGTTGACGAACCTTTCCTCGACGCCATCATCAAGGGGGCATTGCTGAGTGCGCTCGGCATCTCGTGGATCATCCTGCTAGTCCGCATCGTCGGTCTGCGATCCTTCTCGAAGATGACGAATTTCGATTTCGTCATGACGATCGCCATGGGTTCGCTTCTGGCCAACGTCTCGCAATCGCAGCAATGGTCAGGCTTTGTGCAAACGCTCACGGCGATGGCAAGCCTGTTTGCTGTGCAATACTCGATGTCCCGGCTGCGGCGCTGGTCGCAGCAAATTGACCGCTTGGTGCAGAATACGCCGGTCCTGCTGATGAAGGACGGGGTGATCTTGCGTGACGCCCTGCGCGCCACCCGCGTGGCCGAGGAGGACCTGATCGCAAAGCTGCGCGAAGCAAACGCTCTAGACCTGTCTTCGATCCGAGCCGTCGTGCTGGAGACGACAGGCAATATCTCGGTCTTGCACGGTGATCGCATAGACGAGGTGCTGTTAAAAGGCGTGGGGAACACCTAAAATGAATGCCGAAGCCTTTTTCGAGTTCAGCGGCTATCACCTCTCATTGGCAATCGTCGGGATCATCGTGATCCTGGCACGGTGGCTTCCGCGGCTGGTTTCTTCCCGTGAACCGGCAGCGGCACCGCTGATGATCCTCTTTGGCGCCTTTGCCGTGCTTGCGATACCGGATCTGCCCACTCCGCCCGACCCGCGTCATGCACCGTTGGTGTGGGAGGTTATGGCAGAAATCACCGTGATCGTGGCCCTTTTCGCCGCGGGGATGCGTGTGGACAGCCTTGGGCCGGCCAGCAAATGGGGACCGACCCTTCGTCTGCTTCTGTTCGCCATGCCGCTGACAGTTATATTGATAGCGATACTGGGTGTTATACTGGGCGGACTGACGGCAGGCGGGGCCGTCCTGCTAGCGGCGGTGCTTGCGCCCACCGATCCGGTGCTCGCCGCTGATGTGCAGATCGCGCCGCCGCATGAAGGCGGTGAACACCCCGTCCGTTTTGCGTTGACGACCGAGGCGGCACTGAACGATGGGTTGGCCTTTCCGTTCGTCTACTTGGGATTGCTGATCATCGCGCAAGGTTTGATGCCCGGGGAATGGGGCCTGCGATGGCTTTTGGAAGCCGTGATCTGGCGTATCGGTGTTGGTGCAATCATGGGCTGGACCGGAGGCTGGTTGTTGGGCCAGATCATCTTTAATTGGCCACGCGAAACCCGGTTGGCCGATACCGGATCGGGCGTGATAGCAATTGCCGGAGTGTTCCTGTGCTATGGCTCAACCGAACTCGTCGAGGGTTACGGCTTTATCGCGGTGACAGCAATGGGCCTGTCGTTGCGCCGGATTGAGACCGAGCACGACTACCACCGGCACCTGCACGATTTCTCGGAATCCATTGAACACGCGCTGACAGCACTTCTGCTCATTGCCTTGGGTGGCGTGCTGCCTGTCCTAACTACAAATCTGGGCTGGCATCACATCGCGTTGGCAGTACTGTTGATCTTATGTTTGCGGCCACTGGCGGGCTGGCTTTCCCTTTCGGGAAGCGAAATGGCGAATTCCGATCGGACTCTTGTAGCCGTCTACGGTGTGAGGGGTATCGGGTCGATTTACTATTTGGCCTATGCAAGCGGACACGCCCAGTTTGCCAATCTGCCCGATCTGTGGGTGATCACTGCGCTGACAATCCTGCTTTCCACCATCCTGCATGGGTTCTCGGTAGGCTGGGCGATGAAACGCATCGGACGTTGATGCCTGTCACGCGGCGGTGTTCTACTGGCACCCTCGCTTTTCTGGTGGGTCGCCCGCCGGTGCAGGTAGATCCCGCACCTCTTGATTGATGTCGCGCAGTCGCCACGCCTCATCCTGCCCGATCCACACGCGGGCTTGCCAGCACTCCAATTCCGCACCTTTGGCCGGAACCACATTGGCACGAATGTAACGGCCGGTTTCCCGCACCTGTACGTCATGACCCGGAAACCGCCTGCGCAGCGCTTCGGAAACCGTTTTGACAACCGGGTGAATATCGGGCGACGTCAGCTCTCTAGGGGCACCGTCCAGCAATTCGGCAACGGCGATGCGCAGGTTGCGCAGCCCGTCGCGCAAGATGTCAAAGGAAATAAGACCTGCTGCTGCCGCATCAGCCCACCAGAAGCCGAATCCGATGCCGATAATCCCCGCGATTCCGGCCAGGCCCGTCTTCCAGTCGGCAGCATTCATATCCGCATCCGTGTAAAGAATTTTGTCCATCGTATCGCGCGCCAGCGGTTTCTTCATCCGCCCGAGTATCACCGGAGGGATCACCGAATAGATCAATGCCGCCACCATCAGCCAGCCAAGCCACACGTCCCACCCCAGAATTACCACGTTTCCAATGGTGGGATGTTCTTGCAGAATGAGTGCGCGACCAGCATCATAAAGCAGAAATCCACCCATTGCCGTCAGCGCGCCTGCCGCTAGAAGGAAGGCGAGCGAACCGACCCGGTAAAAGCCGAAGGGATACTTGGCTGTTGCTGGCTTGTCCTCGAACCTGCGGGCGAGTAGGAACAAGGCAGGGGGCAACAGGCTTAGCGTATCCTCGATCCAGGCAGACTTCATCGCCTGACTTGAGCCCATGGCGAAATACATCACCGCGATGATGGTTAGCATCCAGAAGATTGACCACCATTCCAACCGCTCTGCGCGGCGCAGCTTTCGGGTGATGCGGTCAGGCGTTTCGCCGATCATCGTGAAATTGCCCGTATGGCACGATTGGCTGTCGTCAGGAACCGATTTTCGCCCCTGCGGATCGCGAGTACCCGATCTTCGGTGTCATCGCCGACAGTGACCTGCCCTATCGGATCCGTTAACCCAACGTCCGAGGCGAAGGGCGTGTTGGACGGTATCCGTCCGGCTATGAGATGAAGCTCTCCCTTCTCCAAAAGCGCAAAGAGACTATGCGGATCGCCAGCCACCAAATCAACATTGGCCTGCAAGGCGTCTGCAACCCGTGCGACGGCGCGGGTTTCCACATCGTCGAGCGGATTTATCAGCGCACCGACTTTCAGTGTGCTACGAGTAACTTCTTGCGTCGTGCTTTCAGGATCTGCAGGAACCTTGCATGCCGTTGGTAAGGACGAAATCGCTACCAAGAGAACGACCCGCGAGAGAAAGGGCGAGATTAAACGTAAATGGGAGCTTTTCACGATAGGGCGACCATCTGGTTGATCTCTTTGCTCAACGAGGGACCGCACGAATAGGTTCCCGTTCCAGCCAAGTAAAAGCCGCTACTATGGTCAGATGTCTCGGCCCCTCACCTTTGGCGTCCTCAGGAAGGAAAAGGGACAGCGTAAAAGCGGTGCAATGCGGGGCGAGAGGGCAATCGCCGGAAGAAGGCGCGCACTGAGACATGTCCTGTTCCAGGCCGCAGCGCCTACAGCGTGTCACTACCCCGTTCTGAAGCCAGTCGCACAGGCCCTCGATATACGCGGCAAACCCCACAAGCTAATCATTATCGCTATCGCACGCAGGCTGATCACAACCGCAAGCGTCATCCTCAACACAAGTGTCCCATGGCCAATTCAGCTTGAGAGATGTCACAGCTGCTAGTCTCCAACAGAGCAGTCATGTGGAACTAGGAGGCCCAAGTGTCGGCAATTCAAGGCGAAACTTTGTAATTGCTCCTTCGCTCGTGACGGTAAGCCGACCGCCATGTGCTTTCGCGATTGAAGATGAAATGTGCAAACCCAAACCGAGACCTTTGCTATTGTCCACTCCGCGACGAAATGGTTGAAACAGAACTTTCTGCATCTCTAATGGGATCGGAGGCCCTGAATTTTCTACCTCTATGTAGAGTTCTTCGGCGGCACTTTTCGCGATAATTCGAACCTGCGCACCAGGGGTGCCGTGTGAAACTGCGTTAGATAAAAGGTTAGAAACAACTTGCCCAACTCGATCCGGATCACAGCTGACCGGATGTTCCAAGTCAATATCGAGTAGGATTTCATTATCTGGAACTGTGATCCGAATTTCGTCAACCACATGCTGAATAGTCTGCAAGAGCGGCGCATCCGGTATCGCCGAGACGGCAATGCCGTGACCCAGTCGAGATTTTGCGTGAAGGAGTATGTTACTAACCAATTCGTTCATTCGATGTACAGACGCGCGCATGAGCATCAGAAGCTCGCGCCCGTGGCTGGTCAGTGGTTCTCTATCCAACTGTCGAATACCTGCGCCGAAAGCTGCAACAGGGTTACGCAAATCATGGCCAAGAATTGCTACAAACTCTTCTTGAAAATTGACCAGATTTCTTTCGTACTCGATCTGATACTCTTGAGCTTCTATCCGTTCTTCGGTTTCCAGAATGCGTCCTATAAGATCGGAGAACATTTTTAACATGGCAACGGCGCGGGGACTTTTCACGTCTCTGGGCTCTATGTCTATCGCGCAAAGGGTTCCGAAAAAACTCTCATCACTGCGATAGATGGGAACCGACGCATAGCTCACTATACCAAAAGATGTGGCTATCGGGTGGCCTCGGCACTCAGGGTCAGTAGATGCATCATTAAAGATAATCATCTCTGACGTTTCCCTTACCGTCTGGCAAAAGGTAGATTCGATGGCGATCTCATCACCTTCTGTGATACCGAACTGGACGTCGTCAATGGTGCGGCAAGCGACCCACCTATCGGCCGTCACACGTGCAATGGCAGCGAAGCGCATGTTCGTTGCGAGCATGACGGTTTCAAGAATAGTGGTGATAAGATCGCTCTCAGCCAATCTCTCGATGTCAGCCTGGAAGTCATGAGTTCCGGCCACAAATTCTTCGTGGCTCTGAAGCCGGGCAAGAGCTTTATGATCGGTCATGATTTCACCCGAGAGATTGATGTGAAGATTCAGCGCAGCTTGGCGTCCCAAGTCGCAAGAGAATAGTCATAAGGCTGCCACTTTGAAAGCGCCACAGGGTGAAGGAATGCTGGACAAGCTTCTGCGTTATCCGCACATGGTTAAGGGTAACGCGGCAGAGGGTTTAGGTATAGATAGATGGCCCACCGGATACAGCTCCAGTGGGCCTTGAAGTATCGCCAAGCCTGGCCGTTAGGGACGCACGGCTACAACCTCGATTTCAACTAGCCAAAGAGGATTGGCAAGGCCCGCGACCTCGAAAACTGATCGCGTCGGCAAGTTCGGTTGGTCTTCGGTTCCAAAGAACTGCGTATAGCCTTCCATGAAGCCGGAGAAATCCATCGCCTCACCGCCCTCCGGTGCGACGAGATAGGCCTGCATCTTAATGACATCCCCCATCGTCAGGTCCAGGGCGGACAGCTTGCTTTCAATTGATTCAAGCGTGCTGACGGTCTGAGCGGCAGTATCTCCGAACCGATCCGGTGAATCTTGCGCTGCAGTCTCATCCACAACCATCGGCACCGTCCCGCTTAGGTAAACCAATGTCGCATCGGCCGGCACTTCGACAGCCTGCAGGATCGGGAAGTCAGAATCGGGGATCGGGTGGCGGGTCACCTCGGCGGCGGCGCCATTCGCCGCGAGGATTAGGCCGGCGGTTGAGGCAATCTTCAAAATCGAATTTGTCATTCGTGCTCCGCTCTGTTGGGGTCTACAGGCTCTGCCGGGCGCACCGCAGCGACCGACTCGGTCGTGGCATCCGGCGTATAATTGTTGCTCAGATTGGTCTGCATATAAGTTACAAGCGCGACAATCTGTTCATCGTCAAGGAATGTGCCAAAAGCAGGCATGCCTTTTTGTCCGTTCACGATAAGTGCGACAGCATAGGCCGAATATTCCAGATTAGGATTGCCGGCGAGTGCCGGATAGGCCCCGGCGCCGATCGCCCCGCCGCCCTCGGGCATGTGACAGCCTGCGCAAAGTGTCCGGTAAATTTCTTCACCGTCCGACGATGTATAGCCGCCTTTGCCGAATTGCTCTCCTTCGGCTGCGGCTGTGACATCCGTTTCGTCCTGCTGCATGGCTGCATCGCCCGAAGCATCTTTCTGCAGGGTCTCTTGGCCGGATGCTGACTGGTCAGCAGATGATTGCGCTAGTGCGGTCGTTGTCGACATCGCAGCGACGGCCAATGCTGTGAACAAAAATAGTTTCATGGCTTCACCCGTTGATGACCTTGTCATGGAGTCGCGAGATCGCGTCAAGTGACGAGAGAATGGCACCCTCTTGCCAAGCGGGAAGATAGGACAGATGCTCGCCCGCGCAGACGACGCGGTTGTCGATCTTGATCGCGTCCTCGTACCCCTGAGTTTCACGATCCTCCCATACCCCCGAGCAACCCAGAACCCACGGTACCTTGTGCCACGTGACTGCGACGCCGGCCTTGAATTCGTCACGATATTGCGAGTGGATCTTTTCGCCCATTCGAAGAGCCCATTCGATCCGCTCGTCAGGTTGCATCGCGTTAAACTTGAAGGTGTCCGCGCCGCGCCACGTATAACCGCCGAGCAACACCGCGGCGCCATCTGACTGGTAGCCGGTCGACGGATAGCTGATTTGCGTGATCGCCTCATCCGTGTAGGAGATACCGCCGTAGATGTGTTCGTCCTGTTCCCAGAACCGACGCTTGAATTCCAGGCCCACCTTTGTCGAACCGTTGTAGAACATCGAGTCGATAACGTTCGTCAAATCGGACGAGAGATTGTGATCAATCTGCCCGAGAATAGAGAAGGGGATCGTGCAGACACAATAGTCGGCGGTGCTGGTTTGCGTGCTCCCGCCATTTGCTGTGTCTTCCCAGGTCACCGTCACGCCGCTTTCATCCTGCTGCAGCGAAACGACTTTGGCATTGTAGGTGATGAGGTCACCGACCTCACGCTCGAACCCCTTGGCGATCCCGTCCATTCCGCCCACCGGCTGGAACATCGGCGCCCAGTGCTCAAGTGATTCATGCGTCGCCAAATAGCGCCACAATTGAGACTGGATGACCTGTTGTGGATCCAGCAGGTCGGAGGCTACGGGTGCCGCGTCGATGCCGCCGCCCGGCTGTTTCTCGTAGCCACGATATCCGCTAGTCTGCAGACCTTTGACATATGCATTCTCATCGTTGAGAACGCCAAAGCTTCGCAGGCTTTCGATCAGCATTTCGCGATCATCAGCCGTCACTTCCTCATCAAGCTTTCCTTGATCGACCGCCTTTGCCAGCAATTCAGACACATGACCACGATAGTCGGTAAGGAACTTACCCATCCGCTGAGGTTTTCCGTCGAACGCATCGCCGCGATGAACATAGGCGTTGTAGTTCGTCTGAATGAAGGGCTCCAGCGGCACCTTCAGGCGGCGACAGTAATCCAGCACCGCATAATGATGATACGGCAGCCGCCACGGACCGGGGTTGAAATAATTGCCCTCGGCGAAATCTACGGTCTGCTGTGCACCGCCAAGTTCAGTATAGCTGTCGCCGGCGCGCAGGGTCCAGCAACGACCGCCTGCCTTTTCGCGGTACTCCAGCACCTCAACCGTATAACCCGCAGCCCGAAGCTCCAATGCGGCAGTCATTCCCGCAAGACCTGCGCCAAGCACAAGAACCTTGGTATTGCCCGGGTCGCCATCCAGTTTGATCGGCCCAGTATAGTTGGAAGACATCGCGTGGCCCATCGATGCCATGGCGTAGTACATCGCTGAACTGCCCGCGGCAGTGCCGATCATCCCCAAGAGACTGCGTCTCGTGAATCCTGTCATCTCGCGATTTCCTCCATGATTTCAGAACATCAAGTTTTCACCCGCGCGAATGGTTCCGCGATTGACCATCGGCGCAAAGGGTAGCAACATAAGGATTATGTTCAGCCTTTACCTGCCCGACGCTTTTGTAAAGCGATAGTCGCCGTGCAATGTCTTGATCGTGCAATCAGGCGATCGCGTTGGTAGGGTTTTAGTCGAGTGCAGCCAACCGGCGATCCGCCTGAGATTCCGGCAGCGGCCTGATCCTTTTTGTAGCGTTGCCACGTCTCGGAATATTCGCGTCATGCATGCTGAAAATGTTCCTTTTCTGGGGCAACGCCATAACGGGACCTAACCCGTCCCGAAATCGCCTAGATCCGACCGCAGAAGGCACCACGTAAGCGTCATTGCGTCACGCTACTCCAAGACAAGCATAATCTGTCATTCGCGGCGGCAGCACGTAAGTGTTCTGGAAAACCGGGACGATGCAGAAATCCTTTCCTTTTTTGGCCCCGGCGGCACTTTTATGCTGCCCAACTTCAAGGCATATGCCTCCATACTGTCGAAATAACAGGCAGAAAGGAGGCCATTCATGCGCACATGGCACCATCTATATCCCGCGCTTCCGGCCTTCAGTGCCGCGGAGCAGCTGCGCGCGGGCCTCGGCGCAACGGTCGGGATCGGCCTATGCGCGGCGATGGTGCAGATCGGGGTTATGCTCGGTGTTTCCTCACTTTATCTGATTGCACCCCTAGGCGCGACGGCGGTGCTTGTCTTTTGTGTGCCGAACTCTCCTCTTGCGCAGCCCTGGTCTGCCATTGTCGGAAATACCAGCGCCGCTCTGATCGCGTGGCTGGCGGTCCATCTGCTGCCCGGCGACTGGATGGTCGGTGTCGCTGTGGGAGCGTCTATCATTACCATGATGATGTTGCGTGCGCTTCACCCGCCGGGAGGTGCCGTTGCCCTGCTTACCGCACTGGACCCTGCACCGGCGGTGCAGTTCGGGCCGCTTTTCGCGCTGACCCCGGTGGGGCTGACGACCGCGGCGTTGGTGCTGATCGGTGTCGCCTATAACCGGATAACGGGTCGCATGTACCCCTTTCGCCAGCCCGTCAGCGATGGTTCTCGCAAAGCCACCCCGCGATTGGGCCTTTCGAACGAACAGCTGGGGCAATTGCTGGACCGCTTCAATCAGGCCACCAATCTCGGCATCGTCGACCTTGGCCGCCTTCTGGCCGCTGCCGAGGCAGAGGCTGCGCAGCACCGTTTTGACGGCACGACTTGCGCCGATATCATGACGCGCAATCTGATCACGGTGCGGCCAGACACCACGCTGACCGAGGCCGCCCGGCTGTTCAAAAGCCATGCGATCAAAAGCCTACCCGTTGTCGATCAGAGAATGAAACTGCACGGTCTGGTGCTTCAATCCGACCTCCTGAACTCTTTGGTACCGCAGGCCATTAAACCCGCCTGGCGACAGCGTTCATCGCGTAAAAAGGTGATGCATGTGATGCGCGGCGCCGACCGCGCGGTTCCCTACGACATGCCCGTCGGTGCGATGCTTAACCGCCTTGCCGTCAATGGCAGCGAGGTCATCCCGGTCATCCGGGATGGGCACCTTGTCGGAATACTGACCCGCTCGGACATTATCAGGCTGCTTTTGTCAGGGGCAGAAGAACGCGCGGCAACATAGCGCGTCTGGCACCTTCGCCAGCCTGCGCGACACACTAGTTGCGGAAATTCATGTATCGTGGCTTTTCTCACGCGGCGCGCAGAATGTCGCTTGCCGCAGCAAGCCGCACCACGGGAGGCATAACTGGCGGTTTCCGTAGGGATTGAAACGAGAGTTCGCCGCCGCATCTTGCGGAAAACCGGTACTTCGCCCGCGCCAATCATTCGTTTGCCCGCAGTTCAGATATGAACAGTAATGCGGTCAGGAATGAGACCGGAATGCCGTCGAGAAGCTGTCAAGCCGGCCCCAACTTGGTCACGGCTCGACTGCTCTTGATCCACTACACGAACAGAGGGTCGCCTGTTTAGGAGCAACACGACTGCAGTACGAGCCCCCTTCGGTACAACGAACCACCTTTCGCCCCAGCGCACATCGCCTCAATATGGCTTACGAACGTGGAGGACCTCGGTCCGAAGTGGAAATAAATGCGGCCCCACGCATGCCGGTGGGGCGTCAAGCCCGATCTGACGCTAGTTCTGATGTCAGTATCTTTTCGATTTCATCCAAGCGGTGATTGGTCAACGTTTTGGCGACCTCACCTACCACGCGATCAGACACCTCTTTGTGCATCTTGTCACGCAACTCGGCCAAAATCCTCGGTGCTGCGACCAGCACGATCCGCTCATATGCGCCGCGATGCGCGCGCTTGTAGAGGAGTTCTGCCAAGTGGTCGGCAAAGCGCTCTTTCGCGAGCTCATGCCAATCAGTGTCATCATATGCTGATCTACCAGGCCCAACGCTTTGGTGTTGCCGTCCCGGACGATTGGCCGACTGTTCACGATCAGCGGGATTTTCCTGAGTTTCCTCGTGGCGCACCCGGAGAACCGGATACTCCTCGTCCCCTTCGTTTACTAAGAAGAGCGCTTTTTCGCCATCGGCGACCAACACCCATGTTTCGTTCCGCAAACTTTGAATGCCCATCACCGATTCTCCGTTCCCAGATTCGACGTCCCTGGCTTGTCCTCGTCAGCCTTTCTTACCCGGCTCGATCCCGTGCGTCCCTCAGCACGACGCTTCTGTTCATCCTCGCTGCCGATGGCCCGAGCGAGATTGCCTCCGGCACTGCCACTTTGCTGCGGGGTTTGCTCGCTACTTTGCCCAAGGATCTGATCGGTTTCACGGCTGCCGTCTGTCGACCTTTTGCGTTCCGCCATAGAATCCTCCTTTAGAAACAAGTGTAGTGACAACAAACACCTTGGCGACACGGTTCCGGCTTTCATTTCGGAACTTGGAAAAATCGACAATATCGCTCGACAGAGGGGTGACTTCGTCAGGACGCGCACACTTCGCAATACCTATTCCAGTGCACTCCTAGCTAGGCCACGAGTGCGGAACCCGTGCCCTACACAAACCTTCATCGTCCATTGCTTCAGGTATCATTTCTGATCCCGCTTGGCTCTTAGTTCAGTTACCTCAGATACTCTTCGACATCGCCAAAGTGGAACCGAGACAGCAACCGGTTCCAGGCACCGGAAAATGCAGCTGCAAGAACGTACGCGGGCTGCTGAATCAAAGCCGTCACAACCTTCACCGCTTGAAAACACCTTGTTATTGAACGTAATAACAGCAAGCATCAGTCGGTGACAATCGTCATTTCACCTACTTGCAAAGCAGATACTTATTTTGATAGTCTGGCGCGGGTGCGTCGGACACTTTTTGGAGCGCGTCGCATGACCAACCAAGTGCAGGTTAGCAACGAGGTGCTCACCCTTGAAATGTGTCGCGAAAGACTATTGCAGGGCTGGGAGCTGCACGTTGTTTGTGCGGAGGATCCTGTTCCAGCGCAAAATACGGTCAGAGGCTCATGGTATCTGGTCGCAGTCCAGCCAGAAACCGGTCGCTTCGGCGTCGTGGTCACACAGCGGGACTTGTACAGGGAGCGACGTCGGGCTGAGCAGTCCGGCACACCACTCGATCCGTCAGATTACGCATACAAGGAAATCAAGACCACGACCGGCCTCTTCAACGCTCAAGCAGATTTGGGCATTACTGCAACCGTCATTCCTGGCTCGAAGGGCGTCACCATGGTTGCTCAACTGCCTCCAAAAGACGAATAGCCATGATCCTGAATTTTCGGAAGGCCGTTCCGGCAGTCTAGGGCCTCTATCCCGCCGCAGCCTCATGGCATATATGTTGGCGACACCCTTCGCGGCGGGTGCTGATGTTCTCTCCGAGAGCCGCGGCTTCGTTCTAAACGCTGGCGCGGCCCACGATGTCTTCGCGCGCCCCGAGGATGATCCTACTTACTCCCGAACTTCAAAAGACGAACCAACGCTGATCCGGTCAATGCTTGTTGCCGCGGATGCGCCAGCGTCGATCCGGGTGATGGTGACGGCAGCCGCCGCCCGGTATGCGTCCCACTCTGCGATTCGCGCAGCCGGGTTTTCGCCCCGAAACTGGGACGCCTATTTCCAGTCGATGATCCAGGTCGAAAGCGCTTTCAGGATCACCGCTCATTCCTCCGCAGGTGCAATCGGTCTTGCCCAGCTTATGCCCGCAACTGCGCGCTTTCTCGGCGTCGATCCTCGTGATCCGGTCCAGAACCTCGATGGCGGAGCGCGCTATCTGCTGATGCAACTTGGCGCATTCGGCACGCCCGAACTCGCCTTGGCCGCCTATAACGCCGGCCCCGGTGCGGTCCGCAAGTACCGCGGCATTCCCCCCTACCGCGAAACCCGGAACCATGTCCGCAAGGTCATGGCGATCTATCGCAAACGTTTGTCATAAAGGAATTGGCCCATGCTGAAATTCAGGCAGAAGCTCGTCGCCGCCGTGATCTGGTGCGCGGCGGGAATGCAGGCCCGTGCCCAGGAGGTAGATCTTTCCGGGTTTGAGGATACCGGCGAAAGCATCATCGAGCAGCTCAGGGACAATAACCTGGCTCTGACCGCTGTCGTCCTCATCCTGCTGATCATCGGCTTTCTGGCGATCTTCACCAAGTTCATCGACTGGAAATGGATCGGCGTGACGGTCGTCGGGCTGTTCTTCATCTTCGGCGGTGACAACCTGGCCGAGTCGATCATCGCGATCTTCCGTGGCTCCGGCACCTGATGCGGGAAAACGTGTATATCCAGGGGCTCAACCGGCAGGCAAGGTTCTTTGGCCTGCCGCTGCCGCTGGCCGGGCTGGCCTTCATTCCGCCGTTCCTCACGTTCATCTTCCTCGACAGCCTCTGGTATCTCTGGGCGATCCCCGTTCTCTGGGCGGCTCTCTGGACCGCCTCGGTCATCAATCCACATTTCGCGCGCTTCATCGCGGTCGTGACCTCGCGCACGCCTGAGCGGCTTCTGCGCGCCAGTTCTGGATCACGGTATGAATGATATTTTCCCCAGTCCAATCCGGGCACTGTTCGGTGGCGCCCGCGACCTCGAAGACATGCTGCCCTATCTCTTCGAGGAAAATAACCATGCCATCGCCACGCGCAGCGGGGCACTGGTTTCGGTCGTGAAAATTGCGGGCGTCAATCCGTTCACGGCCAGCGAAAGCAAACTGGCCCATATGAACGACCGGCTGGCCGAGCTGGTGGACAAGTCCGGCAACAATTTCAGCTTCCACTTCCACAAGATCAGGTCGGCATATCACGACTTCGACTATCAGCCGAAAGCCTTCGTCGAACCGGGCTTCGGCAAAGAACTGGACCGTGCCTGGCGCGCGCACATCACATCGGCGGGCCTCTGCGTCCCGGTGTTGTTCCTCTCGGTGATCGAGCGCAAATCCATGGCGGAACGGATGCCTATCTTCGGCGGCTTTCTCAGTCGTGGGCGTCACGATACCCTCGCCGATCGCCTGTCCGATCTTGCAGAACTCGCCCAAAGCGTTGCCGAGACCCTGGGCGACGGCTCAGTGCTGCTGGCGATAGACGACGGCACGCTGACCGGGTTTCTGCGCGCCATCTCCACGGGCATCTATGCGCCGCTGGCCCGATCCGAGACCGGCACCATCGTGGACGATATCCGCACGCCCATCGAGATCTACGACCGGGCCGTGGAAATCGGCGACGACTTCGAAACGCGATACGCCTCGGTGATCAGCGTGGCGAACCTCTCGCCCCAGACCCATGGCGGCATTCTCGACACGCTCTACACAGATCCCGATATCCTGATCTCCTGCACCTACCAGCCACTTCTTCCCGACCTGATCTCGGCCAAGGCGACAACCCGGCTTGAGCAGACACTTGAGGAAAGCGCTGGCGGCAAGATCGCCGCGCAACTTCAGGAGGCCGCCGAGGATCTGCAAATGGGACAGATGGGCTTTGGCGACAGCCAGACCATCGTCACGGTCTATGCCGCAACCCCCGATGCTCTCAAACACAAGGTGACGGCTGTCACGGCCATCCTGCGCTCGAAGAAGCTCAAGATCGTCGTCGAAAAGCAAGGGCTGGCGGCAGCCTGGTTCGCGCGGTTTCCGGGCAATCACGAGTTTCAGAAGCGCCCTCTGACCATCTCCAACCGGAATTTTTCGGACTTCGCCGCGCTGCACATGGTCCGGCTCGGCAAGCCCGCCTCCGAATGCTATTGGGGCACGCCGATCACGACCTTCAAGAGCTGCGCCAATTCACCGTATGACTTCTCCTTCCATGGCCGCTTAGCCCATGCGGAGTCCGAGCCGCCGTTCGCCAGCACCCTGATCGTCGGCCCGCCCGATGCGGGCAAATCGACGATCATGGCCTTTCTGGCCGCGCAGGCACGGCGCACCGGATGCAGGATCATCGCCTTCGACAAGGACCAGTCGCTGGAAATGCCCCTACGCGCACTTGGCGGCACCTATACCGCCGTGCGCGCAGGCCGGAATACCGGGCTCAACCCGCTCGCCTCGGAAACTGACGAGGAAGGTCAGGCATGGCTGCGCAGCTGGCTGACCGCACTTCTGGAACGCAAGGGGCACCAGCTTTCGGTCAGTGATTCCGAGAAACTGGCGCGCACAGTCGAAAGCAACGCGACGGCCCTTTCGTCCTTCCAGGACTTCACCAACTTCACGACACGTTTCCGCTCTTTCGAGGGCGATATCGGGGCACGGGTCGGGGAATGGTCCCCAAACGGGCAGTATGGCTGGGTCTTCGGCCAGGACAGCGCCCCGATCGTGGATTTCAGCGGCTCGGATATCGTCGGTGTCGATATGACGGCGCTTCTCAACATGGAGATCGAGCGGACCGCGCTGCCGGCCTATCTCTTCCGACAGATCGAAAAGACCGTCAGTGCCCGCAGCCCGACCCTGCTGGTTCTGGAAGAGGCCGGCGTGTTCCTCGACGATCTCTACTTCCAGCGCGAACTGAAGACCTGGCTGGCGACGCTGCGCAAGAAGAACGTCGTCGTGGTCATGCTGGTGCAGTTCGTCTCGCAGATCAGGGATTGCGCTGCCGGGGCCTCGATCCTCGAAGGCTTGCAGAACCAGTTGATCCTCCCGCACCACCAGGCGGGCCGCGACAGCTATGACGGGCTGGCGCTGTCTGACGCCGAACTGTCCTTCCTGCTCGGTTCGCAGGCCGGTGGCCGACGGGCGCTGTGGCGCGACGGACAAAGCTCGAACATTCTCGACACCGATCTCTCGGCCCTTGGCTCCTATCTCAACGTCCTTGGCGGTGGTCGCTCAGCCGAACGGCGCTTCGGCAGCGACTGGCGCGACAAACCCGATTTCTGGAAAGGAAACACGGCATGACCCGTATCGTGATGAGCCTTTTTCTTGCGCTAGCGGTGGCCGGCTGTGCCGCGCAAAGCGGCGAGTTGTCCGAACGCCGCTCGAATTGCTTCGGCAAGTTGAAGCCCGGCCCCCAAAGTTCGCTTCTGGTGGAAGTGCCAAAGGCATGATCCGGACCCGGCGCCTAGTACTCGGCCTCATGCTCGGAGCCTCCGTGGCGAGTCTCACGCTCGCCCAAGGGGTTCCTGTGAGCGATGCCTTGCGGACCCTGCGTGCCGAAACGCTCTCGGTGCTGCAGGGCCGGATCGTGGGCGAGGCCGAAGACGGAAACAGCGTTCGCATCGACATGAATGCACTTCATCGCGATCAGCTGGCAGCCATCGACGCAGCCATTGCCTCGATGAATACCAGCGGCTTCGCGCCCACCGATTTCGAGGACCTGGACGGTGCAGCGGTGTCCGCCGCCTATGATACCTCTGCCGTCACGGGTGCGGAAAGCCGGCTCTTCGGCGGAGGCCGGGTGACGATCGAACAGATGATCGTGGAAACCGTCCAGCGCTACCAGACGCACCCGGCGCTGGCCCGTGCCGGTGTCTCGCCGGTCGGGTTCCGGGCTTGGTTCCAGGCGCTCGTGAAGCAGGAAAGCGGGTTCCAGGTCCGGGTCTGTTCGCACAAGGGCGCCTGCGGGCTGACCCAGATCATGCCGGGCACATTCGATCAGCTTGGTATTCCGGCCTCGCAGCGCAACGATCCCCGCGTGCAGCTCGATGGCGGCGCACGTTACCTGCTGATGCAGCTCGGCAGCTTCGGCTCGATGCCGCTCGCGCTTGCGGCCTATAACGCCGGCCCGGGCGCGGTCCAGCGCTATGGCGGAATTCCCCCTTATGCAGAGACACAGGATTACGTGGTCAAGATCACCGGGTATGCGAATGCATATGCCGCCGGTATGGGATCACCGGAAGATCTTGGGACCATGGTCGCGGGCGACATGGCTTTGGCCGAACTTGGCAACCTGTCCGATGCGGGCATGGAACTCGGGTTTTCCATGTCTAACCAGCTGGAACTCTCGGCCCGTCGCATCCGCGCCCTGATCGCCCGCATTCCCGAAACCACGACCACCCGTGAGGCCATCGACCTCAACACCTACCTGCGCGCCGAGATCACGCGCCTCGCGTCGATGATGACGATCATGGAAGCAACGCAGCGGCGCGTCGAAGCGCAGCGTTTCGCGGCCCAGTACCAAGCGCAGATCGCCGACGAAGAATTCCTTACCCTGACCGACCCCCACACGACAGGAGGCTGACCATGAGCATGATCCGCAATCTCACCGCCGCAACGGTTCTGTGCCTCTCTGCGGGGCTGGCCTTCGCGCAGGGCGTGCCGACCCACGATCCGCGTTCGCTGGCCGAACTGATCGCGCTCTTGAACTCCAGTCAGGACGAGCTGGCGCAGTCGATCCGGACGAACGGGATTCTCGACGAGCATACCCAGCAACTGATCCGGCAACTCGAAGAGATGGAACAGGTCGTATCCTCGCTGACCGATGGCTTAGATCTCGACACCTTGCTGGCCGGCCTCGATCTCGACGACCTCCTGGGCGGCCTCAACCTCGGCAGTCTTCAGGATCAGCTGGCGGCGGCCCGTTCGGGCGACTGGGGGGCCGTGTTCAGCAACGGAACGGTCGGCGGATCGCCCGCAGGCGACGTCATTGCCGGGATCTATGAAAGCGCCGGTCTGTCGCAGGAGAGCGTGGACGAACTGACCGCCAGCGACAATCCGGAGCAGCAGCGTGTCGGCACGCAGGCCGCGACCAGTGCCTATACCTCGGCCGCGGCCGAGAACGCGATCGAACAGACCTCGGCCTCGCTCGACCGCACAGCCACCCTGATCGGGCAGATCGACGACGCGACCAATCTCAAGCAAGCCATCGACCTCAACACCCGTGTGACAGGCGAATTGGTCATTGCACTGATCAATCAGGCCAACATGGAGGCGATCCAGACCGTCTCCATGGGTCAGGCGGGTGTGATCGACGCCGCGACGATGGCCGATGACGAAAAGTTCTTGTCGCTTACCGGGGACGACACTCTGCGTGAGGAGGACGAGTGATGGCGAAGCATATCTGGATCGGCGTCGCGCTGGTCGCGCTTGCCCTCGCCATCGGCTGCTGGCTCTGGCTGCGGGACGTCACCGCCCTGCCATTCGTAACACCTCAGCCTGAACAACCCGCCGACCCTGAAACGGCCGCCGTCATGGAGCGTGTCCGTCAGGAACAGGCAGAGGCGCTGACCGAAGATGCCCCGACCTCGACCCAAGAGCCACAAACGGAGGACCTGTAATGACGCCCCCGAAGACACGCCTGATCGGCGCCACGGCCATTGCCGCCCTTGCCCTCGCCGGCGTGCTGGTCGCCTGGCAGGCATCCTCCGACAGCCCCGCCGATCTGGCGCAACTCTCTGACGACGACAAGCTGGAGATCCTGAACAGCGGTGATGCAGACGCCTTCAGCGAGCTTCTGGAAGCCGAGGAGGCCGCCGCGCAGGCGCAGTTTGCCCGCGAGCGGCTGGAACGCCAGAAACGCGAGGCCGCGATCGACGTGGAGCGGGCGGAGGCCAACGCGCGCGGCGCGGCCTATTGGGACAGTTTCGATCCCGACAGCATCGACCTGACAGGCTTCGATTTTGCAATGGCAGATGTTTTGTCTCGTGATGAGAGGCGCGCCATGCTCGACGACGCGAGCTTTGCCAGAGACTTCGAACGTGCCAGCAGCGTGAAGTTTGCTCGTAGCAAGTTTGACTGCAATTCAACGCGCTTTGTTGGTATCCGTGAACTTCTGAAGGATAAGGCGGACCTACCTTTGTCCGTTGATCAAGGGATCATATTCAGCTTTCTAAATTATCTGGGTAGCCGCGCGGCACTTGAAACAGGTGACTGCTCCTGTGCGACCCAGCATGTGCCGCCCGAACTGGGATGGGAACTGGCAGAAAGACTTTCTCACCACCCAAGCGCAGGCATCATCAGTGACGTTTTCGCGCGCCAGAATGCCATGCAGAGTGCAGCAAACCTGTTCTTCGATTCTCTTAACGGTGAAGCCCGTGAATTCTGCAAGAAGGGCTAAGCCATGGAATTTATCGGGACAATAGTCACACTGATCGACAGCCGTATCCTTCAAATCGCGTCCCAGACCTTCACCCGATTGGCGGAGATCCTGACGGGCGGACTGGAAATACTCGCGGTGCTGCTGATTGTCCTCTACGGTATCAACGTGCTCTTCCGCTTTACGGAATTCTCCTTCCCGCAGCTGATCGGCATCATGATCCGCATCGGCGCGATCTACATGTTCCTGTTCTCGTGGGACAACTTCAACGTCATCTACAGTGCCGGAACGTCCCTCTTCGATACGGTCGGCAATACCGTGCGCGACTTCGTGGCCGGCCCTGCTTCCGACAACAGCGGTGATGCGGCAACCGACATGTTCCAGAGCCTCGCCGAAGTCATCGACCTTGTGGTGAACGGAAACTCCGTTCTCGTGCGGGCACTGGTCGGGGCGTTCCTCTTCGTGGTCCTCGGCATCCTCGCCGTTGTTTATATCCTCGTCGTGGCCTATGCCAAACTGTTGTTGGCGGTCCTGATCAGCATTGCGCCCCTCATGGGCTTTTTCCTGCTGTTCACGCGCACCCGGTCAATGTTCGAGGCATGGCTGGCCGCTGTCTTCGGCTATCTTATCTATCCGATCGCCATCGGTGCGGTCATTGGGATCATCGCGGGGCTGCTGCTACACATTACCGTTGAGATAGACGCTAATACCTCGCTACTCAGCGTTCTGGGCTTCATCACGGTGGCGGGCCTCGGCATCAAGATGCTGTCCGACGTGCCGTCCATCGCATCGAGCCTCACCGGCCAGTTCAATCTCGGCACCATGTCGGGCGCCGCCTCGGCAGCCGTGAACCCGATGGGTGCCGTGCGCAGCCGAGCCCGCAGCTTCGCGACCGGTTACCTGACCGGGCGCACGCCTATGATGCAGGCCCGCGCGACAGACAAGGCCTATGCCAATTACGGCATGGCCGCGCGTGGCGTCTCGCCCGAGCGGGGCCGGGCCATGCAAGTCAAGTTTTCAGAAATCGACCGCTTGAGAAAGGCATCGAAGTGACCGATCAGGCTCTCAAATCCCAGCTGAACCGCGACATGTATTTCGGTATCAGACGCCGCGAACAACTGGCCTGGATCGTGGCAATCATCGCCGGTCTGGCTGCCTTGTTGCTGGCTGCCGCGATCCTCTTCATGATGCCGCTCAAGACCACGCAAGCCTATCTCGGCCTGGTGGACCGCCAGTCCGGCGACGTGATCCGTGCCTATGAAGTCGGCCGGGCCACGCTGACCGAACGGGATGCGGTGATCGAAAGCTGGGTCTACACCTATGTCCTCGATCGCGAGACCCATGACATTCACGACCAGCAACAGCGTCTCGAACGGGTGATCTCCCGATCCGTCGGCACCGCCCGCGACGATCTGCTCGATCTGTGGAACCCCAGATCCCCGCGCTATATCCGCAAGCTCATCTCCCGCGACGCCCGTGTGTTCGTCACCATCAACGCGATCACGCTCCTGAGCGAACACACCGCCCAGGTCCGCCTGCAGAAACGCATCGTCGATGGCACCCGAGAAGGCACATCGAACTACATCGTGACCCTCTCCTGGCGCTTCAAACCCGCGAACACCGCCTCCGACCGGATGATCTGGGAAAACCCCTTCGGCTTCCAGGTGACGGATTATCGCATCGACCATCAATCGGAAGGATAAGGCCATGCCCCGTTTCCCGGCTCTCGCCGCCTCTGCAATGTTCGGCTTTTGTGCTCTTTGCAGCGCCGCCTCCGCCGAAATCACCCCCTCCGTCAGCCCGACCGACGATCGGGTCCGGACCGTCGTCTTCACCGAACGGCAGGTCTATCGGATCGACACGAAGGTGCTGACCGCCACGACCATCGAGTTCGGTCCGGGTGAGGAAATCATCAACGTCGCCCTCGGCGACAATGTGGGCTTCACCTACGGACAGCTCGGCGACAACAGCCTCGCAGTCAAGCCGACCCAGACCGGCGTGCGCACGAACATGTCGGTTGCCACGTCGCGCGGCACCTATGTCTTCGAGATGATCGAGGGTGCGAGGCGGCCGATGTACCTCGTCGAGTTCGCCTATCCCAAATCCGGCGCGGCAACCCGAAGTGCGATCCGTGGACCCAGCCCGAATTCGCGGACCTACTATGTCACGCAGGCCAGCCGGGCGACCGGCTTCATGCCCGCCCGGATCTGGGACGATGGGACCAAGACTTACATGCAGTTTTCGCAGAACGCCGCGATGCCCGCGGCCTTCCGGGCCGATGGCAACGGTCGGGAATACTCGGTCCAGACGAAGATCGAAAACGGCGTGATGATCATTCCGAGCGTCCAGGACCGATGGGTTCTGCGCCTCGGGGCTACGGTAATCTGCATCTGGTCCGACCGTCTGAGCGCCGCGCTGGCAAAGCAGGGAAAGGGGTGACGCCATGGCCGCACGCAACGAGATCCTGAACCAGAAGCGCCCCCCGCGCAAAAGTGGCTGGATGCGGACCACCGCGCTGGCCGCTGGCTTCGCTGCCGTCGGCGGCGCGGGGGTCTATTATGTCCTGTCGCAGTCGGGCACTGCCGATGAGACGTCATTGGAAACCTCGCAATCCGCAGCGATCCAACAGAATGATCGCAGCGGAGTCATGGTGCCGGACCTGAGCGAACCCGACCTCGACGAACCAGAGATCGAGGCCACGCCCCTTGCCGTCGATCAGGGTGAGCTAGACCGTTTGCGCACGGAAAACGAGCGCCTGGCCGCGCAGATCGCCGAGGAACAGGAAGCTGCCGCCGAACGTCGCAGGCTGTTCGAGGAACGGCTTGACGAGATCGAGCAGGAGAACGCCGACCAGCTCGCGGCGATGCAGGCCCAACTCGAATCCGATTACAGCCGCAGGCAAGCCGAGGCCGCAGCCGAACAGGCCGCGCGCCTGGCAGCCGAGCAAGCCGAAGCCGACCGGCGCAGGGCGCTGGAAGAAGAACGTGCTCGCCGCGAGGAAGAACTGGCCCGCCGGATGCAGGCGCCCCCGGTGATGGGAAAGACCGGCGCAGAGACCTTCGCCAATGGGACCGTCGGTGCCGAACGGCAGGCTATGTCCGGTGATCGGGAATTCCTGATCGCCAGCGCCGAAGCGACCGAGACCCGCCGCACCACCGTGACGGCCAATCCCTCGAACACGGTTGGACAGGGCACGATCATCGAGGCGGCGCTTGAGGTCGCGATCAACTCCGACCTGCAGGGCCAGGTGGCAGCCATTGTCTCTCGCGACGTATGGTCAATGGACATGACCCGCGTCCTGGTGCCCAGAGGCTCGAAGCTGTTCGGCACCTATAATTCCGAGATGGGACAGACCCAGAAGCGCGTCCTGGTGGCATGGACACGTCTGACCACGACGGACGGGCAGAGCGTATCGCTGAAATCCTATGGCTCCGACCGCCTCGGACGCTCCGGCATGGTCAGCGAGGTGAACAATCACTTCGCCTCCCGCTTCGGCTCGGCCGCGATGGTCAGCGTCATCAGCGCCCTGCCGCTGCTGCTCTCGGATGATGGCGACGACTCGTCCGGTTCTTCGAACGATGCAGCGGCAAATGTCAGCGCCAGCCTGTCGGGTGCCGTGGGCGATGTTATGAAGGGCTATCTCGGCCAGAAACCGACGATCCTTGTGCACCAGGGATCGAACGTGTCGATCCGCGTCGATAGCGACCTGGAATTCTACTGATGCTGGTCCCGCTACTGATCGACGCGCTGACGCCTCTGCATCAGGTTCTGAAACGTCCCGATCTGGTCGAGTGCTCGATGAATGCCGATGGCCGGATCTGGGTGAAGCTTCAGGGTCATGCCCAGATGCACACACCACAGGGCGTCCCGGTATTGCCGCCGCAGAAGATGATCGAAATCACCGAACTCTGCGCCGGCGCTGCCGGCGAGAAGTTCGACGAGGACCGCATTCTCGCGACCGGCACATTCGATTTCTGGATCGAAGGCATGGAGGGCGGCATGCGCAAATTCCGCTTTCAGGCGGTGAGATCTCCGGCCGTCTATGGCGGCCCCGTTGCCATGTCGCTGCGCGCCTTCGCAACCGGCGATACGCAGAAGGACTTCCGCTTCGAGCGGTTGCGGGATCTGGGCAAATCGCTTGAGGCCGAGATTGCCAAGAACGCCCGCGCGATCTTCGACATGGCGCTGGACGGAAATTGCGACTTCGACGACGTGCTGGCGGCCCTGACCCACGAACGCATGAACCTGGTGATCTCCGGGGCCACCGACAGCGGCAAGACCGCGCTCACCCGGCGCTATATATCCTTCATCGAGCCCGATGAACGCATCATCACCATCGAAAAAGGTGTGGAGTTGTTCCCGACCCAGCCCAATAGCCTGATGCTGCAATCCGATCTGGACCCGGCGAGCCAGCGCAATCCGACAAAGCTGCTACAGGCATGCCTGCGCCTCAACCCGCGCCGGATCATCCTCGGCGAACTTCTGGGGCCGGAGGCCCAGACCTTCATGGAGGCCATCAACTCCGGTCATGAAGGCTCCATGACCACGATCCATGCCAGCACCGCCCGCATGGCCTTCGAGAAACTGTCCTCGCTGATCCGCCAGTCCGGTGCCCGCATCGACCACAGCGAACTGCTGGAGAACTTCCGCCAGTCGATCCACTGCGTGATCCAGGTGATGGAAGACCGCCGAACCGGGAAACGCGGCATCGCCGAAATCTGGTTCCCGTCTCTGGATGCGTAAAAAACTCTTTACCGCGGAAGAGGCGGTCTGGCGATCAAATACGACTGTGCTGCACTGATCCGACCCTCATGGAATCATTATTCTGCGTGGCCCCGTCAGTGTGAGCGGCAAGACGGTCTCAAAGGTTCAGACCACTGCCACCAACCGCAGGGCCCCGCCCCCTTTTGGCTGGGCTTATCGCGGCGATCATATTTGAAGCGCTTTTTGTCGTTTCCTTTGATTGCAAGCGGCTCGAGCCTTGTGCTTATAAGCGGATGGACAGTAGCGACGATCGGCAACCATGATCCGCAATATGTTGATGTTTTTTTGGTCAAGCCTTGGTTAATTATAAGAAATAGGCGTGGAAAGGATCCGCAAAATGCCCCTGGAAACACCGGCACGTATTGAGCCATGCGGCATCGAGGAAAAAATCCCTCTGGCGCTGACCGATCTGGCCTTGGAAATCCGGTCTACGGCCGAAGAGCTTGGGCGAAAGCTTCATCCTGACAGCGCCGCCGAGCTCCGCGCGATGACGCGGATCATGAATGCCTATTACTCGAACCTGATTGAAGGTCACAACACCCGCCCTCGCGACATCGAGGCTGCTCTGGCTGGCCGTTTTGATACGGTGGAGAACCGCCCCTTGGCGGAAGAGGCGGTGGCTCACGTGCGCGTTCAGGCATGGATCGACGAAACCTATGCCAAAGGTGATTTGCCTGAGCCGACCTCTGTCGAATTTATTCGCGATCTGCATCGCCGCTTTTATGAGGCCATGCCGGAAGAGTTGCGTTTCATAGAGCATGACGGTCAGCGCAAGGAGATTGTTCCCGGCGCCTTCCGAAGCAAAGGTGAGGAGGTCGCGGTGGGGCGCCACCTTCCTCCGTCTGCGGAGCGCCTGCCACAGTTCATGGACTATTTCGTCATGCGATACCGAGGGTTGAGCCAGGGAGCTACCGGGCGGATTTTGTCCATCCCTGCAGCTCATCACCGGCTGAACTACATTCATCCGTTCCTGGACGGAAATGGCAGGGTAAGCAGGCTCATGTCACATGCGATGTGCCAAGCAGCAGGCCTTGGGGGTCATGGGCTATGGTCCATCAGTCGCGGGCTGGCGAGAGGGCTGGCGGATCCGGCCGAATACAAAGAACGCATGGACACCGCCGACAGACCCCGCCAAGGCGATCGTGATGGGCGCGGAAACCTGTCGCTCAATGCGTTGACCTCTTTCACCGGATGGTTTTTGACGGTCATGCTGGATCAGATACGCTTTACCGAAGCGATGTTCGATCTTCGAACATTGCAGGACCGCTACACTCGACTGATCGCGGATCTTTATCCGGGTAAGGATCGCTTACCGCAGTTGATTACACATGTCCTGCGCCACGGCGAAATGGCCCGAGGGGATGCACGTTTTGTGACCGGAGTCTCCGAGCGCAGCGCCAGCACCGACCTTGGAGAACTGATCAAGGGTGGGTTTCTCAAGTCTGCGATCCAAAAGGGGCCAGTGCGCATTGCCTTTCCGCTGCATTATCGAGAGCGCATCTTCCCGAACCTCTTCACCGATGCAGCGCCCATAATACCCGCGCCTCCGACGGCCCCGAGGCTTTGATATCCTGCGTCCCGACATCCATGCAGGAAATCACGCGAACTGCGAGGCTTGCAGCACGGCTTGCCATGGCCTCTCTTGATCGCTCCAAAATTTTCAGCATGGTGAACCATCTGCTTGCATGAACGAAGCTCTCTTGCTGCCGAACCGCTGTCAAGCGGTACGCATGCTTGGATGCCGGTTCATATCGACCAGCGCCATCGGACAACGCATTTCGTCGGCCAACAGGCCGCCGTAGCGATTCTTTCGTTTTAAATCAGCAGCTTGGCTGATCCCGCCTATAGAGGTATCTTCCTGTCTCAACTGTAAACGACCGGTTGATGCCGCCTGCCGGTTGGAAGCGGTCCAGCCGTCACGGGGCAGAGCAACACTGCAGGATGCAGCCCAAGCTGATTACTCTGCGGGATAGTGCTTGTTCAGCTTGCGGCCTTGCGCACGCAATACAAGAAATCCACCGCCGGCAACAGCGATGGCGATGACAGGCACGATGAACTCAAAGAACGTCATTCCTTCACCTCTTTACGGATCAGACCTAAAATATAGTGCGAAAACCCGTGCAATGCGAGTCCTGTCAATCCCCACCAGAGCGCGGACAAGCTTGCGTTGGCGATGTCCTCGACCAAGGGTCGCAGGATCGCGAAGCCAATCAGCCCCAAGGCAACCGCATTGACGAAGCTCGCAAACAGCTTCACGCGCTCATTATTGGCCGCCAGAGGATCACGTGCTGTCAACATGTTCAACACCTTCTTTGATTGCGTCACGCCCGATACAGTATCCCTGTGGTCTTCGGGAAATGCCTGACAGCCTCCCACCTCCACCGTCAGCCGCTGAATATTTAGGAAAACGCATGGGATGCAGATCAGCCCGCAGAAAGCGCGACAGACCGAAGCCGCCTACGACCGATCCTGTTTCTTCATCGCGGACTGTCTCTGCGCTTTCACAGGCGCGGCACGTTGCTTTGCTATCACCTTGGAGTTTTGTAACTTTTCAGCCTCCTGCTTTGCAGCCTCCCTGATCGCCCCCATACGGCTCTCGTACGACGCCGCAGCCTCTTTCCGCGGAAGGACCACGGCTGGGTCCTGCACCTCGCGTTTTGGGCCCACCTCGAACGTCTTCGCCTCCGCGAGCGCTTCTCGCATCTTCCGATTATCCGCGGCAGTTTGCACAACCTGTTGTTCCAGGCGGTCGATATGCTGCAACTGCCGCGACGGATAGGGGTAGGGGCCCTTCTGGCGCTCAAAGATCGGCTTGAAGACCGGATCAGCGTAATAGACGATCTTGTCCGCCAGAATCGGCTGGTGCCCTTCCGGCATCAGCAGAACCTTTGATTTCGGCAATCCCCGCAGCTGCGCGGCGGTGAACAGTGGCAGTTCCTCGGTCGAGACATTGACACTGCGGTTTGAGAAATCGTTCAGCGTATAGCTGTAGGAGGCCTTGAAGCCGGTGCGGGTGCCGAGCGCCTTGGTGATCTCTTCCGTGGTCGAGTGATCATTGGGAGAGATATAGATCTTCATCTCGCAGCCGGCGAGCAGGCTTTCGACCTCGGCATCGCTGTAGCCCACCGATTTCAGGCCGGGGATCGACTGCGTGACCACCGTCGTGCGCGCGCCATGACCGGCCAGCTGTTTCATCGATTGCTGGACGATCGGCATATAGCCCAGCTGGTCGAACTCGTCGAGCATGATGAATACCTGCCCCAGCCCACTGTCGTGGTCCGAGCTGGTCTGGCGGATCGAAGCGATCAGGTCCGTGAACATCAGCCGGATCACTGCGTTCAGCGGCGAAATATCGTCCGACTGCACCACGATATAGATGGACTGCCGCCGCGAGCGGATGTCGTCGAACCGGATATCGTCGCGACGGGTCACCGCTTGGATCTGGGGATTGGCCCATTGCTTCAGCCCGCTGTCGCTCATGACCTGGCTGTAGGATTGCCGGATCTTCGGATCGAGATTTCCATAATTCGAGAACTCCCGCCGCACGATCGGGTTATCCGAAACCTTTGCGATGGCGTTGTAGCGGTCGCTGTCACTCACCCCGACCTCAGTGCCATCGCCAAACATCAGCGCATGGACACGGGTCAGTGTCGGATCTTCCATCTCAATAGCTCGCAGGCACCCGGCGATGAACCATTGCTTGGCTCCGCCAAGAAAGTTCGATGCCGAACCTTCACCCTTCGCTACCAGAAAATTGTCCGCGAGCTTGTCCAGTTCCGCATACCGGCGGTTCGGATGGGTGATCGCGGCAATGCGCGCCAGCGGATTGTAATGATGCGAGCCATGCTCGAAGTCATAGGGTGCGAAGCGAAACACTTCATCGCCGAGTTCAACCCGCATCCGCGACGTGTTGCGGAAGATCTCGCCCTTCACATCGAGCACCACCAGCGAGCCGTCCGCGAGCAGGCAGTTGGGCGTGAGATAGGACACCCCCTTACCCGACCGCGTCGGGCCGATCAGCAGGCATTGCGGAAAGGCGTCGATCGGCGCCGAGATGAACTCCGCGTTTAGCGCCTCCTTCGGCGGTGTTTGCACCACTTCCAGCGGCTTGCCCCGCAGCTCTTTTGGCGGGCGCGCAACCTTGCCGAAGATCAGGCCGCCCTCTTCCAGCGGCGTAACAAAGCCGTTCCGGCGCATCTCCTTGATCCCTTGGAAATGCGCCGTGCCGTAGCGCGTCGTGGTCGTCGTGTAGATCATCACCCCGACGAACACGATGCAGAGCACAACCACGCCAACGAAGATCGCCGCCGCGATCTTTTGCGCCTCGGTCTGAAGGCTCAGATCGCTCAGAACACCGACGATCGAGATCGGACTGCCGTTGAAGTCTCGGTTCATGCCGTTCAGCACTAGGCTCGAGGCGATAACCGCGATCAGAAGCGTCATGACGATGCCGGTGACGAGCCGCACCCGGTCTTTCAGGTCAAGTTCCATGCTGCCCTCCCCTCAGAGCGAGAAATCGTCGCCGGTGCTGCTCTGGCCAAGCGCCCGCTGCGCCTTGTGGGGCTCGTCGGCCGCCGCGTAGCCCTGGGCAATCTGCTCGCGCGACAGATCGAACTTCGCGGCATGTTCCGGACGCTCCGCCATCGCCAGCACCGAGGCTGCCAGTTCGCGCTGGTGCAGCCGGTTCGGCGTGATGGATTCGAGATCGCGGTAATCCCCTTCAGCCATGCGCTCGAAGCCCCTGGTCCCGAACTCGGCACGAAGCGCCGCCGCGTATTCCCGCTCACTTTCGCGGTTGGCGAACTCCGGCGCCGCGGAGGGATACTCGCGCTCGGTCAGACGCTGCATGAAGGACCGCAGGTAATCCCTGTCGGGCGTCATGATATTGGCCCGCATCTCGCCGCGCACCTCTTGAACCCTGTCGAACATCTCGTCGGCCGAGATCTTCGGACCGCGTTCGGGATCGACGGCCGAGGACAGCACATCACGCTTCTGATCATCACTCAGTAGGTCGTTCTCGAACACGCCTTTGGCGAATTGTCGGTCGATCCCGGCATCACCCGACAGCTCGTCGAACTTCTGCCAGAAATCCGCCACCGCGCCGGGCCGGGCCTCGAAGCTGTAATCGACATTGGCAAGCTCGACCGCGCGCAGCGACGTCTTGTAATCGCGAATTCTGTCGTCACTTAGAATGGTAACTTCCTGGCTATCATAGGGCCGGATGGCCTCATCAAATTCGCGCAAGCGGTCCTGCTCGAACTGCTTCACCTGGGCACTGTAGTTCTCGAAATCTTCATGTTCATGCGGTTTGAACTCGCGGGTATCCTCGCGCACCAATCCGTCGCGCATCTGCTCACCGTATCTGTCGGCAGTGTCGCGCAGCAGCGCATCGGCACGGCGCTGATCTTCAACCGACAGTCCTCCCCCCTCGCGCTCGTTAGCCAAGACTGTGAACGCTATTCCCAGTTCAGCTTTGACGCTGACATTGGAACCGTTCAGGGTGATACCATCTCGGCCCGTCACAAGAGGCTCGAATTTCGTAAACTCGTTCGCCTCGCCGTCAAACTGTGCAATAACCCCCTTTTCCACTTCTGAAATGATTGCTGCCTGCCGATCGGCAAGTTTAGCATCCTCGAATTTTCGGATCTCGTCCTCGTCAGAGACCCCGGCCGAGAACATCTCTACAGCCGCCGCCAGCGTCTCCCGGCCGATGTCGCGACCCTCGGGGACATAATCCTCGGCGCGACGGGCCAGAAGGTCGCCATCGGCATGCAGGCTGTTCGCCATCGGACCGGGATGCGCGATCCCCTCGACCTCGATGACAAGCCCGTAATCCCGTTTCATATCCGACAAGACGCCGTCGATTTCCGCGAAATGCTTGCCCTGCATGTCAGGAGGCAGCGTCAGAACAGTGTCTCTTACGTCGTCTACCCAGCCTTTGACCGCCGCTTCGAAATCTCCCGCGGTCTCGACATTCTCCAACACCATCTCGAAATCCTTCCTTGAAATCGGGCTCTGCGTGGCGATGCCCTGGATCATGCGCTCTGCGACCTCGGCCACACGCGCGTTGCCCACCATCTTCGCGACCGTCGCCACCTCACCCCACTCGTCGGCCTCGTCGATCAGCATGCCCAGAACGCGATCCGACAACGCCCGCTGGCCCGGCTCCCTGCCTTTCCGCCACTGCGCCGAGGACGGCGAATACTGAAGATCGCCACGTGCGTAGCGGGTTGTCGCCTCCAACTGGACCCCGTATTCCTGCGCCACCGACACCATGAGGTTCCGAAAACCCTGGTAAGTGAATGGAGCCTCCAGCTTGTTCGACAGATAGAACCAGCTGCCGTTCTCGACCCCGCGATTATTGACCAGAACGTGCACATGCGGGTGCGACCGGTCCGTGTGCAGCGCCGCGATGTACTCCCAACGATCGTCGGCAAATTCCTTCTCGCCCCCGAATGCCCGCTCGCACATTTCCTCGGCGATGGCCGCCGCGTCGCGCGGTGCCGTATCGGGCGGAAACGAGATCAGCAGATGCGAGGTATGACCGTTCCTGGGCGCGCCCCGCCAGCTGGCCTCCCAGCTATCCGCAATGGCCTCAAGCGACGCCTCGGACTGGCGCCGGTCGTCGGACAATGCATCGCTGAAACCGAATGTGTATTGCGCCTTGGTGTTGATGTAATCCATCTGCCGGCGCATCTGGTGGCGGTTATGCGTTCCGCCGCTGGCGATCTTCTTGAAAACGGCGGCCCGCGAGCCTTCCGCGAAATTCCACTTGTTCAGCAAGCTGCCAGACAGGCCCGACCCACGCCGGCCACCCGAGCGTCCACCGTCCCGCACCTTCCGTAGATGCGGGCGGATCGCCACACCGTCATCGTCCTCGGCAAGGAAACTCACGGGCTCTCCCCTTCGCCCGCAGCGTCAGAGGCACGGGCCGCCGTCCAGACCCGTTCGTTCGAGCGACGCGCCTCCTGAACGACGTTGTTCAGCGTGGGCAGAACTTTCCGAAGCTGCGATTTCAACTCTGCCAGTTCCGTACCTGCCTCGCGCAGCGGTGGCGCCTGGCCGCGGTTCACCGCCCGCGCGATCTGGTTCACATTGACCCCGATCGCCGACACCTCGTCATAGAGTGCTTTCACCTCGCCCACGAAGGCGAAGTTCCGATCCAGCAATCCGACCGAATTGCGCACCAGCGCCCGCAGCGCATCCGACCGGTCCTTGAATCCGGCACGAGCCAGTTCTTCGTCAAACGCTTCCATCTCGCCTGCGGAAATACGGAACGAAACCCTCTCAGTGGGAGCATGTGCAGGGCGCACCGCAGCAATCGCGGCGCTGCGGAGCCGGTAGACCGTGCTCTTCGCGACCTCGAACTCTGCCGCGATCCGGCCCACTGGCTCGCCCTCCTTGAGCCGCGCCACGATCTGATCGCGGGTCGCTGTGGTCAGGTGGGCCGCCTGTCCGCCCTTTGACAAAGCGGCTCTACGCGAATTCTGTCTGACAACTTGCACTTCCTGCCAACCGCTTACTTAACCCTCACTCTCCCATAGCATCGATGGCCCCTTTCCCAAAGGATTTTGTCTATTTTGTCTGCTTCGCGCTTTCGCGGCGCAGACAAGGGGAAGCGCGATGCGAGGGATACGCGCCGTCGTTCACGACCGTCGATGCAGGAAGTCACCAGGGGCTTTGCCCCTCGCGCCGGCAAGGACAATAGACAGAACCGTGTCCTCGGCTGCGCCTGCGGGCCGCACCACTTCCCTCGATTGTCCTTGCCTCTGCTCCCCCCACTCTCGGCGAGGCCAGACCCCGAAAACCGAAGTTTTCGGGGCAGGCTCCATTTGCCGCACCCCGATGGTGATGGGGTACAGATGACCGATCACGGTGGGGACGATTGCGAGGCGGAAGGGCAGGAGGGCCGCATGTCCCGTCTGGGACGGTTTCGGAATCTGCTGGAGGCGATCGCAGCCTGCGACTGGCATGACGCGGAGATGGTCATGTCCGCCGTTCTGGAGGAAGCGCGCGCGGATGCACCGCTGATGCCGTTCGGCGAGATCGACGACGATGCAGAGTTCTGGGCCGCGATGGCAACCTATGAGGAACTGCGGGCTTGGTTCTTGGCGTGTGGAAGGCGCCTTGCGCATCGCGATCTCGGTCGCCGGGGGAAGATCCGGCTGGCGCAGCTGTTACTCGCTGACCTGTCCGACGAGGACCGCAAGGCAGCGCTCGCGGCGGCCCGAACTGGCTCTAGACGACGGCAGGTTACCCAGCCCAAACGCCGCCAGGCGGAAGGACCTCGCAGATGAACGAGCGGGACGCGCCCCCAGAGAGCGAAGGGACGCGAGAAAATCTGTGGAAAACCTGACGTCCTTTAGAGCCAGGAAATGACGTGACGGGCGAAGCCTCGTCGCAATTTGCCGCGCAGCGGCTCCGCGCGGACAGCGCCGGACCAGGAGGGCAGTGGCCGGCTCGCCGGTCGCTGCCCTCCTGGTCAATCAGGCCCAAGCCGCAAATCGCCCCCCAGCCCGCAGATATCGGGCCGGGGGAAAATATCAGCCTACATCTTCAACAAGGCGCTCTCCCGTAAATGGGTCCATTTCATAGATCAGAACACTGATGCCGAAACGTGCGGCGCGCGCACGGGCGCGCTTGCGAGCCTCGGCCAGTGACTCGCAGAGAATGGGCAAATCGTCGGGATGGTCGCGCAATTCATAGAACATCGCGCAACCCTCACAACCGATGCCACGCCGCGAGGGCGCGGGCATCGTCATGCTGATTGAGCATGGCCCGGAAATAGGCGTGGCGGTCGCCCCGCCGCGCCGGATCGAACCGGGCTTTCGGATTGATCTTCCGGGACGCCGCGCGGATCACGGCCAGGTTGCTGGCGCAGATCGTCACGTTCAGGCGGCAATAGGCGGAAAAGCTGTGCATGGTCTTTCCTCCTTACAGGGTGATGCCGGGTTTCAGATTGCCGTCGCGGTCGAGCCAGCCGCGCGCCATTGCGCAGGACATGCAGATGCAGGTTCCGACCGGCTCACCCGGCACGGTCACGGGCGCGAGAAACACCAGCGGGTTGACGCTGCCGCATTTGCGGCAGGTCAGGACGGGCAGGGGGGTCGGGCCGCTCATGCGGCGGCCCTTTCCTCGATCATCCCGGCGGGTGCGGTTTTCATGAGCCAGTCGGCGGCCTTCTGTGCCTCGGTCGCGGCCTTGAAGATCATCCGCTTGTCGTCTTTCAGCGCGCGCAGCCACGACGCGATATAAGCCGCCGACTGCCCGAAATCAGGCGTCAGGCCGAGTTGAGCGCAGACCATAACTTGCCCCAATTCGGCGCAAAGTTCCTCGAATGCATAAGATGCCCGGTCGCTGAACCGGCTGAAGCGGTCCAGCCGGTGCGCTGCGCCGCTGGCATGGCAAAATTCATGGGCGAGGGTCGCGTAATATCCTCCCGCCTCGTGAAAGGTCGAAACCGGCGGCATATGCACGAAATCACCGGCCATATCGTAATAGGCGCGCGGATCGTCGCTGGTGCGGCGTTCGATGCCGGTCGCGTCAAAGAACGCCTCAAGCGCCGGATCTGCCTCGGTCCCGAGATCGCGGGGTTCCTCGATGGGTGCGCCATGATAGGCTTCGGGCAATCCGTCGATCTGGTCGGCGTTGAACACCCGGTAAGACTTGGCATAGCCAATGGTCTTTTCCTCGCCGGTCTCGGGGTCTTCACGGTCCACGGTGCCGTATTTGACGACAATGGCGGATTTTTCGCCCTTGCGGACCTGACCGCCAGCCTCCTGCGCCTGCCGGTAGGTGAACCAGTAGGGGCTCCGGAAACCCTTTTCGGCCGCCTCGCTCCACAACATCAGGATATTGATACCCCGGTAGAACTCGCCGGTGCTGCGCCGGGGGAAGGGGATGCCGCCCGCATCGCCGGTCCAAGGCTTGCGCCATGCGGGCGTGCCTGCCTCGATGCTGGCAATGATCTGATCGGTGACATGCTGATAAATATCGAACTTCGCTGCCATGTCGGCCTCCTTTGCGACGGGCGGCGCGGGCTTGGTGCCTGCTTTCCGCCGATGGGCGAGACCTCTCTGCTTGTCGTCGAAAGGCCCCATGCCTTTCGGACGGCAAAGCGGGGAGGGCGCAGCCCTGCCCGCGGCCCTGGGGCTGACTGTCAAGGCTCGGGAAGGCGGGGTGGTGCGGCCCGCAGGCGAAGCCAAGGACACGGCCCGCCTGGACGACGACGCGCATCGCGCGGCGCTTGGCCATTGACCGTCAGACGCAGGGATGCGTGGCGGACAAAAGGAAACGAAAAGATCGTCGGGGCGGGGGTGAGCGCGGGCGCAGCCCGCGTCGATCCCCCGCCACGTCCTTGTCATCATCTTGGCCCGCGCCTGCGCGCGGGTCGCCGAATTGCTGTTGGGCGGCATTACGCCATTCTGCTATGCGAGACCTTCCTGCCGTTCGCTGCGACCGTGGCCTGCGAGGGGTAGAGCGTTGGCCATGTGCAATAGCGGATGTCGACCTTACTTACCGCTTCAAAAATAGTCGTGAGTTTGCAGCAACTGGAGGGCTCGATCACCCGATCAATGGCAGCTTCGGGTTCAAGATCGCGAATTGATCATGGGCGGAGTTCTTGCCGCACTGGAACCGCTGCAGATCGCCTCGATCCTCGTCAAGGCTGGGATGTATGTCAGTGTCCTGCTTGCGGCGGGCTCCGTCATCAATCTCCAGCTCCTGACGGTGCAGCATGGTCAGCCATCGTCGGCATTGTCTTCAGCACGCTGAACATTCCCCTGCGGGCGGCTTTCTATTACGGGGGCGTTGTTGGCGCGCTTGATCCGATGATGCTTCAGATCGCCCTATTTAGCCCACCTGGGCTGTCGGTTGAGGCCGACATACTTGGCCGACTCGGCATCGCGACCATCGCGCTCAATCGCAGTTGGACACGACCTGTAGTGTTCCTTGGTGTTGTTTTTGTCGCCATCAGTTTCGCGCTGCGTGGTGATGCAACCGGAGATCCGAGGTTGGCGCTTTCGACGCTTTTCGTCATCCATATCCTTGCTGCGAGCTTCTGGATCGGGGGCTTCTATCCGCTCCATGACATGGCTGGCAGCGGCAACGAGGCGGCGGTCCGGACTGTCGAGCGGTTCGGTCAGGCGGCGCTGGTCATGGTCGGGCTGCTTGTTGCAGCAGGCGTCGTGATCCTGCTGATCTTGGCAGAACATCCGATCGCGGTCCTGACTCATCCCTGAAGGCAGTTCCTGACGCTGAAACTGGCCGTCGTGGCCCTGCTTCTCGGCCTCGGCGGGTTGAACAAGCTTCGGCTGACCACGGCCCTGGTCGAGACCGGAAACGCTGGCGCGCTGAGGGCGTCGATACGGTGGGAGGTCGCGGCCTTCCTCGTGATCCTGCTGGTCACTGCCACCTTCACATCCACGGTCGCGCCCGAGCACGTCGGCTAAGCCGGAAAGACACCGGGGGCGTTACGACGACGCCCCCGTTTCTCATCTCAGCCCCCGAGGGCGTGCAAACCCATCCAGAGGCCCATCACGATCATCATCAGGTTCTCGGTCAGGGAAATAAAGCCAAGCGGCACGTTGGAGTTCCCGCCGACGCAGGCACATTTCAATTCGCGCTTGTCGATGTAGACAGCCTTGAACACGCTGACCGCCCCAATGGTGCCGATGAACAGGGCAACGGGCGCGGAAATCCATGTCAGGACGCCCGCAGTCATCAGGATGCCAGCCAGCGCCTCGCCGTAGGGATAGGCCTTGCCGTAGGGCACCCAACGTTTCGCCAGCAGGTCGTAGTTCAGGAACATGGTCGAGAACTGCTCGACGTCCTGAAGCTTCTGGATCGCAAGCACGGTCATGGACAGCGAGATGAACCACTGGAAGCTCTGCCAGGTCAGGATCGTCCCGTATTGGTGCCACGCCAGCCCAAGCGCCAGCAGGGCACATACCGAAAAGATCGCGATAACAGGGCGGTAGGTCGTGTCGCTCTGTTCTTCCTTCGGCGGGTCGATCCCGAGGAAGATGCGCAGATCGTCATGACCCCCGATCCGTTCCCCGTCGATGAAGGTCTGCGGCGTCGTCTTGACGTCATGCTCGCGCTTGAAAGCCTCGGTCTCGTCCTTGGTCTTCAGGTGGTGATCTTCGACGACGTAGCCTTTGCGCTCCAGCAAATCTTTGGATTTCAGACCAAAGGGGCATGTGTGCTCAGGCATGACCATGCGGTATAGAACGGCGGTTTTCTCGGTATCGTTTGGCATGATCATTTTCCTCAATTCTCGCAGCGGTACTGGCCGCGGAAACCGGCTTCGTAGTCAGGGCCCGCGCTGATGACGAAGTCCTGAAGACCATCATCTTCCCTGTCGCGCACCTGAATCGTGATCGGGTCAGCCTTGAAGCTTCCTCCCGCGCCATCGAGGCGGACAAGATCCCCGCTGATCTTGACCAAGGCGGTGCCGTTTCCAGACACGAACACGGGCGGGCTCGTTTCAGTGTAGGTGGAGCTGCACGCGGCCCCATCCGGGAAGACCTGGGCGATATCTGCCTGCGTCAGGAACTCCGGATCGACCTTGGAAACGACCTCGCTGGACAGGGCGTCCTGAGCGGGCTTCAGTTCGGCTACCGGTGCATCCCCGGCGGGGGTCGCCTCTCCATTCGCCGAAATGTCCGCGATCAGATAGCGCATCTCCGCGATTTCCTTATCCTGGGCGTAGATGATGTCATCGGCCAAAGTGCGCACCCTGGGATCGGTGATTTCCGCGCGCGACGAAGTCATGATGGCGATTGAATGGTATGGGATCATCGCCCGCATGTAGGCGCGGTCCTGCACCGTCACCTGACTGCGCACCAGCCAGAGCGCCCCTGCGAAACCGATGATGGAGCCCGCGAATATCGCGATATTGAGCGTGCGGTTCTTGTACATGCCGAGCATGAAGGCCAGCATGACGAAGGCCATAACCGCCCCCATGACGATTGCCATATAGGCGCGTGTTTCTGACCAGAAGATATGGCTGATCAGATACGTGTTCAGGTACATCAACCCGAACATCAGGACCGTAGATACGGCAATCATCAGGAAAAAGCGGGAATAGGCCATCGTCACCTCCGAGTGCGCTTAAGGGAATAACAACCTTCCAGTGGGTGGATGTTCCCTAGAAGTTGACTTTTCTCGGCCTATTTCTGCTGAGTTCTTTCACGTTGATTGGCGCGTTCGCGCTCGGGCCAGGTGGATTTGATGTAGTCGAGGATCGCTCGAATTTCCGCATCCCTCAGGCTGTCGCCAAAGCCGGGCATGTCACTTTCATATCCCCCGCCGACCACCGAGGCAGTCCCGTCCCGCGTGATGCGGAACAGGATGTCGTCGCCATGATGCCAAGTGTGGCCCGTTGCATCATGGGGTGGCGCGGGAAGGCGGCCGTCGGGACCGGGGCTGCGCCAATCCGGCTGCCCCTGAAGCTCCGACCCATGGCAGGATGCGCAGTTCTGCTGATACAGAGCTGCGCCATCCATGCCTTCCTCTGCCGCAACGGCCTGCGCCCAGCTTGCAAGAGTTGCTGCAAGTGCGATCAGGCCCTTCATCTGACCATGATCCAGTTCGTCATGCCCGACGCTGCGTGCCCCAGCATGTGGCAATGCAGCAGCCACTTTCCCGGATTGTCCGCAACGAAGGCGATCTCCGTCGTCTCGTTGGGCATGACGAGAACCGTGTCCCGTAGAGGACCAAGGCTTCCGTCTTCCTTACGCGTCCTGAAATGCATCCCGTGCAGGTGCATCGCGTGCGGAAAAATCGTGTCATTGGTTATGCGGATGCGGGCCGTCTCGCCGCGCGAAAGCGTGGCAAACGGCGCCTCTCCCAGCCCGGCCTGTCCGGCCAGCGCCCAGAACTGTCCTTGTTGCACCAACTCCTGCCAGGTCAGTTTCTGCCCGTTGAAGGCTGCGCTTTCCAGGCCGCGCATCGCACCGCCCTGCAGCGGCATCTCAAGGACAGGCGCGGCGTCGACGCCCACAACCTCCATGCGTGGATTGCGTGGCAAGGGCTGAGGCGCACCGCGCGGAACTGAGGCGGCACGTCCTTCGACAGAAACTTCAGCCAGTACGCGCCAGGTATCATCCGCTGCGGCAAAGAGAAGTCCTGCGGTTTCCCTTTCCTCGGCGGTGACATCGACGATCAGATCCATGCGCTGTGCCGGTGCAAGCACAAGCGTATCCGTCACCGGTTCCGGCGTGTCGAGAGGCATGCCGTCGAGAGACACCGTCCAGCCGGTCAGCCCTTCCAGCTTCAGACCGAAGATCTGGGCATTGGCCGAGTTGATCAGCCGCAGCCGCAGCCGCTCGTTTTGCCGGGCCGAAAGCCTGTAATTGTAGCGCCCGTTCACCCCCACAAGGTTGCCGATCCGGCCTCCGTGGCTGCGCACCATTGGCGCTGCGAAGTCATCGACAAACAGGCCGGTATCGGGGTCCAGCAACCAATCGTCGATCATCAGGACCTCGTCCCGGTCCACATCCGGCGGTGTGGCCTCTTCGATGATCAGGGCTCCGGAAAGACCCCGCGCGACCTGTTCCATCGAATTTGTATGGGCGTGATACCAGTAGGTTCCCGCATCGGGCAGATCGTAGGCGTAGTCGAAGAACTCACCGGGCGGCACCGCGTCCTGCGTCAGCCCCGCGACACCATCCATGGCGTTGTCGATACGGATGCCATGCCAGTGAACCGAGGTCGGAACCTCCAGCGTGTTCACCAACCGTCGCTGCAACCGGCTGCCCTGAGCGGCGCGGATGACCGGGCCAGGGATCGTCCCGTCGTAGCTCCAGACCGGCGTCGCCGGATAGCCATCCGGGGCAAGCTGCACCGTGGCTGACCTGGCTGTTAGAAGCGGCATATCCTGAGCCTGTGCAGGGCGCATCAGTGGCACGGTGGCGAGACCTGCGCAAAAAACGCGTCGTGTCATCTTCATGTCAGTTGATCCCATTGGCGCGCTGTATTTCGCGGATGTAGGCAATGATCGACGTCACATCCGCACGGGTCACCCCGGGCTGCGGCGGCATGTCTCCGAATGTCCAATGATGTGCGCGTACGCCGTTCGCAGCCGCCATCTGGAAGGCCATGTCGCCATGATGCGACGGTTCGTAGATCTTGTGGATCAGCGGCGGGGCGATCCCCATTTTCCCGGCGGCATTGTCGCCATGACAATCAGCGCAGACCGCATCGAAAGCCCGCTTCCCCATCGTCCCCTCGGGCGACAGCGTATCGGGCAGCGTGATGGCCACCATGGCCGCGCCATCCTCTGGCGCCGTGGTTTCCTGTACGGGGGCGGTTTGCTCGGAGAAGCGGGTAACAGCAAAGATACCGAGCGCCACGGCAAGAACCGCGGCCCCGGCGAGGGTGAATTTGTTCATGATAGTATCCTGGCCTGCACGGCTTTGCGGGCCGCGCGCTCTGATGATGGGTCGACCGAAATCGACCCAGATTCAACTCAAGCTGGCTCAGGCGCGAGGAGGCGGGAGGTCCAAAGACAGACTGATCGTCGTGCCACTTCGTGGCTCCGGCCACGCATGACGGAGGCGTGGCAGATCAGTGTCACGGAAAGGCTGACTGGTATCGAGAAGGGCATAGGATGCGCAGATCGCCATGTCTGCGCAAGGCACGTCAGCTTGGTGCTGGTTCGCTGGGGCCTGCTGATCTGCATGTACCGTCGTTTCTGGGCAGGCCGCACAGTCATGCATCGCAGGCCCTGCCGCAGACATTTGCGGAAGGGCAGCGAGCATCATAATGCTGGTCAGGAAGATAACGGCGATTAGGCGCATAAAGACCCTCGATTGCAGCATCAAAAATGGGTTCGGACGGCGGCGCGGTCAATCCCAAAATGGAACCACTTCCCGTGCTTCCAGCCTCACTGGTTTACGCAGCCGACAACCGCAGTCCCACATGAGTGTCGGCGTTTGGTGCCATGCAGCGCGGGCAAGTATGTCGCGGAGCGGACGAATGCAGCCACAGCGAAACTTCGGCATGGTCACGGGTAGTTTGGGCTCTTCGCGTCGTTCTGCCGTTCAGTCTTTCCCCAGAACGATCCACAGAAATTGTGGATAAGTCGCGCCTGCAAAGAAAGGGGCCGCCCGAGGGCGGCCCAGTTAAACCTTCGTCGCAGAAGGATCTGTAGGGGGCGTAGAGAACTCGCTTACCCCCGTCAATCTTATTACCAGACAGCCCGCGCGGCCGCGGGCGCGGGACTGCGCAGCAGCTCCCGGCGCCCCGCCTGCGCGGCCTCTTCGACCTCGGCCGCCTGCCGCGCGGCTTCCTGCTGTTTGGCGAAAGGATGGCCGTTCATCGCATGAAATGCGGGCGCGGCCGGGGTGAATGCCTGATCGTAGGTTTCGAGTGACAGGCTGTTGCCATTGATCACTTGTCCGGCGACACCTCGCGCGGCGATCTGGACATAGGCCATGTGAAAGGTGGCGCGAGACAGCTCCACGGCCTCGACCCAGATATGCCGGGCCGGGTCGAAACCCTGTTTCTCGATCACATCGGCCACGGCCAGCACCATTCCGCCCGCGCCTGCGGCGGGTTCCGAGATAGTGATGAAGCCTTGTTCCTCGATTTGGGCCGACACATGACCAAGGGACATTTCGGCCATCATGCGGCTGACCTCGTAGGGGGAAAAGAACTGGCCCAGGCGGGCATCGAGTGCGCCGATCTCGGCCGCTGCCTGGCCGAAGAAATCGACGCCCCCGGCGGCAATGGTCTGGATGGCGATCGCCATCATTTCAGGCATGCGCCGCACGTCGTCCTTGTTCGGCAACATGCGGACGCACTCCAAAAATTGCGCTTCCAGCCGGTCGCGCTGATCGGCAAAGGGCGAGGCGCGCTTCGCCAGGGCGCAGAAGGCCATTTCGCAGAAGATCCGGAAAACCTCGGTGCGGGTCTTCGAGCGGTCGAACTGATCGAGTGCGCGCACGAATGCGGTCACGGCTTGATGGGCCATGTCAAAGTCCTTGTGGCGTTGGGGGCAGGGCGCCGCGCCGTCAGGCGCGGCGCGCGCGGCTCAGATGCGGGTCCAGTCACGCGACATGACGCGGCTGATGCGGCAATCTGCGCCTGTCGCGATGCAGGTGAAAAAGGTGGTCGCCCGGTTCGCCCCGGCGAAGCGTTCCTTGTTGACCCGGAAGGTCTGCCCCTCGCTGCCATCGCTGAACCTCAACGGTTCAGGGAACCGGATCACGTCGCCCGCCTTCAGGCGACGGCCGGTGCGGGCCGCGTGGCTGCGACACCACTGCCGCCAGTCCAGCGCATATTCATGGGTGGTGGTTGACAGCAGGTCCAGAAGTTTTGCCGGGGCTTCGCATTCGACCGGACCAGCCGTTTCGTCCATGTCCTTGTAGCCCCAGCCGCCGCCTTCCCGGCGTGTCAGGAAGACAGCGGCGAACGTATAGCCGCCCGTGGCATCGGTCTCGAAACTGCCGCTGGCATCGGTGCCGCTGACCAGCTGTCCGATCGCGGGTTCGCTGCGCACGGCGGCATACCAGACGGACCCCTTGCGGCTGATGAGGACGGGGAAACCCCGTCCTGTCTCGTTGTCCCATGTGCAAAGCCGTGCGATCTCGTCGCGGATGCAGACGGGGGTTTGGTTATAGATGAGCCAGTCCATATCAGCCCCTCCGCAGATCGAGGGCATCGGCGATGCTCTCACGCAATTCCGCCAGCGGGTGCGCGTCAAAATCATCCTCGCGGAAACTCTCGGGGTGATCGTATCCGGGGATTTCGTCATGAATCCGCTGCGCCAGAAGATCGACCAGATCGGGCAGGCGGGTGTTGGCATAGGCATGGCTGAGGTCGCGATATTCGACCAGCTCGCCCGTCAGGTCCACGATCCGGGCCAGAACCTCGCCAATCTCGCCCGGTAGGGCGTCGTGAACGATCTGCCATTCCTGCGCTTGGCGGTGAAAGCCATAGACTGACCAGAGGACGTGCTGTCCGGGGTCGCAAACTTCGATATTTCCCCCCGTGAGGGTGCCGCCCGTGTGGTGAACGGGCGAAACACGAAAACCGGTAAAGTCGAACACGGTCGTGCCGGATGGCAGGCCGTTGAGTTTCTGCGCCAGCGCGCTTTCGTCCATGCGCTGACCGGCACTGCGGAATTGCACAGAGCTGACCCATTTGGCTTCCACCTGTGCCCTGTCGCGCAATTCATCGAGGGTGAATGTGCCGAGGTATTCGCCGGTCACGTCGAACGCGGCCCAGAGATTGAGCCAGCGGCCTTCGCAGCGGGTCAGATCGTCAAAGTTCCGAAACATGGTGTCGTCCTTCTCTTGCGACGGGCGGCGAGGTCTCTGCCCCTTTCCGCCGATGGGCGAGACCTCTCTGCTTGTCGTCGAAAGGCCCCATGCCTTTCGGACGGCAAAGCGGGGAGGGCGTAGCCCTGCCCGCGGCCCTAGGGCTGACTGTCAAGGCTCGGGAAGGCGGGGTGGTGCGGCCCGCAGGCGCAGCCGAGGACACGGCCCGTCTGGACGACGACGCGCATCGCGCGGCGCTAGGGCATTGACCGTCAGACGCAGGGATGCGTGGCGGACAAAAGCAAATGGAAAAGTCGCCGGGGCGGGGGTGAGCGCGGGCGCAGCCCGCGTCGATCCCCCGCCACGTCCTCATCTCGTCATGGCCCGCGCCTCCGCGCGGGTCGCGCCTGTCCTGTCTGGCCGCAGGCTGTCGCGGTAGCGACTGGATGGAACGGTGAAGGGGCGGCTGTCGCCACCCCCTTGCCGTTACTCCTGGTCGTCCGCCCGTTTCGGGAAGGCGACCATATCGACGCCGGGGAACATGTTGTGGCGGACCTGGATCGAGGTGATCTCGCCGGCGGGGTTGCGGTTGATGAAGACGACCCCGCAGTCGTCCCAGAAGTTCTTGCCGTCCTTCTCGCCGGTTTTGACGCGGAGCTTCATGTTTTCGGTGGCCATTGGATTTTCCTCTCCTGCCTGGCGTTTCGATGAAACCTCTGCGGACAGGGCAGAATAAGCGGCTGTCAAAGGCGAATTTGGGGCGCGAGGAATGGCCGCAGGCCAGGGGAAATTCGTCGTTGAAGGCCGTCAGCCGCGCTGCCCTGTCATGTTTCATCTGGAAGAAACGCCCCTTGCAGGACAGGACCAACAGGCCACGGAGCCAAGTGATCGCCGAACCGGCAGCGAGAAGGATGGCAAGGGCTGGGGCTGAGCATGTCGTGTCCGGATCAACCGCAACCCCGCTAGTTTCGCTCGAAACCGCCCTCGCCGCCAGCTGTCCCGGCAGAATGCTCGCGTGCGGGACTGTGACTGACCGGGTTTGGCAGGGGCCGAAAGCCTGCCCAAGGGTCCGGTTGTGCGCGAGGGCTGAAGGCCGGCCCGCGCAAGTGACCGTCACCCGGATGGGCCAAGACCGGCGGGGCAGGGCGGTCAGGACCGGCGATCGAGGATCTGGCTCGGGACGAGACAGACCGCAGGCGCCGCAGCCGACCGCATCGCCCTGGCGGGCTTGGGTCGCGCGACAGCGCGACTGGGGCACGGTCGCCGGCCTGCCGGCGATGCGCCGTTGTCGCTCAACAGGGAATGAATATGGTGATGGAGGATCTGAAGCTGGCGGTAGAAGATGTATTCACAAAATGAGATTCCATCGTCGCGAATTGAGCAGGCGACAATGCTTGAAGGCCTGCTTACTGAACGGGCTACAGGTGGTTCGGCAGACGACGGTGTTTATCAGCATCTCCGCCGCGAGTTCATGGCTGATCCTTTTCTCTGCGACCTGCTTCCACCGTTTGTAAGAACCTACCGAAATCTGTCCGCTTTCTGGCCCTATATTAAACGGGCGTCAGAAACCTATGCCGGACGGCGCGAGATCATCAACAAGGCTTTCACACCCTTGATGGATAGGCTTGAGGGCAGCAACACGGCACCCGGCGACAAGGTGGCGTCTGATGCCCTGGAGACATTCGACGTGGCGGGCGTTCATTCCGTATGGGGCAAGGCTATTGCCCGCCGCAGTACCGATCCGGATGGGGCAATCACGGTGGCACGAACGCTCCTTGAAACCATGATCAAGCGTATCCTCGACGAGTGTGGCGAAACCTATTCAGATAAGGACGACCTGCCAAAGCTATATGCCACTGTTGCGAAGCTGTTGAATCTTGCGCCGAACCAGCACACCGAAGAACCAATCAAGGCCATTTTGGGCGGTGCATTGAACCTTGTGAACGGCATCGGCACGTTGCGCAATCGCCTGTCTGACTCGCACGGGCGTGGGGGCAAATTGCCGATCAGGGCTTCACCTCGTCACGCCAGCCTTGCGGTCAACACGGCAGGGGCGATTGCCACGTTTCTTGTCGAAACCTACCAAGAGAAGTGGGAGGAGCCATAAAGCAATTGGCGCTTGAAGGTTTCCCGTCCACTTCCAGTGGAAAACCTTCATCAGAGCCCTGCGCGGTCGGCGGATTCGGACACGCGAGGTCAGGGACGCCCGGCACGGGCGCTTGCAAGCCGCGCCCCTTCGGCGCGGCGCCGTCCTTGACCCGTGTGGAATAATCCACAGACCGTGCGGGGTGGTGCGGCCTGGCCCCGGCCGATGTTCGGCCGGGTTAACAGCCGGGCACAATCGAAGCCGGTGCATCCTGGTGCAACGAGCGGGTGGAGACGCCGCGCCGGGGGCGCGGCTCCGCGCGAAGCGCCGGCCCTGGCGATCCTTTCCCGGCGGATGCCGGGGGAGGGGGGCAGGGCAACTCGGCCCGACAGCAGCAGAGAGTGGATATCACATATCGGCTGGCAATCAGGGGTGGACGATAGCGGCAGGCGGAAAAAAGAGCGCCCCACGAAAATCGCGGGGCCAGTTGACCTTCGTCGCAGAAGGAAAAGGGTCAGTGCGAGAGGCGAAGAAAGAAACTTACAACAACCCTATGGCGAAGTGACGTAAAGTCAGCCACACTGAAAATCCTCCCTGTTGGACTGGCGGCAGGTCCGGCCTGCCGCCATTTCTTCAGAGGTTACATGACTGCGCAGGTTCACGCGGCGCGGGGTGAAGGGCAGGGCATCGAGGGCGATGCGCCCGGCCTCAAGGCTGTGCAGGAAATCCAGCAGATAGACCGGATCGGCGGGATAGGGTGCGCCGTTCCACGCGGCCCGGTCCCGGCGGCGCTGCCTTGGTGGCATGGCGTCGATCAGGCGGCGGGCACGCCGCCACTGATCGGCGCGGCGCTGGCGGCTGCGGGCCTCCTGCGCCGCCCAGACATTCGCGCGGGCCAGCATCACATCGTCGGGGCTTTTCTGACGGGCCGCGATCTCGGCGGCGAAGAGCGGCAGGGCCTCCCGGTCGGCTGTCTGTCTGCGGGCCAGCGCGGCCCGCTTGCGGGCGGTGTCGGTGAACGGGTGACGGGCCGATCTGATGAAGCGCATTGATCAGGTTCCCGTGGCGGATCGTGCGGCGACGGCCTCGATCCCTTCTTTGATCCGGCGCAGATCGGCGGCTTCCGCCTGATCGCCCTGCGCCACGGCGCGGGCAAGGTCGGTGTCCAACTGGTTGAGATTGTCTCTGCTGGTTGCGTATTCGCAGCCGATGGCATGGCCGACGCGGTAGCCCCCGCCACAGGTGCAGGAAAGCCCGTGCCATGATTTTTCCCGTGCATAGTCCATCTGTGCTGTCCTTTCTGAAACCGTGTTGCCGGGACCGGGGCGCGCGATCTTCGCGCGCGCGCCCCGCTGTTATCAGGCCATGCCCTCGGGGAGCCATGCCGCGATGCGGGCCTCCTGCGCCTCGGTGATCCCGAGCGCCTTGCGCGTGTCGGCATCACTGAACAGGGTTTCCAGCTTTGCCGCCTTCTCGCCCTTTTTCAGCTTGGCGAAGCTGGTGGCGGTGGGGTGATCGGCGGCGAGGTCCAGCAGATCGCACCACAGGTCGTTGAGGTAAGGGCCTCCAACGCGGGAAAAGAAGTTCGCGGCGGTGGGCGTCCAGACCTCGCGGATCGCGGGCTTGGTCTCCTTGTCGATCAGCGCGGCCAGTTCATCGGACCCGCCCCGGTAATGCGCGGCCAGCATCCGCACCAGTTCGCCCCGAACATGCTCGGCTCCCTTGGAACGGAAGGCGCGGAAGGATTTGGCAAGGTCCTTGCCATACATGTCGCGCGGCGGATTGGCGGTCAGGCGGTCGTCCAGCGCATAGCCCTCGGCCTCGGTGGTCGGCCAGTTCGGCACGTCCTCTGTCGCAAGCCCGAACGGCTTGCGCCAGGCAAGGCCGTGGCTCAACTGATAGGCCAGCAGGTCGATCAGCAGTTCGGGATCGCGCAGCGCCGCATTCTGCCGTGCGCCCTGCGCCACCCAGCCCAGATCGTCGCGCAGCGCGTTGCTGATGGGCGATTTCGGAGCGGCATCGGCGGTGCTGCCGTCGCGGCTGCGGGCGGCATGTCCGGTCAGCACCTCTGCCGCAATCGCGGCCTCGCGATCCTCGGCCCGGATATAAGCCGCCTGCACGGTCAGTTCGCCGCGACTGTCCACGAATACGAACAGCCCGGCATGGTCGCGCTGCGCATCGGTGAAGTCGCCCCGTGCCAGTGTTTCCAGCGCATCCAGTTCCGCCTGCCCTTCCTCGCCCAGAGCTTCGGCGGCGGCCAGTTCCGACAATTCGTCGTAACGCTCGGCTTGTTCCTCGGTCAGATCGCCTTCGACCCGATAGATGCGGTCCAGCTTCGAGGTCAAATCATAGCTGATCCACGACTCCGTGCTGGTCTCGACCCATTTCCAGCCATGCCCGATGGCCTCGGCGTCCATTGCCAGCTTTTCCGCGAACAATTGATCCAGCAATGCGCTATCGCCCAGAAAGACCTCGTTCGCGAAAAGGTCACGGGTGATCGGACCGCCCGCGCCTTCGTAGGCATCAAGCCCGACATAGACAGCACGGCGGTCGGTGTCGCGGATCGCCTCGGGTTGCAGAAGTTGTTTCAGGCGGTGGACCGACACGTCCTGACCGCGCATCCGGTCCAGCACATCGAGTGCAAGGGCTTCGTCCTGAGCCACGGTGAAGCATTTCGCGGCCTCAAGGGTGATTTCGCCCGCTTTCAGCGCATCGAGGATCGGTACGGGCAAAGCCGCAAGCGCAAGGCGGCGATAAACATGCGCCTCGGTCACGGCGAACACGCGGGCGATAGCAGGCACATCGCTGCCCGTCTCGGCCATGCGGCCATAGGCGCGGATTTCATCAGCGGGGTGCAAATCCTCGCGGGCCGCGTTCTCGACGCTGGCCCATGCCCGTGCGGTGGCCTCGTCGGGGGCCAGACGGACGGGGATTTCCGCCAGTTCCGGGCGGCGATCCAGCAGGTCGGCGTGTTTCTCGAAAGCGCGGATCAGGGCGCGCAGGCGGCGACCGCCCGCGACGATCCCGACATGTCCGGCCTCGTCGGCAAGGCCCGCAAGGTTCTGCAGCAGGCCCACGGCCACGATGCTGTCGGCCAGTTGGTCGATGCGGTCGGCATCGACGTCCTGCCGGGGGTTCATGTCTGAGAGATAGAGCGCGGACAGCGGGAAATACTGGATCGGGGCGGTGGTAATGGCACCTTGTTTCATAGGTCTTTTCCTTGTTTGCGACTGTGGTTTTGTGTTATCGGTGCCTCACCCCTGACGGGGTGAGGCGAGGGGGTCACATGACCCCGTGCTGGTTCAGGAAGGCGTGGCCGATCTTGGCGGAGTGACCGCCCTTCCTGATGAGCGCCCACGCTTCCGCGATCCGCGCCTCAAGCCATTGATTGATTGTTCTCACCTCCTTTCCGGTTGCTGTTGCGCTTGGCCGGCCCACCCGGAGCATGAAGCGGGCCGGGTTCGGGGGTTCAGTAATCGGAGGGGAACATGATGGTCAGGACGCGCCGGGTCGCGGCGGGGTTCGCGGGGTCAGGCGAGCCGTAGACCAGTTCCTCGTCGTAAAGGTCGATCTTCCAGAACAGCTTGACGGTCAGCACGGTGACGGTGCCGAAACCATGATCGCCGTAAGGATCACTGTCCGGGGTGAATTCGGTATCCCCGGCCACCGCCATGAGTGCGGCGGTCACGAAATCCCGGCCCATGCCGTTGACAGCAGCGGTCACGACAACCTGCCCACGCAGATCGCTTGCCGTCCCGGTGAGCATCCCCGCCCGAAAGCGGTCGTTCTGTTCCGCGATCTTCACGGCCTCGGCGGTCGGGAAACCGTGATCGGGCGCGGCGACATGACAGTGCGGGCAATGGCTCGGCCCGGTCAGGGCGGTGATGATCTTTCCGCAAGCGGTACAGGAAAAATCAACGGCAATGGTATCTTCGGCCAACATGGGCATCGTCCTTCTTTTGCGACGGGCGGCGCGGGTTTGGTGCCTGCTTTCCGCCGATGGGCGAGACCTCTCTGCTTGCTGTCTGAAAGGCCCCATGCCTTTCGGACGGCAAAGCGGGGAGGGCGCAGCCCTGCCCGCGGCCCTGGGGCTGACTGTCAAGGCTCGGGAAGGCGGGGTGGTGCGGCCCGCAGGCGAAGCCGAGGACACGGCCCGCCTGGACGACGACGCGCATCGCGCGGCGCTTGGCCATTGACCGTCAGACGCAGGGATGCGTGGCGGACAAAAGGAAATGAAAGGATCGCCGGGGCGGGGGTGAGCGCGGGCGCAGCCCGTGTCGATCCCCCGGCACGTCCTCAGTCCATCATGGCCCGCGCCTGCGCGCGGGTCTCCGGGTTCCTTCTACAGCGGACCACCGAACCCGGTTGGTTTCGCGTTATGCGTTCCGCGTTAATCGTAATGCGAAATTCGCCACCTGCCGCTTGCTGTCCGCCATCCACCGATTGCCGAACGGCAGCCTATGTACCCGATCACCACCCGGCGCATCGCTCTGCGCCTTGCGCCTGCGTCAGCGGTCCCGCCCGACAGGGCCGAGATCGTCGGGGCAGGGCGCGCAGGACCGGGGTTCGGGGGGACGGCTCGGGACGAGACGTTCAACCGGACGCCGCAGCCGCGCGCATCGTTCCGATCAGCTCGGGTGGAGGCTGAAGGCCGGAACCGGGGGCGCGACCCGAAGGGGGACGCTGTGGACATTGCCACTGCGGGTCCTGCATTCTAGCAACGCTTCGCGCTATAGCTGTATTCTCCAAGACCCGAAAACACATTACAACGAGAGCACATCCCATGAAATTATTAGGGACATTTGACGCAGACCCTCCCAATGGCCCACATGAGGCTCACTTCCGCCGCGGTTATCACCACGGCGCCTTGGCTATGGTGCGTGCGATGAAAGAGGGCGTTTCGATAGATGAACTGGAGGCCTTCGTGAACGCTGAACTTCGTGCTTGGCGCGAGGACCACTCGGTCCCGGCATTTCCTCCGGAACCAAGCCAAAGCAATCGCGTCTGAGCCACATCCCGATCCCATCAGGGTACTCTACCCTCTCTCGAAGAATCCTGGATGGGGCGTGTTCATACCAAAGCGGATTGCGCCATCGCCATGGCGTGCGTTGATCTGATCGAGCGCCCGCGAAACCCGCTCACCACGGGTCAGCTCGGCCGGGGCGAGAGGCATGAGCAGATCTCCGCGCCGATCCTGCAGAAAGCCCACATCGCCCAGGTGCACGCCGATACTGATGACCGCGCCCGGTCGCGCGGTGCGCCAGAGGCGCACCCACAGGGCGCGGTGAAGCCGCAGGAAGATCGCGGTATCCTGTGTCGGAAAGCAGCTGACGTTCCGGGACCAGACCCCGCCGGCCATGGAACTGACCGACAGGCTGAAGCGACCGGCCACGCGACCGTCGCGGCGCAGCCGCGCGGTCGCCTTTTCGACCAGCCAGCGGCCGACCAAGTAGGCACGGCGCGGATCGCGGTATTCGGGCGACAGCACCTTGCTGTTGCCGAATCCCCCTCGTTCCGTCGCGACCAGCGGAATATCCATGCCCTGGAGCATCCGCACGAACCGTTCGCCTTCGACGGAACGCCAGATCAGCCGGGCATGCCGCGGATCAAGCGCAAAGAGGCTAGGAACGTCGAATACGCGGGCACGGTAGAGCCGCGCCTTCATCGCAGCCGAGATCCCTGGCAGATCGTCCAGCGCTAGATGGGCGATGGCATCGGGCAGGTTCTCAGACCCGAGCCACTGGCACCCGTCCGGCTTTTCCAGCTTGCCGGCGATCTTGGCCAAAAGATGGTTCGGGCCAATGCCAGCCGAGAAGCGCAGGCAGTCGCCGACCTCGACGGCAATTGCCGCCTTGAGGCGCGCGACCAGATCGACGGCGCCGGCGAGGGTCCGGGCTTCGCCCGACAGCGCCAGCTGGAACTCGTCCACGCTGCGGATATGGGTCAGCTCGGCGTGACGGTCCAGCACGTCGGCCACGGCCAGGTTGAAGCGCACATAGAGCCGGTGTCGTGAGGGTCGGAAGATGATACCGGGGCAAAGGCGACGGGCGTCACGAACATGGGTGCCGGTTTTGACGCCGTAGGCTTTTGCCTCATAGGACGCGGCGACGCAGGCGCCGCTGTCCGAATCGACAGCCGTAATCGCCACCGGCCGCCCACGTAGCGCGGGATCGAGCTGCTGTTCGACGCTTGCAAAAAAGCTGTTCATATCGAGATAGAGGACGCGGAAGGGGGGCATGACACCAGATATCGAGAATGGTCAGATCGCACCTTATGTTCTATCTTTGTTCTCATTTGGCAAGGAGGGAAGATGGACAGGTCGGGTCAGCTCCGCAATGTCGCGTTCGGCGGCGCATGGTCGGAACAAATCGCCGGGCGCGAGGCCCAGGCTGCCGCGATCGCGACCCTTGATGCCGCGGCCGCCGGCGCGGCAAGACGCGATCCGCTATCCAGCGAGATCATGTCGGCGGTCGATCTCTTATGCGAACGACACCCGAAGGGTCCAATGTTAAGCGCAGCGTGGATCGCGGCAGCCCGGTTTGAGCCCGCCGCGCGCCGGATCGAAGCGCTGGCGCGTGTTTCGGCGCAGATCGCAGCGGCCTATGGTGGCATGAAAAGCTAGGAGGCGCGGGAGCGAGCATGTGTAATCTTTATGCGAACACGACGTCACAGGCGGCGATGCGCGAGATATTCGAGGTGATGGGGCAGCGCGATCACCTTGGCAACTATCGCGGCCAGTCGGCCATCTGGCCGAAATATGAGGCACCGGTCGTCCGCATACCCCTCCGGTCACATGCGGATTGTCCGCGAAGGCATCGGGATCACGTCAGACGATGCGTCCGCCGGTGGCGATTGACCGGGTGTTCGCGATAGCACGCTTCGGCCTGTGAGGCCGTGGTCGGTGTGGATGCGATCCGTGTCGTTTTTCACAAATAAGTTCAGCAGCCTGTCACAGACGGTTAAGGGAGCGGCCGCAGCATCGAAGCAGCCGTTCGCGCGAACCGCAGCGAACGGCTTGAAGGAGCCCAAACTACATTGCGGCACCAGAGCAGAGTTTCGCAATCGCAGAACGAAGGTTCCGGCGGAGTCGGCTCCACAGCCGCCGTTCGCTCTGTCTGGATGCGGCGTTGTGGCATTCACCAGGCCGACCATTTACTGGACGCGCAAAGGGCTATGCTATCGCGGTTAGCTCGTCTTCCTACCGGCCAGAGGGAAAAGGATCAGAACGCGCAGGCCCGGGTGATTGTCATCGAAACGCAGCGTTGCGCCGTGCAGATCGGCTATTGCCTTCACCATGCTTAAACCCAGGCCGTTGCCCGGTGTCGTGCGGCTTTTCTCTAGCCGATAGAAGCGGCGCAGTACCTTCTCACGTTCGCCCTCCGGGATGCCGGGGCCGTTATCCGAGACCTGAAGGAGGACGCGGCCATCCAGCCGCGATAGCGACAGCTTAATTCTGGTCTGGGCGGGGCAATGGCGCAGGGCGTTCTCGACCAGGTTGGAGATCATCTGGGTCAGAAGCTGCTGATCCCCGCGAACCAGAGCTTCGTGATCTGTCATCTTGACCGTCAGGAGTTGACGGTTTTCTTCGGCGACGGCCCCATAGGCGTCCTCGACGCGCTCGAGGACCAGCGCAAGCGCGGCATCGGCAAAGCGGTCAGCGCGCGCGCCGGCCTCGATCTGGGCGATCCGCAGCAGGGCGTGGAAGGTCTCGATCAAATCATCGGCGATCTCGAGCGCTTCATCGACAGCGCTGCGGATCGGGTCGGGCAAGTCGGGCGCGGCTTGCAGCGCATCCAGTCTTTGCCGAAGGCGTTGCATGGGGGTGCGCAGATCATGAGCGATGTCGGCCGAAATCTGCTTCTGACTATCGACCATGCGCTCAAGTTGGGCGATCGTGCGATTGATGTCATCCGCCATGCGCGCAAGATCGTTGGTATCGCCACCCGTGGTCGGAACGCGACGATCCAGCTGCCCGTCAGAGACCGCTTTCAGCGCGGCAGAAATCTGGGTCAGCCGCCGCTCGGTTCTATGCCCGACAATGACCCCCGCAAGAAGACCCGTCATGAGCATCAGGACGAAGCCTGCAAGGAACCCACGACCCAAAACCTCGCGCAGTTCCTCTTGGTAATAGGTGCTGCTGCCCAACGTCAGGCGATGCTGCCCGAGTTGCACCGAGTGAAGCAGATACCCGGTGACATCCTTATAGCGCGGCGTTTGGGCATGGATTGCATCGACGGGGATGTAACCGCTGTCGCCCGACAGATCGATGGCGTCGACGTTTCCGGCCAGAACCTGGCCCTCCGCATCGACAAGCAGATAAATCCGGTAATCCTCGAAATTGAATCCTGCGAATCCGGCCAACTTGGCCTGAACCGCATCCAGCCCTTCGCCTTGGTAAAGGTCCGCGAAGCCGGCCGCATCCTGGGCCAGTTGATCCGCCACCCACTGTCTCAACTCGCGATCCGCGAAGTGATAGGTCAAGCCAAGGACCAACGCCGTTATTACCGCGTAAAGCACCGCGAAACGCAGCGACAGCCGCGCCGAGGTCGAGCGCAGAAAGCCCGATATACCTGCGGCTCTAGCCATGCAGGCTGTAACCCGCACCGCGGATCGTGTGGATCAGATCGGTATCAAAGGGCTTGTCGATCTTGTTGCGCAGGCGGCTGATATGAGTTTCGACGACATTCGTCTTGGGGTCGAAGTGAAAATCCCAGACTGATTCCAGCAGCATCGTGCGTGTCAGGACACGACCGGCATTGCGCATCAGATATTCCAGCAGACTGAATTCGCGCGGTTGAAGGTCCAGCGCCACCCCCCTGCGCATGACCGTTCGGCGGATCAGGTTCATTTCCAGATCGGCAACCTGCAGGACGGTTTCCTCGACCCTCAAAGGGGGTCTGCGGGTCAGAGCCGCCAGCCGTGCCGACAATTCCTGAAAAGAAAACGGCTTGACCAGATAATCGTCTGATCCGGCCTCTAGTCCCTGAACCCGGTCGTCGATCCCATCCATGGCACTGAGGATCAGGATCGGCGTTTCGACGCCTGCGCCCCGCACCGATTTGACGAGTGTCAGCCCGTCCAGACCAGGCAACATCCTGTCGAAAATCATGACATCGTATTGATTGTCCAGCGCCGACAGAAACCCCTCGCGACCATTGCTGCAATGATCGACCAGATGGCCCTGCGCCTGCAGGCTGGAGGTGACATATTCCGCCGTTTCGACATGGTCCTCGACCACAAGGACACGCATGGGACCAGCTCTCTGTTGTCTGACCCGAAGGCATAGCGACATGGGCGCGTGGGTCAAGAGATCGAAAGATTACCAATCGGTATAGTTCCGGCAACCACCCGGACAGATCGCGACTGCTAGGGAGTGGTCGACATCACAAAGAAGCCTATCGGGCAGGATCCAAGAATGACATTGAACGAGGCCGAAACAGGCCACATATCGGTCCCCAGAAAAGACCGGTCTTTTCCGCTGCCCGCGCTGCCGGATCTGCAGCTTGAGCAAGCAACGCGACGAATTCTGATCGTCCTCGCGTCGGCCTTTTCGGTCTTGCGGCTATGGGTGGTTTTTGCAGTCCCTTTCACCGACTCGACGGAGGCGCGCTATGCCGAGATGGCCCGCAAGATGGTCGAGACCGGGAACTGGCTGATCCCGCAATTCGATTATGGCGTCCCTTTCTGGGGCAAGCCGCCGCTGCATACATGGCTGTCAGCCGCCGGAATGCAGGTCTTTGGCACGACCGAGGCGGCAGCGCGCCTGCCAATTCTTCTGACGGCACTGGCGATACTGTTTCTGATCTGGGCTTGGGTGCGCGATACTGTCGGGACCAATACGGCACTGGTGGCGACGGTTGTGCTGGCGACGATGGCCATGTTCTTTGGTGCTTCGGCCTTTGTGATGACCGATATACCGATGACTCTGGGCACGACGCTGGTCATGATCGGGTTCTGGCGGGCGGCCATAGATTCAGACAGCCACTGGGGCTATGCCGTGTTTCTGGGACTGGCAATCGGCATGCTGGCCAAGGGGCCTGTGGCCGTGGTCCTGTGCGCCATCCCCGTCACCCTTTGGCTGATGGTAACCTGGAACTGGGGGGTGCTGCGCCGCCTGCCCTGGACGGGCGGCATGGCTCTGCTGATGGTGCTGAACGTGCCGTGGTATCTTGCGGCCGAGATCGCGACCCCCGGCTTTCTGCATTACTTTTTGATCGGCGAACATGTTCAGCGCTTTTTGACGCCCGGCTGGCAGGGCGATCTCTATGGATCGGGCCATCAAGAGGCGATGGGCACGATCTGGCTGTTCTGGCTGATGGCGGCCCTGCCATGGAGCCTGATCCCCGCAGTGCTGCTGGCGCGGCCAACGAGGCTTGCAGGTGCCTTTCGGCAAGACCGATCGGGTTGGCTTGTCTATCTGCTGCTCTGGTCGCTGTCGCCGCTGATGCTGTTCACGCCCGCCTCGAACATCCTTGCAGCCTATGTGCTGCCCGGCCTGCCGGCGGCGGCTATTGTGCTGGTCGTTCTGTCGTCTCAGGTTCTTGGCTTGCGCCCCAACCGGGCGTCGCGGATCGGATTCGCTGTTGCGGGCTTGGCGATGCTTTCGTCGTTTCTGGCACTGACCATCGGATTGGTCTTTGCCCCGCAGCAAATGCGGCTGAAATCCGACAAAGGGCTGGTCGCCGCGGCGATGACCGCGCATCCCGACGCGCCGCTTTATACCGTGGGCGGACGCAGCTTCTCGGCCGAGTTTTACTCGCACGGTCGGGCGCGGGCCATCGATGAGGCGGATTTTGCCCGGCTGGCCGGCAATGGTGCGCCGACCGCATTTTCGGTCTCGCCATCCATGACGACAACGGCCGAGGCATTGGGACTTGAGAACATGGGCGAATATGGACGGCATGTGCTGTTTGTGACGCAGCCCGTCAAAGAGGTGAAGTGATGGGGCGCATGCACGACATCAACCGCGAAACAGCGAACCTGCTGTCAACCGCCCCTGATCCCGGGTCGGCCATCCCGGATCTGTCCTTCGTCATCCCGGCCTATAACGAGGCGGAAACGATCACGGAAACGCTGACCCGCGTGTCGCGTAAAGCACGCAGGCTGGTGCAGCATGCCGAAATTCTGGTCGTCGATGATGGCAGCACCGATGAGACCTTGAGCCTCGTCGAATCCGGCCATTGGGAGGTGCCGGTGCGCCTGCTGCGCCTCTCGCGCAACTTCGGCAAGGAACAGGCGATCATGGCAGGGCTGCGCCACGCGGTGGGCCGTGCCGTGGTGATCCTCGATGCCGATCTGCAAGAGCCCCTGCGCTATGTTGACACAATGCTGGAACATTACCGCGAAGGCTATGAAATCGTCTATGCTGTGCGAGCCCATCGTGATGACGAAAGCTGGTTGAAACGCCGCTGCACCGCCACTTTCTATCGTTTCCTGAACTTCGGCAGCGACGTGCCCATGCCGGCGGGCGCGCGGGATTTCCGACTGATGGACCGCAAGGTCGTCGATGCGCTGTGTTCGCTGCCCGAAAGCAACCGCTTTATGAAGGGACTTTATGCCTGGGTCGGCTTCCGCTCGCTCGCAATCCCTGTCGAGCTTCAGCCGCGCGGCGGTGGCAGCACGAAGTTCAGCTTCCCGCGACTGCTGAAGCTGGGAATGACCGGGCTGACAGCCTTTACCGACTGGCCTTTGCGGATGTGGACCGGCATCGGGATGGTGCTTGCCAGCCTGTCAATCCTCTACGGGCTGTTTCTGGCCGGCCGCACCCTGTTTTTGGGCCATGACGTGCCGGGTTGGTCCACGCTGGCAGTGGCGATCTTCTTCTTCAGCGGTATCCAGTTGATGTCGATTGGCGTCCTGGGCGAATATCTCGCCCGCGTCTTCAGTGAGGTGAAGGGCCGTCCGGGCTATGTGATCGCCGAGAACACCACGATCTCTGCCGCGCCAGAATGCTAGGTTTGTTTATGCGTTTTGCCCTTACCGGAGGCGCGGCGACGCTTGCCCATCTGGCCGTAGCGATGCTGCTGATCCAGCTTGATGTCCAGCCACTTGTTGGCAATGCGGTCGCTTTTGCGATTGCCTTCTTGGTCAGCTTTCTGGGACATCATCTGTTCACCTTCGCCGGTCATGGCGCGGCAGCGTCAAGGACGCTGCCGCGCTTTACCGTGGTGGCTGGTGTCGGGTTTCTGGGCAATGAAATCCTGCTATTCCTGCTGCTGAACACGGGCGCGCTTGCCCCCGAAGCCGCCGTTGTTTTGTCAACGGGATGCGCCGCAGCCTCGACCTTCATGCTGTCTCGCCGTTGGGCCTTTGCGGGGTCGGCACGCATGCAATAACCCCGGCGGTTTCTGCCAGGAGCGGCAGCGGTGGCATGCCCGAAAGGGTGGCAGCTTCGTGCGGCAGCCAATAGCGCTGGAAATTTGGCGTAAAGATCTTACGGTATGGTGTCGGGCGGCAGAGTTGGCGCGGTGGATTGCTCTTTTTCGGCATGCATAGGGCTGTCTTTTAATGTCCGTTGCGCGAGTGGCCGCTTCCTGGTTTTTTGCGTGCCCGATGCCGCCAAGCGGTAGGCCAGCATTGCGGCCGGTGGTCTGCGTCGGTCAAGGTTTCGCTGCGCTAGGCTTGAACGTCCACATACTCAGACTGCTGCGGGCGCAATGCTTCCGCGCCACAAGTCCGCTCTCCGCCGGGGCAGGGCGATGCCGCGGGGACGCGGGCCCTGATCTTGCGCTCGCAGCGAAGTGGTGTTTTGTCCGCAGACCGACGTATTGGTCAAAAAAAGCTGCGCGATGCTCGAACGGCTGCTTTGACGGGCCGCACCGCAGCATTCGGACCGCGGGGCGAAGGTCGGCTCTGGGCGGTGAGCCGACTTTCGCCGCATGGAGCACCAATGTCCGAGATTGCACACTAGCGGACCTTCGCGCCCCCAGTGCGGCAGGGTTGATCGACGTTTACTGCAAGGCCTGGGTGCCTTGTGCAGCAACTGCGCACCGAGCTCTCACAGCATGAGCGTCGCTTCAGTGACAGGAGATCGAAGCGGCGTGTGTTGCGGCGCGAACTCTGGTTGTCCGTTGCCCTCTACCCGGAAATACCGCAGGTTGCGGGCAAACCAGACGAGAAAATTCAAATGCCTCTGACACTTGCGCAGCTTGAGCGCCACCTATTCAGCGCAGCCGACATTCTTCGCGGAAAGATGGATGCATCGGAATTCAAGGAATACATCTTTGGAATGCTGTTCCTGAAAAGGTGCTCTGACGTATTCGACCAGGCGCGAAGCGACGTTATCAAGAAACGCATGGGAAATGGCGTTCCCGAAAAACAAGCTGCGCAGGATGCTGAGAATAAAGTCTGGTACGGAAAGACGGGTGCATTCTGGGTACCCCCTCAATCTCGCTTCAGCTATCTCGTCGACGAAGCTCATGAAAACATTGGCGACAAGCTCAACAAGGCGCTTGGCGGCATTGAAGCTGAAAACATTGCTCTCGAAGGCGTTCTCGATCACATCGATTTCACCCGAAAAGTCGGCCAGAGCAAGATCAGCGACCAGAAGCTCCGGCAATTGATCAACCACTTCGGTGAGATTCGACTCCGCAATGAAGATTTCGAGTTCCCCGACCTCTTGGGTGCTGCATATGAATACCTCATCGGGGAGTTTGCGGATTCCGCCGGCAAAAAGGGGGGTGAATTCTATACCCCCCGATCCGTCGTCCGAATGATGGTCAGGCTTTTGAAGCCGACGCTCGAGCACGACATCTACGACCCGTGCTGCGGGTCAGGTGGCATGCTTATCGCGGCCAAGGACTACATCGACGAGAACGGTCAGGACGGGAGCAAGGCCAACCTCTTCGGACAGGAGTTCGCGGGCACCGTCTGGTCGATCGCCAAGATGAACATGTTGCTTCACGGCATGAGCAGCCCCGACCTGCGCAACGAGGACACCCTCGGAGAGCCGCAGCACGTCGAGAACGGTGAACTTCGCCGCTTCGACCGGATCCTCACAAACCCGCCGTTCTCGATAAATTGGGGGTCGAAGGACAAGGACAAGTCCGGCAACTACGTCTGGGAACCCAAGTTCCCCGAACGCTTCTTCCATGAGGTGCCGCGAGGTTCGAAGAAGGCCGACCTGATGTTCCTGCAGCACATGCTGCACGTCACTCGTGACGGCGGCATGATCGCAACAGTCATGCCCCACGGCGTCCTCTTCCGCGGCGGCGATGAGGCCAAGATCCGCCAGAAGATCATCCAACGCGACCAGATCGAAGCAGTCATCGGCCTCGGCCCTCAGCTCTTCTACGGCACAGGCATCCCCGCCTGTGTCATCGTCCTGCGCCAGCAGAAGCGTGACGGTGCGGAGCTCATCTCCGGCAAGCCTGCCGACCGCCAAGGCAAGGTGCTCTTCATCAACGCCGACCGCGAGTATTTCGAGGGCCGCGCGCAGAACCACCTGATGCCCGAGCATATCGAGAAGATCGTCACCACCTTCGAGGAATACCGCCAGATCCCCGGTTTTTCGACCATCGTCGACATCGACACGCTGGAAGCGAATGACTGGAACCTCAACATCCGCCGCTACGCCGACAACGCGCCGCCGCCCGAACCGCATGACGTGCGCGCCCATCTCGTGGGCGGCATCCCCAAGCCGGAGGTCGAGGCCAAGGCCGCGCTGTTCAAATCCCACGGCCTGAACCCGATGGACCTGCTGACCCCGCGTGATGAACGATATCTCGACTTCGCGGCAACAATTACCGTCAAGGCCGACATCAAACCGGCCATCGAGACCAATGCGGGCCTCATGGCGCGCGAGGCCGAGATCTGGGACAAGTTCAACACATGGTGGAACGCCCACACCGATGAAATCACCGCGCTGGCAGGGGATGACAGCGCGACCGCGCTGATCGCCCTGCGCGACGAGCTTCTGTCCAGCTTCTCGACCACGCTCGAAAGCCTCGCCATGCTGGACCCGTTCACCGTGCGCGGGATCATCGCGCAGTTCTGGAACCAGTCGCGCTTCGACTTCCTCACCCTCATGGCGCGCGGAACCAAGGGCGTGGCCGATGCATGGCGCACCTCCATCGTCACCGCGCTGGAGGACAAGGGCAACAAGGAGAACCCGCTGGACCACAAGCTGGTCAGCTTCCTGATGGGCGGCTTCGTCACCCAGATCGCCGAGTTGGAGGCCGAGAAGGCCGAGCTGGATGCCAAAATCAAAGCCGCGACCGCCAAGCCCGAGGAAGGAGAGGAGGAAGAGGATGATGCCGAGCCGGTGGACGAGGCGCAGATCAAGGCGTGGAAGAAGGACCTGACCGAGGTCAAGAAGACCCTGAAGGCCAAGAAAGACCAGTTCACCACCGAGTTGAACAAGGGCGTTGATGACCTAACTGAGGAAGGGGCGGCAGAGCTTCTGCTGAAGATTCTGCATGATGACATGCAGAAGATCCTGACCCGCTACATTGCTGCGCAGCGCGGGCAGATCGTCTCGTCCTTCGAGAACTGGTGGGACAAGTATCGCGTCACTCTGACCGAGATCGAAGGCGCGAGGTCTGATGCCACGGAAAAGCTGGCTGGATTCCTCAAGGGGCTGGGTTATGTCTGAGGAACGGCAAACGGAACGCCTTGGAGATATCTGCTATATTAAGGCGCGCATCGGTTGGCGCGGCCTATCTTCGTCCGAATACACAGAAGATGGCCCATACCTGATTGCAGGTCAGCATATTCGTGGCGGGCAGATCACATGGGATAAGTGCGATCACATCACTGAACAACGGTATCTGGAATCGCACGAGATCATCCTGCGCGATGGTGATGTGATCATTACCAAGGACGGGACGATAGGACGCGTTGCACGGATAGATGACCTCCCAGGTGACGCAACGATCAACGGAACGATGATGCTTGTGCGGCCGTTGCGCAGGCTGGATTATCGCTACCTCTATCATATCTTGAATGGGCGAGGCTTTCAGAAGCTGATTGATGACAAAGTGTCGGGAAGCTCGATCCCGCACCTCTTCCAGCGTGACATGGTTGAATTGAAGGTGGAGCTGCCTTCTCCCGATCACCAATCCAAGATCGCCGAGATCCTCGATACGTTGGATGCGGCGATACGGGGGACCGAGGCGGTGGTGGCCAAGTTGAAGGCGATGAATCAGGGACTGCTGCATGACCTGCTGACCCGCGGCATCGACGCAAACGGAGACCTCCGCCCCCCACACCCCGAGGCCCCCCACCTCTACAAACAAACCCCGCTCGGCTGGCTGCCGAAGGAGTGGGATGCACGCCTACTCGATGAGGTTGCTATCCGCGGAAGCGGCCACACCCCGAGCAAGTCCATAGCGTCGTACTGGAACGGCGGTATCAAGTGGGTCTCGCTGGCAGACTCTCATCGGCTGGACCAAGTATTCATCCGGGAGACCGACAAGGAAATCAGTGAAGCCGGACTCGCGAATTCTTCCGCGGTGCGGCACCCAGAAAACACCGTCATTCTCTCCCGTGATGCAGGGATCGGGAAAAGTGCCATCCTTGCGTCAGAAATGGCGGTAAGCCAGCATTTCATGGCATGGCGGTGTGGATCGAAGCTGAACCATGTCTTCTTGTACTACCTGCTTCAGCGGGAGAAGCCTCGCTTCGAGGCAATCGCCATGGGGAGCACGATCAAGACCATCGGCCTGTCGTTTTTCAAGAAGTACATGATCGCTCTGCCACCGAAGGATGAGCAAGATCGCAGTGCAGAAATACTGCTGGAAATCGAAAGCGATATCGTTCGCCACGAACAGGAACTCCAAAAGCTCCGCGCCACGAAATCCGGCCTGATGGACGACCTGCTCACCGGCAGGACGCCTGTCACCGCTCTGTTGTAACCGAAGGGTCTGCCCATGGGACATGAATACAACGATGTTGAAAAGCCCTTCATCGACCAATGCGTCGCCATGGGCTGGACCGCGCAGGCCGGCAGCAAGGATGACCCCGCCCTGACGGGCCGCACCAGCTTCAAGGAGGTCATCGCCGAGGCCACGTTGCGCGAGCGCCTGCGCGCGATCAATCCCGGCCCCGATGGCCAGCCCTGGCTCGACGATGCCCGCCTGTCAGAGGCCGTCAGCGCACTCACCCGCCACGGCCATCGCGGGCTGATGGAGGCCAATCAGGCGGTCACCGAACTGCTCCTCAAGGGCCTGACGGTCGAAGGCCTGCCCGGCTGGTACGGCGGGCGCGGCCAGACTATCCGCTATATCGCCTGGGACGATGTGGCGGCCAACAGCTTTACCGTCGCGAACCAGTTCCGCGTCGATTGCCCGCCCGGCCATGACGTGGGCAAGGGCTTCATCATCCCCGATGTGGTGCTGCTGGTGAACGGCATCCCCATAGTGGTGGTCGAGGCGAAGAGCCCTGCCATCCCCGAACCGCTGGCCGAGGCGGTCAAGCAGCTGCGCCGCTACCACAACGCCCGCAAAGCCGCGCTGGAGGTCGAGGAGAACGAGGGCACGCCCGCGCTCTTCGCCAGTGTCCAACTGCTGATCGCCACCAGCTTCGACCAGGCGCGCGTGGGCTGCATCGGCGCGGGGCTGGAGCATTACGGTCAGTGGAAGACGGTGGTCGGGCCGGATGGCACGGGGTCGGAAGACGACGTGATCAAGGCCTTGGGCAAGAAGGGCCTGTCGGAGCAGCAACGCCTTGTCGCGGGGATGCTGCGGCCTGCGCATCTTCTGGATATCCTGCGGCATTACCTGCTGTTCATGAACTTGGGCGGCCATACCATCAAGACCGTCTGCCGATACCAGCAATACCGCGCCGTGAACCGTGCCTTGGAGCGGCTGCGCAGCGGCAAGACGCGACTGCAGGATGGCGAGTATGACCGCCGCGGCGGCATTGTCTGGCACACCCAAGGTTCGGGCAAGAGCCTCACCATGGTGTTCATGATCCGCAAGATGCGGACGGATCTGGCGCTACGGAAGTTCAAGGTGATCATGGTCACCGACCGCAAGGACCTGCAGCGGCAGCTGTCGGAGACGGCAACCCTGTCGGGTGATGTGGTCGAGATGGCGACGAGCAATGGATCGTTGAAGAAGCTGGCAAAGCGCAAGGGGCCGGGCCTCGTTTTTGCCACCATCCAGAAGTACCGGACTGACGAAGACGTGGCTGAGGTCAGCAAGGGGCCGGCCTTCGAGGTGCTGAACGAGGACGAGACGATCGTGGTCGTGGTGGACGAGGCGCACCGGACGCAGGCGGGCGATTTGCACGCAAACCTGTTGGCCGCTCTGCCAAACTGCGCCCGTATCGGCTTCACTGGCACGCCGATCATCATGGGCGAGAAGAAGCGTACCACCCAGATCTTCGGTGACTTCATCGACAAATACACGATTAAGGAAGCCGAGGCCGATGGTGCGACGGTGCCGGTCCTGTACGAGGGCCGGACGGCCGAGGGCGCGGTGAAGGATGGCGCCACGCTGGACGGTCTGTTCGAAGACATGTTCCGTGGCCGCACGGATGAAGAGCTGGAAGCGATCCGCAAGAAATACGCGACCAGTGGCAACATCCTGGAAGCCCCCGCCCTGATCGCGGAAAAGGCGCGCGACATGTTGCGGCATTATGTGACCAATCTCCTGCCGAATGGATACAAGGCGCAGGTGGTGGCCTACAGCCGCACGGCGGTAATCCGGTATCACGCCGCATTCCTTGTTGCCCGAGATGAGTTGATGGCAGAGGCCGCCGCACTCCCCGACCACGACAAAGCGATGGACGATGAGGTTCTTTGCACCAAACCTGCGGTGTTTCAGGCCTTAGTGCAGGCCTGGCGGTATCGCGACACCTTGGAGAAGATCGAGTTCGCCGCGATCATGTCTGGAGGCAACAACGACGACGCTTCGTGGAAGCAGTGGACGGAAGGGTCTGCACAGGAGACCCGGATCAAACGGTTCAAGAAGCCCTTGTTCCACAAGGATGCCACGAAGTCGGATCCACTGGCTTTCCTGATCGTCAAGTCCATGCTCCTGACAGGGTTCGACGCGCCTATCGAAGGGGTGATGTATCTCGACCGCTCCATTCGGGAGGCCGAGCTGTTGCAGGCGATCGCCCGTGTGAACCGGACGGGTTTCGGAAAAACCTGCGGTATTATCGTGGATTACTTCGGCGTCGCGCATCACCTGAAAGCCGCACTGGCTGCCTATTCCGACGAGGACATCGACGGTGCTCTTGTCAGCCTGAATGATCAGATTCCTGTGCTTCAGGATCGGCATATTCGGGTCGTCGACATTTTCAGGCGTGCTGGACTTGATGACCTTTCGAATGACGAAGATTGTCTGGAAGTGCTCTCCACAGAGAAGGCCAGAGCGGAGTTTATCGTCAAGCTCAAGGATTTCCTGAAGTCGCTCGAGATCATCCTTCCACGCCCCGAGGGCTTGCCCTTCGTGCATGACGCCAAGCGACTTGCATATCTGCAGGCGCGCGCCCGCAATCGGTATCGCGACATGCCAGTCATTGGTGCGGATGTCGGAGCCAAGGTGCGGAAGCTGATCGATGATCACGTCATTTCCCTTGGCATCGACCCGAAGATTCCACCTGTGCAACTGACGGATGCAGAGTTTGACAATCAAGTTGGGAAAGCCACAGGCGGCCGAGCGAAGGCATCAGAGATGGAACACGCTATCCGTTCTCATATACGCAAGAACCTCGAAACCGATCCAGTTCGCTTCAGGAAGATGTCGGAGCGACTGAACGACATTCTAAAAGGCTTTGGCGAGCAGTGGGATCAGATCATCGAGCAGTTGCAGGCTATCATCGACGAGCTTCGCGGCGGAGCCACCGACCCTGACGAAACCACCCCGGACATCCCGGAGATCTATCTGCCTTTCCTCCGCACGGTCCTGGCGGCGAGCTCTGCAGACCAAACTACCTCAGCTGACCAACTTCACGCATTGCACGAAGTGACACGGATTGTGGTGGGCCGAATTATCGAGGAGATCAGCGCGAACCGCTCATTGTGGAGCAGCTTCAAGATGGCGGATCAGGAAAATCTAAGATCAGAGATTTTTGAGATCATCTTCGACGCGCAGATCCAAGGGTTCGGAGTCGACGAGGCAGAAGCCCTTGCTGATCAGCTGATGCAGCAGGCCAAAGCCAATGACGACAAGCTGCGAGCGGCCTAATGTCCAAGCTTCCCATGACGCCAATTCGAACTGGCGGAAAGCCCGCTCGCGTGAGCGAGCACCGACTGGAGATTGATGGTCTTGCTTTTGACGTTCACCGTAGTGATCGCCGTAAAACCATGCAGATCACAGTGGAACGTTCTGGGGACCTGTCGATAGTTGCGCCTTCGACAGTTCCTGCCGATCAACTGGTCAGCTTCGTCGAAGAAAAGTTGGCCTGGGTACACACTAAGGTTGAAGAAAAAGCCAGACTTCAACAACGTGCTCCGATGAAGGAATTCGTCGAGGGTGAAGGCTTTCTGTACCTAGGCCGGAGCCACCGACTGCGCCTTGTTGATAACCAGCTAGTAGACCTCAGTCTGAAGAACGGCCGGTTCTGCCTGCGGAGCAGCTCTATCCACCGGGGACGAGACATTTTTGTCTCGTGGTATACGCACAGAGCTCAGCGATGGTTCGAAAAACAGGTCGCCGAGTTCACCAACCGTATGGGTGCGAATTTGCAGGAGGTAAAAGTTCAGGATCTTGGCTTCAGGTGGGGGTCTTTCGGTTCCGATGGTCGCGTTTCGTTCCACTGGAAGGCTATCCTCCTGCCTCCTCGTATTGCCCAGTACGTTGTGGTGCATGAATTGGCGCATGCTCATTACCCTGATCATTCCGCGAATTTCTGGATCAAGGTGGAACAACATCTGCCAGATTGGCACTTGAGAAAGACTTGGTTGGCGGAAAATGGCATTCAAGTTGAGGGTCTATAGAGCTCAGCCGTTCGCCGCACCGGTTGCGAATGTCCGCAATGGGCCGCGACCGGTCATGCCCGGCGCCTAGCGTGAACGTCGGCCTTGGGCCGACAGCGATCGCATCGCGCTGGAAATTTTAATCGGAAAATGGACTCGCAGCGAAATGCCTTGGTCCTACAATTCCGCTGATCCACGTCGGTGGGGTGTCCATTTCGAACGGCGCCGGTGTTTGCACGTCGCCCTCGGGCTATCTCACCCGTTCCACAAGCCAAGATTGGGCGCGCAATGCCGCCCCGTTAGCCGGAACCCACAATCAGATGGCCGCCCGTGTGGGCGAAGATCCGGACTGCGCTGTCAGATGCGAGCTTGCACTGCGACTTGATCATCTATATACCATCCATATGGATGGAGTAGGATATGGCGGACATACACCGCCTGCCCGACCGGCAGGCCGACCCGGAAAAGATCACGATCAACCTCGGTCATGTCGACCTCGGCCGCATCGACCTGCTCGTGCGCGAGGGTGTCTACGCGAACCGGACGGACTTCATCCGCACGGCCATTCGCGCGCAGCTTCGCGAAGAGACCGAGACCGTCGAGCGGTCGATTGCCCGTCATCAGCTTGAGCTCGGTCTCTTTGACCTGACGCGAGAGGCGCTCGAGGCGGTCGTCGCACAAGGCGAAGCCTTGCACCTCAAGGTGCTGGGCCTCGCGCGGATCGCCTCCGATGTCTCGCCGGAGCTGGCGGTGCGTGCCATCGGCTCAATCCAGGTCCTAGGCGCTTTGCAGGCGCCCAAGGACGTCAAGGCGGCCCTGAAGGACCGCATCACCTGATACCCCCGTCCGGACCCTTCTGTTCGGTCTCACAGGAGACGACCCATGACCCGACCCTTCCACCCGGCTTTTCGCCGGCGCTTCACGCATGCCCGGACGCAACCGATCGACGTCAACCAGGTCATCAACGATGCACTGTCGCAGGCCGGCCTGTCCGGTGGCCAGGCCCCGCGCATGCCATCCTTCGATCTGCCGGGCTTGGGTGATCTGGCCAATGGGCTGAACCTCTCCGGTCGGCCTGACGCCACACCACCCCTTCCGGAAGGGGGCACATGGGCGCTGCGCCGCCATGAAAGCCCTGCGGGATCGCGGGATTACCGTCTGTTCGTTCCAGCCGGAGGCGCATCGGAAGGGTTGCTCGTCATGCTGCACGGCTGCACGCAAACTCCGGAGGATTTTGCCCGGGGCACGCGCATGAACCAAGCCGCCGCCAAGGCCGGTCTTGCAGTCGCCTGGCCGCAGCAGGGCCCCGCGCACAACCCGCAATCCTGCTGGAACTGGTTCCGCCCCGAGGACCAGCAGCGCGAAGGCGGCGAACCCGCCTTGCTGGCTGCGCTGACGCAAGAGGTCTTGGCCGACCTCGATCTGCCGCATGGGAGGTCCGCCGTGGCGGGTCTCTCTGCCGGGGGTGCGATGGCGGCCATTCTCGCGGTGACGCACCCGGATGTCTTCGTGGCTGCAGGCGTGCATTCAGGACTGCCTGCCGGGGCCGCGCGGGACATAGGCTCTGCCTTCGCTGCGATGCGCGGCGGCGCCCGGGTCGCCCAGGGGGACGGCGCGCCGCTCATCGTGCTGCACGGCACCGCGGATGCCACAGTCTCCGTTGCGAACGCCGAAGCGCTGGTGCCCCCCGGAGGCTTCGAGACCGCACATGACGACGGCGGACGCAGTTGGACCCGTCGCGTGGCTCCCTCCGGCTCGGAGCTCTGGCGCGTGGACGGCGCGGGCCACGCCTGGTTCGGCGGCGACCGCGCCGGTTCCTACGCCGACCCGGCAGGTCCCGATGCCTCTACGGAGATTATCCGCTTCGTCTGCGCACAGATGCGCTGATCGGAGTGCCGCCCCGGCGGACGGCACACACAGACAAAGGGCCGTCCGCGACGAGATCGCCTCAGACCATCCCACAGGCCCGACGGCCAGCCTCGGCGCCCTTGGCCACCACGGCAGACCTCGGGCCGTTGGAAATGCTGCGGCGAGGATGGAAGGCAGCTTCGGTGACGCCGCGCTGCGGCGGCAGTTGCCAGGTTGAAGGTCCGCAGAGGGCCGCCCTTACCGGTGATGTTTCGCCCATCGAGTTGAAATGCTGCGACCGATCCATTGGCGGAAAAGAGCCCAGAGTGACGGATGCTGCAAAGCAGCTAGATGATCCTTTGCTCTAGCTCGGCAGGATCATCGACATCTACCTGCCAAAAGTCGCGCGCTTCAGGCGATAGCTTCGCTAAAACTCGCTCGAAGTCCCTCCGGTTCGTGGATCGCCGAACCGCCCATGCCGTTGCCTCAATTGCATTGTCCGGCGTTAGATTGTGGTTCACCCTCACCGCTTTGACCTCGGAAACGAGCCTTTTGCGGTCATAAAATTCAGTGCGGGATTCCGTAACGTCCCAGTTTTGCACAAAAATCGCACGAAGAACGCTCGGCAGGACACTTGCGAATTCCAAACCCTCTGGGGCACTCAAACGACGCCGAAACACCTGCAAGACCGCATCGACCGCCGTGTACGCCATGTTGTCAGACTCAAGGCACATGCGCTCTTTCGCATCATCGAGGAAAGCGCGCCATTCTCTGGAAGCGTGTCGATATGTCCACGGCATTGGCACGTGTAGCTGGTCCCCTTCAACGGAATCATCGCCCACATTGATATCGAATTTCCAAAGAATTGTCGAAGAAACGAACGGCAGCTTCGTCCCGCGATCCGTGAGTTAGCGATGGTTGGGAACTTACAGTCGCAGCGAATGTCGCCTCTGACGGGCCGCACCGCAGCACGCTGCTTGCCGGGTGAAAGGCCGCAACGGGCCGGCCCTGCCGAAACCTTCATTCTGCGACCGCGAAATGCCGCCTTGGCGGCACGAGGTAGTTTGGGCTCTTCGCGCCGATCTGCCGCCTCCCTGGCGCAGGGCAGCTTTCATTTTTCTACCTCTTTGTGGACATTCGCGCCTCTCGGCATCTGCGCTTTTGCTTTATAGACGGTGCCGCGCGAGATCCCCATCTCGCGAGCAACTTCCGTCGGAGAAAGGCCTGCACCCAGTTTGGCTTGAACCGCCTTCATGTCGATCTTGGGCGGACGTCCACGGTAGACACCTTTGCGTTTCGCGGCGTTAATACCTTCGGCCTGCCGCTCCCGTCGTAGATTGGTCTCGAACTCAGCAAAGACACCAAGCATGTCAAAGAACGCCTTGCCCGCCGCGGTTGACGTATCCACGGGCTGTTCGGTGGCGGCCAAATGGGCGCCCTTCTGCTTCAGCCTGGCAACAATAGTCTGAAGATCCTGCATCGAGCGCGCCAGCCGGTCGATCCGTGTGACCACCAGTGTTTCGCCTGGGTGGATGAAGTCGAGGATCGTCCTCAACTCTGGACGGCCTTCCAGCGTGGCCCCGCTGCGCTGTTCTTGACGCACCATCCCACATCCCGCCGCCATCAGAGCCTCAATTTGTGCATCAAGGTTCTGATCGACGGTCGATGTTCGGGCATAGCCGATTTTGGGGCTTGGCTTGTTCATTTTGAGTATGACCTTGGCGATATGTGTTCAATAAATAAAAACGCACCAAAAATGAACAACTATTCCGTTGTAGGCGGTGTTCACGAATAGCAATCATTATGGGTATACCCAAATAAGACGCAGGCTAAGATGAATTGTGGGCCGCCCCTTAATCGTCCTCCGCAGGTCGCATCTCTCTGATGTTTCCCATCATCCGGCTGTGGATGTACCAGACGATGCCAGCTAGCGCGGCCGTCATCGGCCACGAACTGGCAGTGCCGACGAGACTGGCGACAGGCAGACCGACAAGGACGAACAGAAGGATCAGCGGCACGGCCTGGCGGAGTGCCAGGAAGAAGGCGCGACTTTTCTCTTCCGAGGTAGGCGTCCATGAAGCGTTCTCAGAGTAAGTTTGTTGAGAAGATGCCTTCGCCCGGCGTTTGACAATGCGATCGAACTCCATCTGCGCCGCAGCTTCACTGCCAAAAAGCTCACGGCCCTCATCCAGCAAATGCGCCGCAGCCTGTTCCCACGCTTCCCACTCTAAATCCGATTCGTCGTAGCGGCTCTGCCACTCGCGATTGCGAGCCGATTTTACACGTGCGGCTTTACGTTCCTCTTCGCGTTGGCACTGCAGGAAGGCCACCACCTTGCCCTGACTGGCAGTTCTGATCTGAATGGGCCGGGTCATAACTCGTTCTCCTTTCAGCTGGAGTTTACCATGTTCGCATTGAATGATGGAAACATTACGTGAACAAATCTCGATTTTCTGCTAGAAACCGTGGCATGAAGTTCCCTGCTCTTATTGTCCTCAGCTTCCTGGCGCTGTCGATCGTCACCATCAACCCGGCGGAGCGATTTCCCGACTACGTTCCGTGGCTGGTGCCCATCCTGGCCCCGGAAAAGATCGCAGGTCCGGTCACACATGTGCGCGACGGCGACACAATCGATGTCGGCGGACATGCCATTCGCTTCGGATCGCTCGATTGCGCCGAACTGGACACACCGGCCGGACAGCGCGCGAAGACCGAAATGCAACGCCTGGTCGAAGGGGCCTATCTTGTCTGTCGGACCGATGGGCGGCGCAGTCATGACCGATGGATCGGCAGTTGCAACCTGCCGGATGGCAGGGATCTTGCCGGCATCATGATCACGCGGAACATATGCCGCCGCTATTGGTAAGGTGTCGAAACCGGCTGCGAGACAATCAGGATCGAGCGCCGGTCCGGTATCGACTGGAAAGTCACTCTGGGTCAGCATCTGGTGCAACTTCTTCCTTCAGTCCCATCTCGTCGGCCCGTTTCCAGAACGCTTCGTGCTGTGCGGAAACCTCTCGCGCACGGTCAAAGGCATCCTGCCGCGCGGCGTCGAGGCAAGCGATGTAGGGCCCGACTTCCGAAAAATACCGCTCGAAATCTTCTGCCACCAGGTCGCCATATTCCCCGAAAACTGCGTCATCGGCCGGCACGAAGGGCTCTTCCGGCGGGATGCAGAGCGGTGCCTGCGCAAATGCCGGGTGAATGAACAGAAGCAGGATCGCGGCGGCCGCAATTTCGGGTTTCATTATCCGTGACCTGCCCTTTGGCGTTCGCTGAGCCCGATCAGGCTGCGGATCAGATGTAACTCGCCCCGGCGATAGCGGTCGGTCATGGCGCGCAAATAGCCGCCGGGCTTGAAAATAATGTTCCCCGGCTCTGATTTACGAGCATCGAGGATCAGGATCGACAGCATGGCGCTATCCTCGCCCATCACCTCGCGGGCCGTGTTCCAGGCGTCGGGGCTGATCCCGAGTTCAGGCACCCGCCGCTCGGCAGCCCAGACAAAATCATAGAAACGCAGGTATTCAGGCTCGGCGCGTCCACACAGGTAGAGCTGCATTTCCGGTGACGCGAGATTGAAGAGCCTCTGTGGTCCAAGCCGGGCGATAAATTCGCTCTTGAACGCTCCGCTGGCGGCATCAACATTTTTTTCATTGCAATTCGGGCCGCCGTCAGGCGGCATGACATGAATTTTATCTTGCGCGGGTTTGCCCGCGCTCTGCATATCGACTGGCTCGTTACAGGATACTGAGGATTCTTTGGTTGTATCTTGTATATAAGGCCGCTCGTTTTCGAGCGGCCCACCGCTTGTTTTCTCCCTTTTTTCCAGAAGATCGAGCCCGGCTCTGCACAGTTGGTCCGCCTCATCTACATGCGCAGCAAGTGTTGCAAGGTCCATCCGGTGAAGCCGGTCCGCCGAGGGCCACGCTGCCGCCGCCTGCCGGATTGCGGCAGCTTCCGAACAGTAAGGGCTGATCTCGGACAGGCGCTCCAGCGTGTGCTTTAGATAGCGCTTGGCCGTGCTGCGTTGGCCTCGCAGAAAGATTGCCCGCTGTCGCTCTTCGGTCAGCTGGTCGTCCAAGGCCATCAGTTCGTCGACACGCGCAATCGCTGCGCCAAAATAAAGTCCGGTTCCTGCCGCCCGCGACCGACTGCCATTGGCCGCGGTGCGTCGCTCGATCAGACCGGCGCGCTCCAGCTCAGCGGTGATTGCGCGGGTCCGCGGTTGGGACAGACCAAGCATCTTCGCGACCTCGCCGGCTTCCGCGTAGATGAAAGGTGTCCTGACTTGGCTGGTCCAGTCGCTCGGTCGTGTCATTGCTGCCAGGCGCACAAAGGCATGCGCCGCTGCCAGCCCCACGCCAAGGCGCGGCGACACGCGTTCGACTATGATCGCGAAGTTGTCGCGCTGCATATTGCCCGGCAGCGCCGGGTGTCTGTATTCGGGGTCGCGGTAGGCCCGCGTTGCGGCGGGATGCACCGCCTTCTGAAATACCATCTCTGTCCTCATTTTTGTTGAGGCACAGGTTCCGCAGGCAACAGCTCTGTGTTCGCACAGATGCGTTTTTGCTCTTGATTTTCAGGGCTGGGAAAGTAACTATGCTCGTAACACCTAGAGCAATGCAGGTCGCCAAACCTGTGTTACACCCCAAAGCCCCCTCGTGCGGACCCCGTGCGGGGGGTTTTCATTTCTGGGTGGTCTGTCTGATTCTTCTCATGCTCCTCTTTGAGACTTTATTGCGCTGCGCACGACTAGTGAGGTCGTGCGGCTACTCTTGCTGGAGAGCTGGGTGCATGATCAATGATCAGTAGTCGATCCAGACATGATTGGCGGTTTCCCCATAGTCGTGATACCGTATCAGGACGGCGCGGAAGCTGCCGCGATCACCGGCTAGAGTGTTTCCTGTATGCTCTCTAGCTTGGCCTTCAACCCACCCTGGCACCAATGAAACCGACACGCTTTGGTTTTGGAAACTACCAGCATCATCGTAGAAGTGACGCATTGCAGACGCAGAGACTTCGCGTCCATCGCCCGTGCTGTATGATGATTTCGACACAAGCCAGACTTCAATCCCATCACGATAGGCGCGGACTTCGGCTGGAAGATCGCTTGGGATGGAAAAAACGCCAGATGACCCGCCCATAGGGCAATTCCAGATCTGTAGCGGTGGCTCGACCGGCCACGGGGTGATGCGTCTGATCACCTCTGCTCGCGCTGCTGAGCATTCACCCGACGCAGGGAACCCTCCAGGAAGGCAAAGAAGGATCGCGCAGTCGATAGGGTAAGCCTCGGCAGCCGAAGCCATAGCTATAGGAAGGCAGCCAGCAAGTAAGCTGAAGATAGATCGCCGCAGCAAGCGTTTAAAAATCATAATACCTATCCGCAAAGCGTTTAGGTATTACGATTACTCTGCCTTTGCATCTGAGGCAATGCCCGATTGTGCGTATGCCTTCGGCCTCACTGCAGCAGAAGGATCGAAGCTAAAATTGGCAGGAACCGAGATCTGCGAGATTTCGCCCGTGTTCCAGCGGTACTGTGCTCGAACGCCGGTGCCCTCAGGGCATGCCTGGGTCAGAATGGCTTCGCGTCTTGTCGTATGATCACTGTGCCTCATCATGCTATCCCATCAAACTTAAGTATCTAGAGCCAGTCCGAATCTGATTTCGAGCAGCAAAGGTATATCTGTGCGCCCTCGGTACTCGCTTTGTCTTCGCTGGCACGTAATGTCACGATATGATACGAAGCGGGGCGAAATCAGACGAAATTTGGATTGATATAGCATTGATAAAAAACGGAAAATATTTTTCTCTTCCTGAGGATAGTGACGACGATTTCAAGTCGCTCTTCATGCGCGTTGCGGCAGCTGGCATCGGCCGCCCCGTCGATAACGACGGGTGTCCGCAAGGGCCATGGACACCGGAGTTGCTGGCTGAGGCGATTTCACAGATCGGCCCTAACCGTAACGGGGTCGAGCTGCGGACAGTTCAGCTCTGGTTCAAGGACAATGAGAAGGGGATAAGCACAACTAATATCCGGTGGCTTGCAAGGGTTCTTGGCTGCAATGACCCGGAAGGAGCGAGCGCGTGGCAAGCCGCATTGATAAAGTCGCAAGCCCGCCTGACGACCCGTCGCCAGGCCCGTCAACTGCAGGATACAGAGAGCAAAGCGGAACGCGACGAACGGTCAGAGGACAACAGCCCTATAATGATCCACCAGGGTGATGACCCCCACGAGGGGCTCAGCCTCGCTCGCGTCTCGGAGGCAATCTTCAGTCACGGATCCCCTCTCAACTTGCCGGCTTCGGTTTTTGCAGGTGCTATCGCACTGCAATTCATCTCCTACTTCCTGTCGATCCACAGCATCACTTACGTTCGCAGTGATGGTATCAGCAAGCAGGTTGGGTTCCTTTGGGCACCAAACTGGACCTTCGTTTTCCTGATCTTCATGCCCATCTTCTTCGCTTTTGTGGCCGATCAGGTGACAACTTGGAAGAACGAGAACCGCGCCGGACTGCTATCCCAACTCAGCGAGCATGATATCCCCGATGGCTGGATGAGTCGGGTCGAGGCATCATCTTATACCTATTGGGTCGCTTTCATCCTCTGTCTCGGTTTCGCGGGAATCTTTCAGTGGGTAAGTGTTCGTCTGCGTCCGGTCCTGGATGGTGCCGGCGCGATTGCTATAGATTGGGGATCTTTGGCCTTCGTTCAGCCGGACAAATTTGGGTTCGTCAACCAGGCCTTGTTCACTGGCGCTGCGTATCTTTACATGAGCTTGTGTTTCTACCTGTTTATCGCGGGCCTCATCCTGCTGTGCAATCTGGTCGATGACTTCACACATATCGGCAGGACTCTAGAAAAGCAGCCCAAAGCAGTACCTTTAAAAAAAGTACAGGCTGCGGGTTCGAGTATCATACGAGGGATAGTCCGTGCATCGCTCTCCGGGCTTCTAGTCGCAATGTGCATGAAACTACAGAGTCTGTATGTCGTCACAGCCGCCCCGAACATCTGGCAATGGCTCACCTCGGATGCCCGGTCGGTTATGACCAGCCTCGGAGCCCAAGTGGACTGGGGCGACTACAGTATGCCAACCCATTTCACGAGCCTCTTGGTGGCTCTTTTGGCGGTTGCGGTCTATCTGTACGCTGTCATCCGCATTGGCTTAACCGCGCCTTTTCATGTGCCTTTGGCGAGACCCACGACCGCGATACTGTTTCTTGCCCTTGCCTACCTGCTAATCGGCGTCGCGGCTGGCTCCTCGATTTTGCTGGCATTCGCGATCGCGGTCGCCATTTATGGTTTTTTCGATCCTAACTTCAGCGGTCATTACAAGCGGCGAGAGGATTGTCTGCATGTATTTTAGGTTGCTGGACCGGTGGGACGAGCGCCGCGGGCAACGCAGTGCTGCTGGAAAGAAAAGGGTGGAGCTGAACCTCCGCAGAGACCTAGCCTTTCCAGAGGCCGAGAGTGTGACCACCCTAGCCGAATTTGGCGCAATAGCCGCTAGGGCCGTCGAAGACTCGTCCTCTTTCTATCGCCTGGATGATGAGGTCGCAGCGACGAGCTGGGAAGGCGGCTGGATCAGCTTCCCATCGAGAGTTTTCACCGAGACCTCCGAAAACAACACGGTTTGGGCCAAAGTTACGGAAGCCAGGTCATCCGATCATGCACTGGTCGTCTTCCATCACTGGAATGCGACCTCCCGCAACCCCCAACTTGCCCGATTTTTTGCGTGGCATGGCCTCACGGTTGTTGAGATTGCCATGCCGTACCACCTTGAACGTAACCGTCCAGGCTCTACGCACGCCGACTACATGCTAAGCGCAAATCTTGGACTCACAATCCGGTCCGTGCGCCAAGCTGTGTTGGACGGACGGCAGCTAATCGCCATTCTGCAACTGCGCGGATACAAAAAACTTTCTGTTCTCGGTATCAGCTTGGGGTCTTGGGTAGCTGGCCTTATCGCGGCCCACGATCCCACGGTCACGAAAGCGGCCTTGTTTCTCTCTGCTGGCAGCCTAGCCGATATGGTGTGGACTGGCAGTGCAACGCGCCACATTCGCGCGAGCTTTGAAGGCGAAATTGATCTACACGAGCTTCGCCGTGCTTGGGCGCCCATCAGTCTTGACAATTACGTAGATAAACTGGCCCGCCCAAGTCTCGAACTGCAATTACTGCTAGCCAAACGAGACAGGGTTGTGCTGCCCGCTTTGTCAGAGAGTCTGATCTCCAAACTGGACCGCTCGGGCGCTCGGTCGAGGGTTACCAGAGTGAACTGCGGGCACTACTCTCTCAACCTACCACCTTACATCATCAAGGCAGGGCTGGACACCGCGCGATTTCTAAGCTGAACCGCCCCGGGTTTACCGGAGAGTTTCTGGTCCAATGATTATGCTCTGCCCCCTAAAACTTGGACCTTTCTAAGCTGGAGTTTCCGGCTAAGCTTTCCTGGCTGGGAGAGGAGCGGCAAAGCATGAAGGCATCGAAGTTCACGGAGGCGCAGAAGGCGTTCATCCCCGCACGTGCGGGGAACAGTCGATGTATTGCGGCGCGTCCTTGGTCGTCCACGGTTCATCCCCGCACGTGCGGGGAACAGTGCCCCCGTCGCAGTATAGCCACGGTTTCTATCGGTTCATCCCCGCACGTGCGGGGAACAGGGGCAAGGATCTGAACACGGCTGGCCGCGATACGGTTCATCCCCGCACGTGCGGGGAACAGCCGCTGCCAACGCCAGGTTGTTCGCATACAGGCGATTCATCCCCGCACGTGCGGGGAACAGTGATATAGGTTTTTGCGTCGGGTGCTGTGCGCCGATTCATCCCCGCACGTGCGGGGAACAGTAGTGCCCCGGCCAAAGCTGCGACAGTTCAGGCGATTCATCCCCGCACGTGCGGGGAACAGACTTCTTAGAAGTCATTGGCTAAAAACGATATTCACGATGTCGCCTGCCCTACCGAAATGTCCGGCTCTCGCAGCACCCTATTCTCGAGGGAAAAAGGACACCAGCTTCAACCCGTCGAAATCGACCGGCATGCGGCGGTTGCGGCCCACGGTCATGAAATCGAAGCCCTGATCGGTCGGGGCCTTCCAGATCATCACCGCGTCGCCCTGCTCGATATAGGCTTCGACCTGATCCCAGATCCGGGACCGGGTGCGCGCGGAATAATCGCCGACGAAGACGCCCGCACGGACCTCCAACAGCCAAGCCGCCAGCCTGCCGCGCAGGCGAGGCGGCGCGTTGCTGACCACAATCACCATCATCCGCGATGACCCGCATCGCCTGCCGGATCGCCGTCCTCGAAGGCCGGGCCAATCGCGTCGGGCGGCGGTTCGGGACGGGACAACTCGCCGGCCGACAGCACGTCCTCGATGCCGGGGATGATCTTCGCCAGAAGGCCCGTGCGGCGAAAGGCGTCGCGGCACGCCAGACGCACCGCGCGGTCGGGCGGCATGTCCAGCCGCCCCTTGGCGTGCTGGCCGGCGATGCGGAACGCCTCGGGGACGACGGTGTCCAGTTTCCACAGATCCGCGATGTCATAGACGAAGGACAAGGGCTTGCCGCTGTGCAGAAACCCGATGGCGGGCGCGTATCCGGCGGCCAGAACGGCGGCCTCGGTCAGCCCGTGCAGGCAGGCGGTGGCCGCCGACAGGCAGCGGTTGGGCACATCGCCAGCCTCCCAGTCGCTGGTGTCATATTGCCGCCGCTTCCAGGTCACGCCATGCGTCTGCGCCAGCAGCTCATAGGCCTTGCGGACGCGCACGCCCTCGATCCCGCGAAGCTGGTCGATGGAACGCCGCTCGGGCGCGGGCTCGCCAAAGCGGGTCTGATACATGCGGCGCACGACGCGCAGGCGGGCGGCGGGATCCAGCGCGATGGAAGCCTGCCACAGCAGCCGGTCGGCGCGCGCCCCGCCCGGCTGACCGGCGGAATAGAGCCGAACCCCGGCCTCGCCCACCCATGTGATCAGCGTGCCCACCCGCGCGGCCAGCGCCACGGCGGCATGGCTGATCCGCGCGCCCGGCTCCAGCATGATCCCTGCAAGGCCGCCCACCGGGATATGGGTGCGCGTGCCATCCGCGTTGACCGCGACGAAGGCGCCGTCCTGCACATCCAGTTGCGCGCGTTCCACGAAGACCAGCGAGGCGCGATCCTTCATCGGGATCGGACGCGCCGGCGGCAGACCCGTCACACCTGCCCCCCGATCATGGCGCGCGGCGGACCAGCATCAGCCCGCAGCCAAAGGCCTTGGCCCGCCCGAAACCCTGCGCCATCTGCGCCACGAAATCCGCAGGCGCGGTGATGCGCAGGCGGCCCGCCATCTCGATGATGCCGAATTGCGGCTGTCCGCGCCTTTTGCCGCGATGATCCGGCAGCGGCACGACCGAATAGTCGGCGGCGGCGAAATCCAGCAGATCGAAGCCCGCGCGCGCACCCTGCCGCGCCAGCCAGTCGCGCCCGGCATCTGTCGCGGCATCCATCCGCGCCACCCGCCGCGCATCGCTGTCCTTGCCCGAGGGAAGACCGTGCAGCGCGTCCATGACCACATCGACCCGCTGCCCGCGCACTTGGGCGCCCAATTTGCGGGTCCGCGTGGCATTGGCGCGCAGCACGAAACCCAGCCGGTCGCCCGCCCGCAGATCGGGCGCGAAAGGCTTGATCTCAGGCGGATCGAACAGCCCCGCCCCGTCTGGGGCGGGCGGGCGCGGCGACAGGATCAGGAACCGGCCCTTGCCTTCGGACCGCCACAGAAAATCGCGTTCGGCACTGGCATCGCCCGCGAATAGCGACCAGATCAGCCGGTGATGGGCGTCCATGACCCGACCCCGGTCCGGGTCATGCAGCCCCACCCCGCGCGCCTCGGGCGGGTCGATCAGCGCCTTCAGCGCAGTGGTGGCGGGGCTGCGCGACAGGGTGGCGCGCGACAGATACAGGCTCATGCGCCCCCCTGCCCTGCCGGGCGATGCAGAAACTGCTTTCGCTGCCCGAAATGCCAGCGGGCGCGATCAACGGGCAGATCGTTGCGCCCCTCGACCTGATCTTCCGGCGCGATGGATGTGTCGGACGCGATCAGCCGCAGCCCGCCGCCATATCCGAACGGCGGCCGCGCGGCCTGTTCCAGCGCCGCCAGCGGCCCCTCTGCCGTCACGATCCGCGCGCCCGGAGGCGCGGCCAGAGGGCAGGATTTCCGGCCCAGATACAGCGTGAAGACGGGCCGGTGCAGGGCCGCGCGCATCGCCTCCAGCGGTGGCGGCGCGGCTGCATCCGGCCCCGGCCACATCGCCACGGCATAGGCCACGCCCACGCGGTAATCGCGCAGGGTGATCGTGGTGTTGGTCCGCCGCCCGGCCCTGCGGATGGCCGCAGGCCTGCTGTCGGGACTGCGGGCGGCGGCCGTCGGCACCGTCTCCACCGTGTGGTAATCGCGCAACGGCACCCCATCCTCGATCACGCCCACGGCAGTCCGCAGCCCGTCCAGCGCCGCGAAAGCCGCCGCATCGCCGCGCCGAATGCCCATGGCCGCAGCGACAAGCCCGATCAGCGCCGACCGCCCCGGCCAGGTCAACGAGCCGCGCCGTTCGTGCCCGGCCAATTCCCCCATCGCGCCCATCGCGGCGCAGAGGGTGAAGACCAGATGCTCAGTCATCGCAGATGGCCGAAGCCGCGAATTCCGCGATCTTGCGCAGCGTCCCCTGCGCCGCCGCCACGTCCAGCATCTCATGGCGTGCGGGGGCGCTGTCATAGGCGCGGTCGATCAGGTCGCGCATGTCGGTCAGCGCCGTGACCGAGGCCGCCATCAGATCCTCGCCCGTGACCGGCTTGAGGAAAGCGCCGGTCAGATCGCGCGGCGCGACATCGCCGATCTCGGCCAGCACGAAGCCCGCGAAAGGGTGGTGGGCATGGCTATTCTGCTTGCCGCGCGGCGTGGCCGTCGCCAGTGACCGCGCCAGCGCCTCAAGCCCCTGCCGTGCCAGCGCCCTGTCGCCCGCCAGATTCTCGACCAGCAAATCCGTATTCACGCAGGCATAAAGATAATAGACCCCCGACCCGAAGGCGTGTTCGCCCAGATGCGCGCCGCCCGCATCATCGTCGCGAGTCTTCAGGTCGTCGACGGCGGTGAAGAAATCATCCTCGGATTGCGCGCGATGGGTGGTGATGGCGTGGCCCACCTGCACGGCGGCCTCGCGGTTGAAATCGGGATTGTCGGCTAGCATCCGCCCGAACATCGCGATATCGACCGCACCCCCGGCACTGCGCAGCACCAGCTTCGCCAGTTCCTTGTCGCCCGGCACCGCCTCGCCCGCCAGAACCTGCCGCGTCAGATCCAGCGCGAAGCCGCGTTCCTCGGGCGAAATAAACGCCAGCGTCGTGCCGCTGATCCGCTCGGGGCGCTTCTTGTCGGCGGCCTCGATCTTGCCAAAGACCCTGGCCACCGCCTCCGCCGCCTCGCGCGCCTTGCCCGGCTCCACCCCCTCCTCGACCAGCACCTTACGGATCGCGTCGCCCGCCAGCTTGGTCCGCTGCCCCATCGCGCCTGACAGCCCGTCGCGGAACGGGTCCGACAGACGCAGCGCGCGCTTGATCGACTGGCTGGACAGCCGCAGCCGCGGCGCACCGCCGAAAAACGCCTCTTTCGGGCGCCCCTGATCGTCGCGGTTCGGGTTCGAGGGCGGATAGGCCGTCAGCAGATGGAATTGCACAAAGGTCGTCATTCGGTTTCCCCCGAAACATGGTCGGATACGGTCCCGGCGGGCGGTCGCGCGCCGTAATAATCAAAGCACCAGCGCACCCGCACCGGCTCGGACCAGTGGACCAGATCCGAGGCCAGCGAGGCGACGTTGCAGGCATGGCCCACCATCGGCAGCGCCCGCCGCAACCCCTGCGCCAGCGCGTCGGAGGCGTCCACCCGGATCAGCCGCTGAAACCGCAAGGGCGACAGCGCCTTCGGATCGCCCGTCCCGAAAGCCTGCGCCAGCCGCCGCGCCTCATGCCGCTCGACCTCGGCCAGAACCTGCGCCAAAGCGGCCAGCGCCTGGGGCGATATCCGCCGGTCCAGCCTGTCGTAAAGCCCGATCACCGCCGCCTCGGCCAGCACATCCACCACGCCGCGCGACCGGCGCAACCTTGCCCGCAAGGCCCGCGCCGCGCCGCCATCCTCGGGCGGGCGCAACGCGCCGCCCCACCAGCCAAGCGCCACCGCGCCCACGCTGTCACCGCTCATGCCGCCTCCCCTTTCGCCCGCGCCGCAGGCTCCAGCCCCAGCCGCAGAAACACGTCCGAGCCGGGCTTGCGCCACCCGGCCAGAACCGCACGCAGCCCGTCACGCGCCCGGATGATCCGCTCCATCGCCTCGGGCGGGCGCCGGTCCAGCCCCGGCAGCGCCTGCCGGTCGAAGATCGCGAGGGCCACCCGCGCCATGGTCGCCACCCAATCCGCAGCCACCGCCCGACCGCGCAGCAACCCCGCCAGCGCAATCTCGAAATCCGCCTGAGTCTCGACGAAGAACTCCTCGCGCAGCGCATCCAGCGCCGACCCCTCGCCAGCGACCCCCTTCAGCGCCCCGCGCAAGGCACCGCCGAACACCTCGGCCGACTGGATCATCGCGATCAGCGTCTTCTGATCGACCTCCGGCAGAACCGGCTGCCGAGACCAGACGAAATCGCGCGGCTTCATGTTGTCCATCGACCAGCCCGCCACGATCACGCTGGCCCCGGCCCGGTCGCGCGGCAGAACCCGCCGCTCGTAGCTGTCCAGACAGGCGGAGCGGCGACGCAGATCGGCCTCGTCGCCCGGCATCTCAACCACGACGCCCAGCCAGTTGCGATAGCCAAAGGCCCCCGCGCGCGGATGCAGGGGCAGCAGCTCGGCCCCCTCCTTCACCCGATAGGCGGGCGTCAGCGGATGAACCCAACCGGCGTAATTCGTTCCCCACGGCTTCTGGATCACGCCGGTGACGGCATCCCCGCCCAGCAGCCGCAACCGACGCGGCATCCCGAAAAACGCCTCGGCGGGATGGGCGGCGGCGGGGTGGATCTGCGCCCCCTTCTGCGATGTGACCGTGTCCCGCATCCACGGCAACGCATCGATATCCGCTGCGCGACCCTCGGGCACATTCGCCCAGACCAGATCCCACAAGCGACCCCTGCCCGAATCGACCAGCGTCACCATCGGCCCGCCGCCCCGCATCGAGGTCCGGTTCCCCGCCCCGCCCGAGGGCGCATGAGCCTGCAACGTATAAAGCGCCATCGCCGCCATCGGCAGATCCAGCGCCGGATACCGGCCCCGCCGCACCATCAGATCGGCATTGTTGCGCGCCGTATTGCCGCCCGCGGAATCGATGAACAGCATATCCGGGCCGGAGGCCTCACCCTCCAGCGCCTCGAGATCCTGCAGAAACCGAGGCCCCTCGCCCAGCAGATCGAAAGCCCGCGCAAAAGGCGCCAGCTTCGCCCGCAGCCGTGCCGGGTCGGCACTGCGTTCCGCCCAGTCGATATCGTCCTCGGGCGGGTCGGCCAGAAACACCAGACCGATCAGCAGTTCCAGGCAGGCGATGTTCAGATCGGCGCGCGGCCAGTCGGGAAAGATCACCCCCGGCTCGGCGATCTGATCGGGCCGGATCACCCTGTCCCCGCCATCGCTGCGCGTCACGGGGATCCAAGCGTCGGTGATCAGGTTCAAGGGCATGGCAAAATCGCAATGGTCAATGCCCCATCAGCGCAAGCGCATCCGGTCCTGTCAAGGATTTCATCGCACTATCGGGGACACAAAGCTCAGCCCGATCTCGCCGTCATAAGTCAACCCCTCGCAGATCACACCGTCCTCGACCGGGCACAGCGTCACCGCATCGCGCCGCCATTCCGGCCAGTCGCGCTTGGCCGCCGCAATCGCGGGGCTGGCCTGATCGGGCAAGGGCAGCCGGTCCAGCCGCGCCTTGGCCGCGCTGAGTTCGGACATCTGCCACAGCTCGTCCAGCGAGGTCCCCTCGCCCGCCCAGGGCACCAGACAGCCACCCTGCCACCGCGCCAGGGCCAGCTTGCGCGTCTCGCGCCCCAGCCGCGTCGGATAATGCGCATCATCCGCGCCCGAAGCCCCGCCCCGGTATCCCGCCCGAAAATCGATCACGTTCTGATCGCCCATCGAACGGCGGGCATAGCCTTCCCCGATCCGTTCCCGCTCGGCCCGTTCCAGAACCTCGGGGATCGGGTCCGCACCGTCGCCATGCACCGGCTCGATCAGGTCGCGAAGCCCCTCGGGCGCGCGGATCTCGCCCGCGCGGAACAGCAGATCGGCGGTGCGCCATTGCAGGTCCAGCGGATAGACCCATGCCCCCGCGCCCAGCACCTCGCGCAGCCAGCGGTCGTCACGGACCTCGGCAGGATCGGGTGACAGCACATGCAGCACCGGCGCCGCGACCGGACGAGCCTCACGCGGGCGCATATCCATATGCCGCCACAGCCGCCCTGCCCGCTGGATCAGCGCCGCCATCGGCGCAAGGTCCGACACCATCACATCGAAATCCAGATCCAGACTGGACTCGACCACCTGAGTCGCCACCAGCACGCGCCCTGCCCGGTCCACGCCATCGCGCCCGAACCGCGCCAGTTCCGCCGCCTCGATCCGCTTGCGGTCGCACAGCGCGAACCGAGCGTGCAGCAGCGAGGCCAGGACCCCCCGCACCCGCAGCGCCTCGACCGCCTGAATGGCATCGTCCACGGCGTTGCGGACCCATAGGCAGGCAGCCCCTTGCTTAGCATTATATTCCAATATATTCAATGCATTATCGAATTCAGGCAAGCACCCGATACCGACCGCCCCCTTGGCCGAGTCAAGCGCCCTGACCCCCTGCACCGCGCCATTGACCGACAGCGCCGGATAAGCCCGGCTGGCATCCGTCCGAACCTGCCGCCCCGCGCCCTCGGCAAAGGCCCGGCTCAGCCGGTTCCGCGCCGCCAGCGGCAAGGTCGCCGACAGCAGAATAGCCGACCCGCCCTGCCCCGCATGGACCCGCAGCAGCGTCTCCAGCAGCGCGGCCATATAGCCGTCGCCCTGAATCTCATGCGCCTCGTCCACGATCAGGATCTTCGAGGACAGCCCCCACAGCCGCAGCGCCGAAAACCGCGCCCGCATCACGGCCAGCAGCGCCTGATCGATCGTGCCGATCCCGATATCCGCCAGCAGCGCCCGCCGGCTGTTATCGGCCAACCAGGCCGTCGCGGTGACTTCGTCGCCCGTCTCGGCCCGACCCGCCACCAGATCGCGGAACGGCACCGACAGCCCTGCCCGCCCATGGGCCAGCGTCAGCGCCGGGTTGCGCATCAGCCGCCCCGCGAATGACGCGGCCCGCCTGAACATCGCATCCGCCGTCGCCGTGGTCGGAAGCCCGAAGAACAAGCCGCGCCCCTTCCCCGCCAGCAACATCCGTTGCGCAAGGACCAGCGCGGCCTCTGTCTTACCCGCGCCCGTCTCATCCTCGATCACCGCCAGCACCGGCCCTTCCGGCAGATCGATCCCGACCGCTGCCGCCTGCATGGGTCGTGGCCGGAAATCGAACAGCGACCCCGCCAGCGCCTCGGCCCCGCCAAGCCCGGCCTCGGGCACAGCCCGCCGCGCCCGAGGCCGGGCCAGTTCCAGATAGTCGATCAGGGAAAGGTCGGCCTCCCGCGCCGGAAACCACTCCGCGTTGGACCCAACCCAATCCGCCACATTCGTCAGCCCCGCCAGCCACCAGCCCAAACCAGCCGCCTGCCGCCGCCCGATCCCCTTCAGCGAAGCCTCGGGCCAAAGCGCGGCAAAGTCCCGCGCGATGGTCACCACATCCGCCCCGGCCGCGGCTCCGGCCGAGAGGCACATCTTCGAAAAGAACCGCTCATCCTGTCTGGATGGTCGCCCATGATGTCCGGCCACAGCCCCGATCAACGCCTGCATGACCCAAGGGTCCGCCTGCAATCTCTCAGCCAGAAACTCGTCCTGCGTCAGCCACGCCTCGGACAATTCCCAATGCCGAACGGTCTGCGACAGGCCCTCGCGGATCATCGCTCGAAAGCCGATCCCGACCTTGCCCAGATCGTGCAATCCGACCAGCAGCGCGAGTGCGTCCCGGACCTGCGCCGGAAAATCCTCGCGCGCGATCAGGATTTCCGCCACGGCCGCGACGTCCAGCATATGATAGACCGCCGGATGCTCCGGCCCGCCGTTACGGCCGCTTTTGCCCGGCCAATTGACGATATATGCTGGCAAATTCATGGTCGCCCCCTTTGAAGTAACAGCTGTGAAGTCTAGGCCGCCTTCCGCATCAGAGCCAACACCATCGGGCCACAAGAGCATGTACCGGTCCCATTGCGGCCATGGCCTCGGACCGAGCGGATTCCGAGATGCCTATAATCGACCGGACCAGCTCCGCGGCGCGAACAAGGTGATGCCAGTGGTGCACCTTTTCGTCAGCATAGGCTTGGATCTCACGGCAGACGGAGAGGACGAGACCTATCGGGATGAGTGGTAAGGGCATGTCAACTGGTATGGGGCCAGGCGGGATTGCCAGCTTTTTGTGATGCGTACGAATTCGGCCTGAGCGGCGTCTTTCAGGCGGTCATCTCGAGGGCGTATGCGACCCACAGCTCTTGGGAATCGGATCTGGCTTGGTGATATGATGTGGCGAAAAGGCGATAGCGGCGGGGCCTGAAGATCGGGTAGACTTGGTCATGCGCGACGAGGAACCTCTGTGCCTGCCTTGGTGACTTGAACCTACCCATAAGCTTCTCGTGCTTTCTGGTCGGCCTGTGGGGCCCTTCGATACAGTTGTTCGAGCCCCGATGCGCTCGGCGATCGGCACCCGGCGCCAATTCCCGAATTGGTTTTATGTAGCTGCGCAGCTTGTCTGGGAAGATGACACATGGTGCGCTGAACCGCTCGATCAGCACTTTCAGGAAGCGCCTTGCAGCTCTGGCGTTCCACCGGGGCTGAACCAGAATGTCGAGCACCTGACTGTCCGCGTCGACGGCGCGCCCGTGCCCGTGTTTCGTCCCGCGGATCGCGATGACGACCTCATCGAAATGCCACTTACCGCGGGCGTTGGAAGCCACTCTTCTGATCTCACTTCCAGCTTTTCTCAAACCAACAAACCTTTCCTCTCATATTCTGACACTTGCGAGAGAGGACTTTAACAGCTGTTAAGTCGTCAGTCCCGAGGTGGCGGAACAGTACGCAGTCTCTCAGCCTTAACAGCTGTTAAGCTGCAGATCGTCGTCCCATCAATGCCATGACCATCGGCCCACATGAAAACTCACCGGCCGCAGCTTTGGCAGCCAGAGCTCGCAAGTATCCACCAGGTGATCTGATGCTCTCAAAGCGTTCCAGCATTGCAGCAACTACGATCGACGCTTGCTCCGGACCCATGAACCGCTGCGCTTCTTCCCATGCAGACGCACTGATCCCCATGGCTGGCCGCACATGGCATGCCGCATCGAAAAGTTGGTGCCAATGTCGGATTTCGCCTTCGTAGAAGGTCTTGAGCGAGGGACATGCCGCGATCACCAGGTGCAGCGGGATCTTTGGTAGGTGTCTTGTGTCCTGTTCATCGACGTCAGCAACGGGCCCATCCCTGTCAACATCTGGCACGACGGCTGCCGCCCCGCTTTTTTCTAAAGCAGGTTCAAGATCTATAGAGTCTTTATTTGAATTATGATGGTGACGCTCAAATCGGGCATCATTGGCGCTCATTTCTTCTGTTTCAGAGCCATCAATTATGTTGCGTGCCTGGTCGAGGAGAGCTTCAAGATCGGCTCGATAGGCCTCGAGGTCCTCAATTGAAAGCTTGCGGCGAAGCGCGCGCGCTGTGAGGGCTGCCTTGTCGCGTAGATGATCCCAGAGGCCTAGGCCTGGCTTTATCTCGTCTCCGAACTCCGCGAGGGCCGCAAGATCACGTCGCATCAGACTTACGACCTCTCTCAAGCGCCTGACACGATCCGCAGCTTCGCGCACGACCTCAGCGGCCCGCGCGATCTCCTCGGACTGGCAGTAGAGCGGGGAAAGATCGAAGCCAAAGGCGACGCGCTCTTCGCCGTGCTTGCGGACGTAGCGCTTTCCATTGGGGCTATCACGCCGCTGGAGCAAACCAGCATCGACAAGACGCGCGAGGTGACGACGCATCGTGGAGCAGGGCATACCATTCAGGCGCTCACAGATCGCCTTGTTCGAGGGGAAGACTACCATCTCGGCGTTCCCGCCAAGTGCATCGTTTGGAAAGAAGCTGAGGAGCCCCTGCAAAACAGTCAAATCACGTTCTGACACGCCAAAGGCCGCTTGCGCCTTCGAGAGTTCGCGCAGGAGTTCCCACTTATTGACGGGTCTACCCGGAACAGATGCCTCGGGTCGCTCGATCACGCGTAGATGGGCGTGCGAGATCGTCCGCATAAACGGCGAAATCGGTGTGTACTCCATGAAAACGTCCACGAAGGCAAAATTTCTACGGCCCGCGAATCGCTTTGCGCTTGCGGGGTAGGGGCCAGAACGCTACATTCAGAAGTGCGAAAACTGAGATTTTGTAGCGGGCTGATCCCGGTGCGAAACCTTACAAAGGTCTCGTGAAGCTAGCTTCTCGGGGCCTTTTTCTTTTTTGCCTGTATCGTGCCTCCTTCTTGTTGGTTGCTCTTCCTCAGTCTTCTGAACGCTTCCAGCGCTCATGAAGCTCGGTAATCAGCTTTGAGGCATTGCCCTCCAACCAGCTGACAAATTCAGGTTCATCCGTAGTCAGATCGAGTTTTAGCTGCTTGCCTTGGCGACCGGTCTTGACTGTCGCAGCTCCGACACCGGGGATCGCCAAAGCAGGCGCGCCCTTGCGAGGCGGACTTGCTTTCCTCTCCGCGCTCTTCGCAGCTTCCAGAACTGCGAGAAACGCACGATCAGAAACCTCATCGACCGAGCCGGAACTTTCGGACTTAGCTGTATGAGCTGCGGCTTGCAGTTGGTCTCGATCACCGTCGTAGGCAACCAAGGCCTTTTTGAGTTCTTCCCATCTTGGGCGACCAATCCCAGGAGCTGCACCAATTGCCTGGATGAGTTCCTCGCCGACTGTCCGAACGACACTCAAGAGTTGTGAAACCCCAGCTTCGTGGAGGTTAAGGACTTCGGCGACACCACGATTGGTGCGCTCAGCCCCTTCCAAATGGTCACCGTCCAGAAGCGCCGTTGCAACAAGCGCACGTTCAATAAAGCTCAGATCACGACGCTCTTGGTTCTCGAGAAGCTGATCTCGAAGCGCTTGATCACCCTCAACTTCCGTGACGATGGCTCGAACTTTGATGCCGAGTTCGCGACATGCTTCTAGGCGCCTGCGGCCATAGATCAGGTTGTAGCGATGGCCTTCCAGTGGGCGGACCAATACAGGCACACGTTGACCGTTCTTGGAGATAGAGTTCTTCAGGCCCTCAACTTCAATCTGAAGCCTGTCATCCAACCGTCCTTCGGTAACAATCTGCGCCGGATCGATCTCAAATACACCACCACGCAGTCGGCGCCCTTCAAGAGCGTCAGGAGCGTTGCGAAGGGTCTGCAGCGGCAGGCCGAGTTTAGGCTTTCTTGCCATTCCGCCCCCATGTGTTCTGGATGATTTCAGCGATCTCATCGTTGACTGCGTTCATGGATTCGATCGCACGATCAAACGTCTGACGCGTGAAGTCCTTTTTGTCAGCTTCGTAGAGCGTTTGCTTGGTCAAGCCGGCATCAGAAATTGCGGTCGATTCAACCATGTGATTGGTCAGGACCGACCTCCCGAACAGTCCGCGAATGAAAGCGATGACTTCGGTTTGTGGCGCGTCGCCGACTTTGTATCGCGTTGGCAAAAAGCGCAGCCAATCGAAGCGCAGATTTGCGCCTGCATCCCTGATCACTCCCAGGAGATCCGCGGTCATTCGCAGGAATTGGGACATCGACATGAGGTCAAGCATCTGCGGGTGAACCGTCACGAGGACACCCGAGGACGCGGAAAGTGCTGACATCGTCAAGAAACCAAGCTGCGGCGGGCAGTCGATCACAACAACGTCGTAGTTCGCTTCAACACTATCGAGTGCGTCATGAACTCTCGCGAAGAACGCTTTCGCTCCGCCTCGCTGGATAGCAGCAGGCGTCTCGTGCTCGAACTCCATGAGTTCAAGGTTGCCCGGGATAAGATCAAGGCCGCGGATGTAGGTCTTGCGGATCACTTCGGCGATCGGAACCGGATCGTCATAGCGAACGGCATCATAGAGGGTTCCGCCCTCCATAAGGTCGAGTTCTGGCTGGATTCCGTGAAGAGCCGAAAGAGATGCTTGGGGGTCGAGATCGATCGCAAGAACCCTGTACCCCTTGAGCGCCAAGCGCTGAGCGAGGTGAGCAGACGTCGTCGTTTTGCCGGACCCGCCCTTGAAGTTCACCACTGAAATAACTTGAAGCTCGTCACCGTCGCGACGCCCAGGCACGTAAGTTCCAGACTTTTTTGCGTTTCCTTCAAGCGTCTGCCGGATTTCCCAGATATCGTCGAGAGTATAGCGACGATGACTTCCAGCCGTCGTCTCGACGTCAACGATCTTTCCTTCTCGATGAAGCTTCCGAAGATAGGTATGGTCGACGCCAAGGAGCTCGGCAGCTTCGCCGCTGGTCAAAGTGCGCATCACCTTCTTTGCATCCGGAGGGAAGTGTGCGGCGCGCTGAGCATGCAGGTTCGACGCGAGAAGTTCCGCGTAGTGCCCGATGGCGATGTCTAGATCCTGCTCTGCTTCGCTCATGTCTGCCCCGATCCGTGGGCGCGTTTTTTATGTGACCGCGCGTTATTTTTCGAGACTATTGCCCGACCAACCAGATTCGTGCAAGCACTTTCTAGATTTAGTGGCAATCGGTTAGGCCAACACAAGTGTGATCCTCAGAGGAGCCCCAGCTTTTCAGCACGCTCCAGCAGCATTCTGACCGAGGAAGGCTGCCAGCTGGTGCGACCGCGAGGGGTGCGCTCACGCATGGATTCCAGTCGGTCGCAGATTGCCTGCAAGGTGATCTCGGGGTCAGCACCTTTGATTGCGGCGACAATCGCAGGCAGGCGATCGTCGGTTTCGCGGCGGCCAGCTCGGGCTAGGACCTCGGCGGGTAGAAACCCGTCGCGCACCCATGCCTTCACGGCGCGGAGCAGGCGGCTTTGCGTCCAGCGCCGATCATAGGGCAGGGGGGCATTGATAATCCGCAGGACGTCTTCCCACGCCATGTCGGGGCGCAGGCGGCGCACATGCGGCACCCAATCCTGCGCTGTCTCGTTCAATCGCTCCATGTAGCCGTCCTGTCGCGCCAGCCGCACCTTGCGCAGCGCGGCAGGGTCCTTGGCGCGAAGCCCTGGGTTGCCGCCCACGCGCCCTTTGGCGCGCGCCGAAGCAAGCCCGGCCTTGGTACGCTCACGGATCAGGGCACGTTCGAACTCGGCCGCAGCGCCCAGAACTTGCAGCGTGAATTTGCCCTGCGGGGATGAGGTGTCGATGGGGTCCTGCAGGGAGCGGAAGAAGGCGCCCTTGGCCTCCAAACGCTCAATCACCTCGAGAAGGTGAGACAGAGACCGCGCAAGCCGGTCGATTCGTACGACAACCAACGTGTCGCCCTTGCCAATCCGCTCCAGCACACGTGCAAGCACCGGCCGCGCCCGATTGCCGCCCGAGGCGTGCTCTTCAAAGATCTCCACGCAACCCGCAGATTGAAGGCCCTCGGACTGGGGCAGGGGGGTCTGATCGTCTGTGGATACACGCGCATAGCCTATCAAAGGCATGAAACCGGGCCGTTTGCAATTTAAGATATCGCTACTAAACGACCGTTTGTAAACGTGTGCAACGGGTGTTTCTCTCGTCGTGCTGAGCACGAGATGCCTTGTTTTTATGGGCTGAAGCTCACGAGAAGCGCGCCAGCAGTCCCGAGAAGACAGCATGCTCGAACACCTCTATAGTAAAGAAACTAGAGAAGACTCAAATTCCATCGTCAAGCGCGCAAAATAGATTTATAATGCGCGGATGAGTGGATTTCGTCATAGATCATGGGACGAGACCGGGGTGCCTCTTGAAGACCCAGAGGCGTCCGAGGACAAGGATAATGCGGATCTCTGGTTTCTGCCCGGGCCGCTCGATGATGATGAACCGGTTTACCTGCCGCCCGGACCCGCGCCCGAGGCCAGGGAATCTGAAATCGTCGATGCATGGCGAGCGGCCGAGGCCGGGCAGGCGGCGCAGCTTGCTCGTGTCGCCGCTCGCTTGGGGATCCTCGATGAACGCTTGCGCCGAGGCCCAGCAGGCTGGCGGCAGCGGCTCGCCCTGATCGAGGCTGCTGACCTGAGTTGGTTAACGCAAGACCGGATCGGCCTTGACCGGCTGTCGCTCTACATGGCGCTGCGGGTGTCGACCGCAACGGATGATGCGCAGGCTATGTACCGGATCGGCTGGGCCGTGCGCCGACTGTCCGGCGGACCCGCGCTGCTGACGCTTCGGTCCGGAACGGACGACCTGGAGGCCTTCCTTGATCG
>NZ_FOHO01000034.1 GCF_900111675.1 Paracoccus homiensis | reverse complement strand
GAGATGGATCTTTCACTTCGGTGACCTGGAGACAGGTGCTGCATGGCTGTCGTCAGCTCGTGTCGTGAGATGTTCGGTTAAGTCCGGCAACGAGCGCAACCCACGTCCCTAGTTGCCAGCATTCAGTTGGGCACTCTATGGAAACTGCCGATGATAAGTCGGAGGAAGGTGTGGATGACGTCAAGTCCTCATGGCCCTTACGGGTTGGGCTACACACGTGCTACAATGGTGGTGACAGTGGGTTAATCCCCAAAAGCCATCTCAGTTCGGATTGTCCTCTGCAACTCGAGGGCATGAAGTTGGAATCGCTAGTAATCGCGGAACAGCATGCCGCGGTGAATACGTTCCCGGGCCTTGTACACACCGCCCGTCACACCATGGGAGTTGGTTCTACCCGACGGCCGTGCGCTAACCTTTTGGAGGCAGCGGACCACGGTAGGATCAGCGACTGGGGTGAAGTCGTAACAAGGTAGCCGTAGGGGAACCTGCGGCTGGATCACCTCCTTTCTAAGGAAGCGCCTAGCAGACTGACATGTCAGTCTCGTGACGCGACTTAGCAGAGCATCAGTCAGATGCTCATATTGACGGCCGAACCGTCCTCATATCCCTTCAATGTCAAGTATCGGGCCCCCGGCCTGAATGGGTCGGTAGCTCAGGTGGTTAGAGCGCACGCCTGATAAGCGTGAGGTCGGAGGTTCAAGTCCTCCTCGACCCACCATCATTCCCGCAGCACGGGATGCGGGGCCTTAGCTCAGTTGGTAGAGCGCCTGCTTTGCAAGCAGGATGTCATCGGTTCGAATCCGATAGGCTCCACCATTTCCCCCTGGTTCTGCCGGGTGGGCTGGGATCGACATGATCAGACAGCACCTTTTGTGGTTCTGTCTCGTCCTGTCGGACGCGGATCCTTCGGGATCCTTTTAACATCGTTCAGAGAGAATAATCGGCGTTGTCGGCCGCATCCAAGTGGGGATGCGGTGGTTCGGCACTCTTCGGAGTGCGACCAACGATGACGTTGTCCAAGTCAAGTACAACTAACCAATGTTCTTGTTCATCGAACAAGAGCGGGAATGTACATGCTTTTGATCGGAAGCGACCCCGCGGAAACGCAAAAGGCCGCGGTGTGAAGGCTAGTCCTTCTTCTTCCGGATCAAATCAAGCGCGATAAGGGCGTTTGGTGGATGCCTTGGCAGTAAGAGGCGATGAAGGACGTGATACTCTGCGATAAGTCATGGGGAGCTGAGAATAAGCTTTGATCCATGAATTTCCGAATGGGGAAACCCACCTGAATGTTCGTTGTTGTTACCTTCGGTAATCAACAGCGTTCATGACCAGGTATCTTTTACCTGAATACATAGGGTTTAAGAAGCGAACCCGGGGAACTGAAACATCTAAGTACCCGGAGGAAAGGAAATCAACAGATACTCCCCCAGTAGCGGCGAGCGAACGGGGACCAGCCGAGCCATGATGATGACTAGAATGATCTGGAAAGATCAGCCAGAGCGGGTGACAGCCCCGTATAGGAAGTCTGATTGGACGTATTAAGTAGGGCGGGACACGTGAAATCCTGTCCGAAGATCGGGGGACCACCCTCGAAGGCTAAGTACTCCTTACTGACCGATAGCGAACCAGTACCGTGAGGGAAAGGTGAAAAGCACCCCGACGAGGGGAGTGAAACAGTTTCTGAAACCGGACGCCTACAAGCAGTCGGAGCATCCTTGAGATGTGACGGCGTACCTTTTGTATAATGGGTCAACGACTTGGTCTGTCTAGCAAGCTTAAGCCGTTAGGTGTAGGCGCAGCGAAAGCGAGTCTTAAATGGGCGACAGAGTTAGACGGATCAGACCCGAAACCGAGTGATCTAGGCATGAGCAGGCTGAAGGTTGGGTAACACCAACTGGAGGGCCGAACCCACACCTGTTGAAAAAGGTCGGGATGACTTGTGCCTAGGGGTGAAAGGCCAATCAAACTCGGAGATAGCTGGTTCTCCGCGAAAGCTATTTAGGTAGCGCCTCGGATGTATTCCTTGGGGGGTAGAGCACTGCATGGATGATGGGGGCCCACAGCCTTACTGAGTCTAAGCAAACTCCGAATACCCAAGAGAACTGTCCGGGAGACACACGGCGGGTGCTAACGTCCGTCGTGGAGAGGGAAACAACCCTGACCAACAGCTAAGGCCCCCAATTCGTGGCTAAGTGGGAAAGCATGTGAGACTTCCAAAACAACCAGGAGGTTGGCTTAGAAGCAGCCATCCTTTAAAGATAGCGTAACAGCTCACTGGTCTAATCAAGAGGTCTTGCGGCGAAGATGTAACGGGGCTCAAGCCACGAGCCGAAGCTTTGGATGCACACTTGTTGTGCGTGGTAGCGGAGCGTTCTGTGATATAGAACGCTGCCTCTTTAGCCCTTCGGGGTTGCGGAGGCATTGTTCTGACTGTGAAGCCGGGCCGTGAGGCAACCGGTGGAGTGATCAGAAGTGAGAATGTTGACATGAGTAGCGACAAACAGGGTGAGAGACCCTGTCGCCGAAAGTCCAAGGGTTCCTGCTTAAAGCTAATCTGAGCAGGGTAAGCCGGCCCCTAAGGCGAGGCCGAAAGGCGTAGTCGATGGGAACCAGGTTAATATTCCTGGGCCAGGAGATGGTGACGGATCGCAGAGGTTGTCAGTCCTTATCGGATTGAACTGGCAGCTGAGCGGTCCCTGGAAATAGCCCTCCATGAGACCGTACCCGAAACCGACACAGGTGGACTGGTAGAGAATACCAAGGCGCTTGAGAGAACCACATTTAAGGAACTCGGCAAAATACCTCCGTAAGTTCGCGAGAAGGAGGCCCGATTGGCAGGCAACTGTCGGTCGGGGGCACAAACCAGGGGGTGGCGACTGTTTACTAAAAACACAGGGCTCTGCGAAGTCGCAAGACGACGTATAGGGTCTGACGCCTGCCCGGTGCCGGAAGGTTAAAAGGAGATGTGCAAGCATTGAATTGAAGCCCCGGTAAACGGCGGCCGTAACTATAACGGTCCTAAGGTAGCGAAATTCCTTGTCGGGTAAGTTCCGACCTGCACGAATGGCGTAACGACTTCCCCGCTGTCTCAAATGTGGACTCAGCGAAATTGAATTGTCTGTGAAGATGCAGACTTCCCGCGGTTAGACGGAAAGACCCCATGCACCTTTACTACAGCTTCGCACTGGCATCAGGATTGCGATGTGCAGGATAGGCGGTAGGCTTTGATATCGGGACGCCAGTTCCGGTGGAGCCATCCTTGAGATACCGCCCTTCGCACTCTTGATGTCTAACCGCGGTCCGTTATCCGGATCCGGGACCCTGCGTGGCGGGTAGTTTGACTGGGGCGGTCGCCTCCCAAACAGTAACGGAGGCGCGCGAAGGTTGGCTCAGAGCGGTCGGAAATCGCTCGTTGAGTGCAATGGCAGAAGCCAGCCTGACTGCAAGACTGACAAGTCGAGCAGAGTCGAAAGACGGCCATAGTGATCCGGTGGTCCCGAGTGGAAGGGCCATCGCTCAACGGATAAAAGGTACGCTGGGGATAACAGGCTGATGATGCCCAAGAGTCCATATCGACGGCATCGTTTGGCACCTCGATGTCGGCTCATCTCATCCTGGGGCTGGAGCAGGTCCCAAGGGTACGGCTGTTCGCCGTTTAAAGAGGTACGTGAGCTGGGTTTAGAACGTCGTGAGACAGTTCGGTCCCTATCTGCCGTGGGTGTTGGATACTTGAGAGGAGTTGCCCCTAGTACGAGAGGACCGGGGTGAACGTTCCACTGGTGGACCTGTTGTCGTGCCAACGGCAGTGCAGGGTAGCTATGAACGGACAGGATAAACGCTGAAGGCATCTAAGCGTGAAGCCCCCCTCAAAACAAGGTATCCCTTGAGAGCCGTGGAAGACCACCACGTCGATAGGCCGGAGATGTAAGTGCAGCAATGCATTCAGTTGACCGGTACTAATGGCTCGATAGGCTTGATTTGATCCGGAAGAAGCAGGATTAAGCTTCCTCCAAAAGCATCAACTTGGACAACAAACTGCCAAAAGCAGCAACGCCGAGCGTTCCTTTCCTGGTCTGGTGGCCCTAGCGCGAGCAAAACACCCGATCCCATCCCGAACTCGGCCGTTAAGTGCCGCTGCGCCGATGGTACTGCGTCTCAAGACGTGGGAGAGTAGGTCACCGCCAGACCTGGAAAGAAACGCAGATCTCTCTGAAACGATGAAAAAACCGATCCAGGACAATCCTTGACGCGGGGTAGAGCAGCCCGGTAGCTCGTCAGGCTCATAACCTGAAGGTCGTAGGTTCAAATCCTACCCCCGCAACCAAATACTATCAGCTATATCAGTACCTTATCAGCCTCCATCGCGGGAGGATTCCTGCGTTGCGTTCACCCGTGCTACAACAGTGCTACGCTCAGGCGCCG
>NZ_FOHO01000006.1 GCF_900111675.1 Paracoccus homiensis | reverse complement strand
AGAAGCCGCCGCCCGTTCCTCAGCACGATCTCGAGCTGAACGTCCGGGGTGTCGCGCGGTGTCTCATGGGCAGTCGCGAGCACTGCCGCAGGCGCCATTGGCGAAACCGCCAGCGGGATGAATGAAGGCGGCGTCTCGTCGCCAAGCTCACCGTCGCGATACTGCCGCCGCCATATCGTCAGCAGAGACCGCGACACACCATGCCGCGGTGCCGTTGCCGCCACCTGGCGATGCCCCAGAAAACTCTCCTCCACGATCCGGATCTTATCCGTATCACTCCAATATCGCCGACGCGGCACATCCGCGGCAGAGAGGACTTCGATCTCGGGTCTGAACTTACGATCGGCCGTAAGGTCGGGCTTAGCACTGACGCCGAAACCCCGTCAGTCGGCCTCCGCCGGAGGGATACTCTCTATGATGCGCGCAGAACGACCGCCACCCGACTGCTGGAGGCGGGAGCTGATCTGAAGGAGATCGCAACACACATGGGATGGCCCGTGAAGCATGCGACCGAGGTGATCGAGCGCTTTGTAGCGCTGTCACCTGCGATGTCGGACGGACTAAAAGAAGCTGTAAAACGGCCTGCATGAAACTAGGCTAAGTGCTGGTCGGGGCGAGAGGATTCGAACCTCCGACCTACGGTACCCAAAACCGTCGCGCTACCAGGCTGCGCTACGCCCCGACTCGGCTGCTTCTAGCGGATAGATCCTGGAACGGAAAGGGTCAGTTGCAAGGACGCGCCGCTTTTGTCTGATCCAGTCGAGGATGCGCCATTGACTGCCCCGGCTGAATGCCAAGGCGTTCCGCGTCACCACCCGAAATTTCCAGAACCATCAGGCGTTCGGGATCAGGATCTTGCGCCACGGCACCCGGTATCGGTGTTTCGTCCAAGGGGCGCGCATTCTGGTGAATATGTCGCACGACACCATGCTCATCGAGAAAGATCAGATCCAGCGGGATAAGCGTGTTCCGCATCCAGAACGCAACCTCGCGGGGCGTGTCATAAATGAACAGCATTCCATGATGGGCCGGTAATTTTTTCCGAAACATCAGGCCTTGCGCACGCTCGGCATCGTCATCTGCGATTTCGACGTCGAATGATACAGCGCCGTCCTTGCCGAAGAACACGGCGCGATCCATCGCACAGGTTGTCGCGGCCCCTGCCCCGCCCGCACTCAGCAAAGCGAAGCCAAGGAATATGGCAATGTTGAGAGATCTACTCGGCGACATGCGCCAGAAAATCATCCTGATCCTGGTTCGACATCGAACCTTGCGGCATCAGGTCGTCATTGCCGTTCTCGGCAGCAACGCCCCAGCCGACGATCTGCGCCGCCATAAGACCGCGCGGTCCCTCGATCACCCGGATACCCACGGCTTCGCCGATGGCGAGATCCGAAAAGCCCGAATGGCGCAGAACTTCGATATGAATGAAGATATCATCCGGCATGCCGAAGATATTGGCGAAACCAAAGCCCTTGGCCTTGTCGAACCACTTTACCCGCGCAGGACGCAGCGGCAGCGAGTCTAGATGTTCGATAATCTCGGCATCCAGATCGGCAATCGGTGGCGTGCCATCCGTCTTGGGCGGCGAAATTTCAAGAACTTCGATCGCCTGAAGGCCACGAGTCGTCGGCTGCACCAGAATTGTGACATGCGACTGGTCAGCAACCGAACTGCGCCCGAAGTTCCGCAGGACATTGCCATGCAGCAGAATGTCGGCACCGCCTTCGTCATTCAGAACAAAGCCATAGCCTTTGGCAGGATCAAACCACTTGACCATGCCCGTAACTTGCTTTGCTTCCGTCTCAACCGTCGTCATCATCACACCGTTTACAGCGCTACGCGCACCAGAATGCAAACCTTAGTGAAGCTGCAAAACCAATTCAAGAAAATTGATATGCGCATAACATTACGTCAACATTTCCGTCCGTGACATTGGCGTCACGAACAAACCAATGGTCGAACGAAAAAATGGTTCGGTCAACCCCTACGGGTAGAGACGGGTTGAAAACCAGCGGTTTTTCGCGTCCCTGGTCCAGCGGAACCTGTCATGCAGGCGAAACGCACCATCGGCCCAGAATTCGATCTGAACCGGCGCGATGCGGAAGCCACCCCAAAATGGCGGTCGCGCAGGATTTGTGCCCTGCAACACGGCTTGGCGCGTCGCCGCCGCGACAAGCGTTCCGCGCCCTTCAAGGGGCTGCGACTGTTTCGACGCCCAGGCCCCAAGCCTGCTTTGCAGCGCACGGCTGCGGAAATAGGCGTCGGCGCGATCGCCCTGTTCCTTCTTGACCGTCCCGCGCACACGGATCTGCCGACGCAGGCTTTTCCAGTGCATCACGAAGGACGCCTTGCCGGTCTGGGCGATCTGCTGCCCCTTGGCGCTGTCATAATTGGTGTAGAACACAAAGGCGCCATCGTCCGGCCCGCCGTCGATTTCCTTCAACAAGACCATCCGCACATCGGGCAGGCCATCCGCATCCACCGTGGCTAGGGCAATGGCATTGGGGTCGTTCGGCTCGGATTTCTCGGCCTCGGCCAGCCAGGTCCGTGCAATCTGAAACGGGTCGTCGCCCGCAAAAATTCCGTCGCGATCAGCCATCTGGATCTCCTTGCCTTCTTGATGCGGCATGACACTTGTCCTAATCACATCGCAGAAGGTTGAAAGCGCGAGGGACAGGACATGTCAAGCGAGCAGAAGAATGGCCTGATGGCCGGTAAGCGCGGTCTGATCATGGGCCTTGCAAATGACAAATCCATCGCCTGGGGAATTGCGAACGCCCTTGCGCGTGAAGGTGCCGATCTGGCGTTTTCCTATCAGGGCGAGGCGCTGAAAAAGCGCGTCGGCCCGCTGGCGGAACAACTGGGTTCGGATCTGGTGCTGCCCTGCGACGTGGGCGACGAGGACTCGATTGAGTTGCTTTTCAACCGCTTGCAGGACGAATGGGGCAAGATGGACTTTCTGGTCCATGCCATCGGCTTTTCCGACAAGGACCAGCTGCGCGGCCGCTATGCGGAAACGACGCGCGACAATTTTCTTAAGACGATGGACATCTCGGTGTTTTCGTTCACCACCGTGGCCAAGCGTGCGGCGGCGATGATGACCGATGGCGGCTCGCTGCTGACGCTGACCTATTACGGCGCCGAACGCGTGATGCCGCACTATAATGTGATGGGTGTCGCCAAGGCGGCGCTGGAAGCCAGCGTCCGTTACCTGGCCGAGGATTTCGGCAAGGACGCCATCCGCGTGAACGCGATCAGCGCGGGTCCGATCCGCACGCTGGCCGCATCCGGGATCGGCGATTTCCGCTATATCATGAAGTGGAATGAGCTGAATTCGCCCCTGCGCCGCAATGTGACGCAGGAAGATGTCGGCAATTCTGCGCTGTACCTGCTGTCGGATCTGGGTGCGGGCGTGACCGGCGAAACCCACCACGTCGATGCGGGCTACCACGTCGTCGGCATGAAGGCGGTGGACGCGCCCGACATCGCCACCGTCAAGAAGGACTAGGATCTTGATCGTCACGGTCGAGCAACTGGCGCTGTTCGTCAGCACCTTGGCCGTGGCGATCCTGTCGCCCGGCCCCGGCGTCATCGCCGTCAGCCAAAGCGCGTTCTCGATGGGGCGCAGGCGCGCCCTGCCCTATGGCTGGGGTCTGGCGCTTGGCGCGTCGCTTTGGTGCCTGTTCTCGCTTCTGGGTCTGACGGTCCTGTTCCGCATCCTGCCCTGGACCTTCGTTGTCCTGAAGGTGCTGGGCGGCGCCTATCTGGTCTGGATCGCCTGGAAGATGTGGCGCGGGGCACCCGATCCCCTGCCCGACCCGGCCGAATCGCGCCGCGGCACCGGTTTTCTGGGCGGCTTGATCCTGAACCTGTCGAACCCCAAGCCCGCATTGTTCTATTCGGCGGTGCTGCTGTCGATCTTTCCCGCCCAGATCGGGGCAAGCGACAAGGCGGCAATCTATGCAACCGCGCTGACGGTCGAGATGTCCTTCTATACGGGGCTTGCCTGTCTTATGGCTTTGCCGCTACTGCGGCGGCGTTATTATGCTGCGAAGCTGTGGATCGACCGCGTGGCCGCTGCGCTGATAGGCGCATTGGGTCTGTCGCTGATCCTGCGCCACTGAAGGAGAACAAGATGATGGACCGCCTGCCCCACGAAAAAGGCTTTCATGTAAGCTGGGACCAACTGCACCGCGATGCACGCGCACTGGCCTGGCGGCTGGACGGAACCCCGTGGCGTGCGGTCGTGGCCGTGACCCGTGGCGGACTTGTACCGGCCATGATCGTCGCGCGCGAACTGGACATTCGCACCATCGATACGATCTCGATCCGGTCCTACAAGGGCGTCGGCAACGAGGCGGGTCAGGGCCAGCTGGAAGTGCTGAAACAGCCGGATGCCGAACTGATGGGCGATGGCGAGGGCATACTGGTCGTCGATGATCTGGTCGATTCCGGTCGGACGCTGGAACTTATCCACCAGATGTATCCCAAGGCGCATCTGGCGACCGTCTATGCCAAGCCGAAGGGCAAGCCGATGGTCAAAAGCTATGTGACCGAGGTCAGCCAGGACACCTGGATCTTCTTCCCCTGGGACATGGCGCTGCAATATGTTCAGCCGTTCCGCGGCGACGACTAGGCCCGGAAACCAGCCCCATCACCTGTCCAGGCCGCCCAATTCGCGTTGGGCGGCTTTTGTCTGCGCGACGCATCCAGTTTTCCGGCAAGTATTTGCGAGAACGAAATACACAGTGCAACCCTATGATCTAAAATGGTAATAATAGATTCCGACATTCTCAGGACACCGCCTGGGAAACGGACCTTTGGCGCGTTTCCGCACATCATTTGTCAGTCCAAGGAACTGCGATACGGGGCCCGTCATTGTCTTCCCGAAACGCGCCGCCGACGTGGCGGAGGACGTTGAACTAACTGGAGGAAGACATGCGTAAGCTTCTTTTGACCACCGCTTTTGCCCTGCCCCTGTCGATGACGGCTGCCTATGCCCAAGACACTGCCGCCGATCCCGCGGCCACTGCTGCCGACGAAAGCTCGGCGCAGATGGACAGCACGGCAATGCCCGAGGCAGGCGCCGAGGAAACGACCGACGCGGATGCTGCGGCAGCCGAACAAGAGGCCATGGCCCAGGAAGTCGCCGCCAGCGGCAAGGTTGCCCAGCAGCAAGCCGCAAATGAACTGCGTCTTGACTGGATTACCGACGCCACCGTCACCTCGCCCGATGGCGAAGGGATCGGCGACATCAACGACCTGATCGTCGATGGCGAAAGCGGCAGCATGATCGCCGCCGTGATCGGTGTCGGTGGCTTCCTCGGCATCGGTGAAAAGCAGATCGCCGTGCCTTGGGAAACCCTGACCGTGAACTATGACGCGCAGGAAATCACCAGCGAACTGACCAAGGACGAAGCCGACGCCGCGCCGGAATACGTGTTCCGCGATCAGGAATCGGCCCCGGCGGCCGAAGGCGAGATGGCCCCGGCAGCAGGTGACGATGCCATGGCGACCGACCCGATGGCACCTGCCGCAGGCGATCCGATGGCACCCGCCGAAGGTGACGCCATGGCCCCCGCAGAAGGCGATGCGATGGGCGGTACGGACGCGATCGCACCTGCCGAAGGTGGCACCGACACGATGGACCCGGCAGCCGCCGACAGCATGACCCCGGCCGAGGGTGAAGTTGACGCCGAAGAGGCAATGGACGGCGCCGCTGCGACCGAAGCAGAGGAAATGCCCGAAGAGCAGCCGGCCAACTAAGCCGCGCCACGCAGACAAGAAAGGCGGTCCTTCGGGACCGCCTTTTTCATATCCTAGCCATTTCCGCGGACAAAGCGTGCAGCGCCCTCTGCCGCCCGCGCCAAGGCTTTGCTTTTATTCACGGTTTCCTGAAACTCGGCCTCGGGGTCGCTGTCATAGACGACGCCGCCACCGGCCTGAATATACAGCGCCTGATCCTTGATGACCCCGGTGCGCAGCGCGATGCACATGTCCATCTCGCCATTGGCGGCAAAATAGCCGACGCCACCGGCGTAGACCCCGCGCTTTTCGGGCTCCAACTCGTCGATGATCTCCATCGCGCGCACCTTGGGCGCCCCGGAGACAGTCCCCGCAGGCAACCCGGCCAGCAGCGCGGACAGCGCATCTTCACCCTCACGCAATTCGCCCACCACGTTCGAGACGATATGCATGACGTGGCTGTAACGCTCGATCGTGAACTGCTCGGTCGGGCGCACGGTGCCGGGGCGTGCGACGCGCCCGACATCGTTGCGGCCCAGATCAAGCAGCATCAGATGCTCGGCCAGTTCCTTCTGGTCGCCCAGCAAATCGGCTTCAAGGACGCGATCCTCGGCTTCATCGGCGCCGCGCGGACGCGTGCCGGCAATCGGCCGCACGGTCACTTCGCCCTCGCGCAGACGAACAAGGATCTCGGGGCTGGCACCGACGATCTGGAAACCGCCCATGTTCAGAAAGAACATGAAGGGCGAAGGATTGGTGCGACGCAGGCTGCGATACAGCGTGAAGGGCGGCAGCGGAAAATCCATGCGCCAACGCTGCGACGGAACCACCTGAAAGATGTCGCCCGCGCTGATATATTCCTTGGCCTTTTCGACCGCGGCCAGATAGTCGGGCTTGGCGAAATTCGAGATCGGCTCGCCGATCTTCGCGTCCTGGCCCAGGGCGCGCGGCTCGGTCGGCTGACGGTCCAGTGATCGCAGCGCATCCATGACCCGTTCGGCGGCGCGGGCATAGGCAGCACGGGCATTGTCGCTGCCGTCGTGCCACGCGGGGGCGCACAGCGTCACCTCGCCCTTGACGCCATCCAGAACCGCCACGACCGAGGGCCGCATCATCATCGCGTCGGGCAGATTCAGCGGATCCGGGTTCACATTCGGCAGATGTTCAACCAGCCGGATCATGTCGTAACCCAGATAGCCGAACAGCCCGGCTGCCACCGGTGGCACGCCGTCAGGCATCGGATCGATCCGGCTTTCCGCGATCAGCGCGCGCAGGCTGTCCAATGCGGGGCGGTCATCGGGCTGGAAATCATCGGCAAAACGGGCGCTGCGATTGATCGTTGCCTTGCCGTCGCGACATTGCCAGATCAGATCGGGCTTCATGCCGACGATCGAGTAACGGCCCCGCACCTCGCCACCCGTGACCGATTCCAGCATAAAGCTCATCGGGGCGGCCTCGGCCAGTTTCAGCATCAGGCTGACCGGCGTGTCCAGATCGGCGGCAAGACGGATCGTGACCAGTTGGTTGCGACCTTCGGCCCAGCCGGCCTCGAAATCCGTGAACTCAGGCGAAAGATTCATCACTGGATCTGTGCGTTGATGGCGTTGATCGCCGATTGATTGACTTCGATCCCGGCCTGACGCTGCGCGGCGCGGGCATAATAGTCGAAGATATCGGTTTGCAGCGACTGGCCCAGCCGCTGCTGCACGGCGGATGAGACACGCACCCCGTCCTCGGTGCCCAGATCGGCGGCGTGAACCGCGTCCAGACGAACCAGAAAGACACGATTGCCAGCATCCACGACCTCGACCGAACCGGGTTCGTCGATGGCAAAGGCCTGCGTCAGAACATCCATGGGCAGCCCGTCGATCCAGCCATCACGGGTCAGGTCCGTATCCTGCGTCCAGGTCAGGGCGACGGGGGCGCTGTTGTCATCGGCCGCTGCGGTGTCACCATCTTCGGGCTGATCGGTTTCAGGCACAGGGTCGGCGGCGGCCTCGACGCGGCGTTCCTCGGCACGGGCCAGCAACTGACGGTGCTGTTCTTCCGCGCGCCAATCCTCGGCGACCTCGTCCCGGATCTCGTCAAAGGCGATCAGCGTCGGTGCGACGACCTCATCGAGACGCATGGCAAAGATGCCGCCGTCATTCAGACGCTCCAATGTCGGAAAATCGTTCTCGGTCACTTCGACGGCCTGTTCGCGGAAGGCGGGATAGGCTGCGATGCTGCCGTGATCGGGGTTCATGTCATCCGACCAGTCGATCTGGGCAAGCTCCATCGGCGTCTCGGCGGCGACATCTTCCAGGGTCGCGCCACCGGCCAGAAGGTCCTCATATTCGTCCAGGCGGTCGTCGATCATCCGGGCCGCCCGATCCAGCGCCGCCTCGCCTCGCAGGTCCGCCTGCGCCTGTTCGAACGAGATGTCGATCGGGTCCAGAATGGCGTTCATCGAAAACAGCGCCGGGCCAAGATCGGTCTGGATCGGGCCGACGACGCCCGGACCGTCCAGCGCGAAGACCGACTCGCCAGCCGCGCCCAGATCATCTTGGGTCATTTCCCCCAGATCGATCTCATCGACCGAAAGACCGCGTTCCGCGATGATGGTTTCAAACGGAACCTCACCACTGTCCAGACGCGCTTTCGCGGCCTCGGCTTCTTCCAGCGAGGGGAAGATCAGGCGGCCGGTGATGCGACGTTCGGGTTGCTGGAATTCGTCGATGCGCTGTTCATAGCTGTCACGCAACGCGGCCTCGTCCAGATCGACCTCATCCTGCAACATCTCGGGCGTCAGCCAGACATAGGTGATCTTGCGGGTTTCGGGCGCGGTGAAACGGGCGGCATTGGCCTCGTGCCAGGATTTCAGTGTCGCTTCATCCGGATCCTCGACCGGGGCGGCAAGCTCTTCTTCCGTCAGTTCGTGCCAGCTGATATCGCGCCGCTCCAGCAGCCAGCCTGCGGTCTGCTCGACCAGGGGTTGCGGGGCGGTCACGCCCCCGATCACGGCACGTTGCAACAGCAGGCGCGCTTCGTCCTGACGAACCTGTTCCTCGAATTCACCTTCGCTCAGACCCTGATTGCGCAGAACCGCACCATAGGCCGCGCGGTCAAAGCTGCCATTCGGGCCCTTGAAGCCGTCGGCCTGCGAAATCGACCGGACGACGCGCTGATCGCCGACCGAAACACCGATCCTGCGGGCCTGTTCGCCCAGGGCGGCGGCGGTGAACAATTGCGCCTGGATCGACTGCGGCAGGCCGATGGCCTGCGCCTGCGCCATGGTCACCTGCTGGCCTGCCTGCTGCGAATAGGCCTGAATCTGGTTCGTCAGCGCCCGCGCGTAATCATTCGCGGTCACCTTGGTTCCACCGACCGAGCCGATCTCGGACGAACCGCCCGAGAAGCTGGTCACGCCAAAGCCCCCAAGGCCAAGGACCAGCATGCCCATCAGCAGCCAGACGATCGTGGATTTTCCATGCGTGCGCAGGTTTTTCATGGCGCGGCCTTCCTTGGGGTCGTGTCAGCGCTGTCTTTAGGCCGCAGGTCGGGCGGCCACAAGTGTTCAGGCGCGGATCTGGGCAAGCCTTTCGGCCAATTCAGTAATTTCGGCGCGATCAATATTGGCGAAGGCCAGGCGCATATGCTGTTGCCCGACAGGATCACCATCGGGCGTAAACATCGTTCCGGGCAGGGCCAGAACGCCGATCTGGCCGACCATGTCGCGCGCCAGATCGGCCGAGGATCTGGCCGAAGGGTGCTGAACCCACGCGAAATAGGCACCGGCGGATTTCAGGACCCAGCCATCCAACGCGGTGATCGCCTGCTCTGTCGCCTGCCGACGCGCAAGAATCTCGGCGCGCTCGCCGGCAAGCCAGTCACCAAGGTTCTGCATCCCCCACAGCGCACCGATCTGCCCCAGTTGCGAGGGCGAGATGGCGATCGTATCCAGAAATTTCTCGATTTCCGCCATGCGTGCGACGGATGCGATCAGCGCCCCGACACGATGGCCGGTCAGGCGATAGGCCTTGGAAAAGCTGTAAAGCTGGATCAGCGTCCCGTCCCAATCGGTGCGCGCCAACAGATCATGGGGTGCGCCGTCGCGGCTGTCGAAATCGCGATAGGTTTCGTCCACGACCAGCGCAAGACCATGCCGCTGACACAGATCGAAGAAACGCGCCACCAGTTCGGCCGGATATTCCGCGCCCGAAGGATTGTTCGGGGTGACCAGCACGATTGCCCGCGTGCGCGGCCCGATCATTGCCGCGGCCCGTTCGGGGTCGGGCAGCATGTCAGGTCCGCAGGACAAGGGCTGGGTGGTGACGCCCTGCATGTCCAGCCACATCTTGTGATTGAAATACCACGGCGTCGGCAGGATCACGTCATCGCCGGCCCCCGCCAGCGTCGCCATCGTGGCACAGAACGCCTGATTGCATCCCTGCGTGATCGCCACGTTGCGCGCCCCGATCGCGCCGCCATAGGCGCGGCTGAATTCCTGCGCGACGGCCTGACGCAGATCGTCATTGCCAAGAACGGGACCGTAAAGATGCGCCTCGGGCAGCGACAGCGCGGCCTCGGCGATGGCGCGGCGCAGGCCCTCGGGCGGCGGATCGACCGGTGCGGCCTGGCTGACATTGATCAGCGGCAGATCGGCGGGGATCGTCACCTCGGACAGCCAGCGGCGCGCTTCCATGACCGGGGGCGCGAAGGTGGCGGCCATGGCGGGGTTCAGTTTCATCTTCAGTTCCGATCCAGTTATTTCAGGTCTGACAGGTCAGGCGGCGTGGACAGATCCAGCGCGGGACGCGACAGACCGGGGGTTTGGCTTGGCGCGATGGGCAGCACATCCGTCGGTTCAGGCTCGGCGGCGGGGCTGGCCACCGGATAAGTATCCGGCAGCACGTCCGGCGCCGCAAAGCTTGGCGCCGCGGGTCCGTCTTGCGCCGCGGGCGCCAGCGAGGCCGACGGTCGGGTGAAATCGGCCCGCGCTTCGCCTTGCGCCACCGCAGGCTGGGTCGGCCCCTGATCGGCACCGATCCCGTCATCCGCATGCGGACGGGCGACCGGATCATTGACCGCAAGGGGCGCGGGTTCTGCCTCGGGTGGGGTGACGGCGGGGGCCTCGGTCTGATCCAGCCGTCCCGCGGGCGCGATCAGCGGTTGCGGCGATTGCGGCGGCAGATCACCGGCCCGCCCGAATTCGGAACCGGCAGGCAGATCGATGTCGGATGCGGCGGGACGATCAGGCCGATCCTGCGGCGGCGGGGGTGAAGCAGGCTTTTCCACCCGCGAGTCGGGCTGCGAAACCACCGGCGTTCGGGGCGCCATCAACGACAATCCCGCCAACGCGACCACACAGATCACGCTGCCGTGCAGCAAACCTGACCAGAAACCGCCTGCCATCGCCCCTTCCATCCCTTGCGCGGGCTTGACCCCCCGTCGCGCTTTGGACCATCTATAGCGAACCGATTTGCGGGGGGAAACCACCGCGCGACCTAGGCGAGACGATGATCCTTCTGATCGACAATTACGACAGCTTTACCTGGAACCTTGTACATTACATGGGCGAGGCAGGCGCCGACGTGACCGTCAGGCGCAACGATGCCCTGACCGTGGAACAGGCGCTGGCATTGGAACCCGACGGGATCGTGATCTCGCCCGGTCCCTGCGATCCGGCGCAGGCGGGCATCTGCCTGGACCTGATCCGGGCTGCGGCCGACCGCAACATTCCGCTGTTCGGGGTCTGCCTGGGCCATCAGGCCATTGGCGAGGCCTTTGGCGGCAAGGTCGTTCGCGCCAACCGCATCCTGCATGGCAAGGTCGATGCGGTCACCCATGACGGCACCGGGGTCTTTACCGGCCTGCCCTCGCCGTTGAACGCGACACGGTATCATTCGCTGACGGTACAGCCGGAAAGCCTGCCCAATTGCCTGCGCGTGACCGCCCATTCCGATGACGGCACCATCATGGGCCTGATCCACGAGGATCTGCCGATCGAGGGTGTGCAGTTCCACCCCGAATCCATCGCCTCGGAACATGGCCATGACATGATCCGCAATTTCCTTGCCCGCTGCACCCCGCGCGAGAAAGCCGCATGACAACAGATATCCGCCCGCTGATCGGGATCGCCGCCACGCGCCCCCTGACCGGACCCGAGGCCGAATCGGCGTTCTCGGCCCTGTTCGACGGGGCGGCGACCCCCGCGCAGATCGGCGGCTTGCTGATGGCCCTGCGTGTGCGCGGCGAAACGGTCGATGAAATCGCCGCCGCCGCCCGCGCCATGCGCGCCCGGATGAACCGCATCACCGCCCCGCAGGGTGCGATGGACATCGTCGGCACCGGTGGCGACGGCAAGGGCACGCTGAACATCTCGACCGCGACGGCATTCGTGGTGGCGGGCGCAGGTGTGCCGGTCGCCAAGCACGGCAACCGCAACCTGTCGTCGAAATCGGGCGCGGCGGATGCCCTGACCCAGATGGGCATCAATGTCATGGGCGGTCCCGCGACCTCGCAAATGGCGCTGGACCGGGCGGGCATCTGCTTCATGATGGCGCCGATGCATCACCCCGCCATGCGCCATGTCGGCCCACCCCGGACCGAACTTGGCACCCGCACCGTCTTCAACCTGCTGGGACCGCTGACCAACCCCGGCGCTGTGCGCCGTCAGCTGACCGGTGCCTTCAGCGCCGACTGGATCCGCCCGATGGCCGAGGTTCTGCGCGATCTGGGTTCGGATGCGGCGTGGCTGGTTCATGGCAGCGATGGCACCGACGAAATCACCATCGCGGGCGAAACGCAGGTCGTTGCGCTGAAGGATGGCAAGTTGTCGGAATTCATCGTCACGCCAGAGGATGCCGGCCTGCCCCGCCACCCGTTCGAGTCGATCATGGGCGGCGAGCCGTCCTACAACGCCGCCGCCTTCCGTGCCTTGCTGGACGGTGAAAAGGGTGCCTATCGCGATGCGGTCCTGCTGAATGCCGCGGCAGCCCTGTTGATCGCCGAGAAGGCAGACGACCTGCGACAGGGCGCGGAATTGGCCGCGCAATCACTGGACAGCGGCGCTGCAAAGGTAAAGCTTGTCGAACTGGCCGAAGTGACCGGCCCCCCCGAAGCGTGACACCGCCCGCCGCCTGGGCGCATCTGCCCTTCTTCGAACAGGACTGGCCGGTCCTGCGTGATCGTCTTGCGGAATTGGACGATTGGCTTCCCGGCCCGGGCCACCTGTTTGCCGCCTTGCAGGCGACATCGCCACAACAGGCCCGCGTGATCATTCTGGGTCAGGACCCCTACCCGACCCCCGGACATGCCAATGGCCTGGCATTTTCCGTAAACCCCGGTATCGCCTTGCCGCGCTCGCTGAAAAACATCTTTGCCGAAATGGTTCAGGATATCGGCACCGCGCCCATCACCGGCGATCTTTCCGGCTGGGCAGAACAGGGCGTGCTGTTACTGAACACTTCCCTGTCGGTACTGCCCGGTCAGGCAGGGGTTCATGCGCGCTGGGGCTGGGACGCGCTGACCCGTCAAGCCGTCGCCGAGGCGCAGCGACACGGCCCGACGGCCTTTATCCTGTGGGGCGCCCATGCACAAAAGGCAGTGGGTGATCTGCCCCGGCCACAGGATCTGGTGATCGCATCGGCGCATCCCTCGCCCCTGTCGGCGCGGCGCGGCTTTTTCGGCAGCCGCCCCTTCAGCCAGGTCAACACCTGGCTACAAGCTCAGCGCCTGCCCCAGATCGACTGGGCGGCCTGACCGCCCTTTTCCCCTTCGCAAAGCACGGCTAGAACGACAGCATGGATATTCTCGACAAGATCAAAGCCTATAAACTGGAAGAGATCGCCGCTGCGAAGGCCGCGCGACCGCTTGCCGATATCGAAGCCGACGCCCGCGCCGCGTCCGCCCCGCGCGGATTTGCGCAGGCATTGTCCGACAAGGCGCGGCATGGACCCGCACTGATCGCCGAAATCAAGAAGGCCAGCCCGTCCAAAGGCCTGATCCGTCCCGATTTCGATCCGCCCGCCTTGGCGCGTGCCTATCAGGACGGCGGCGCGGCCTGCCTGTCCGTGCTGACCGACAAGCCCAGCTTTCAGGGTGCGCCGGAATTTTTGGCCGATGCACGCGCGGCCTGCGACCTGCCCGCGCTGCGCAAGGATTTCATGTATGACACCTATCAGGTCGCCGAGGCGCGCGCCTGGGGCGCGGACTGCATCCTGATCATCATGGCCTCGGTCGAGGACAGTCTTGCCCGCGACCTGGAAGACGCCGCCCAGCACTGGGGCATGGATGCGCTGATCGAGGTCCACAATGCCGAGGAACTGGACCGCGCGCTGCAATTGAAGTCTCGGATGATCGGGATAAACAACAGAAATCTCAAGACGTTCGATGTAACACTTCATGTAACGCGCGAACTTGCGCCACGTATTCCCGATGATCGCGATATCGTCTGTGAAAGCGGTTTGTTCACAGCGGATGATCTGGACCAGATGATGCAGGTCGGCGCGCATCGCTTCCTGATCGGCGAAAGCATGATGCGTCAGCCGGACGTGGCCGCAGCCACCCGCGCCATTCTGAACGTCAAGACCGGTGCCGCGACATGAGCCTGACACATTTCGACAGTGCCGGTCAGGCGCATATGGTCGATGTCTCTGCCAAGGCCGAGACGACGCGCGAAGCGACGGCCGAAGGCTGCGTCGTGATGCGTGCGGAAACGCTGGCGCTGGCGCAGGGCGGGGCCGCGAAGGGCGACGTTCTCGGCGTCGCCCGACTGGCCGGGATCATGGGGGCCAAGCGTACCTCGGACCTGATCCCGCTGTGCCACCCCCTGCCGATCAGCAAGGTCTCGCTGGACCTGACGCCCGACACGGACCTTCCCGGGATCCGCGTCACCGCGACCGTGCGCACGACCGGCCGCACCGGCGTCGAGATGGAGGCCCTGACCGCCGTCAGCACCGCCTGCCTGACCATCTATGACATGCTGAAAGCGGCCGAGAAATCGATGCAGATCGAAGGCATTCGGCTGGTCCGCAAATCCGGCGGCAAGTCGGGCGATTACGAGGCCGCGACATGATCTCTGTCGACGAGGCCTTGCAGCGGGTTCTTGCACTGGCGCCGCAGCCGAAACCCGAACTGATCGGGCTGGAAAATGCGTTGGGACGGATCCTGCTTGAACCGGCAGTCTCGCGCATGACGCAGCCGCCGTTCAACGCGGCGGCAATGGACGGCTATGCATGGCGCAGCGCAGATGCGGGCCAGAGCCTGCGCATTGTCGGTGAAGCCGCCGCAGGTCATCCCTGGACCGGCACTGCCCAGCCCGGCACAGCCATCCGCATCTTTACCGGCGCGGCGGTTCCCGATGGCTTTGACCGCGTCGAGATGCAGGAAAATACCCGGCGCGAAGGCGATCTTCTGACGATCACCGAAGCCTCGCATGGCACGCATATCCGCAGCCGGGGCTGCGACTTCGCCGAGGCAGACGAACTTCCCGCAGGCCGCCGGCTGACTGCGGCGGATATCGGGCTTCTTGCCGCGATGAACGTGCCGCAGGTGATGGTCGCGCGTCGCCCGAAGGTCGCGATCATGGCCAGCGGGGATGAGCTTGTCCGCCCCGGCGACACCCCGCGTGATGGTCAGATCATCAGCTCCAACGACCTGGCCATCGCCGCGCTGGCGCAAGAGGTCGGCGCCGAAACCACGCTTCTGCCCATCGCCGCAGATACCGAACACAGCCTGCGCGAATGCTTTCACATGGCACGGGATGCCGATCTTCTGATCACCATCGGCGGGGCCTCGGTCGGCGATCACGATCTGGTCGGAAAGGTCGCCGCGGAACTGGGTCTGGAACGCGCCTTCTACAAGATCGCGATGCGCCCGGGCAAGCCGTTGATGGCTGGCGACCTGCACGGAACCGCGATGCTTGGACTGCCTGGAAATCCAGTATCGTCAATTGTTTGCGGAAAGATATTCATGCAACCTCTTATCCGAAGGATGCAGGGGTTCACGGATCTGGATCAGACGCGCAAGGCGATGCTTGGCGTCGATTTGGTCGCAGAAGGAAATCGCCAGCATTATCTTCGCGCCAAACTGGACCGGCAAGATGGGCAGCCGACCATCACCCCGTTCGACCGTCAGGATTCATCACTGCTGTCGATCCTGTCACAGGCTGATGCGCTGTTGGTGCGGCCCTCGGGGGATCGCGCACGCGCGAAAGGCGAGATGATGGAATATCTGCCGCTACATGGCGGCAGTTAACCACTTTTTCACCTCGCGATGTTCTGTTCATTGACGTGATTCTGGGCTTGGTCTAGAACATAGAAAGAACACCGCAAGGCGAAAGGGCGGCACATGCTGACGAAAAAGCAGATCCAACTGCTGGAATTCATCCAAAAGCGCATGGCGCAGGATGGCGTTCCGCCCTCTTTCGACGAAATGAAGGATGCGTTGGATCTGCGGTCCAAATCGGGCATCCATCGACTGGTGACGGCGCTGGAAGAACGTGGCTTCATCCGGCGCCTTCCGCACCGTGCGCGCGCGCTGGAAATCCTGCGCCTGCCCGAAAGCCTTGCGCAGGCCGCACCAGCCGCAGCAACCAGGACCGGTTTCGCGCCCAAAGTCATTTCCAACGACCGGCCCACGCGCCCGCGCGGTGCCATCGGGATCGTCGATAGTGGTGCGACCGATCTGCCGTTGATGGGGCGCATCGCCGCCGGTGTGCCGATCGAGGCGATTTCAGAGGTTGCGCATCACGTATCGGTGCCCAGCAGCATGCTGTCGGGGCGCGAACACCACTACGCGCTGGAGGTCAAGGGCGACTCCATGATCGAGGCTGGCATCAATGACGGCGACGTGGTGGTCATTCGCGAACAGTCGAACGCGGACAATGGCGACATCATTGTTGCCCTGGTCGAAGGGCATGAGGCGACATTGAAGCGCTATCGCCGCAAGGGCTCGATGATCGCACTCGAGGCGGCCAACCCGGCCTATGAAACGCGCATTCTGCCCGAGGAATCGGTCAAGGTTCAGGGCCGTCTGGTCGGGCTGATCCGCAGCTATTGATCCAGATAGCGGCCTTCGCGGTAGAAGGAACAAAGGCGGGGCCATCCCCGCCTTTTGGCATTCGACAGAGGGAACCGTCGTTCTAGGCGAGGTGATCGAAGAACCCTGTCCCGGCCTTGCCAAGCAATTCCTCGGCCAGATCGCGCCCCATCGCAGGACCATCGGCAACGGGACCCTGACGTGTCCCCGCGATTGCCTCGGAACCATCGCTGCGCAGGATCTGACCCTGCAGGACAAGTTCTGATCCGGAAAGATGGGCATAACCCGCAATCGGGGTCTGACAGGACCCGTCCAGCCGCGCCAGAAACGCGCGTTCGGCACTGATACGAAGCGTGGTCTCTGTGTCATTCAGCGGATGCAGCAGTGCCGCAGTCGCATGATCATCCACGCGCCGCTCGATCCCGATTGCGCCTTGGGCCACTGCGGGCAGCATCTCGGCGGGATCAATCGCACTGCGGGCGACATGCAGCATGTCCAGCCGGCGCAGACCTGCCATTGCCAGGAAGGTCGCGACCGCGACGCCATCGTCGAGTTTCTTCAGCCGCGTCTGCACATTGCCGCGAAACTCGACCAGATGCAGATCGGGGCGCACATGGGCCAGCTGCGCACGGCGGCGCAGGCTGGACGACCCCACGGTCGCGCCATGGGGAAGATCCGCGATCGAGGCAAATGTCGGGCTGACAAAGGCATCGCGCGCATCCTCGCGCGGCAGCAGGCAGTCGATGATCAGCCCGTCGGGCTGCAGGGTCGGCATGTCCTTCATCGAATGCACGGCGATATCGATGCCGCCTTCGGTCAGCGCCTCTTCGATTTCGCGCGTGAACAGACCCTTGCCGCCAATTTCCTTCAGCGGGCGATCGGTGATCCGGTCGCCGGTCGTCTTGATCACGACGATTTCGAAGGCCTCGATCGGCAAGTCATGCGCGGCCATCAGGCGCGCGCGCGCCTCATGCGCCTGCGCAAGCGCAAGGACCGAGCCTCGGGTACCGATCTTCAGCGGGCGGGAACTGTCGGGCATCTGTGTCATGCCCCTCGCATAGCGGGCGGCGCGACGCTTGACAACGACCTCTGGCTCGCCTTGATGGCGGGGCAAGGAGGCCACATGACGAAACTATTGCTGCGGGCATTGGCGGGCGAGACGCTGCCGACCCCCCCGATCTGGATGATGCGTCAGGCGGGACGATATCTGCCGGAATATCGCGCCACGCGGGAACAGGCGGGCGATTTCCTGTCGCTATGCTACAACCCCGATCTGGCAGCCGAAGTCACGCTGCAACCGATCCGCAGATTTGGCTTCGACGCGGCAATCCTGTTCGCCGATATCCTGTTGATCCCGCAGGCTCTTGGCGCGGATCTGTGGTTCGTCAAGGGCGAAGGGCCGCGCCTGTCGACCATCACCGAGGCCGCGCAGGTCGACGCCTTGCGCCCGGCCGATGACGTTCATGAAACGCTGTCGCCGATCTATGAAACGATCCGGATCCTGGCGCGGGAACTGCCGCAGGACACCGCGCTGATCGGCTTTGCCGGTGCGCCCTGGACCGTCGCGACCTATATGATCGCGGGGCGCGGCACGCCGGATCAGGGACCGGCCCATGCATTCAAGTCCACCGACCGCGCGGCGTTTTCAGCGCTGATCGACCGCATCACCGAGGCAACCATCCTGTACCTGTCGGCCCAGATCCAGGCCGGGGCCGAGGTCGTGAAGATCTTCGATAGCTGGGCCGGCAGCCTGAAGGGTCAGGATTTCGACGATTTCGCGATCGCCCCCGCGCGGCGCATCATTTCGGAACTGAAGCGCCTGCATCCGGGTATTCCCGTCATCGCCTTCCCGCGCGAGGCGGGCGACCGCTATATCGGCTTTGCCAAGGCGACCGGCGCCGATTGTGTCGCCACCGACAATTCCGTCAGCGCGGAATGGGTCGCGGGGAACCTGCAGGTCGATGGCTGTGTGCAGGGCAATCTAAACCCGCGGCATATGGTCACGGGCGGCCCGGACCTTGTGGCCGAGGCACAGCGGATCACCCGTGCGCTGCGCCGCGGGCCGCATGTCTTCAACCTGGGCCATGGCATCACCCCCGATGCCGATCCCGACAATGTCGCCCGCATGATCGAGGCTGTTCGCAGCGCATGATCTGGGTCTGGGCGACGCTGATCGCGGCGGTCGCCCAGACCGGCCGCAATGCCGCGCAGGCCGGATTGACGGCCAGTGTCGGGACGGTCGGGGCGACCGCCGTGCGTTTCCTGTTCGGCCTGCCCTTCGCCGCGCTGTCACTGATCGCGCTTGCGCCCTTTGTCGCGGTCCCTGCCCTGGGCGGCAATACGGTCGCCTATGCGGCACTTGGCGCGGCGGCGCAGATCGGGGCAACCGCCTTCATGCTGCTGACCATGCGCGGTCAGGGATTCGGCGTCGCCACCGCATTGATGAAGACCGAGCCCGTCACGCTGGCCATCATCGGCGCCGTGGTTCTGGCCGAGCCTTTGGGCCCGGCCCGTCTTGGCGCGATTGCACTGGCGACACTGGGCGTGGTTCTGGCATCGGGTGCGCGCTGGTCGCGGGCCGGGCTGCGCGGAATTGCAACGGGCGTGACCGCCGGGGCGTTGTTCGGCCTGTCATCCATCGGGTTTCGCGGGGCACTGCTGAGCCTGCCCGAGGGTGGGTTCTTCATTCGGGCGCTGACCGTGCTTGTGCTGACCCTTGCGCTGCAATCGGCCGCGATGCTGATCTGGATGGGATTGCGCGATCGGCGCGGGCTGTGCGCGATCCTGCGCATGTGGCGACAATCGCTGACCGCCGGGGCGCTGGGGGCCTTTGCCTCGTTGTTCTGGTTCATCGGCTTTGCCCTGACGCCCGCCGCGAATGTCCGCACGCTGGCCCTGATCGAGGTCGTGCTGGCGCAGCTGGTCTCGGGGCGTCTGTTTCGGCAAAGCACCACCGCGCTGCAACTGTGCGGGATGGGGCTGATCGTTCTGGGGGTCGGATGGCTGCTGGCGGTCACGGTATAGGCGCTAGTGCATCGCGACCGGCAACATTGTCGCGACAAGCAGAACCGCCATCGACACATTGAACAGCCGCAGCCGTGCGGGCGTGGACAGAAGGCTGCGCATCTGTTGCCCCAGCATGGCCCAGATCGACACGGCCGGCAGGTTCACCAGCGCGAAGACCAGCGCGACAACCACTGCGCCGCCCGCCCCCGCGGCATAGGCCGACAAGGCACCCAACCCCATCGCCCAGGCCTTGGGGTTCACCCATTGAAACGCGGCTGCCTGTAGAAATGTCAGTGGTCGCCCCCTGTCCGCACCTTCCGATCTGGGCTGTCCGGCATTGGCGATCTTCCACGCAAGCCACGCCATATAGCCAAGGCTCAGCCATTTCATCGCCTGCGCCAGCGCCGGAGATGAGGCGATCAGGCGGTCGACCCCCAGCCCGAGGATCATCACCATCACCCCGAACCCAAGCGAAATGCCCAACATATGCGGCACCGTGCGCCGAACCCCGAAATTCGCACCCGAGGCAAGCAGCATCATGTTGTTCGGCCCCGGCGTGACGGAGGTGACGAAGGCAAAGCCCGCAAGGGCAAGAAGGATCTGATCGGTCATTGCACTCACTTTCATAGCCACGCAATGTTATCGCGCAAAAGGCGCAATTTCTGACCTTTGTGCCGACAGAATGGAAATAATGTGCAACTTGACATCGAAACAGATCGTATAAACGCCCAGATATTGCACCAACTTCGTCGCAATGGCCGCATTCCCAATACGGAACTGGCGGCTTTGGTCGGGCTGTCGCCATCGGCCTGCCTGCGACGCGTGCAGGATCTGGAACGTCGGGGGATCATTTCGGGCTATCGTGCGGTCGTGCCGCCGAGTGCGCGGGGGTTGGGCTTTATCGCCTATGTCTCGGTCGGGCTGTCGCGGCATTCAAACGATGCCCAGCTTGCGTTCGAACGGGCCTGCATCGCCGCGCCCGCCGTCCGCGAATGCCACAACATCACCGGTGCAAGCGAATATCTGCTGCGGGTCGAGGTTGCCGATCTGGCGGCCTACAAACAGTTCCACTCGGATGTGCTGGGTGCATTTCCGTGGATCGCGACGATCACCACCCATGTCGTCATGGGCAGCCCCAAGGATGAGCGCGCCTAGCCTGCCGTCCGGACCGCCAGCCACAATGCCACGAACGCCAACAGCACTGACAATACCCGGCGGATCCGCCGTTGCCGCGCAGGGTCGCGCAGCGCGCGATGCGAGGCCGCCGCCCCCGTCACGATCGCGGCATGGATGATCGTGGCGATCGCAACATAGATCAGCGACAGCCCGACCGCCTGCCCGGTGATATTCGCACCGGGCACGATGAAGCCGGGCAGCACCGTGATATAGAAGGCAAAGGCCTTTGGGTTCAGCAGGTTGACGATCAGGCCACGGCGAAAGAACCGCCCCAGTGACGACCCGCGCGCCGCATGTTCGACGGTTCCGCGCCCGTCCCGCCAGCCATCCCATGCCAACCACAACAGATACAGCACACCGCCCCAGCGCAGGGTCTGCCATGCAAGTGGCGAGGATGCGATGGCCGCCCCAAGCCCAAGCGAGGCCGCAAGCCCCGCGATCAAAAGCCCCAAGGCCACGCCCAGCACAGCCGCATAGCCCGCCCTGCGCCCGTCCCCCAGCGCAAGGATCGCCAGATAGGCCATGTTGGGACCGGGCGTGATTTCCATCACGATCGAGGCAACGACAAATCCCGTCAGGGCGCCGGTCTCGACGCCGCCTTGAAGCGCCGCAAACAGCGACGCTAGATCCATTTCGCCAAGGGGGGCAAGCTCATCAGCACTGCCTCGGGGTTGTGGCCCGTTTCCAGACCGAATTTGGTGCCGCGATCATAGACCAGATTGTATTCGGCATAGAGCCCGCGATGAACCAGCTGCGCATCGCGGTCCTGATCGGTCCAGTCCTGCGCCATCCGCTTTTCGGCAAGGGGCAGGAATGCCGGCAGGAACGCCTGTCCGACGGCGCGGGTGAACGCGAAATCCGCATCCCAATCGCCGCTGTTCAGATCGTCGTAGAAAATACCCCCGACACCGCGCGCCCGTCCGCGATGGGGAATAAAGAAATACTCGTCCGCCCAGGCCTTGAACCGCGGATAGTAATCCGGGTCATGCGCGTCGCAGGCCTGACGCAGCTGATCGTGGAAATGGGCGGTATCCTCGGCATATTCCAGACAGGGGTTCAGGTCAGATCCGCCGCCGAACCACCACGCGCCGGGGGTCCAGAACATGCGCGTATTCATGTGAACGGCGGGCGCATGGGGGTTCTGCATATGGGCGACAAGGCTGATGCCACTTGCCCAGAAGCGCGGATCCTCGGCGATGCCGGGAACGCCACGCGCGGCCATTGCGGTCTGGGCCTTGGGGGCCAGCGTTCCATGCACCTCGGACCAGTTGACGCCGACCTTTTCAAAGACACGACCGCCGCGCATGACCGACATCAGACCGCCGCCGCCATCCTCGCCGCGGCGGGTCGGGGTGACCTGAAACCGCCCCGGCATGGCGTCGCCACCTGCCCGATCCTCAAGCCCTTCGAAGGCTTCGACGATCTGGTCGCGCAGGTCGCGGAACCAGTCGGCGGCGCGGCGGCGTTGATCTTGCATGTGGACCCCAATCGTGAATTGCCAGTACAGGCACCGGCGGCTAGCATCTTTTCACCCGATGTAAAGAGACTGAAGATGCCCCGCAACACCGCGATCCTCGTCACCCTTCTGCTGGCCGCCTGCGGCACCCAGCAGGAACGCTGCATCAGTCGGAATACCGACGAATACCGCAATGTCAGCCGCCTTCTTGCCGAGGTCGAGGGCAATCTGGGCCGTGGCTATGCCTGGGAAGAACGTCAGGTCGGACGCGATTATCTGACCCAGTGCCGTGACCATTATCGCGACAACGACGGCAATGTCCGCACGATCACACGATCCTGTTGGCGCGAGCATATCACGACCGAGCGTTATCGCGTGGCCATCGACCCCGCAGCGGAACAGCGCAAGCGCGACAACCTTGCCAGTCGCAAGGCCCAGTTGTCAGCGCAGGCTGCGGCGGCCGTGCAGGCCTGCAAGGCCGCCTATCCCGAACAGGGTTAAAGCGCCTGCGCGGTGACCGGATCTGCAAGGCAACGCCCGCCATCGACCGTCATCACCTGCCCGGTCACGAAACGCGCGCCTTCGCTGACAAGGTAATGGACCGCCTCGGCGACCTCATCGGCGGCGGCGATGCGCCCCAAGGGCGTGCCTGATACGATCTGGTCGCGCAGATCAGCGTCTTCTTTCAGCGCGCATTTCAATTCATGCGACATGACGCTGCTGAAACGGACGCCATTCACACGAATACGATGCGGCGCCAGCGCCAGTGCCAACCCGCGCGTGGACTGTTCCTGCGCGGCGCAGGCGATGGAATAGCCCAGAAGATCCGGCACCGGACGCGACGCCGCAAGGTTCGAGATATTCACGATCGCGCCTGCCTGCTGCACATCGGCCTGCCCTTCGGCCTGCTTGATCATGCGCTTGGCAATCATCTGCGACAAGCGCAGGCCCGAAATCATGTTCTGGCGCAGCATTTCCTCCAGAACACTGGGATCGGTATCCAGCGGGTCCGATCCTTTGACGAAGCGATGCGCGTTCACCAGGATATCGACCCGCTCGAACGCGTCCAGCGTCGCTGACAGAAGATTGGCCGAACACAGCTTTTCGCAGATATTGCCGGTGAAGTAGCGGACTGGACCGTTTTCGGTGTCGTAATCCGACATCTGCCGTTCCAGACTTTCCTCGTCATTGTCCACGAACATCACATTCGCGCCGGCCTGGACGAAATGCTGCGCAATCGCCAGACCGATTCCACGACCGGCACCCGTGACGATCGCGGTCTTGCCTTGAACGGAAAAACCCATATCAGCGCCTCTGGTTCTTGGACCCGCGACCCGCGCCGCTGGCCTCGAAAATCTTGAAACGTGTGTCGCCGCCGATTTCGGTGACCTGGGCAAAGTTCTCGCGCAGGACGGTCTCATAGGGCAGATGCCGGTTGGCGACCATCCACAGACGTCCCGCCCCGGTCAGCAACCGCGCGGCATTGGCGATGAATTCCGCCCCCAGACGCGGATCGGCGTCGCGCCCGTCATGGAAGGGCGGGTTCATGATCACGCCATTCACCGGGTCGCGCAGACGGAAATCCCGCGCATCGGCCCAGTGGAAATGGGCCCGCGCATCCTTGATGTTGTCTTCGGCGGATTGAAGCGCGATCCGGTCAGCCTCGACCAGATGCAACACCTCGACGCCCGCCCGTGCAAGCGCCTGCGCCGACAGCCAGCCCCAGCCTGCGCCCAGATCGACCAGTCGCGTCGGCAGCTTTTCGGGAAGGTGACGTGCAAGCAGCTGCGATCCCGGATCGATACCGTCGGCAGAAAACACACCCGGCCGTGTGACAAAGCCCGGCGCGACCTCACGCGGCGCAGCGGCCCAGTCGAGGGGCACCCAATCGGGCGATGCCGCATCGATCCGGAATATCTTGCCATGCGCCTTGCTGTGCACCTCATCGACAGGGGTCAGGCGGCGAATTTCCTTCAGAAGGGAGTCGACGCCGTCGGTCTTCTGCCCATCGACCCAGATCACACCACCATCGCCCAGCCTGGCGGCGGCCGCGGCGATGCGGGCGCGCGCGGCGGGTTTTGCGCGGGGCAGTTTGACGATCACGGTCTGAAAGACGCCATCGACCGACGGCGCCGCGTCAAAGCCGCGCGCGGTCAATGCCTGATGATCCGTGAACATCGGCTGTTCGATCCGAGTCCGGCCGGCGGTCAGCGGATCAAGATCATCGGCGGCACGCGCACCAATGACCAGCACGTCGCCTCCGGGATGGCCGTCCGGGAAAGCCAGTTGAAATCGGGATGTGGTCAAGTGACTACTCTTTTTCCATGGTACATTGCAGGGGGTGCTGCTGGCGGCGTGCCAGTTCCATCACCTGCGCGACCTTCGTTTCCGCAATCTCGTGTGAGAAGACGCCGACAACCGCGACACCCTTGCGATGAACCGTCAACATGATCTCGATCGCCTGGGCGTGGGTCATGTTGAACAGGCGTTCCAGCACATGGACAACGAATTCCATCGGTGTGAAATCGTCGTTCAGCATCAACACCTTGTACATCGGTGGCCGCTGTGACTTGGCACGCGGTTTCACGGCGAGATCGGATTGGTCTGCCGGCTTGTCCGGGTCGTTCATCCAGTGCGTCATCGCGGTAACGTCGGCCTGATCATTGCGGAAGGTCAAAGCCGGAATATAGTTGAAACTGCCCGGGATAAAAGCCCCCGCCGAAATTGCTGCCAATTGCGCGGTCAATTCGCCGCCTGATGGGTCAAATCACACAAATGCAAGGTTTCCCGGCGGATTCAGTCGTGCTATTATCGGCTTATTAACGAAAGGCATGCGACAAACGACATGCCTTCCCGAGGCAGAAGAGACCGAGACAGTGACCCGATTCCCCCTGATCGCCCGGCTGTGGGCGGTGATCCTCGTGGCGGCGCTTGTGCCTGCCGGATCGTGGGCCGCCCCCTTCGCGGCCTATGTGATCGACGCGCGCACCGGCCAGCCGATTTACAAGCAGAACGAAAGCACCCGGCTTCACCCGGCGTCGCTGACCAAGATGATGACGCTGTATATGGCGTTCACCGCGGTCGAGCGTGGTCAGGTCCGGCTGGATTCCAAGTTCAAGATCAGCTCGAACGCCGCGGCAGAGCCGCCGTCAAAGCTGGGCCTGAAAGCCGGCCAAAGCATCGAGCTGCGCTATCTTCTGCGCGCGGCGGCGATCAAGTCTGCCAATGATGCGGCCACCGCCATCGGGGAAGGGCTCGCCGGGTCCGAGGATGCCTTTGCCCAGCAGATGACCCAGATGGCCCGCGCCCTTGGCATGCGGAACACGAATTTCCGCAACGCCAACGGCCTGACCCAGGAAGGTCACTATTCGACCGCCTATGACATGACCATTCTGGGGCGGCATCTTTTCTATGATTTCCCGCAATATTACAATCTGTTCTCGCGCCGTTCCGCCGATGCGGGCATTGCGCAGGTTTCCTCGACCAACAAGCGATTTCTGGACGCCTACAAGGGCGCGGACGGGATCAAGACAGGCTATACCCGCGCCGCGGGCTTCAACCTGACGGCCTCGGCGCAGCGCGGGAACAAGCGCCTGATCGCCACCGTGTTTGGTGGAACCTCCACCGCGCAGCGCAATCAGGTGATGTCGCAGCTGCTGGATTCCAGCTTTGCGCGTGTGCCCGAACGCGTCCGCGAAACCCGGCCCAAGCCCCCGCGTCTGATCGCCCAGAAAACGGTCCGTCGCGCACAGGTCGAACCGAAACCGGTGGTCGCCCAGCCACAAGCGTTGACCTTGAACGCCTCGGCCCCGCCGGAACGTGCCGCCCCTGCCCGCAGCGCCAGCACCGCGGCCATCGCCTCTCCGATGCAGATCGCAGAAGCCGTGCGTGCCGCAGCCGCCAGTTCCTCGACCCCCGGCAGAATGAGCCTGACTTCCAGCGCGCGTCCCCGGCTGCGCCCGGGAACGCCGGCAACCGATGTGGCGGCCGCGGTCGAAATGGCCGTCAGCGAAGGACAGGGTTCGGCCAGCCTCGTGGCCCCCGTCCTGTCGACCTCGACCCGTCCGATCCCGGCACCGCGTTCGCGCAGCGCACGGACCAGCGATGCCAGCACCGCCGTCATCGCGCCCGCCTTGCCGGAACCGACGCCGACCGAACGCGCCCTGACCGGGCAAATGTCGCTGCTGGCCTCATCGGTTCCCGAACCGCGCACCGATACCGTCATCCTGGCCGCGATGGGCGAGGGTGACATCTCGGAACCCGCGGCGCTGGAAATCGTGTCGCGGCCGCAGAACAGTGGTCGCAATTGGGGCGTGACGCTTGGCCTGTACCGCTCGAAGGTCGAAGCCGATCGGCTGCTGTTGCAAACCGCGCTTCAGGGCGGTGCCGCATTGGAAGGCGCGAATCGTCATGTCGCCGACACCGTCCGTGGCTTCGAGGCGAATTTCGTCAACCTGACCAAGGCGGATGCGCGGCTTGCCTGCGAAAGGCTGCAAACCCGGCAACAGGAATGCCGCGTCGTCGGCCCCTGATCCTTCAATCCACAAAACAAGGAAACGCCTGCCACGCCCGGCAGGCGTTTTTCGTTGACACCTTACTTAGTCGGGTCGTGGGCGATCATCCCATTCGTCGCTGAGGATGCGTTCCGCGTCACCTTTCGGATCCTCGAACTGACGGCCACGCAGGGCCCAGATGAAGGCACCAAGGCCCAGGGCGCCCAACCCCAGTGAGACCGGTATCAGAATGCTGAGTATCTCCATCTCGCCCTTTCAGCGTCGCAGCCGCAGCGCGTTCAGCGTCACGGTAATGGAACTGGCAGACATCGCCAAGGCGGCCAGCAGCGGCGTGGCAAAACCGGCAATCGCAACCGGGACCGCGACAAGGTTGTAAAGGATCGAGATGGTGAAATTCTCGCGGATGCGCGCGGTGGCCCTGCGCGCGGTCTGCAAGGCATCGGCCACCGCGCCAAGATCCTGCCCGGTCAGCACCACATCGCTGGCCACCCGTGCCGCATCCAGCGCCGATGCAGGCGAGATCGAGGCATGTGCCCGCGCCAGCGCGGCCGTGTCGTTCAGCCCGTCGCCGACCATCAGCACCTTTGCCCCGTCATCCCCAAGCGCGCCAACCATCTGCGCCTTCCCGATCGGGTCGATGCCCGCGTGGTATTCGCCAATGCCAAGACGCGCAGCGACATCGGCCACGGCGGCGGGCCGGTCACCCGACAACAGAATCACACGCCGCCCCTGTGCCCGCAGCCGGTGCACCGTGTCAGCCGCGCCGGGGCGCAGTTCATCGATGAAATCCAGGCGGCGCGGTGCCTGACCCTCGATCGACAGCCAGGCCGAACTTCCGCTGCGGTGCATGTCGTCGTCGATGATGCCCAGCCAATCGGCGCGGCCAAGGCTGACGCGACGCCCCTGCCAGACACCCGAGACGCCCTGCCCCGGATATTCGCCGATCCCGTCTATCCGGGCCGGTTGCTGATCCGGGAAGGCCGCGACGATCGCCTGCGACAGCGGATGCGACGACCCCGCAGCCAGGGAAACAGCCACGGCCCTCAGGTCATCGGGCAGATCGTCGCCTGCCGCCAGCCGAGGCCGACCCATGGTCAGCGTTCCGGTCTTGTCGAAAACGACGGTGTCGATCTCGGACAGACGCTCCAGCGCGGTGCCGTCCTTGATCAGCAACCCACGGCGGAACAGCCGCCCCGATGCCGCCGTGACCACCGCCGGAACCGCAAGACCAAGGGCGCAGGGACAGGTGATGATCAGCACCGCAGCCGCGACATTGATCGACAGCCGCAGATCGCGGGTCGCCCAGAACCACCCGGCAAGGCTGAGCGCCGCCATCAGGTGAACCATTGGCGCATAGGCGCGCGAGGCGCGTTCGGCCAGCGAACTGTAGCGCCCGCGCGCGGCCTCGGCCGCCTCGACCAGCGCGGTCAGGCGCGACAGCGAGCTGTCCTTGCCCGCCGCAATCACCCGCAATGTCAAGGGACCGGACAGGTTCACCTCGCCCGCCGACAGGATCGTGCCGGGTTCGGCAAGCATCGGCAGGGTTTCACCTGTCAGCAGCGACCTGTCGGTTTCGCTGCGCCCCTCGACCACCTCGCCATCCGCCGGAATGCGACCGCCCGCGCGAACGCGGATCAGATCGCCGGGCACAAGCTGGGCTATGGGCACGACCTGTTCGCCGCCATCGCACAGCAGATGGGCGCGCGGCACCTCCAGCGCGGTCAGTTCCGCCGCGGCCGAGCGGGCGATGGCGCGTGTGCGGTGATCCAGATAGCGCCCGATCAGCAGAAAGAAGCACAGCATCACCGCCGCGTCGAAATAGGCGTGATGCCCCGATTGCGTGGTTTCATAAAGCGAGATCGCTGTCGCCAGAATCAGCGCCAAAGAGATCGGCACATCCATCCCAAGGCGTCCACCACGCAGTGCCGCCCATGCGCTGCCGAAGAACGGCTGCCCCGCGAAGGCCACGGTCGGCAGCGCGATCGCACCTGAAATCCAGTGAAACAGATCGCGCGTGGCCGCATCGGCGCCCGACCAGACCGCCACCGACAGGATCATCACATTCATCATCGCGAACCCGGCGATGCCGATCCGCATCAACAGGTCGCGGCCCTGCTTATCCGCGGCCGTGGCCGACAGGGCGTCGGGGTCCAGCTCATGCGCCTCGTAGCCGATCGCGGCAAGTGCGGGGATCAGATCATCCGCGCCCAGCCCCGGCGCCTGCACGGTAACGCGTTTCAGTGTCAGATTCACCCGCGCCGCCCGCACACCGGGCCGCGCCATCAATGCGCGTTCCACATCGGTGATGCACATGGCGCAGTGAACACCGGGCAGCGAAAGGATGATGGCGTCGGGCGCGGCCGCATGCGCCACGCGTTGCGCAATCGGGGCGGCGGCACAGGCCGGGCAGGCGCTGGTCGAAGGCAGGGACAGATCCGTCATCGCCGCACCTGCGCATCGGAATGAAGATCCAACCGCTGCCGAAACGGCGTGCCGTCGGGGGCCAGGGCTGTGACGTGAATGATCCACGCCCCCGGTTCAAGCTGCAATTCGGCGCGGTAGACACCGCCATCATATCCGAAATCCGGCGTGACATCCGCCCCGGCATGTGTCGGCCTGCCGATCGTCGCGCTGAAATCATCCAGTCGTACGGGCAGCCCGGCTTCGTCACGGACCGTCAGGGTCAGCATCCGCCCGTCATGGGCCGACGTGACGGACCAGCCCAGTGCCGCCTGCGCCTGACGGTCGCGGTCGAATTGCTGCGAGGCGACATAGGAATTGGCGACCTCCAGCCCCGGAAAGCTGCCAACGGCATTCACCGCCAGAACAAGGTTCACGGCGATGATCGTACCGAAGGCGCCGACCGTGATCGCAAGGACATGCCGCCCTGTCAGTTCCCTTGCCATGATCACTCTCCTTTTCCGTGAAAGACGGTCTTAACACTGGTGCGGATACGCGCGCCCCCGTCCACCGTCAGGGTCAGCGGCGCGCTTTCGCGCAGACTTAGGGCCGAGCCCGCGGGCGCGGTCAGATACAGACGGCTGGTCAGGGTTTCATCCGGGGCGACGGTCACGCGTGCGTCCTCGGCCCCCTCGATGCTGAGGATAAGGTCCTGGGTATCGGCACCCGCGACGCCGAAGACATAGGGATGCGCGTCATGCTGCTTGTTGCGCAAGCGCACCTCATAGATGTTGCGGATCGCGCCATCCGACAGGGTGACATAGATCGGGTTGCGGATCGGCGAGACATTCACATCCACGGGCGAGCGTAGGAACAGCGCCACCACAAGCGCGACCCCGATTCCCGACCACAGGGTGAAATACATCAGGGTGCGCGGCCGCAGGATATGCCGCATGATCGGGCGTGGTGCGGCGCCCGCCCGTTCGGCCGTTTCATCCTTCAGCGCCAGATAGCCGATCAGCCCGCGCGGCTTGCCGATCTTGTCCATGATCTCGTCACAGGCATCGATGCACAGCGCACAGGTGATGCATTCCAGTTGCTGGCCATCGCGAATGTCGATGCCCATCGGGCAGACATTGACGCAGGCCATGCAGTCGATGCAATCGCCCGCCGCATCCTGTGCGACCGGGCCGCCGACGCCGCTTGGCAGGCCGGGATAGCGTGTCGGCTGGTATCTGGCGCCCGCGCTGGGGCCTGCGGCATGGCTGGCGGTCTCGGCATCCATGGCGGCTTCGGGGCTGCGGCGTCTGACATTGCCCTTGCCGCGCGGCTCGCCCCGCCATTCGCGATAGGCGACGGTCAGCGTATCTTCATCCATCATGGCGGCCTGGATCCGCGGCCAGGGACAGGCATAGATGCAGATCTGTTCGCGGGCGAAACCGCCGAACAGGAATGTGGTGGCGGTCAGCACGCCGATGGTGGCATAGGCGACCGGATGGGCCTGAAACCGCAGCAGATCGCCCAGCAGTGCCGGGGCATCGGTGAAATAGAACACCCAGGCCCCGCCGGTCAGCAGCGCGATCAGCAGCCAGACCAGATATTTCGACACCCGCAGCCACAGTTTTTTCACATCCCATCGCGCGCGGTGCAGTCGGATACGGGCGTTCCGGTCGCCCTCGATCCAGCGTTCGACCAGAATGAAAAGATCGGTCCAGACGGTTTGCGGGCAGGCATAGCCGCACCAGACCCGCCCCAAGGCCGAGGTGAACAGGAACAGCCCCAGCCCCGCCATGACCAGCAGACCCGCGACGAAGTAGAATTCATGCGGCCAGATCTCGATGAAGAAAAAGAAGAAGCGACGGTTGGCCAGATCGACCAGAACCGCCTGATCGGGCATGTCCGGCCCACGGTCCCAGCGGATCCACGGCGTGATGTAGTAGATCGCCAGCGTCACCGCCATGACCGCCCATTTCAGGCTGCGGAAACGCCCGTGGACGCGTTTGGGAAAGATCGGCTCGCGCGCCGCATAAAGGCTGGGCGGCGTCTGGCTGGTGGACATGGGCCATGCTCCTGTTTCGCATGGCTACATTAATCACGGTGGGCGACAGGACATTGACCTAGGTCAAATCGGCGTGGCCCGGCCTGCGGCGCGCGGTCGCAGGCCTAGATCAGCATGCCCGTCGCGATCAGCGCGATCAGACCGCCAGCCGCGACCATCACGATCGCCGGCACCACCTGCAGGACGCGCGCCCCGGCGCCGGGTTCGGGCAACAGCGACAAACCGCCTTCGCGCGCCCAGACCGACAGGATCGCCACGGCCACCGTCACGGCGGCCGTGCCCAGCCCCATGGCAAAGCTGCCCGCCACGCCCATCGCAAAGATATCCAGACGCCATGTCAGGATCAGCAGGAACAGCGCCCCGGTGCAGGGCCGGATCGCGATGCCAAGGATCAGGGCGGCGGCGTCGCGAATGCTGCGGGTCTGCATCGCCTGTTCCGGGCTGGGCCCGTGGGCATGGCCGCAACCGCAATTCTCGTCATGATGGTGGTGATGGTCATGCGCTGCCTGCTGTCGCAACAGCTGACGCAGGCCACGCAGCATCAGCCACAGACCGACAAGTCCGATCAGAACGGTGCTGAGGTCGGTCAGTTCCTGTTCGGCCAGATCGGTCAGCGCCTCGCGCGTCAGGTTCAGTAGATTGATCCCGCCCCAGACCAGAACGACCGCGACCCCGGCCTGCGCCAGCGACGCCAGAACCGACAGGACCGACAGGCGCAGAACCGGAACGCGGGTGCCGATTCCATATCCGCCGATCAGCACCTTGCCGTGTCCCGGCCCGACTGCATGGACCACGCCATAGGTGAAGCACACCGCGATCAGCGCAGCCCCCGAGCCCGGTTCACCCGCGCGCAAGCGCCGGACCGCGCCCGCGATCAGGGTCTGAACCTGACGTTGCTGATCGGCTGCCCAGGCCTGCATCGCCTCAAGCCCGCCGCCCAGCCACAAGGCCAGCCACACGACCCCCACGATCAGCCCGGTCAGCGCGAGGATGCGGGGGATACGGCGGCTCATGCCCCTGCCCCGCAGGTGATCCGCGCCTGATCCGCGCCGACGGCGCCGATATCGACGACCACCAATTCCTCTTGTGCCAAGGCGTCATCGGCCAGCGCGGCATCGACAGCCTTGCGATAGGCTGCCGCCTTGGCCCGCGCATCGCCCGAAACGGCAGCGACGCTGCAATCGTCGCGCCCGTCGATGACGGGGGCGTCGGGCATTGTGAAATCGACATAGAATTCAGGATCATAGACGCGAAGATCAACAGGCTGCGCCCCATCCACCGGTTCCTGCAACCTGCGGATATGACGCGAAACCAGACGACCATCATCAAGGGCCGCCGTGAAATCCGCCGGCGGGGTCAGCGCCACGGGCTGCCCTTTCACGCTTAGGAACAGCCGCCCGTCGAAATCGGGATCCGGATCGGCATCGAAACCCTGCAATTGTGCCAGTTCCTGCGGCGTCAATTGCCCATCGCCATCCGGGTCCATACCGTAATCGGACAGGATCAGCAGCGAATAGAAATCGTCATAGGTCCATGTGACCTCGGCCCCGTCCAGCCGCCCGTCGCCGTCATAGATCAGCCGGACCGCCGCCTCGATAAAGACATGGGGGTGGGCAAAGGCCGTCACCGGACAGGCAGTCAGGACAAGTGCAAGCAAACGGGCGCGGAACATCGGCTACCTGGGGCAAAAGGGTCGCGCCCTGCTTACACCCACGCGGATGCCAGATAAACCGGCACGCGATCACATCGGCAGGTGCCTGCCACCCCTGCCTTCACGGCTGCGTGAGGGGTGCATCCGGAACCGGCGCGCCCTCGTGACTGTTCAGGACAGGCGCAACAAGGGGATGTCGTGGGACGCTATTCATGGATGACCGGGGCCTGTCTGGCCGGCCTTGCCCTGCTGGCCGTGACCGGATGCGCGGTCGATCAGCAGGCCAGCAAGCGCGAGGCGCGGGCCGAGGCCGCCTATCCACCGACCGGACAGCTGTTGCAGGTCGACGGACGACAGGTCCATGCGGATATCCGTGGCTCGGGCCCGGATCTCGTGCTGCTGCATGGGGCAAGCGGGAACAGTCGCGATTTCACCTTCGATCTGGTCGAACGCCTGCAGGACCGCTATCGCGTTATCAGCTTTGACCGACCCGGACTGGGCTGGACCGATGATCTGGGTCCGCGGACCGACAACCCCATCGCCCAGGCCGAACTGCTGCGACAGGCGGCGGCACAGTTGGACGTGCGGAACCCGATCGTTCTGGGCCACAGCTATGGCGGCGCCGTCGCGATGGGCTGGGCGTTGCGCGATCCGGGCGACACGGCGGCCGTGGTGCTGCTGGCCGGGGCGACCTATCCATGGCCGGGGGATCTGGGCAACTGGTATCCCTTCATCACCAGCCCGGTCGGCAAGGCCGCGGCCGTGCCGCTGATCACCGCCTATGCGCCCGAGAGCCGCGTGCAGGATGCCATTGCAGGGATCTTCGCGCCAAACCCGGTCCCGCCGGGCTATGCCGATTATGTCGGTGCCGGGCTGACCCTGCGGCGCGACAGCTTCATCAACAATGCCCAGCAGGTCGACGGGCTGAAGCCCTATGTCACCGCCATGGCGCCACGCTATCCCCGCCTGTCCATGCCGATCGAGATCGTTCATGGCGACCGCGACACCACGGTGGGGCTGGACTATCATTCGCGCAGGATGGTGCAGGATCTGCCCAATGCGCGGCTGACCGTCCTGCCGGGTGTCGGCCATATGCCGCACCATGCCGACCCGGCCGCCGTGGTATCCGCCATCGACCGCGCGGCAGCGCGCGCGGGCCTGCGCTAACGGCGATGCGATTTCGATAGGCTTGCGCGGCGGATCGGATAATCTGCCCGCAAGTGAAAGGACTTGCCATGCTGACGATCCACGGTGTCACCCGTTCGCGCGCCTCGCGCATCATCTGGCTTTGCCACGAACTTGGTCTGCCGTTCCGGCAAGTGCCGGTCATTCAGGCCTATCGCCTGCCAGATCCCGACGCGCCGGACGCACCGCTGAACACAAGATCACCCGCCTTTACGCGCCTGTCTACGGCCGGCGCGATTCCGGTGATCGAGGATGAGGGTCTGGTTCTGTCCGAATCGCTGGCCTGCACGCTGTATCTGGCGCGCAAATACGGTGTGCCGCTTGGGCCCGCGGACGCGCGCGAAGACGCGCTTATGCTGCAATGGAGCCTGTATGCGGCGACCGCCATCGAAAGCGATGCGCTGACCCTGCTGTATCTGCATGCGACCGGGCGCAGCCTGTCGGGTTCCGAAGCCGCCGCCGTGGCCGAGGCCGCAAACCGCCTGATCCGTCCGCTGACCGTGGTCGAGGAACATCTGGCAAAGCACGGCCACATGGTCGCAAATCGTTTCACGGTTGCCGATATCAACATGGCCGAAGTGCTGCGTTATGCCCAAGGGTATCAACCGCTGATGGCGCAGTTTCCTGCCATCAACGCCTGGCTGGTCGATTGCCAGACGCGACCCGGCTTTCAGCAAATGTGGGAACAGCGCCTCGCAGAGCCGGAATAGACGCGCTAGGACTTGCGGAAAGCGGGCCACTGCCCCACAACCACTTGCCCCGGCACGCTGTCGCGTGAGATAGTTTGCCAAAGCGACATAATCAATTGACGAGCAGACCCGATGGCCGACGATCTTCTTTCCGCCGCCGACGCCAATGCCGACAGCTATTCCGCCTCTTCGATCGAAGTTCTCGAAGGGCTGGAACCTGTCCGCAAGCGTCCCGGCATGTATATCGGCGGCACCGACGAACGCGCGCTGCACCACATGGTCGCGGAAATCCTCGACAACTCGATGGACGAGGCGGTTGCAGGCCACGCCACCCGGATCGAGGTCGAGCTGCTGGCAGATCACAGCGTCGTCATCCGCGACAACGGGCGTGGCATTCCCATCGATCCGCATCCCAAGTTTCCGGACAAATCCGCGCTGGAGGTGATCCTGTGCACGCTGCATGCGGGCGGCAAGTTCTCGGGCGATGCCTATGCGACATCAGGCGGTCTGCACGGGGTCGGCGCCTCGGTCGTGAACGCGCTGTCGGACATCATGATCGTGCAGGTCGCCCGAAACAAGGAACTGTTCGAACAGCGGTTTTCGCGCGGCATTCCCGAAGGTCCGGTCGCCAGGATCGGCGCCGCCCCGAACCGGCGCGGCACCACCGTGACCTTCCACGCCGATGAACAGATCTTCGGCCATCACCGGTTCAAGCCGTCACGCCTGATCAAGATGGTCAAATCCAAGGCCTATCTGTTTTCCGGCGTCGAGATCCGGTGGAAATCGGAAATCGACGATGGTGAAACCCCGGTCGAGGCCACCTTCCATTTCCCCGGCGGTCTGGCCGATTATCTGGCCGAAACCCTGACCGGATCCTCGACCTATGCCGAACGCCCCTTTGCCGGCAGCGTGGATTTCAAGCGCTTCAACGCGCCCGGCAAGGTCGATTGGGCGATCAACTGGACGCCCTCGCGCGATGGGTTCATCCAATCCTATTGTAACACCGTGCCCACCCCCGAAGGCGGCACGCATGAGGCCGGGTTCTGGTCCGCGATCCTGAAAGGCGTCCGCGCCTATGGCGAACGCGTCAGCAACAAGAAAGCCGCGCAGATCACCCGCGAGGACCTGCTGACCGGCGGCTGTGCATTGGTCAGCTGTTTCATCCGGGAACCCGAATTCGTCGGACAGACCAAAGACCGCCTTGCCACGACCGAGGCCGCACGTCTGGTCGAAAACGCCGTGCGCGACCATTTCGACAACTGGCTGGCCGCCGACACGAAATCGGCAAGCGCGATTCTGGACTTTCTGGTGCTGCGCGCCGAAGAACGCCTGCGCCGCCGTCAGGAAAAGGAAACCGCGCGGAAATCAGCCACCAAGAAGCTGCGCCTGCCGGGCAAGCTGGTCGATTGTTCCAACAGCAATCGCGACGGCACCGAACTGTTCATCGTCGAGGGCGACAGCGCGGGCGGATCGGCCAAGGCCGCGCGTGAACGTCAGACCCAGGCATTGTTGCCCCTGCGCGGCAAAATCCTGAACGTGCTTGGCGCGGCCAGTTCCAAACTGGGCCAGAACCAGGAAATCAACGATCTTTGCCAGGCACTTGGCGTCGGCATGGGCAGCCGCTTCAACATCGATGATCTGCGCTATGACAAGGTCATCATCATGACCGACGCGGATGTGGACGGCGCGCATATCGCCAGCCTGCTGATGACCTTTTTCTTCAGCCAGATGCGCCCGCTGATCGACAAGGGCCACCTGTATCTGGCCTGCCCGCCGCTGTACCGCCTGACGCAGGGCGCCCATCGGATCTATGTCGCCGATGACGCCGAAAAGGACCGGATGCTGACCAAGGGTCTGGGCGGCAAGGGCAAGATCGACGTCCAGCGCTTCAAGGGTTTGGGCGAGATGGACGCCAAGGACCTGAAGGAAACCACAATGAACCCCAAGACGCGCAAGCTGATCCGGGTCAGCATCGATGACGACGAGGGCGGCGAAACCGGCGATCTGGTCGAGCGCCTGATGGGCAAAAAGCCCGAGCTGCGGTTCGAATTCATTCAGGAAAACGCGCGCTTCGTGGAAGAACTGGACGTCTGATATCTTAGTCTCGCTTCTCGGGCGGTCTATAGTTCAACCACTCGGGCATTTCGCGGATTTCACGCAGCGCGGCGAATTCCGGCGGCGTCTGCCGCGGATCGCCCGGCTGGTTCAATTTTGCCAAGGCATTTGCTTCCAGATGCGATAGCTGATTTTTCCCGTGGTACAGCGTACGTAGAAATACGACTTCGTCATGTGCGTAATGTGAAACAACCTCTGTCGAAATCCTTGTGTCGAACATTTCTGAGTAGATGAAGGTCAGCACCGATCGCGCTGCCTCTATCGCAGAGTCCACTTCGGGCCCTGACACCACTCCTTCCCCGGCACCATCGAACACTGCGCGGCGGTCGGAATGCGCTACGAACCAGTTCCTACGACTTATCAAAGGCTTGCACATATCGCCAAATTCACGAATGAGTTCCGAAAGTCGGAGTTTTAGCGGACCTTCCTCTAACATCTCAAGAAGGGCCTTATAACTGTTATTGGCTCGTCCCCTGCTGCTCGCACGATCACCTAGACGACACAGGCTAAGTATAACGTCGTTATACAAAGCATCTTGGATAATAACTGCGGTGGTACCGGAAACACTGTTCAGCAAATCCAATCTTTCAGTGTTCGTCCCGTAGAACGCTTGATACACGCGCCATTTCAGGCGGATGTGAACCAACTCAAATTTCAGAAACTTGAGGAGCCGCGTAAAGCCTTCTGCCTGCTCGGGCATGACGACCGCAGGCTGATGCGACTCAACGATTCTGCGGCTGCGCTCGTCGGCACCATCATCGCCGCAACGATCAGTCAACTCGCACCTATTCCTGCATCCCCTCGACATATTCCATCAGCGCGACAAGACGCCACGGGGTCGGGGTTTCGATGCCGTCGCCGGAATCGTACATTACCGTGCGCCCGTTCAGCAGATCGCCGAATTGCGGCATCGGGCTTTCGCTGCGACCGGGGGTGAAGCCGTAGATATGGCTCATGACGCGGTTCTTGGGAAAGACGCCGCCATTCATCGCCGCGACCTGGGTAATGTCGGCGGGTCTTGGGTCCAGCCCCTGGGCCAGCGGGCCATCACCCCTGCCGGTCGGCCCGTGGCATTCGACGCAGAGTTCCTTGTAATCGCTGCGCGCGGTCGTCACCTGCGCATCCGGCGCGCATGCCCCGATCAGCGCCGCAAGGGTGACCGCACCCAGACCAGAAAACACCACTGCCCGCATCCAAGCCCCCTCCGGTACCATAATGCTTTTGACGGCAGGTTGCCGGGTTCAGGTCGTTCAGGCAACAATTTCCTTCAGACGGATCACTCGATCCATCCGGGCAGCCAGGTCGTGATTATGTGTCGCGATCAGCGCCGACAGCCCGGTTTCGCGGACCAGCGCCATCAGCACATCGAACACCCTGTCTGAGGTGTCGGGATCAAGGTTGCCGGTCGGCTCATCGGCCAGAAGCAGCGCCGGGCCGTTGGCAAGGGCGCGGCAGAAGGCCACGCGCTGTTGTTCGCCTCCGGACAGTTCGGCCGGGCGGTGGGCGGCGCGATGGCCCAGACCGACACGATCCAGCAGATCGGCGGCACGCGCCTGCGCCGCACGGGCCGGGGTGCCGTTCGCAAGCTGCGGCAGCACGATGTTCTCGGCGGCGCTGAATTCGGGCAGCAGATGGTGGAACTGATAGATGAAGCCCAGTTCGGCGCGACGCGCCTCGGTCCGGGCCTTGTCGGGCAAACCGGTCATGTCGCGCCCGCGCAGAAGAACCTGCCCGGAATCGGGTGTGTCCAACAGCCCCGCGATATGCAGCAGCGTCGATTTGCCCGCCCCGGACGGCGCGACCAGCGCCACCACCTCGCCCCGCGCGACGCGCAGGTCGATGCTGGACAGAACCTCGACCGGGGCCGGGCCGCCCTTGCCATAGGTCTTGGACACGCCGGTCAGTTGCAGAACATCATTCATAGCGCAGCGCCTCGACGGGGTTCATGCGCGCGGCGCGGCGCGCGGGGAAGATTGTGACCACGAAGGACAGGGTCAGCGACAGGGCCACGGCGCGGAACACGTCCCAGGCGCGCAGATCGGCGGGCAGACGATAGATGCCGCGCACTTCGGGCTGCCAGGCATTGCCGCCCGTCAGGCTGTTGATCAGCGCCATGATACTGTCGACATTCAACGCCAGAAGCACGCCAAGGATCACGCCTGCGATGGTCCCGATGATGCCCGTGAAGGCCCCGCACAGAAAGAAGACGCGCAGCACCGCGCCCTCGGTCAGGCCCATGGTGCGCAGAATGCCGATATCGCGGCCCTTGTTCTTGACCAGCATGATCAGCCCCGAGGTGATGTTCATGGACGCGATCAGCACAAGGACAGACAGGATCACGAACATCACGTCATCCTCCATGTCCAGCGCCGCAAGAAAGCTGCCGGAACTGTCGCGCCAGCTCCAGATCTGGGCGCGGTCGCCGGCCGCCTGCAACAGCGGCAGCGTCCAGTCATCGACCTTTTCGGGATCGCTGACAAAGACCTCGATCTCGTCGACGACATCTTCGCGATTGAAATAGCTTTGGGCCTCGGTCAGGGGCATGTAGATGCGCGTCTGGTCGATGTCATAGCGTCCGGCGCTGAACACATAGGTCACGGTATAGGCATTGACCCGCGGCGTCGTGCCAAAGGCGGTCTTGGCCCCCTGCGGCGCGATCAGCCGCAGCTTGTCGCCAAGGCGCAGGTTCAGGTCGCGCGCAATGCCCGAGCCGATGGCAATGCCACTGCCGAAATCCTCGATCTCGCCCGACGAGGTTTCAGGATCGACGATACGCGGAATCGCCTTCAAATCGTCCAGACGGATGCCATAGACCTCGGCCACGTTCGAGGCATCGTTCGCGGTCGCCATGACCTGCCCGCGAATGACCGGCGCGGTGCGCGTCACGCCGTCGATATCGGCAAGCTTTTGCGCCATCGCATCATAATCGGCGATCCGGCCGGGCGTGACATAGACCTCGCCAGTCAGTTCGTTTTCGAACCGGTCCGGGGCCATGTAGACGCTGGTATGGGCATTCGCGCCAAGGATCGTATCGACGAATTCGGCCCGAAACCCGGCACGCACGGCCAGCGTCGCGATCAGCGCCATCACCCCCAGCGCGATCCCGATCAGGCTGATCCATGTCATCACGCTGACCCCACCCTCGGCCCGGCGGGCACGCAGGTAACGCCAGGCGATCAGGAATTCATAGCGCGAGAACGGGGCGGGACTGGACATGGGCAAACCTTGCAGGGATCGCGTGGAACCTGACCGCCGAACGCACGAAGATCAAGCCGACAATGCCGTGAGGGAATTTCCCCGTGCGGCAAAAGCATATTGCGGCCCCTGCGCCCCGATGCCACAAGATATGGCATGGCCAAATCCGTTACCGCATTCACCTGCACCGCCTGTGGTGCCGCACACAAGAAATGGGCCGGGCGCTGCGATGCCTGCGGCGCATGGAACACGATCATCGAAGAAGCCCCGCTGTCACAGGGTCCGGGACGCGGGCTTGGCGCGGCCAAGGGGCGTTCGGTGCCGCTGTCGGGGCTTGCCACGCATGAACCGCCGCCACCGCGCAGCCAGTCGGGCATGGCCGAACTGGACCGGGTTCTGGGCGGCGGGCTGGTGCCGGGTTCGGCGGTGCTGGTCGGCGGCGATCCCGGTATCGGGAAATCGACCCTTCTGCTGCAGGGCGCGGCGGCCTTTGCCCGGCGCGGACAGCAGGCCATCTATATCAGCGGCGAAGAAGCCAGCGCCCAGGTCCGCATGCGGGCGCAGCGTCTGGGACTGGCCGATGCGCCGGTGCGGCTGGGCGCGGAAACCAACCTACGCGACATCCTGACCACCCTCGACACCGAGCGTCCCGATCTGGCGATCATCGATTCGGTGCAGACGCTGTGGTCCGATACGGTCGAGGCCGCACCGGGCAGTGTCGCACAGGTCCGCGCCGCCGCACATGAACTGGTGACCTTTGCCAAGAAACGCGGCGTTGCGATCATCATCGTCGGCCATGTCACCAAGGACGGGCAGATCGCCGGGCCGCGCGTGGTCGAACATATGGTCGATACGGTCCTGTATTTCGAGGGCGAGCGCGGCCACCAGTTCCGGCTGCTGCGCAGCGTCAAGAACCGGTTCGGACCGGCGGACGAAATCGGCGTTTTCGAGATGACAGGCGCAGGGCTGGCCGAGGTCGCCAACCCCTCGGCGCTGTTTCTGTCGGAACGCGGTCAGCCCTCGCCCGGCAGCGCCGTTTTTGCGGGGATCGAGGGCACGCGCCCGGTCCTGACCGAGGTTCAGGCGCTGGTGGCGCCCTCGACCCTGGCAAGTCCGCGCCGCACGGTCGTGGGGCTGGACAGCGGCCGGGTCAGCACCATCCTTGCCGTGCTGGAAGCGCGTTGCGGCATCCCGTTCACCGGGCTGGATGTGTTCCTGAACGTCGCGGGCGGGATGCGGGTCGCGGAACCCGCCGCCGACCTGGCGATCGCGGGGGCGCTGCTGTCGGCGCGCGAGGACAGCGCCCTGCCCGCCGAGGCCGTTCTTTTCGGTGAAATCAGCCTTTCCGGCGCGCTGCGTCCGGTTTCTCAGGCGGAAAACAGGTTGAAAGAGGCGCAGAAACTTGGTTTTTCACAAGCGATTTTGCCCGAAGGCCAAAAGGTCGAGGGCGCGGACGGAATGGGCACAAGGCGCATTTCCGATCTGACAGGATTTGTGGGCGAAATCTTCGGCGCCGGCTGAATCGCCTGATTTGAAACGATATCCGGCGCAGGGGCAGGATTTATGGACGGCTTTACCATCATTGACGCGGTCGTTGCGGCGGTCATCGTACTTTCGGCCATTCTGGCATGGTCGCGCGGCTTCGTACGCGAATCGCTGGCCATTCTTGGCTGGATCGCGGCGGCGGTGCTGGCCTTTCTGTTCGCGGCCGCCGTCCGGCCGATGATCGCACAGCTGCCGGTGCTGGAACGTTTCCTTGGCGACAGTTGCGAACTTGCAACGATCGCCGGCTTTGCCGTGGTCTTTGCGCTGGCGCTTGTGGTCTTTTCGATCATCACCCCGCTGTTTTCCTCGGTCGTGCAGCGCTCGGCGCTTGGGGGCATCGATCAGGGCATGGGCTTTCTGTTCGGCGTGGCCCGCGGCATCCTTTTGGTCGCCATCGCCTTCATCGTCTATGACCGCGTGATGACCAGCCAGCAGATCACGATGGTTGAACAATCGCGTTCAGCGGCCGTGTTCGAACGGATGCGCGGCCAGATGGACGAACAGATCCCCGATGATGCGCCGGGCTGGATCGTGCGCCGCTATGAACAGATGGTCCGCACCTGCCCGCTGAGCGGCGGTGCCGAGGTGAACGCCGACGACACCCCCGCGAACTAAGCCGCCATCGCGGCGATCATGACAGTCAGATGACGCAAAATCCGCCCCCGAGTGATTTCGGGGGCGTGACTTTAGGGTCTGTCCGCACTACATAGCCCTCGACAGCCCAAAGCCATTCAGGATCGCCCATGGAACCATTCCTGGCCCACCCGTTCGATTCGGACCGTTTGCACGAGGAATGCGGTGTTTTCGGCGCCATCGGCGTTGCAGATGCTTCGAATTTCGTCGCTCTCGGCCTGCATGCCCTGCAACATCGCGGGCAGGAAGCAGGGGGCATCGTCGCCCATGATGCCGAACAGGGTTTCAACAGCGCCCACCGTTTCGGCTATGTCCGTGACAATTTCACGAAGGCCGAGGTGATGGCGACGCTGCCGGGGCCGCTGGCCATTGGGCATGTGCGCTATTCCACCGCCGGGACCAAGGCCGCGACCGCGATCCGCGACGTGCAGCCCTTCTTCGGCGAATTCTCGATGGGCGGCTGCGCCATTGCGCATAACGGCAATATCACCAATGCCGCCGCCCTGCGCCGCGAACTGATCGAACGCGGCAGCATCTTCCAGTCCAGCAGCGACAGCGAATGCATCATCCACCTGATGGCGCGGTCGATCCAGCGCAACATTCCCGAACGGATGAAGGACGCCCTGCGCCGCGTAGAAGGCGCGTTCAGCGTCATCGCCATGACCCGCACCAAGCTGATCGGCGTGCGCGACCCGTTGGGCGTGCGTCCGCTGGTTCTGGGCAAGATCGGGGATGAGGGGTTCTGTCTGGCATCGGAAACCTGCGCCCTGGATATCATCGGCGCCGATTTCGTGCGTGAGATCGAGCCGGGCGAAATGGTCGTGATCTCGAAGGGCGAAGTCGAAAGCAGTCGCCCCTTCGGTCCGTCGACCGGTCGTTTCTGCATTTTCGAGCATGTCTATTTCTCGCGGCCCGATTCGATCATCGGCGGCCGCTCGGTCTATGAGACCCGTCGTCAGATCGGTGTTGAACTGGCCCGCGAGGCCCCGATCGAGGCCGATCTGGTCTGTCCCGTTCCCGACAGCGGCACCCCGGCCGCGATCGGCTTTGCACAGGAATCGGGCATCCCCTACGGCATGGGAATCATCCGCAACCAGTATATGGGCCGGACCTTCATCGAGCCGACCGAACAGATCCGCAACATGGGTGTACGCCTGAAGCTGAACGTGAACCGGTCGCTGATCGCGGGCAAGCGCGTCGTTCTGGTCGATGACAGCGTGGTGCGGGGCACCACCAGCCGCAAGATCAAGGACATGATCCTGGATGCGGGCGCGGCCGAGGTTCATTTCCGCATCGCCTCGCCCCCGACGGCATGGCCCTGTTTCTATGGGGTCGACACACCCGACCGCGACAAGCTGTTGGCGGCCCAGATGACACCCGACGAGATGCGCGACTGGATCGGTGTCGACAGCCTGGCCTTTGTTTCGCTGGACGGTCTGTATCGTGCGGTCGGCGAGGCCGAAGGCCGGAACGCAAAATGCCCGCAGCATTGCGACGCATGTTTTTCCGGCGATTACCCGGTCGCCCCCTTCGATCAGCTGGAACGCGGCTTTCGCATGAAGCCCGGATCCGAGACGGCGGGCAAACTGGCAGCCGAGTAATTGCGTCCCGCGACGGCCGGGGGCTGGCTGCCCCCGGACCCCCGCGGGTCGCGCATGATGTTCAGGTTACGCTCCGGGTCTGGCCGGTGATCCGGTTCACATGGCCCATCTTGCGACCCGGCTTGGCATCGCCTTTGCCATAGAGATGCAGCTGGCAGCCGCTTTCAGACAGAAGCTGCGGCACGCGGTCGATATCGTCGCCGATCAGATTTTCCATCACGACATCGGCGTGACGTTTGCCATCGCCCAGGGGCAACCCCGCAACAGCGCGGATATGCTGTTCGAACTGATCGACGACGCAGCCCGCCTGCGTCCAATGGCCCGAGTTATGGACCCGCGGCGCAACCTCGTTCACGATCAGGCCGGACGGCGTCACGAACAGCTCGACCCCCATCACGCCGACATAATCCAGCGCATTGACGATCTTTGCCGCCATCAGGATCGCGTCCGTGGTCAACGCGGCTGGCAGGCCACAGGGCACCGTGGTCCTGTGCAGGATACCGTCGCGATGCACGTTCAGACCGGGATCGAAAGCCGCGACCTGCCCGTCGGCGGCGCGCGCGATGATCACGCTGATCTCGTCCGAGAAATCGACGAAGCCTTCCAGAACCGAAGGGGCGCCGGTCCATCCGGCCTGCGCCGGATCGCTGATCCGCAGCTGCCCTTTGCCGTCATATCCCATGCGCCGGGTCTTGAGGATCGCGGGCGTGCCCACCGCAGCGATGGCAGCGGGCAGATCGCCCTGCGCCTCGACATTGGCGAAGGGTGCGGTCTTCAGGCCGATTTCGTTCAGGAAGGTCTTTTCCGACAGACGATCCTGCGACACGGCCAATGCGCGACGGTTGGGATGGATCGGGCGGATCGTTTCAAGCAGATCCAGCGCCGATGTCGGCACGTTTTCAAATTCATAGGTGATGACATCGACGGATTGGGCAAAGGCGCGCAGCGCGGCTTCGTCTTCATAGGGTGCGGTCGTCACCTGCCAGGCCACATCGCCCGCGGGCGCGGCGCCGGGTTCATAGATGTGACAGCGGATCCCCAGACGGCTGGCCGCCGCCGACAGCATGCGGCCCAACTGGCCGCCGCCCAGAATGCCGATGGTCCTGATGTCACTCATCACGCGGCTCCTGCGGGATCGAGGCCGACAGCGCCTCGCGCCAATCGTCCAGGCGTTGGGCCAGGGCGGGGTCAGCGATGGCAAGGATGCCGGCCGCCATCAGACCGGCATTGGCGGCACCGGCCGCGCCGATCGCCATGGTCGCGACGGGATATCCCTTGGGCATCTGCACGATCGAATACAGCGAATCAACGCCCGACAGCGCCCGCGTCTGGACCGGCACCCCGATCACCGGCACGCGCGTCTTCGAGGCCATCATGCCGGGCAGATGCGCGGCACCGCCCGCGCCCGCGATGATTACCTTCAACCCGCGCCCCGCGGCCGTCTTGCCGTATTCCCACAGGCGATCAGGCGTGCGATGGGCGCTGACGATCCGGGCTTCATAGGCGATGCCCAGTTCATCAAGGATGTTGGCGGCTTCCTTCATCGTCGGCCAATCCGACTGGCTGCCCATGATAATTCCGACCGGCGTGGTCATGCGCGTCCCCCTTGGCTTTTGCTGCAGAGGCCATAGCCTGCACGGACGCCGCTCGCAATCAGGCGATGATATCGGGCGTCAGTTCATCTTCCAGCCGCGCGATCTGATCCTTCAACGACAGCTTCTGCTTTTTCAGCCGTTGCAGGCTGATCGACGAGGTCAGCTGTTGCGAGGACAGGGCGGCGATTGCCTCGTCCAGATCGCGATGTTCCATGCGCAGTGCCGTCAGCTTGCAGCGGACAATTTCATCATGGGACATTTCGTGGTGCATATTCATCTGGCGACGCTCGGCTGGACGCGGGGTTTCTTTGTTATAGCGCGTTGTTTTGTCCCTGTTAACAGGCTCGTTCCCCCGACGGGCGCTATTTCGACCCCTGTTGCGGTCAGGCAAGATCTTGCGTCCCGGCGGTCGGGTTCACATATTGTAACCAATCGGGTCGCCGCAACGGGGCCCGCACCAGGCAGTCGCTTGACAGGCAAAGGGCTGAAGATGAGCAAGATTTCGCTGGGGGCGCATCCCTACCTTCTGGGGTTCGATCAGTTGGAAAGGTTGGCCGAACGTGCCGCCAAGGGGGCCGAGGGTTATCCCCCCTACAATATCGAACATATCGCGCCGGACGGGTTCCGGATCACGCTGGCCGTCGCGGGCTTTGGCGAAAAGGACCTGTCGGTCACGACCGAGGATCGCCAACTGGTCATTCGCGGCAAGATGGCCGATGCCGATGGCGACCGTGTGTTTCTGCATCGCGGGATCGCCGCGCGCGCCTTTCAGCGCAGTTTCGTTCTGGCAGACGGGGTCGAGGTCGTCTCGGCCCTGATGGAAAACGGTTTGCTTCACATCGATTTGAAACGGGTTGCCCCGCAGCAGGTTGTGCAGACCATCCCGATCAGCCAAAAATAAGAGGTGTATCATGGATACCAAATTCGATTTCGGTGAAACCGAAGAAGAAAACACCGTCTATATCCGCGAAGTGGCCACCCAAAGCCTTCCGCAGGAAATTCAGGAACAGGTGCCGGGGCTGGACCGCATGTATGCCGTCCATGACACCGAGGGCGAGCGTCTTGCCCTTGTGCGCGATCGTTCGATGGCCTTCATGCTGGCACGTCAGAATGAACTGACCCCGGTCAGCGTTCACTGATCCGACCCGACGCCGTCCGGCTCCGTGCGGCGTCAGACAGCCCCCGTCATTCACATGGCGGGGGCTTTGTCTTGCGCCAAAGGACGATAGCGCATGAAGGCAAACGCATGTCCGTCATGCGCCCAGCAGGGCACATTGATCGTGCCCTGCCCGCCGAACAGCGCCACGACCTGACGCCGGTCGCTGCCATCGGGCGCCATCAGCCACAGCCCGACATCCAGATCGCGGGGATGGCCTTCGGTTCCGGGGGGATAGGCCAGATACAGCACATGCCGCCCATCGGGCGACGGGTGCGGAAACCAGTTCACGTGGCGGTCCTTAAACACCTGTTCGGCGTCGCCGCCCGCGCTTGGCACACGCCAGATCTGCGCATGGCCGCCCCGGTCGCTGTTGAACCAGACATAAGCGCCGCAGGGCGAAAGATCCGGCCCATCATGATGACCCGGCCCCGGCGACAGCACGGTTTCGCGACCGCTGGCAAGATCCAGCAGCGCGATCCGCACCACGCGGTCGCGGCCCCGCACACAGGCATAGGTGATCGCCCCCCTGCCCGCGCCATGCCACCAACTGGGACGTTCTGACAGCATTTCGGCCGGGCCATCAGGGTTCAGCACATAGATGCCCGAGCCCTGGTCGTTGTGACAGGAAAACACGATCCGACCATCGTCAAGAAACCCGTGATCATTGTTGCAGCGGATCAGCCCGCCGGTATCGATGGCACGCAGATCGGGGCGCTGCGGGTCGATACGCCATAGCCGCCCGTCGCCATTGACCAGAAACCAGCCATCACGATGCCAATTGGGCGCCTCGATCAGACGGGGCGTCTGAAAGATCACCCGGCATTGCCCGGTCGCCAGATCATATATCTCAAGCGAGGATCGCCAATCCATCAGAGCTATCTCAATTCGCTGCAAGCCACGATGCTGCAACGCAGCATAGCACACTGGGGTTCATGATCCGGCAGGTTTTTATGACTGACCGTGAACCGACAGGCCCAGATCGGCCAACGCGTCGGCGATCCCAGCGGCATCCTTGGCCGCCAGATGTGTCGCGCCCGCATTACGTGCGATGATCGCCCTCATCATGGGACGGTCCTGCGCATCGAAATGCGGCAGCGCAAACCCCTGAACCAGTCCCGGCAGCGTCGCAGGGATCCTGCCTGCATCAGTCATCAGGATGGCTGGTGCATCGGCGGGCAGATCGCGCAAGTCAGACCCGGCAACCACCCGATCGGCCCCGATGCGGTCCCAGATCGCCCGAAGATTATTGGGTGTCGTCGTGCCGTCCCCCATGGGCAGCCCCTTGATCCGACCGCCCAGATGCAGCTCCCCATCCATGACCCAACTGTCGGTGACCGACAGGATCGCCACGACCTGCCCGTCCAGCCACAGCGCGATATCCTGCCCAGGCTCGACCCCGGCCGAAAAATCCGGGGTGATCCGAAGGGTGATCGGGCAAGGCCAGACATGGCCACCGGGCAAGGTGCCGGTCGCGGCGACGGCCTGTGCCTCGGCTTGCGACATGTAGCCACGCAGCGGGAACAGACCGCCGCAGATCAGCAAACGCAAGATCTGGCCCTGTTCCCCGCAAAGGTTCCAGCCGGGCAGCTTCTGCGCCTCGTCTCGCAGCTTGTCGGCCGCAGCGTCGGACACAAACAGTTGCGGGATCGCGATCCGGTTCGAGAATTGCATCAGGCCCGCCTTTCACCGGAACGCTTTGGGCCGGGTGGGGACCGGCCCTGTTGCGATCATTCTGCCGGGGTCGTTTCCGGCAATTCGCCATGCGACGGATCGGGCTGGCCGGCCTCGTCCAGCGTGGCAAGATAGTGCTCGGCATCCAACGCCGCCATGCAGCCCATGCCCGCGCTGGTCACGGCCTGACGATAGATATGATCGGTCAGGTCGCCCGCCGCAAAGACACCCGCGATCGACGTGCGGGTCGAGCCGGCCTCGACCTTCACATAGCCGCCGTCGTGCAATTCCAGCTGATCCTTGACCAACTCGCTGGCCGGGGCGTGACCGATGGCGACAAACACGCCGTCGGCGGCAACCTCGCGCGTGCTGCCATCTTTGGTCGATTTCAGCACGGCACCGGTGACGCCCATCGGATCCTCGGCGCCCTTCACCTCGGCCAGTTCGTGATCCCACACGATTTCGACCTTGGGATGGTTGAACAGCCGCTGCTGCAGGATCTTTTCGGCGCGCAGGCTGTCGCGACGATGAACCAGCGTGACCTTGCTTGCGAATTTCGTCAGGAACAGCGCCTCTTCGACGGCAGTATTGCCGCCGCCGATGACCAGCACTTCGCGGTTGCGATAGAAAAAGCCGTCGCATGTGGCACAGGCGCTGACGCCGAAACCCTTGAACTTCTCTTCGCTTGGCAGGCCCAGCCAACGCGCCTGCGCACCGGTCGCCAGAATGACCGCGTCGGCAGTCACTCGGCGGCCACTGTCGCATTCGGCAACGAAGGGCCGCTGCTGAAGGTCCAGACGGGTCACCATGTCGGTGACGATTTCGGTGCCCATCTTTCGGGCATGCTCTTCCATCTTGACCATCAGTTCGGGGCCCTGAATTTCGACCTCGCCGGGCCAGTTCTCGACCTCGGTGGTGATCGTCAGCTGCCCGCCGGGCTGCATGCCCTGGATCAGCATCGGCTCCAGCATGGCGCGCGCACCATAGACGGCGGCGGTATAGCCCGCCGGCCCCGAACCGATGATGAGAAGTTTGACATGCGTGCGGTCAGTCATGGCCAGCGTCCCCGGATTCCTGTGTTCCGCGCCTAGGTAAACATCGCGACCGCCCCGCGCAATGCCCTGCGCCGGGGGCTTATCCACAGAAACATTGTTGCGCACCCGGGGCCAGCATTGTAGTTTCCGGAAAACAAAACGGCAAAATGACTAAGGGCAGCATGGCTGGCGCAAAACTCGACGACATCGACCGCAAGATATTGGCCGAATTGCAGGCCGATGGCCGGATGACGAATGTCGAACTTGCCCGTCGTGTCGGGATCTCGGCCCCGCCCTGCCTGCGCCGCGTCCGCACATTGGAAGAACTGGGCTATATCCGGGGCTATCATGCCGATCTGAATACCCGCGAGTTGGGTTTCGAGGTGCAGGTCTTTGCCATGGTCCGCCTGGCCAGCCAGTCAGAACGCGATCTGTCCGCCTTCGAGGGGCTGGTCAAGGAATGGCCGCTGGTCCGCGAATGCCACATGCTGAACGGCGAGATCGATTTCATCCTGAAATGCGTTTCGCCGGATCTGTCGACCTTCCAGAAATTCCTGACCGAGAATCTGACCGCCGCCCCCAATGTCGCCAGTGTCAGGACTTCGCTGGTCATTCGCGGCGCAAAGGACGAGCCTTCCGTGCCCTTCGAAATCGTGGAAGAGCGGGTGCGCACCGCGGTCTGACCCACCCGCGAAATACGCCCTGTAGTTGCGCGATGCGCAACATTTAAATTCTTCTTTAGACCGACAGGATACCTTACCCATCACGGTGCCGTGACTTTCCTACGGCATTGAAAAAAGGGGTACATCGTGAAGGTTTTTCAATTCCTGGCAGCCGCGGCCATCACCGCAGCCGCCGCCGCACCGGCAAGTGCAGCCACCTACCGCTATGATCTGAAGCTGACCTATCTGGGGACAACCTATTCAGAATTACAGGGAACCATTTATGGCGACGATCGCAACGACATCCACGTTGACGAAGACCTCTTCCTTGCAGACGGAAACAGCTATGGTCTTCCGGTTCTGAACTCCAGGCTTAACCCGGGCGATCAAACCAGCTTTTCGGCAGAGCTTTACACCCCGGATGGGCCGGACGTCTGGGGTAACGACTACGGCAACGGCGGTAAGGCAAAGTGGTGGATTCTTGCCGGCACCCAATGCAATTGCACCTTCGAATACGTACGAGCTGACCAGGAAAACATCTCGATGAGTTCCGGCGATACGAAAGCGTTGTATGCTGGATTGGTGGAAGGCGAGACCCTCAGCTATATGTTCAACCTCGGCTATCGCAGCTATCTGACCACCGATATTGGGTCATTTAACTTCTGGAACAGAACTGCCAGCTTCACGATCGACGAGGTGTCGGTCAGGGATGTTTCATCTGTCCCGGTACCAGCGTCAGGCGCGCTGTTGCTGGGCGCGATGGGGATCTTCGCCGCACGCCGCCGCAAAAATCGGGCGTAAGCCACGAAAAAAGGGCGAGGTAACTCGCCCTTTCCGTTCAACTTCAAGTATCGCTTAGCTGTTCTTGCGACGACGGCGACCGATCGCGCCCATCACGCCCAGACCGCCCAGCAACAGCGGGAAGGCTGCCGGAACCGGAACCGGGCTCGGGTCGGTCGGCTGGGTGGTGATTTCTTCGACCTTGATATCCAGGAAGGCCTGAGTGAACGACATCGCGGTATTGCCGCCTGCGCGCAGCTGGTTCAGGTCCCATGCGGCGCCGCCCGTATCCAATGCCAGCTGAACATAATTGCTGATGGTCGTGCCCGAACCGCTGACAGCCACGCCGCCGGTCGAACGGGTGAAGCCACCACTGCCGTCGGCCACATAAGCCTCGCCGGTGCTGTCGATCCCCAGCGCGTAACCGCCATCCGAATTATACCGCGCATTGACCACCGCGTTCAGCAGGATCTTGCGATCGGCAAGGTCCTTGTAGACCGATCCATAGGTCAGCGCGTTGTCGACATTGTCACGGTCCTCATCTGTGACCAGAACATAGTTGATCGCGGCTCCGCTGGCATAGCTTAGATTATCCAGCGCGTGGTTGATGCCGGTATAGCCGTCCTCGGTGCCACCGTTCAGCCGCAGGCCGGACATCGCGGTCTTGGCGTCTTCGGCGCTGACGAAATCGGTCAGCGTTCGCGGCGAACCGGGGTTGCTGAAGCTTGCGCCGAAACCGACCACCCCATAGCTGCGCGTCGTCACCCCGGCCGCGGCCAAGGCCGAATCCAGCGATGTGACAACGTCTTTCAGAAAGTTGTGCTCGCCACTCATCGAGCCGGATTCGTCGACGATGAACACCACGTTCGACGTATCGTTGACGGTTTTGGCAGAGGCGCCGAACGCCGTTCCGACGACGATGACTGCCGCACTTAGCCAGGTCCCTAGTTTCATCATTAACACTCCACAAATATACCAAATCAGCGAAAACATGGCCGCCCAGCCAAATCGCCCATTCATGGAACGTCAATCACAAGAACGTGTCAACGAAAACTAGGAAGAATCAAACAAATTTCCATTAAGGATTGAAATTATTTCCGCGTGATACACGCCATAGTTTAATAAACAAACGGCAATACCAACCCATGCCTGAGATAGTAAATCACGAGGGCAAAGAAATTGCAGAAATCAGGCGACCGTAATCAACCTGGCCTTCATGCGTCGCGCGGCGATAGCTGAAAAAGCGGTCCGGATCGGAATAGGTGCAATGCTGCGACCATTCGGCCACGACCCCGGCGTCGCGCAGGCGCGACAATCCGAAGGATGGCAGATCGAACATCGGCTTGCCGTTCGGGCCGCCCGCGAAATAGCGGTGATGATCGGGATCTTCGGCCAGAAAATCCTCCATGAAGTCGTGACCGACCTCATAGGCGCGCTGGCTGATCGACGGCCCGATCACCGCCCTGATCTGCGTCGCCCCAAGCGTCTGCATCGCCTGCACCGTCGCCTCGATCACGCCGCCAAGCGCGCCGCGCCACCCGGCATGACAGGCGCCGATCACACCGGCCCTGCTATCGGCCAGAAGGATCGGCTGACAATCGGCGGTCAGCACGGCCAGCGCCAGATCGCGACGGTTCGTGACCAGACCATCCGCTGCGATATCGCGGGTCGCGACCACATCATCGCCATCGGTCAAGGTCACCACATCGGCAGAATGGATCTGCTTGACCGTCGCCAAACCTTCGGGTGCGACGCCCATCGCCACTGCCACGCGGGCACGGTTTATGGCGACCATCTCGCTTTGGTCGGTCGACCGCCGACCGCAATTCAGTCCCGCGAACAGGCCCGACGAGGCTCCGCCCTTGCGGGTGAAGAACCCGTGGCGCGTGTCCTGCAGCAAGGGATGGGTCAGTATCTCAAGCGTGGTTTGCATGCAGCCTCAGCGCGTCAAATCCGGGCACCGGGGGCGCCCCCTTCGGCCAGATGGCCATCGCTTTGAACAGGTGACCCATTTCATCGGCATGGGTCAAGCGGCGAAGCGCAGACATCGCCCCCTGATCGCCCGCCGCCATCAGCCGCCGCGCCCGCGCCTCGGCCCCAAGGCCCAGCAACCACGCGCCCTGATGCAGCGGTCGCGACACCTGGGCCCCGGCGCGCAGCGCCGCGGCGGCCAGCGGCGCGAAATCGACATGCGCGGTCAGATCGGCCTCGCCGGGGTGGGCCAGCGGGTGTTCGGCTTGATGCCCGCGCAGGGCCTGAAACGTATCGCCAAATCCGTTCCAGCCACCGTAATCGACGATGATCGCAGCGCCGCCATGCTGTGCAATCCTGCCCGCGATCGCCATCATGATCGGCGTGGCGGCCGGGCAATCCTCGATCACGTCGCCGATCTTACCCTGACGTGGCAAATCGACGGGCGGCGCCAGCGCAAAGACAAGCCCGTCGGGACCAAGGGTCACGACACGTTCCGACCAGCCGCCCTCGACGCGCTGAAACTGACGAATGGGCAGCGCATCGAAAAACTCGTTCGCGACAAGAAACAGAGGGGCATCGGGCAAGGCATCGACGTGATCCAGATGGGTCACCGGACCCAGAAGATCGGCCTGCATTCGGCGCAGATGGGGCGACGCCTCGATCAGATGGGTCTGTGCAGCTTCCGACATTCCGGGTACGGAACGCATCGCGCGCCGCATGTCGGCCATCAGCGTTCCGCGCCCCGGCCCCGGTTCCGCAAGCGTGCAGGCACCCGGCCTGCCCTGATCCAGCCAGGCCTGTCCCAGCGCCAATCCGCAAAGTTCACCGAAGATCTGCGAGATCTCGGGCGCGGTGGTGAAATCGCCCGCAGCACCAAAAGGATCGCGCGTGGCGTAATAGCCGTGATCGGGATGCAGCAGGCACAGTTCCATATAATCGGCCAGCGTGATCGGCCCCGTTGCATGGATGCGCTGGATGATCAGATCGGCCAGCGGCGTCATGCGGCCCGCGCCACCGGCATCCGCCCCATCGCGCGCAACACGAACAGCAGGCCCAGAACCACCATCGGCAGCGACAGCACCTGCCCCATAGTCAGGCCAATCACAGGGCCGCCGATGACATGGCCAAGCGGATTGTCGGGGGTGATGAACTGCGCATCCGCAACGCGGAACAACTCGACGAACATCCGTGCCGCGCCATAACCCGCCAGAAAAATGCCAAAGGACAGACCCGGACGCCGCAGCCCGCCCGCCCGCACCACGACCAGCAGGATCAGGCCAAGCAACAGCCCTTCCAGCCCCGCTTCGTAAAGCTGGCTGGGATGGCGGGCGCAGGCTCCGGCGACACCATCACAGCTTTGCGCGGCCTCGCCGGGGAAGATGACGCCCCAGGGCAGATCGGTCGGACGACCCCACAATTCGGCATTGATGAAATTCGCGATCCGGCCAAAGAACAACCCGATCGGCGCGACGACAGCCATCGCATCCGCCAGCCGCAGCGGCGGGATGCCGCGCGTGCGTGCGTAAAGCCAGGCCGCGACGATGACGCCGGCAAAGCCGCCGTGAAAGCTCATCCCGCCTTGCCAGACCTTGATGATCTCGGCGGGATAGGACAGGTAGTAGCCCGGTTCGTAGAACAGGACGAAGCCCAGCCGCCCGCCCAGGATCACCCCCAGGATCACCCAGGTCAGCAGGTCGTCGACCTCTTCGGGTTTCATCGGTGCGCGATCACCCCAGATCGCCGCGCCGCGCATCATCCGCGCCATGATCCGCCAGCCCAGCAGCAGGCCCGCCAGATAGGCCAGCGCGTACCAGCGCAGCGACAGTGACAGCCCGCCTAGATTGATCGTGAAAATCTCGGGGCTGATATCGGGAAAGGGGATCATGCGGCCTCGGCTGGTTGACGCGGCGCACGCTAGTCACGCAAGGGGCGATGTCAACCAAGACCGGGCCCATCACACCGGGACGTGAGCTTGCCCGCCGGTTCAGGGCGGATTGAACCTTTTTGCGACCCGGCCCATATACAGGCCAAGCAGATCAAGGGGGTCCAGAACCGATGACCACGGAAAACAAGTTCTTCGACGATATCTCGAAGCTGATGACCAATGCGATGGGCGTGGCGCAGGGCGCCAAGTCCGAGGCGGAAACCGCGATGAAGGGCTGGGTCGATCGCTGGCTGGCCGACCGCGATTTCGTCACCCGCGAGGAATTCGAGGCTGTGCGCGAAATGGCGATCAAGGCGCGTACCGAAAATGCCGAGCTGAAGGCCCGCCTGGACGCGCTTGAAAAAGACGCCTAGGGCGCCGTCAAAGGGGTGCGGCTGCGCAGGCTGCCCCCCTGATCATACAGCAGCACCTCGCCCAGATCGGTGACAATGACCGTCCAGTTGCGGCCATAGGTAACCGCCTCGGGGGTTGCGCCTTCGGGCAGGCTGATCGCGTCGGGCAGTTGCGGCATCTGCGGCTGACCCAGCCGAATCCACAGCAGCGCCACAATGGCGATCATGCCCAGCCCCATGACCAGCGCCAGCCCGGTCACCAGCATCCGCAGAAAGCGCAGCTCTGGCACCGCTTTCGCCGTTTCCTTCCAGCCGTTAAGATCGTCGTCCATGTCCAACCTTGTCGTCACCATTCCGGCCAATCCGCCTGACCGGCTTGATAAGGCGCTTGCGCTTGCGGTGCCAGAGGATGCGGGCCTGTCGCGGTCGCGTCTGTCGAAACTTCTGGCCGATGGCGCGATTTCGGGGCCATCGGGCGTCGTTCGCGACGGCAAGGCGCGCGTTAGCGAGGGGCAGGAATACCTGATCGCCCTGCCCGATCCCGAACCCGTCGAAACCCGGCCCGAGGCGATTCCGCTGGTCATCGCCTATGAGGATGACGAGTTGATCGTCGTCGACAAACCGGCGGGCATGGTCGTCCATCCCGCGCCGGGCAGCCCGTCGGGGACGCTGGTCAACGCGCTGCTGGCCCATTGCGGCGACAGCCTGTCGGGGATTGGCGGCGAAAAGCGTCCGGGCATCGTGCATCGCATCGACAAGGACACCTCGGGGCTGCTGGTCGTCGCGAAATCGGACCGCGCCCATCACGGCCTTGCCGCCCAGTTCGAGGCGCATAGCGCGCAGCGCCGCTATCTTGCGCTGGCTCATGGAGTGATTGACGGCGCGGATGCCCGCCTGCGCGGCACACCCGGCGTCAGCTTCGAGGATGGCGCGATCCTGAAGATCACCTCGCGCCTGGCCCGGCACGGAACCGACAGGCAAAAGCAGGCGGTCTATTTCGACAAGGGCCGCCATGCGGTGACCCGCGCCCGGATGATCGAGTCCTTTGGCACGCCGCCCGCCGCGATGCTGGTCGAATGCCGCCTTGAAACCGGCCGCACCCACCAGATCCGCGTGCATATGTCACATGCCGGGCTGGGTCTGATCGGCGATCCGGTTTACGGCGGGGCACGCAAGGCCTCGGCCAAGGCGCTTGGCCCGGTTGCGGCGCGGATCGCGGCGTTTTCGCGTCAGGCCCTGCATGCGGCGCATCTGGGCTTCGATCACCCGATCACCGGCGAACCGCTGGCCTTCGACAGCCCGCTGCCCGCCGACATGGCCAATCTTTTGAACCAGCTTCGTCACCCGTCTGACAGCGGGGGCCACGCGGCGGACACGCGCGCTTGACATGAACGTGAAGCATTCCCACGTTACTTGGCCCGGAAACCTCGGCAGAATATCTGGCGTCGTGACCCGACTTTGACTTCCAAGGCGCTGCACCCCGCGCATGGGGAACCCCATGCCCGCACGCCGCGTTTCCCGGTCTGTTGTGAAAGGCCCCGCTGATGGCAAATTATGGCAATCTCCCCGCCCCCAGTCCCGAACAGGGTCTGAACCGGTACCTGCAAGAGATCCGCAAGTTTCCCCTGCTGGAACCCGAAGAGGAATATATGCTGGCCAAGGCGTGGGTCGATCACGAGGACAGCGAGGCCGCCCACAAGATGGTCACCAGCCACCTGCGGCTGGCCGCAAAGATTGCGATGGGCTATCGCGGCTATGGCCTGCCCCAGGCCGAAGTGATTTCCGAGGCGAATGTCGGCCTGATGCAGGCGGTCAAGCGCTTCGACCCCGAAAAGGGCTTCCGTCTGGCGACCTATGCGATGTGGTGGATCCGCGCCTCGATCCAAGAATATATCCTGCGGTCCTGGTCGCTGGTGAAGATGGGCACGACCAGCGCCCAGAAGAAATTGTTCTTCAACCTGCGCAAGGCGAAATCCCGAATCGGCGCCTTGGAAGATGGCGACCTGCGTCCGGAAAACGTGGCCCAGATCGCAAATGATCTGAACGTCACCGAACAGGAAGTCATCGACATGAATCGCCGCCTGTCGGGTGGTGACGCATCGCTGAACGCGCAGGTCGGCGCAGGCGACGGCGAATCCACCGCGCAATGGCAGGACTGGCTGGAAGACGAAGACGCCAATCAGGCGGACGCCTATGCCGAATCCGAGGAACTGGATACACGTCGGCAGATGCTGCTTGCCGCGATGGATGTCCTGAACGATCGTGAAAAGGACATCCTGATGGAACGCCGCCTGCGCGACGACCCGATGACGCTGGAGGATCTTTCCGCGCGCTATGACGTGTCGCGCGAACGGATCCGCCAGATCGAGGTGCGGGCCTTTGAAAAGCTGCAGGGACGGATGCGGACCCTGGCGCGCGAAAAGGGAATGCGCATCCCCGACGGGGAAGAGTGACGGCCAGGCCAATCCCCTGCCCCTCGGGGGATATTGACCCGGATCACGCCGACGTTATGGTGTCGGAAAAATCCGGGCAGTTCCCACGATCATGACGGCGCTGAAAGAATTCGAACGCCTCGAGGCGCAGGGCGCGTGGCGGGAAACGCCCAAGGCGCGCCTTCGCGATGTGATCGTATCGGTCGGCGATGCGACACTGATCCTTAGCGATCCAAAATCCGACAAGCCGCTGTCGCATTGGTCGCTGCCCTCGATCACCCGGCTGAACCCCGGCAAGATCCCCGCGCTGTACACGCCGAACATGCGCGAACCCGACGAGACGCTGGAAGTCGATGATCCGCTGATGATCGACGCGATCGAGCGTGTCCTGCGGGCCACCCTGTCGCGCCGCGCCCATCCCGGTCGCCTGCGCGGCGGTCTGTTCGTGGTCGCGGCGCTGGCGATGGCCGCGGCGGCGGTCGTCTGGCTGCCCGACGCGCTGATCCGTCATGCCGCCCGGATCGCGCCCCCCGCACAGGCCCGGGATGTCGGGCTGGCGGTTCTGGCCGATATTGCCCAAAGCACGGGCGCGGTCTGCACACGCAAATCGGGACAAGCGGTGCTGGACTGGTCGGCCCCGCGTATCACCGGTACCGACAGCGCAATCCGCGTGGTGCCCGCGCCGGTCAATGGCGCGCGCCGCCTGCCCGGCGATCTGTATGTGATGGGCGCGGATCTGCTGGAAACCCATGACGGACCGGAAGCCGCCGCCGCGCATCTGATCGCGGCCAAACTGGCGGTGTCGGACGAACAGACCCTGCAAGACGCGCTGGATTATGCCGGAACGCAGGCCGTGCTGCGGCTGATGACGCTTGGCACCCTGCCCCAAGGGGCGCTGCGCGGCTATGGGCAGACGCTGCTGTCCGAACCAGCCCCCATGCCCGAGGACGGCCCCCTGCTGGAAGAACTGGGCCGTCGCGGCATTGGCGCAGAGCCTTATGCCCGCACGTTGGACCCGACCGGGCAAAGCGTGCTGAACCTGATCGAGCAGGACCCGATGCGCAATGGCGGCAAGCCCGCAACCCTGCTGACCGATCAGCAATGGCTGGCGTTGCAACAGATCTGCGCCGGTTAGGCGTCAGACGAACTGTTCCCGCAAAAGCCGTTCCTGCAATCCGTGGCCGGGATCGAACAGCAACTGATGCGACACGTCCGACGCGCTGTGAACCTCGACCCAGGTGACGTGACGGACCGACCGCGAATCCGCATCGGCCATGACGGGCCGGCGTTCGGGGTTCAGAACCTCGAAGGCGACATGCGCATTCTTCGGCAGCAAGGCCCCCCGCCAGCGGCGCGGACGGAACGGCGCGATCGCGGTCAGGGCAAGAACCTCGGAATCGATGGGCAGGATCGGGCCGTGGGCGGAATAGTTATAGGCCGTCGACCCTGCGGGCGTCGCCAGCAGCACCCCATCGCAGACCAGTTCCGGCATCCGCACCCGGCCATCGACATGGATGCGCAACTTGGCGGCCTGCGGACCCTCGCGCAGCAGGCTGACCTCGTTGATGGCCAGCGCCTCGTGCCGTCCGCCGTCGCGGCAGGTCGCGGTCATGCGCAGCGGATTGATGATCGCCTCTTCCGCGGCGGCTAGCCGTTCGGGCAGCGCCTCTTCGGAATAGCCGTTCATCAGAAAGCCGACAGTACCGCGATTCATGCCATAGACCGGCTTGCCGGTCCCCTGCATCGCATGCAGCGTCTGCAACATGAACCCATCGCCCCCCAGTGCCACGACCACATCGGCGGTCTGGGGGCTGGCATTGCCATAGCGGTCGGACAGTCGCGCCAGCGCGGTTTGCGCCATTTCGGCCTGACTTGCGGTGAAATGGATATTCGCGGTCATTCGGTCACGGGCCCTCCCTGCGTCGGCGCAGCATTGACGCGAAGACTGCCGAACACAAGACCACCACAGGACGCAACCGGGCGCAAAGGCGTCGTTTTGTCACTTTCGGTAAAACTGTCCTTGCGTTAAGACGCAGCCATTCCGCCGCACCCTAGCCCGAGAGGACGCGAGACCATGAACGCTCCCACCCGTGAAACAGGTTTCTTCACTGAAACGCTGGCCAGCCGTGATCCCCAAATCTCCGAAGCCATCGGTCTGGAACTTGGCCGCCAACGCGACGAGATCGAGCTGATCGCATCCGAGAACATCGTCAGCCGCGCCGTGATGGAGGCTCAGGGTTCGGTTCTGACCAACAAATACGCCGAAGGCTACCCCGGCAAGCGCTATTACGGCGGCTGCCAATATGTCGACATCGCCGAAAATCTGGCGATCGAACGCGCCAAGGAACTGTTCGGCTGCGAATTCGCAAACGTCCAGCCCAACTCGGGCAGCCAGATGAACCAGGCCGTGTTCCTGGCGCTGCTGCAGCCGGGCGACACCTTCATGGGTCTGGACCTGAATTCCGGCGGTCACCTGACCCATGGTTCGCCCGTGAACATGTCGGGCAAATGGTTCAACGTCGTCAGCTATGGCGTGCGTCAGCAGGACCAGCTGCTGGACATGGAAGCGATCGCCGAAAGCGCCCGTCAGAACAAGCCCAAGCTGATCGTCGCCGGCGGCACCGCCTATAGCCGCGTCTGGGACTGGGCCGCGTTCCGCAAGATCGCGGATGAGGTCGGCGCCTATCTGATGGTCGACATGGCCCATATCGCCGGTCTGGTCGCGGGTGGTCAGCACCCCTCGCCGCTGCCGCATGCGCATGTCGTGACCACCACCACCCACAAATCGCTGCGCGGTCCGCGTGGTGGCATGGTGCTGACCAACGACGCCGACATCGCCAAGAAGATCAACAGCGCCGTGTTCCCCGGCCTGCAGGGCGGTCCGCTGATGCATGTGATCGCCGCCAAGGCCGTGGCCTTCGGCGAGGCGCTGCGCCCCGAGTTCAAGGATTACGCCGCGCAGGTCGTCAAGAACGCGCAGGCCATGGCGGATGAGCTGATGAAGGGCGGCATCGACATCGTGTCGGGCGGCACCGACAACCATCTGTGTCTGGCCGACCTGCGCCCGAAAGGCGTGACCGGCAAGGCGACCGAGGCCGCGTTGGGCCGCGCCCACATCACCTGCAACAAGAACGGCGTGCCGTTCGACCCGGAAAAACCCTTCGTCACCTCAGGCATCCGTCTGGGCGCCCCCGCCGGCACCACCCGCGGCTTCAAGGAAGAAGAGTTCCGCCAGATCGCCCGCTGGATCGTCGAGGTCGTCGACGGCCTGGCCGCCAATGGCGATGACGGCAACGCCGAGGTCGAAGCCAAGGTGAAGGCCGAAGTTTCGGAACTTTGCGCGCGTTTCCCGCTTTACGCCGGTCTGTAAGTTCTATAGCAGAACGCCTCGCCCCGTTGCATGGCAGTGCAGCGGGGCTTTTTCATACCCGGATGGCGGGCGCCGAAATTCAGGCCACGCCTTCGACATGGGCGGCAAAGCGATCAAGGATCGCCTGCCAGCCCTGCCGCTGCATCTGGGCAGGATGCTGGTCCTCGGCATCGAAGGTTTCGCGGACCAGAACGGCACCGTCCTGCGGCAGGAACTCGACCAGAATTTCGCGCCCGTCCGCCATCACCGCCTGCAACAGACGGGGCGGTTCGACGCGGCGATAGAGGCCCGCGAAATCAAAGCCCATGCTGCCGTCCCTGGCCTCCATCCGCGAGGAAAACCGACCGCCCTCGCGCAGATCGACCGTGGCGGCGGTCGTGTGCCAATCGTCCGACGCGGCGTTCCACGCCATGATATCCTGCGGCGTGGTCCAGCAGCGCCAGACGGTGTCGACGGGCGCCTTGACCAGCGCCTCGACCGTGATCTTCATGATGCGATCCTTTCCCTGTCAGGGTCGGATCAAGCCTGCCATATCGGTTTGCGTTTGTCGAAGAATGCGCCAATCCCTTCGGGGGCCTCGCTGCCTTCCCACGCGGCGACAAGCCGGTCGATGCTGTCCTCGATCACCGCCTGATCGATGCGCGGGCCAAGGGCGCGGCACTGAGCCTTGGCGGCGGCGATCGCCCCCGGCGCACCCAACAGGAAAGGCGCGACCTCATCCTCGACCGCCTGATCCAGATCGGCCAGCGGCACGGCGCGGGCCGCAAGGTTCAGGCCGACCGCCTCTTCCGCGCCGAAGATCCGCCCCGAAAAATAGACGCGTCGCGCCTTGTCCTCGCCCATGCGGGCCAGAACATAGGGACCGATAGTGGCCGGGATCAGGCCCAGCTTGACCTCGGTCAGGCCGAATTTCGCATCGCGCGAGGCGATGGCGATATCGCAGACCGACATCATGCCGACGCCGCCGCCAAAGGCATTGCCCTGAACCTTGCCGATCAGCGGTTTCGGCAGCAGGTTCAGCGCCGACAGCATCCCGGCCAGCACCCGCGCCCCATCACGGCGGGTTTCGGCATCGACCTGCATCTGCGATTTCATCCATGCTAGATCGCCACCGGCACAGAAACTGGCACCCTCGGCGGCCAGCACGACGACCCGCACCGCCGGATCCTGCCCCAGACGGGCCGCGGCATCGGTCAGTTCCTGCATCATTTCTTGGGACAGGGCGTTATGCTTTTCCGACCGCGCCAGCCACAGCGTCGCCACGCCCCGCGCATCGGTCTCGATCTTGATCGTGTTATACATCGCCGCCCCCTTGCAGACCGCGCGCCATGTCGGCGGCCTGTTCGATCAGTTCCATGTCCAGCCCGGTTTCATAGCCCGAGGCCGCCAGATGCCGCGCCACCTTTTCGGTCGCGACATTGCCTTTCGCGCCGGGCGCATAGGGGCAGCCGCCCAGACCGCCCACTGCCGCGTCAAACACCCGCAGCCCGCGTGCAAGGCTGGCCACGATATTGTCCAGCGCCCGCCCGGCAGTGTCGTGATAATGCCCGGCCAGCTGTTCGACGGGCAGTTCCTTCAGGACCGCCGACAACATCGCATCGATTGTTTCGGGACGACCCTGCCCGATCGTATCGCCAAGGCTGATCTCGTAGCAGCCCATATCGCGCAGCGCGGCCGCGACACGCGCGACATTTTCTGGCGGCGTCGGTCCGTCATAGGGGCAATCGGTCACCACGCTGACATAACCGCGCACCCGGATTCCGTCGGCCCGCGCGGCCTCGGCCACCGGGCGAAAGCGATCAAGGCTTTCGGCGATGGTGGCATTCAGATTGGCCTTGCTGAACCCTTCCGAGGCGCTGGCAAAGATCGCGACCTCATCGGCGCGGGCCGCGCGTGCGCCCTCGCATCCCTTCATGTTCGGGGTCAGCACGGCGTAGCTGACGCCGGGCGCGCGCGTGATCCCGGCCATGACCTGCGCCGCATCGGCCATTTGCGGCACCCATTTCGGGCTGACAAAGCTGGTCACCTCGATCCGCCGGAAGCCGCATCGCGACAGCAGATCGACAAGCGCGATCTTGTCGGCGGCCGGAATCAGGCGCTTTTCATTCTGCAACCCGTCGCGCGGGCCCATCTCGAAGATTTCGACCTTCTCAGTCATGGGGCACCTCGTAGAAATCCTGCGCATAGATTGCATCGGACCCGCCACGTTCTTCGGCCCGGCGATAGGCCGGGCGGGCGGTCATCCGGTCGCGATAGGCGGTCAGGTTGGGATAGTCGCCTTCGGGCAGAAAACGGAACAGCGCCTGAATGTTGAAGCCCAGCATGCAGTCGGCAGCGGAAAAACCCGAGGCCAGCAGCGTGTCGTGATCCGTCAGATGCCGGTCCAAGGCGGCCGCCGTCACCGCCAGCCGTTTCGTGTCCAGTTTCATCAGCGGGACCGACCGCGCCGCTTCGGGGCGCAGAAAGATGTGATGGATGTTCAGCGCCTGAATGATATTGGCCTGCGTTTCCGCAAAGCCGATCCATTCCAGAAATTCCGCGCGTTCGGGATCGCCCGGCGCGGGGGCCAACTGGCCCTGACGCTCGGTCAGGTACTGGATGATCGCGCCGGATTCAAAGATCGCACGCCCGTCGATTTCCAATGCGGGAATGCGTCCGGCGGGCGACATCGCGACGAAGTCCGGGCGGCGCAGGCTGCCATCGGTCAGCGACCAGTTCTGCAGATCGCAGTCCAGCCCCAGTTCCTCTAGCAGCCACAACACCCGCATCGAGCGCGAGCCGGGGATATGGTGCAGGCGGATCATGCCTCTTCCTCTTCCAGACGGATCAGCGGTGCGCCGGCCTCGACCTGATCGCCGGCCTGGGCCAGAACCTCGGCCACGGTGCCGTCGCGGGCGGCGGTCAGACTGTGTTCCATCTTCATCGCTTCCAGCACGGCCAGCCTGTCGCCTGCCTTCACCTCCTGCCCCGCGCTGACATGGACGGCCTTCACCAGTCCCGGCATCGGCGACAGGGTCAGGGCATCGCCACCCGCCGAGGCCGCATCGCGGGCCAGCGGGTCGTGACGGGTCAGATGCACCGTCCGGCCACCAAAGACGCTGATCCCGGCGTCATGGGACACGATCCGGTTGCGGCGCAGCGCGTCATCGACCCACCAGCGGTCGCCCTGCCAGCGCACCTCATGGATGCTGTCGCCCAGATCGACCCGCGCCGCGCCCGGACCCAGTACCTCCAGCATGGCCTGACCGCCTTCCCAGGAGATGGTCCGGCGCAGCGGTTGCCACATGGTCGCGCCGCCCTTCACATCGGCATCGGCCAGACCGGCAAGGCCGATCACGGCCAAGGCACGCGCGCGCGGATCGGGTTCGGCAGCGGCAATCAGGTCGTCCAGATCGCGCCCGATCAGACCGGTATCGACCTCGCCCTTGCGGAACCCGTCATGACGGGTCAGCGCGATGAGGAAATCGACATTGGTGACCGAGCCCGCAACCTCGGTATCGACAAGCGCGGATTCCAGCGCGCGCAACGCGATGGCGCGGGTCGCGCCATAGGTGACGATCTTGGCGATCATCGGATCATACCACGGGCTGATCGTATCGCCCTGACGCACGCCGGTTTCGATCCGCGCCCCGTCCGGGAAATTCAGATGCGCCAGACGGCCAGTGGCGGGCAGAAAGCCTGCGGGCACATCCTCGGCGTAAAGGCGGGCCTCGAAGGCGTGCCCGGTGATGGTCAGATCCTCTTGCCGGGCGGGCAAGGCTTCGCCGGCGGCCACCCGCAGCTGCCATTCCACCAGATCGATGCCGGTGATCGCCTCGGTCACGGGATGTTCGACCTGCAGGCGGGTGTTCATTTCCATGAACCAGAACCCGTCGCTGCGCAGCCCGTCGGAGCCGTCCACGATGAATTCGATCGTGCCCGCACCCTTGTAACCGATCGCCTCGGCCGCGCGGACGGCGGCGGCGCCCATCGTCTTGCGCATGTCTTCGGTCATGCCGGGGGCCGGGGCTTCCTCGATCACCTTCTGGTGGCGGCGCTGCAGCGAACAGTCGCGTTCGAACAGATGCACGGCGCGGTGGCCGTCGCCAAAGACCTGCACCTCGATATGGCGGGGCTGCAGGACGTATTTCTCGATCAGCACATCGGGATTGCCGAAAGCGTTCTTCGCCTCGGACTGGGCCGAGGCCAGCGCGTCGGCGAAATCCCTGGGATCATCGACGCGGCGCATACCCTTGCCGCCGCCCCCCGCGACGGCCTTGATCAGCACCGGGTAGCCGATGTCATCCGCCTGCTGCGCAAGATGCGCCGGGTCCTGATTGCTGCCGTGATAGCCCGGAACGACGGGAACGCCCGCCTCTTCCATCAGGGCCTTGGCGGCGTCTTTCAAACCCATCGCGCGAATGGCCTTGGCCGAGGGTCCGATAAAGACAAGGCCCGCAGCCTCGACCGCATCGACGAAATCGGGGTTCTCGCTGAGAAAGCCATAGCCGGGATGGATGGCCTGCGCCCCGCAATCCCTGGCCGCCTGAATGATCGCGTCGCCGCGCAGATAGCTGTCAGCCGGGGCCGGGCCACCCAGATGCACGGCCTCATCGGCCATGGCGACATGGCGGGCGGCACGGTCGGCATCCGAGAATACGGCGACCGTGCCCACGCCCAGGCGGCGGCAGCTGTCGATGATGCGGCAGGCGATTTCGCCGCGATTGGCGATCAGGATCTTGTCGAACATGGCGTCTCTCGTTCTTGGGGCTGTGCGCCTTGGGTCGTGGCTGCGGGTTGCGGGCGTGCGAATGGGTATTTGTGCAAAGAAGAAGCCGTCATCGCAGCGCCCCTTCCAGAAGCTGTGCGCTGGCGGCGGCGCTGACGATCGCACCCGCCGCCAGGGTGGTGATTTCGCCCTGCCAGACGCGGATCATGGCAGCACCCTGATCAGGCGGAAGCGTTCGCAGACCAGCAGCATGTCGGGATCGTAGCCGCCATTGCGGGTAAAATAGGCGATATGGCCTTCGCGCCATTCGGCGACACTGCCCTCGCCCTCGGCCAGGGCAAAATCGTCGGGCACGTCGCGAAAGGCGTGGATGCTGACCTGCGTGGTTTCAATGAGCAGCGCCGGGTTGCCGTCCCAGTCCAGCGCGATGTCGCGGCGACCGACCTGCGGCATCGGCTCGGCCCCGTTCTGGAAATCGCGCAGGGCGCCGCAGGTTGCGGTTTTCACCCCGTCGCGCACCAGTTGCAGCAATTCGGCGTTCAGGTCGCGCGAATCGCCGAAGGTGAAGCTGATGGCGGGTTCGGGGGCGGTCATTGCGTCCTCACATCCGGAAGACGCCAAAGCGCGTGGGCTGGATCGGGGCGTTCAGGCTGGCGCGCAGGGAGAGGCCCAGAATATCGCGGGTCTGGCGCGGGTCGATGATGCCGTCATCCCACAGGCGCGCCGAGGCATAGAGCGGGTGCGACTGGCGGTCGAACATCTGGATCGTGGGGCGCTTGAACTCGGCCTCTTCCTCGGGGGACCAGGTGCCGCCCTGCCGTTCGATCCCGTCGCGCTTGACGGTGGCCAGAACGCCTGCGGCCTGTTCGCCGCCCATCACGCTGATGCGGCTGTTGGGCCAGGTCCACAGGAATCGCGGCGAATAGGCGCGACCCGCCATGCCGTAATTGCCCGCGCCAAAGCTGCCACCGACCAGCATGGTGATCTTGGGGACATTGGTGGTGGCGACAGCGGTGACCATCTTGGCGCCGTGGCGGGCGATGCCTTCGTTTTCGTATTTACGTCCCACCATGAAGCCGGTGATGTTCTGCAGGAAGACCAGCGGGATGCCGCGCTGCGAACACAGTTCGACGAAATGCGCGCCCTTCTGCGCGGCCTCGCTGAACAACACGCCATTATTGGCCACGATCCCGACCGGGCAGCCCTGAACATGGGCGAAGCCCGTCACCAGCGTTTCGCCGAAACGGGCCTTGAATTCGTCAAAGCGGCTGCCGTCGACGGTGCGGGCGATCACCTCGCGGATGTCATAGGGCGTGCGCAGATCGGCGGGCACGACGCCCAGGATTTCGTCGGGATCATAGGCGGGATCCTCGGGCGATTGCCAGACAACGCTGTCGGGCATGCGGCGGTTCAGATTGGCGATGGCGCGGCGGGCCTGGGCCAGCGCGTGGGCGTCATCCTCGGCCAGATAGTCCGCGACGCCAGACAGGCGGGTATGGACATCGCCGCCGCCCAGATCCTCGGATGAGACCACCTCGCCCGTGGCAGCCTTGACCAGTGGCGGGCCGGCCAGAAAGATCGTGCCCTGATCGCGGACGATGATGGTGACATCGGACATGGCGGGAACATAGGCGCCGCCCGCCGTGCAGGACCCCATCACGACGGCGATCTGGGGAATGCCCTTGGCGCTCATCTGTGCCTGATTGAAGAAGATGCGGCCGAAATGGTCGCGATCGGGAAACACCTCGTCCTGATTGGGCAGGTTCGCGCCGCCGCTATCGACCAGATAGACGCAAGGCAGATGGCATTCCTCGGCGATTTCCTGGGCGCGCAGATGTTTCTTGACGGTCATCGGGTAATAGGTGCCGCCCTTGACCGTCGCGTCATTGGCCACGACCATCACGTCCTGCCCATGCACCCGTCCGATGCCCGCGATCACGCCCGCGCCGGGGGCCGCGCCGTCATACATGTCATGGGCCGCCGTCGCACCGATTTCCAGAAAGGGCGAACCGGGATCAAGCAGGTTGGCGACCCGTTCGCGCGGCGGCATCTTGCCCCGGCTGACATGGCGGTCCATCGCCTTGGCCCCGCCACCCGCCGCAGCGGCCTGCGCCGCCTGACGCGCGGTATCCAGAAGCGCCAGATGCGCCTGCCGGTTGGCACGATAGGCATCGGAATTGGTCAAAGCTTGGCTTTTCAGTTTCATGGTCCGGTCCTTGAATTCGCAGGCCTCACCTGCCCCCATTTCACGACAATCGGTCGCTAGGGTTGTCGCATCTTGTAAAGTTGAAACGCCCGCAACGCGGTGTGGCGCAACCGGCAATTGGCCGCCGCGATCCCCCGCATCGACCCGCCGCCATATTGGGCGTAGGCCAGCGCGCAATCGGCATCGCGCATCGCGATCCAGCCGCGCTGCGCATCGCGCAGATGGTCGCCCAGTTCGGGCTGATAGTCGAAATGCGTGCGCGTCTGCTTGTATTGATTGCTCAGAATGCGGTCCCAGACCGTCGCATCGGCCATCAGACATTCCGAGATCGCGATGGTCGTTTCAGGCTGAGGATGCGCCGTCTGACAGGCCGTTGCAGCCCGGCCCACGCAGTCGGGCAGACCGTCTGTGTTGCGGTGATCCTTGAAGCAGGCGCGAATGGCGGGCTTGTCCAGCGGTGGTGCCTGCTGGGCCTGCGCGAAGGGCGCGGAAAGCAGAGGAATCAAGCCAAGGGCGATCAGCTTGTGCATTCATCCTCCGCCAGATTGCGCAACTCGCGGCGCATGACCTTGCCGGTCACGGTCATCGGAAGGGCGTCCAGAAACGCGATCTCGCGCGGGTAGGAATGCGCCGCCGACATGCGTTTTGCATGGGATTGCAGGTCTTTGGCCAGCGCGTCGGACGCGGTATGACCGTCGCGCAAGACCACATAGGCCTTGACGATTTCGGTGCGCAGGGCATCGGGCTTGCCGACGACACCCGCCGCCGCGACGGCCGGATGTTTCAGCAGGCAATCCTCGATCTCGGAGGGGCCGATGCGATAGCCTGCGCTGGTGATCACGTCATCGTCGCGCCCGACAAAGCGGATATAGCCATCCTCGATCACGCCACGATCGCCGGTCAGCAGCCAATCGCCGCGAAACTTGTCGGCGGTGGCGTCGGGTCGGTTCCAGTAGTTCAACATCATGCTGCCCGCGCCACGACGGATGGCAATGTCGCCCTCGGCCTTGGTCGGCTGGCCTTGCAGGTCGATGATCTGGACGTCAAAACCGGGCGCGGCCTTGCCGATCGCGCCGGGGCGCACCGGGAACATCGTGCTGGCGGAACTGGCGACCATGTTGCATTCGGTCTGGCCGTAGAATTCGTTGATCGTCAGGCCAAATGCACCGCGTCCCCAGTCAAGCATCTCGGCCCCCAGCGTCTCGCCGCCCGAGGCGACGCTGCGCAGGCCCGGCACGCGCGCGTCGGCGGCTTTCAGCATCTTCAGCGCGGTGGGCGGAAAGAACACGTTGCGCACGCCACATGTCGAAATCAGATCGGCCACGGCGGCAGGGTCGAATTTCGGCATTCGTGCGGCGACCACCGGCACGCCAAGCGCAAGCCCCGGCATCAGCACATCGAACAGCCCGCCGATCCAGGCCCAGTCAGCCGGCGTCCACAGGCAGTCGCCCGGCTGGCCCAGCAGATCGTGGCTCATCTCGACGCCCGGCAGGTGGCCTGTCAGCACCCGATGGCCGTGCAGCGCCCCTTTCGGCGCCCCGGTCGTACCCGAGGTGTAGATGATGATGGCAGGCGTTTCAGGTCCGGTGGGTCGCGCCGCAAAACCGCCCTGATCGGGCTGCCCATCTTCCGGAACGATCACGCGGATATCGTCGAAATCGCGCAGCATGTCGCGACCTTCGGGGTCGGCGATCACGCAGGTCACACCCGCGTCACGCAACCGCAGGGCCAGCGCCTCGGGGCCGAACAGCTTGAACAGCGGGACCGAGATCGCCGCAGATTTCCAGATCGCCAGATGCGCAGCGGCCGTCCATGCCGATTGCGTGCGCAAGACCCCCACGCGATCGCCCGCCTCGGCATTCAGCGCATGGGCCAGCTGATCGCTCATGCGGCCCAGTCGGCCAAAGCTGATCGGATGCGCGGCACCGTCATAGTCAATGATCGCTGTCGCATCGGGATCATGTGACAGACATTGCGCAGCCATGTTCAGGTCGGGCGCATATTCCCACCTGAACCCGCGACACAGCGCGGCATGATCGGCATGCGGCAACAGACGGCTCATTCCTTCCCCCCTTGCGGTCGGCCAGATCCCCGCCGCGCCCCTCGTCGCGGCGGGATCCTGGATCAGACCAGCGTCATCAACTCGCGACCGATCAACATGCGACGGATCTCGCTGGTGCCTGCGCCGATTTCCATCAGCTTGGCATCGCGGAACAGACGGCTGACCACGCTGTCATTCAGAAAGCCCGCGCCGCCCATCGCCTGAACCGCCTGATGGGCCTGGACCATCGCCTGTTCGCTGGCATACAGCACCGCGCCCGCCGCGTCCTGCCGGGTCACCTTGCCCGCATCGCAGGCCCGCGCGACCTCGTAGACATAGGCGCGGGCGGTGTTCAGCGCGACATACATATCGGCGATCTTGCCCTGCATCAGCTGGAAGGACCCAATGGGCTGACCGAACTGCTTGCGCTCGGCCATATATGGCATCACCTCGTCCAGACAGGCGGCCATGATGCCAGTGCCGATCCCCGACAGCACGACGCGTTCGTAATCCAGCCCCGACATCAGGACGCGGACGCCGCGCCCCTCTTCGCCCAGAACGTTTTCGAACGGGATTTCGCAGTTCTCGAAGATCAACTCGCCCGTGTTCGATCCGCGCATCCCCAGCTTGTCGAAATGCGGACTGGTGCTGAACCCGGCCATTCCGCGTTCGACGATGAATGCGGTGATGCCCTTGCTGCCGGCATCCGGGTCGGTCTTGGCATAGACGACCAGCGTCTGTGCATCGGGGGCGTTGGTGATCCAGTATTTGTTGCCGTTCAGAACATAGCGGTCGTTCTTTTTCTCGGCCCGCAGCTTCATGCTGACGACATCGCTGCCCGCGCCCTCTTCGGACATGGCCAGCGCGCCCACCGCCTTGCCGCTGCACAGATCGGGCAGATATTTCGCGCGCTGTTCATCGCTGCCGTTCAGCTTGATCTGGTTCACGCACAGATTCGAATGCGCGCCATAGGACAGGCTGACACTGGCGCTGGCGCGGGCGATTTCCTCGGTCGCGATGACATGGGCCAGATAGCCCATCCCCGAGCCGCCGAATTCTTCGGGCACGGTGATGCCCAGAAGGCCCAGATCGCCCATTTCGGTCCAAAGATCGTTCGGGAAGGCGTTGTCGCGATCCACCGCGCTGGCGATCGGCTTGATCCGATCCTGCGCCCAACGATGAACCATGTCCCGCAGGGCATTCACATCCTCGCCCAGATCGAACTCCATCCCGCGCGTGAACATCGCATCACCTCCCATTTATTGAACGCTTGTTCATTTCCTTGAATAAGGCAGTTTCCCCCCAAGCGTCAAGCAGAGCCTGCGCGTCTTCTGCGCATCGGTCAATGGCGGTGGCTTTCGGCTTTTGTCAGCGCGAAAGCCGGGATAGTCCTGCACCGGCACAGAGGGGGGAACGCGATGCTGCTGACAATCGTGCGCCATGCGCCGCCACTGACCGATGGCCGTCTTGCCGGGCGACGTGACGTGTCGGCGGATATCGGCGATTCGCAGATGATCGCGCGGGTCCGGGCGCGGCTGCGCCGGGATGCACAGATCATCGCCAGCCCCGCGCAGCGCTGTCTGCAAACGGCGGCTGCCCTGGGGCTGACACCGACGCAGACGCATCGCGATCTGTGGGAACAGGATTACGGCGCGTGGGAAGGCCTGCGCTATGCCGATCTGCCTGATCTTGGGGCGCTGCCGATGTCTGAACTGGCGCGGCATCGTCCTGACGGGGGCGAAAGTTTTCAGGACATGGCCGCGCGGGTTCAGCCCATTCTGCAAAGGCTGGACCGCGACAGCGTGATCATCGCCCATGCCGGAACGGCGCGCGCGGCGCTTGCGATGGTGGTGGGGACGGCCGCGCTGTCCTTTGCGATCGCGCCCCTGTCGCTGACCATCCTGCGTCGCGCAGGCTCGGATTGGTCGGTCGAAGCGGTGAACCTGACATGACCCCTGCCCTCGCCCTGATCGCGCTGCTTCTGGACGTCATCTTCGGCTGGCCGGATCGCTGGTATCGGCGGATCGGCCATCCCGTGACATGGCTGGGGCGGCTGATCGGGGCGCTGGAACAGCGGTTGAATCGCGGACAGGCGCGGCGTCTGAAAGGGATTGCAACCACCCTCATCGCCATCGCCGCCGCCGCCCTGCCCGCCATCCTGCTACAGGATCTTCTGGGGTTCTGGGTCGCGGCGATCCTTGCCTGGCCCCTCGTGGCGGCAAGGTCTCTGCACGATCACCTGCGTGCGGTGCTGCATCCCTTGCAACACGGCGACCTGACGGCCGCGCGGCATGCCACCGCGATGATCGTCGGGCGCGATGTGACGCAGGCGGATCAGGCAGCCCTGACCCGCGCCAGCCTTGAAAGCCTGGCCGAGAACGCCTCGGACGGGGTGATCGCGCCGTTGTTCTGGGCGATGGTCGCGGGGCTGCCCGGGATCGCCGCCTACAAGGCCATCAATACGCTGGATTCGATGATCGGTCACAAGAACGCCCGCTATCACCAGTTTGGCTGGTTCGCGGCACGCCTGGACGACGTGGCGAACTGGCTGCCCGCACGATTGACCGCGCTGCTGCTGGCGCTGGCATCCGGCAGTCCGCGATCCTGGCGGATCGCCCGGCGCGACGCCCGCGCACACCGCTCGCCCAATGCGGGCTGGCCCGAGGCCGCGATGGCGGGGGCGCTGAATGTGCGGCTGTCAGGCCCCCGCGCCTATGGCGATCGCACCAGCGCCGAACCGTGGCTGAACGAAGCCGCCCCCGATCCGCAGGTCGCGGATCTTGACCGCGGCATCGGGCTGTATCGGCGGGCGTTGATGATCGCGGCGGCGCTGCTGCTGACCGCCGCAATCGCCTAGAGGCTACAGGTCCTGCATCACATCGGCCGCGATCTCGAAGCTACGCAGCCGCGCGCGGTGATCGTGGATCTGCCCGGTCAGGATCACCTCGTCGGGTTTGTAGGTGTCGATCAGGATGCGCAACTGGTCGCGCACCTCATCGGGATTGCCGACCGCGCTGATCGTCAGCGCATGATCGACCGCCTCGCGCATCTTCACGCCGATTTCGCCATCCAGATCGCGGGTCGGACGCGGCAGCTTGCCGGGCATTCCGGTCCGCAGACGCGCAAAGGCCAGCTGCATTGTCGTACGCATGTAATGCGCCTCGGCAGAGTCATCGGCGGCAAAGACATTGATCGCGATCATGCTGTGCGGCTTCTCAGACCAGGGCGAAGGGCGGAACCGATCCCGATACACCTGCAGCGCCTGCGTCAGATCCGACGGTGCGAAATGGCTGGCAAAGGCATAGGGCAGCCCCAGATGCGCGGCCAGTTGCGCGCCGAACAGGCTGCTGCCAAGGATCCAGACGGGCACATTCGTTCCTTCGCCCGGCAGTGCACGGACAGCGGCATCCTTCTGTTCCGGCCCCAGATATGTCAGCAATTCAACGACATCCTGCGGGAAGCTGTCGGCCATCGGGTCACGGCGCAATGCGCGAATGACGGCACCGTCCCCGCCGGGCGCGCGGCCAAGGCCCAGATCGATCCGGTCGGGAAAGGCGGTGGCCAGCGTGCCAAACGCCTCGGCCACGGTCAGCGGCGCGTGGTTCGGCAGCATGATGCCGCCCGCCCCAACCCGCATCGACGCGGTCGCCTGCGCCACCAGCCCGATCAGGACCGCGGTCGCGGAACTGGCGATGCCGGGCATGTTGTGATGTTCCGCCAGCCAATAGCGGTGATACCCCCAATCCTCGGCATGACGCGCAAGGTCAAGGGTGTTCTGGATCGCGTCGGCGGGGGTAAACCCCTCGGGGACCGGCGCCAGATCGAGAAGGGAATAAGTCGTGCTCATTCCGCTGAGTTAGGCGTTCGCGGGCCGATTACAATTCCCCGAAATGCAGAAACTGCAATGACCCGCAATGGGCGCAAACCCGTCATGCAAACGCCCGCCAGATCGGCGGGCGCGTCGGATCGTCAGGCCATCTTGCGCAGATAGGTCCAGGTCGGGACCCTTGCGTCGCGGGCCACGGACCAGCTTTCGGCATCGCCCAGATATTCAAAACCGCTATTCGTCAGAACGCGGGCCGAGCCGGGATTGTCCTGAAAAGCCTCGGCGAACAATGTGCGCGACCCGTGCGGATTGGCCCGCACCAGCCCTTCCACGGCTTCGGTGGCAAAGCCGGTATTCCAGAAGCCGGACCCGACCCAGAAGCCAAGCTCGGACTGGTCGCTTTCCATGCGGGTCAGCGAGACGACGCCCAGCAACTCGGTCAGATTATGGGCCGAGCCGTCAATCGCCCAGACATCCTCGATCCGGTTCACAGCCATGGCGCGGGCCACGAAATCCTCGGCCGCGCCAGGGGGCAGCGGATGGGGGATGGCGCGGGTGCCTTCGGCTACGCGGCGGTCGGCCGTATAATGCGCGATCATGCCCACATCGGACGGGCGAAGCGGGCGCAGAACCAAGCGCTGCGTTTCGATGATCGGCTGGCCGCCGACAGCATCGGCAAGTTTGAGATCGTCCAATCGCGTACCCTCACGCATGGGTGCAGACATAACCATTTTCCCCTCCCGGAAAACGTACCCTGAAACAGGTCGGGGGGACCGGCTTTCGCCGGTCCCCCCCTTTAACATCGCTATGTTAAGCTTGGGTTACTCGGCGGCTTCGAGGCTCGCGGGAATCACCGAAATGAAGGTGCGGCCCTTCAGGCCCTTCTTGAAGGTGACGTGACCGTCGGTCAGCGCGAACAGGGTGTGATCCTTGCCCATACCGACATTGACGCCCGGCCACCACTTGGTGCCGCGCTGACGCACGATGATGTTGCCTGCGATGGCTTCCTGGCCACCATACAGTTTCACGCCAAGACGGCGGCCCGCGGAATCGCGGCCGTTACGGGAAGAACCGCCTGCTTTTTTATGTGCCATGGGTCAGTCTCCTTACGCTTCAGCAGCTTCTTTGGTGCGGGCGCCGACGGCAGTTTTCACGCCGGTCTTGTCCGCGCCCTTTTCCAGCACGTCGGTCACGCGCAGCAGGGTCAGCTGCTGACGGTGGCCGCGCGTACGCTGCGAGCTGTGCTTGCGGCGGCGCTTGACATAGGTGATGACCTTGTCAGCCTTGATCTGATCGATCACTTCGGCCTGAACGCAGGCACCGTCGACCAGCGGCGCACCCAGCGTCGCACCAACCATCAGAATTTCGTTGAACTGGACTTTTTCACCAGCTGCAGCATTCAGCTTTTCAACGCGCAGAACGTCACCCGCCTGCACCTTGTACTGCTTGCCGCCCGTTTTCAGAACCGCGAACATCGCTTCTTTCCTTCGTTAACCGCGTCCCTCGGCCCCGATTCGCATCGGTGTTCCGGGTTGCCCCGCCTTCGGACTGCGCCCCGTATGTAACGGAGTTCATTCAAAATAATTCACCGGCCAAGGACAAAAGCCCGGCCGGTCCGCTGGGATATGCCGCATTTGGCCGCACAAGTCAAGCAAGCCCCGGCTCTAACCCGGCGATCCTGCGGCATCTTTTGCCGCGAAAACGCGCCTAGCCGGCGGCCTTTTCTTCCAGCGCCAACCACTCCTCTTCGGCGGCGGACAGGGCGGCCTGCCGTTCGGTCAGCGCGTCGGTTGCCTTCTGAAACTTTGCGGGCGCCGTCTGGTAAAGATCGGGGTCCGACAGGAACTGTGACAGTTTCGCGATCTCGGCCTCAAGCCGTTCGATCACCGACGGAAGTTCGTCCAGGCGATGCTTTTCCGTGAAGCTGAGGCCAGGCTTGGCGGCCTTTGCAGGCGCAGACGGCTTTGCGACATCCTTTGCGGCCTGCGGGGGCGCCGCAGTTTCGGTGCGCGCCACATCGCCACGCTGATCGCGGTAATCGCTCCAACCGCCGGCATAGACCGTCGCGCGGCCATCGCCTTCCATCGCGACCGTGGTATCGGCCACGCGATCGATGAAGTCCCGGTCGTGGCTGACCAGCAGGACCGTGCCGTCATATTCGCCCAGCAGATCCTGCAACAGATCCAGCGTTTCGACATCCAGATCGTTGGTCGGTTCGTCCATGACCAGCAGGTTCGAGGGCCGCGCCATCAGCCGTGCCAGCAGAAGCCGCGCCTTTTCACCGCCCGACAGGCTGCGCACGGGCGCGCGGGCCTGCCCCTCGTCGAACAGGAAATCCTTCAGATAGCCGACGACATGGCGCGGCTGGCCACGGACCATGACCTGATCGGCCCGCCCCGAGACCCGCATATCCGGATCGCCGGTCAGCGAGTCCCACAGCGACTGATCGGGGTTCAGCGCCGCACGCGCCTGATCGAATACCGCGACCTCAAGATTGGTCCCCAGCTTGATCTGGCCGTCATCGGGGGCGATCTCACCGGTCAGCAATTTTATCAGGGTGGTCTTGCCGACGCCGTTCGGCCCGACAAACGCCACGCGGTCGCCACGATTGACCAACAGATCAAAGGGTTTCAGGATCGCGCGTTCGCCAAAAGTCTTGGTGACGCCCTTGGCCTCGATCACGCGCTTGCCCGATTGTGCACCGGATTCCAGCGCAAGCGCGGCTGTTCCCTGACGCCGGATCTGCGAGGCACGTTCGGCCCGCAATGCCTGAAGTGCGCGAACGCGGCCCTGGTTGCGCTTGCGACGGGCGCTGATGCCTTCGACCGCCCACCGGGCTTCGGCCTTGATCTTGCGGTCCAGCTTGTGGCGGGCGTCATCCTCGGCGGTCCATGTCGCCTCGCGCCATTCCTCGAAATGCTCGAATCCGCGTTCCTGACGGCGCACCTCGCCGCGGTCGATCCACAGGGTCGCGCGGGTCAGACGGCGCAGAAAGGCGCGGTCGTGGCTGATGATGACATAGGCCGCGCGGGTCTGGTTCAGGTGATCTTCCAGCCAACCGATCGCCTCGATGTCCAGATGGTTCGTCGGCTCGTCCAGCAGCATCAGTTCGGGTGCCTGCGCCAGCAGTCGCGCAAGCGCGGCGCGGCGACGTTCCCCACCCGAGGCCGTGGACACCGGACGGTCAGGATCGAATTTCAGCCCTTCAGCCGCCATTTCAACGCGATAGGCCTCGGCCTCGGGCAGGTCGGCACTGGCGAAATCGCCAAGCGTCTCGTAGCCCGACAGATCCGGGTCCTGTTCCATATATCCGGTATGGGCGCCGGCATTCAGAACCACCTGACCGCGGTCGGGTTCGACCAATCCGGCCATGACCTTCATCAAGGTCGATTTGCCCGACCCGTTGCGGCCGACCAGCGCGACCCGGTCGCCCTGCTGAACCGTCAGCGAAAGATTGTCGAAAACCGGATTGCCGCCGAAGGTCAGCGAGATATCGGTCAATTGAAGAAGGGGTGCGCGTGCCATTCCCGCGCCCTATCCTGCCCGTCATGCCCGGTCAATCCACAGGACGCATTGACGCGGGATCCGCGACTTGGCAAAAGACGCCAAATTTCCGACTAAAGGAGTCGATTATGCGTCACCTGATCCTCGCTTCGCTGATGGGCGCGACTGCCCTGCCCGCCCTGGCCGAAGAAGTGAACATCTATTCGCATCGCCAGCCCGAGCTGCTGAAGCCGCTGACCGATGCCTTCACCGAAAAGACCGGGATCACCGTCAACACGGCCTTTGTCGAAAAAGGCATGGTCGAGCGTCTGCAGGCCGAGGGCGATCGCAGCCCCGCCGACCTGATCATGACAGTCGATGTCGCACGCCTGGGCGAGGTCAAGGACGCAGGTGTCACCCAGCCGGTGACCGACGAGGCACTGGACGTGGTGCCCGCCACTCTGCGCGATGCCGATGGCCAGTGGTTCGGCCTGACCACCCGCGCCCGCATCGTCTATGCCAGCAAGGATCGCGTCGCCGATGGCGAACTGACCAGCTATGAAGATCTGGCAGATCCCAAATGGAAGGGCCGCATCTGCACCCGCCCCTTCACCCATGACTACAATGTCGCGCTGACCGCGGCCTTCCTGGCGCATCACGGCCCGGACGAAACCCGCGAATGGCTGGAAGGCGTCAAGGCAAACCTGGCCAAGAAGCCCGAAGGCAACGACCGTGCGCAGGTCAAGTCGATCTGGGCCGGCGAATGCGATATCAGCCTGGGCAACACCTATTACATGGGCAAGATGCTGGAAGACGAGGAACAGAAGGAATGGGCCGATTCCGTCCGCATCCTGTTCCCCGTGTTCGAAAACGGCGGCACGCATGTGAACGTCTCGGGCGTGGCGATGACCAAAGCGGCCCCGAACAAGGAAGCCGCGCAGAAACTGATCGACTTCCTCGTCAGCGACGAAGCACAGAAGATCTACGCCGAAACCAATTACGAATTCCCGGTCTCGGACCATGTCGAGCGGTCCGAGATCGTCCAAAGCTGGGGTGAGTTCACCGCCGACAGCACCCCCCTGACCGAGATCTCGGATCTGCGTCCGCAGGCGCTGACCCTGATCGAAGAGGTCAACTTCGACGGCTGATCTGCCCGAAAAACAAGAACATACCAAAAGGCGCAGGTTTCGACTTGCGCCTTTTTTACCGCCCGGTCAGATTACTGCCAAACCGACAAGGCGGATGGCATGACCCAGAAAATCATCATCGACACCGATCCCGGACAGGACGACGCGGTCGCCATCCTTCTGGCGCTGGCCAGCCCCGAGATCGAGCTTCTGGGCATCACCGCCGTCGCGGGAAATGTTCCCCTGTCGCTGACCGAACTGAATGCGCGCAAGATCCTGGAACTTGCCGAACGCAGCGACATTCCGGTCCTTGCCGGCTGCGACGCCCCGATGGGCCGCAAGCTGGTCACCGCCGAACATGTGCACGGCAAAAGCGGTCTGGACGGGATCGAGCTGCCCGAACCCTCGACCCCGCTGCATCCCGGCCACGGGGTCGATTTCATCATCGAAACGCTGCGCCGCGAACCCGAAGGCAGTGTCACGCTGGTGCCGATCGGACCTTTGACCAATATCGCGACCGCCTTCCGCAAAGCCCCCGACATCGTCAGCCGGGTCAAGCAGGTGGTTCTGATGGGGGGCGCCTATTTCGAAGTGGGCAACATCACCCCGGCTGCCGAGTTCAACATCTATGTCGACCCAGAAGCGGCCAGCCTGGTCTTTGGGTCGGGCGTCCCGCTGGTTGTTCTGCCGCTGGACGCGACGCATCAGGCGCTGACCTCGCGCGACTGGGTGCAGGCCATGGCCGATCTGCCCAACCGCTGCGGCCCCGCCGTCGCCAGTTGGACCGATTTCTTCGAGCGCTATGATCGTGAAAAATACGGCAGCGCCGGCGCACCCCTGCATGACCCCTGCACCATCGCGTGGCTGCTGCGGCCCGATCTGTTCAGCGGCCGCGAGATCAATGTCGAAATCGAGACAAGCGGCGAATTCACGCTTGGCATGACCGTGGCCGACTGGTGGCGCGTGTCGGGCCGTCCGGCCAACGCCCTGTTCATCCGCGATCTGGACCGGGACGGCCTGTTCGCACTGCTGAGCGAGCGGATCGCACGCCTGCCCTAATCCTGCGCGGGATCGTCTGCAGGCCCTGGCAATTCCTCGGGGCCTGCACCAAGCGCGCGGTCCAGTTCGACAACCAGAACATCGGTCACGTCGATCGCGTCCAGCGACACAAAGACCGTGCGCCGGTCCAGCACCGCGACCGCGCCGCGTTGCTGCATCACATCGCCCATGATCGGCAGGGCCGCCTGATAAAACGCATTGCGGCTGGCCTCGCCACGCGCGTTCAATTCCTGAACCACCTGCGCGCGTTCTCGCCGAATGCGGGTGGCACGGGCGTCGAACGCCTCGGCCCGCTGACGAAATTCGGCCGGGGCAAGCGCCTTGCGCTGTTCGGTCAGACGCGCTTCTTCGTCGGATAGTTCCTGCGCGATGCGTTCATTCTCGGCAGCGATCTGACTGCCCGCATCTTCCAGCAATTGCTGTGTCCGCTGCCCCCATGCCGACCGGGCGAACAGCGCCTCTTGATCGACGGTCAGCAAGGGCGCCGCCAGCGGATCCGGGCTGTTCCCGTCACTTTCGATGGTGCGGCTGGGCAACCCCTGATCCGGGGTCGCCTCGGTATTGGGTTCGGCCAATTCCGCCGCGGGCGGTGGGGCCGCCTGCTGCGCCGCTGCCGATCCGCCAGACAGCAGAACCGACAGCAGACAGGTCGTGACCGATCGGGCGATCATCAGAACTGGGTCGAGATCGTCAGGTCGAAATTCTGTTCCTCGTCATAGTCTTCCTGCGCGATCGCCTTCGAGAAGTTGAACCGCAGCGGACCGATGGGCGTGGTCCAGAAGATCGACGCGCCGACAGATGCGCGGACATACATGTCGTCATCCACGGCAATGCCATCGGTGCCGATGGTATCGTCCAGCCCCCAGATCGACCCGACATCGGCGAACAGACCGCCGGTGATGCCGTATTCTTCCGGCAGACCGATGGGGAACTGGCTTTCCGCGCGCGCCGCCCAGAAGTAATTGCCGCCCAACGCATCCTCGTTGACCGCGTTCAGGTCACGCGGTCCGATGCCGTTGGATTCGAAGCCGCGTATCCGCGATCCGGCACGGAAGCGGTCCAGAATGTAGGGCGTATAATCGCTGTAACCATAGACCGCCCCGGCCTCCAGCTCGGCCCGGAAGGTGACATCTTCGCGCCAGGCATTGCTTTCTAGCCCGGCCAATGCCGTGGTGGTCACGCTTTTCACGTCGCCACCGACACCCGCGACATCCTGGCTGAAGCTGAACTTGTAGGTCGTGACCGGGTTCAGGCCCGTGCGGCGTGTATCCCAGGTGTAGGTGTAGCCAAGCGCCGAGGACAAACGGTCGCCCTCTTCACGCTGCAGAATGACCGAGCTGTCCTCGTCGACATTGTCCAGTTTGTCCTGTTTCAGCGTATAGCGCAGTTCCAACCGCCCATTGGCCGAAATCGGGAACTCGATCGACGGGCTGATGCCGATGCTGCGCGTGTCGTAATCCGAATTCAGATCTTCGGTCTCGCTGTACCAGGTGCGGAAGCGGAAGCGCAGGTCACGACCCAAGAAATACGGCTCGATGAAATTGATCGACCCTTCGCGGTCGCCATCGGCCGTCGAAATCGTCAGACCGACGGTCTGTCCACGCCCCAGGAAGTTCCGCTCGGTCAGCGATGCGTTCAGACCGACGCCCGCGCTGACGCCGTAGGACGCACCGAAGGTCAGCGAGCCGGTCGGCTGTTCCTCGACATTGACGTCGACGATGACCTGCTGGTCGCTGGTGCCCTGACGGGTCTCGACCTGCGCATCGGCGAAATAACCCAGCGCCCGCACCCGTTCGGCCGAGTTGCGGATTTCGCGCGGGTTGAACGGATCACCCTCGACGGTGTTGAACTGACGGCGGATCACGCGGTCAAGCGTGGTCGTGTTGCCCTCGATATCGATACGCTCGACGAAAACGCGCGGCCCGCGCGTCAGCGCAAAGGTCAGGTCCAGCGACTGGGTCGCCGGGTTGCGCTGCACCCGCGGTTCGATGCTGACGAAATCCAGCCCCTTCTGGATCGCGACCGTTTCCATGCGGCGGATGGTGATGTCGATATCCGAAGGGTTGTAGAAAGAGCCGCGCTTCACGCGGTTCTGCGCCGCGAAATCAGCCGCATCGACACCCGGAATCTCCGAGATCGTATCAACGCTGCGGAACTTGTAGCGCGGGCCTTCCTGAATGTTGAAGGTGATATACAGCGCATCGCGTTCGCGGGCCAGTTCCGGGGCAACGCCCTGAACCTTGAAATCGGCATACCCCTGCGAGCGGTAGAAATCGGTCAGCAGCTGTTCATCCAGCGGAATACGCTCGGCGGCGAAGGTATCGCGGCGAATGAAGGTGCGCAGGATGCCGGCCTGTTTGGTCTGCAGCACATTCCGCAGACGGCTGTCGCTGAACGCCCGGTTGCCGGTAAAGCTGATGCGCTCGATCTCGGTCAGGTCGCCCTCGCGAACCTCGAACACCAGATCAACGCGGTTGTCGCTGCGACGGATGATCTTGGGATCGACGCGGGCGGCAAGACGACCCTCGCTGGCATAGGCCTGGGCAATGTTGTTCGCATCCTCGATCGCCTGGCTGGGCTGATAGACGCGGCGCGACTGGCTTTGCACGATCTCGGCCAGCTGATCGTCCTTGATCCGGCGATTGCCCTCGAAGCTGATCTGGTTGATCGTCGGGTATTCGCTGACCTTGATGATCAGGGTCCCGCCCTGCGGCACGATTTCCACCGTCTCGAACAGGCCCGATCCCTGAAGCCGCTGCAACGCGTCGTTCAATTCGCCCGCCGAGACATCCTGCCCCCGCGCGATATTGGCGTAGGACAGAACCGTCGCCGCCTCGACCCGCTGCGATCCTTCGATCCGGACATCGTTGAAAACATATGCCGAAGCCGCGTGAGGCACCATCAGCGATGCAGGCACCGACATGGTCAGCGCCGCTATCAGGGCCACACTGCCCCTGCCCAGTTTCTGTGTCATTGCCGCCCCTCTTGCTTTCTGCCTGCACGGCGCCAAACGCGCCTTCTTTTGCTGAAAGCTTGTGCCTCAAACCGGGGCGGCTGTCAAAACCGCATCGCCGGTCAGGGGCAGAAAAGGTCGTTGGTGAGTCCGAAAATCATCAGGCTCAGCACGGCGGCCATGCCGATCGCGGTCAAAAGGTTCAGCGCACGATCCGACGGCGGGCGTCCTGTCACGGCCTCCCACGCGTAAAACATCAGATGCCCGCCATCCAGAACCGGGATCGGCAACAGGTTCAAAAAGCCGATCGCCGCGGACAGCACCGCGATCCACCACAGAAAGCTTGCGCCCCCCGCACTGGCCGCCTGCCCGGTGCTTTCGGCAATGCTGATCGCGCCGCCCAGATTGCAGCTGCCGATCTGTCCCGTGATCATCGCCCACAGCCCGGTGATCGAGCCTGCGATGATCTGCCAGGTCTGCCCGATGCCCAGCCAAAGCGCCTCGATCGGGCCGGCGCGGCGCATGGCCGGGGCGAAAAAGCTTTCGCCGCCGGTCACGCCGATCAGCCAGCGCTTTTCGTAACCGCCATCGGCCGCCGGCAGATCCTGTTCCTTCGGGATCAACATATAGTTCGCGACGCCGCTGTCCGGACGCCAGACCTGCAGGGCCAGGGGATTGCCCTGTGCCGCCTCGACCATGTCGCGCATCTGGGTAAAGCGGGTGATGGGCTGATCGTCGATCCCGATGACGACGTCGCCCGCCATCAAACCTGCATCGGCGGCGGCACTGCGCGGTGCCACGCCGCTGATCCGTGCGGGCATCGGGTCCGGACCGGTCACGGTGATTTCCAATCCGTCGCGCAGAACCTGCCAGTCCTGCTGCGGCGCAATCGGCAGCGTATCGACGGCCGCGCCGATATCGGCCCAGCTTTCGACCTTCTGCCCGCCGATACCGGTAATCAGGTCGCCGGGCTGCAACTGGTTCACGATGCCGGGCGGCGCGGGGGAAATCTCCCCGACCTCGACCTGCTGGGTCGGCAAGCCCTGAAACAGCGCGAACCCGCCAAAGATCAGAATCGACAGGATGAAGTTGAAGACCGGTCCCGCCAGCAGGGTCGCGAACCGCGCCCAAAGCGGTGCCCCGGTCAGCGTTTGCCGCAGCAGCGCCGGATCAACCCTGTGCCCCGTGCCCGCGCTTGCGGCATTGGCGTCGCCCAGAAACCGGACATAGCCACCAAGCGGCAGCGCCGCGATCTGCCACAGCGTTCCCCGGCGGTCCCGACGCGAGACAAGACGCGGACCGAAGCCGACGGAAAACACCTCGGCGCGGATGCCCGACAGGCGGCCGATGATGTAATGACCGTATTCATGCACCGTCACGATCACCGCCAGGGCGACCACGAACGAGGCCAGCGTATAGATCGTGCTGCCGAATTGCGGGATCAGGTCTGTCATGCGGCGGCCTCCTGTCTTGCGGCGCGGTCCCAATGCATCACGGTGTCCAGATCGGCGGCATCGAGACTGAAGCCGTCCTTCCCGGACAGGCAGCTCAGGCAGGCCTCGACCCTTGGGGCCATGTCGGTAAAGCGGATGCGCCCGCCGATGAAATCGTCCAGCGCCTGTTCCTTGGCCGCGTTGAACACGGCCCCCGCCATGCCGCCGGCCGCCATCACCTCGCGCGCAAGGCGCAGCGCGGGCCAACGGGTTTCATCGGGCGCGCGGAAGGTCAGACTGCCCATCCGGGCCAGATCCAGCGCGGCCACCGGCAAAGGCGCACGGTCCGGCCAGTTCAGCGCATAGCCGATCGCGTGACGCATATCGGGCGCGCCAAGATGCGCGATGCTGCCACCATCGACATGCGACACAATGGCGTGAATGACCGATTCAGGATGGACCAGAACCTTGATCCTGTCCGCGCCAAGGCCAAAAAATTCCTTGGCCTCAATAACTTCCATCGCCTTGTTGAACATCGAGGCGCTGTCGATCGTGATCCGCTGTCCCATGGCCCAGTTCGGATGGGTCGAAGCCTGTGCAACCGTGGCCGCCGCCAGACGTTCCAAGGGCCAATCGCGGAACGCACCGCCAGAAGCGGTGATGGTCACATCCTTGACCGTTTCTAGATTATCTGACCCAAGTGCCTGAAAAATAGCGGAATGTTCAGAATCAACGGGAAGAATCCGCGCGCCGCTTTCCTTGGCGGCGGCGTGGATCAGCGGCCCGGCACATACAAGCGATTCCTTGTTCGCAAGCGCCAGCACGCCACCCTGGTTCAACGCGGCCAGACCCGGTGCCAATCCGGCCGAACCGACGATCGAGGACAGAACCCAATCCGCAGGGCGCGAGGCCGCCTCGATCAGCGCGGATGGTCCGGCAGCGGCGGCAACGGTGCTGCCCGACAATGCATCACGCAGATCCGACAAAAGGTCCTCATGCGCGGTCACGGCAATCTCGGCCCTCAGTTCACGCGCCATCTGGGCCAGCTTGGCGATATTGCGCCCGCCGGTCAGGGCAACCGTGTGATGGGCCGCAGCGCCGCCCGCGCGGCGGATCAGGTCAACACCGTTCGCGCCGACCGAGCCGGTGGCGCCCAGAATGGAAATGCGTCGCATCTGTCAGTTCACCGCAGGAACGAAGTTCAGGGCCCAGATCAGCATGGTCGCCAGAACCGCGCCCGTCACTGCGTCAAATCGATCCATGAAACCGCCATGACCCGGAATCAGGTTTGAACTGTCCTTGACCCCTGCCCGCCGCTTCAACCAGCTTTCGGCGATATCGCCCAGCTGGCCGGCAAAGCAGACCAGCGGCGACACCCAGATCAGCGAGGCGTCGCCATGACCCGACAGCCACAGCAACACGCCCAGAATGGCCGCGCCGATCCAGCCTGCGACCGTTCCGGACCAGGTTTTCTTGGGGCTAAGCGAGGGCCAGAACTTCGGACCGCCCAGAATGCGGCCGAAGAAGTAACCCGCCGTGTCCGACACGATCACGATCCCCATCAGCCACAGCACGAATGGCAGGCCGAAATCCTCGCGGAAGATCACCAGACCATAGGCAACCAAAAGGATTGCAATGCCGAAAATCGTGTAGGTCCCGCGATCCCGCCTGGCCGCACCGGGCAACCCCGCAAGGATCGGCAGCAACAGCAACAGCCATGCCAGCGGATGGTACAGTACCAGCGCCGCAAGCTGCGACATCCCTGCAATCGCGGCCAAGGCCAGCGGTCGCCATGTCCCGAAGGGTCCGGCATGCAGTTCGGGGTGGCGCCACCCGGTCATGCTGGCCAGTTCCCAGAAGGTGATCGCACAGATCAGCGCCATGCCCAGACGCAGCCAGATCCCGGTGGCCGTGGCCAGCAGAACACCGATGCCCAGAAGAACCACGGTCGAGGCGATGCGCCGCGACAGATCGGCCCATTTGCCGCCACCGGGCTTGTCTATTCGGGAAGCCGGGCTCATACGCCCCCGAAGCGACGCTCGCGCAGGCCAAAGCGGTCAAGGATCGCGCCCAGATGGTCCGGCGTGAAATCGGGCCACAGCGTGGGCGTGAATTCATATTCGGCATAGGCCGCCTGCCAGGGCAGGAAATTCGAGGTGCGCGTCTCGCCCGAGGTGCGGATCACCAGATCGGGATCGGGATGTCCGGCCGTGTCCAGACAGGCCGCGAAGTCGGCCTCTGTCGGTTCGCCGATTTCGCCCCGCGCCACTTTCTGCGACAGGCGACCCGCGGCACGGGTCAATTCGTCACGCCCGCCATAATTGATCGCGACGGTCAGGTTCAGCCGCGTGTTGCCGGCCGTCCGTGCCTCGATCGCGGCCATCAGCGCCTGTAGTTTCGGGTCCAGACGTTCCCGCCCGCCGATGAACCGCATGCGCACGCCCTCGGCGGACATGCCCTCGGCCTCACGCTCGATATAGCGGCGAAAGATCTTCATCAGACCCAGCACCTCTTCGGTCGAGCGTTTCCAGTTCTCGGTCGAGAAGGCGTAGATCGTCAGCCAGTTGACGCCCAGATCCGGGCAGGCCCGGACGATCTGCTTCACCCGCTCGGCCCCGCGCCGATGGCCGACCAGACGCGGCCAGCCGCGTTCGACGGCCCAACGGCCATTGCCGTCCATGATGATGGCGACATGACGCGGTGCGGCTGCGCCCGGGGACGCGACGGCCTGTGCGGTTTCGGCGGCCATTGACGTCCTCAGACCTGCATGATTTCGGCTTGCTTCGATTCCAGCGCCTCATCGACGCTGCCGATCATCTTGTCCGTCAGTTCCTGAACCGCGGTTTCCCAGAACTTCTGATCATCCTCGGGCATGCCATTGGCCTTGCCCTTCTTGACCTGATCCATGCCATCGCGGCGCACGTTGCGGATGGCGACGCGGGCGCTTTCGGCATATTGCGCGGCGACCTTGGTCAGTTCCTTGCGCCGCTCTTCGTTCAGTTCGGGGATCGGCAGCATGATGATCGTGCCATTGGTCTGCGGATTGATGCCCAGACCGCTTTCGCGGATCGCCTTTTCAACCTTGCCGACCATTCCCTTGTCCCAGACGTTCACTGTGACCATGCGCGGTTCGGGGACGTTGACGGTGCCCAGCTGGTTGATCGGGGTCATCTGGCCATAGGCCTCGACCTGGACGGGATCGACCATCGAGGCCGATGCGCGACCGGTGCGCAACGAAGAGAATTCGTGGCGCAGACTGTCCATCGCGCCTTTCATCCGACGTTCCAGATCGTCGATATCGATTTCGATGTCCTCTGCCATGTGGGACTGCCTCTGACTTGAATTTTCACCGCTTGTAACCGCAATGCCGGGTATTGGCAAAGCATTTGCCCGTAAAATGGGCGAGGAAATGCCGGACGGCCAGGGCCTCCGGCAGAACCGTCATTGCCCCGGCGGACGACCCTGCTCGGACAGCCGACGCTCGATCGCCTCAAGCCGTTGCAGGACCTCGTCGCGATAGGCGCCGGTCGCTTCGTTCTCTTCGGCCTGATGGGCATCCTGCATGGAATTGACGATCAGACCGACGACAAGGTTCATCACCGCGAAGGTGGTGACCAGAATGAAGGGCACGAAGAACAGCCACGCATTGGGATAGACCTCCATCACCGGGCGCACGATGCCCATCGACCAGCTTTCCAGCGTCATGATCTGGAACAGCGAATAGGCCGATTCCCCCATCGAACCGAACCATTCGGGAAACGCCCCGCCGAACAGCTTGGTCGCGATGACCGCGAAGATGTAGAAGATGATCCCCATCAGCAGGAACACGCTGGCCATACCGGGAAGCGCGGCCAGGAACCCCTCGACCACGCGACGCAGGCGCGGCGTGACCGAGACGATGCGCAACAGCCGCAGGATCCGCAGCGCCCGCAGCACCGACAGACCGTCCGCTGCCGGAATCAGCGCGATGCCCACGACCAGAAAATCGAAGATGTTCCACCCGTCCCGGAAGAACCCAAGACGGCGGGTATAAAGCTTGGCCGCGATCTCGACCACGAAGATGGCAAGGCACAGGCTGTCCAGAAACAGGATCAGCGGCCCCGCGCTGGCCATGACGGCCGGCGCGGTTTCAAGGCCCAGGATCACGGCGTTGAACAGAATCACCGCCGTGATGAATGTCTGAAAGGCCGGGCCGTGGATCAGCCCGTCGATACGCGCACGCATCCCCAATGCCCTGTCCTAGACGTGAACGCGCGTATAAGTGCCGCGACCTTCGAGGATCGAGCGGAAGCCGCCCGGCTCATCCAGCGAAAAGACCACGATGGGCAGGCGGTTGTCACGGGCCAACGCGATCGCAGAGGCGTCCATCACGCCCAGATGCTTTTGCAGCACCTCGTCATAGCTGACGCTGCCGTAACGCTTGGCGTCGGAATGCTTGGCCGGGTCCTTGTCATAGACCCCATCGACCTTGGTGCCCTTGAAGATGGCTTCGCAGTTCATCTCGTTGGCGCGCAGGGTCGCGGCGGTATCGGTGGTGAAATAGGGGTTCCCGGTGCCTGCGGCGAAGATGATGATCCGCTTTTTTTCAAGGTGGCGGATCGCGCGGCGGCGGATATAGGGCTCGCAGACCTCATCCATGCGGATGGCGCTGATGACACGGCAATGATGGCCCAGGGCCTCCAACGCGGATTGCATCGCCAGCGCGTTCATGACTGTGGCCAGCATGCCCATATAGTCGGCGGTGGTGCGTTCCATCCCCTGGGCGCTGCCCTGCAGGCCGCGGAAGATATTGCCGCCACCGATGACCATGCACACCTCGACCCCCATCTTGGCGACGCTGTCGACCTCGTTGGCGATTCGCGCGACGGTGGGCGGATGCAGGCCGAAACCCTGATCGCCCATCAACGCCTCGCCCGAGATTTTCAGCATCACTCGGCCATATTGGGTGGGCGCTGCGCCCTCTTGATCGGTCATGTCCTGTCCTTTTCCAAAGGGCCGCCCGCTTTCATCGCGCCGCAAAATGTCGCAAAAGACGCGCATGTTCAACCGCCCGGAGCGGCCCATGTCTGATCCCGATCTGTCACAGATCGACCCTTCGCGCCACCTGCTGATTGCAGGACCGACCGCCAGCGGGAAATCCGCGCTGGCGCTTGCCGTCGCACAGGCACAGGGCGGTCTGATCGTGAATGCCGACGCGTTGCAGGTCTGGTCCTGCTGGCGCGTCCTGACCGCGCGCCCCCCGGCTCGGGACGAGGCGCTGGCCCCCCACCGGCTGTACGGGCATGTGACGCCGGATCGCAGCTATTCGGTCGGGGACTGGCTGCGCGATGTGGCGGCGCTGATGGATCAGCGGCTGATCATCGTCGGCGGAACCGGCCTGTATCTGACGGCGCTGACGCAGGGCCTTGCCTATGTCCCGCCGACGCCGCCGCAGGTCCGGCAGGATGGCGACGCGCTGCTGCGTCAGGATGGCGGGCTTTCGCGGATGGTGGCCGACCTGGACCCGATGACGCGCGACAGGATCGACACCCGCAACCCCGCCCGTGTCCAGCGCGCGTGGGAGGTTCTGCGCGCCACCGGCCGCGGGTTGGCCGAATGGCAGGCCGACACGCCACCGCCCCTGATCGCGGCGGCCGACAGCCAGCGCCTGCTGATCACGACGGATCGTGACTGGCTGGCCGACCGCATCGCCCGTCGCTTCGACCAGATGATGGATCAGGGCGCGCTGGACGAGGCCCGCGCCCTGTTCCCCGACTGGAACCCGGACCGGCAATGGGCCCGCGCGATCGGTGCCCCAGAACTGATCGCGCATCTGCGTGGCGAAACCGATCTGGCCACCGCAACCCAGCGGGCGATCATCGCAACGCGGCAATATGCCAAATCGCAGCGGATCTGGTTTCGCGGGCGGATGAAAAGCTGGGATCGCTGGCCGGTGGGACCGGCACATTAAAGCCACACCGCACCCGCCTACGCGCGGATCACGGGGAACTTTATTGCAACAAAGCCGCTTATAGGCGAAAATTCGCTTATTCGGCTTTGAGGGAATGGTTCCGCATGGCAACGCATGACGCAGGCAGTTTCAGGAACGGGTTTCCGTTTTCTGCCAGCCCGTTCGGCAAGAATGCCGGTTGGGCAAGTGTTGGCGGCCCGCGCCCCGATCCCGGCGCGGCCAAGGTAACGGATGGCAGTATCCCCGAAGGTCATGCGCCGGTTTTCGCCGACCCCGCGCCCCGTCTGCAGAACATCGCCCCCGCCGCCCCGAACTCGGTCGCGCTGCCCACAAGCAGACCCTATGCGCAGCGCCCGATCGCACGTCAGACGGGATTGCGGCTGCTGCCGCTTGGCAGCTTCGTCTGGGGCGCGAAAGGCAACCCGCCCCAGCCACGCACGCGCAGCGACCACAGCCTGATCTGGGTGACGCGCGGGTATGCACAGTTGGATCTGCCGCGCAAGGAACGGCTGCTGGCGCCCGATACGGTCTGCTTCATCCCCGCCGGCACGGCCTTCGCCTTCCTTCCCCGCGCCGGGGCCGAGGGGCAGGTCATGCTGCTGGCCCCTCAGATGGCGCAGGACAACGATCCGCCCTTTCCCGCCCGGATGATCGCGGGCATGGCGGGCGACGAGGGCGCCGCGCTGCACCTGACGCTGCACGAATTGTCGATCGAAACCGCCCGCAATGCCGGCGCGGCGGGAATGCATTGCCTGCTGGGGATGCTGGCGCTGCTGCTGGGCCGGTTGCAGCCGTTGATCGCAACGCCGGATCGCGCGACAATGCCGCAGCGCGATCGCAGCCTGTTGGAACGGTTCATGAACCTGGCGGGATCGCGCCTGAAGCAAGGCATCACCATTGCCGATCTGGCCGAAGAACTGGGCACGACATCGGCGGCGCTGGATCATGCCTGCCAGTCGGGGCGCGGCAAGCGGGCCATCGACCTGATACATCAGATCCGGCTGGAAATGGCGGTGCAGGCGCTGCGCGAAACGCGCCACAGCCCGGCCCAGATCGCGCGGGATTTCGGCTATGCAAGCCATACCCATTTCACCCGCGCCTTCGTGGCCGCCACCGGCCGCACCCCCGAGGCGTTCCGGGCTCAGTCCTCGTCCTGATCCACCTCGTCCTGACGCCCCCTGAAACCGGTGGCGACGACGAATTTCTCGGATGAATCGCTGCGGCTTGCGGGCGGCTTCACATTGGCGACCTTGGTAAAGTTGCGCTTCAGCATCGCCTGCATTTCCGTCTCGGCGCCGCCTGCCAGAACCTTGGCGACGAAGGTGCCGCCCGGTTCAAGCACATCGAAGGCCAGCTGCGCCGCCGCCTCGACCAGCGCGACGATGCGCAGGTGGTCGGTGCCCTTGTGCCCCGACGAAGATGCCGCCATGTCGGACATCACCACATCCGCAGGCCCGCCCAGCCATTCCTTGACCAGATCGTCGGCCCCGTCGGATAGAAAATCCAACTGATGGATCTCGGCCCCGGCGATGGGATCGACCTCTTGCAGGTCCAGGCCCAGAACGCGGCCGACCTTCTTGCCCGATTTCTCGCCAAGCGCATTCACGCGGGCCACGGCCACCTGACACCAGCCGCCGGGCGCGCATCCCAGATCGACGACCCGGGCGCCGGGAACCAGAAAGCGATACTTGTCGTCCAGTTCCAGAATCTTGTACGCCGCGCGCCCGCGATAGCCCTCGCGCTTGGCGCGGGCCACATAGGGATCGTTCAGCTGCCGTTCCAGCCACAGCTTGGACGACATCTTGCGCCCCTTGGCGGTCTTGACGCGAACCTTCAGGTCGCGTTGTCCACGGCCGCTGGTCTTGCCCGCGCGGCTGTTTGGTTCCTTGCTCATCATGCCACTCCGTTCAGGCCGTCTGGCGTCAGCACCCCATCGCGCACCATCTGGGCATAAAGCAACCCCTCGCGAAGGCCGCGATCCGCGACGGAAAGTCGATTTGTCGGCCAGACCCGCATCAGGGTCTGCAAAATCGCCGCGCCGGACATGATCAGCGCATGCCGTTCGCGTCCGATGCGCGGGTCCTGCCGCCGCCCATCCGGCCCCAATGCCAGATAGGAATGAATGACCCGGTCGATCTGTTCGGTCGTCATCTCCAAACCGTCAACCTTGGTGCGGTCATAGCGGCGCAGCCCAAGATGGCTGGCCGCGACCGTCGTCACCGTCCCCGAGGTTCCGATGATCTGAAACCCCTCATCAGGGGCGCCGTCGGCATAGGGGGCGAAATCGGCCAGCATTTCCTCGAAATACCAGCTCATCAGGGCAAAGCGGCCCTGATCGTCCTCGACATCGGCGAACTGGTCGCGCAGCGTCGCCACACCCAGCGGCACGCTGATCCAGTCCACGACCCGCGCCCCGCCCGGCTGCGGATTTCCGAACCCGTCCGACAGCCGCATGATCGCGCGCGACCGTTCCTTGGGCTCGACATCTTCAAGGTCGATCCAGACCAGTTCGGTCGAACCGCCGCCGATATCGACGACCAGCAAGGTGTCGGTGCTGTGACTGACCAGGGGCGCGCAGGAAATCACCGCAAGCCGCGCTTCCTCCTCGGCGCCGATGATTTCAACGGGCAGGCCGGTTTCGCGGCGGATCGTGCGCAGGAAATCGCGGCTGTTGCGCGCGCGGCGGCAGGCCTCGGTCGCGACCATGCGCATCTTGCGGACACGGTGCTGATCCAGCTTGCGCCGACAGACCTGCAATGCGTGGACCGTACGCGCCATCGAACTGCGGGACAGACGCCCCGAAGCTTCCAGCCCATGCCCAAGCTGCACGGGCTTGGAAAAGCTGTCGATGACCTGAAACTGACTGCCGCGCGGTCGCGCAATCAGCATCCGGCACGAATTTGTGCCAAGATCCAGGGCCGCATAAAGCGCCCCGTCCTCGGTTTGGCGGGTGACCGGAGGCTCAACCGTTAATTTCGGGAACGCGTCCTCACCCGCAGGACGCCTGGGCGCCATAGCACACGCCCTCCGATAGCAAGTTGATCTAAAGTTAACCTGCCGTTTCACGGCGTTCAAGGGCGCGCGAGGGCCCTGACCGCAAAGCAGGATCGCAGCCGAGGCCGCCGCCCTGCGTTTCCCCGCGCAATCGGGCAACGGAGCTGTGGGAAATCGCGGGCTTGTGACTGTCGCGCTTGACGCGTCGCGCAGGTCGCGGCAAGCAGCCAGCATGATCGACATTCGGCCAGTGGCCCATTCCATCGGAAAAATCATCACGGCCCTGGGCGTGGCCATGGCGCTGCCGATGGCGGTGGATTGGTGGCAGGGCAATCCGCACTGGACGGTCTTTCTGGAGGCAGGGGCGGTCACCGTCGCCATCGGACTGCTGATCACCGTGGCAACGCGCGGCGACCAACAGTCGCTGAACATCCAGCAGGCCTTTCTGATCACATCCGGTCTGTGGGCGGTGCTGCCGGTCTTTGGCGCGATCCCCTTCGTGATCGGTGAACCCCATGCCAGCCTGACCGACGCCTATTTCGAGGCGATGTCGGGCGTCACCACAACCGGCACGACCGCCTTCCCCGAACTGGATCGCCTGTCCTACGGCGTCCACCTTTGGCGCACCATCCTGCATTGGAGCGGCGGCCTGGGCATCGTCGTCGTCGCGATGGTCTTTCTGCCGGTGATGAAGGTCGGCGGCATGCAGTTCTTCCGGTCCGAAGGGTTCGACACGCTTGGCAAGATCCTGCCCCGCGCGGGCGAAATCGCGGCCGAGATGACGCGCATCTACCTGCTGCTGACTGCGGCCTGCATCCTGACCTATATCCTTCTGGGCATGACTGGCTATGACGCCATCGTCCACGCGCTCAGCACCGTGTCGACCGGCGGGTTTTCCAGCTATGATGCCAGCTTCGGGGCGTTTCTGGGGCCGCTGGAATGGGCCGCCTCGATCTTCATGGTGCTGGCCTCGATCCCGTTCATCCGCATGGTGCAGGTCATGCGCGGCAGCTTTACCCCGATCTGGCAGGACACCCAGATCCGGGCCTATCTGCGCTGGATCTTCTATGCCTGCGCGATCATCGTGCTGTATCGCCTGCTGGTGATGAAACAGGGCGATCATCCGCTGGAGGTGATGCGCGAGACGGTGTTCAACACGATCTCGACCTTTTCGGGGACGGGCTTTGCCTCGACCGACATGATGGCATGGGGGCACCTGCCCTTCACCGTGCTGATCATCTGCGGGCTGATCGGGGGCTGCACCGGATCGACCGGCTGTTCGGTCAAGGTGTTCCGCTATCTGGTGCTGTGGCAGGCCGTGCGCGCCCAGATCCGGCGCATGCATTCGCCCCATCGCGTCTATCCGCTGCGCTATGAAGGGCGCCCGCTGGACAAGGATATCGTCGATTCGGTCATGGCCTTCTTCACCCTGTTCATGCTGACCTTCGGGCTGCTGATCGTCGGCTTGTCGCTGACCGGTCTGCACCCGAAAACGGCGCTGACGGCCGCCTGGACCGCCATCGCCAATGTCGGGCCGACCTGGGGCCCCGAAGTGACCTCGAACGGGTCCATCGCCGAATTTCCCACCGCGGCGAAATGGATGATGATCGTGGGCATGTATCTGGGCCGCCTGGAACTGATCTCGGCGCTGGTACTGCTGATGCCCAAATTCTGGCGCGGTTAGCCGTCGGGCATCGTCGCGCTGTCGGCCGCCGGGATCCGCTGGAACGAGTCGCTGATCTCGGCCGCGATGCGACGCTGGTTCTGGGGATCATCCGCCGGCCAGATCAAGACAAAGCCCTGGGCGCGGCCATCGCGGACCCAGCCTTCGGCAAGCCCGTGATGTTCCGCGTTTCGGCCTTCCAGCCGGATATGCCCGCGTTCGATCTTTCGGTCCGGGTTCGGCACCCAGCCAAGCGCCGTGACCAGGCCGCCAAGGTCCTGCAATTCCTGCTGGCCGCCCGCCCGATCGAACAGGATCAGCGCACTGCCCGAGTCATTTCTGGGGCCATAGATCGACAGCACACGCTCGACCCGGTCGAATTGCAGCCGGTCCATGGGTGCGACGACCGACAGACCCGTGTGATCGTCGCGCAATTCGACCAGACCCATCTGATCGCGCCACGCCGCCCGCCGTTCCAGCAGTTTCCGCATCGCGCCCGGCACGTCGGGGGCCAGTCGTTCGGCCATGATTTCGGCCTGCATCGCCGCGCGGGTCTGGGGACCGGATTTGCCGTCGATGTCGCCATCGTAATGGCCCGCCCATCGCAGCGCCTTCTGAACCTGATCCAGGGGCGGCATCTGCGCGGCATCGCCCGGTGCGGGCAGGTCCAGCGCGGTGCCGGGCGTCACCTCCTGGCCCAGATCGGCAGCGACCGTGGTAAAGGCGTCTTTAGGCAGCAGCCCACCATCTCGAAACGCCGACAGCCATGCCCGCGCGGTCGCGTCCTGCATCGGCCCAAGCGTCACGGCGAACCAGCCATTCGGCAATTGCCACAAGCCTGCCTCCGGGAAGGTCTGACGCCATTGGGCCAGAACGGCATCGGCATCCTCGCGATTCCTGCGGGCATCCAGCCGGATATGCGTGCCGGGCGGCACCGGGGTCGCGACCACCGTCTCCGGCGCTGCATCGGTGGCGTCATCGCCCGGAACCGGCGTCAGACCGGGTGCCGCGGCCGCGACGAAGCTGTCGGACGGGATCTGACCGGCCGCCCGCAATTGCCGCAGACGCGCCTCGGCCCCCGCCTGCGGCATCGGACCCAGCGCAATGCCGATCCAGTCGCCCGACAGCGGAAATGTCACCACATCCTCGAACCGGTCCCGCCAGCCCTGCGCCGCAATCGTCGCCGCCTCGCTGCCGCGCTTTGCCTCGATCCGGATCACCGCATCCTGCGCAAAGCCCGCAACCGGCATCAGGGCCGCCAGTATCGCACCCGAAAAACGCCGCATTCCTGCCTCCTTCCCCGTTGCATCCCGCATCTGGCGTACGGGCCTTTATTGACCCTGTCCAAAGCCACGCCTAGAAGGCGCGAGACGCCTTGGACCGATCTATGCAAAAGGATGGCCATATGACCAGCCCCAACCGACCGCGCAGCTTTCAGGAAATCATCCTGCGGCTGCAAAACTACTGGGCTGCACAAGGATGCGCCGTTTTGCAGCCCTATGACATGGAGGTGGGCGCGGGCACCTTCCACCCGGCGACCACGCTGCGCTCGCTTGGGGGCAAGTCATGGGCCGCGGCCTATGTGCAACCCTCGCGCCGCCCGACCGATGGCCGCTATGGCGAAAACCCGAACCGCCTGCAGCACTACTACCAGTATCAGGTCATCATCAAACCCAGCCCCCCGAACCTGCAGGATCTGTATCTGGGCAGCCTGCGCGCGATCGGACTGGACCCGATGATCCACGATGTCCGCTTCGTCGAGGATGACTGGGAAAGCCCGACCCTTGGCGCCTGGGGCCTTGGCTGGGAAGTCTGGTGCGACGGCATGGAAGTCAGCCAGTTCACTTATTTCCAGCAGGTCGGCGGCCATGACTGCAAACCGGTCTCGGGCGAACTGACCTACGGTCTGGAACGTCTGGCGATGTATGTCCTGGGGGTCGAGCATGTGATGGACATGCCCTTCAACGATCCCGACGCGCCCATCGCGCTGACCTATGGTGATATCTTCCGCCAGACCGAACAGGAATATTCGCGCTGGAATTTCGATCAGGCCGATACCGACATGCTGTTCCAGCATTTCAAGGATGCCGAGGCCGAATGCGCCCGGATCCTGGCCGCCGCCGAAACCGACAATGCGGGCCGCCGCATCCCGATGGCGCATCCCGCCTATGATCAGGCGATCAAGGCCAGCCATCTGTTCAACCTGCTGGACGCGCGCGGCGTGATCTCGGTCACCGAACGTCAGGCCTATATCGGCCGGGTCCGGGCGCTGGCCAAGGCCTGTGCAGACCTGTTCCTGACCACCGATGCCGCAGGGGCCAGCGCGTGACCGGCAAGATCGCCGCCATTGCCCTGATCCTCGCCGCGCTCGGCGCCGGGGTCGGCATGTGGTATGCGCAGGAATACGGCTTCTACGACCGCATCCCCGCCGACAGCCCGCGGGCACAGGTGATGCTGCAAACCGCCGATGGTGCGGTGCCCCTGACCGCAATCGGGTTCGAGGGCATCGATGCCGACAGCTCGCCCCTGCGCTGGCGTGCCTGCTTTCGTGTCGAAGGCGGGCTGCCCGACGGCGCCCAGCCCTTCGACGCCCCCACCCCCCTGATCGGACCCAACTGGTTCGACTGCTATGACGCCGAACAGATCGGTCAGGACCTTGAAACCGGCGCCGCCCGCGCCGTCCTCAGCCAGTCCGAGATCCGCCCCGACGTGGATCGCGTGCTGGCCGTCTATCCCGACGGCCGCATCTTTGGCTGGCACCAATTCAACGACAAGACCCCGGAACGCGGAGTGATGGACTGATGCCCGATTTGCTGATCGAACTCTTTTCCGAGGAAATCCCCGCCCGCATGCAGGCCCGCGCGCGCGAGGATCTGAAACGCCTGGTCACCGACGGCCTGGTCGAGGCCGGGCTGACCTATGCCAGCGCGGGCGCGTTCAGCACCCCGCGCCGCCTGACCCTGACCATCGAAGGCCTCAGCGCCGGCAGCCCCACCACCCGCGAGGAACGCAAGGGCCCGCGCACCGACGCCCCCGAAAAGGCGCTGGAAGGCTTTCTGCGCTCGACCGGCCTGACCCGCGATCAGCTTGAGGCCCGCGACGACAAGAAGGGCCAGGTCTGGTTCGCCACCATCGAAAAGCCGGGCCGCCCCGCCGATCAGATCGTGGCCGAGGTGCTGGACGGCACGATCCGCAACTTCCCCTGGCCGAAATCCATGCGCTGGGGCGCAGGCGCGATGCGCTGGGTCCGCCCGCTGCATTCGATCATCTGCCTGCTCAGCGACGATTCCGGCGCCACCGTCGTTCCCCTGACGATCGAAGGCATCACCGCTGGCGACAGCACGCGCGGCCACCGCTTCATGGCCCCCGACGCCTTCTCCGTCACCGGATTTGACGATTACGCCGCCAAGCTGCGCCGCGCTCGCGTCATGCTGGACCCCGCCGAACGCGAAGCCGCCATCCGCCAGCAGGCCGAAAACCTCGCTTTCGCACGCGGCTGGGACATCGTCCCCGATGACGCCCTGATGACCGAGGTCGCGGGCCTCGTCGAATGGCCCGTGCCGCTGATGGGCGTGATCGAGGACCGCTTCCTCGACCTGCCCCCCGAGGTGCTGCAAACCTCGATGAAGGAACACCAGAAATTCTTCTCGGCCAAGAACCCAAAGACTGGCCGGATCGAGGGTTTCGTCACCGTCGCCAATATCGAGACACCCGATGATGGCGCAACGATCCTCGCCGGCAATCAGCGCGTTCTGGCCGCCCGCCTGTCGGATGCCGCCTTCTTCTATGAGAACGACCTGCGCGAGGCGAAATCGGGAATGGACACCTGGGCCCAGGGCCTGAATTCCGTGACCTTCCACAACAAGCTGGGCAGCCAGGCCGACCGCATCGCCCGCATCGCGGCGCTGTCGCGCGACATCGCCCCGCTGGTCGGCGCCGACCCCGATCAGGCCGAACTGGCCGCGAAACTGGCCAAACTTGACCTGCGCAGCGCCATGGTCGGCGAGTTTCCGGAACTGCAAGGCACCATGGGCCGCTATTACGCGCTTGCCGCAGGCCATCCCGAAGCCGTCGCCGACGCCGCCCGCGATCATTATTCGCCGCTGGGACCCTCCGACGCCGTGCCCACCGCCCCCGTCTCTGTCGCCGTCGCACTGGCCGACAAGATTGATACGCTGACCGGATTCTGGGCGATTGATGAGAAGCCGACGGGATCGAAGGACCCATTCGCCCTACGGCGGGCGGCGTTGGGGACCATTCGGTTGACTAGCGGAAACAATTTGAGGCTCTCACTCGAGAAAATTTTCCTTTTCGCGACCGGTTCGCTATTCAGTCTCAGCCGAGCGGAGCAATATCTTCAACGAGGCGGAGACCAGCGGATCCGCGATTTCCTGAATGGTCTTTGCGCAGACAATCTCCACTCAGGTGCCTCGACCGGATCAATCGACGAAGGGCCAGCCGCGAAATCGGCTGCATTGCTGGAATCGGCCAATAGGAACGATCAGAACCTGAGTGACTACGTAACGATGGTCCGCGCCATCGTTAGCAAGGCTTCCGCCGACCTCCTCGCCTTCCTCCACGACCGCTTGAAAGTCCATCTCCGCGACCAAGGCATCCGCCACGACATCATCGACGCCGTCCTTGCCCAACCGGGCAATGACGACCTCGTGCTGGTCGTGAACCGCGCCACAGCGCTGAACGACATGATGGCGACCGAAAACGGCCGGAACCTGACTCAGGGCCTGAAACGCGCCAGCAACATCCTGACCCAGGCCGAGGAAAAGGACGGCGTCGAATACAGCTTCGGGGCCGATGTGAAATTCGCCGAAACCGACGAGGAACGCGCCCTCTTCGCCGCCCTCGACACCGCCGAACCCGCGATCAGACAGGCCACCGCGTCCGAGGATTTCCCCGCCGCCATGACCGCCATCGCGGCCCTGCGCGCCCCCATCGACGCCTTCTTCGAAGCAGTTCAGGTCAACAGCGACAACCAGATCGTCCGCCGCAACCGCCTGAACCTGCTCAGCCGCATCCGCGAGGCCGGCCGCCAGATCGCCGATTTCACCCGCATCGAGGGCTGACCTCCGCCACATCGCAAAACCGAAAGGGCCGAAGGTGTCTCCACCCTCGGCCCTTCTTCTTTGTCGAAATACCCCGGGGGTCCGGGGGCTGGCCCCCGGCGCCGAAATCAGACCACCCGATCGACCATCATATGCTTGATCGAGGCAATCGCCTTCGCCGGGTTCAGCCCCTTCGGGCAGGTGTTGGTGCAGTTCATGATCGTGTGGCAACGATACAGCTTGAACGGATCTTCCAGCTCGTCCAGACGCTCGCCCGTGGCCTCGTCACGGCTGTCGATGATCCAGCGATAGGCATGCAGCAACGCGGCCGGGCCCAGATACCGATCGCCGTTCCACCAATAGCTGGGGCACGAGGTCGAACAGGACGCGCACAGGATGCACTCGTAAAGACCGTCCAGCTTCTTGCGATCCTCGATCGACTGCTTCCATTCTTTGCCCGGCGTGGGCGATTTGGTGATCAGATAGGGATTCACGCTGGCATGCTGGGCATAGAAATGCGTCAGGTCGGGGATCAGGTCCTTCACCACCGGCATATGCGGCAGCGGATAGATCGCCACATCACCCTGCACCTCGTCGATACCAAAGATGCAGGCCAAACGGTTGCCGCCATCGATGACCATGGCGCAGGACCCGCAGATCCCTTCGCGGCAGGACCGGCGGAAGGACAGGGTCGGGTCGATCTCGGACTTGATCTTGATCAGCGCATCCAGAACCATCGGGCCGCATTTGTCCAGATCGACGAAATACGTATCCAGACGCGGGTTTTCCCCGGCCTCCGGATCCCAGCGATAGATCTGGAATTTCTTCACATTGGTCGCGCCCTCGGGCTTGGGCCAGGTCTTGCCGACCCGGATCTGGCTGTTCTTGGGAAGCGTGAACTGGACCATGGGTGCTCCTTTCAGGAAGTGCCTTCGGACGGCCATTCGGCCGCGAACAGGGGTTGGGCGCGGGCAACCAGATCGGCTACCTTGCCCCGTGCATAAGGGTTTAGCGACAGGCCGTTCAGGCGTCGCAGGAATTCGGTCGAGGATGCCGACAGACGCGGCATCGATTGCCCCTGAAGGGGCGTCAGCGCGGCGATCCGGGCGTCGTCCAGACCGGCATGGCGCAGCAACTGACCGGCGGGACGGCTCGCATCGACCTCATCCTCCAGCCGGCAGCGGCACACATTCTCGGCGCCGATTTCCTGGCCCAGACGACGGATCAGATCGCCCCAGCCGGGCAGCGTTTCGATATCGGCCAGGAACGCATCTTCGGTCTTGGCATAGCCATCGGTACGCACGGCCTGCGCCCAGACGCTGGATTTCCACTGCTTCATGTTGCGGGTATAGACGACGGCCTCGATCTCGAACCCCTTGGCCTCGGTGCGCAGCAGGGACAGGATCTCGGGAAGTGCGGGATACAGGCGTGTCTCGCCACCATTGCCGGGCATTGCCCCCGCCAGATTTTCATGGCTGATCAGGACCGGCAGCCCATTGTCGGGCAGTTCGGCCAGAACATCGGCAAAAGCCAGCCGCAGCGCGGTTGCGGTATCGGGGTCGTTGGACAGGCTATGGGCGATGGCCGCACGGCCAAGCGGGCGCATCGGCGTCCCCTCGACCGGGGTGCGCACGATCAGATCGTCTGACAGCGCATCGGCATTCTGGCGTAGAAACCGCTGAATGGCCGTGCTTCCGGTCTTCTGAACGCCCAGATGCAGGATCAGCCTGCGGCGCCCGTTATTCGTGGTCCCCGCCATTCGCCTAGCCTCGCCAACCCGGTTGGTCGGCCAGAACGCGGCTGGGCAATTGACCGGATTTCCGCAGGACACAGCGATTGAACACATCCGACGGATCGCGCTGCCGGATATAGTCGCTGGAGATTTCCATCTCGAACTGGCCGACGATCCCCGATCCCCGGCTGCCCGAAGAGGTGCCAAGCGCGATCTCGCCGCGCGGCCCGGCCGCCAGCCTTGCATCGTCCAGGCAGATCTGTTCCGCCCGGTCGACAGGAACCGGCCCACAAGCCGCCAGTCCCAGCATCACCGGGACCAGAAAACCTATGGGCCGAGTCAGGTTCATGCGATCAGGCCGTCTGTGCCGCGGATGCGATGCACTGGCTGGTCGCGGGGCGCGAAACGATCGAGGCGACGCTGTCGGCGGTTCCCGACACGCCGGCCCGCGAGGCTTGCGCCAGGTCGATCAGCTCGGCGGTGGTGGCATTGTTGACCACGCAATCGGTATAGGGCGAGACATTCACCCCCGGCAGGCGGTTCTGCATTTCCGAGTTGATGACATTGCGCGCCACCTGACGCGACGCGGCGTCCAGCGTGGTCGGGGCCGCGGGCGCGGCAGGGGCCACCGGCGACACCGGGGCCTGCATCGCGGTCGGCGCCACACAGCCTGCCAGAACGACAGCCGTGACACCCATGCCGAGGAAGTTGATCAAACGCATCAATAAACCCTTTTCTTCGGAGCGATCTTCTTCAGGTCGATCCCGCCCTCTTCCTGCTTGGTCAGCGGGTCGAGATGGACGGGGCGGTAGTCGAGTTTAACCTTGTTCCCCTCGACCCGTGCAAGGGAATGCTTGCGCCAGGTGGCGTCATCCCGCTCAGGGTAGTCTTCATGCGCGTGGGCGCCACGGCTTTCCTTGCGTGCCTCGGCACCGACGATGGTGGCCAGCGCGTTCGGCATCAGGTTGGTCAGCTCAAGCGTTTCCATCAGATCGGTGTTCCAGATCAGGCCGCGATCGGTGACGTTCAGGTCGTCCAGCTTGGCGGCGATCGCCTCCATCTTGACGACGCCTTCGGCCAGCGTCTTGTCGGTACGGAACACGGCGGCATCGGCCTGCATGGTGCGCTGCATCTCGTTGCGCAGTTCCGCGGTCGAGGTGCCCCCCTTGGCGTTGCGCAGCCCGTCGAAACGGTCCAGCGCGCGATCGACCTCGGCCTGATTGGTCGAGGGGATCGCCGCATCGCGGTCGATCACCTGACCGGCGCGGATCGCGGCGGCGCGGCCAAAGACCACAAGGTCGATCAGGCTGTTCGACCCAAGGCGGTTCGCGCCATGCACCGAGGCGCAGCCGGCCTCGCCCACGGCCATCAGGCCGGGGAAGATCTGGTCGGGGTTTTCCTCGGTCGGGTTCAGCACTTCGCCCCAATAATTGGTGGGGATGCCGCCCATGTTGTAATGCACCGTCGGAATGACCGGGATCGGCGCGCGGGTCACATCGACACCGGCAAAGATCTTGGCCGATTCACTGATGCCCGGCAGGCGCTCGGCCAGCGTTTCGGGCGGCAGGTGCATCAGGTTCAGGAAGATGTGGTCGCCATCATCGCCGACGCCACGGCCTTCGCGGATCTCCATGGTCATGCAGCGGCTGACAACGTCGCGGCTGGCCAGATCCTTGTAGGTCGGTGCGTAACGCTCCATGAAGCGTTCGCCCTCGCTGTTGGTCAGATAGCCGCCCTCGCCGCGCGCCCCTTCGGTGATCAGGCAGCCCGAGCCATAGATGCCGGTCGGGTGGAACTGCACGAATTCCATGTCCTGCAGCGGCAGACCCGCGCGGGCAACCATGCCGCCACCATCGCCGGTGCAGGTATGTGCGCTGGTCGCGCTGAAATAGGCGCGGCCATAGCCGCCGGTCGCCAGCACCACCATCTTGGCGTTGAAGACATGCATCGTGCCGTCGTCCAGCTTCCAGCAGACAACCCCGGTGCAGGCCCCGTCGGTGATGATCAGGTCCAGCGCGAAATATTCGATGAAAAATTCGGCATTGTTCTTCAGCGACTGGCCATACAGCGTGTGCAGGATGGCGTGGCCGGTCCGGTCGGCCGCGGCGCAGGTGCGCTGCACGGGGGGGCCTTCACCGAATTCGGTGGTGTGGCCGCCAAAGGGGCGCTGATAGATCTTACCCTCTTCGGTGCGCGAGAAGGGCACACCGTAATGTTCCAGCTCGTAGACCGCCTTGGGCGCTTCGCGGGCCAAGTATTCCATGGCGTCGGTATCGCCCAGCCAGTCGCTGCCCTTGACGGTGTCATACATATGCCACTGCCAGTTATCGGGGCCCATGTTCGACAGGCTGGCGGCGATGCCACCCTGCGCGGCGACGGTGTGGGAACGGGTCGGGAAAACCTTGGTCACGCAGGCCGTGCGCAGGCCCTGTTCCGCCATCCCCAGCGTGGCGCGCAGCCCGGCGCCACCGGCGCCCACCACGACCACGTCATAATCATGCGTGTGGATTTCGTATTCAGCCATGTTGTCCTCAGATCGCAAGCGTGACGAAGGTCATCTTCGCAAGGGCGAAGACGGCGGACGCGATGACGGCCCAGCTGAAGATCACCGAAACGATGATCGCCACCTTGCGTGCGGTGTGTTGGAAATAATCGTCGATCATGATCCGGGTGCCCTTGATGAAATGCACCATGCCGACGATGATGAACAACGACGTGATGATCGCGGGATAGGGCCGCCCGAAATAGGCCACCAGATCGGCATGCGGCAGGCCGATGGCGCTGCCGATGACCAGAAGGAAGGCCGGGGTCAGCAGCGCAAGGGCGCAGGCGCTGACGGTCATGAACCAGTGGTCGGATGTCCCGGTATGTGAACTGCCCAGACCCTGTGCGGCTTTGCGGGGGGTGATATAGCGCATCGTCGGCCCTCCTTAGAAAATGAAGAACAGGATCAGCGACAGCAGCGTCAGCACGACCGAGCCGAAGATGATGGCGCGGCTGGACTGCTTGGCCTGCTCGATCTCCATGCCGTAACCGGCGTCGTAGAACAGGTGACGGATGCCGGCCAGCGTGTGATACCACAGCGCCCAGGTCGAGCCGGTCAGGATCAGAAAGCCCAGCCAGGACCGCACGACCCAGTCGGCGACGGCAAAGGCGCCCGGGCCGCTGACGGCGGCGACCAGCCACCAGACCAGCAGAAGGATACCGGCGACAAGCGCATGCCCGGTAATCCGCGTCAGGATCGAGGTCACGGCCGCCAAAGGCAGCTTGTAGACCTGAAGATGGGGGGAAAGTGGCCGGTTGCCCCGGTTCACGTCGGCCATGAGGCGGCCCTCCTTTGTCGGTTCTGGCTCGACCCGTCGCAGGCTTTTGGCTGGCCGCACGGGCTGGCGATCGGGATGTTGATGGCGGCATTTCTGCCACCTGTCACCCGGTTATGCCACCCCTGAGGCGGAATTTAGCCGGATTTCGCATTTTGTGATCACACAAACACCGCCAGTGATCACAAGGAACGGCAACGGGACGGCACGGGGCCGCCCCGTCGCGATCACATCGGCATCAGCGCCCAGTAATCCAGATCAAGCAACACTTGCGGCAGGTATTTGCCATCCTCCGCCTTCAGCGGGAAATCGGAACTGTCGCCCTTGGTCGCAACCAGACGCAGGCGCAGGGCACCCACACCGGGCGCGGCGGTTTCGGCCTTGTCCAGCACCTCGGACCAGGCCCGGACCGTATCGCCCGCGAAACAGGGATTCGCATGCGCCCCGCCATTCAGCGCGACGATCATCTGCGCGTTCGCCAGACCATTGAAGGACAGCGCCCGCGCCATGCTGATGACATGCCCGCCATAGATCAGGCGTTTGCCATCATCGCGATTGGTGGCGTCGAAATGAACCTTGGCGGTATTCTGCCACAGCCGGGTGGCCAGCATGTGTTCGGCCTCTTCGATGGTAACGCCATCGACATGGTCGATCTTCTCACCGATCTGATAATCACCCCAAAGATGCGGTTCCCCTGCAAGTTCAGTGTCATATTCGGAGAAGTTAAGGCTTTCTGGAACCACCAGATCCGTCGCCGCGACCGCCTTTGGCAGATCAGGGATGACCGTGTCCGGGGCCGCCGCATCGACATCGCGCTTTCGCACCATGACCCAGCGTACATATTCCAGAACCGTTTCACCGACCTGATTGATGCCACGGGTGCGAACCCAGACAACGCCGGATTTCCCGTTCGAGTTCTGCTTCAGGCCGATGACCTCGGATTCGCTGCGCAGCGTGTCGCCGGCATAGACCGGGCGCAGCCAGCGCCCGTCGGCATAGCCCAGATTGGCGACCGCATTCAGGCTGATATCGGGCACGGTCTTGCCGAACACGATATGGAAGGCAATCAGGTCGTCCAGCGGGCTGCCTTCCAGCCCGCAATCGGCGGCGAAATCATCGCTGGAATACAGGGCGTGCCGGGCCGGGTACAGCGCGTGATACAGCGCGCGTTCCCCTTCGGCGACGGTGCGCGGAACGGCGTGACGGATCACCTGACCGACGGTGTAATCCTCGAAGAAGCGGCCGGGGTTTGTCTTGCTCATTGCTGCCCCAGCTTCATGTCGGGGTGATATTCCGCCACGATGTCCTTGGTGACCGCCTGAGCCATCCGCATGACGCCCTTGACCGGGTCGAATGCCATCGACGGGCTGCCATGCAGGCGCCATCCCTTGGACAGAGCCTCACTGACGCGGTGACAGAATTGCGAGGTGTCATCCTCGGTGATGCAGCGATAGATCGTCGTCATCTTATCCTCCAAACGGCCAGGGGCCCAGCCAACCGTGGATCATCCCCACGGCTGCGGTGACCAGAACGGCCCCGACAGCGGCCATGATTTCCTTGCGCACGGGAAACGGCCCGGCGGGCGGCGTCCAGGGCGTGCGATTGATCAGCCGCATTTCGACATGCGCCCATGCCAGCAAACCGCCGAACAGAATGAAACTGGGCAGATCGCCGTTCACCAGCAGATGCGCCCCGGCCCATAGCGAAAAGCCGATCAGTTGCGGATGCCGCGTCAGCGCCGTCACCCGCGTCTTCATGCCGCTGGCCGCGAACAGGTAGAACGCGATCAGCACCAGCAGATTGTTGATGCCCACCAAGGCGGGCGAACGTCCCCACCAATAGGGTCCGTCCGAAATCTTGTAGCCCCAGACCATCAGCACGACCGACAGCAGCAGGGCGGCGGTCGCGATCCCCCTGGCCCGATCGCCCATCTGATCGTGATGGGCCGGGGCGACCCGTTTCCACAAATGAGCGGCAGACCACAGGGCCACGCCAAGGATCAGGATCAACATCTGGCTTCCTTTCGCTGGATGGATTTGGGCGCCAGACTGCCCTTATCCCGTCATGCCCGCAATCGCCTGTGCGCGATCCAGCGTCTTGCGGGCGGTATCGACATGCAGGTTTTCGACGATTTTACCATCCACGACGGCCACCCCCTTCCCCGCCGCGACGGCCTGATCGAAGGCGTCGATCTGTCGGCGGGCCAGGTCAATCTCGGCCTCGGTCGGGGCGAAGGCCTGATTGGCGATCGCCAGCTGCGCGGGATGGATCAGCGTCTTGCCATCAAACCCCATGTCGCGGCCCTGCTGACATTCGGCGTTCAGACCCTCGTCATCCTTGAAGGCATTGAAGACGCCATCGACGATGACCGTCCCATGCGCCTTTGCGGCCAGAAGGCACAGCCCCAACCCGGCCATCATGGGCAGGCGGTCGGCACGAAATCGGCTGTTCAATTCCTTGGCCAGATCATTGGTGCCCATCACCATGCCCTGCAGGCGGGGATGGGCGGCGATCTGCGCGGCATTCAGCATCCCCAACGGCGTTTCCATCATCGCCCACAGCGGCAGGCCAGGCAGCAGATCGGCCAGCGCGTCCAGATCGGCAGGGCCGTCCACCTTGGGCAACAGCACCGCATCCACCTGCCCCGCAGGCAGCGCGGCGCAGAACCGCGCATCGTCCTGACCCCATTCGGTCGCCAGCGCATTGATCCGCACGATCCGGGCGCGCTCGCCGTAATCATTCTGCAGCGCCGCGGCCAGATGATCACGCGCAGCCCTCTTTTCGGTGGGCGACACCGCGTCTTCCAGATCGAAGATGATCGCATCGGCCGGCAGCGTCTGCGCCTTTTCCATGGCGCGGGCATTTGCGGCGGGGATGTAAAGAACGGACCGGTAAGGACGAGCCATGAAAACCTCTTCGCAACATTCTTGCGCGAAACTGCCCGCGCACGCCAGAAATGGCAAGAAAAATTTCGCCGCACTGCGGCATCAGGGACGGTTCACCCCAGCAGGGCCTGCCAGACCAGCCGGATCGAAACGATCAGCAAACCCCATGTGATCAGCTTGTAGAACAACGCCTGTGGGATGATCCGCACCAGCCGCAACCCGATCCAGACCGAGGCCAGCGCCACCGGCGTCAGCACTGCCGCGGCCATCAGATTGGCGGGCGAAAGCTGCCCCAGCGCCCAATACGGCACCAGCTTGACCCAGTTCACGACCGCAAAGAACCATGTCGTCGTTCCCGCATAGATCAGCGATGGCAGGCGCAGCGGCTGGACATAGACCTGAAATGGCGGCGCGCCGGAATGGCTGACGAAACTGGTGTACCCGGCCAGGCCGCCCCAGACTCCGCCGCGCGCGTGGTCGGGCCGGCGCGGTTCGCCCCCCAGATCCGGACGAATCAGCGCGTTCAGCGCAAAGACCAGACCGATCACCCCCACGATCAGGGTCACACCCCAGTCGGGCACGATATGCGCCGTGGCCCAGCCCAGCCCGATACCGACCATCGCGCCGGGCAAGGCCGTGCGTAGAACCGTCGTCGAAAAGTTGCGCCGAAAGGCGATCAGCCCGCCGACATCGGACGCGACATAGACCGGCAGCATCAGCCCCGCAGCCTGAACCGGCGACATCACCAGCGACAGAATCGGCACTGCCAGAATCGCGGTCATCGCCAATCCGCCTTTCGCCATGCCCACCGCCATCGCGGCCAGCACCGCCAGTACCCAGCCCTCGGTCGTCAGTTCCAGCATGGCCTCTCCTTTTGCGGGTTCTGCAATCGATGCAAGGTTCTGACCGCACATACAAGTGTTAGGGCCAACAACAAGATGCGTGGCGCTGAAGGCTTGCGAACGGGGTCGCAAGGGCGTAACCACCGCGGCGACAATCATCCATGTAATCGGAGGTTACCCATGGCCCGACCCAAAATCGCACTGATCGGTGCAGGGCAGATTGGCGGCACGCTGGCGCATCTGGCTGCGATGAAGGAACTGGGCGACGTCGTCCTGTTCGACATCGCCGAAGGCACCCCCCAGGGCAAGGCGCTGGACATTGCGGAATCGGGCCCGTCGGAAGGGTTTGACGCCCGTCTGAAAGGCACCAACGATTACGCCGATATCGCCGGTGCCGATGTCTGCATCGTCACCGCAGGTGTGCCGCGCAAGCCGGGCATGAGCCGCGATGACCTGCTGGGCATCAATCTGAAAGTGATGAAATCGGTCGGCGAGGGCATCGCGGCCCACGCCCCGAACGCCTTCGTGATCTGCATCACCAACCCGCTGGACGCGATGGTCTGGGCGCTGCAGAAATTCAGCGGCCTGCCCGCCAACAAGGTCTGCGGCATGGCCGGCGTGCTGGATTCGGCCCGTTTCCGCCACTTCCTGTCGCTGGAATTCGACGTGTCCATGAAAGACGTCACCGCCTTCGTTCTGGGCGGTCACGGCGACACCATGGTTCCGTTGACCCGCTACTCGACCGTCGCCGGCATCCCGCTGCCGGATCTGGTCAAGATGGGCTGGACCACGCAGGAAAAACTGGACGCCGTCGTTCAGCGCACCCGTGACGGCGGCGCCGAGATCGTGGCCCTGCTGAAAACCGGCAGCGCCTTCTATGCGCCCGCCACCAGCGCGATCGAAATGGCCGAAGCCTATCTGAAAGACCAGAAGCGCGTGCTGCCCTGCGCGGCAAATCTGGACGGCGCCTATGGCCTGAACGGCATGTATGTCGGCGTGCCCACCGTCATCGGCGCCAATGGCATCGAGCGTGTGATCGACATCACGCTGGACAAGGACGAACAGGCGATGTTCGACAAGTCGGTCGATGCCGTGAAAGGCCTGATGGAAGCCTGCAAGGGCATCGACGGCTCGCTGGCCTGATTGCGGCCACTTGCCACGATCCCGACGGCGCGCCATGTTTGGCGCGCCGTTTTCATTTGGGATGCCGAGATGCGTGGATTTCTGTGCCTTCTCTGCCTGCTGGCCGGACCTGCCATGGCAGAGGACAGCACCACCTCTGGCATGATCGCCGCCCGCGGCCTGGGCGCCACTCAACAGCATTTGCAGGACAGCCCCGCCGATCCCTCGCGCGACATGGCGCTTGGCGCGGTGACCTTCCTGCGTGGATTGGAAGATGCGTGGCAGGCGCGTTGGCGCATTGGCGCAACCGATCCGCTGATCCCCGCGCCGATCCTTGGGACCGCCCTGCCCGCCAACCCCGCGCCCGAACCGATGCGGGCGAGCTTTGTGAACGATCTGTCCCGCGAGCTGCGGCAGGCGATGCAGGACTCCCGCGCCGCGCTGCAAAGCGATGATCCCGACGCGGCGCTGATCCTGCGGCTGGATGATCTGTGGCTGGATGTGGATGCCGATGGCCGCCGCGGCCCATCCGAAAGCCTGACCGCGCTTGCGGGTTTTCCGTCGGCCAGCGAAGGGGCGACGATCCGCTTTGATCACGCCGATATCGCCTGGCTGCGCGCCTATACCCATCTGATCGAGGCGATGGCGACGCTGACCCTGGCCTTCGATCCGCAACCCGCCCTGCAACGCACCATCGACCTGCAAACCGAGATTTCGCGGCAATTCGCCGAACCGCCCGGGCAGATGGCCCGCGCGCCGAACATGCATATGCAGGCACGCGCCTTTGGCCCCACGGCGGATCGACTGGCCGTCGTGATCCAGACCCTGCGCCAGCAGCCCGATCCGGATCTGATTGCCGATACCGATGCGCAGTTGCGCCAGATGATCGCCGAGAACCGCCTGTTCTGGGATCGCGTCAGGCAGGAACAGGACAATGACCGGGAATGGATCCCGAACGACGCGCAGCAGGCGGCGCTTGGGTTCGCCTTGCCCCAGGGCACCGGCCCGGCATGGCTGGCGGTGCTGGATGCGGCGCAGGATATGTTGGACGGTCGGCAGTTGATTCCGTTCTGGCGGTTGGCGCCGGGTCATGGTGTCGACCTGTCATTGTGGATCAAGGATCCGCAGCCCGTCGATCTGGTCGGCTGGGTTCAGGGCAGCGCCGCCCTGCCCTATTTGCGCCAAGGGCTGACATTGGGCGGCGATGTGTTCGAAAATGTAACCCAGATGTTCGGCGCGCGCACGGGAATGTACATGGTTCTGCTGAACTGAATCGCGAAAAAGAAACAGCCGTTCTGACCTATCCCATATTTTGTGATCACAGGATTTCTGGCCGTGATCACATTTCCGCAGAACCGGCGGGTTTTAGCCATTTTCCCTGAAAAACGGTTCATCCGCCGATCAAGCTGTGCCACAACACCCCAAATCTGTCGAACCGAACGAGGGGGTCGAGATGAACATCCACGAATATCAGGCCAAGGCGCTGCTGCGTCAGTACGGCGCGCCGGTCAGCGATGGCCGCATCGTCATGAAAGCCGACGAGGCAAAGACTGCCGCAGGCGAAATGGACGGCCCGCTTTGGGTGGTGAAGGCGCAGATCCACGCAGGTGGTCGCGGCAAGGGCAGCTTCAAAGAAGCCGAAGCCGGTGAAAAAGGCGGCGTCCGCCTGGCCAAGTCGGTGGAAGAAGCCGAGGAACTGACCCGTCAGATGCTGGGCCGCACGCTGGTCACGCACCAGACCGGCCCCGCGGGCAAGCAGGTCAACCGCATCTATATCGAAGACGGCTCGGACATCGAAACCGAACTGTACCTGGCCCTGCTGGTCGATCGCCATACCAGCCGCGTCAGCTTTGTCGCCTCGACTGAAGGCGGCATGGATATCGAGGAAGTCGCAGCCTCGACCCCGGAAAAGATCGTCAGCTTCAGCGTCGATCCCGCCTCGGGCCTGTCGGATTTCCACGGCCGCCGCGTCGCCTTTGCCCTTGGCCTGAAAGGCCAGCAGGTCAAGCAATGCGTCGCGCTGGTCAAGAACCTGTATCGCATGTTCATAGAGAAGGACATGGAGATGCTGGAGATCAACCCGCTGATCGTCACCACCGAAGGCAACCTGAAATGCCTCGACGCGAAGATGGGCTTTGACAACAACGCGCTGTATCGTCAGGCCGACATCCTCGCGCTGCGCGACGAGACCGAAGAAGACCCCAAGGAACTGGCCGCGTCGAAATTCGACCTTAACTACATCGCGCTGGACGGTGAAATCGGCTGCATGGTGAACGGCGCCGGTCTGGCCATGGCCACCATGGACATCATCAAGCTGTTCGGCGCCGAGCCGGCCAACTTCCTGGATGTCGGCGGCGGCGCGACCAAGGAAAAGGTCACCGAGGCCTTCAAGATCATCACCAGCGACCAGAACGTCAAAGGCATCCTGGTCAACATCTTCGGCGGCATCATGCGCTGCGACATCATCGCGGAAGGCATCGTCGCCGCCGTGAAAGAGGTCGGCCTGCAGGTTCCGCTGGTTGTTCGTCTGGAAGGCACCAATGTCGAGAAGGGCAAGGAAATCATCGGCGCAAGCGGTCTGAACGTGATCGCGGCCGACGACCTGTCCGATGCGGCGCAGAAGATCGTCAAGGCCGTGAAGGGCTGAGCAGCAGGCTGCGCCCCGGTGGCGCAGCTTCCTCTGGAACATCGGTGCGCGTCGGCGCACCTCACGCAAGGAGGCCATGATGGCCGTTCTCGTTGACAAGAATACCAAAGTCATCTGCCAGGGCCTGACCGGCTCGCAGGGTACTTTCCACACCGAACAGGCGATCGCCTACGGCACGCAGATGGTCGGTGGCGTCACGCCGGGCAAGGGCGGGTCCGAGCACCTGAACCTGCCCGTCTTCAACTCGGTCCACGAAGCCGTCGAGAAGACCGGTGCCAACGCATCCGCGATCTATGTCCCGCCCCCCTTCGCGGCGGATTCGATCCTGGAAGCCATCGACGCCGAGATCCCGCTGATCGTCTGCATCACCGAAGGCATCCCGGTTCTGGACATGATGCGCGTCAAGCGCGCGCTGATCAATTCCAAGTCGCGCCTGATCGGCCCGAACTGCCCGGGCATCATGACGCCCGACGAATGCAAGATCGGCATCATGCCGGGCAGCATCTTCCGTCGCGGCAGCGTCGGCGTCGTGTCGCGTTCGGGCACCCTGACCTACGAGGCCGTCAAGCAGACGACCGACGTGGGCCTGGGCCAGTCCAGCGCTGTCGGCATCGGCGGCGACCCGATCAAGGGCATGGAGCATATCGACGTGCTGCAGATGTTCCTGGACGACCCCGAGACCGAGTCGATCATCATGATCGGCGAGATCGGCGGTTCGGCCGAGGAAGAAGCCGCCGAGTTCCTGGCCGAGCAGAAGAAGAAGGGCAAGTGGAAGCCGACCGCTGGCTTCATCGCAGGCCGCACGGCACCTCCGGGTCGTCGCATGGGCCATGCCGGCGCCATCGTTTCGGGCGGCAAGGGCGACGCGGAATCGAAGATCGAGGCCATGAAGAAGGCCGGGATCGTCGTCGCCGACAGCCCCGCAGGTCTGGGCGAGGCCGTTCTGAAAGCCATCAAGGGCTAAGCGCCCATGCCGTCCGCGACGCGCGGGCGGCCCCTGACGAAAGTGTGACGATGACCTGCAAGCCTGTCCGTATCGCCTGCCCCCGCCTGCCGATCCTGTCGGCAGAAGGTGCAGCGCGGGCGGGGTTTCGGGTTCACTCGCAGAACCGTCAGCCACAGTCGATTTGACAACCCGTGTCCCCGCCCCAACTATCGGGGGCACGGCTTACTTAGGCACCGGGAATGAAATTGGCCGCTCAGGAACCTAGCGCCGGACCGAAAGATCACCCAGCCGAGGCCGGTCGGTTGGCGTGCCGTCACGCTGCGCCCTTTTCCCTGGTCGCGATGTTGACCCTGTCGGCCTGCGGCGACCGCAGCACCGATCTGGTCCTGAACCGCGTTCCCGCCCGCACCGACCTTCATCAGGCCAGCACCCTGCCGCCCGAATCCGTGCGCACCGTATCGCGCAAGGATTATGGCTGGCGCCTGATCTATCATCCGTCCCGCGCGCCTGCCGGGGCCGGAACGCGGGCAGCCGCCGCCCTGTGCGCGTTGGAACGCCGCCGCGTCGCAGGCATTGACCCGATACCGCGCACCGACCCGACCGCCGATCCCGGCGCCGTAATCCTAGATATCCACTGTGCCTGACCCATCGCCAGACACCCTTTTCGCCCTCTACCGGGGATGACCAAATGACCGAGCACCCAAAGAACGCAGATTTCCACGATTCCTCTTTCCTGCAGGGCCATAACGCGGCCTATGTGGAACAGCTTTACGGACAGTGGGCCAAGGATCCCGCCGCGGTCGATCAGGCATGGGACAGCTTTTTCCGCGGGCTGGGCGATGCCGAGGCCGACGCCGTGCGCGAGGCACAGGGCGCAAGCTGGAAACGCGCCGACTGGCCGCCGGTCCCCAATGACGATTACACCGCCGCACTGACCGGCGAATGGCCGCAGGCCGACAAGGCCGAAGCCGACGCCGCGATGAAGAAGATCGCTAAGAAGGCCGAGGAAAAGGGCGTTTCGCTGAGCGCCGAGCAGATGCGTCAGGCGGTTCTGGACAGCATCCGCGCGCTGATGCTGATCCGTGCCTACCGGATCCGCGGTCACTATCACGCGCAACTGGACCCGCTGGGTCTGCGCAACGTCCCCGATCACGGCGAGCTGCGCCCCTCGACCTACGGGTTCAACGACGGCGATCTGGATCGCCCGATCTTCATCGACAATGTTCTGGGTCTGGAAGTCGCCACGATCCGCCAGATCGCCGATCTGATGGAGCGGACCTATTGCGGCACCTTCGCGCTGCAATACATGCATATCTCGAACCCCGACGAAGCCGCATGGCTGAAAGAGCGGATCGAGGGTTACGGCAAGGAAATCCAGTTCACCAAGAATGGCCGCCGCGCCATCCTGAACAAGCTGGTCGAGGCCGAGGGCTTTGAAAAGTTCCTGCATGTCAAGTACATGGGCACCAAGCGCTTTGGCCTTGACGGCGGCGAAGCCCTGATCCCGGCGATGGAACAGATCATCAAGCGCGGCGGTGCGTTGGGTGTGAAGGAGATCGTCATCGGCATGCCGCACCGGGGCCGCCTGTCGGTTCTGGCGAACGTGATGTCCAAACCCTATCGCGCGATCTTTCACGAATTCCAAGGTGGCAGCTTCAAGCCCGAGGATGTCGATGGCTCGGGCGATGTGAAATACCATCTGGGCGCCAGTTCGGATCGCGAATTCGACGGCAACAGCGTTCACCTGTCGCTGACCGCCAACCCCAGCCACCTGGAGGCCGTGAACCCGGTCGTTCTGGGCAAGGCACGCGCCAAGGGCGACCAGCTGAACGATCAGGGCGAGCGGACCGCCGTTCTGCCGATCCTGCTGCATGGCGACGCCGCCTTCGCAGGTCAGGGCGTGGTAGCCGAATGTCTGCAGCTGTCGGGCATCCGCGGGCACCGGACCGGCGGCACGATCCATATCGTCGTGAACAACCAGATCGGATTTACCACCGCGCCGCATTTCAGCCGCACCTCGCCCTATCCGACGGATATCGCGCTGATGGTCGAGGCGCCGATCTTCCACGTGAATGGCGACGACCCCGAGGCCGTGGTCCATGCCGCCCGCGTGGCGACCGAATTCCGCCAGAAATTCCACAAGGACGTGGTTCTGGACATTTTCTGCTATCGCCGCTTCGGTCATAACGAAGGCGATGAGCCGATGTTCACCAACCCGGCGATGTATACCAAGATCAAGGCGCAGAAGACGACGCTGCAGCTGTATACCGACCGTCTGGTCAAGGACGGCCTGATCCCCGAGGGCGAAATCGAGGACATGAAGGCCACGTTCCAGGCGCATCTGAACGACGAGTTCGAGATCGGCAAGAACTACAAGCCGAACAAGGCCGACTGGCTGGACGGCAAGTGGTCGGGGATGGAACGCGAAGGCAGCGAATATGTTCGCGGCGATACCGGCATCCCGTCCGAACTGATGACCCGCGTCGGCACCGCGCTGACCACCGTTCCCGAAGGGCTGAGCCTGCACAAGACCGTCGGCCGTCTTCTGGAAGCCAAGAAGCAGATGTTCGAAACCGGCGAGGGCTTTGACTGGGCCACCGGCGAGGCACTGGCCTTCGGGTCGCTTGTCGCCGAAGGACATGGCGTCCGCCTGTCGGGTCAGGACAGCACCCGTGGCACGTTCAGCCAACGCCATTCGGCCTTCATCGACCAGAAATCCGAAGACCGCTATTATCCACTGAACAACATTCAGGAAGGTCAGGGCCGCTACGAGGTCATCGACTCGATGCTGTCGGAATATGCGGTTCTGGGCTTTGAATACGGCTATTCACTGGCCGAGCCCGGCACGCTGACCCTGTGGGAAGCCCAGTTCGGCGATTTCGCCAATGGCGCGCAGATCATGTTCGACCAGTTCATTTCCTCGGGCGAGAAGAAATGGCTGCGGATGTCGGGCCTGGTCATGCTGCTGCCGCATGGGTTCGAAGGTCAGGGACCGGAACACAGCTCGGCCCGACTGGAACGCTTTTTGCAGATGTGCGCCGAGGATAACTGGATCGTTGCCAACTGCTCGACCCCGGCGAACTATTTCCACATTCTGCGCCGTCAGATCCATCGCGGCTTCCGCAAGCCCCTGGTTCTGATGACGCCGAAATCGCTGCTGCGTCACCCGCTGGCGGTCAGCAAGGCCGAAGAGTTCCAAAGCGGTTCGACCTTCCACCGGATCCTGTGGGACGACGCCCAACGCGGCAATTCGCCCACCAAGCTGGCGTCCGATGACAAGATCAAGCGCGTCGTGATTTCGTCGGGCAAGGTCTATTACGATCTGCTGAAAGCCCGTGACGAGGCTGGCATCGACGATGTCTATCTGCTGCGTCTGGAACAGTTCTATCCCTTCCCTGCACAGGCGATGGTCAAGGAACTGGGCCGCTTTGCACATGCCGAGATCGTCTGGTGTCAGGAAGAGCCCAAGAACCAAGGCGCCTGGAGCTTTGTCGAACCCTATCTGGAATGGGTGCTGGAACGTCTGGGTGCCAAGCACGGCCGCGCGCGCTATGTCGGCCGCAACGCCGCCGCATCGCCCGCGACCGGTCTCGCCTCGCGCCACAAGTCGGAACAAGAAGCGCTGGTGAACGAAGCGCTGAATATCGAAGGATAATCTGATGACCACCGAAGTTCGTGTGCCCGCACTGGGTGAATCCGTGACCGAGGCGACCATCGCCACCTGGTTCAAGAAGCCCGGTGACCGCGTCGAAGTCGATGAAATGCTGTGCGAGCTGGAAACCGACAAGGTGACTGTCGAGGTGCCCAGCCCCGCCGCAGGCACGCTGTCGGAAATCGTCGCCGAAGAAGGCTCGACCGTCGAACCGAACGCCCTGCTGGCGCAGATCAGCGAAGGCGCCGCGGGCGGCAAATCGGCCGATGCGCCGAAAGCCGCCGCCCCGAAGAAGGAAGAGGCGCCCGCAACCGGCGGTGCCTCGGTCGATGTAATGGTTCCGGCGCTGGGTGAATCGGTGACCGAAGCCACCGTCGCAACCTGGTTCAAGAAGGTCGGCGATACCGTCGCCGCCGACGAGATGCTGTGCGAGCTGGAAACCGACAAGGTTTCGGTCGAGGTTCCCGCCCCCGCAGCCGGCGTGCTGGCCGAGATCGTCGCCGTCGAAGGCACCACGGTCGACGCCAAGGCGAAGCTGGCCGTCATCACCGAAGGTGCAGGCGGTGCCAAGCCCGCCGCAGCCACGGCGGATGAAAAGGCGACCGATGCCGGACCCGAAACCCCGACCCTGCGCAAGGATGTCGAGGATGCGCCCTCGGCCAAGAAGGCTATGGCCGAAAAGGGTCTGGACCGCGATCAGGTTCAGGGCTCGGGCCGTGACGGTCGCGTCATGAAGGAAGACGTGGCCAAGGCCGGTGCCGCACCCAAGGCCCCCGCCGCGCCGAAGGCCGTCGATGACAGCGCCCGCGAGGAACGCGTCAAGATGACCCGTCTGCGCCAGACCATCGCCCGCCGTCTGAAGGACGCGCAGAACACCGCGGCGATGCTGACGACCTATAACGAGGCCGACATGTCCGGCGTCATGGGTCTGCGCAACGAATACAAGGACGCCTTCGAGAAGAAGCACAAGGTCAAGCTGGGCTTCATGTCCTTCTTCGTGAAGGCCTGCTGCCACGCGCTGAAGGAAGTCCCCGAGGTCAATGCAGAAATCGACGGCACCGACGTCGTCTACAAAAACTTCGTCAACATGGGTGTCGCCGTCGGGACGCCTTCGGGTCTGGTCGTTCCGGTCGTGCGCGATGCCGATCAGAAAAGCTTTGCCGCGATCGAGAAGGAAATCGCCGAACTGGGCAAGAAGGGTCGCGACGGCAAGCTGTCGATGGCCGAAATGCAGGGCGGCACCTTCACCATCTCGAACGGTGGCGTCTACGGCTCGCTGATGTCGTCCCCGATCCTGAACCCGCCGCAGTCGGGCATCCTGGGCATGCACAAGATCCAGGAACGTCCGATGGTCGTCGGCGGCGAGATCGTCATTCGCCCGATGATGTATCTGGCCCTGTCCTATGACCACCGCATCGTCGACGGCAAGGGCGCCGTGACCTTCCTGGTGCGCGTCAAAGAGGCGCTGGAAGATCCCCGTCGCCTGCTGATGGATCTGTAAGATCGTCCGGGGGCGGTTCCAGCCGCCCCCGCATCCCCCTTACCTGCAGTGAATGGGTTCGTGGCAAGCGCCTCGACAGACGAAAGAAGGTTTGCGCCATGACCGATCTGGCCGCCGCCGCAGGTCATTCCGTCTTTTTTGCCCCGCCCTTGCGCCCCGGCCCCGCCAATGCGCAGGCCGAGCAATTCGCAGCCGCCCATGCGGATGGCTTTGCCGATACCGATGCCGCGGCACAGTTTCTGCGCAGCATCCACATGCCCGCATCGGGCAGGTGGGCGTTCCTGAACAATGGCAAGGCGGGCACCAGTTCGGCGCGCAGATTGCTGTTCAGGCTGGAATTCGGCGTGCCTCTGACCACCGAATGGGACATGCCGCAGGATATCAATCCCGATTCCGTGGTCCACCACATGCAGGCCACCGGTTGGATCCTTCGCCCCGTGCTGGCACTTAGAAACGGGCCCGCCCGGCTGCAAAAGGCATTGCGGATCGCGACCGTGCGCCACCCGACCGAACGTGTCCTGTCGGCCTTTGACTACCTGTGTCAGTCGCATGACCTGCGCCACAGCTGGTTTGCCGCCGACCGGCTGCGGATGAATGCGACCGTCGGTTTCGACTGGACCCGTCATCCCCGCACGGCGGAAGGGCTGGCCCGCTTTCTGGCCTATGTCGAGCTGACCCGCGACAAGATGGGCTCGGCGGCCATTGATCCGCATTGGCGCCCCCAGATCGACAATATCCGTCCTGATATCTATCGCCCCGACATTCTGGGCCGGGTCGAGGATATGCCCGGATTCTGCCATCAAGTCGCCGACCGGCTGGGTCACAATCTGCCTGATGGCTTTGCGGCCCCGAAGGCCAACAGCCAGGCGCGGCGCAGCGATCGTGCGGATCTTCTGACCCCTGCCAATCGCCATCATATCGGTCAGCTTTATGCTGAGGATTTCGGCTGGCTGGGCTATGATCCGGACCAGCCGTCGTGAGCGGCGGGCACGGGAAAGGACCGCATATGCAGATGATCGCGCATTACACCATTCGGGACGAGGCAACCTTTCGCGCGGCATTCGATGCCGATGCCGAGGATCGCGGCCTGAACGGCCTGTCGCTGCTGCAATTGTGGCGCGAAGAGGCGACCAGCATCTGGGCCTTGTTCAGCGTCAGCGACGCCAAGGCCGCGCGTGCCTATCTGGATGGCGGGGCCAGGGTCTTTGACAGTCAGGCCGGGGTCACCGCCCGTTCCCATCATTTCGTGGAGACCGCCTAGCATGACGACCGAGCTGACCGTCCTTGCACTGGCCGGACTGTTGCAGGCCGCACAGTTCACCGCCTTTTCGGTTGCCGCGAACCGGCAGGTCGGGCCCCGCGTGGCCATGGGTCCGCGCGATCACGCCCCTGCCCTGACAGGTCGCGCCGGCCGGTTGCAACGGGCGCTGAACAATCATTTCGAGGGGTTGATCCTGTTCACGCTGGCAGTGGTCGTCGTCACCCTTGGCCAGCAGGCAAGCAGCTTTACCGCGATCTGCGCCTGGGTCTATCTGCTGGCGCGGATCGCCTATGTCCCGGCCTATGTGCTGGGCCTTGTGCCGCATCGTTCGATGATCTGGGCCATCGGCTTTGCGGCAACCCTGTTCATGATCCTTGCGGCGCTGTTCTAGGGCGCGGCAGGGTCCAAATGCTTCCGTGGCGGGGGGAAGGCCCTTCGCCACAACTGACAGAAGGAACTATCCATGTATGATCTGATCGTGATCGGTTCGGGCCCGGGCGGCTATGTCTGTGCCATTCGCGCAGCGCAGCTGGGCCTGAAGGTGGCCTGTGTCGAAGGCCGCGAGACCCTTGGCGGCACCTGCCTGAACGTCGGCTGCATCCCGTCCAAGGCCCTGCTGCATGCCAGCCACATGCTGCATGAAACGCACGAGAATTTCGAAAAGATGGGCCTGATGGGCGCCAAGGTCAAAGTCGACTGGGCCAAGATGCAGGGCTACAAGTCCGATGTCGTCGGCGCCAACACCAAGGGCGTCGAATTCCTGTTCAAGAAGAACAAGATCGACTGGATCAAGGGCTGGGCGTCGATCGAGGCCGCCGGCAAGGTCAAGGTCGGCGACACCGTGCATGAAACGAAGAACATCGTCATCGCCAGCGGCTCGGTCCCGTCCGCGTTGAAAGGTGTCGAGGTCGATAACGACGCGGGTGTCATCGTCGACTCCACCGGTGCGCTGGCTCTGCCGAAGATCCCGAAATCGATGGTCGTCATCGGCGCGGGCGTGATCGGTCTGGAACTTGGCTCGGTCTATGCCCGCCTTGGCGCGCAGGTCACGGTCGTGGAATATCTGGACGTCATCACCCCCGGCATGGATGGCGAGGTGCAAAAGCAGTTCCAGAAGATCCTGACCAAGCAGGGGCTGAAATTCGTCATGGGTGCCGCCGTGAAATCGGCCGAGGTCGCCGGCGGCAAGGCCAAGGTCAGCTATGCGCTGAAAAAGGATGACAGCGAACATGTTCTGGACGCCGATTGCGTGCTGGTCGCCACTGGCCGTCGCGCGACCGTCGACGGGCTGGGCCTGGACAAGCTGGGCATCGAGATGACCGATCGCGGCTTCGTCAAGATCGACAAGCATTGGTCCACCAATGTGAAAGGCATCTATGCCATCGGCGACTGCGTCCCCGGCCCGATGCTGGCCCACAAGGCCGAAGACGAAGGCGTCGCCGCAGCCGAGGTGATCGCGGGCAAGCACGGCCATGTGAATTATGACGTGATCCCCGGCGTGGTCTATACCACCCCCGAGGTTGCCAGCGTCGGCCTGACCGAAGAGGCTGCCAAGGAAGGTGGCCGCAAGATCAAGGTCGGCAAGTTCCCCTTCATGGGTAATGGCCGCGCCAAGGCGATGATGCAGGCCGACGGCTTTGTGAAGCTGATCGCCGATGCCGAGACCGATCGCATTCTGGGCGGCCATATCGTCGGTCCGAATGCGGGCGAGATGATCCACGAGATCTGCGTTGCGATGGAATTCGGCGCCTCGGCTGAAGATCTGGCCCTGACCTGCCACGCCCATCCCACCACTTCGGAAGCCGTGCGCGAAGCCGCCATGGCCTGCGGCGACGGGGCAATCCATGTCTGACACGGCACGGGGGGCACAGCCCCCCTGTCTGCCGACGCTTGGTCGGCGCGGTCTACTGCTGTCGGTGCTTGCGCTGGCGGCATGCGGGGGCGGCAAAGGCGCGGCGTCCAAGAAGGCGCAGCGCGGACTGTATCCCAATGAAACGCCCTATCTTCGGTCGCGGATCAACTACTGGTCGGCGCATTACAAGGTGCCGACATCGCTGGTGCAGCAGGTCGTCTTGCGGGAATCCTCGCACCGACCGCAGGCGCGGAACGGCCCTTACTACGGGCTGATGCAGATCCTGCCGCAGACGGCGCGGACCATGGGCTATCGCGGCCCCGATGCCGGTCTGCTGGATGCCGATACCAACCTTCGCTATGGCGTGAAATATCTGCGCGGCGCCTATCTGGTGGCCGATGGCAACCCCGACAAGGCCGTCGGCTGGTATGCGCGCGGCTATTATTACGAGGCCAAGCGCAAGGGGCTGCTGAAGGCCACGGGCCTACGCGGCTGATATTGCGACGGCAATAAAAAGGGGGCCGAAGCCCCCTTTTCCTTTGCGTGGACAGGCTGCGGATCACGCGCCCTTGTAGATATCCACCAGCTTTTGCAGCATATCCAGCGCATCTTCGCGCGACCGCTGAAAGCTGTTGCGCCCGATGATCGAGCCATTGCCGCCGCCGTCGCGGATCGCACGGGCATCGTCGTAAACGGCATCGGCACCTTTTGCCGCCCCGCCCGAAAAGACCACGATGCGACGGCCCGCGAAAGAGGCATCCATGCAATGCGCGACGCGCTTGGCCTGGGTGGATACGTCGATCTGCTGGGCTTCGTAGACCTTCTTGGCCTCGGCCAGTTCCAGATGGTCGGTCGACAGCTTGATCTTGATGATATGCGCGCCCAGCAGTGCCGCGACCTGTGCGGCATAGGCGGCGATGTCGATCGCGGTCTCGCCATCCTTGCTGATGGCTTCGCCACGCGGATAGGACCAGATCACGGTCGCCACGCCCTTGGCAGCGGCTTCGCGGCGCATTTCCTTGATCTCTTCGAACATGTCCAGCGCCATGTCCGAACCCGGATAGATCGTGAAGCCGATCGCCGAACAGCCAAGGCGCAGCGCATCATCGACCGAGGCGGTGATCGCCTGGTTCTTGCCTGCGGTGTCCGACATCAGGCTGTTGGCGCTGTTGACCTTCAGGATGGTCGGGATCTGACCGGCAAAGGTGTCGGCCCCGGCCTCGATCATGCCAAGCGGTGCGGCATAGGCGTTCAGCCCGGCATCGATGGCCAGCTGGTAATGGTAATGCGGGTCATAGCCGGCGGCGTTCGGCGCGAAAGACCGTGCCGGCCCGTGTTCGAAGCCCTGATCAACCGGCAGGATGATCATCTTGCCGGTTCCCGCCAGTTTGCCGGTCATCAGCATGCGGGCAAGTTGTGCCTTCACGCCCGGCGTCTCGCCTTCGTAATTGGCCAGAATGCGGCGCACCGTGTCGGTCATCGTCATAAGATCATCTCCTGTCGTGATGGCGGTTGAATAGCATGTCACCCGCCACAGACAATGTTGTTCCCGCTAACAATTCCACAGGGAATTCAGCTTTCTGCCGATGGCTGCGCAATTGGCGCGGCAGGGCCATTAATAAAATGGTAACCAGTAATTTCTGGCATTGGTTGCGCATTCTGCACCATTGGAAGCTTCTGGAACCCGAACGGGAACGCAGCATGTTCATGAGCACGAATGTTAGCACCTACTACCTGCCGCTTTACGGGGCGCAGATCAACGCGCTTGGCACCGAGATCGGTGCCGACCATCGCAGCATCTTTGTAAGACCGATCACGGCCATCGGCGAAAATACGGTGGCCGCTGATCCCGGTACCGCCGAGACGACGGCCGTGCCCGACGACTACGAACGCTTTGACAACTGGCTGGCCAGCTATTCCGCCTATCGCCGCGCGGCCGCGGGCAGTGACGCCCCCGCCCCATCGCAGGACAGCGCGGCCGGGGCATCCGATGACAGCGCCCCAGCCCCGGCTTCGGACGGCACGACCCCGCCGACTAGCGACGCACAATCGGCAGAAGGCAGCCCGGCGTCGCAGCAGGCAAGCCAGACCGGGCAACAGGCATCCGCCGCCGCCAACGGCAACACCAATAATGGTGGCTTGCTCGGGGCGTTGCTGGGCTGGAACCGGCGCTGATCCGATCGCACAAAGGAAAACCGGGCGGATTTTGGTCCGCCCGGTTTCACATTTCGGCAGGATGTTCCGATCAGTCGGTCAGCGCCGCGACGCCCGGCAATTCCTTGCCCTCCATCCATTCCAGGAACGCGCCGCCCGCGGTCGAGATGAAGGTGAAATCCCCCGCGACCCCGGCCTTGTTCAGCGCGGCAACCGTATCGCCGCCACCTGCCACGGAAACCAGCGTGCCATCGCGCGTGGCATCGGCGGCGACCCTGGCGGCAGCGTTCGTTGCTTGATCGAAGGGCTCGATCTCGAACGCGCCAAGCGGTCCGTTCCAGATCAGCGTGCGGCAGCGGCCAAAGACGTCGCGCAGCTGTTCCACCGTGTCCGGACCCGCATCAAGGATCATCGCATCGGCAGGGCATTGATCGACCGGCAAGGTTTCGCTGGCCGCACCTGCCTCGAATTCACGCGCCACTACGATATCGACCGGCAGGTGGATCTGGCAGCCGGTTGCATCGGCCTTTTCCAGAATCGCACTTGCCGTGTCGGCCATGTCACGTTCGGCCAGCGATTTCCCGACCTCGATGCCCTTGGCGACCAGAAAGGTATTGGCCATGCCGCCGCCGATGACCAGATGATCGACCTTCTCGATCAGGTTTGTCAGCAATTCCAGCTTGGTCGAGACCTTGGCCCCGCCCACGATCGCCACGACCGGACGTTCGGGATTGCCAAGCGCCGCGTCCAGCGCCTTCAATTCGGCCTCCATCAGGCGACCGGCACCCGCGGGCAGCAGCCGGGCCAACCCCTCGGTCGAGGCATGGGCGCGGTGCGCCGCCGAAAAGGCGTCATTGATATAGGCGCCGCCCAAGGCCGCCATCGAGGCCGCGAAAGTCTGGTCGTTGCCTTCCTCGCCCTCGTGAAAGCGGGTGTTTTCCAGCAGCGCGACATCGCCCGGATTCAGCGCCGCGACGACACGCTTGGCGGGGCCGCCGATGCAATCATCGGCAAAGGCGACGGGCTGACCCAGCGCGGCTTCCAGCGCGGGCACGATCTGCTTCAGGCTCATGCTGTCGACGCGTTTGCCCTTGGGGCGGTCGAAATGCGCCAGCAGAACCGGAATGCCGCCCTTTTCCTGAATGTCCTTGACGGTCGGCACGATCTTTTCGATCCGCGTGGCGTCGGTTACGCGGCCCTGATCGACGGGCACGTTCAGATCGACGCGGGTCAGCACGACCTTGCCGTCCAGATCCATGTCATCAATTGTTTTGAAATCAGCCATATCGCGTCCTCTTGCGGGCCCTTTGGGCATTGCTGGGGTTGTCACACCCAAACCCGGCAAGGTCAACCGCGCTGGCTCTGACGCGGGCGTGATGCGTTCTCGCGTTGCCCTTTCCCGCCGATCTGCACTAGATCAGGGCCGAAGTCTTGGGAAAGGAGGGCCTCATGGCCGACATCAAGGACCCCGAAAACACGATCATCATCGAATTGAAGGATGGACCCGTCGTCATCGAGCTTCTGCCCGATGTCGCCCCCAAGCACAGCGAGCGCATGAAAGAGCTGGCACGTGCGGGCGCATATGACAACGTCGCCTTCCACCGCGTCATCGACGGCTTCATGGCCCAGACCGGCGACGTGGCCAATGCCAATATGGAAAAGGACTATAACCCCGGTCGCGCAGGCACCGGCGGCTCGGACCTGCCCGATCTTCCGGCCGAATTCTCGAAGCTGCCGCATGATCGCGGCACGCTGGGTGCGGCGCGTTCGGCGAACCCCAACAGCGCCAACAGCCAGTTCTTCATCAACTTCAAGGACAATCATTTCCTGAACGGCCAATACACCGTCTATGGCCGTGTGGTTCAGGGGATGGAACATGTCGACAAGATCGTCCGCGGCGAGCCGCCTGCACAACCCGACCGCATGATTTCGGTCAAGGTGGCCGCCGATGCGTAAGCAGGCGATCCTGACCGCCGCCGCGCTGATGGTTGCGGGCACCGCGCAGGCCGAAGGTCTGCCCGGCGTGACCGACGGGCCCGGCCCGAACATGGTGATCGAGGTCGCTGGCGCCGATGGCACCGCCAAGGGCACGATCACGCTGGACCTGTATGCGGACAAGGCCCCGGCCCATGTCGCACGCCTGACCGAGCTGGCGAAATCGGGCGCCTATGACGGCGTCGTGTTTCACCGCGTGATCGACGGCTTCATGGCCCAGACCGGCGATGTCCAGTACGGCAAGCAGGGTGGCGACACCTCGCGCGCGGGGATGGGCGCATCCGATCTGCCCGACCTAGAGGCCGAGTTCAACGACGTCTCGTTCCAGCCCGGCACCGTCGGCATGGCCCGCTCGCAGGACCCCAACAGCGCCAACAGCCAGTTCTTCATCGACCTGGCACCGGCGACCTTCCTTGACGGCCAGTACACCGTTGTCGGCCAGCTGGTCGACGGCTGGGACGTGCTGAACGCCATCAAGAAGGGTGACGCCTCGGCCAATGGCGCGGTGGATACCCCCGACTACATGGCGAAGGTCAGCATTCAGGAATGAACCGTTCTTCGGTATCTGCCTGACAGGAAAAGGGGGCCTCGGCCCCCTTTTTCGCACTTGCGGCATGCGGCCCGCGGGTCATAGTCTGATGCGCCATGACCATGCCGCTGACCGACCAGATCACGATGATTGCCCCGGCCGCCCCGATCGACCGGGCGCGGTTCGGATTTCGCGCAAAATGCCTGCAACGGCTGATCCGCATGGATCTGCCCGTGCCCGACAGCTTTGCCCTGCCCGCCCTGATCGTGCAGGCCATCGCGGCGGGGCAACCGGTGGATCTGTCGCCGCTTGACCGGCTGTTCAGTGATGGCGACGGTCTGGTCAGCGTGCGCCCCTCGGCATTGATGCCCGAATGGGGTGGGCCGGGAACGGTGCTGAACGTGGGCATCAATGACGACACCCATGCCCGGCTGGCGCAGCGGATCGGCAAGGGCAATGCCGATGCGATCTACCTGTCCTTCGTGCAAAGCTATGCGATCAATATCGCGCGTCTGGACCCGGACATGTTCGCGCAGGATGGCGACAACGCATTGCGCGACGCCCTGCGCTGCTATGCCGATGAGATGGACGAGCCCTTCCCCCAGGACCCCCGACGGCAACTGGCCGAGGTTCTACGGTCGATGGCGCGCGCATGGGACGGGCCGACCGCGCGGCTGCTGCGTCAGGCCAAGGGTGCCCCGCCCGATGCGCCGCTGGGTCTGGTCGTGCAGCAGATGGCGCTGGCGATGGGGCCGGGCCTTTGTGGTTCGGGGACGATCCAGTTCGTCGATTCAGTGACCGGTCAGTCCCGCATCACCGGGCGGTTTCGCGGCCAAAGCTATGGCAAGGCCATCGGCATCGGGGCGGAAACGCTGTATCTGACCCAGGATCAGCGCGGATCGGCCCTGCAGGACATCGCACCCGAGGTGTTTGCCGATCTGATCCGCTTTGGCGTCGCCGCCCGCGAACGTCTTCGCGAAGAAATGCAGATCGAATTCGTCATCAGCGATTCCACCGTGTCGCTGATCGATGCGGTCCGGGTGCAGCGCAGTTCCCGTGCCAGCGTGGCGATCGCGGTCGCGCTTGCCCGCGACGGGGTCATCCCCCCCGAAGAGGCCGTGATGCGGGTCGAGCCGCGCGCCCTGTCGGAATTGCTGCACCATCAGGTCGATCCGCGTGCCCCGCGACAGGTTCTGGCGCGCGGCATCAATGCCAGCCCCGGCGCCGCCACGGGCAAGATCGTGTTCAGCGCCGCCGCCGCGCAAGCCGCCTCTGCCCGTGGCGAGGCCTGCGTTCTGGCCCGGCGCGAAACCGTGCCCGAGGACATTCGCGGCATGCACGCCTCGGTCGCGGTACTGACCGAACGGGGCGGAACCACCAGTCATGCCGCCGTGATCGCGCGCGGCATGGGACTGCCCTGCATTGTCGGCGCGACCGGCATCGCCATCGACGGGCGCAACCGCAAGCTGACCGTAAATGGCCACAGCCTGCGCGAGGGCGATGAAATCACCATCGACGGCAGTTCGGGCGAGGTACTGCTGGGCGCGGCGGCGATGCTGGAACCTGCGCTGGACGAAAATTTCAACCAGTTGCTGACCTGGGCCGACAGCTATCGCCGCATGGGCGTCCGCGCCAATGCCGATACCCCGGAAGATGCTCGCACCGCCCGCAAGTTTCAGGCTCAGGGCATCGGGCTGTGCCGGACCGAGCATATGTTCTTTGACGCCGAACGTCTGCCCGCCATGCGTGAGATGATCTTCGCCAACCGTCCCGAAGATCGCAAGCTTGCGCTGGACCGGATCCTGCCGATGCAGCGGCGCGACTTTATCGACCTGTTCGAGATCATGGCCGGGCTTCCGGTCACCATCCGCCTGTTCGACCCGCCTTTGCACGAATTTCTGCCGCATGACCGCGAGGGGCTGCGCGAACTGGCCGAATCGATGGACCTGCCGCTGTCGGATGTGACCCGGCGCGTCGATGCCTTGTCGGAATTCAACCCCATGCTGGGAATGCGCGGGGTGCGGCTGGGCATCACCGTGCCCGAAATCTATGACATGCAGGCTCGCGCGATCTTCGAGGCCACGATCGAGGCCAGCCGCAGCGGCGATGCGGTCGTGCCCGAAATCATGATCCCGCTGGTCAGCGCCATGCGCGAGGTCGAACTGGTCAAGAACCGCATTGATGCCGTGGCCGCCGCCGTGCGCAACGAACGGCGCGTCGATTTCACCTATCGGCTGGGCGTCATGGTCGAAACGCCACGCGCGGCACTGCGTGCGGGTGACATTGCCGCCCATTCGGCCTTTCTGTCCTTCGGCACCAATGACCTGACGCAGATGACCTACGGCTTGTCGCGCGACGACGCCGGGCGCTTCATGGGCCCCTATGTCACCCAGGGCGTCTATGCCGAGGATCCGTTCCATATTCTGGATACCGACGGGGTCGGCGAACTGCTGCTGATCGGGGCAGAACGGGCGCGCACGCAAAAGCCCGACATCACCATCTCGGTCTGCGGCGAACATGGCGGCAACCCGGAATCGATCACCTTCTGCCACGAGGCCGGGTTCGACTATATCTCTTGCTCGCCGTTCCGGGTGCCGGTTGCCCGTCTGGCCGCCGCACAGGCACAGATCCGCATGCCCTAGGCGGCTTGGCCGAATCACATCGACATCAGGTCGCACAATCCACGGATGAATTTCACACGGCAACTTCGCCACGTGACTTGCTGAATCTTGCCAGAACCAATCTGCACGCTCGGCAAATTTTTGCCCATATCGATGCTTTGCGACCGGATTCGCGGGCTGACGCGGATGTGTGGTGGAACCGTCAAGTCGGAAACCAATATGCATTCGCGGAATTTTCGCGCCAACCGACTGCTCCGGCGGGTGCGGATTTAACGCCCGATCAACGGGTCACGATTATAGGACTGTACATGCCAAAGCTGCTTTCACGGCTGATGCAGGTCTGTATCTGTGTCGCTGCCACGCTGCCAGTTGTAACGACCAGTGCGACCGCCGAAGGGAACGGATCGCTGTTCTCTGCGAATGCCAATATCTATGGTGCCAATTCGGACCCGATGGGTCTGCCGCGTCCCAAGCCTCTTCTTTACACCGGCGCCGAACCCGTCGCGATCGAGGGTGGGCCGGAACAGGTCTATCTGACTCGCGCCAGTAGCAGTGCGCAGTTTTCTCAGCAAGATCTGAATTGCCTGGCCGAAGCGCTTTATCACGAAGCCCGCGGCGAAGGCGCCAAGGGTCAGGCCGCCGTCGCCGAAGTGATCCTGAACCGCGTCGATAGCCGCCGCTTTCCGTCCAGCGTCTGCGCGGTCGTGAACCAGCCCAGCCAGTTCAGCTATACCATCGGCGGTGCCAAGCCGATCCGCAACAAGGCAGTCTATCTGCGCGTCCGCAAGGTGGCCGAGGCCGCGTTGGCCGGGGCGCCGCGCGTGCTGACCGGGGGCGCCACCTATTTCCACACCCCTGCCGTGCGCCCGAAATGGTCGCATCGCTTTCAGCGCACTGCCACCATCGGTCGCCATATCTTCTACAGCACCGGCCAGCGCGTCGCCTCGAACTGAAGATTCTGGAAACCGTGCTTGCCTGATGGCGCGATTTGCGATGAATGACGGTCATGGAACAAGCTGATCGCATTCACCTTCGCGACCATGTGGTCGCCGCCGATATCGGTGCATTTCAATCCGAACGCGGCCGCAATCAGCGGCTGCGCTTCAATCTGACCGTCGATCTGCGCGATATCGGCGCCAGCCGCGACGATCAGGTCGACAGCGTGCTGTCTTATGACGTGCTGATCTATGCCATATCGGCGGCCCTTGCCGATCAGCGCTACAATCTGGTCGAGACGCTGGCCGAAAAGATCGCTGCCGAGGTTCTGGATCACCCCCGCGCGGCCGCGATCACCGTCAGCGTCGAAAAACTGGATCGCGGACCCGGCGCCCTTGGCATCACCATTCACCGACGCGCCGGACGGGTCAGCCCCGACAGGACTGCCCTGCCCGTCGATGTGATCCTGTGGTCGCCGGGGATGGCACCGCCGACCGGGGCCGCGATCCTGTGCCCGCCCGCACCCGATCTGCCCGTGCCGCAGGGCGGCGATCAGCGGCGCATCGCCCTGCTGGCGCTGGATCAGGCGGCATGGGCGCTGTCGGGTCAGCTGGGGCTGGAAATCGCCGAAAGCCAGACGGAACTGGATGCCGCGATCCGTGCCGGCCAACCGGTGATCTGGGCCCCTACCAAGCTGGCCGCCGATGCCGCGATCCCGGCCCTGCCGCTGCATCTGGCAAGCTGGCTGGCCGATCGTCTGGGCTCGGACCATGTGACGATCGCGGCGACCGATCCGTCGCCCGATCCCGTCCTGCCGCAGATCGCCTTGCGACCGCTGCCCGGCGCGGGCGCATGACCGTCTATTATCGCCCCATCCCGCAAGAACTCGGCGGGTGCTGGTCCCTTGCGGGCGGCTGGGTCCGCTTTTCCCAGGTCGAACGGTTGGAGCGCGGCCGCGCCCCGGCCATCACCGATCAGATCCCCGAGGATGTGCTGACCCGCCTGACAGCGCCGCGCGCAAGCCTGATGGGGCTTGGCATGGATCGGCCGCGGATCATGGGCATCGTGAACGCGACCCCCGACAGCTTTTCCGACGGTGGCAGCTATGCCCCGCTGGCACAGGGACAGGCGCTGATCGCGGCAGGTGCGGACATTCTGGATATCGGCGGCGAATCCACCCGCCCCGGCGCACTTGAAGTACCGGTTCAGGATGAAATCGACCGTATCTCGGCCGTCGTTGCGGGGCTGTCGGACCGGATCCCGATTTCGGTCGATACCCGCAAGGCAGCGGTGGCACGGGCCGGCATCGGTCTGGGCGCGGCGATGATCAACGATGTGTCGGGCTTCGATTTCGACCCTGACCTGCCCGATGTGGTGGCCGCGGCGCGTCTGCCGGTCTGCCTAATGCATGCCCAGGGCCTGCCCGACAGCATGCAGGACGATCCGCGCTATGACGATGTGGTTCTGGATGTCTATGACGCGCTGGAGGCCCGGATCACGCGGGCGGAACAGGCGGGCATTCCCCGGTCACAAATCGTGATCGATCCGGGGATCGGATTCGGCAAGACGCAGACGCATAATCTGGCCATCCTGCGGCGGCTGTCGCTGTATCACGGGCTGGGCTGCCCGATCTTGCTGGGCGTGTCGCGCAAACGCTTTATCGGCAATATCGGCAAGGCCGGACACGCGCCTGACCGGATGCCCGGCACGCTGGCGCTGACACTGGCTGCGGTGGCGCAAGGTGCGCAGATCCACCGTGTCCACGATGTGGCGGCGATCAGGCAGGGACTACGGCTGTGGCAGGCCGTCAAAGACAACGAAGGGGCAGAAGAAGAATGAGCAGAAAGCTGTTTGGCACCGACGGCGTGCGTGGCCGCGCCAACACCCATCCGATGACCGCGGAAATGGCGCTGCGGCTGGGCGCGGCAGCGGGCCGATTCTTTCGCCGCGACGGGCGCAACGGCCACCGCGTCGTCATCGGCAAGGACACCCGCCTGTCGGGCTATATGATCGAAAACGCGCTGACCGCCGGTCTGACCAGCACCGGGATGAATGTGCTGCTGCTTGGTCCGGTTCCGACGCCTGCGGTGGGGTATCTGACCCGCTCGATGCGGGCCGATCTGGGCATCATGATTTCGGCCAGCCACAACCCCGCCGCCGATAACGGCATCAAGTTCTTCGGTCCCGACGGGTTCAAGCTGTCCGATGACGCCGAAGCCGAGATCGAATCCATCGTCGAGGCGCAGATCGACCCCGCCCAGCCCCAGAATATCGGTCGCGCCAAGCGCATCGACGACGGCCGGGGCCGCTATGTCGAATATGCCAAGACCACCTTTCCCGCCGGTCAGCGGCTGGACGGGCTGAAGGTCGTGATCGATTGCGCCCATGGCGCGGCCTATCGCGCCGCGCCCGAGGTTCTGTGGGAACTGGGCGCGGATGTGATCCCGCTGGGGGTCGAACCGAACGGCTTCAACATCAATGACGGTGTCGGCAGCACCCATCCCGAAGCCTGCGCACAGGCGGTGATCCAGAACGGCGCGCATCTGGGCATCACGCTGGACGGCGATGCCGACCGGGTTCTGATCATCGACGAAAAGGGCCGTCTTGCGGATGGCGATCAGATCATGGCGCTGCTGGCCGCGCGTTGGGCTGAACAGGGCCGGCTGCGGGGCGATGCGCTTGTGGCGACGGTAATGTCCAATCTTGGGCTGGAAAACTTCCTTCAGGGCCACGGCCTGCGACTGGAACGCACCAAGGTCGGCGACCGCTATGTCGTCGAGAAAATGCGCGAGGCGGGCTTCAATCTGGGCGGCGAACAGTCGGGCCATATTGTCATGACCGATTACGCCACCACCGGCGACGGCCTGATCGCGGCACTGCAATTCCTTGCCGCGCTGTCAGACACCGGCCAGCCGGCCAGCGATCTTGTCTCGCAGTTCGATCCGGTGCCGCAGCTGTTGAAGAATGTGCGCTATGCGGCGGGTGCCGATCCGCTGGCGGTCGAGGATGTGAAATCCGTGATCGCCGCCGCCGAGGCGCGGCTGGGCGCGAAGGGCCGCGTTCTGATCCGCAAATCCGGTACGGAACCCCTGATCCGCGTCATGGCCGAGGCCGAGGATGAAACCGTCCTGCGCGAGGTGGTGGACGGAATCGTCGCCGCCGTCGAACAGGCCGCCTAGGACAGCGCGGCGACAGGATCGTAGTCATAGATCCAGTCGAACCGCCCGATCAGCCGCTTCTGCGCCACTCTGCTGGCCGTCCGCAACACCATGTGGGCGGCCAGTTTCTTTGGGCCTGTCAGGTGATAGTTGCGGGCATTGCCATTCGCGGCTTCGACGATGCGGCGTACGCGGGCGTCGCGCAATGTTTGGAACGCCGCCAGCGCCGCCGCCTGATCCGGCTCTCGGTCCAGGCTTGCGGCCAGCAACCAGGCATCCTCGATCGCCATGACCGCACCCTGCGCCATGAAAGGCAGGGTCGGGTGCGCCGCGTCCCCGATCAGCACCATCCGCCCGTCCTGCCAGCGCCGCGCGACCTGATGGCGGAACAGGCCCCAGACATGCAGATCGCGAACCCGCGACAACCAATCGGGGACCGGCCCGCCAAACCCGGCAAAGGCGCGACGCAGATTGGCCGGGTCGTCGCGATGGGACCAGCCTTCCTTGTGCCAGCCCGATCGTTCCTCGACCGCGACAAGGTTTCGCAGCCCGCCGAGCAGCGGATAGCTGACCAGATGGCGGCGCGGTCCCATGAAGATCTGTGCCTCGGGCGGGCCCTCGGGATCGGGAATCACCGCACGCCATGCCGTCTGATGGGTGAAAAAGGGCACCTCGCGCCCGTTCAGGGCCGGACGGATCACGCTGTGCAACCCGTCGGCGCCGATGATCAGCGCGCCTTCGGGCGGTTGGGTGACGGCGTGACCGGTCTGCAGGGTCGCGCCCGCCTGTCTTGCACCGTCGGCCAGCAGCGCGATCAGGGCGGGCCGCTGCACCAGGTAGAAGCCGTCATCCGGGCGATGGCGCATCAGATCAAGCCGGGCGACATGCGCGCCCGCGTGATCGCGCAACTGCACCGCATGGCTGCGCAGCGCGACCCGGCGGAGTTGCGCCCCCAGTCCAAGCGCGTCCAGCACCCGCACCGCATTTGGCGACAGCTGCAATCCCGCGCCGAATTCCCGCACCTCACTGGCCCGTTCAAGGACCCGCACCCGCGCCCCGCGTTGCGCAAGCGCGATGGCGGCGGTCAGCCCGGCCACGCCCGCACCAATGATGGTGGCGGCCCGATCGGTCAGCGCATGGGACATGGGCACCTCGTGAGGTCATGAAAAACCCCGCCGATGACGGGACCGGCGGGGGCGTTCCAGGGAATGTCGTGCCGTCCGGTCTGCCGCGGACGGCCCCGGAGCGCCCGGATCAGCCCTCGCGGTGAACCCGCTCGCGACGTTCGTGCTTTTCCTGGGCTTCCAGCGTCATGGTCGCGATCGGGCGGGCATCCAGCCGTTTCAGGCTGATCGGCTCGCCGGTCATTTCGCAATAACCATATTCGTTGTTCTCGATGCGGCGCAGGGCCGAGTCGATCTTGCTGACCAGCTTGCGCTGACGATCACGGGTGCGCAATTCCAGCGCGCGGTCCGTTTCCTCGCTAGCGCGATCAGCCAGGTCCGGCACGGAACGGGCGCTGTCCTGCAGCCCTTCCAGCGTCTCGGCCGATTGGTCCAGCAACTCTTGCTTCCATGCCTCCAGCTTGCGACGAAAATATTCAAGCTGCCGATCATTCATGAACGGCTCGTCCTCGGCGGGGCGATAATCCTGTGGAAGAAAGGTTTGGGCTTTCATTAGGTCCTCCGGCGGCGCCGGGCAGGAAAGTAAGATCCGGCACCTTGTCGGCCCACTTAAAGTATGACGTGATGCTTGTCACTAGGGCAAAGCCCGCTATTCGCGCAAATGACACATATTGATCAGGATGTTCGTCGCGCTGGCATCTTTGCGGGCAGACCCGATACGAAGAGGAGAGTTTCGATGCAGTTTACCGGGACCGATCGCTATGTCGCGCCCCCCGAACTGGCGGTCGCCGTCAATGCCGCGGTCACGCTGGAACGTCCGTTGCTGGTCAAGGGGGAACCGGGCACCGGCAAGACCGAACTGGCCCGTCAGGTCGCCGCAAGCCTTGGAATGCCGATCATCGAATGGCATGTAAAGTCAACGACCAAGGCGCAGCAGGGCCTGTATGAATATGACGCCGTCAGCCGGTTGCGCGACAGTCAGCTGGGCGATCAACGCGTTCACGAGGTTGCCAATTACATCCGCAAGGGCAAGCTGTGGCAGGCCTTCGAGGCGGACCGGAAAACCGTGCTGCTGATCGACGAGATCGACAAGGCCGATATCGAATTTCCCAACGACCTGTTACAGGAATTGGACCGGATGGAATTCCATGTCTACGAGACTGGGGAAACCATTCGCGCACGCCATCGCCCGGTCGTCGTCATTACATCGAACAACGAAAAGGAATTGCCCGATGCGTTTTTGCGCCGGTGCTTTTTCCATTATATCCGCTTTCCCGAAGCAGACACATTGAAAACAATTGTCGAATTGCATTACCCCGGCCTGAAACCTGCCCTTCTGGACGAGGCGTTGCGCCAGTTTCTGGACCTGCGCGACGTGCCGGGATTGAAGAAGAAACCTTCGACAAGCGAACTTCTTGACTGGTTGAAACTGCTTCTGGCCGAGGATCTGGACGCACAGGATCTGCGCCGCGATCCGGGTGATATGCTGCCGCGTCTGCATGGGGCGCTGCTGAAGAACGAACAGGATGTCGCCCTGTTCGAAAAGCTGGCCTTCATGGCCCGGCGGCAGGCCCGTTAGGATGGCCAAGCCGCTTGCCGGTCTGGTGGTGCTGGACCTGACCCATGTTCTGGCCGGGCCGTTCTGTTCGACGCAACTGGTCGATCTGGGCGCAAGGGTCATCAAGATCGAGCGCCCCGGTCTTGGCGACGACACCCGCGCCTTTCCGCCCTTCCTTGACGGTGAAAGCGCCTATTTCGCCGCGCTCAATCACGGCAAATCCTCGATCGCGCTGAACCTGAAGGCGGCCGATGATCGCGAGATCTTCGAGCGGCTTCTGCAGCGGGCCGATGTGGTGCTGGAAAATTATCGCCCCGGCGTGATGGAGCGGCTGGGCTATGGCTGGGACGATCTGCATGCCCGCCTGCCGCGGCTGATCTATGGCGCGGTCTCGGGGTTCGGGCATACCGGCCCCGAGGCGGGCAAGCCCGCCTATGACATGGTCGTTCAGGCCCGTGGCGGTGTCATGTCGATCACCGGCGAAACCGGCGGTCCGCCGGTGCGCGTGGGGGCCTCGATCGGGGATGTGGTCGCGGGGATGTACCTGACCCAGGGCATTCTGGCGGCGCTGATAGCGCGGGGGCAAAGCGGGCTGGGCCAGAAGGTCGATATCTCGATGCTGGATGCGCAACTGGCCATTCAGGAACATGCCATCGCCATCACCGGCGCAACCGGCGTGCCGCCCGGTCCCACGGGGGCGCGTCACCCCACGATCACACCGTTCGCGACCTATCGGGCGCGCGACGGCTTTGTGGTGATCGCGGCGGGCAATGATGCGATCTTCGCGCGGCTTTGCGCGGCACTGGGGTTGGATCATCTGCCCGACGATCCCGACTATGCCACCAACACCGCCCGCTGCCAGCGTCCCGACCTTCTGAAACGGCTGATCGAAACCATCACGCTGACCCGCGATGTCGATCACTGGATCGCGGTCCTTGAACATGCGGGCGTTCCGACCGGGCGGGTGCAGAACATGGCGCAGGTGCTGCGCGATCCACAGATCCTGTCGCGCAACATGGTGGTGACCCTGCAGACCGACGGGGATCGCCCCGCCTTTGTCGCGGCCGGGAACCCCATCAAGATGAGCGACCTGCCCGATGGGACCACGCGCCCGCCCGCCCCGCGCCTGGACCAGGACCGCCAGCAGATTCTGGACTGGCTGGATACCGACGCGACCGGTCGCTGATTGCGAAATCGGGATTGCCGCCGGTCCATCGCCAAGACTAGTCTGCGCCCGACACAGACGGAGGGGACCATGACCGACAATCTCGATTTCGACACGCTGGCGATTCACGCAGGCGCAGAACCCGACCCGGCGACCGGCGCAAGGCAGACGCCGATCTATCAGACCACATCCTATCAGTTCCGCGATGCCGATCACGCGGCGCGTTTGTTCAACCTGCAAGAGGTGGGCTATATCTATTCGCGCCTGACGAACCCGACGGTTGCCGCGCTGCAGACGCGCGTTGCCGCACTGGAAGGTGGCGCGGGCGCGGTCTGCTGTTCATCGGGTCACGCGGCGCAGATCCTTGCGCTGTTCCCGCTGATGGGGCCGGGCAAGAATATCGTCGCCTCGACCCGGCTTTACGGCGGGACCGTCACGCAATTCAGCCAGACGATCAAGCGGTTCGGCTGGTCGGCGAATTTCGTCGATCTGGACGATCTGGACGCGCTGCGCGCCTCGATCGACGAAAACACCCGCGCGATCTTCTGCGAATCGATCAGCAATCCGGGCGGTTATGTCACCGACATTCCCGCCGTCGCCAAGATCGCGGACGAAGCGGGCATCCCGCTGATCGTCGACAACACGCTGGCCACCCCCTATCTGTGCCGCCCGATCGAGATGGGCGCGACACTGGTCGTGCACAGCCTGACCAAGTTCATGACCGGCAACGGCACCGTCACCGGCGGCGTCGTGGTCGACAGCGGCAAGTTCGACTGGTCGGCCAGCGACAAGTTCCCCAGCCTGTCCGCCCCTGAACCCGCCTATCACGGCCTGAAATTCCACGAGACTTTCGGTGCGCTGGCCTTTACCTTCCACGGCATCGCCATCGGCCTGCGCGATCTGGGCATGACGATGAACCCGCAGGGCGCGCATTACACCCTGATGGGGATCGAGACACTGGGCCTGCGTATGCCGCGCCATGTGGAAAACGCGCAGAAGGTCGCGGAATGGCTGGAACGGGATCCGCGCGTCGATGCGGTGACCTATGCCGGCCTGGCCTCGTCGCCGTGGAACGACACCGCCAAGCGGCTGTATCCGAAGGGCGCCGGGTCGCTGTTCACCTTTTCGATCAAGGGCGGATATGACGCGGCGGTCAAGCTGGTCGATGCGCTGAAACTGTTCAGCCATGTCGCAAATCTGGGCGATGCCCGGTCGCTGGTGATCCATTCGGCCTCGACCACCCATCGGCAGCTGACCGAAGAACAGCAGCGCGCCGCGGGTGCGGGACCTGAAATCCTGCGCCTGTCCATCGGGATCGAGAATGCCGACGACCTGATCGCGGATCTGGATCAGGCGCTGAGCACGGCCACGGCCTGATTGCCGGGACGGCGCGTCACGCCTGTTGTGATGCGCCGTCCTCACCGCCCTCTGGGTCGGATTGGGCGGCGGACCATGCGCCCGCCGCTTCGACCGCGACCGGCGATGCGGTCGGCAGGACGCTGATATAGCTTTCCGTGTCCTCGACCGAAGGGATCGACCGCTGGGTCATGCGGTACAGTGCATAGGTCGCGATGCCGGCGAAGGTGCCGCCCAACACGATCCAGAATGCGAAGGGGCCGGAAAATTCCATCGCCCAGCCCGTGACCAGCGGCCCCAGAATCGCGCCCAGACCGAAGGTGAACACCAATCCACCCGAAGCCGCGGCCATATCCTCGGTCGGCAGGTAATCATTCGTATAGGCCAGAAACAGCGCGTAAAGCGGCGTCGTGACGCCACCCGCCAGAAAGGCCGCGCCCATCAGCGCCCACAGGTTGCCGCCCTGCGACCAACCCGCCGCGCAGCACAGCGCCCCCAGCAGCGACGCCCCGAAGATCAGCTTGCGCCGGTCGATCCGGTCCGACAGCCAGCCGATCGGATATTGCAGCAGTAACGCGCCCCCGAACAGCATCGCCACGAACAGCGCGATCTGGGGCGTGGTCATGCCGATCAGGGTACCAAAGACAGGGGCCATCCCCGCCTGGGTGGCATAGACGCTGCCCAGCATGAAGATCCCCACCGTACTTAGCGGAGAGCCCGAGAACAGCTGCCGCAGGCCCATCGGTCGGGCCAGTTCGGTCGCGGGCGCACGGCTGACCGACAGCAGGATCGGCGCGAAAGACACCGACACGAGGATCGAGGCAACGATGAACAGCGCCGATGTGCCCGCATCGCCAAGCGTCAGCAGCCCCTGCGCGCCGATGATGCCCAGGGTCTGCGCGATCATGTAGGCGGACAGGACCTTGCCGCGCGTTTCGTTGGTGGCCGCGTCGTTCAGCCAGCTTTCGGCGGTGACATAGATGCCCGACATGCAGAACCCGACCAGCAGCCGCAGCAACGTCCAGGCCCAGGGCTCGGTCAGCAGGGGCATGGCGATCAGACCGGCGGACATGAAGCTACCAAGCGCGGCGAAGACCCGGACATGGCCCACGCGCCGGATCATGCGCGGTGCGATCTGCGCCCCCGACAGAAAGCCCATGAAATAGCCCGAGGTGACAACCGCAAGCTCGGTCGCGCTGAACCCTTCCAGGCCGCCGCGCAAACCAACCAGCGTCGATTGCATCCCGTTGCCCAGCATGATCAGCACGATCCCGGTCAAAAGGGCCCAGACACCAGACAACACCTGAATCATGCCACGCCTCTATCGGTTGGGTTCCGCCAAAGGCATGACATGGCAATGGCGGGCGAAAGGTTCCGGCAACGCCTTTCTGCGGATGATTTGCGACATCCGCCCGTCAGGGGCGATGCCCGGTCTTGCCGGGCACCGCAGGGTGACTAGTTGCCGTCGGGAACGACAGGTTCGCCGGGCGCGACCGCGCCGGTATCGGTGCCATGCGGCGGCGGCATGTCACCCGCCGGTTCGGTTTTGCGGCGATGGTCGGCACAGGGCGAACTGTCGTCGATCAGGGCGAATTTCATCTGCACCTGCGCCGACATCGACAGCTGTCCGGGTTCGACCGGCGTTCCGCCTTCCTTCGCCATGTCGGCGGCCATCATCCGCATCGGCGACGGCCCATGCCCGGTATCGACATCGCCGATCTGGATCACGTGCCCCAACTGGACCCCGGCGGCCTCCGCAAGGATCTGCGCCTTGTGACGGGCGTCCTCGACTGCGGCGCGGCGGGCGTCATCCTGTGTCTGGCCGGCATCTTCACGGCGGAAATCGATGCCGTTGATCTGGTTCGCCCCGGCGGCGACGATGGTGTCCAGCACCTCGCCCAGCCGGTCGATGTCGCTGACCCGGATCGAGACCATGTTGCTGGCCTCGTATCCGATCACCTCGGGCTGGCGATTTTCGCCGTAGTCGCGCATCGGGTTCAGGTTCAGCCCAGAGGTCTGGATATTCTCGGCGGCAAGCCCGGCCGCTTTCAGGGCGTCGATCACCGCGCGCTGCTGGCCTGCATTCTGCTGCATCGCCTCGGCGGCGCTGTCGGCCTGCGTGGTCACGCCAAGGGTCACCACCGCCAGATCGGGCGCGACACGCGCCTCGCCCTGCCCGGTCACGTTCAGGGTCGATGTCGCGCAGCCGTGATGCCCCTTCGGCATGGCCTGCGCCCCTGCGCCGCTGGCCAGAACCAACCCCGTCGCGACCGCAAGCATCGAAGGTCTGAAAGGCGAAAAAACTGTCGTCATGAAAGCGTCCTTCTGATTTGACGGCAGTCTGCGTGCATTCCGTGAAAATTGCACCACACGTTCCCCCAAAAGCGTTCACAGATACGCCAGTTTCACTTTTCCAACACTAGAAATTGCGATAGTTCTAATATGAGGCCACCACATCGCGACGCAGGGACGCCGCGATGATTATTTGAGCGACGATAACACATGAATAAACACGCCGCCCCCGAATTTGCCATGAGTTTCACCCAAGAGGCCGTGCTGCTGGAACGACGCGACGGACTGGGCTGGAACATGCTGGGCCAGGTCTGTTTCGCCGCGGGAAATCTGGGTGCGTCGTTGCGCGATCTGCGCGACGAGGCCAGCACCCCCGGCGACAGTGCCGAAACGCTGCTGGTCATTCCCGATGACCAGATCCTGTATACGCGCCTGACCGTGTCGCCCGGTGCCGATCTTCGCGCGACCATCGCCCGTGCGCTGGAAGGCATGACCCCCTACCGCGCCGAGGAACTGGTCTTTGACTGGTGCCCGGATACCGATGGCAAGATCGACAGCCTGCGTGTGGCCGTTGTCGCGCAAAAGACGCTGGAAGAGGCCGAGGAATTCGCCCGCCTGCAAGGGTTCGAACCCGCCGGCTTTACCGCCCGCCCGGAAGATGAGCGCTTCGACGGCCAACCCGATTTCGGCCTGTCGCGGATGGCGCAGGATCTGGTCGTGCAGCGCCCTTTCAGCAAGCCCGACCTGCATCAGGCCGCGATCACCTCGGACCGGATCGAAATCGTCGAGACGCAGGCCGAAACCGTCACCATTTCGCGCATCACGCCCCACTACGTTGCGTCCGCCCACGGCACGATCGCGGCGCCCGTTGACGCCGCCGCCGCCCCCAGCGTGATCCGTCACGGGGATCGCCGCGCGGCGACCGACAAGATGTCCGAACGCGCCCGCGCCTTCCATGCCCGCGCCGCCGCCGCCCGCGCGACGCAGGACCAGACAGCGGAAGATGCACCCGCCGCGACCGGCGTCGTCGCGATGCTGACCCGTCTACAGGACCGGATGCCCGGAACCCTGGGCGTGATGCTGGCGGGTCTGGGTTTTCTGCTGCTGGTGACGCTGATCTTCTTCGGGGCACCCCCGGCGACCGCACCGACCGAGGATCAGCCGACGCAGATCGCCTCGGCCCCTGCTGCGCCTACCGAACAGGCACCGGTCGCGACACCTGTCCCGGCACCTGACGCGCGCGAAACGGCGGTCGAACCGCAGCCCGCCGCCACCGCCGAGATCGCGCCCGCGCCGCAGCCCCCCGTCGAAGATGCCCTGACCGCCGCGCTGGACGAGGCGCTGGCCGCTGCCGAGGCACCGGCCACAGCGGCTGCGGTTGACCCCGCACCTGTCGATCCCGCGCTGGTTGCCGCCGCAACCGCCGCGACGGGCCTGCTGAACGCGACACCTGCCGCCCCTCAGCCGCAGACGGCAGAAGAAACCCCGCCCGAGGCCGCCACGCCCGAGTCTGTGCAGAAGGCCGCAGCTACAGCGCCCGCCATCGTGCCGCTGCGTGAAGTCTCGCAAAGCCTGTCACGCTCGGCCCGCCCGCCAAAGGCGCCCGCGCCTGCCAGAACGGCCCAACCCTCGGCCCCTGATGCGCGCCCCGCCGTCCCCGCGAACCCGCAGCCCTACGCACAGCGCACGCAGCCCGAACCCGCCCGCGTCACGGGTCTGCGCCCGCCGTCGCGCCCCGCGGCACCGGCGCCCCCCGCAAGCCCCGCGGCAGAGCCCGCGTCCTCTGATCTGCGCCCCGCACGCCCGGCCCCGCAGGCCGTGCGCCCACCCTCGCGTCCGCAGGACCTGTCCTTTCTGGAAGAAGGCAGCGCCGCAGAAGAAGGCCAGCCGACCCGCCTGACACAGGCCGAACGTGCATCTCTGGAACAGCTGTTGCGCGATTTGCGCACCGCGCAGGCGGGTGATGCCGGGTTCAGCAAGGCCGAACGGGGCGCGGTGTTCCAGCTTGCGCAGGCCAGACCCCTGCACAAGCCGCTGTCGATCAGCGGTCCGTCGCGCCGGGCGGTCGAACAGGCAGTGGATCAGGCCGTCAGCAGTTCTGATCGCCCCGAAGCGCGCGAGGATGCCGCACCTGCCAGCCGCACAGATGCGGCATCGCTGGCGCAGTCGGTCAGACCCGCGCAAAAGCCCCGATCGGGCGCGGGATCTCGCAGTGCCAGCCTGTCGCGACAAGCGGTCGAAGGCGCCATCGCGTCCGCCGTTGAAAATTCATCCGCTGGTGCAGGCGCCGTCGCTTTGACGGCGCTTCGTTCATCTGCGCTGCCGCCACGGCCGAACCGCTCGCAATCGGCCCCCGCCTCGGCCCCGGCGGCACCTGCGGCACCATCAGCCGACGACCTGCGCCAGGCCGCCGAGGAACAGCGCCGGATTGAAGAACAGCGTCGCAACGATGCGGAACTGCAGGCCCAGGCCGAGGCCCGCGCCCGTGCCCGCGCCGCCGAGGACGCCCGTGCCGAGGCACAGGCGCGCGCCCAGGCCGAGGCCCGCGCCCGCGCACAGGCCGAGGCCGAGGCCCGCGCCGCCGCGTCGCGCAAACAGAACTATGCCCCGCCCGAGGCCGAAAAAGAGCCCGAAATCGCCAGCACCATCCCCGAAGGCCGCACCGCAGCCTCGGTCGCCGCGGCGGCGACGGTCAAGGACGGCATCCACATCAACCGGACCCAGATCATCGGCACCATCGGCGCCGGCAAGGCCAGCCGGGCGCTGGTGCGGCTTTCGAACGGGCGCGTTCTGACCTTGCGGTTGGGTGACAAGATTAATGGCGGCACCATCACCGCCATCGGCGACAGCCGGATCACCTATTCCAAAGGCGGTCGCAGCCAGCAGCTTTCGGTGCTGAACGGGCAGTAATGGAACAGTTCCTTCTACTGGCGACGGTCTATCTGATCACGATGGTGATCGCCGTCCCGGTGTCGGCGCGGCTGGGTCTGGGATCGGTCCTTGGCTACCTGATCTGCGGCATCCTGATCGGTCCGGTCATGCACCTGACCGGCAGCGAAATGACCGAGTTGCAGCATTTCGCCGAATTCGGCGTCGTCATGATGCTGTTCCTGATCGGGCTGGAACTTGAACCCCGCAGCCTGTGGAACATGCGTCACAAGCTGCTGGGTCTGGGTGGCGCGCAGATCGGTCTGACGATGGGGCTTATCACCGTGGTCGCGCTGGCCTTCGGGCAAAGCTGGCAGATCGCGGTTGCGCTGGGGATGATCCTGTCGCTGAGCTCGACCGCGATCGTCCTGCAGACCCTGACGGAAAAGGGGCTGATGCAGACGGCGGGCGGGCGGTCGTCCTTCGCGGTGCTGCTGACCCAGGATATCGCGGTCATTCCGATGATCGCGCTGATGCCCCTGCTGACAACGGGCGCCGGGCATGGCGGCGATGGGCATGGCGAGGAACATCTGGGACAGGCGTTCATGGCGGGTCTGCCCGGCTGGGCCGCGACGCTGACGACGCTGGCGGCGGTTCTGGTGGTGATCCTGATCGGACAATATGTGATCCGCCCGGTGTTCCGCTTTGTCGTCGCCTCGCATCTGCATGAAATGGAAACCGCGATGTCGTTGCTGATCGTGGTCGGCATCGCCTCGTTGATGATCCTTGTCGGGTTGTCGCCCGCGCTTGGCACCTTTCTGGCGGGGGTCATGCTGGCAGGTTCGGAATTTCGGCACGCCCTGGAATCGCATATCGAACCGTTCAAGGGGCTGCTGCTGGGCCTGTTCTTCATCACTGTCGGCGCGGGCATGGATTTCGGGATGCTGGCGCAGGATCCGGTGCCGATCCTGACGGCGACCGCGCTGCTGATCGCCGGAAAATGGGGCGTGCTGTGGCTGATCGCGCGGACCGGCAAGATGAAACGTCACGACCGGTCGCTGTTCACGCTGTCGCTGGCGCAGGCGGGCGAATTCGGCTTTGTGCTGGTGTCCTTTGCGGTGTCGCTGGCGATCCTGCCCGGCAACCTGGCCCGCGCGACCCTTCTGGTGATCGCGCTGTCGATGCTGGCGACGCCGCTGCTGTTCATCCTGCATGAACAATGGATGCGGCGCTTTGCCGACACGACCGGCGACAAGGGGGACCTGGCCGAGGATATCCGCGACCAGCAGCCCATCATCATCGCGGGTATCGGGCGGTTCGGGCAGGTCATCAACCGCATGGTCACCATGTCGGGGTTTCAGACCACGGTGCTGGACCACGACCTGAAGCTGATCCAGCTGATGCGCCATTTCGGCTTCAAGGGCTATTTCGGCGACCCGACCCGGCCCGAGATCCTGACCGCCGCCGGCCTGAACAATGCCCGCATCCTTGTGGCCGCGCTGGATGATCCGGCGGCCAATTTGAAGCTGATCAACTATGCCCGCGAACGTCGTCCCGACCTGCATATCATCGCGCGGGCGCGCGACCGGGTGAATGTCTATCAGCTTTATGCGGCGGGCGCGGACGACATCGTTCGCGAAACCTTTGACAGTTCGTTGCGGGCGGCGCGCTATGTTCTGGAAAACGCGGGACTTTCCGAATACGAGGCATCCGAGCTGGAAAAAATCTACTATCGGCTCGACCGTGCGTCACTGCGCGAACTGGCCGAGGTCTGGCAGCCCGGCGTGCCGCTGGATGAGAACCCGGCCTACATGCAGCGCAGCCACGAAATGAACCGCACGCTGGAATCGGCATTGATGGAGCGTTTTGCCAACAGCCTCGGCAGCGGGCATGAACCGGACGGGGACGAAGCCGAGGATGAACCCGAACACGGGCTGCGCCGCAATCGCGACCGCGCCCGCCCCGGCGGGCGGTTCTAGCCGTCCAGCCGCCGGATCTGCCAGCCGCGATCCTCCAGCAGACGCAGCACGCCACGATCCCCCGGCAGGTGCAGGGCACCGAAGCCCGCGACGATCCCCTTGCCCGCCTGGGCCGCGCGATCGGCGCCCTGTTCCAGCGGGGCGATCCAGCTTTCGTTGCGCTGATCCATCAACTGGGTCTGGGCGAATTCCATCTGCTGATCGACCGCCTCTTTCGAAAGACCCGAATTCTGGTAGGCATCGAAACGCCCGAATTCCCAGATCGTCCACACATCACCGCCGAAATACGCGTCGGTCAGCGTCACCGCGTAATCATCGGCATGGGACGCTGCCGTCAACGACGCGCGGATCATGTCCAGTTCCTGTTCCGGCGTCAGATCTGCAAACAGGGTGAATACGGTGTCCCACGGTTCCAATGCGCGGACCGGCACGCCCAGTTCCCCGGCCCGGTCGGTCAGCAGATGATCCAGACCACCGGCCATGTCGCCCGCCTGTGCCGCGTTCAACATGCAGGGCGACACGCCCAGCATCAGGGCGACATACCACGGCCGCAGCTTGGCCGTCATGACCGATGGCGTGCCACGGTCCGCCATGGCATTCGACAGGGTCTGCCATTCCTCGGCCGACAGTCGCTCGGGCAATGTCGGCCCCTCGGTCGCAACCATCAGCGTCGGATCATCGCTGAGCGCGCGCGTCAGCCGGGCTTCTTCTTCGGGGCCTGCCTCGACATACAGCGCCTGCGCGTCGGACAGGATGTCCTCAAGGCGGTCCATCATCCGCTGATGGCGCGGATCGGCAAAGTGATAGGTGCCGACCAGCGTGATCACGGCATCCCCCCTGCTGGCCTGCCACAGCAACCCGCGATGATAAGGCACATCCGCGACGGCGGCCTCGATCCGCGCGCGATTGTCCTGCGGCAAGGCCTCGATCAGATTCGTGCCCACGCATTGCCCGACCGCCGCCGTTCCGACCGCCGCACCCGCCAGGCAACCAACCAGCAGCGCCAGTATATTTCGCATGTATTTCAGACCCTTCATGTCGCTTCGCGATCCCGCCGCAAGGCTGGCACGAATGCAGGCGCAGGACCACCGAAAACTGTGCGCTTCCCTGTTGACAGCCCCTTCCCGCGACCCTAGATCAGCGTCATTGGCACTCAGGCCAAATGAGTGCCAACAAGACACTGGAACCTGAAACACGGAGTGTTCAACATGGCATTCAAACCGCTGCATGACCGCGTCCTGGTCCGCCGCGTCGAGTCCGATGAAAAGACCAAGGGCGGTCTGATCATCCCCGACAGCGCCAAGGAAAAGCCCGCGGAAGGCGAAGTCATCTCGACCGGCGAAGGCGCACGCAAGGATTCGGGCGAGCTGATCGCTCCGGCAGTCAAGGCAGGCGACCGCGTTCTGTTCGGCAAATGGTCGGGCACGGAAGTGACGGTCGACGGCGAAGAGCTGCTGATCATGAAGGAAAGCGACATCCTGGGCATCATCGGCTGATCAGCCGGTCCACGGACACGCACCCTTCCACGATAATTTCAGGAGATTCAAATGGCTGGTAAAGAAGTCAAGTTCAACACCGACGCCCGCGACCGGATGCTGAAAGGCGTCAACATCCTGGCGGATGCCGTCAAGGTGACCCTGGGCCCCAAAGGCCGCAACGTCGTCATCGACAAATCCTTCGGTGCCCCGCGCATCACCAAGGACGGTGTGTCGGTCGCCAAGGAAATCGAACTGTCCGACAAGTTCGAGAACATGGGCGCCCAGATGGTCCGCGAAGTCGCTTCGCGCACCAATGACGAGGCCGGCGACGGCACCACGACCGCGACCGTTCTGGCGCAGGCGATCGTGAAAGAGGGCATGAAGGCCGTTGCGGCCGGCATGAACCCGATGGACCTGAAGCGCGGCATCGACCTGGCGACCTCGAAAGTCGTCGAGGCGATCAAGGCTGCTGCACGTCCGGTCAACGACAGCGACGAAGTCGCGCAGGTCGGCACCATCTCGGCCAATGGCGAAGCCTCGATCGGCCGTCAGATCGCTGACGCCATGCAGAAAGTTGGCAACGAGGGTGTGATCACCGTCGAAGAAAACAAGGGCATGGAAACCGAAGTCGAAGTCGTCGAAGGCATGCAGTTCGACCGCGGCTACCTGTCGCCCTACTTCGTGACCAACCCCGACAAGATGGTCGCCGAGCTGGAAGACGCCTATATCCTGCTGCACGAAAAGAAACTGTCCTCGCTGCAGCCGATGGTTCCGCTGCTGGAATCGGTGATCCAGTCGCAAAAGCCGCTGCTGATCATCGGTGAAGACGTCGAGGGCGAAGCCCTGGCCACGCTGGTCGTCAACAAGCTGCGCGGCGGTCTGAAGATCGCAGCCGTCAAGGCACCGGGCTTCGGCGATCGCCGCAAGGCCATGCTGCAGGACATCGCGATCCTGACCGGCGGTCAGGTCATCAGCGAAGATCTGGGCATGAAGCTGGAAAACGTGACCATCGACATGCTGGGCACGGCCAAGAAAGTGTCGATCAACAAGGACAATACCACCATCGTCGACGGCAATGGTGACAAGGCCGAGATCGAAGCACGTGTCGCACAGATCCGTCAGCAGATCGAAGAAACCTCGTCGGATTACGACAAGGAAAAACTGCAGGAACGCGTGGCCAAGCTAGCCGGCGGCGTCGCAGTCATCCGCGTCGGCGGCATGAGCGAAATCGAAGTCAAAGAGCGCAAGGACCGCGTCGATGACGCGCTGAACGCAACCCGCGCGGCCGTTCAGGAAGGCGTCGTCGTCGGTGGCGGTGTGGCTCTGGTTCAGGGCGGCAAGGCTCTGGAAGGCGTCACGGGCGAGAACAGCGACCAGAATGCTGGCGTCGCGATCGTTCGCCGCGCTCTGGAAGCTCCGATGCGTCAGATCGCTGAAAACGCTGGCGTCGACGGCGCTGTCGTTGCCGGCAAGGTCCGCGAATCGACCGACAAGGCCTTTGGCTTCAACGCGCAGACCGAAGAATATGGCGACATGTTCAAATTCGGCGTCATCGACCCCGCAAAGGTCGTCCGCACCGCGCTGGAAGACGCAGCATCGGTTGCAGGCCTGCTGATCACCACCGAAGCCATGATCGCCGAAAAGCCCGAGCCGAAGGGCCAGGGCGGCGCACCCGACATGGGTGGCATGGGCGGCATGGGTGGCATGGGCGGCATGATGTAATCAGCCCCTGTCCCATGGCAGATCGCCGGGAAGGTTCGCCTTCCCGGCACATGGAAAGGCCGCCAGCGCGTAATGCGATGGCGGCCTCTTTACGTCGGCTTCATTGGTGATCAGGACTTGAAGACCTCGATCGTGGGTAGATCTGTCAGCGACACCCCGATCAGCTGCAATGCAGGCAACGACACCTGACTGCCGCCCCCCTGTTTCCCGTCCAGCGGGATCAGATCGACCCGCGCCGATTTTCCATTCGCGGGATTCACGATCCGTCCGATACCGCGCGCCTTGACCAGCGGCGTCTTGATCCAGAACCCGCCCTCGGTCGGATCGCCAAGCGAGGCGATGGTCGTGCCCAGTCGCGTTTCCGCAACCTCGGGTGCCTTCGCGGCCTCGGTCCGCTGTTCGGTCGTCGTCGTATCCAGCTGCGCGGCCGAAGCTCGGGCCACAGGCGCAGGGGCCGGCGCGCGGGTGATCGCGGTGGCGGCGGCGACCTGCTCGGCCGACAGGCTGGTCTCGACCTTGCCCGCAGGCGCCGTGGCATTCGCCGGTTTACTGGTCGTGGTGGTCGCGGCAGGCGTGCAGGCAGCCAGCCCCACCAGCCCAAGACCCAGCACCGCAACGGTTTCAATCTTCCGCATCCAAGGCTCCTTGCTGTCGTTCCTTGCGCGAAAGCCTAAACCGGGCGGCGGCGGGCCGTCCACCACCGCTTGCGTGATCGGCAGCATCTTGTGCGAACGAAAGCAGGGGCATAGATTGACGGCATGGAAAATGCAGCGCCCGCCCCCCTGATCGACCCCTTCGCCCGCCCCATCACCTATCTGCGGGTGTCGGTCACCGACCGCTGCGATTTTCGCTGTGTCTATTGCATGGCCGAACATATGCAGTTTCTGCCCAAGGCCGAGCTTCTGACACTGGAAGAACTGGATCGCCTCTGTTCCAGCTTCGTCGATCTTGGCGTCCGCAAACTGCGCATCACCGGGGGCGAACCCTTGGTTCGGCGCAACATCATGCAGTTCTTTCGCAATATGTCACGCCATCTGGGTCAGGGGCTGGATGAACTGACGCTGACCACCAATGGCAGCCAATTGGGCCGTTACGCACAGGAACTCGTCGATTGCGGCGTGCGCCGCGTCAATGTCTCACTGGATACGCTGGATGCCGACAAGTTTTCCCGCATCACCCGCTGGGGCCGGCTGGACCAGGTGCTGCAAGGCATCACGGCCGCCAAAACCGCCGGCCTGCAGATCAAGATCAATGCCGTCGCGCTGAAAGGCGTGAACGATGATGAACTGTTCACCCTGACCAAATGGTGCGCCGACGAGGGGCTGGACCTGACCTTCATCGAGGTCATGCCGATGGGCGATCTGGGCAACGAAGACCGGTTGGATCAATACTGGTCGCTTTCGGACCTGCGCGAACAACTCAGTCAGCGGTACAGCCTGATCGACCTGGCCGAACGTACGGGCGGCCCCGCCCGCTATGTGCGCCTTCAGGAAACCGGACAGAAGATCGGCTTCATCACACCGCTGACCCATAATTTCTGCGAAAGCTGCAACCGCGTGCGCGTGACCTGCACCGGCGAACTCTACATGTGCCTCGGACAGGAAGACCGCGCCGACCTGCGTTCCCCCTTACGCGCCAGCGGGGATGATCGGCTTCTGCGCGACCGCATCCGCGACGCCATCGCCCGCAAACCGAAGGGCCATGATTTCGACTATTCGCGCCAGAAGGTCGGCGGCCAGATGACCCGCCACATGAGCCATACTGGCGGCTAGCGCCCTCACATACCCGACACTCCCCGCCGCGACCGGCATCTGCTGGTCCGGATCCTGTCCCAAAACTCCTGCCCGCCAGCGGCGGCTTATCGCACAGCCCGCCGTAACACCGATTTCTTCTTTGGACAAATACCCTCTGGGGGTCCGGGGGGCAAAGCGCCCCCGGCCATCGCGGGACGCAATTTATTCGGCTGCCTCGATAGCAGCCTTCTCGGCCTCCAGCTTTTCGGCGCGTTTCTCGACCAGATCGACGATGTGATCGACCATCTGGTCGTTCGACATCTTGTGGCTTTGGCGCCCGGCCATATAGACCATGCCACTGCCCGCGCCGCCACCGGTAAAGCCCAGATCCGTCATCAACGCCTCGCCGGGGCCGTTCACGACACAGCCGATGATCGACAGGCTCATCGGCGTCTTGATATGTTCCAACCGCTTTTCCAGCGTCTCGACGGTCTTGATCACATCGAACCCCTGTCGCGCGCAAGAGGGGCAGGAAATGATCTGGACCCCGCGCGTCCGCAGACCCAGCGATTTCAGGATCTCGAAGCCGACCTTCACCTCTTCGACCGGATCAGCCGACAGGCTGACGCGGATCGTATCACCGATCCCCATCCACAGCAGGTTGCCCAGACCGATCGCGGATTTCACCGTTCCGCCGACAAAGCCGCCCGCCTCGGTGATGCCCAGATGGATCGGCGCATCGGTCGCCTCGGCCAGTTGCTGATAGGCGGCGGCAGCCAGGAATACGTCGCTGGCCTTCACGCTGATCTTGAATTCGTGGAAGTCGTTGTCTTCCAGGATCTTGATGTGATCCAGCCCGGATTCCACCATCGCATCGGGGCACGGCTCGCCGTATTTTTCCAGAAGGTGCTTTTCCAGACTGCCCGCATTCACGCCGATGCGGATCGAACAGCCGTGATCGCGGGCGGCCCTGATGACCTCGCGGACGCGGTCCGGGCTGCCGATATTGCCGGGATTGATACGCAGGCAGGCGGCACCCGCCTCGGCGGCCTCGATCGCGCGTTTGTAGTGGAAATGGATATCGGCCACGATGGGCACCGGGCTTTCGCGGCAGATTTCCTTCAGGGCCCGCGTGGTGTCCTGATCGGGCGCGGAAATCCGAACGATATCGGCTCCGGCCTCGGCGGCGCGGATCACCTGATCCAATGTGGCGCGCACGTCATGGCCATCGGTATTCGTCATGGTCTGCACGCTGATCGGCGCGTCGCCACCGACGGGCACATTGCCGACCATGATCTGACGGGACTTCCGGCGTTCGATATTGCGCCAGGGACGGATCGGGTTCAGCGACATTCGGGCCTCCGGATTACGTGCCACAGATAGGTCATCACCGCGCAAACGGCAACCGCCACACGGGGCTGTGACAGGATTACGCCGCCCCCAGCCCCAGCGCATTCAGCGCCGTCGACAAGCAGTCGCGCGGCAACAGGATCAGCATCGGCCCCTCGATCTGAAGGCTGACCAGACCATTCGCGCGGTTCGAGGTGCCGACACGCCCAGCCGGGGAAAATTCGATGCCGTCAATCGGCCATTCAAGCCCGCTGCTGGTCCCGCGCGCAGGCCCCATCGGATACAGCGATACCCGCGTGCCCGGCATCAAGGGCAGCGTCAGACGTCGCGGCGCAGGAAAGGCGATATCGTCCGATGCCAGCAGAATCACCCGTGGATGCTCGGCACGGATCAGCGTGGTCAGCGCGGCCAGCGTGTGATCCAGACGCAGACCCGCAAAGCCGACGGCCACGACGAAGGGCGCGTCGATCCGCGTCAGGCATTTGCTGAAATCGGTGCTGTCCTGTTCGCTGATATGCAGCACGCGGTCCGGGCGCATACGGCCGCGCGCCGAATCGCTGATGCTGTCCAGATCGCCGATGACCCAATCGGGCGGCATCCCCAGCGCGAAGGCACGGTCGGCGCCACCATCTGCGGCAACCAGCGTCGGGGCGACGCGCAACGCCAATGCCAGATCCTCGGGCGTGACCAGACCGCCGCCGATCACGGTAACGCCATGACGCGATTGCACGACCGCTCCGGTCATTCGCCGCGACCGACCCCACGGAAAACGCGTTTCAGCGGCAGGATCCACAGGATGCCCAGCACGACATAGATCGCCAGCTCGATCCAGATCGGCTGCCGGCCAAATCGCGCGTCCATCCAGTTCACCAGCGTCACCGCCAGCACCACATAGGCGGGCATGCCCAGCATCAGGACCAGAAGCGACAGGCGCTTGCGGGTTTTCAGCTGCATATGTCCTGCCCTTTCCGGCTGTCTCGGGATGGGCCGCCGCCGGGGCGAACCCGACGGCGGCAAAGGTCATCAATCCGCGAAGGGATCGGTCACAAGGATGGTATCGTCACGCTCGGGGCTGGTCGAGAGCAGCGCGACGGGGCACTGGATCAGTTCCTCGACGCGGCGGACATACTTGATCGCGGCGGCGGGCAGATCGGCCCAGCTGCGTGCCCCGGCGGTCGATTCCTGCCAGCCGTCCATTTCCTCGTAGATGGGGGTGACGCGGGCCTGCTGCGCGGCAGCGGTCGGCAGATAGTCGTATTTCACGCCGTCGATTTCGTAGCCGACGCAGATCTTCAGCTTCTCGAACCCGTCCAGCACGTCCAGCTTGGTCAGCGCGATGCCGTTCACGCCGCTGATGGCGCAGGTCTGGCGCACGAGGACCGCATCGAACCAGCCGCAGCGACGCTTGCGACCCGTGACGGTGCCGAATTCATGTCCGCGTTCGCCCAGGCGCTGACCGTCGGCATCGTCCAGTTCGGTCGGGAACGGGCCTTCGCCCACGCGGGTCGTGTATGCCTTGACGATGCCCAGCACGAAGTCGATCGCGCCCGGCCCCATGCCGGTGCCCGACGCCGCCGCCCCCGACATCGTGGTCGAGGAGGTGACATAGGGATAGGTGCCGAAATCGATATCCAGCAGGCTGCCCTGCGCGCCTTCGAACAGGATGCGCTTGCCGGCCTTGCGGGCCTCGGCCATGGTCTTCCAGACCGGCTGGGCATAGGGCAGCAGCTTGGGCGCGATTTCCTGCAGCTTCGCCTTCAGCGCGTCGCGGTCGATCGGTTCGGCGCCCAGGCCCTGACGCAGTGCGTCGTGATGGGCCAGCAGGCGGTCCAGGCGATCGTCCAGCGTCTGTTCGTCGCCCAGATCCGCGACGCGGATTGACCGGCGGCCGACCTTGTCCTCATAGGCCGGGCCGATGCCGCGACCGGTGGTGCCGATCTTTGCCTTGCCCGCTGCTTCCTCGCGCAGCTTGTCCAGGTCCTGGTGCAGCGGCAGGATCAGCGGCGTGTTCTCCGCGATCATCAGGCTCTCGGTCGAGATCTTGACGCCCTGCCCGGTCAGCTTGTCGATTTCCGAGAACAGCGCCCAGGGGTCCAGCACGACACCGTTGCCGATCACGGCCAGCTTGCCTTCGCGCACGATCCCCGAGGGCAGCAGCGACAGCTTGAACACCTTTTCGCCGATGACCAGCGTATGGCCGGCATTGTGGCCGCCCTGGAAGCGCGCAATGACATCAGCTCGTTCGCTGAGCCAGTCCACGATCTTGCCCTTCCCTTCGTCGCCCCACTGGGCGCCGACAACCACCACGTTGGCCATGAGCCGTCCTTCCGTTTCACCGAAATGCTTTTCGACACGCCTCTAGCGCATTGCAGCCGCAGGGGAAAGCAGCTTCTGGCGAGCAAGATCGACATGAAGGGCCACGGGTCGGCATGAAGGGCCACGGGGGGGGGCCAGCCCCCATCGCGCGTGCCGCGCGATTCCCCCGGGGTATTTCGCGCAAAGAAGAAGTCGTCAGTAATGTGGCGGGCGCTGATCGGCCAGGGGGATCGTGCCGCTGTCATCGGCCTGACGCTGTGCCTCGGCCTCGACCAGCATCTGCAGGCGTTTCGAGATCCGGTCGATGATGCGGTCCTGCCTTGCGATCACCTCGGAGAGGTCGTCGGTGACGCGGCTGAGATGTGCCACGGTTTCCTCGAGTGCGAGAAGCCGTGGCTCTGTCTTCTTGTCCATATCGTGTCCTTCCGTTAAGGCGTCCCTCGGATTTGGCCCCGTAAAGGCAACAAGACCATGGCGAAAGATCAGAAGAAACAGCCCCGCCCCAAGGCAGAGACGCCAAAGGGCTTCCGCGACTATTTCGGTGCGGAGGTGACAGAACGCAAGTCGATGTTGGACCGCATCGCGGCGATCTATCATCGCCACGGCTTCGAGCCGCTGGAAACAAGCGCGGTCGAGACCGTCGAAGCCCTGGGCAAGTTCCTGCCCGACGTGGACCGCCCGAATGCGGGTGTGTTCGCCTGGCAGGAAGAGGCCGTCCCCGGTGGCGGCACCGCAGGCGACTGGCTGGCACTGCGCTATGACCTGACCGCGCCGCTGGCGCGCGTGGCGGCGCAGTATCGCAACGATCTGCCCAGCCCCTATCGCCGCTTCGCGATGGGCCCCGTCTGGCGCAACGAGAAACCGGGCCCGGGCCGTTTCCGCCAGTTCTATCAATGCGATGCCGACACGGTGGGCAGCGCGTCCGTCGCGGCGGATGCCGAGATCTGCGCCATGCTGGCCGATGCGCTGGAAGGCGTGGGGATCGCGCGCGGCGACTACATCGTGCGGATCAACAACCGCAAGGTCCTGAACGGCGTGCTCGAGGCCGCAGAGGTCCGCGCCGACCAGGCCGAGGACGTGCTGCGCCAGATCGACAAGTTCGACAAGGTGGGCCGCAACGGCGTGCTGGCCCTGCTGACCGAAGGCCGCAAGGATGACAGCGGCGCCTTCATCGACGGCGTCGGCCTGTCGGTGGACCAGGCCCAGCCCGTGCTGGCCTTCCTGACGTCCAAGGGCGACGACAACGCGGCCACGCTGGCGAACCTGCGCGCCGCCGTCGGTGCATCGGCCATCGGCGCCGAGGGCGTGGACGAGCTGTCGCAGATCGCCGACATGCTCGCCGCGATGGGCGTGGCCGAGGATCGCGCCGTGATCGACCCCTCGATCGTGCGGGGCCTTGGGTATTACACCGGCCCCGTCTTCGAGGCCGAGCTCACCTTCGAGATCCTGGACGAGAAGGGCCGCAAGCGCCAATTCGGCAGCGTCGCGGGCGGCGGTCGCTATGACGGCCTGGTCGAGCGTTTCACCGGCCAGAAGGTTCCCGCCACCGGCGTCAGCATCGGCGTGGACCGCCTGCTGGCCGCGCTGCGCGCCAAGGGGCTGGCGGGTGCCGACAGCCAGGGTCCGGTCGTCGTGACCGTGATGGATCGCGACCGCATGGCCGATTACCAGGCAATGGCCGCGGAGCTGCGCGCGGCGGGCATCCGGGCCGAGGTCTATCTGGGCAATCCCAAGAACTTCGGCAACCAGCTGAAATACGCGGACAAGCGCGGCGCACCCGTCGCCATCATCCAGGGCGGCAACGAGGCCGAGCGCGGCGTCGTGCAGGTCAAGGACCTGATCCTGGGTGCAAAGATCGCGGCCGAGGCCAGCTTGGACGAATGGAAATCCCAGCCCGCCCAGACCGAGGTCGCCCGCGCCGATCTGGTGGCCGAAGTGCGGCGGATCCTCTCATGATCCCCAAGCGCGACAAGCAGAGCGTCGGCCAGCGCCTTCTGGCCGCCTTCCGCGATGCGGGCGGGGTCGAGGTCGCGCCCGACCTGCTGCTGCCCGCCGAAAGCCTGCTGGACCTGTACGGAGAGGATATCCGCGCCCGCGCCTATGTCACCGCCGACCCGATCCGGGGCGAGATGATGCTGCGCCCGGATTTCACCGTCCCGGTCGTGCAGGCGCATATGCAGAACGGCGCGGAGCCCGCCCGCTACTGTTACCTGGGCGAGGTCTTCCGCAAGCAGGACATGGGCGACACCCACCCCGAGAATCCGCGCGACAACGAATATCTTCAGGCCGGGTTCGAGCTGTTCAGCCGCGATCCCGATGCCGATGCCGAACTGTTCGCGCTATTCCACGACCTGCTTGCGCCGCTGAACCTGCGGGCCGAGATCGGGGACATGGGCCTGCTGCTGGACGCCGTGGCGGCCCTGCCCCTGCCCGACGCGCGCCGCGATGCGCTGATGCACCACATCTGGCGGCCCGGCCGCTTCCGCCGCCTTCTGGCGCGCTTCGGTCAACCCACGACCCCGCGCGATTTCCCCGAAAGCGACGCCCCTTGGGCGGGCCTGCGGTCCGAGGACGAGATGATCCGCCGCATCGCGCGCCTGAACGCCGATGCCGCCGTCGCGCCGCTGGCGCCGATCTGGTCAGAACGTCTGGACCGCCTGTTCGCGCTGCAGGCCCCCGCAGATCAGGTCACGCCGCTGCTGCGCGATCTGGCGCAGGACATGCCCGCGATCGCCCCCGCCGTGGACCGCATCGCGGCGCGGCTTCAGGCCATCGCGGATCGCGGCATCGACCTGTCGGCCATCACCTTCGATGCCAGCCACGGGCGCACCACGCTGGAATATTACGACGGCTTCACCTTCAGCTTCGCCGCCGACCGCGCGGGCTGGCCCGATGTCGCGTCGGGCGGTCGCTATGACGCACTGACGCGGGTGCTGGGCAAGGGCCGCGAAATTCCCGCCGTCGGCGGCATCATCCGCCCCGGCCTGGTTGCCGAACTGGAGGGCGCAGCATGATCCGCCTTGGCGTGCCGTCCAAGGGGCGGCTGATGGAACAGACCTTCGACTGGTTCGCGGATCGTGGCGTCACCCTGTCGCGCAGCGGCTCGGACCGCGAATATGCGGGCCGGGTCGAGGGGGCCGAGGGCGTCTCGCTGGTGCTGCTGTCGGCGGGCGAGATCCCGCGCGAACTGGCCGCGGGCCGGATCGAGCTGGGCGTGACCGGCACCGACCTGGTGCGCGAGAAGCTGGCCGGCTGGCGCGACCTGGTGTCCGAGGTCGCGCCGATGGGCTTCGGCCATGCCGACCTGATCATCGCCGTGCCCGATTGCTGGCGCGATTGCCGCGATCTGGACGATTTCGCCGCCATCGCTCGTGATTTTCGCGCCCAGCACGGCTTCCGGCTGCGCATCGCGACCAAGTATCACCGCCTCGTCCGCGCGTGGCTGGCCGAGCACGAGGTCGCGGATTACCAGCTGGTCGACAGCCAGGGCGCGACCGAAGGCACGGTCGCGAACCAGACCGCCGAGGCAATCGCGGACATTACCTCGTCCGGGGCGACGCTGCGCGCGAACAACCTGCGCATCCTGGACGAGGAACCGGTCCTGCGGTCCCAGGCGACGCTGTTTGCCGCCCGCACCGCGATGGGGTCGGAACTTGACGGGTTCCTGCGCCTGCTGAAAATTACGGGTTAAAGAAGGGGGGCCGCCGGCCCCCTTTTTCACGCCAGCCCGACCAACGCCCGCGCAAAGTCACGCGCGTCGAAGGCGTCCAGATCGTCGATCTGCTCGCCCACACCGATCGCGTGAATCGGCAGCCCGAACCGATCCGCCAGCGCGACCAGAACGCCGCCACGGGCCGTCCCGTCCAGCTTGGTCATCACCAGACCCGAAACATCGGCCAGCTTGCGGAAGGTCTCGACCTGGCTCAACGCGTTCTGCCCCGTCGTCGCGTCCAGCACCAAAAGCGTGTTATGCGGTGCCTCGGGGTCCTTCTTGCGGATGACCCGCACGATCTTTGCCAGCTCTTCCATCAGGTCCTGGCGGTTCTGCAACCGCCCGGCCGTGTCGATCATCAACAGATCCGCGCCGTCGGCCTCGGCCTTGACCATCGCATCGAACGCCAAGCTTGCCGGATCCGAACCCTGCGCCGCAACCATCACCGGAACCCCCGCGCGCTGCCCCCAGACCTGCAACTGCTCGACCGCCGCGGCGCGGAACGTGTCGCCCGCCGCGATCACGACATTCTTGCCCGCCGCCCTGAACTGGCTGGCAAGCTTGCCGATGGTGGTGGTCTTGCCCGATCCGTTCACACCCACGACCAGAACGACCTGCGGCTTCTTCGGATACAGCGGCAAGGGCCGCGCGACCGATCCCATGATGCGCGCGATCTCTTCGGCCAGCAGCTCTTTCAGCTCGGTCGAGGATACCCGACGCCCCATGCGCCCTTCCGCGATATTGGCGGTGATCCGCAGCGCGGTCTCGACCCCCATATCCGCCTGAACCAGCATATCCTCAAGATCTTCCAGCATCGCGTCATCAAGCGCGCGGCGCGGCTCTGCCTCGGCACCCTTGAACAGACGCCCGACGATGCCGCCACCCGGTGCGGGCTCCGGCGGCGGCGCCGGTGCTTCGGCAACCGACTCGGGCGATGCTTCGGCGACGATATCGTCCAACCCGTCCCCGATCTTCGACGAGGACCGCGTCAGCCTATCGCGCAGTTTCGAGAAAAACGACATATCTGCTTCCTTCTGGTCGGCCGGACCCTAAACCGTCTGGCCCGCAAGGAAAAGCGGCCGACCATTGCCTTGGTGCAAATATCCTCTGGGGGTCCGGGGGGCGAAGCGCCTCCGGCCTGCCCTACCCGCGCATCGCCCGGAACAGGCTTGCCAGACGCAGCGTCGACGGGTCATGCCCCGGCGCTTCCTGCCCGGTCAGCAGTGGCTCGACCTTCAACGCCAGTTCCTTGCCCAGCTCGACCCCCCATTGGTCAAAGCTGTTGATGCCCAGGATCATCCCCTCGACAAAGACGCGATGCTCATACAGCGCGACGATCTGTCCCAGCGCAAAGGGCGTCAGCTGCTGGATCAGCAAGGTGGTCGAGGGCCGGTTGCCAGGAAACACCCGATGCCGCGCCTGACGGTCAAGTTCGGCACCTTCCAGACCCTTTGCCTGCATCAGCGCCCGCGCCTCATCCAGATTGCGCCCCCGCATCAGCGCCTCGGACTGAGCCAGACAATTCGCGGCCAGCAGGATGTGATGATGACCCAGATCGTCCTCATGGCCGCGTGCGGCTAGGATGAATTCACACGGAACAGGCATCGTGCCCTGGTGGATCAACTGGTAGAATGCGTGCTGACCATTGGTGCCGGGTTCACCCCAGACAACCGGGCCCGACACGACGGCCAGATCGCCGCCATCCGTCGCCACCCGCTTGCCGTTCGATTCCATCTCAAGCTGTTGCAAATAGGCCGGCAGCCGCATCAACCGGTTGTCATAGGGCAGCACGGCGCGGGTCGGGTACCCGCAGATCTGATGATGCCAGATCCCGGTCAGGGCCAGCATGACCGGAAGGTTCTGTGCCAAGGGTGCCTGACGGAAATGCGCATCCATCGCCGCGCCGCCTGCCAGAAACCGATCGAAACCCCGCGGCCCCACCGCGATCATCAGCGACAATCCGATCGGACCCCAGACGGAATACCGCCCGCCAACCCAATCCTCGAACCCGAAGACCCGCGAGTCGTCGATGCCGAATTCCGCCGTCCTGTCCACCGCCGAGGACAGCGCGGCGAATTGCGCGGCAGGCTCGGCAACCCTGGTGGCCATCCAATCCCGCGCGGTGCGGGCATTGGTCATCGTCTCGATGGTGGTGAAGGTCTTTGACGCCACGATCACCAGCGTCGTTTCCGGGTTCAGCCCGGCCAGCGTGTCCGCGATATCGGCACCATCGACATTGCTGACGAAATGCGCGCGCGGGCCGTCGTGATAGGGGGCCAGCGCCAGAACAGCCATCAGCGGCCCCAGATCCGATCCGCCGATGCCGATATTGACGATATCGGTGATCTTGCCGCCTTGCCCCTTATAGGCACCCGAGCGGACCTGATCGGCAAAACGGCTCATGCGGTCATGCGTGGCGCGAACGGCCGGCATGACGTCCTGACCGTCGACCGTCACGCTGCCGGACAGGTTGCGCAGCGCGGTATGCAGAACCGCGCGGCCTTCGGTTTCGTTGATCTTCTCGCCGCTGAACATCGCCTCGCGGCGCGCCTCGACATCCGCACCGACCGCCAGCTCGATCAGCAGATCGCGGGCCTTCGCGTCGATCATGGTCTTGGAATAATCAAGGACCAGATCGTCGGCAGATACCGAAAAGCCAGTGGCGCGATCGGAATCGGCGTCGAACAGATCCGAAATGCGGGCATCGCCCTGAGCGGCGCGATGATCCTTCAGGCGGGTCCAGTTTGCAGGCATGTCAGGCTCCTACTCCGCCCAGTGGACGGTCGCGTTGTCCAGAAAGGCGCGGATCGGCGCCTCGATCGGGTCCAGCTTCTGCGCGCGTTCCAGCGCCTCGCGCTTTTCCGGGCCCATGATCAGCACATGGATGTTCATCGCATCCGACAGAACCGGACGCGTCATGGTGATGCGCGGCTCTTCTGCGCCCTCTGCGCGAATCGGCATCAGCGCGGGCGCGTCATTCGCCATGGCCGCGGCCAGATGATCGGCACCGGGAAACAGGCTGGCGGTGTGCATGTCATTGCCCATGCCCAGCAGCGCGACCGTGATCGGCAGATGCGGTTGCAATGCCTGTTCCAGCGCATCCGCCGCGTCATCGGGACGCGCATCGCCGGTATAAAGGTCGATATAGTTCGCCCCGGCGGCCTTGTCCTTCAACAGATGCCGCCGCAGCAACCGCCCGTTCGAGCGTTTGTGGTCGCCATCGACCCAGCGTTCGTCACCCAGAAAGACCGTGACCCGGCCCCAGTCGATATCCGCACCGCTCAGCGTTTCGAACACCTGCATGGGCGATGTCCCGCCGGGCACGCACAGGCTGGCGCCGTCATTGCCACGCAGATGCTGCGCGACCTGCGACGCGATCCGGTCGGCCAGCGACAGGGCCAGCATTTCGCGGTCGGGATATTCGCGGAAATCCATGCTCATGATCTGATCTCTCTCCAACGCCGGTTGTCGCGGTGCATCAGGCGCAGCGCCTCTTCCGGGCCCGATGAACCGGGGTCGTAGGGTTCGGGCGCGCGCTTGCTGTCTTCCCACGCCTCGATGATCGGGTCGGTCCAGGCCCAGGCCGCCTCGACCTCGTCACCACGCATGAACAGCGTCTGGTTGCCCCGGATCACATCCATGATCAGGCGTTCATAGGCATCCGGCATGTCCGACCCCTCGGCCCCCAACGCATCCGCAAAGGACATGTCCAAGGGCACCTGAACCAGACGCATGCCGCCCGGTCCGGGTTCCTTGATCATCACCTTCAGGTTCATACCCTCGTTGGGTTGCAGACGGATGACAAGTTCATTGGCCTTGGGCGCACCGGTATCGTCAAAGATCGAATGCGGCGGTTCCTTGAAGGTGATGGCGATTTCGCTGGTGCGGGCGCGCAGCTTCTTGCCGGTGCGCAGGTAGAACGGCGTCCCCTGCCAGCGCCAGTTCGAGATGCGGACCTTCATCGCGACATAGCTTTCGGTCCGCGAGTCCGGGTTTTCGGCATCCTCCAGATAGCCGGGCTGATCGCCGCTGGCCTGATACTGACCGCGGACGATATCTTCGGGCAGCACAGGTTCCAGCGCCCGGATCACCTTCAGCTTTTCGTCACGCACCGCGTCGGGATCGAAATGATAGGGCGGTTCCATCGCGATCAGGCACAGAAGCTGCATCATGTGGTTCTGGACCATGTCGCGGATCGCGCCGGATTTGTCGTAATAGCTGCCGCGGCCACCGACGCCGACCGTCTCGGCCACGGTGATCTGGACGTGATCGACATATTGCGCGTTCCACAGCGGTTCGAACAGAACATTGGCGAAACGCACCGCCATCAGGTTCTGGACGGTTTCCTTGCCCAGATAATGGTCGATCCGGTAGATCTGGCTTTCGTGGAAATGCTGCGCCAACGTCGCGTTCAGTGCCTTGGCGCTGGCCAGATCGCGACCGAAGGGCTTTTCCACGACGATGCGGCTGTTGTCATCGGCGATGCCATGCCCCGACAGGCGTTCGGCGATATCCCCGAACAGCGATGGCGCGACCGAGAAATAGAAGGCGTGCACCGCGCCGTCGCGCATCCGCGACTTCAGCTCTTTCCAGCCGCCCTCGCCCTTGACGTCGATCGGGGTGTAGCCAAGCAGTTCCAGAAACTGCGCCAGGCGGGGGTCGTTCTTCTTGACCTTGGCAAATTCGCAGATGGCCTTGGCGGCCTCGTCGCGGAACTGGCCGTCATCCATCTGGGTCCGGGCGGCACCCACGATGCGCGACGTTTCGGGGATCTGCCCTGCGACAAAGCGCCGGAAAAGCCCCGGCAGAATCTTGCGATGCGCCAGATCGCCCGTAGCGCCGAAAATCACGAGGTCGAAATCATCGACCGGAATGACACGCGAGACCATGCTGTCCTCCTTATCACTGGCGTCCGCCATATCCTTTGTTAGCGATAACAGCAATCTGGTTCAACCTTTCAATGCGCGTGCAAGTCGGGGCAGCCTGCTGCGTTTCAGCATGTCGCGCAGTGGGATGTCACCCCCCATCCGTGCCGCCTTGTCACGCGCGGCATGGACGGCATCGGCGACAAGACCGGGCGCGCGGGCGTGGCAATCCAGCAAAAACGCGTCGGGATGCAGGGCGCGCAGGCCGATCCCGCGCATGATGCCTTCCGGAAAATCACGCAGATTTGCGGTGACGATCAGGTCCGCGCGCCCCGCGATCGCGGCTTCCAGCACGTGCCGGTCGGCAGGATCGGGCAGGTTCAGGTCGACGCAGGCATCGCCGTCATCGGGCATCGAGGCGGCGGGAAACCGCGCCGACAGCAGCGCGATTTCGGCCCCGGCGACGGCATCCTGATCTGTGCCAAGCCGGGCGGCGGCGTGCCGCCATTCCGCCAGAATGCGATCCGACCACAGCGGTGCATACAGCCCCGCCGCAGCCAGATCGGTCAGTATTTCCCGCAGGATCGTCGGGAACAGGACATTGGCGTCCAGGACTGCCTTCATCCGTCCAGCCGGAAGAACAGCGCCTTCAGATAACCTGTTTCCGCCAATTGCGGCAGCGTCGGATGGTCGGGCCCGGCCTGACCGGTATGGATCAGCACCGGACGCCGCCCCCCACGACCGATCCCCCGCGCGCTGACATTGCGGAACTGGGTCAGATCGGCCGCGTGGGAACAACTGCACAGAACCAGATAGCCACCCGGCGCGACCAGCGGCGCGGCCAGCTTGGCCACACGTTCATAGGCCCGCAGGCCAGCCTCCAGCGCGGGTTTCGAGGGCGCAAAGGCAGGCGGGTCGCAAATGACGACATCGAATTGCTGCCCCTCTTCGGCCATCCGCTCCATCGCCTTGAAGGCATCGGATTGAACCAGATCCAGCCGATCCGCCATGCCCATGGCCTGCGCACCGCCCTTGGCAAGTTCCAGCGCCGGGGCGCTGCCATCGACGCAGGTTGCCGCCTTGGCCCCGGCGGCCAGCGCGGCAAGGCCGAACCCGCCGACATGGCTGAACACGTCCAGCACCCGCGCGTCCTTGACCAGTTGCTGCGTAAAGGCATGGTTGGGCCGCTGGTCAAAGAACAGCCCGGTCTTCTGCCCTCCCATCACGTCGGCCAGATATGTCGCGCCGTTCATCTGCACCGGAACCGGCTGATCGGGGGCGCTGCCGCGCAGAACCTCCATCCGCTCATCCAGGCCCTCCAGACCGCGGGCGCGGCCCTGCCCGTTCAGGATCACGCGCGACACGCCGGTGACCTGCACAAGCGCATCCGCAATCTGTTCGGCCATCACATCGGCCCAGGCGGCATTGGGCTGCATCACCGCCGTCTCGCCGAAACGGTCGATGACAAGCCCCGGAAGGCCGTCGGCCTCGGCATGGATCAACCGATAGAACGGGGCACCATACAACCGCTGTCGCATGGCCAGCGCCCGCGCCAACCGAACCTTCAGCCATTCGGTGTCGATCACCGCCTGCGGATCGGCATCCATCACCCGCGCCACGATCTTGGAATTCGGGTTCACCGTCACCAGCGCCATTGGCCGCCGCTCGGGGTCTTCCAGCAGGGCAAAGCCGCCCGCGAGCAGGTTGCGGGTGCGGCGATCCAGCACCGCCTCATCGGCAAAGACCCAGGGAAAGCCGTGGCGGATCGCCTGCGGCTTGGATTTGGGACGAAGTCGGATAACTGGGATATCGGTCATGGCGGGATTCCTTTCGCAGCCCAATTGGCACGGCCCCCGCCTGCGCACAAGCGCCCTAGCCTGTCAGCGCCTTGCGCAGCATGTTCGCCGCGACCAGCATCAGGAAGATGGCGAAATAACGTTTCAGCCGCGCCGCATCCGTCCGATGGGCCAGCGCCGCGCCAAGCGGCGCAGTCAGCAACGTCATCGAAATGGTGACCAGAAAGGCCGGGATATTCACCGAACCTATCGTGTAGGGCGGCGCGCCATCTGCCGGATAGGCCAGAAATGTCAGGACCGACGGCACGGCGATCAGCACCCCGAAACCCGCCGCCGTCGCCACCGCGCGATGCACGCTGCGCCCATGCAGCGTCATCAGCGGTACGCCGATGCTGCCGCCGCCGATGCCCAGCAAAACCGAAACAAAGCCGATCATCGGGGCGATGATCGCGCGACGCAGCCCCTTGGGCATATCCTTGGCCAGCCGCCAGTGGGATCGCGAAATCGCCATATAGGTCGCGATGATCACCACCAGAACGGCAAAGATGACCTGCAACATCTCGGTCCGCAGCGCGCCGACCGTCAGCACGCCGATGACCGCGCCGATGCCGATGCCGATGGCCCAGGTTTTCAGGATCTGCCAGTCGACCGCGCCGCGCCGGTGATGCGCCATGACGGACCGGATCGAGGTGACAATGATCGTCGCAAGCGAGGTCGCCAGACAGATCTGCATGACATCGGGGCCGTCATAGCCCGCGCCGGTGAACACCAACAGAAACGCGGGCACCAGCACGATGCCGCCGCCCACGCCCAGCAATCCTGCCAGCACGCCGGCAAAGGCACCTGTCGCCAGCAAGGTCAGAAGAGGGATCAGATATTCCGCCATGTCAGCGCCATAGCGCGGTGGCCCGCGCGTTGCCAGCCCCTTTGACTAGGCGGCAAGCGCCGTGGTGATCTGGGCCAGTGCCGCATCATAGACCTCGATCCCGCCCCGTGAGGCGCCTTCGGACAGGGTGCGTTTCCAGCCCCGTGCCCCCGGCTGACCGTGAAACAGGCCCAGCATGTGCCGCGTGATCTGGTGCAGCCGGCCACCCGTCGCCAGATGGTCAAGGATATAGGGCCGCATGGCCTGCGCCACCTCGACCCCCGATGCGTAAGGCGGCGTATCTTCCCACAGGCGGTCTGCGGCACCCAGAATGTCCCACGGTTGATGATAGGCCGCGCGCCCGACCATCACCCCATCCATCACGCGCAGATGCTCGCGCACCTCGTCCAGCGAGGCGACGCCCCCGTTCAGCGACAGGTGCAGATCCGGGAAGTCCTGCTTCATGCGATGCACCAGCGGATAGTCCAGCGGCGGAATTTCACGGTTCTCGCGCGGGCTAAGACCCTGCAGCCACGCCTTGCGGGCATGAATCGCGATCCGCCGCACCCCGGCATCGCGCATCGTCGCAACGAAATGCGGCAGCACCTCTTCGGCGATCTGATCGTCGACGCCAATGCGGCATTTGACGGTCACCTCGACCGGGCTGACGGCCATCATCTGGCTGACGCATTCGGCGACCAGATCGGGCGTCTTCATCAGCACCGCCCCGAACAGCCCCGATTGCACGCGATCGCTGGGACACCCGACATTCAGGTTGATCTCATCATAGCCCCAATCCGCGGCAATCTGCGTCGCCTGACGCAGTTCGGCCGGATCCGATCCCCCCAGCTGCAACGCGACCGGATGTTCGATTGCGTCATAATCCAGCAATCTGGCCCGGTCGCCATGCACGATCGCCGGCGCGGTCACCATTTCCGTATACAACAGGGCATGACGACTCATCAGCCGGTGAAACACCCGACAGTGGCGATCCGTCCAGTCCATCATCGGGGCTACAGAAAGAAGAGGATCGATACAAGTCAATGATTTAAGATGCATTTCTCTTTTATCTGCCGCTCGATTAGGTGGCGGATCATACGCCGCTTGCTCTTGTTTTGTCTCGTTCTCGCCGTGAGCATGATCAAAAGTCATACATGGCTACGATAGTGACACACAACACTAGGGGTGGGATAAAATTCCTAGCACAAATCATACGTCGCAGCGCCAACTTCAACGAAAGCCAAACCTTTCCTACTCATAAAGAGGCAGAACGCTGAGCGCAGAAGCGACAGAAGCGACAGAAGCGACAGAAGCGACAGAAGCGACAGAAGCGACAGAAGCGACAGAAGCAGATTAAGCTACTTCCCATCTCTTGGACAGGATCTGGCGTAAATTAAGCTACTCTTTGCACCTGCTGATCGGGGGGGGGGGGATATCATTTCTCTGCCAGTAGGCCAGCGCCGGAGGCTTGCCGCCCAGGGCTGAATGCGGGCGCTGGTGGTTGTAGAAGGTCATCCATTTCCGAATGGCCGCCTTTGTCTCCGAATCGGTCTCCCAGGCATGCAGGTAGACGCACTCGTATTTGAGAGTGCGTCACAGCCTCTCGATGAAGATGTTGTCGAGGGTGAGCTTGCGAACGCCCTTCCCATCCATCGATATGCGCACGCCAGATCGTCGGAGCCGGTCCGTCCAGGCAAAGGACGTGAACTGGGACCCTTGATCCGTATTCATTATCTCTGGCGGGCCGAACTTGTGGATGGCCTCGGTCAGCGCCTCGACACAGAAGTCGGCCTCCAGCGTGCCCGCCTATTCGAACGAAGTGATCTTCACGCTGCACGGATCGGTCGTCGCCAGTACCGTCACGCTACAGGATCTGCTGGGCGTCGGGCGATGGCTGAACGGACGCTATTACCTGGCCTACGAAGGTTTCGTCACCGCGATGCTGTTCTACATGGCGATCGTCTTCCTGATCTCGTTTGCCTTTCGCATGGCCGAAAAACGCTATCTGCCACATCTGCGGCCACGCGACGTGGTCCCGACAGGACAGCCCCGAAAGGCCGCCTGACCCGCAGCCTTTCCGTCATCCCGCATATCCCTTTACGCACTTCCAGAAGGTTTTCCCCCGATGAATGCTACCCAGAACAAGCGCGCACTGATCGAAGGTCGCGCCGCAGTGATCGTCATCGACATTCAGAAATCAACCTTTGCCCCGATCCCGGACGATGAGAGATCAATCGCACATATGCCCGACTATGCCGCACGGATGGCACGCAGCAAGGTGGTGATCGACAAAGCCCGCGAAAAAGGCATTCCGGTCGTGTTCATCCAGGAAATCCACCGTGCGGATCTGGTCGATTTCGGGCGCGAACTGGATGGCGACGAAACGGTGCATTGCCTTGACAGCAATCCGTTGACCGATTTTGCCGAAGAAGAGCTTGGCATGCGGCCCGACGACTATCGGATCTCGAAGCGGCGCTATTCGGCGTTCTACGGGACCGATCTGGAAATCCTGCTGCGCGGGCTGAAGGCCGAAACGCTGATCCTGACCGGCGGCCTGACCGATGTCTGCGTCCATTACACCTTTGTCGACGGCCATCAGGGCGATTATTTCTGCCGCGTGGTCGAAGATTGCGTTGCCGGTTCAAGCCTCGAGGCGCATGAGGCTTCGCTGAAGGCGATGGAATATCTTCAGCACGGCGCCATTCGGCCCATCGACGAGGTTCTGGCCGCCATGGATCACGTGGGCGCCTGATCGTCGAACGGAACCCTGCAACATGACGACGAACGGCAATGTCGCGGCCGCCTGTCTGGCACTGGCGGCCTCGGCAATCCTCAGCTTCATCGACAATTTCGTCCTTGCCGTGTCACAAGAGGCAGGGTTGTGGCAATTCCAGCTGTTTCGCGCCGGTTTTGCCCTGCCGATCCTGTTTCTGGCGGCGCGGCTGTTCCGCCAGCCGATCAGGGCGGCAAGCCCAAGCCGTCTGGCCCTGCGCAGCGCGGCGGTTTCGACCGGTCTGCTGATCTATTTCGCGGCTTTGGGAACGCTGCCTGTCGCACAGGCCGGCGCGGGACTTTTCAGCGCACCGATCTGGGTTCTGCTGCTGTCGGCCATCCTGTTCGGCACCCGTCTTGGCGGCCTGCAACTGCTTGCGATCCTGGCAGGGTTCGGGGGCGCATTGATGTTGCTGCAACCCGATCCGGCCGCCCTCGGCCCCGCATCGCTGATGCCCCTGGCCGCCGGGTTGTTCTATGGCTTCGGCATGCTTCTGACCCGCCATATCTGCGCGTCTGAAACCGCACTGACGATGGCTGTGGGGATCTTCCTTGTCATCGGGACGATCGCGGCCGCCATGCTGGCCCTTGTCAGCCTGTCACCCGGCGCGGATACAACCGGGCCGTTCCTGACCCGTGCCTGGGTAACGCCCAGCCCGCGCTTTCTGGGTCTGACCCTGTTTCAGGCCATTGGCGCGGTGATCGCCGTATCCTTGATTGCGCAGGCCTACCGGATCGGGACGCCCGCCTTCGTTTCGGTCTTTGAATATTCCTTTCTCGTCTTCGCCTGCCTCTGGGGCTTTCTGCTTTGGGGTGTTGCGGCGACCAGCCTTGCCTGGGCAGGCATCGCCGTCATCACGACCGCGGGCCTGGCGATGTCCCTTCTTCAGAAAAGAGAAACCTGATGACCCTGCTTCCCTCTGATCGTGCGCTTGTGCCCTTCGTTTCTGTCCAGCACATGATGGGCCTTGTCCATGAGATCGGCATCGAGAAAATGCTTCTGGATCTGGCGACCGAGATCGAGGGCGATTTCCGGCGCTGGGAAAGCTTTGACAAGACGCCGCGCGTCGCGTCGCATTCGCCCGTCGGCGTGATCGAACTGATGCCCACATCCGACGGCCAGATGTATGGCTTCAAATATGTGAATGGCCATCCCAAGAACACCCGCGAGGGGCTGCAAACCGTCACGGCCTTCGGGTTGCTGGCCGATGTCGAAACAGGCTATCCCAAGCTGCTGACGGAAATGACATTGCTGACGGCGCTGCGCACCGCCGCCACCTCGGCCATGGCTGCGCGGCATCTGGCGCCGGAACAGTCGCGCTGCATGGCGATGATCGGCAATGGTGCGCAGGCAGAGTTTCAATGCCTTGCCTTCAAGGCCGTCTGCGGCATCGACACCGTACGTCTGTACGACATCGACCCCGTCGCGACACGCAAGGCAGCCCGCAACCTGCAGGACAGCGGTCTGACGGTCATCACATGCAAAAGCAGCCAGGAGGCGATCGAGGGCGCGCAGATCATCACCACCTGCACCGCCGACAAGCAATATGCCACGATCCTGACCGACAACATGATCGGCAGCGGCGTGCATATCAACGCCATCGGCGGCGATTGTCCCGGCAAGACCGAACTGCATCGCGACATTCTGATGCGATCGGACATCTTCGTGGAATACCCGCCGCAGACCCGCGTCGAGGGTGAGATCCAGCAGCTGGACCCCGACCATCCCACGACCGAACTGTGGCAGGTCATCACCGGACAGAAACCCGGTCGCAGAGATGGGCGCCAGATCACGCTGTTCGACAGCGTCGGCTTTGCAATCGAGGATTTCTCGGCGCTGCGCTATATCCACCGTGCCATTCAGGGCACCGATCTCTATGTCGAACTGGACCTGCTGGCGGACCCGGACGATCCGCGCGACCTGTTCGGCATGCTGGGTCGGGCACGACCCTGAACCCTTGGCCCATCGTCGCAACGGCGATGGGCGGCGCAATGACCACAGGCAGGCGGGTGGCGTCAGCCGGCCTGGCTCATCGCCGGGTCGGCGGCCGCAATGGCAAGGCCATCCGCGACCGCCGTAAAGACCTCGCTGAAGGAATGGACGGCCTGCGGGAACTGCTGTCGCATCACCTGCGACACCATCGACATCAGGCTGGAGCCCCCGACATAGACCACCTTCTGGACGCGGGCGACATCCAGATCGGCAAGTTTCAGCGTTTCCTGGGCGGCCTCGGCCAATGCGTCGGCATGGCGCGCCAGGCTTTCGGCCAGCGCTTCGGCCGAAAGCGGCACGGCCAGTCCGGGTTCGACCTGATCCAGCAGGATGGACGCCCGATCCCCGGCATTGGCCGCAATCTTGCCCCGCTCGACGGCAAAGCTCAGATCATGGCCCAACTCGTCATCCAGAACCGTCGCCAGCCGGGACAGCTTGTCGGGTTCATGCGCCAGCCGCACCATCTCGGCCGCCAGCCGACGGTTCTGCGGGGTATAGAGAAAGGGGATCTTCTCCCACGTGGCCAGATCGTTGAAGATGGCATTCGGCGTGGGCGAACTGCCGGGCCCCATCGCCTTGCGCAGTTCGGTCCCCTTGCCGAAATGCGGCATCACGTGATCGATGCTGATCGCACGGTCAAAATCGGTCCCGCCGATGCGAACGCCATGATTGGCAAGAATGGCGACGCCGTTGCCATCCGACCGGAACAACGAGAAATCCGATGTCCCGCCCCCGACATCGACGATAAGCCCGATCGACCCCTGTTCCGCCAGGGCGCCGCTGGCGATGGCGGCGGCCTGCGGTTCGGGCATGAACGCCACCTCGCGGAACCCCGCCGCCAGATAGCACGCCCGCAGATCCGCCTCGGCCGCGGCCTCGCGCGGGTCGCCCGCCCCGTGAAACACCACCGGCCGTCCCGAAAGGACGCTGTCGAAGGTCTTGCCGGTTTCGGCCTCGGCCCGCGTTTTCACCTGCGCCAGAAAACGCGCGATGATATCGACGAAGGTCACCCGCTCATTCAGGATCTGCCGGCGCTCATGCATCAGGCTGGTGCCAAGGACGCGCTTCAAAGCCCGCATGAAACGGCCTTCGATACCGTCGATCAGGGCGTGATTTGCGGGTTCGCCCATCAACGTCCTGCGCGCCTCGTAGTCGAAAAAGAAGGTGGTGGGCATCGTGGTCTGACCCGGCGCAAGCTGGATCAGGTGCGGCTGGCCATCCTGCATGTAACCGGCAGCCGTGTTCGACGTGCCGAAATCCACGCCCAGCCCGGGTGATCTTTGCGCCATTGTCGTGTTCCTTGTGACCCACAGGGCCGACGTCCCTAGGCGGCGCGATGAAACCTGTCAAGCGATGGACACGCCCCGCCCGACGCCCAGCGCCGCACGCGCATGAACCGCAAGAATAACCGGTAACAGCTTTGTATCCTGCCCAAGACGCGGGGCGCGATCTTTACGTGATGCGGGTGGCGTATGACGGCTACGGCCTGTTTGATCGGATCGGCCGCGCGCCGACCAATATCAACCGCCTCCAGGGCTTGCTTTCGCTGCAAGACGACGCGGCATCACGCTTGGTTGACAAGGTCGTGTTTCTCACCCACGTTGCGCGGCAATCACCGGGGGTGCTCCGACAGGGGCTGAGATGCGCGAAGGCGCGAACCCTTTCACAGCTGATCTGGGTAATACCAGCGGAGCGAGGTTCAGCATGTTCATAGGCGCACAAGTATCACTATATCCGATGACCTCGGATTTCGTCGGGGTCATCACGTCGGGGCTGCAGGCGATTGATCCCTATCGCGGCGATCTGCGGATCGAGACGGACGACATCTCGACCCTGATGGTGGGTGCGCCCGAACCGCTGTTCGGCGCGATCCGCGACCTGTTCGCCGCCGCGGCCCGCCGCCCCGAACATGTGACCATGCATGTCACCCTGTCGCGCGGCTGCCCCGGCGAGCCCGACGATCCGACCTGCCGTTGCGAGACGCTGCAACGTGCCCAGCATCAATCCCTGTCCGAACGACAGGCGCTTGCGGCCGAGGCGGTGCAGGCGGCGCCGGATCTGGGTGTCGGGATCGATGTGCAGTTCTCGCTTTACGTGATGGGCGAAGGCGACCACATGGCCGAAATCTATGGCTGTATCGATTTTCTGAAGAACCGCGGCACCTTTCTGAAAAGCAAGAACTTCTGCACCCGCCTGCGCGGTGATGCCGGAGCCGTCTTTGAAACGCTGCGCCAGGCCTTCCTGCGTTTCGGTCCGGCCGAGGGTCATGTGACCATCGACCTGACCGCTTCGGCCAACAGCCCCAGCCCGCGCTGATCCGTCGCCTTTCGCGGCACGGGATCGGCATGTGGTGACGCATGGTATTCGTCAGGCATATCCTTCCGCCAACCATTCTGGCCGCCCTGTTCCTGGGCGGCTGGGAAGGCTATGTCGCGGCGTCGGGCGCATCGCCGCTGATCCTTCCCGCGCCCAGCGACGTGATGAACGGCATCATGGTTGAACGCGCCCAGATCGCGCGACACGCGGCGGCGACGATCCGCGTCGCGGCAATCGGGTTCGGCCTGTCGGTCGCCTTTGCGTTTCTTGTATCCGTCGCGCTGCATTTCGCAGGTTGGCTGCGGCGTGGGGTCATGCCGCTGCTGATCGCCAGCCAGACCGTGCCCATTGTCGCGCTGGCCCCGCTGATGGTGCTGTGGTTCGGCTTCGGCCTGCTGCCAAAGGTGCTGCTGGTCATTCTTGTCACCTTCTTTCCGATGGTCGTCAGCCTGACCGCCGGATACGCGACCCTGCCCCGCGCCTTTCGCGATCAACTGGTGTCGATGGGGGCGGGTGGCTGGACGGTGTTTCGCCGCGCGACCCTGCCATCGGCGCGGGGGCATTTCTTCGCCGGGCTTCGCATTTCGGCAACCTATGCGATCGTCGCGACGATCTTTTCCGAATATGCCGGCGCGCGGCAGGGTCTGGGGATCTATATCCTGACCGCCAAGAACAATTTCCGCGCCGATCTGGTGCTGTCGGCGGTCTTTGTTTCGGCGCTGCTGACGCTTGGCCTGCTGGGCCTGATCCAGATCCTCGATCGCGCCACGGGGCGCAGATATCGCAGGCAAACCCATGCTTGAGATCGACAGCCTGACCATCCGCGCCGGGGACCGGCTGCTGGTCGATGACCTTTCCCTGACATTGCAGGCGGGGCAACTGACCTGCCTGATCGGGCCGTCGGGCTGCGGCAAAAGCTCGGTCGTGAAATGGCTGGCGGGGGTGCTGGCGGATGAATTGCGGGTCAAGGGCCGCGCAGGTCTGGACGGCGCGCCGCTGGTGCCGCCCCACGCCCGTATCGCCTATCAGCCACAGCAGGACACGCTGTTTCCCTGGCTGACGATCCTTGAGAACGCTTCCCTTGGCCTTGAAGTCCGTAGCGCGCGCAAGGCGGCGGCCCACGACAGGCTGCGTTCCATGTTCCCCGTTTTCGGGCTCCAGGGACACGAGGACAGCTTTCCCGATCAATTGTCCGGTGGGATGCGGCAACGCGCGGCGTTCCTGCGCACGATGGTTCAGGATGCGGGTCTTCTGCTGCTGGATGAACCCTTCTCGGCGCTGGATGCGGTGACGCGACTGCGGATGCAGGATTGGCTTGTCGCGCGACTGGATGAAAACCCCCGCGCCGTACTGATGGTCACGCATGACCTGTTCGAGGCGACGCAGATCGCCGACCGCGTGCTGGTCATGGCCGCCGCACCGGGCCGCATCACCGCCGATCTTCCCATCACCACGCCCCGACGCGACCGGACCGAGGCCAATCTGGCCGAGACCCGGTCGCGGCTGAAATCCATGCTGTTGAAGGACACCGAATGAATATCCTGCCCCTTGGCCTTGCCGCCGGTCTGATCGCCACCACCGCCAGCGCCGATCAGGTCAGCATCGCGCTGGACTGGACATTGAACACCAACCATATCGGGCTGGTCGTCGCGCAGCAGAAGGGTTTCTTTGACGAGGCCGGCCTGCAAGTCGATATCCTGCCCTATTCCGACAGCGCCTCGACTGCGCTTCTGGCGGCGGGGGCTGTTGATTTCGCCTATATGACCTCGCTTGGCTTCATGAGCGCGAAGGCCGGTGGCGCCGACATCACCGCCCTGTGGGTCACCATGCAGCGCGAGGCCGGGCGGCTGGTCTACAACTCGGAAAATCGTGACATCACCCGCCCCGCTGATCTGGCGGGCAAGACCTATGCCGGTTTCGGCAGCGCCTGGGAAGACGCGCTGATCTCGACCATGATCCGCAATGACGGCGGGACGCCCGAATACGACACCGTGACGCTTGGCACCGGCGCCTACGAGGCACTGGCCACGGGCGCGGTCGATTTCACGCTGGAAGTCGCCACATGGGAAGGCGTGAACAGCGAATTGCTGAACCGCAAGCAGGCGCATTTCACCTATGCCGATTACGGCGTGCCCGATCAGCAGGGCGGCTATATCGGCACGCAATCGGGGATGCTGGCAGACGAACCCGACACCGTTCGCGCCTTCATGACCGCAACCCAGCGCGGATATGAATGGGCCGCCGAAAACCCCGCCGAGGCCGCGCAGATCCTGATCGACAACGGCGATTTCCCGAACGAGGATCTGGTCCGTGGCTCGATGCGGGTGATCGACGCGGGCGGCTATCTGACCGACGGGACCACGCCGGTGGGGCAGATCGACGCCCAGCGATTTTCGACCATGGCGCAGTTCCTTTACGACAGCGGCGTGTTGCGCGACGCGGATGGCCAGCCGCTGACATGGCCGGGCGATGTGTCGAACTGGTACGATCAGGGCTGGATGGCAAACTAGGCCGCGACGGTTTCGCGCCCGGTCGGTTGCGCGATGCCGACCGGGCGGTTATCTGATTCAGGAACGCATTCTCCGAGGTATCCATGATCGTCATCGCTGCCCTTGTTGTCGGGTCCCTTCTGGGCTGGCGTCGCGCTGCAAAGCTGGGCGGCGATCGGCGCGACAAGGCGCAATATGCCGCGGCCTTCGCGCTTGGCTTTGCGATACTTGCGCTGTTCGCCACCGTTCTGCTTGACCGGTCCTTCTGATGTTCATCCCCTTCCTTGACGCGCTGCGCAGGCAAGGGGTTCCAGTATCCCTGCGCGAATGGCTGGACCTGATGGCCGGGATGCAGGCCGATCTGCCCGGCCAATCAGTCGAGGGGTTCTATCATTTCGCGCGCCTGTGTCTGGTCAAGGATGAACGCCATCTTGACCGCTTTGACCGCGCCTTTTCCGAAAGCTTTGCCGGGTTGGAACAGATCCCGGTCGAGGCCCTGGTCCATGAACAGACCATCCCGCGCGACTGGCTGGAAAAGCTGGCCGAAAAGCTGCTGTCCGAGGACGAGCGTGCCGCGATGGAAGGCAGCGGCAGTTTTGAAGAGCTGATGAAAAAGCTGCGCGAAAGGCTGGCCGAACAGCAATCGCGCCATCAGGGCGGCAATAAATGGATCGGTACGGCCGGCACCTCGCCCTTCGGTGCCTATGGCTACAACCCCGAAGGCGTGCGGATCGGTCAGGATGAAAGCCGCCATCGCCGCGCGGTCAAGGTCTGGGACAAGCGCGAGTTTCGCGATTTCGACGATTCGGTCGAACTGGGCACCCGCAATATCAAGGTCGCGCTGAAACGGCTGCGGCAATGGGCGCGGCACGGCGCCGCCGATGAACTGGACCTGCCCGCAACCATCCGCGCCACCGCCGATCACGGCTATATCGACGTGCAGACCCGTCCCGAACGGCGAAACGCGGTCAAGGTGCTGCTGTTTCTGGATGTGGGCGGCAGCATGGATGACCACACGCGGCTGGTCGATGAACTGTTCTCGGCCGCGCGGGCGGAATTCAAGCATATGGAACATTTCTACTTCCATAACTGCCTGTATGAAGGCGTCTGGAAAGACAATCGCCGCCGCTGGACCGAACAGACGCCGACATGGGACGTGATGCATCGCTATGGTGCGGATTACAAATGCATCTTTGTCGGCGATGCCTCGATGTCGCCCTACGAGATCGCCGCCCCAGGCGGCGCGAATGAACACTGGAACCAGGAGGCGGGCGAAGTCTGGTTGCGCCGCGCCTGCGAGACATGGCCCAACCATGTCTGGCTGAACCCGGTGCCCGAACGCCACTGGGGCCATACCCAATCCATCGCCATGATCGGCCAGATCTTTGAACAGCGGATGATGCCGCTGACGCTGGACGGGCTGACACAGGCGATGCGGGTTCTGGGGTGATGCCGGACATCCACTGGCATTCGCGCCCCACGGACCCCACCTGAATCCCATGTTGAAATTCACCCCGATCCTGCTGCTGTTCGCCTATCTGGCCGTGATGTGGATGTTTTCGGCATGGCGCCTGCGCCGCGATCTGGATCAGAATTCGACCCCGCTGAAACATCCGCGCCTGACCCCGATGCTGGAACGGCTGGGCCGGGCGATGGACCTGCCCCCGATCACCGCCCATATCTACGAGGTCGAGCCGATCAACGGCCTCGCCGCCCCCGATGGCCGCATCTTCCTGACCCGCGGCTTCATCCGCAAACTGGACGCCTGCGAGGTCACCCCCGAGGAACTGGCCAGCGTCATCGCCCATGAACTGGGCCATGTCGCCCATGGCCATGCCCGCCGCCGGATGATCGATTTCGCGGGTCAGAACGCCATCCGCGTCGCGCTGGCGACGGTGCTGGGCCGGTTCCTTCCGGGGCTGGGCGCATGGCTTGCCTCGATCGTGGCCAGCGCGGTGGCGGCCCGGTTGTCGCGTCAGGACGAATTCGAGGCCGACCGTTTCGCCAGCGCGCTGATGATCAAGGCGGGTCTGGGCACCGATCCGCAGATTTCCCTGTTTCAGAAACTTGACGCGCTGACCGGGCGCGGCCTGTCGGGAACCCCGGCTTGGCTGATGTCGCACCCCCCGACCAAGCGCCGCATTCAGGCGATCACCGCACATCGCGACCGCTGGTCACCGGGTGAATGACTTGCCCTGCGGCATGATTGGCCTATTCTGACCTGTGTCGAACGAGGCCATTGAATGCCATCAGATTTTCGCCGCAAGGTATTGTATATTCCGGGCTTTGACCCCTTCCCCCCGCGCCGCTACCGCGAATTGTTCCGCCGTGAATCCGCGATGCAGGCCGATATATCCGGCTATCGGATCCAGACCCGGCCACGCCGTCACGGCACGGGCTTTGGCTGGCTGGCGACCGGGCAGTTCGGCGACCGCAGCGTCCAGACCGAGTTTGAGGTTCTGGTCTGGGACGATCTGGTGCAGGCCTCGATGAGCCAGGGGATCGGCGCGACCTATCTGCAACTGCTGATGACGGTCCATGCCTATATCTTCTCGGGCGCGTTCTTCCGGCTGATGCGGCTGCGCCGGGGCCCGGTCCTGGCGGCGCTGTATCCGATTGTCGTGCTGCTGCTGCAACTGATGCTGGCAGGGTTGGCGGCGTGGCTGACAGGCGTGCTGGCCGCGCGGGTCCTGCCCTGGGCATTCGCGCTGATCCCTGCGGCACTGGCGGGCTATGCCGTTCTGGCCGGGTTCCGGCGCATCGATCATCGCCTGTTCGCCTATTATCTGATGCATGATTATGCCTTCACCGCCATGCATCGCGGTGCCTACCCGACGGCGCTGGATCACCGGGTGGAGCAGTTCGCCGAACGCCTGCGCGACGCGCTTGCCGAAAACCCGGACGAGGTTCTGGTCGTCGGCCACAGTTCGGGCGCATATCTGGCGGCCTCGGTCGTGGCGCGATACCTGCGCGACAAGGGTGCACCGCCCGCGCCGCTGTCCCTTCTGACACTTGGTCATGTGGTCCCGATGGCCTCTTTCCTGCCCCGTGCCCGGGCGCTGCGGGCCGATCTGGCACAGCTTGCGACGGCGGACGGGATCTTCTGGCTGGATGTGACCGCACCGGGCGATGCCTGCTGCTTTGGCCTTTGCGATCCGGTCGCGGTCACTGGCGTCGCGGGGCCCGACCAACGCTGGCCGCTGGTCCTGTCGGCGGCCTTCACCCAGACGCTGTCGGATGCGCGACGGAAGGAACTGCGCAACCGCTGGTTCAGGCTGCATTTCCAATACCTGTGCGCCTTCGACCAGCCCGGCGATTACGACTATTTCGCGATCACGACCGGCCCAGTCCCCTTGGCCGAACGGTTTGCGGGCCGCGCCCCCTCGCCCGGGCGGATCGCCACGCCCGCCGGTCCGGGCCTGCCATGAGGCCGCCGAAGCCCGCCGCATCGGGGCGCAGGGGCTCACTCACCCGGCTGATCCGCGGGTTTCGCCGCGATCTTTTATCGGCCCTGCCCGGCCATCTTTACGGCGCGCGCATGGCCGAATTCCGTACCCCGCTGATCCACAGCTTTCTGTGCAACGACCCCGCGCTTGTGCGGCTGATCCTGAAGGAACGACCGCAGGATTTCCCGAAATCCGACCGGCTGCGCGAAGGTCTGGCACCACTTCTGGGCAATTCGATCTTCGTCACCAACGGAGAGGTCTGGCGCAGCCAGCGCCGCATCATCGACCCTGCCTTCGAAGGTGGTCGTCTGCGGCAGGTGTTCCCGGCGATCTGGGATGCCGCCGATGCGGCCATTGCGCGTCTGCGTCCCGGCCCGCAGGATATCGAGCCCGAATGCAGCCATGCCGCCGCCGATGTCATCTTCCGCGCCCTGTTTTCACTGCCCATCGAACATGAACTGGCCGCACAGGTCTTTGCGGCCTTCCGCGAACATCAGCACGCGCAGCCCATCGTCAATCTGGCGGCCCTGCTGCCGATGCCGCGCTGGGTGCCCCGCCTGCATTCGCGCCGGACGCGGCGGACCGCGCAGCAGATCCGGCAACTGATCCGCGATCTGGTCGATGCCCGTCTGCTGGCGATCCGCGAGGGCCGCGCCCCCGACGATCTGGCAACAAAGATCATGACGACCCCGGACCCCGAAACCGGGCTGTGCTTTGATCGCGATCAGATGGTCGATCAGGTCGCGATCTTCTTTCTGGCCGGGCACGAGACCAGCGCCTCGGCCCTGGCATGGGCATTGTGGCTGCTGGCGGCGAACCCGGATTGGCAGGATCGCGTCGCAGCCGAGGGCGCGGCGCTGCGACCCGATTTCGCGGCGCTTTCCGGGTTGAAGGATACGCAGGCGGTCTTTCGCGAAACGCTGCGGCTTTATCCGCCCGTCCCGATGATGGTGCGGCAGGCCACCATGCCCGAACGATTTCGCGACCGCCCTGTACCTGCCGGTGCGCAACTGGTCCTGTCGCCCTGGCATATCCAGCGCAGCCCGCGCCTGTGGGATGCGCCCGACGATTTCGATCCGGGCCGCTGGTTCACGGATCACGGTCGCAGCGCCGCCCGCGACGGTTACCTGCCGTTTTCAGCCGGGGCGCGCGTCTGTCCCGGCGCAGGTTTCGCGATGATCGAAGGTGTGGTGATGCTGGCCCGCCTGACCGCGGCCTTCCGCCTGACGCCAACGGACGACATTCCGGTCCCGGTCGCCCGCCTGACGGTGCGCGGAGAAGATGGCATCCGCATCCGACTGGAACCGCGCTAGATCCACCACCGCCCGGTCAGCGCCAGCCACGCAAGCGATCCGCGCCGCGCGAAGGGCGTCACCGGCGGCTGGTCCAGCCCGGACCTTGCGACGCCGCGCAGGAATGCGCCCGCCCCCGGCCCCGGATAAAGCGCCGCCGCAGCCGATCTGGCGACCTGCCGGTGTTGCCGACGCGCGGTGGCAAACCCCTGCAGGCCGATCCGCGCCAGTTCCTGCACCTCGGCCGCGCCGTCATGTCGCAGGCCAAGCCCCAGCGCCCGCAATTGCGGCAAGGCCCGCAGCCAGGCGGCGATGCCTGCGCCCCGCGCCTGTGCCGCGATCACCTGCTGCGCCTTCGCGCCCAGATGACGCGCCGCCGCCCACATCAACCCGCCTGCCGTTGCATCGATATAGGGGACAACCTCGTCCACGCTGTCAAAGGCATCGCGCCCCGCATCCCGGCGCCGCGCCTCGGCCAGCCCGACCAACGCGCCCGCCTCGCTGCCCCATTCCTGCCACAAGGGGGTCAGGACATCGTGCAGCGGCGGTGCCGTCCCCCTGCCCATCTCGGCCAGCCGATCGACCCACCATTGCAGCCGCATCTCGGCCAGCATCGGCTCGGCCGATTGAAACGGCGCACGTGCGATTTCAAGGTTCAGCGCATATAGCGTGATCAGGCCCGGACGCGACTTCGGCGGTGCGACCAAAGCCGCGCCAAAGCGGTCCGGATCCTGCTGTCTTACCGCCTCGGTGCAGACCTCAAGCGTCACGCGCCGACCGCTTTTGCCAGATCGGCCAATCGCGCGGCGTCAAACCCGGCGGCCAACGACCATTCTGCCCCGGACGCCGTGTCCTTGACCTCGACACCCGCCGATTTGAACCCGTCGCGAATGGCATCCGCCCTGGCGAAATCGCGGGCCTTCCGGGCCTCGCCACGGGCGGCCAGCAGCGCCTCGATCAACGCGGCGGTCTCATCCCCGGCCTCGGCCCAGGCCCCCAGTTCGGGCGTCAGAAAGCCCAGCATCCGCGCGGAAGCCACGAACAGCGGCAGATCATCGCCCGCCACCATTTCGTGCAACGCCGCAATCGCGCCCGCCGTGTTCAGGTCGTCGCCAAGCGCCTCGATCACCGCGGGCGCGGGGCTTGCTGCGGGCTCGATGCCCGCTGCAAGCCCCCGCCACCGCCGAAGCACAGCTTCGGCATCCCGCGCCTTGGCCTCGGTCCAGTCCATCGGTTTGCGATAATGCGTCGACAGCATGACAAAGCGGATCACCTCGCCCGGGACCCCCTGATCCAGAAGATCGCGAACGGTAAAGAAATTGCCCAGGGATTTGGACATCTTCTTGCCCTCAACCTGCAACATCTCGTTATGCAGCCAGACATGGGCGAAATCGCCATCCGGATGGGCGCAGCAGCTTTGCGCCACCTCGTTTTCGTGATGCGGAAACTGCAGATCGATGCCGCCGCCGTGAATGTCGAAACTGGGCCCCAGAAGGGCCGCCGACATGGCCGAGCATTCGATATGCCAGCCCGGACGCCCATTGCCCCATGGGCTGTCCCATCCCGGCTGCCCCTCGCCCGAGGGTTTCCACAGCACGAAATCCATCGGATCGCGCTTGAACGGGGCAACCTCGACCCGTGCGCCCGCGATCATGTCATCGACCGATCGGCCCGACAGCCGCCCGTAATCGGGAAAGGACCGCACGTCGAACAGGACATGCCCTTCGGCCACATAGGCGTGGCGGCGCGTGATCAGATTTTCGATCATCGCGATCATCTGGGTGATGTAATCGGTCGCGCGCGGCTCGTGATCGGGGCGATCGGCCCCCAGCGCGTCCATGTCGGCGTGATACCAGCCGATGGTTTCCTCGGTGATGTCGCGGATCGGGCGCCCGGTGGCTGCGGCCTTGGCGTTGATCTTGTCATCCACGTCGGTGAAGTTGCGCACATAGGTCACGTGACCCGCGCCATAGACCTGCCGCAGCAGACGCACCAGCACGTCAAAGACCAGAACCGGCCGCGCATTGCCCAGATGGGCGCGGTCATAGACGGTCGGCCCGCACAGATACAGCCGGACATTTCGCGGGTCCAGCGGGGTGAAGCTTTCCTTCTTCCGCGTACGGGTATTCGTCAGCCGGATCTCGACCATGATGCGCCTCTGCTCTGAACGTCGGGGCGGCTTAGCCCATCAGCCCCGCGCTTTCCACCCATTCGATCTGGCGCGGCAGGCTGAAGCGTTGCAGATCATAGCCGTTGACGATGGTCTGCCGCGCCGCCTCGCGCAGGCGGGCGGCGTCGGGGTCGCCCGCCAACCCGTGGATCAGCGCCGCGGACAGGGCCGGAACATCGAAGAACGGCACCAGCCGCCCGTTCTGCCCATCGGTGATCAGTTCACGCACCGGCGCCGTGTCCGATCCGACGACATAGCCCCCCGCCGACAGCGCCTCGGTCAGCGACCAGGACAGGACGAAGGGATAGGTCAGATAGCAATGCACCTTGGCCAACTGGATCAGCGACAGATATTCGGCATAGGCCAGCCGCCCGACAAAATGCACCCGGTCCAGATCAAGCGAGGGTCCGACCTCGGCCAGCAGGATGTCCTTCCAGCTGCGCCCATCGCGCGACGGGCTGCCATAGCTGACCCCCTCGCCCCCGACCAGCACCACCTGCGCCTGCGGCCGTTCCTTCAGAACCGCAGGCAGCGCGCGCATGAACACGTGAAACCCGCGATACGGCTCAAGCGAGCGGGACACGAAGCTCAGCACTTCGCTGTCTTTGTCCAGCACCTGCCCGTTCGGCAGCGTCAGGTTTGCATCCGGGTTCGGACAGACGCGGGCCGTGTCGATGCCGTCATGGATCACGGTGATCTTCTGGCGCAGTTCGGGCGGAAAGCTGTCGGCCTGATAGCGGGTCGGCGCGATGGCGGCATCGGCCTGAACGATGCCCTGTATCAGATGCGCGGATCGCGCCACCGTCATGAAACGCGCCTCGTCGCTGTCGGGATGCATCTCGGCATCGAAACCGACATCATGTCCGCGCGTGCGATACATCAGTTCGGCATAGACCAGCAGTTTCGCCTCGGGCCAGATTTCCTTCAGAAACAGCGTCTCGCCCCAGCCCGAATGCCCCACGATCACATCGGGCGAAAACCCGTGCCGGTCGCGCAGCGCCCGCGCGCCGCGTGCCGCCAGCAGGCCGCGTTCGGCGAAATCGGAATAGGTCCGGCCCAGAACGCCGTTGGTCTGCACCGGTTCGGGCGCCTTGTAGCGGACCGTGTTGACCGGACTGGGGCGTTCGTTCTTTTCATCGGTCAGCGCCAGAACCTGATGACCGCGGCGGGCCAGCGCCGGGGCAAGATGCGGAAACTGGCCGGGAAAGTTCTGATGGACAAATAGAATTTTCATGCGCGATCGGGGAAAGCCGCCTTCAGCAAAGTCTTTGTGTAATCGGTGCGCGGGGTGTCGAACACCTCGGCGGCGGTTCCCTGTTCGATGACCTCGCCCGCGCGCATCACCATGATCTGATGCGACATGGCGCGCACGACGCGCAGGTCGTGGCTGATGAACAGGAAGGCAAGCCCGTATTTCTGTTGCAGGCCGCGCAGCAGATCGACGATCTGGACCTGAACCGTCATGTCCAGGGCGCTGGTCGGTTCGTCCAGAACGACGACCTTCGGGCGCAGGATCATCGCACGGGCAATGGCGATGCGCTGTCGCTGGCCGCCACTGAATTCATGCGGATAGCGGTGCATGGTCTCGGGCCTCAATCCGACCTCGGCCATGATCTCGGCCACCAACTGGCGACGGTCCTGATCCTTGTCGATCCCGTGGACGCCCAGCCCCTCGGCGATGATCTGTTCGACCGTCATGCGCGGGCTGAGGCTGCCGAACGGGTCCTGAAACACGATCTGCATGTCGCGGCGCAGGCGGCGCAGCTGTTTGGCGCCCCAGCCGGCGATGTCCTGCCCCATGAAGATGATCGGGCCGTCGCTGTCGATCAGGCGCATGATCGCAAGTGCCAGCGTCGTCTTGCCCGAGCCCGATTCGCCCACGATGCCAAGCGTCTCGCCCGCCCGCACCGACAGGGTCGCGCCGTTCACGGCCTTCACATGGCCTACGGTCTTGCGCAGCAACCCGCGCTGGATCGGGAACCAGACCTTCAGATCCTGCGTCCGGACAAGGGTTTTCGCGCCTGCGGGGATCGGATCGGCGGCGCCGGTCGGTTCGGCTGCCAGCAGCTTGCGGGTGTAGGCGTGCCGGGGATTGGCGAAGATGGCCTCGACCGGGCCCTGCTCGACAATCTCGCCATCCTTCATCACGCAGACCCGGTCCGCGATGCGGCGCACGATGCCCAGATCGTGGCTGATGAACAGCATCGACAGGCGTTCCTGCTGTTTCAGCTCGGCCAGCAGGTCCAGGATCTGGGCCTGGATCGTCACGTCCAGCGCGGTTGTCGGCTCATCCGCGATCAACAGATGCGGCCCGTTCGCCAGCGCCATCGCGATCATCACACGCTGTCGCTGACCGCCCGACAACTGATGGGGGTAATCGGCCAGCCTTGTTTCGGGGTCGCGGATCCCCACGCGGGTCAGCAGTTCGATGATCCGCGCGCGCGCCTTGTCGCCGGTCAGCCCCTGATGCAGCGCGATGCTTTCGGAAAGCTGTTTTTCCAGCGTGTGCAGCGGGTTCAGCGAGGTCATCGGCTCTTGGAAGATGAAGCTGATGTCATTGCCACGGATCTCGCGCAGGGTCCGGTCCGAGGCGCCGACCATCTCGCGCCCCTCGTAGCTGACCGATCCCTCGACCATCGCGGCACCGCCCAGCAGCTGAACCGTCGACAACGCGGTCACCGATTTGCCGGACCCGGATTCGCCCACCAGCGCGACCGTTTCCCCCTGCCCGATGTCAAAGCTGACACCCTTGACGGCGGGAATGATGCGCCCTTCCTGCGAAAAGCTGATGCGCAGATCGCGCACCGACAACACCTTGCCTCCGGGCGCCGGACGCGTCGCGCGACCCTGCGGATTGCCCGGAATGCCCTGCGCGGTGCCGTGATCCTCGGCCACCGCGGCGGCGGCCCCGATGGCGGGGTGGGTCGGGTGCAGTTCGGCGTCCTCGTCAGCGCTCATTTGAAGGTCTTTCGCGGGTCGAACGCATCGCGCACGCCTTCGAAGATGAAGACAAGCAGCGACAGCATGATGGCAAAGGTAAAGAACGCGGTGAAGGCCAGCCAGGGCGCCTGCAGGTTCTGTTTCGCCTGCAGCGCCAGCTCACCCAAGGACGGTGCCGAGGCCGGCAGCCCGTAGCCCAGATAATCCAGCGCGGCCAGGCCACTGATCGTGCCGGTGACCACGAAGGGCAGCATGGTCAGCGTGGCGACCATCGCGTTGGGCAGGATGTGGCGGAACATGATCTTGCGGTCGCTGACCCCCAATGCCCGTGCGGCGCGGACATATTCGAAATTCCGCGCCCGCAGGAATTCTGCGCGCACCACCCCGACCAGCGCCGGCCAGCCGAACAGGATCGTCACAAAGACCAGCAACCAGAAACTGCGCCCCAGAATGGCGAACAGGATGATGATGACATACAGACCCGGCGTCGAGGCCCAGATTTCCAGAACGCGCTGAAAGATCAGGTCGGTCCGCCCGCCGAAATAGCCCTGAACCGCGCCCGCCGCGATGCCGATGGATGAGGCGACGATGGTCACGATCAGCGTGAACAGGATCGACAACCGAAATCCGTAGATCACCCGCGCCAGGACATCGCGGGCGGTGTCGTCGGTGCCCAGCCAATGATCGCCATCCGGCGCGCTGGGGGCGGTGCCGACATTGTTGATGGTCTTGTAATGATAAGGGATCGGCGGCCAGATCATCCAGCCCTGTTCATCCTGCGGCACATCGCTGCTGCCGTCATCGACCGCGGCGATCATGTCTTCGGGATAGTCCCAGCAATCCTGACGTCCGCCGGTGACGATCAGGCATTGCACGGCCTCGTCGCGATAGATCGCCTCGGTCCCGAAATCCCCCCCGAAGGCGGTTTCGGGATAGAACTTGTAGGCGGGAAAGAACAGCTCGCCGCGATAGCTGACGACGATGGGTTTGTCATTGGCCACCACCTCGGCCAGCATGGCGACCACGAACAGGATCGCAAAGATGATCAGCGACCAGAAGGCGCGTCCGTTGCGGCGAAAACTGCGCCAGCGACGCTTGTTCAGTTCCGACAGCGCCATCAGCCCGCCCTCGATTCAAAGTCGATGCGCGGATCGACAAAGACATACATCAGATCCGACAGGATGCCGACGATCAGGCTCATCAGGCCAAAGACATACAGCGTGCCGAAGATTACCGGGTAATCGCGCTGCACCGCCGCCTCAAAGCCCAGACGCCCCAGCCCGTCCAGCGAGAAGATCGTCTCGATCAGGATCGACGCGCCGAAGAATACGCCCAGGAACATCGCCGGAAAGCCCGCGATCACGATCAGCATCGCGTTGCGGAAGACATGGCCGTACAGCACCCGCCGTTCGGTCAGGCCCTTGGCGCGCGCCGTCATGACATATTGCTTGTTGATCTCGTCCAGAAAGCTGTTCTTGGTCAGCAGGGTCAATGTCGCAAAGCTGGAAATCGTCGAGGCGATCACCGGCAGGGTCACGTGCCAGGCGTAATCCTTGATCTGGCCCCAGGTGGACAGGCTGTCGAAATTGTCGCTGACCAGACCGCGCAGGGGAAAGATCTTCCAATAGCTGCCGCCCGCGAACAGCACCATCAGCAGCACCGCGAACAGGAAAGCGGGGATCGCGTATCCCATGATGATGACGCCCGACGTCCATGTATCGAAACGCGAACCGTCGCGCACCGCCTTGCGGATCCCCAGCGGGATCGAAATCAGATAGGCCAGAAGGGTCGACCACAGTCCCAACGTGATCGAGACCGGCATCTTCTCGATCACCAGATCGACCACGCTGATCGACCGGAACCAGCTGGTCCCGAAATCAAAGCGCATATAGTTCCACAGCATCGACAGGAACCGTTCCAGCGGGGGTTTGTCGAAGCCGAATTCCTTTTCAAGCTGGGCAATGAATTCGGGCGGCAGACCGCGGGCGCCTTCGTAGTCGCCCTGCATCTGGCCGCTGCCCGCCTCGTTGCCGCCGCCGGCGATGTTGCGGAATGCGTCGCCTTCGCCCTGGATCTGGGCGGCAATCTGTTCGATCGGCCCGCCGGGGACGAATTGCGTCAGTGTGAAATTGACCAGCATGATGCCGATCAAGGTCGGGATGATCAGCAGCAAACGCCGCAGGATATAGGCGCCCATCAGCCTGTCCTTCTGCCCGCGCCCCGTGGGACATTCCGGGCCTTTGCGGCCCTTGTTCGATTGATCCGTGTTCTGGCCATTCGCGCCGCGAAAATCAAGCGAATTGACCTAGCGCAGCGCACCTTCCGCACGAAGTTTGTCCGCCTTGTCCTTGTCATACCACCAGAAATCCAGCTCACCCAGATCGAAGGGCGGCAGTGTCTCGGGGCGGCCGAACTGGTCGTAATAGGCGACAAGGTGGTGACCGTTATACCATTGCGGCACCCAGAAATGCAGGCTGCGCAGCGCCCGGTCCAACGCGTGCACCCGCGTGGTCAGATCGGCCTGCGTCTCGGCGGCCTCGACGCTGGTGATCAGGGTGTCGATGGCGGGATTGGCCAGCCCCATCGCGTTGAACACATCCCCGACATTGGCCGATCCGAAATATTGCTGCAGGCCCGCGCCGGGGATCGCATCCTGGCCCAGATGGTCCGAGATCAGGTCGAAATCATGGCTGCGCTTGCGGTTTTCGTATTCGGCATTGTCGACACGCACATTGCGGGCATCGACCCCCAGCGCCCGCAGGTTCTGGACAAAGGGATTGATCACGCGATCAAAGGTCTGGCTGTCGTTCAGGATCTCCAGCGTCAGCGCCCGCCCTTCGCTGTTGCGGCGCATTCCGTCATCGCCGACCGTCCAGCCAGCTTCGTCCAGCAACCTGGCCGCCTGACGCAGATTGCGGCGATCCAGCTGGCGTTCACCGCTGGCAGGGGCCATCGCGACCTCATCAGTCAGAATGCCCTGCGGCAGATCGTCGGCCAAAGGCGTCAACAGGTCCAGTTCCTGCGGCGAAGGGGTGCCGGTCGCGGCCAGATCGCTGTTGTCCCAGAAACTGTTCACGCGGTCGTAAAGCCCGTAGAACAGCGCGTCATTCGACCATTCGAAGTTGAACATCAGACCGATCGCCTGACGTACGCGAATATCCTGCCACTTGTCGCGGCGCAGGTTCAGCACCCAGGCCTGACCCGAGGCGATATTGCCATCGTCCAGCGTTTCCTTGACCACCCAGCCCTTTTGCAGCGACGGAAAGTCATAGCGCGTCGCCCAGATGATGCTGCTGACCTCGCGGCGGAAGGTGTATTCGCCGGCCTTGAACGCCTCGAACGCGGCATCGTAATCCGAGAAATATTCGAACCGGATACGGTCGAAATTGTGCCGCCCGACATTGATCGGCAGATCCTTACCCCAGTATTCGGGATCGCGCCGATAGACGACCTTGCGATTGATGTCGGCGCTGTCAAAGACATAGGGACCGGAGCCGATGAAAGCCGCCTGCGAGGGCTGTTCCAGATCGCGGTCATTCTCGGCGAAATCCTTGCGACTGAACACCGGCAGGCTGCCGACCGACTGAATCACGTCGCGGCGGGGATAGTCCTCGGTGAAGATGAATTTGATCGTGTGATCGTCGATCACCTCGGCCTTTCGGACCTGTTGGCCGATCACGACCCGAAACGAGGACAGCCCTTTGTCGCGCAGCGTCTCATAGCTGAACAGCACGTCCTGCGCGGTCAGCGGCGTGCCGTCGCTGAACCTGGCTTCGGGACGCAGGTGGAAGATCACCCAGTCGCGGCTTTCGGGATATTCAAGGCTTTCGCACAGCAGGCAATAGGCGGCGCCAACCTCGTCCGCGGTTCCGGTCAGGATGCTTTCCAGCATGATCGTGGACAGCACCGCGGCCCGTCCGCGAAAGGTGAAGGGGTTGTAATTGTCAAAGCCGCTGGAATTCGGAATCGCCTCGGCGATTTCACCGCCTTTGGGGGCGTCGGCATTCACATAGGGCAGCTGCTGAAAATCGGCGGGCAGCTTGAGTTCGTCGAAGACCCCGATCCCATGCGCGCGGATCACCTGTGCGTCGCCGGTTTCGTCCTGCTGGGCCATGACGGGCAAGGCGGAACAGCCCAAGGCAACACATGTGGACAGAACGAAATGGCGCATCGGCGGCCTCCTGTTGCGAACATCGTCGGCAAGGCTAGGACGGGGCGCCGCGCGGGATCAAGCCGCGTTTTCGTGAGGATGGCAATGGGCCACGAAAAAGGGCGCGACCGCGGCCACGCCCCATTCCTGCGATTTTGCAGTGACTTACTGGACCGATTGCAGATAGGCGATCAGGTCCGCGCGGTCTTCGGGCTTTTTCAGACCGGCAAAGGACATCTTGGTGCCGCTGACGACGCCCTTGGGGTTTTCCAGGAATTCCTGCAGCGCCTCGGGGGTCCAATCGGGCGCTTCGCCGGCATGGGCGACCATCGCGTCGGAATAGGCAAAGCCGTCGATGCCCGCGACCGGACGTCCGACAACGCCGTTCAGATGCGGTCCGACGCCGTCGCTGCCGTCCAGCTTGTGGCAGGCCTTGCATTTGCCAAAGCCCTTTTCACCGGCGGCGGGGTCTGCGGCCTCCATCAGGGCGGCGAAGTCGATCTGCTCTTCTTCTTCGGCGCCGCCTTCGCTGCTGTCCTCGACCGGGATCGAATAGGCCTGTGCGTGTTCTTCGCCATGGCCGCCATGACCGGAGTCCCCGACATGATACAGGCCGCTGGCAGCCCAGTTCGCCAGCATAAGAAACAGCAGTGCGCCGATCAGCGCGCCGGCCGCTTTGGTCACGGTCATGGTGTTGAACATCGCGTGCGATCCCCGCCTTGGTAAGCTCGTCAATTCGCCCGGTATCTATCCGCTTTCGCTTTCCGGGATCAAGGTATAGTTACCTTTAAGACAATCAAAAACCGACATCGGAAGTTGACGATGGCCACGAATCGTATCGCATTTCAGGGTGAGCCCGGCGCCTACAGCCACGAAGCATGCCGCAAGGCACGCCCGGACATGGAGGCCCTGCCCTGCCGCACCTTCGAGGATGTCATCGATGCGGTGCGCAACCATCAGGCCGACCTGGCGATGCTGCCGGTCGAAAACTCGACCTATGGACGTGTGGCCGATATTCATCACCTGCTGCCGGAATCGGGCCTGCACATCATCGCCGAGGCCTTTGTCCGGGTGCATATCAGCCTGTTGGCGGTCCCTGGTACCCAACTGTCCGATATCCGCGAAGCCATGAGCCACACCGTCCTTCTGGGCCAGTGCCGGGGCTTCATGCGTGACCACGGCATTCACGGCATCACCGGCGCGGACACGGCCGGTTCGGCCAAAATCGTCGCGGAACGCAATCAGCCCGCGCTTGCGGCGCTGGCATCGCCGCTGGCCGGCGAGATCTATGGCCTGGACCGTCTGGCAGACGAAATCGAGGATCGTCAGAACAACACGACGCGCTTTCTGCTGATGTCGCGCCAACCCGATCATGAACGCCGTGCCGAAAAGATGCTGACCAGCTTTGTCTTTCGGGTCCGCAACATCCCGGCGGCGCTGTACAAGGCGATGGGCGGCTTTGCGACCAATGGCGTCAACATGACCAAGCTGGAAAGCTATATGGTCGATGGCGTTTTCACCGCGACCCAGTTCTATGCCGATATCGAAGGTCATCCCGACGACCCCGAGGTGCGCCGCGCCCTGGACGAGCTGGGCTATTTCACCTCGACACTGAACATTCTGGGCACCTATCCGGCAGACCCGCTGCGAGAAACGCAGACGCGCAACGGCTGATGCGTCAGCCCTGAAGCGCCTCGACCAGATCGAGGATCCGGCGCTCGAAACGACGATCCAGCTGCGCCTTGCCCAGCTTGGCGGTCTGGATCATCAGGCGTGCGCGCATGTTGCGCGGACGGATCTCGGTTTCGAAGATCAGGCGCGCCCGCTGCCGCGACAACGCCACGACGGTCGCGTCCAGCGTCAGGTCCAGCGACTCGGAACTGCCGCGCATGGACATCCGCTCGGGGCGTTCCAGCTTTGTCGGGGACAGTTGCAAGCGCCGTTCCTTGCCGCGCCAGTCAAAGGCCAGATCCCACCCGAATGCGCCCGCCTGCGGCATATCCGGCTCGATCCGCTGAACCTGAACGCCCCGGCGCATCAACAAACGTTCGATCCGTGGCAGATCGGAAATGGCGTCGAACAACTGGTCCGCTGACAGGTCGCGATCAAGGCGGGTCGAAAATTTCATCAGGCAAACCGAGATTTGGGAAGTGGCAATACACTGACGACCACCTAACCCCAAGCCATGACATGCTTCAACCGGCACTATCTGCCGAACTCGCCCGAAAGAAATTGCGTGACGCGAAGGACACGTTTCCTCGCCAATCGAAGATCCGCGAAATTAAAGGTTGCGATACACAATCCAAGGTTGCAGAACTGAATAGGCGAATTTTCGCTTATTCCGCCCCGCCCGCCGCTGCCCAGACCAGAAGGTCAAACCCTGATGCCCGACGGAACGTCCTGTGAACATGGCATTTACGCCCGATCCGATGCCGACGTCACGGTCGATCTTCGGATCATGGCGACCAGCGATCTTCACATGCAGCTGCTGCCCTATGACTATCTGGCCGGTCGTCCCTGCACCGATCGCAGCCTGACGCAACTGGCAGGCCTGATCGGCGCGATTCGGCAGGAACATCCCAACACGCTTTTGTTCGACAACGGGGATCTTCTGCAGGGAAACCCGATGGGCGACTATCTGGCCGAGGCACCGCAGGCCACGGCCCAGATCCACCCGGCCATCGCGCTGCTGAACGCACTGCGATATGACGCGATCGCCCTGGGCAACCACGATTTCAACTATGGGCTGGGGTTTCTGCGACGCACGCTGCGCCACGCAAATTTTCCCGGCCTTGCCGCGAATATGCGCCTGCGCAGCGGCCCGCAATTCGGCGACTATGTCATCCTGCCGCGCGAGGTGACGACGCGCTGCGGGCAGACCCTCCAGATCCGGGTCGGCGTCATCGGCCTGCTGCCCCCGCAGACCAGCCATTGGGACCGCGATCTGCGCCAGCATGTCGAATGCCACGACATCGTCGAGACGGCGCGACACCTGATTCCGCGGATGCAAGCACAGGGGGCGCAGATCATCATCGCGCTGGCACATTGCGGCATCGGCCCGCTGGACCATCGCCCCGGAATGGAACATGCCGCGACCGCGCTGGCCGCGATTGACGGCATCGACGCCGTGATCGCAGGGCATACGCATAATGTCTTTCCCGGCCCGCATGTCCCTGCCACGCCGGGCGTCGATCCGATACGTGGAACGCTGGCGGGAAAGCCTGCGGTCATGCCGGGCTATGGCGGTTCGCATCTGGGGGTGATCGACCTGCGGCTAAACCGCGACCACGCGGGCGCGTGGCGGCTGGCCGATTTCGGGGCAAAGGCGGTGCCCGTGTCGGGGACCACGACGTCCAGCCCTGATCTGTCGGCCCCTGCATTGGCGGCCCATCGCCACACGCTGCGTCACTATCGTCGGCGCGTGGGGCACAGCCAGACACCGCTGAACAGCTATTTCACCGCGCTTGGGGTCGATGCCGGGCTGCGGCTGGTGAACATGGCCCAGCGCTGGCATGTGCGGCAGCAACTGGCCAAGACGCCCTGGAGGGACCTGCCCGTACTGGCGGCCGCGGCTCCGTTCCGGTCGGGCGGACGCGCCGGGGCCAACGCCTTTACCGATGTCGCGCCCGGCCCGCTGACCCTGCGGGCGCTGGCCGATATCTATGTCTTTCCCAATCACGCCTGCGCCCTGCTGGCCACCGGCGCGCAGCTGGCCGATTGGCTGGAACGCGCGGCGGGCGCCTATTGCCAGATCACCGACAGGTCGGATGGTCAACCGCTGATGAATCCGGACTTTCCGGGCTACAACTTCGACGTGATCGAAGGGCTGACCTGGCAGATCGACCTGACCCGCCCCGCGCTTTACGACCCGTGGGGCGAGCCTGCGCAGCATGGCCCCGGTCGCATCCGCGATCTGCGATTGCAGGGAAATCCTGTGCGCCCGGACGATCGCTTCATTCTGGCCACCAGCAGCTATCGCCTGGCCACCTGCGGCCTTTATGCGCCGCTGGCAACCCAGATGCGCCCGCTGATCAGCGAAGGCCCGATGGTGCGTCAGGTCCTGCGCCAATATGTGCGCAGACGCCGGCGAATCGCGCTGGACCCCGGGCTTGGGCTGCGCCTGCTGGCCCCACCCCAAAGCAAGGTCAGCTATCCGACCGGTCCGGCCGCCGCGCGCCATCTTGACCTGCTGCCCGCGCAGTATCGCGCGTCCATCGCAGGCCATGACGATAGCGGCCATCTGCAACTGTCTTTGCGTTTCTGACGGGTTGCATCTGACCGCCATGCCACATAAATAGGCCGCGAGAGGTTGGCGCGGGCAAGCGTCTCGCCAACCCGGTCAGGTCCGGAAGGAAGCAGCCGCAACGAGTCCCGTTTGGGTCGCTGTCCAGCCTCTCACCCTTTTCCCTGAAATCGTTGATTGATCGCTGGCGTCGCTTGCCGTGTGCAATCGCCTGTCAGATCGGGCCGCGCGACGTTGACGGCGCGACCCGATCGCAGAGGTTCAGTTGCCCCAGATCTCTTCGAATTCACGCCATTCGCGGGCGCCCATGCCGGAATCGTCCTTGGTCACGACCTCGCCCGCAAGACGCCGCTTCAGCACGGCAACCGCCTGCGCCGACAGGCTGACCGCATCCATCCGATAATCGCGGAACGCGGCAAAGGCCGCCGGCACCCAATCGGCCACGATCTGGCACATGGCGTCGGCATAGGCGCGAATCTCGTATTGGGCATGGGAATCGGCGCGCAGACGCAGGAAATGCAGAAGATTGTGCAGATCGACCTTCCAGTACCACTGCGTATAGACATTGGCGGGCAGGTTCATCCGCGCCAATTCGCGTGCCAACCCCTGCTGGCCATCCTGGCTCAGCATGTCTTCGTAATGGTCATAGCTTCGCATCGCGTCTTCCTGCAGCAGACGCAGGACACGCTGCGCCTCTTCGCCCTGCAGGATCTCGCCCCGGCCCTGATTGTTCTGGCTGGACTGCGCGGCCAGATGCTCGGGCGCGGGGATGTAGAATTCGCGGTCGAGAATCGAATAGCGCGCCGAATATTCGTTCACATTCGCGGTCCGGTGACGGATCCACTGGCGCGCGACGAAAACCGGCAGCTTGACGTGAAACTTGACCTCGCACATCTCGAACGGGGTCGAGTGCCAGTGCCGCATCAGATAGCGGATCAGGCCTTCGTCATTCTGCACCGATTTCGTGCCCCGGCCATAGCTGACGCGGGCGGCCTGGCAGATCGCGGCATCGTCACCCATGTAATCGATGACCCGAACCAGACCGTGATCCAGAACCTGATGCGCGACATAAAGATGCTTTTCCATGCCGGGAACGGTGGCACGCAGCGTTTGTTGCGGGGCGTCGCGCAGGGCATCGATTTCGGCCTGCTGTTCCGGTGTCAGGGGCATGGCGATCCTTTCAAGCTTGTGGCTTCTCATTTGCCGCATGATCGCACGGATCGCAAGCTTGCAGGCCCGCGTTACGCATGCGAGTCTGACCGCGAAATCACAGGAGATACCCATGAATATCCGCTATCTGCACACGATGGTGCGCGTGAAGGATCTGGACAAGACGATGGAATTCTTTCGTCTTCTGGGTCTGGAAGAAACCCGCCGCATCGACAATGACAAGGGCCGCTTCTCGTTGATCTTCATGGCGCCTTCGGGCCAGCCGGAATGCCCGGTCGAGCTGACCTATAACTGGGACGGCGACGAGGGCCTGCCCTCGGACAGCCGCCATTTCGGTCATCTGGCCTATCGCGTCGAGAATATCTACGACATGTGCCAGAAACTGATGGATGCCGGCATCACCATCAATCGCCCTCCGCGTGACGGCCACATGGCTTTCGTGCGCAGCCCCGACAACATCTCGATCGAGCTGTTGCAGGAAGGCGATCACCTGCCGCCGCAGGAACCCTGGGCCAGCATGGAAAACACCGGCCATTGGTAAAGCTGTCGCCGCGCCCGCCGTATCGCGGTGGGCGCGCGCCGATCAATAGATATAGCGGATCTGTTCCGACCAGAAACGCTCGATCCGGCGGTTCTGCATGTTGACCTGTTCAAGGGGCGGATCGTCCAGCACGCCCGACATCGCCAGCCCCTCGGCATGACGCAAAAACAGCTGCTGCACGATTTCGCGGACCTCAAGCCCCTCATCCGTCAGTTTGACCCTGACCGAGCGCCGGTCCATGTCGCTGCGTTCGTGGCTGACATAGCCCATGGTGACCAGCTTTTTCAGGTTATAACTGACATTCGAGCCCTGATACATGCCGCGGGACCGCAGCTCGCCCGCGCTGACCTCGGCCTCGCCCAGATTATACAGGATCAGCACCTGTACCGGGGTCAAATCGTTGCGGCCAAGACGCTCGAACTCGTCCTTGACCAGATCCAGCATCAGCCGGTGCATCCGTTCCAGCAATTGCAGCGCGTCAAAATATGCCTCGGTCTTGTCCGAGATATAGTCGCCAATCGGCGCATCCTGGCGCGTCGGTTCAATCTGTTTGATGTGCGGAAACATGTCGGGTTCCGATCCTGTCTTGCGTCTCATGACAGGAACGTTGCACGAACAATCCGAATCTTCCGTTAATTTCGTTAGATTTTTTTCGTCTTTTTCGGATCCCGGCGAATCCCGTGCGTCAGCGGGTCCCGAATTCCGCGAAACGTCCGCCCGCATGGCCCGCGATCCGGTCCAGAATTGCCGACAGATCATCGGGGCCACGACTGCCCTGATCGGATGCGGTGACCCGCGCGGTGATCCAGCGATACAGATCCTGATCGTTTTCTTCCATCAACCGCTCGTAATCGGCGAAGTCAGCCTCGTTCAGATCGGCAAGGGGGCCGTCCGCGAAGGGGCCAAGGATCAGGTCCATCTCTTTCATCCCCCGGCGCCAGCTGCGCATGCGCAGGCGACGCAGACGGGTTTCGGGGGTTTCGACGGTATCAGCCATTGGCCAAAATCTCCTCTAGGCGGTTCAGGCGCTGCGTAGCCTCGGCCAGCAATTGTTGCAACCGGGCAGCTTCGGCCCGTGCCGCCTGCAACGCATCCCCTGCGCTGGGACCGCTGCCTTCGCCCGTCATCAGCCAGCGCAAGGAAACCCCCAGCATCCCGGACAGCCGCCCCATATAGACGGCGCGGGGCTCGTCCTGATCGCCTTCCCATTCGGACAGCTTCTCGACCCTGACGCCAAGCTTGTCGGCCAGATCATCCAGTGACAGGCCCGCACCCTCGCGCGCGGCGGTCAGCCGGTCGCCCAATGTGGCCTCGTCATCGCCATAACCCTGATCTGCCATTCCTGCCTCGCTTGTGGCCTTCGTCGCATCAGCGTAAGCCATGCCGCAGACCAGTTCAAACAGAGGGCATGGCCATGGCGTTTCTTTCCGACAATCTGGCACGGGTCAAACCTTCGCCGACCATCGCCATGACGAACCGCGCCGCCGAGCTGCGCGCGCAGGGCCATGACATTATCGGCCTGTCCGCCGGCGAGCCAGATTTCGACACGCCCGACCATATCCGCCAGGCCGGCAAGGACGCGATCGACGCAGGGCGTACGCGCTATACCGCGGTGGACGGCACGCCGTCCCTGAAACGCGCGATCTGCGACAAGTTCCAGCGCGAAAACGGGCTGGACTACACGCCCGCCCAGATCACCGTCGGCACCGGAGGCAAGCAGATCCTGTTCAACGCCCTGCTGGCCACGTTGAATCCCGGCGATGAGGTCATCATCCCGGCGCCCTACTGGGTCAGCTATCCGGATATGGTCCTGCTGGGTGGCGGCAGCCCGGTGATCGTGCCCTGCGATATCGACAGCGGCTTCCGGCTGACCCCCGAGGCGCTGACGCAGGCGATCACCCCGCGCACGAAATGGGTGATTCTGAATTCCCCTTCGAACCCGTCGGGCGCGGGCTATGATGCCGATCAGATGCGGGCGCTGACCGATGTTCTGTTGCAGCATCCCGATATCTGGATCCTGTCGGACGATATCTACGAACACCTGGTCTTTGACGGCTTCCGCTTTGTCACCCCGGCCCAGATCGAGCCGCGCCTGAAGGATCGCGTGCTGACGATGAACGGGGTCAGCAAGGCCTATGCCATGACCGGCTGGCGCATCGGCTATGGTGCGGGGCCGGAAACGCTGATCCGGGCGATGGCCAAGCTGCAATCGCAATCGACCTCGAACCCCTGCTCGATCAGCCAGTTTGCCGCCGAGGCCGCGTTGACCGGTCCGCAGGACTATATCACCGACAGCCGCGCGGTCTTTCAACGGCGGCGCGATCTGGTGGTGGCGGGGCTGAACGCATGTCCCGGCATCACCTGCCCCACGCCGCAGGGCGCGTTCTATGTCTATCCCTCGATCCGCGATCTGATCGGCACGACAAGCGCGGCAGGCACCCGGATCGAGAATGACGAGGCCTTCGCCAATGCGCTGCTGGACGAACAGGGCGTCGCGGTGGTCTTTGGGGCGGCCTTCGGCCTTAGCCCGCATTTCCGGATTTCCTATGCGACCAGCGACGCACAGCTGACGCAGGCGATCGACCGTATCCGCGCCTTCTGCGAGGGCTGCCACTGACGAAAAACGCCGCCCCGTATGGGCGGCGTTTCGCATGTCCGGCTATCGTTCGACCTACAATGCGGTCCAGCCGCCATCGACGCTGATCGTGGTGCCGGTGATCTGGGCGGCAGCGTCGCTGCACAGGAAAACGGCGGTGTCCCCGATCTCATCCACGGTCGCGAATTCTTTCGAGGGCTGACGCTTTAGCAGGACATCGCGTACCACCTCGTCGCGCGACAGGTTGTATTCCTTCATCGTGTCGGGGATCTGCGCCTCGACCAGCGGGGTCAGGACATAGCCCGGACAGATCGCGTTGCTGGTGATCTTTTCCTCGGCCGTTTCCAGCGCGGTGACCTTGGTCAGGCCGACGACGCCATGCTTGGCGGCGACATAGGCCGATTTGAACGGGCTTGCCGTCAGACCATGCGCCGAGGCGATATTGACCACGCGCCCCCAGCCCGCCTTGCGCATCATCGGCAGTGCGGCGGCCGTGGTGTGAAAGGCCGATGACATGTTGATCGCGATGATCGCGTCCCATTTCTCGGCCGGGAAATCGGGGATCGGCGCGACATGCTGAATGCCGGCATTGTTCACCAGAATGTCGCAGCGGCCCGCCTGTTCGATCAGCGCACGGCATTCATCGCCCTTGGACATGTCGGCCTTGATATAACGAACGCTGACACCGTGGGTTTCCGCCAACTCTGCGGCCAGCGCGTGATCTTCGTCGCGGTCGGTGAAACTGTTCAGAACCAGATCGGCGCCCGCCTTGGCCAGCTGATGCGCCACACCCAGCCCGATGCCGGAATTCGACCCGGTCACGACGGCGGTTTTGCCTGCCAGAAATTTCTCGAACATAAGATCCTCCAAACCCGTGATGGCGGCCCGCTGGCCGCGCGCCGGACAGCCCCGGCGCGTTCTGCCTCTGCTGCATCGCAGCGAGCACCCTTGGAACGCAAGACAAAATCACCGCGTTCCCGCATGGCAGCCCTGCAAGGGCAACAAAACCGCGATCATCGCAAAAAAAAGCGCCCGCACAAGGCGGGCGCAAGTCATGAGGCAGGTTTCATACAGGCAAGAAACCTATCGAGCAGTGAGTTATTTATACGCGACTCCCCGCCCGAGTCCAATATAGAAGTTCCCGGCCGCATTGACGGGCCTTCGGTCAGCCTGTTGAAGTCATGGACAAAGAAAAAACGGCAAGGCGGCGGGCAATGCGAATCTTCAAAATCCTTAACAAATGCGAGATCAAACGCATCTGCGTTCTTCCGGCGCTGGCGATTTGCGGTGTTGCAGCAATGCCGCTGGCAACCCTCGCTGAACCGGTGCATGGTATTGCAATGTATGGAGAACCTGCCCTGCCGGCCGGGTTCGACCACCTGCCCTATGCCAACCCCGGCGCCCCGAAAGGCGGCACGATTCGCTTTGCCGAACCGGGCAGCTTTGATTCCCTGAAACCTTGGGTTCTGAAGGGAAATCCCGTCTGGCCGATCATGTTTCAGCCCGGATTGCTGACCGAAACGCTGATGTATCGGTCGATTGACGAGCCATTCTCACTGTATGGTCTGCTGGCCGAAACCATCGAAACCGATGACGCGCGATCCTGGGTCGAATTCACGCTGCGCGAGGATGCCCGCTTTTCCGACGGCGCGCCGGTCACGGTCGAGGATGTGATGTGGTCCTATGAAACCCTGGGCACCCAGGGCCATCCCCGCTATCTGTCGGCCTGGAAAAAGATCGACCGGATGGAACAGACCGGCCCACGCAGCATCCGCTTTACCTTTGTCGAACCGGATCGCGAACTGGTGATGCTGATGGGGATGCGCCCCATCCTGCAAAAGGCACAATGGCAGGGGCAGGATTTCAGCCAGTCCAGCCTGACACCGCCCATCGGGTCCGGCCCCTATATCGTCGACAAGGTCGATCCGGGTCGCGCGATCACCTTCCGCCGCAACCCGGATTACTGGGGCAAGGATCTGCCGCTGAAGCGCGGAATGGATAACGCCGACGAGATCCGCTTTGACTATTTCGGCGACGGCAACGCGATGTTTCAGGCCTTCAAGGCGGGCGAGGTCGATGTCTGGCGCGAACTTTCGGCCCAGAAATGGGAAACCGAATACAATTTCCCGCTGTTGACCGGCGGACAGGTCGAAAAGACCCAGATCGCCAATCAGCGCCCGTCGGGGATCATGGGGCTGGTGATGAACACCCGCAACCCGATCTTTGCCGACTGGCGGGTCCGGCAGGCTTTGATCGAGGCGTTCAACTATCAGTTCATCAACGCGACCCTGAACGGTGGCAAGGACCCGCGGATCACAAGCTATTTTTCCAACTCGACGCTGGCGATGCAGCCCGGCGCCGCAACGGGACGGGTCCGGGACCTGCTGCAACCCTTTGCCGATGATCTGCCGCCCGGCACGCTGGACGGCTATGAATTGCCTCAGGGTAGCGACCGCGTGCTGGACCGGCAGGGGCTGCGCAAGGCGCTGAAGCTGCTGGAACAGGCCGGCTGGACGGTTCAGGATGGCAGCCTGAAGAACGCCGAGGGGCGCCCCTTTGCCTTCGAGATCCTGCTGAACCAGTCGGGCAGCTCGATGCGCTCGGCCTCGGAAACGCAACAGATCGTCGATATCTATATCGAGGCGCTGCGCCGTCTGGGCATCACGCCGCGCGTCACGCAGCTGGATTCGGCGCAATTCGTCGAACGTACCAACAATTTTCAGTTCGACATGACCTGGTATGAACGCGCCCTGTCGCTGTCGCCGGGCAATGAACAGCGGCTTTACTGGGGCACCGAGGCCGCCGATCAGCCCGGCAGCCGCAACTGGATGGGCATGAAAAGCCCTGCGGCGGATGCCATGATCGACGCGATGCTGGCGGCGAAGGGCGATGAACAGTTCACATCCGCCGTCCGCGCACTGGATCGTGTTCTCACAGCAGGAAGATATGTGATTCCAGTGGGTTTCTCGCCGGTCTCGAGGCTGGCCCATTCATCCGACCTGCATTACCCTGACCGCGTTCCCCTTTACGGAGACTGGCCCGGGTTTCTACCCGAGGTCTGGTGGCAGGAGGCAAAAAAATGAGAGCAGTTGTAACCATTCTGCTGGCCAGTGCGTTGCTGAGCGGATGCAATACCGTCGCAGGCGTGGGTGAGGATATCACCGGCACCGCGCGATGGGCCCAAGCAGGAATTGGAGGGAGCCCCTACTGATGAAATGGCACCACGTTCAGGACAACTGGCCCGCGTTCTACGAGGCGATCCAGGACAAGTGGCCCGAGGTTGACGAGGCCGAACTGGACGAGATCGACGGCGACCAGCGCGCCTTTATCGCCTATCTGGCCGAGGTGACGGAACAGGACGCCGCCGAGATCCGCGACGAGCTACGCGAATGGCTGGCCGGCGAGATCCCGTCCGACATCGTCATGGACCCGATCCATGACAACCACTCGATCAAGCTGAGTTCGAAATACGTCAATGAAGGCGAGGACGAATTCAACGACGACGCCCGCTTTGGCGATGATGGCGACGACGAGGACGATGACTGATCCCGACGCCCGGCCCCGTAAGGCCGGGCGTTTTTCTTTGGGCGCCCGCCCGCAGGACCGGCAGGATGCCGATCTGTCGCGCTTGCGCTTTGGGTGCTGATCTGACAAGTCCCGCCGCCTGACCCCCAGCAGGAACCCGCCGCATGTCCCCTACCCTGAAAATCGCTGTCGGCAGCATCTTTGTCGGGCTTCTGGTTCTGGGATTGAAGCTGCTGGCATGGTGGCTGACAGGATCGGTCGCGCTGTTGTCGGACGCCCTGGAAAGCACGGTCAATGTCGCGACGGCGCTGGCCGCGCTGATCGCCATTCGCGTCGCCGCGCGCCCCGCCGATGCGGGCCATCCCTATGGTCATGACAAGGCCGAATTCTTCAGCGCGGTTCTGGAAGGCGTGATGATCATCGTCGCGGCGCTGGTGATCCTGCGCGAGGCCTGGCACGGCATTCTGGACCCCGCGCCGCTGAACGCGGCGTTCGACGGGCTGGCGATCAACATCTTCGCCGGGCTCATCAACGCGGTCTGGTGCTGGGTGCTGATCACGCGCGGGCGCCGGCTGAAATCGCCCGCCCTGCTGGCCGACGGCCACCACCTGTTGACCGATGTCATCACCTCGGGCGGGGTGGTGATCGGGGTGGCGCTGGCGGCGTTGACGGGTTGGGCAATTCTGGACCCGATCCTTGCGGGCGTCGTGGCCGTCAACATCCTCTGGTCGGGATGGAAGGTCATGGCAACCTCGCTCAGCGGGTTGATGGACGAAGCGGTCTCGGACCGGACCATGGACCAGATCCGCGCGATCATTTCAGACAAGGCCACCGGCGCGATCGAGGCGCATGACCTGCGCACCCGTCATGCCGGAACCAAGACCTTTATCGATTTTCATCTGGTCGTCGACGGGTCGATCACGGTCGAGGCCGCGCATGACATCTGCGACCGGATCGAGCAATCGTTGCGCATGGCGCTGGGGGATGTGGAAATCACCATCCATGTCGAACCGGACCACAAGGCCAAACACTCGGGCGTGCTGGTCCTGTGATCCGCCTTGGCCGCGCGGGCGATCAGAAGATCCCGCGCGCGCCCTCTTTCCAGACCGAGGGCAGGACGACGACCTTGGCCCCGTTCGGCACACGCTCATAGATGTCGATGGCATCCTGATCCAGCAGCCGGATACAGCCCGACGACACGGCCTGACCCAGAAACTGCGGCTCGCAAGCACCGTGGATGCGATACAGCGTGTCCTTGCCGTTCTGGAACAGATACAGCGCGCGCGACCCCAGCGGGTTGCCCGGCCCCGGATCCATGCCGCCATTCGCGATGGAATAGGGCTCCAGGTCGGGGCGGCGGGCGACCATCTCATCGGGGGGGGTCCAGCGCGGCCATTTCCGCTTGAACTGCATCACGGCATCGCCGTCCCAGCCAAAGCCCGCCGCGCCGACACCGACGCCATAGCGGATCGCCTTGCCGTCGCCCTGCACCAGATGCATGAAGGCGCGGTCGGGATCGACCACAACCGTTCCGGCGGGCTGATCGGGATAGGGATTGGCGACCTCCTGACGCAGCAGATCGGGCGATACGACGCCCGACGGCACGGCCGGAATCGGGAAGGGTTCATCCGTCACCGCGCCGTAATGGGCGGGCAGGAATTCGACCGTGGTCGGGGGCAGCGTGGCTACCGGCTTGGTTTCCTTCTTGGCGCAAGCCGCCAGTGCCGCGGCCGACACGGCCAGCATAAAGTTTCGACGTTTCATTTTCATATTCCTGAAATGGAGACAAAATTCGGCACCACAAGGCGCAACGAAACTGCTATCCCCGGCGCGGTGGGTCGGTTGACCCCAGCGGCGTAATTCCCTGCAATACGCGCCCCGGTGCAGGGCGCCGCGCCTCTGCGCTGCCGCCGGCAGGTGGCAAGGCATCGGCTGGCAGCACTGCCAGATCGGCGGCGCAACCGGACATCATTCCGCCCTTGCACAGCCGCGCCGCACGCATCTGCGCGGCCTCGCCCTGTGTGGCAACATCAGCCAGCTGCGATACCTGAACAGCGGCATCGATGCGGTGCCCCGGCCCATGCGCAGCATAGGCACCCCAAGGCAGCACCGCCAGGGTCAGGGCCAGGATCATCAGGATGCGCAGTGTCTTCATGAGGTGCAAAATCCCGGAAAACGCCCCGCAGGTCGAGATGGCCGCCTCTCACATCGCATCACGTCAACGTCAGGCCGCCAGTCTGATCCAGACGGGAACGTGGTCGCTTGGCTTTTCTCCGGCGCGCGCCTCGCGGTCGACCCCGGTTTCGACCATCAGATCGGCCGCCTGCGGCGACAGCATCAGATGGTCGATACGGATGCCATCATCCTTGTTCCACGCCCCGGCCTGATAATCCCAGAAGGTAAAGGGCCCGCGTGTCGACCACGGGTCGCGGATGCGGATTGCATCGGTCCAACCCTGATACTGGATCGCGCGAAATGCCGCGCGGCTTTCGGGGCGAAACAGCGCATCCTCGACCCATTTCTGCGGATGGGCAGCGTCGCGCGGCTGGGGGATGATATTGTAATCGCCCAGCATCACGACCGGCATTTCGGTGGTCAGCAGTTCGGCGGCACGCAGGCGCAGCCGTTCCATCCAGGCCAGCTTGTAGTCGTATTTCGGCCCCGGTGCCGGGTTGCCATTGGGCAGATACAGCCCCGCAATGCGCACGGCGCGGTCGCCCACGACCGTCGCCTCGATATAGCGGGCCTGTTCGTCGCTGTCATCGCCGGGCAGGCCGCGGGCAACATCCTCCAACGGCAGTTTGGACAGGATCGCGACGCCATTGAAACCCTTTTGACCATGGGTTTCGACATTCCAGCCCAGATCGGCGAAATGGTCGCGGGGAAACCCCTCGTCCACGGATTTGATTTCCTGAAGGACGACGACATCGGCATCCGAACCGGCCAGCCAAGCGGTCAGCGCCTCGATCCGCGCCTTGACGCCATTGATGTTGAAGCTTGCGATTTTCATGCCCGCATCTTTAGCAGCGGCACCGTGATTGGCAACCGACGCAATGCGCCGCTAGGCTGTCAGAAGGAAAGGAGTCCGCGATGAATTTCTGGCTGCGCGTCATCTGTCTGTTGCTGATGCCCCTTGCCGCATGGGCCGAGGATCGGCCACGGGCCGGAATCCTGTGGAACCGAAGCGGTCTGCCGGCGACATTTCCGTTGCAGGTCAAGACGCTGCCGGGCAAGGACTACGTGGTGTTTCTGGTTGATCCCGACACCGATGATCCGGCGATAGCAGGCTATATCCGTGGCGGCACCTTCTTTCGCCTGCTTGTTCCGCCCGGCAATTACCTGCTTCGCTTTGCTTATGGCACCGATTGGCGGGGCCAGGACGATCTGTTCGGTCCCGATACCGGCTGGACGCAGATCGACAAACCGCTGGATTTCCGCGTCATCGGCACCTCGCGGCGCAGCGGCTATCTGGTCACCCTGATCGAAGAAAACGGCAGCATGAAAATCGTCGAGGCCGCCCCGCAGGACTGGTGTCAGTCCCTGCGCCGCAGCAGCCAGATCCGCGAATATCCCAAGGACTTGCCCGGCACGACCGATCGCGACGCGCCGAAACTGCGCTATCTGGACCAGCAGGTGCAGATCTATGACAGGCTATGCGCCTGATCAGATCGAAAAGGACGTGCCGCAGCCGCAGCTGGACGTGGCGTTGGGATTGTCGATGGTAAAGCGCGCGCCGATCAGTTCATCGGTGAAGTCGATCACCGCGCCCGCCAGATAGGGCAAGGACACAGGGTCCACGACGACGCTTTGGCCGCCGCCTTTCAACACCAGATCATCGCTTTCGGCCTGATCCAGCCGGATCTCATACTGAAATCCCGAACAGCCGCCACCGGCAACGGCCACACGCAAGGGTTTCACATCACCGCTTGCGTTGATCTCGGCCAGGCGGGCAAAGGCGCGTTCGGTCACTTTCGGGGGCAAGTTCATGGGGCGTTCCCGTTTTCGTCCGTTGCGACAGAATATAGGGTCGGCACGCATCCCTCGCAAGGATCGCCAAAAGGACGTGACATGACAGCCCCATATGCCTGCCAGCCCCAAGACAGCCGCGGCCGTCTGCATCCCGAACAGCTTTCGACCTTTCGTTCGCCCTGGCAGCGCGATCGCGACCGGATCATTCATTCCAGCGCGTTCCGGCGGCTGAAACACAAGACCCAAGTCTTTGTCGAACATGACGGAGAGGCATATCGCGGCGACTATTACCGCACCCGCCTGACCCATACGATCGAGGTCGCACAGGTGGCCCGCACGATCGCGGGCGCGCTTGGCCTGAATACCGATCTGGCGGAATCCGTGGCGCTGGCCCACGATCTGGGCCATCCCCCCTTCGGCCATACCGGCGAAGACGCGCTGGCGGCCCTGATGCAGCCCTATGGCGGATTCGATCACAACGCGCAGGCACTGCGCATCGTGACCCGGCTGGAACGGCACTACGCCGATTTCGACGGGCTGAACCTGACCTGGGAAACGCTGGAAGGCATCGCCAAACACAATGGTCCGGTCTTGGAACGGGACATCACGGGCGCCGCCGTGGCCGCCGACCTGCCCTATGCCCTGGCCGAGGTAAACGCCGCCTGGGATCTGGAACTGCACACCAATGCCAGCGCCGAGGCGCAGGTCGCGGCCGTCGCCGATGACGTGGCTTATAACCACCACGATCTGCATGACGGGCTGCGGGCCGAACTGTTCACCGAGGAAGAACTGGCCGAACTGCCGGTCATCGGCCCCGCCTTTGCGGAGGTGGATCGCCTGTATCCGGATCTTGACCGTATGCGCCGCCGGCACGAGGCGCTGCGCCGGGTGTTCGGCGTCATGGTCGAGGATGTCATCGCCGTCGCCCAGAATCGCCTGACCAGCCTGCAACCGCAATCCGCGCAGGAAATCCGCGACATGGATGGGCCGATCATCCGCTTTTCCAAGCCGCTGTATCAGAACATCAAGGCGATCAAATCCTTCCTGTTCACCCGCATGTATCGCGCGCCCTCGGTCGTCGATGAACGCCACCGCGTGACCGATATCCTGAACCGGATGTTCCCGCTGTTCCTGAACGACCCCTCGATGATGCCGGCAAGCTGGCAGCGTGCGGCCGAACAGGCACCCGACCAGAACGAACGTGCGCGGATCGTGCTGGACTACGTGGCGGGCATGACCGACCGCTATGCCATCGCAGAACATCTGCGGCTGTTCCCGGACGCCCCGGAATAATCGCCGGAATCGGTGAACCTTCGGGCGACTGGTGGCGTTCACTGGGCTGACCCACGCAAAGGAGGTTCACATGATTACCCGCACCGGCTCCGCGAAATGGGAAGGCGGCCTGAAAGAGGGCAAGGGCCTGGTCTCGACACATTCGGGTGCCCTGGCCGATCAGCCCTACGGCTTCAACACCCGCTTCGAGGACAAGCCCGGCACCAACCCCGAGGAACTGATCGGCGCGGCCCACGCCTCCTGCTTTTCCATGGCGCTGGCGATGATGCTGGAACAGGAAGGCATTTCGGGCGTCGCGATCGAGACGACCTCGGAGATCTCGATGGACAAGGAGGGCGACGGTTTCGCCGTCAAGAAGGCCCATCTGAAGACCTCGATCAAGGCCAACGCCGATCAGGCCAAGGTCATGGAGATCGCCGACAAGGCCAAGGCCGGCTGCCCGATCTCGAAGCTGCTGAACGCCGAGATCACCATGGACGCCAAGATGGCGTAATGCGAAACGCCCGGTCCTGTCGGACCGGGCGTCATCGTTTCAGACCATCATTTCCTTGGTCGCGGTCAGCGACAGGTCGGGATGGTCGCGACCCACGCGGTCGATGTCCCATTGCAGGCGGGTCAGGAAGACCAGGTCGCCATCATGGTCCAGAGCCATGTGCTGCTTGTTCGCGTTCGAGAACGCCTCGACCTTGTCCTTCGGTCCGGCCACCCAACGCGCGCTGGTGAACTGGCTGGCCTCGAAGCGGACGGGGATGCCGTATTCCAGCTCGATCCGGCTGGCCAGAACCTCGAATTGCAGCGCGCCGACGACACCAACGATAAAGCCCGAGCCGATCATCGGCTTGAAGACCTTGGCCGCGCCTTCTTCGGCGAATTGCATCAGCGCCTTTTCCAGATGCTTGGCCTTCATCGGGTCGGTCGCGCGAACCGATTGCAGCAGTTCCGGCGCAAAGCTGGGGATGCCGGTGAAACGCAGGGCCTCGCCCTCGGTCAGGGCGTCGCCGATGCGCAGCTGGCCGTGGTTCGGAATGCCGATGATATCGCCGGCCCATGCCTCTTCGGCTAGCTCGCGGTCGGCGGCCAGGAACAGCACCGGGTTGCTGACGGCCATCGGCTTCTTGGACCGCACATGCGTCAACTTCATCCCGCGTTCAAAATGCCCGCTGGCAAGACGGACGAAGGCCACGCGGTCGCGGTGCTTGGGGTCCATGTTCGCCTGAACCTTGAAGACGAAGCCCGTGACCTTCTTTTCTTCGGGGGCGATCTCGCGGTCGGCGCTGTTCTGCGGCTGGGGTTCGGGGCCGTAGGTGCTGATGCCCTTCATCAACTCGCGCACGCCAAAGCTGTTGATCGCACTGCCGAACCAGATGGGCGTCATGTGCCCTTCCAGAAAGGACTGGCGGTCGAAGCTCGGCAGCAGCTCGCGCGCCATCTCGATTTCTTCGCGCAGCTGGGTCAGCAGGTGTTCGGGGATGTGCTGGGCCAGCTTGGGGTCGTCCAGACCGTCGATGGCGATGGATTCCGCGACCTTGTTGCGGTCGGCGCGGTCCATCAGTTCCAACCGGTCGTTGAGCATGTCATAGCAGCCAAGGAAATCGCGGCCGACCCCGATGGGCCAGGATGCGGGGGCCACGTCGATAGCCAGATTCTCCTGGATCTCGTCGATGATCTCGAAGGTCTCGCGGGATTCGCGATCCATCTTGTTACAGAAGGTCAGGATCGGCAGATCTCGCAGGCGGCACACCTCGAACAGCTTGCGCGTCTGGGATTCGACGCCCTTGGCGCCGTCGATGACCATGATCGCCGCATCCACCGCCGTCAGCGTGCGATAGGTGTCTTCCGAAAAATCGCTGTGACCCGGCGTGTCCACCAGGTTGAACCGGAACCCGTCGAAATCGAAGGACATCGCCGAGGCCGAGACCGAAATCCCGCGATCCTGTTCCATCTTCATGAAGTCCGACCGCGTGCGCCGCGCCTCGCCCTTGGCGCGAACCTGTCCGGCCATCTGGATGGCGCCGCCATACAGTAGGAATTTCTCGGTCAGCGTGGTCTTGCCGGCATCCGGATGCGAGATGATCGCGAAGGTCCGGCGGCGTGCGATTTCGGGCGGAAGTTCGGGGCGGTTTGTCATGTTGGGGCATGTAGCCTGCCGCGCGCGACTGTGCAATTCCCGATACCGATGCAGCCAACGCAAGGCGACAGCCCTGCCGCGCCGCATCCGCGCCCGGAAAAGATTGCTACGCTGCGTCAGCATTGGGCAGTTGCCCGCTTTGTGACACTATGTCCACTACCGCCGCGACTGGCCGTCCAGCATGGCGGCGGGAAATTCGAGCTTGGCCAAGCAGTGCGTTGTTTTGGAAGCTCAACAGCGGTTATATGTGGCGCTGTGCATTTGCCGCGCAGCATCAATCACATTTACATATATCTAGTTAATATTGCACATAACGCAGATTCCGATTATCAAAAGCATATACTTATAATCAATTTCCTATTAAGAACGTCTGAAAATGTGATTGTGCTGACCCGCCCTGATTAGTTTATGATCACAGAAACTTGCAGTTCGTGTTGCTTTGGTGTCAGTGTAACTTACTCCTGAAGGTTGAAGGGTCCCCGCGATGAGTGTCAGCACACCTTTGGATGCAAGCTATGACCGATTGCTGAAAATGCTGGCCAGCCGGGGGCTTGAATGGCTTCGACAGCATGTCGAGGCACTGCCCGACCCCCTGCCCTCGCAACACCCTGCCATCCCCCATCTTTCTACCGCCGCGTGGGTTGGCGAGATTTTGTCGGGTTTGCGCGGTTGCAAATCGCCCCTTCAGGTCATTGTCGCACGCAGGCTGTCGCCGGAAATCCTGTCGCGGATCGCGCGCCGGATCGCGGAAAGCGAAACCGATCCGTCCTCTGATCTGGTGCAATCCGTTTTTGCGGCGCAGGCGGTTCTTGCCGATGACCCGCGATACCAATTGGCGCGGCAGATCCTGACCGATGAAACCCCCGACGCGCTGAGCGACCGGCTGGCGATCGAACATCCGCCGGCCGAGGAACTGCTGCGTCTGGCCGAGGAATTCGTTGTCGCCCCCATGCCGTCCGAGGCGCTGAGCCAGGCTTATCTGGAACGCTTCACGATGGTGCTGATGCGGCTTTACGGCTTTGGCGCACGTCGGCCGCAATTTTCGCATCCCCGTGTCTATGGTCAGGTTTTCGCAAATTGCCTCAGATACGCCGAATGGGCGCGCAAGGAACAATCGCTGATCGCGACCGTGCAGCTTGCCTTCTGCCTGCGACTGATCGATCCCGACCATGACATTGCGCCGATGCTGGCCGAGGTCATTCCCTATCAGCGGCCCGACGGATCGTTCCCGGCGCGATCCGCCTATTCCACGGAATGTCAGGAACTGGACGATGGGGTCTGGGCCACCTTGATGACCGTGGCCGCGTTGCACATGGCGACCTATCGCCGCTGGAACGGCGCGGAAGCCGCGCCCACATCGCAACCCCTGCACGGATGTCGCGACATGGCCGCCGCGATCGTCGTCAGCCGCGGCGACAATCTGCGCGAATTGCCCAAACCGGATCGGCTGCGCATGGCGGCCACCCTATCCTGCGCGACGGGCGAGGATTGGTTTTCGCTTGCGGGGCTGGCGGGCCAGAAAATACAGGCCCGCGATATCCTTGCCATTGCGCCGTTGATGTTCGGCAGCTTCACCGCCGCGCGCCACGCACGATCCTGTCTTGATCTTGGTGCGGCCTGGCCCGCGCTGAACCATGCAGAACAGCCCCCGCATATGCAGGCTGCACTGAACTGGTTGCGCGGCTCTGCCGTGACGCTGGGTGCAGCGGCGGATGCCGCGATGATCCAGACGTGGGACGCCGCGGCCCGATCCGGCGACCCGGCCGGGTTTCTGGCCTGCTGTGCCCAAGCCATTGCCTGTCAGTCGATCCAGACCACCCCTGCCATCCGCATCGCCGCCTGCCGGATGATGCTGCGCGATCTGGCCGCGATCGAGGATGCAACCGAATCGCTGCAGGACCAATCGGCGCGGCTGGCGCGCATGTCCCTGATCGCCTGGGTGTTCGAGGGCGACAGCACCCGCGCCAGGCCGATCTAGAACAGCCCCCTGATCTGGCCTTCAGGGCCAAGGCCTATGCGCTCGGCGGCGGGGGTTCGGGGCAGGCCGGGCATAGTCATGACCTCGCCACAGATTGCCACCACAAAGCCAGCACCCGCAGACAGCCGCACCTCGCGCACGGGCACGACATGACCTTCGGGCGCACCGCGACGCGCGGGATCGGTGGTGAAGGAATAGGGCGTCTTGGCGATGCAGACCGGCAGATCGGCAAAATCCGCGGCCTCCCACGCGGCAAGCTGCTGCATGACGCCGGCTGCGGGTTCCGCGTGGCTGGCGCGATAGATACGGGTGCAGATCGTTTCGATCTTCTGCCACAGCGGCATCGAATCCGAATAAAGCGTATGAAAATCAGCCGCACCGGCATCGGCAATCTCGCTCACCGCGTGGGCCAGCTCCTCGGCACCGGCGCCGCCTTCGGCCCAATGGCGGGCCAGAACCGCGCGAACGCCATGCGAAGCGCAATAGGCATGCAGCGCCTCGATCTCGGCGGCGCTGTCGCCGTCGAAATGGTTCACCGCCACGATGACCGGCAGGCCAAAGCCGCGCAGGTTCTGGATGTGACGGCCCAAATTGTCACAGCCGCGCGTGACAGCCGCGACATCTTCCCGGCCCAGATCCTGCTTGTCGACACCGCCATTCATCTTCAGCGCCCGGATCGTCGCCACCAGCACGCAGGCTGCGGGCGACAGGCCGGCCATGCGGCATTTGATATTCAGAAACTTTTCGGCCCCCAGATCGGCGCCGAACCCCGCTTCGGTCACGACATAATCCGACATGCGCAGCGCCGCACGGGTCGCGATCACGCTGTTGCAGCCATGCGCGATATTCGCGAAGGGGCCACCATGAACCAGCGCCGGGTTGTTTTCCAGGGTCTGCACCAGGTTGGGCTGCAGTGCATCCTTCAACAGCACCGTCATCGCGCCCGCGGCGCCAATATCATGCGCGGTGACGGGTTTCTTGTCACGGGTATAGCCGATGATGATCCGGCCCAACCTGTCCTGAAGATCCGCCAGATCGTCTGCCAGGCACAGGATGGCCATCACCTCGGACGCGACGGTGATGTCGAAACCCGACTGCCGGACAAAGCCATTGCTGACACCGCCCAGCCCCATCGCGACGTCGCGCAAGGCGCGGTCATTCATGTCCATGACCCGCCGCCACGTGATGCGCCGCGTGTCCAGATCCAGCGCGTTGCCCCAATAGATGTGGTTGTCGATCATCGCGGCCAGCAGGTTATGCGCGCTGGTGATCGCGTGAAAATCGCCGGTGAAATGAAGGTTCATTTCTTCCATGGGGACGATCTGGGCGCGTCCGCCGCCCGCCGCGCCGCCCTTCATGCCGAAATTCGGGCCCAAACTGGCCTCGCGGATGCAGATCGTCGCCTGCTTTCCGATCCGGTTCAGCGCGTCGCCCAGCCCGACGGTGGTGGTCGTCTTGCCCTCACCCGCCGGGGTCGGGTTGATCGCGGTCACAAGGATCAACTTGCCCTGCGGCCGATCGGCCAGCCCGGCCAGCGCCCGATGCGTGATCTTGGCCTTGTCATGGCCGTAGGGCAGGATATCCCTCGCCCCAAGCCCCAGCTTCTGCGCGATCTGCTGAATGGGGCGCTTGTCGGCGCCGCGCGCGATCTCGATATCGGACAGCACGCCTAGCGTACGACCATGACGGACACGGGCGAATGGCGCACGACCGCATTCGCATGGCTGCTGATCAGGATGCTTCGCAACTCATCAGGCTTGTGGCTGGCCATGACGATCAGATCCGCCTTGGTCTTTTTCGCCAGCTTCAGGATCGTTTCGGCAACATGGCCGTGACCGACATGGGTCTTGACCCGGGTGTCAGGCAGGTGCTGTTCGGCAAAACCGTCCAGCGCATCCTTCATCGCCTGAAGCGCCTGCACCTCGTACCCCTTGGGCAGGAAGGTCGCGACCATCGAACTGCCGATATCCGGCACGATCCCCAACAGATGGATCGTGCCCTCGCTGCCCGCCATGCGCATGGCGGCGGGCAAGGCCTTTTCCCAGCTTTCCGGATGCTGAAGATCGATCGGAAACAAAACCTGATCAGGCATGGCGAACCCCTTCCTTGCGGGTGGCGGTGGCGCCCTGCCCCGGCCCGGCACGCCGGCGTTGCAGCCAGACGACCAGCGCAAGGATCAGTGCCGCCGGGATATACATCCAGTATTTCGACGGCGCGGGCGCGGGCGCACGGACCAGCATGATCTGCTGATCCCAGTCCAGCCCGGCCTCTTGCGCGGGGCTGTCGAAGGCGACGTTGTCGATCATCACCTCATCGCCGTTCTGGATCGTCTCGATCCCCAGCGCGGCCTGACGCTCGGCGCCATCGGCCCCTTCGGGTACGGCCAGCAGGGCGGTGAACTCGACCGGGTCACCGACCTCGTTCAGACCTGCGATGCGCAAGCGCAGCGGATCACCCGGGCGCGACTCGGCCAGGGCCTGCTGGAACTGCGCGGGCGGCAGATCGTCATAGGGCGGATACAGGTAGTCCATGAAAAAGCCCGGCCGGAAGATCGCGAAGGCGACCAGCAACAGCAGCAGCGTTTCCCAGCTCTTGTTGCGGGTCAGGAACCAGCCCTGCGTCGCCGCGGCGAACAGAAGCATTGCCAATGTCGCCGTCACGAAGACAAAGATGCCGTGTATCCAGTCCACGTTTATCAGCAGCAGATCGGTGTTGAAGATGAACAGGAACGGCAGCGCGGCGGTCCGCAGGCTGTAGAAAAACGCGACCACCCCTGTGCGGATCGGATCGCCACCCGAAACCGCCGCCGCCGCAAAGCTGGCAAGCCCCACGGGCGGCGTCACATCCGCCATGATGCCGAAGTAGAACACGAACAGATGGACCGCGATCAGCGGCACGATCAGCCCGTTCTGCTGGCCAAGCGTCACGATGACGGGCGCCAGCAATGCGGAGACGACGATATAGTTTGCCGTGGTCGGCAGACCCATGCCCAGGATCAGCGACAGCACCGCCGTCAGGAACAGGATCGCCAGTAGGTGACCGCCCGACAGAACCTCGACCACATCGGCAAGGGCGGAGCCGACGCCGGTCTGGCTGACCGCCCCCACGATGATACCGGCGGTCGCGGTGGCGATGCCGATGCCGATCATGTTCCGCGCGCCCGAGATCAACCCGTCGATCAGATCGGCAATACCTGCGCCGAATGCCGCGCCGGTGCTGGCATTGCCGGTGCGATCGGTGCCGCGCATCATCACCATCAGCGGACGTTGGGTCAGCAGGATGAAGATCATGTAGGCCGTCGCCCAGAAAGCCGACAGGCCCGGCGACAGGCGATCCACCATCAGCGCCCAAACCAGAACGATCACGGGCAGCAGGAAGTGCAGGCCCGAACGGACGGTCGGCCCCGGCAAGGGCAGTTCGGTCACCGGGGCGTTCGGATCATCCAGTTCCAGCGGCTCTTCGCGCGACGCGACATACAGCAGGCCGATATAGGCAGCGGTCAGAAGGCCGAAGATGATGTAGGGCGCGGCAGGTCCGAAGGCGGGACGGATCCAGCCCATGGTGAATTTCATCAGGAAGCCCAGCAGCGCGATCGCCACGACGCCGAACAGGAAACCGATCATGCGGCGCATCAGCGGGCTTGGTTCATAGGCGCGGGGCAGACCCTTCATGCCGGCCTTCATCGCCTCAAGATGGACGATATAGACCAGCGCGATATAGCTGATCGTCGCGGGCAGGAAGGCGTGCTTGACCACGTCGAAATAGGGGATGCCGACATATTCGACCATCAGGAAGGCCGCGGCCCCCATCACGGGCGGCATGATCTGACCGTTGACCGAGGACGCGACCTCGACCGCGCCGGCCTTTTCGGAACTGAAGCCCACCTTCTTCATCAGCGGGATGGTGAAGGTGCCGGTGGTGACCACATTCGCGATGGACGAGCCCGAGATCAGCCCCGTCATGGCCGAGCTGACGACAGCGGCCTTTGCCGGACCGCCGCGCATATGCCCCATCAGCGAAAAGGCAACCTGGATAAAGTAGTTGCCCGCGCCCGCCTTATCCAACAGCGCCCCGAACAGGACGAACAGGAAGACGAAGCTGGTCGAAACGCCAAGCGCGATGCCGAACACGCCCTCCGTGGTGATCCACTGGTGGTTCACGACTTCGGACAGGGTGTTGCCCTTGTGGGCGATGATCCCCGGCATGTAGGGGCCAAGGAAGGTATAGACCAGAAAGACCGAGGCCACGATCATCAGCGCAGGCCCAAGGCTGCGGCGCGTCGCCTCTAGCAGCAGAAGAATGCCGATCACTGACACAACGTAATCCTGCAGGATCGGCGCGCCCACGCGGCTGCTGATGTCATTGTAGAAGAAATAGATGTAAAGCGACGCAATTGCTGCAAGAATCGCCAGCGCCCATTCCCATGGCGGGACCCAGCTTTTGGGGCTGCCAAGCAGAACCGCCGCAATGACCGCAAGACCGATGATCGGGATCCACCAGACCGGCACCCCGGCTTTCGATCCGACGATGAACAGGACCGTCATCAGCGCGGGGATGCCGACGCCCAGCCCGATCTGCACCTTGGTGCGTTCCGCGGGATAGGCCATGAAGGCCAGAAACAGCGCGAAGGCAAGGTGGATCGAACGGGTTTCCGTGTCGTTCAGGACACCGAAACCGACCATGAACGGAATGGGCGAGGCGATCCAAAGCTGAAACAGCGACCAGCACAGCGCGACCGTCAGGATCAGCTTGCCGACAAAGCCGGGCGGGGTCCGGGCCCCGGTGTCGGACGAGGCGACAAGTTCGTCCAGTTCGGATTGCGACAGGCCCCCATGTCCGGACCCGCCCATCTCGACGGCGCTGGCCTCGAACTGGTCATGTTTGCGGCTTTCGTTCTTGTCGGTCTCGCTCATCACGTCTCTCCCTGCTTGCGGGCTTATTGTCTTTGTCATTCAAGAGCGAGGGGCGGCCCCGCCAAGGGCCGCCCCGTTTTCAGTGCCGGATTATTCGACCCAGCCTTGTTCCTTATAATATTTCTCGGCGCCCGGATGCAGCGGCGCGCTGTTGCCTTCGCTGACCATCTCTTCGGGGGTCAGGTTGGCAAAGGCCGGGTGCAGGCCCTTGAAGCGGTCGAAATTGTCAAAGACCGCTTTCACGACTTCATAGACCACCTCATCCGACACGTCGGCCGAGGTCACGAAGGTCGCCTTGACGCCGAAGGTGTTGGTATCCTCATCCGTACCGGCATACATGCCGCCCGGAATCGTCGCCTTGGCGTAATAGGGGTTTTCGTCGACCAGCTTGTCGATCTCGGGGCCTTCGACCGGCACCAAATTCGCCTCGACGGTCGAGGTGGCTTCCTGGATCGAGCCGTTCGGGTGGCCAACGGTATAGACGATGGCGTCGACCTTGTTGTCACCCAGTGCGGCCGACTGTTCTGCCGGCTTCAGCTGCGAGGCCAGCGAGAAATCGTCCATCGACCAGCCCTTGGCGTCCAGCACGACTTCCATCGTGGCCAGCTGGCCCGAGCCCGGATTGCCGACATTGACGCGCTTGCCCTTCAGGTCATCGAACCCTGCGATGCTGGCATCCTTGCGGGCCACCACGGTGAACGGTTCGGGATGGACCGAAAAGACGGCGCGCAGGTTTTCGACCTTCTTGTCGCCTTCGAAATCGGGCACATCGCCTTCATAGGCGTGATACTGAATGTCGGACTGCGCGACACCCATGGTCATGTCACCCGCCTTGATCGCGTTCACATTGGCGACCGAGCCCCCGGTCGAGGGCGCGGTGCATTTGATGCCGGTTTCGGCAGTATTGCGGTTCACCAGACGGCAGATCGACTGACCCACGACATAGTAGACGCCGGTCTGGCCACCGGTGCCGATGGTGATGAATTGTTCTTCCTGCGCCATGGCGGTGCTGGCGGTCAGCGCAAAGGCCGTCGTCAGAAGAAACGGTTTGAATTTGCTCATGCAACTTTCTCCCATGTTTGTCCGGAATAGGTTCCGCACGCCCCGCGCTGTCCGCGCAGGTTCACGATTACGGTAGCGCAGTCCCGTGGATTGGCAATCCCCATTACCCAACCGTCTGGAATCAGCATTAAGACCAGAAGGTTATGAATAGTAGCTAAGAAAGTTTCCGATTCGCCAGTTCCGATAAATCCGTAGAACTACGGATGCTCTGCTGCCAGACAGTCGGCCACGGCCTGCCGCAGCTCCGGCAAAAGCTGCTGTTCGAACCATGGATTTCGCCGCAACCATCCAGTGTTTCGCCACGAGGGATGGGGCAGCGGAAAGACCGTCGGCGCATGATCGCGCCATGCCTCGACCGCCGGCGTCACCGACTGCCGTCCCAGATGCCACCTGATCGCGTGCCCGCCCACCAGAAGTGTCAGCCTTGGCTGCAAAAGGGCCATGACCTCGCTGCGCCAGGTTTCCGCGCAGATCGGGGGCGGCGGCAGATCCGACCCTTTGGCGTCATATCCCGGAAAGCAGAAGGCCATCGGCACGATGGCGATCCGGTTCCGGTCATAGAAAGTGGCCTCGTCGACCCCCATCCAGTCGCGCAGCCTCTCGCCCGAGCGGTCGGTGAAGGGCCGGCCGCTTTCATGGACCCGCATCCCCGGTGCCTGCCCCGCGATCAGGATCCGCGCACCGGGTCGAAACCACACCACGGGGCGCGGCGCATGTCGCGTTGCCGTGGCGGCAAAGCGGTCGCGGCACAGGCGACATGCGGCAATCTGATCGGTCACGGCGGGCATAAGTGAAATCTAATGAAAATGTGAGACAGGTGAAGCGCGAGATTCACCCAATATTCAGATAATGTTCTGGATTATGGACAGCATTGTGGCCCACACCTATGGTTGTGACCAGCAGGTTAAGGCATGGTGGCCGCCTGAACGGAAGGGACTAGCGCAGGAACCATGCTTGAATTCGACAATGTTTCGAAGTCTTTCTGGACCGGCCAGCGACGCAAGGTCATCCTGGATCAGGCTTCGTTCCGGGTCGAACTGGGCCATTCACTGGGCATCCTTGCCCCGAACGGCACGGGCAAGACGACACTGATCAACATGATGTGCGGGCTTGAAAAGCCGGATGAGGGGCAGATTCGCAGCAATTGCCGCGTCTCGTTCCCCTTGGGTTTCATGGGCGGCGTCGTGGGCAAGCTGTCGGCGCATGAAAATTCGCGCCACATCGCGCGCATCTATGGGCTGGACCCCGATTACGTGTCCGCCTTCGCGCGGTGGCTGACCGATATCAGCGAATATTTCGACATGCCGGTGGGCACCTACTCGGCCGGGATGCGCGCAAGGTTCGTCTTTTCGCTGCTGCTGGCGCTGGAATTCGACATCTACCTGATCGACGAAGGGATGCCGCAGACGACCGATGCGGAATTCAACCGCAAGGCGGGTTCGGTCCTGTTCGACCGTCTGCGCAACGCCACCGTGATCGTCGTGTCGCACCAGCCCGCCACGATCGAGAAATTCTGCCGCTCGGCCGCCATCATGCGCGACGGCAAACTGTATATGTTCGAGTCCCTGGACGAGGCGAAGCAATATTATGACTACACCGCCTAAGGCCCGCCGGTTTCACGCCTCGGTCGATGAATCGGTCCGACCCACCGACAATCGCGACGATCAGGGCGGTTCCGGCGTGCGATTGAAGTTGCAGAAGAAGGCCGAAACCGGCGGCGACGACGTGGCCGCGCGCGAGGTTTCAGCACGCGAACGGATGATGCAGACCGGGCCCACCGATGACGGTTTCGGTGATTTTCGGCTGACCGAACCCGCCAGCAGTGCCGACAAGACGCCACCGCCCACCGATACCCCGTCCACCGGCACGCCGCCCGACGCCGATCTTGCCGCGAAGCTGGCCGCGATCAAGGCCGAGAACTTGGGCGAGCGTCAGTTGCGCATCGCCCGGCGTATCGCGCAATTGCACCGGATCGAGGTCGAATCCGACGAAGAGGCCGTGCTGCGCCTGCGCGAACAGGGCATCGACCCCTCACACCGGGCGGCGCTGGCAAAGATCCTGTCCTCCGAGGGCACGCGCAGTCAGGCAGAGCCGGCAAAGAACACGCCCGCCCTTGTCGCGGCCCCGAAATCCACGGCGATGGAAGCTGCGCAACCCAGTCTGCCATCGCGCGAAGCCCTGACCGAAGACAGGCGCGCGGCAGAAATCTATCGCATTCAGCGCGACATGGCCCGCCGCCGCCGCCGCCGGATGATGATGCTGGCGATGCGCCTGCTGCTGTTCGTGATCGGGCCGACGGCAGTGGCCGGCTGGTACTATTTCAAGGTCGCGACCCCGCTTTACGCCACGCAGTCGCAGTTTCAGATCCAGGTCGCGGACACATCCGGCCTGTCACCGACCGGCAATGCCCTGTCGGGCATTCAGGCGAACACCGACGCGGTTGCGGTCCAAAGCTATCTCTCCTCGCGCGAGGCGATGTTGCGTCTGGATGCCGAAGAGGGTTTCCGCGCCGCGTTTCAGGACCCCGCGCTTGACCAGATCAAGCGCCTTGCGCCCGATGCCAGCAACGAGGCCGCCTATGGCGTCTATCAGGATTCGGTCAAGATCAGCTATGACCCAACCGAGGGGATGATCGATCTGGAGGTCATCGCCCCCGATCCCGATCTCAGCCGCGATTTCTCGCTGGCCCTGATCCGCTATGCCGAAGGTCAGGTCGATCAGATGACCTCGCGCCTGCGCGACGATCAGATGAAGGGCGCGATCGAAAGCTATCAGGACGCCGAGGCTCGCGTGCTGGCCGCGCAACGCCGGGTGCAGGATCTGCAGCAGCGGTTGGGCGTTCTGGACCCGGTCGCCGAAGGCTCGGTCGTGATGAGCCAGATCGCCGCGCTGGAAAACCAGCTGAACGAAAAGGAACTGGAGCTGGGGCAGCTGCTGGCGAATGCCCGCCCGCAGCAAAGCCGCGTGGACGCGGTGCGCGGCGACATCTCGCGCCTGAATGCGATGATCGCCCAGACACGGCTGGAACTGACCGAAGGAAACGAAACGCGCAGTTCGCTGGCCGCCATTTCAGGCGAGCTGCGGATCGCAGAAAGCGACCTGACCACCCGACAAGAGCTGCTTTCAGCCGCCGCCGCACAGGTCGAGACGGCAAGGATTGAAGCGAACAAGCAGGTCCGCTACCTGTCATTGTCAGTCGCGCCCGTGCCCCCGGACGAGCCGACCTATCCGAAGGCGTTTCAGAACACGCTGGTCGCCCTTTTGATCTTTTCCGGGATTTATCTGATGCTGTCGCTGACAGCGTCCATCCTACGCGAACAGGTATCGACATGACCCAAGCCCGCCACGTCCAGATCGGCAGCCTGACCTGCGGCAACGACCTTCCACTGACGGTCATCGCCGGTCCCTGCCAACTGGAATCGCTGGACCATGCCCTGATGATCGGTCAGGCGATGGCCAAGGCCTGTGCCGATGCCGGGGCGCAATATGTCTTCAAGGCCAGCTATGACAAGGCGAACCGCACGTCTTTGGGCGGGCGGCGCGGCGTCGGGATCGACGAGGGCCTGAAAATCCTTGAAACCGTGCGCGAACGTCTGGGTTGCCCGGTCCTGACCGATATCCACGATGCCGAACAGGCCATCGCTGCCGCGAAGGTCGTCGACATCATCCAGATCCCGGCATTTCTGTGCCGCCAGACAGATCTGCTGCTGGCGGCAGGCAAGACCGGCGCCGTCGTCAACATCAAGAAAGGTCAGTTTCTGGCGCCCTGGGACATGCCGAATGTCGCCGACAAGGTCGCCTCGACCGGCAATCAGAACATCCTGCTGACCGAACGTGGCGCCAGTTTCGGCTACAATGCGCTGGTCGCGGATATGCGATCGCTGCCGACAATGGCAAAGACCGGCTACCCGGTAATCATGGATGCCACGCATTCCGTGCAGCAGCCCGGCGGTCAGGGCGGTTCCTCGGGCGGGCAGCGCGAATTTGCACCGGTGATGGCGCGAGCCGCGGTGTCGCTGGGTGTCGCGGGTGTCTTTATCGAAACCCACGAGGATCCGGACAATGCCCCTTCGGACGGGCCGAACATGATCCCGCTGGATCAGATGCCCGCACTGATCGCTTCGCTGATGAAGTTCGACGCCTTGGCCAAGGCCGACCCGATCACCCTATGATCCAGCGCCTGCTTGCCGGGCTGCTGCTGATTGTCGCGCTGACGGCCATGCCCGCGCTTGCGCGCGAGAATGGCGAAGGCGAAGGCGCCCCCAGCGGCGCGATTTCGGTTCAGGACAACGCCGCCACTGACCTGGCGATCCTGAACCGGATCGGCAGCATTCTGGGACAGGTCGATGATTTCGACCGCGTCGATGTGCAGGTCGACGCCGGCATCGTCTCTCTCAGCGGCGAAGTCACCGAACAATCCGCAACCGAACGGTTGAAATCGCTGATCGCACGGATCGACGGCGTGGTGGCGATTCAGGATCACGTCCTTCTGTCGACCGATATCGGGACACGGCTTGAATCCGTACGCGAGCGTTTTGCGGCGCGGATGAATCAGGTGGTCGCGGGCCTTCCCTTCGTGGTGTTGGGCCTGATCGTCGGCGCCCTCATCGTTCTTGTCGGAGGCTGGATCTCGCGCCGCGAAAAGACGATGGCCCGGATCGCGCCGAACCCGTTCATCGCCGAGTTTCTAAGCCAGACCATTCGCCTGACCTCGTGGATCGTGGCGCTGGTCGTGGCGCTGGACCTGATGGAGGCCACGACGCTGCTGAACACCCTTCTGGGTGCGGCCGGCATCTTTGGCCTGTCGCTCAGCTTTGCGGCACGCGACACGATCGAAGGGTTCGTGGCGACGATCCTTCTGTCGCTGCGACAGCCCTTCCGACCCAACGACCTGATCGAGGTCAACGGCGAACGCGGGCGCGTCATCCGCCTCACCAGTCGCGGCACAACCCTTCTGACGCTGGACGGAAACCATATCCGTTTTCCCAACCAGATCATCTACAAGGCGGTCCTGACGAATTTCACCCGCAACCCCGAACGCCGTTTTCTGGTCGACCTGACTGTGGATCCCGCCGCCGATCTTGGCCGGGCGCGCGATCTGGTCCTGCGCGAACTGGCGCGGATGGGCTTCGTTCTGGCACGCCCTGAACCCGTTGCCTGGGTCGAAGCATCCGGAAACGAATTCATCGTGATCCGCGCGGGCGGCTGGGTGTCGCAGGAAGGCACCGATTTCGACCTCGCCCGGGGCGAGGCCTATCGGCAGCTGCGCAAGGCACTGGACGCCGAGGGCTTTGCCATCCCCGAACTGGTTCATCGCATTCATGTCGAAAATCAGACCGAACGCGATGCCGACAAACCGGATACCAACCCCAGCAAGCGACGCGAACGGGCACCCGACCTCAGCCCCGATGCGGCCTTCGAACAGCTGGTCGATCGCGGCCGCGTCAATGACGGCCGCGACCTGCTGGAACCGGCGCGCCCCAAGCCGGGCGGTTAGCGCAGATCCAGCCCCGCCGCATGGGCCGACGCCCAGGCCCACTGGAAGTTGTACCCCCCCAGCCAGCCGGTCACATCGACACATTCCCCGATGAAATACAGGCCCGGCACATCGCGCGCCTGCATCGTCCGCGCATCCAGATCGCGGGTGTCCACGCCGCCCAAGGTCACCTCTGCGGTGCGATAGCCCTCGGTCCCGACCGGGCGAACCTGCCACCCATTGACCCGGGCCCCAAGTGCTTCGATCCGCTTGTTCGGCTGATCCGCCAGTCGTGCGTCCGACAGCCCGATCTCGGCGATCACCGCCTGCGACAGGCGATCCGGCAACAACCGCCCCAAAGCGGTCGCGACATTCACCCGACCCGCAGTCGATCGGGCCTGTTTCAACTCTGCGGCGACATCCGTGCCTGGGCACAGGTCGATGCGCAATTCGGCACCCGCCTCCCAGAAACTGGAAATCTGCAGGATCGACGGGCCACTGATCCCGCGATGCGTAAACAGCAATGGTTCGCGAAAGCTGGTCTTGCCGCAGCGGACATCCGCCTCGACCGAAACCCCGGCCAGCGGCTTGCACAGCGACAGATCCTGCTCCGCGAAGGTCAGCGGAACCAGCCCGGCGCGCGTCTCGACCTGACGAAGCCCAAAGTCGCGCGCGATCTCGTAACCGATACCCGTCGCGCCCATCTTGGGGATCGACTTGCCGCCAGTCGCCACAACGACGCGCCCAGCTCTGACAATCCCGCGATCGGTCTGCACCACGAACCCATCGCCGTCCCGCGCAACACCCGCGACCGAGGTTTCCAGCCACAATTCGGCCCCCGCCATCCGTCGCAACAGCATATCCGTGATCTGCGTGGCCTTTCCGTCGCAAAAAAGCTGCCCCAAGGCCTTTTCGTGCCAGGCGATTCCCGCCCGGTCCACAAGCGCCACGAAATCCTGCGGCGCGAATCGCGACAGGGCCGAAGCTGCGAACCGCGGGTTCTGCGACAGGAATCGGTCCCGCGCTGTGGCGAGGTTCGTGAAATTGCACCTTCCCCCACCCGAGATTCGGATTTTTTCCCCCGGCCTGCGGGCATGATCCAGCACCAGAACGCGCTTTCCTTGCGACAGCGCACTGCCTGCACAGAAAAGCCCCGCCGCGCCGGCCCCAAGAATAGCGATATCTACCTGCGTCATGGCGCCCGCATACAAAGGCTTTTCACTAGCAGCAAGATTTCTTCGATTTTCGACTTGCACCCCCCGGCCGCATTGGCTAAATCCGCCTCCACAGTTGGGGCGTAGCCAAGTGGTAAGGCAACGGTTTTTGGTACCGTGTACCGTAGGTTCGAATCCTACCGCCCCAGCCAACTTCCAGTAAGTCGTTGAGAAAGATCGTCTTATCGAAGACGGACAGCCGATCTGGACCATTGTCCATCATCACTGTCCATCATGGAGCCTGTGTCCCCAATCGAGGGACCTGCCATGGGCATTGCCAACTTCGTCTTCCCCGGGGCGCGATCTACACCTGGCGCCGCCGCATTCCCAAACGCGCCTCCTCCGCCGCCGCGAACCTCCAGGTCTCGCTGCGGACCGCTTGCCCGTGGACAGCGCGCAGGCTGGCCGTCATCGTGACCGCTGAGAGCGAGAGGGTGTTCGACCGAATGGGCATGGAAGGACTGACGCCGCAGGTGGCGCATGAATGGCTGGAAACCGTCATCCGGGAAGAGCTGGAGCGATCCGCCAGGCGCGACCGCGCCGCGTTCCACCTGCCGCAGACAGGCAACCCGGTCGAGAGCGCGCATCAGGACCATCTGGCGGGCAAGGAGCGCATCAGCGGGCACGAGTTCTTCGACGCCAAGCGCATCTGGCTCAATGGCCGCGCGGCGGCGCTGCTGTCGTCCAAGGCGGGGCTGGACCGGGGCTTCGACGATGCCATTGCGATGGCGGGCAGGCTGCGGGAGGGGAAGCCGCCGGCGACCGAGGATGCCCCGCCGCCTACACCCGAACCTACCCCCGCCTTCGACCCCGCACTCCAGGCCGTCGCTGACCGCCTCGCCAGCCGCAAGGAGAAGCGCGGGCGGGCCACGGACAAGACCGCCTACCAGATCCGCAAGACCGCCGAACTGCTGCACGAGGCCACCGGCATCGAGGACATCCGCAAGCTGCGGCAGGAGCACCTGATGGCCTTCAGCAACATCATGCACGCCCTGCCCCCGACCTATCGCAAGACGCCGAAGGAGCGGGACATGACGCTGCCTCAGATCATCGAGGCCGCGGAAACCGCAGGCAGGAAACAGGGCCTGTCCGCCGCCACGATCAACCGCAATCTCGGCTTCGTCGGGCAGCTCATCAAGCACGCCCGCTCGGAAGGTCTGTCATTGGATCCGCTTCTGGACACGCGCGATCTGCGCGAGACCGACCCCGAGGACGACCAGGACAAGGTCGCCCCCTTCAGCCGCGACGACCTGCGGCGCATCTTCGCAGGCCCCGTCTGGCAGGGCTGCCAGAGCGCGGGGCGCCGCACCCGGCCCGGCGATCTCGTCATCAAGGACGCGCTCTACTGGCTGCCGCTTATCGCGGCCTATACCGGCGCGCGGCGCGAGGAGATCGCAGGCCTTGCGCGCGAGGATATCGTCACCGAGGACGGCATCGCGGCCTTCCACTTCCGCCCCACCGAGATCCGGCGCCTGAAGAACCGCCCCTCGCAGCGCAAGGTGCCGATCCACCCGCACCTGCTGGAGCTGGGCTTCATGGAGCATGTCGCGCAGACCGAGACCGGCCAGGTCTTCCCCGACCTGAAGCGCCGCAAGGGGCGCGGCACGCTGTCGGACGCCATCAGCTTCAACTGGCACAAGCTGCTGCGCGCCCAGCTGGGCGAGGATGCCGCAAAGAAGAACTTCCACTCGTTCCGGCACTACGTCACCGACGAGCTGCGCTACCGGCAGAACGTGCCCGACCTCTCGCGCCACCACCTGCTGGGCCATGCCATCAGCTCCAAGAAAGACCGCCGCTACGGCCAGCGCACACCCCTGCCTCTCCTGAAGCCCCTCATCGATGCACTGCCAAGGGTGTTCTGAGGTGGTGGAGGGTTGGAGGGGGCGTTTCGGCCCAAAGCTGCCACACAACATGAGTGTCAAACGCTGCAAACGCAAATTGCAAAGCAGATATTCATTAGCATACCGTAGAGTCTCAGTCCTTCGGCCCGCGTCGAGTTTCCTATATCATTTGGGCAAGCGTGATCCCTGCCTTACGCAGAAGAACCTGACAACCCAAGAGCGAAGCGCGAAGCCCTGTAACAACTTCTGCTACGCCACATGTATGTAGCTTGACGCGACAAGAGGGGACCTAGGCCATGTTGACGAAAGGGATTCACACTGCTTGGCGAGGGTGATTCAAGCTGGTATCTGCGATGGAGACCAGCTTGGCACGAGACCTGATGTCGGACGAGGAATGGGCGTTCTTTGAGCGGTTCATCCTGACAGTCCGCGCCCCGAACGGGCGCAGACCTACCAGCCACCGTCTTGTTCTAGCTGGGGTTTTCTGGATTGCGCGCACCGGAGCCCCGTGGCGGGACCTCCCGGCAGAGTTCGGGAGATGGTCTAGCGTTTACCAACAGTTCCAGCGCCGGACATTGGCGTGGCTCTGGGAGAAGATCATGGACGCCCTGAACGAAAGCGGGGCAGTGCAGCACGCCCTCCAGATGATAGATGGCACGGTCGTTCGCGCCCGCCATCAGGCAGCGGGCGCTAAAGGGGGCTGAGCCATGAGGCGCCACTGGTTCAAGACCATGGCGAAGGCGACAGGGTTTCGGGCGCTCAAGAGCGTCCGGTGGGAAAACGATCCACCGGATCGTTTTCTGGACCACCTCCCACTTCACGACCAGGATCCACCTCCTCGTCAATGCTGCAGGGCTACCCATGAGGACCGAGATCACTGCGGGGCAAACCTTTGACTATCTTGGCTTCGATCTGGTCATGG
>NZ_FOHO01000029.1 GCF_900111675.1 Paracoccus homiensis | reverse complement strand
CGCCCATGATGTCCTCCCACAACCCTGCCAGCGTCCAGCGTCGGAACTGTCGGTAGACGCTCGACCACTTGCCAAACTCTTCGGGCAGGTCCCGCCAAGGGGCGCCCGTGCGGGCAATCCAGAAAATCCCGTCGAGAACAAGACGGAGGTTGATGGCCTTGCGCCCGTTCGGAGCACGGATCGCTAGGACAAAACGTTCAAAGCACGCCCACTCATCGTCCGACATCAGGTCTCGTACCAAGCTGGTCTCCAACGCAGATACCAGTTTGAATCACGCCTAAGGCTCGGTGTGAATCCCTTTTGTCAACACGACCTTAGCTTGCTGTTGAACGCCTCGACAAAGCCGTTGTCTGTCGGCTTTCCAGGTCGGGAAAAATCCAGCGTTGCGCCCTTGGCCTAGGCCCAAAGGTCGAGATCGCGCGAGATGAATTCGCTGCCATTATCAACCCGAATAGTCTTCGGGTAGCCGACCCCGGTGCAAATCCGTTCGAGCGTCTGAACGACGTCTTCGCCGCGATATTGGAACCGCACATCCGTCGCCGGACAATAGCGGGAATGCGTGTCCACGATGTTCAGAATCCTTAGCTTCTTGCCTAGGGCCAGCTGGTCATGGACAAAATCCATTGCCCAAACATCGTTCGGCCCCACGGCTTGCGCACGGTCGTCACACAGCTTGGCCGTCACCCGCCGCTTCGGCGTCTTGTTCCGTAGCCGCAGCCCCAAGGCCCTGTAAACATTGTAGACCATCTTGATGCTGACGTCCCATCCTTCTCTGTCGAGGATGACGTAAACGCGGCGATAGCCATAGCGCACACGCGTTTCGCAGATCTCCCGGATCCGCCGTTTCAATTCTGCCGGATCGGTGCGGCGGGGTTTGTAGTGGTAGCTTGAGCAGTCGAACCTCAGCGCCCCACACGCCCTGCGGATCGAGACCGCCCAATCTGCGCATATCCCGCAAATCAGTTCGCGCGACCATTCCGGCTTCAGAGCTTTCGCCGGACAACATCCTGCAACATCTGCCGATCCAAGGTCAGGTCGGCCACGATCCGTTTTAGTCACGCGTTTTCAACTTCGAGCTGCTTGAGCCGGCGCATCTCGTCCGGCAGCAGCCCACCATACTTTTTCTTCCAGGCAAAATAGGTCGATTGCCCGATCCCTGCCTTGCGACAGATCCCGGCAACCGAAGTGCCTTCCTCACCCTGTTTCAGAATGAACGCCTTTTGCGCTTTTGTAAATTTCGATGCCTTCATCGTCTTCAGCTCCTGTCCCAGCAAGAGAAATGCTAGCCGAAAACTCCAGCTTCAAATGGTCTGGTTTCGAGGAGGCAGAGCAGGCGCGGTATCGTCTAGACACACTTGTCTGCCGATCAATGGTCCAACATTTCCCACAGCCGGCGCTTGATCTGGATGAACTCGTCCGTCAATCGCATCGCGTCTGTTCTTGGTCGCGGCAGACTGACCGTCTCGATATGATGTACCCGCCCTGGACGCGCCGACATTACAACAATCTTGTCTGCCAGAAAGATTGCCTCTTCCAGATCGTGGGTCACAAACACCACAGTCTTGCGTGACTGGCTCCAAGTATCCAACAGATCGGACTGCATTCGTTCCTTCGTCTGGGCATCCAGCGCGCCGAACGGCTCATCCATCAACAAGACGTCCGGATCGTTGGCATAGACGCGCCCGATATCGACGCGTTTACGCATCCCGCCGGACAGTTCGCGTGGCCAACGATCTTCAAAGCCTTTCAAACCGACCGCTTGCGTCCACTTGGCTTCGATCTCGCGCTGTTGCGCGGCCGAGGCGCCACGCAGCCGCGGGCCATAGCTTATATTCTTGGCGACCGTCATCCATGGGAACACGGCATCTTGCTGAAACACCATGCCGCGACGGCGATCGGTTCCCTGGATAACCTTGTCGTCCAGCTTCATGCTGCCATCCGAAGGTGTGAAGAGCCCCGCCATCATCTTCAGCAGCGTCGACTTGCCACAACCCGAGGTGCCGACGATTGCGTTGAAACTTCCAGACTCAAAGGTCAGGTTGATGTTGTCCAGCACAGTCAGCTCATTTGGCTGCCCCTTGCCGAAGGTATGCGTCAGATTTTCAATGTTGATCTCGGGCATTATTCACGTGTCTCCGACCATTGCATCAGATGCGCCTGAATTCTGCGGAAGATGCGATCCATGATGAAAGCGCAGGCCCCGATGATCATGATGATCATCATCACCTGATCGGTCAGAAAGTATCTCCGACCCTCTTGCAGGAGAAAGCCCAGGCCATTCTGCGCGGCGAGAAGTTCGGACGCCACAAGCGTCGTCCAAGCGGCTGCCAATGCGACCCGATAGCCCGTAATGATGAACGGGGTTGCTGCCGGCACTGCGACCGTACGAAACACCTGAAAACGCGTCGCCCCCATCGTCGAAGCCGCGTCTTCGTAGACGGCCGGCACGTTCTTCATGCCAGCGATCACGTTGACGACACAGACCATGAAGCATGCAATGGTGATAATCAGGACCCGGCTGAATTCACCGATACCGAACCAGATGATAATCAGTGGGATATATGCCAGGGGCGGGATTGGGCGAACAGCCTCGATCAATGGATCGAACAGAAACTCGATGTTTCGATACCAGCCGATCAGGCAACCAAGCACCAGCGCCAGTGTTGTCCCGATCAGGAAACCGGCGCTGATCCGGAACAAGCTGGCCCCCAGCGCTGTCAACAGCGAGCCAGAGGTCAGGTTTGTCCAGAACGAGGTGATAATGTCACCTATCGGGGGCAGCAAGGCGGGATTATTACCCGCCCGCGAGGTCACCAGCGCGTAGATCGCAATGACTGCCGACACCGACAGGCAACCAAGAACCACGCGCCTTGTGTTGAATGCAGACATCTTTTTCATGAGATCAGAGCTGCTCGATGATCTGACTGCTGACCATTGTATCCAGGTCAGGAACCGCCGGGATCTTTTGAGCCTCAACAAGAAACTCGGACTGGACCTGCAAGGATTTCTTCAACAGATCCTTCGCATAGACATCTTTGATTTCAGGAATGTCAAAATAGAAATAGCCATTCAGCAATGGCTCGACCTCTGCCGCAGTGACACCAGCGCGTCCAATCTTTTGCTGCCATGCCACCATGCGGGCAACCACTTCTGCATTGTCGTCGCGCAGCATGCCGACGCCTTTGCTATGGAACGCCTCGACGACTTGGCGCAATGCATCCTGACGGGCATCCATCGTTTGCTGCGTCGTCATGAAGATATCCATGATACTGGGGCGGTTCTCGATCGACATCTGCGCACCCTCCGCCAGCATCACTGCCCCTGGCAGCTTGTCGAAGATCAGCTTGCGCGACGAAGCCAGCGGCACAGTTGCATCGACAGCGCCGGCTATCATCGCTGCCTGAGCGTCTATCGGCTCCATGTTGATACGCGTCAAAGGCATGTCAGCCAGGCCTTCGGCATTCAGCACAGTGTCGAGGAAAAAGTCGAAATTTGAACCCGAAGTGACGGCAACCCGCTTGCCTTCGAGGTCTGCCAAACTGGAATATCCCTCGCGCCCGACGATCGTGTACAGACCAGACGCATCGCCGCAGACAGAAATCGCGCGCAGATCAGCGACGTTGCGCGCCATAGCGGCAAGCGGCGGCACCGCGCCGACCGTGATCGCATCAACAGAGCCGCCGACCATGGCCTCGATGGCTGGCGGGCCGGATGGAAAGACGCTGAATTCCATGTCGACGCCAGGTGCAAAGCCCTGATCCTGAACCAGCCAGTAGATCCCGAACGAATAGGCCGGAATAATCCCGACTCGCAAAGTTTCATTCGAAGCATGAGCTTTGCCAATAAAGAAATTGGGGGCGGCGAGGGCAACCCCAGATGCGGTCGCACCTTTCAAAAGCCCGCGGCGGGTCAGCCGGTTCTTGTTCACGGTCGGCATGTCTTCCTCCTCTCCTCGGCCCTTGCGGGCCACCTCCTGGCGTCCAGCGCCATCCTGTCTCAAAGATAGCCGAGCGATTTTACAGATGTCAAATAATTTGTCATATATATAAAATATGCTCATATCAGCATGAGGCAGGCATGCACCCGACCAAGCCATAGTCGGACAGATCATCATGCCAGGGATTAGGAAATTACTGAGACTTCAGAAGCGCTACGGCCAGCGCCTCGTCGACGCAAAGATGGGTCGCAAGTTTACCGTTCAAGATTGCGCGCGCAGCTTGCAACCGATCCTCGCCCGCGATGACCACAAGCTTGCGCTTGGCAGCACGAAGATGTTCGACTTCGACGGCAACCACCCTTTCATTGGGTGGCAGCAAAACCGGATTTCCGTCGATATCGATATATCGACAGCACAGGATCCCGCAGGCCCCTTTGCTGACTGCTTGCTCAACCTGCTCCGGCGCAGCGATTCCGGCAGCGATCAGATGAGTGTCGGGCTGGGTATGCCCGATGGAATAGATTGCGACGTCCAGATGCTGCAAACGCTTCAACTGGGTCGCGATGGTCGGCTCGGTGCGCAAGCTTTCGGCCAGCGCCGACGAGGATAAAACCGCTGGCGCATGAAGCGTGTAGCAACTGGCACTCAGGCAATTTGCGATCCGGATCGCACAATCCTCAGAGGCTGCAACTCGGTCTGAAACCATCGACCCGATCATCTGACAGACCGTGACATCATCAACAGGCTGACGCGGCATGGCTTCGGCCACGGCTTTGATCGTTTCACCCCAAGCCACCCCAACCGTATCGCCGGGCCGGACGACATCCAGCACAGCCATTGCCGCAACCCGCGCCAATTGGGCCAGACTTTCCTTGCGGCCCGGCGCTTCATTGCCTCCAATTCGGCAGCGAGACACATAGGCATCCTCTAGGCCGAAACGCGACACCAATTGTCGCGACAGGGTGGAAGCCGCCAGCACCTCACCGTCCACCCTGATCTCGACGATCCCTCGGTCCCGGCATTCGCGCAGCATATTCACGATGGTCGGACGCGAAACTGACAAGCGTTTGGCAATCTCGCTTTGCGTCAGGCCCTCGCCATAATACAGCAAAGCGACATTCGCCAACAATGCGTCTTTATCATTAAAGGGGTTGGGAGCGGCGTCATCCCGGGCCATATCAGGCACTTACCTTCTTCTTGCCCGACTGCCCGTAATTTTGCTGGAACCAGTTATAGCAGCGGTCGATTTCCTGTTGAGGCAGTTCCTCGACCGGACCACGCGTCATTGCCAGATGCGTCGTCATCGCTGCCTCCTCCAGATACATCGCAAACGAGGTCGCCTCGGTCGCGGAACGCCCCATGGTGAACACACCATGCGCCTTGACCAGTGCAGCATATCCGCCATCCGCGGCCTCGACAACGGCCTGACCCGTATCGACCTCGCCCGGTGTTGCATAGCGCGAACAGGGAACGTCACGGCCCAGCATATGGGTGATCGGCGTCAGCACCGCCGGGATCCGTTCGCCGCGCGCAGCAAAACTGGTCGCGTAAGGCGAATGGGTGTGGGTGATGCCGAAAATATCGGGGCGCGCCTTATAGATATACAGATGCAGTCCGGTATCGACCGAGGGCTTCATTTCGCCCTCTATGACATTTCCGTCCATATCCACGACGACCATGGTTTCCGGCGTCAGGTTCTTGAACTTGACCCCGGACGGCTTGATAACCACGAACCCAGTTTCAGGATCCCGCCCCGAGACATTGCCGCCGGAACCGACAACCAACCCGTTCAGGGGCAGTTGATGGTTCTGTTCGCAAACTTCCTGCTTCAGTGCTTCAAGCATTCTTCTTCTCCTCGGGGATGCCGTGGGGGTAAACGACGATTTTCAACGACTTTTCCGCCTTGCGCAGCATCTCGAAGGCTTCGGCGCTGTCATCAATGGCAAAACGGTGGGAAATGGCCTCGGCAGCCTTGATGCGCCCTGCCTCCAACAAACGGATATAGCTGTATGTGTCGGTGTGATCCGACGAATAGCGTGAGGTTACGGTGATCTGGTCAAAATAGGCGCGACCGCCGTCCCGCACCCAGTCGGTGCCCGGTGCCAGCGGCGCGCCCAGATGCAGCGTTCCGCCAACCTCGACCAGCTCTTCGGCCTGCGCCCATGCTTGGGGCGAAGGCGCGATAACGATGACCGTATCCGCCAGGCGACCGTTATTTGCACGGCGCATCGCTTCGACCGGATCTTCGTTTTTGGGGTTGATCGTATGCGTGGCTCCAAACTCGCGGGCCTTGTCCAGACGCCAGTCCGAGAAATCCAGGGCGACAACCTTGCCTGCACCGAACAGCGGCGCAAGATGCACAAAGCCCTGCCCCATGAAGCCCGCGCCAACCACGGCCACGGTATCGCCTGGCTGAATATTGCAGACCTTGAGCCCGGACATGACGCAGGACCACGGCTCGATCGTGACGGCGGCCTCGGTCGAGATGCTGTCGGGCAGCTTGTGGGCGTCCATGCGAAGATGCTGCGCCGTCACACGATAGTATTCGCAGACCCCACCCGGATCGAGCTTCATCGACGCATAGAACGGATCGCGTGTGAAATGCCCGCGACGCGACAGATGACTGTCTACGCGCCCGACATGGTGGTTGATGAACAGGCGGTCACCGACCTTGTAGTCGGTCACATCCGCGCCGACCCTGACCACTTCACCGATCGGCTCATGGCCCAGCACCTTGGGTTCGGATTTCTTGTACCAAGCCATCGTTTCGCCGCCGCACAGGCCGCAGGCAAGGGTTTTCAGAAGGATCTCATCGGCACGAATTTCCGGCACGGGCCGTTCCTCGATGCGAATATCTTCCAATGCGTGATAGACGGCCGCTTTCATCATTTCGGTCATGATCTGAATTTCTTCCCTACTAATTCCAAAGTGCGAGGCAGGCTTCCGATAGCGCCAGATAGCGCGCGAAAGCCGCGTCATAGGCGTCCGCGACCGCTGGGTCGGGATCATGACAAAGCAATTTCTCTTCGCGGCGCGCCAACTTGCAGGCATCGCCTTCGCCCGCAGCGGCGGCACCCAGGCAAGCGGCACCCCACAGCCCATGATCCGAAGCCTCGCTGACAAGCATGGGCGCCTGCATGACGTCTGCGATGATCTGGCACCACAGCCGGTTGCGTGCGCCGCCACCAGTCAAACGAACCGCCCCCTGCGGGCGTCCACCTTCCATTTCAACGCAGTGCCGCAAGCTGAAGGCAGCGCCTTCCATGACGGCCCGGCCCATATCAGCCTTGGTCGATGACGAGGATAGGCCGAAAAACGACCCTCTTGCCGATGGCGCGACGAAGGGGGCCCGTTCGCCGTTCAGATAGGGCAGGAAGGTTAGACCATTCGCACCGGGCGGCACTTTTTCAACCAGCGCATTCAATCGTGCGGCGATCTCGGCGGCCGACCCGCCGCCCAATGTCTTTGGATGCAACCCACAGAACCAATCGAAGGCGGCGGCCCCCGTCGTCGGGGCGAGAATCCGCGTGAGGATTTCGCCATTCGCATGATACGCCGTTGCACCGACGGGCTGATCCTTCCTTTCGACACGATCCGTCAACGTCGTGACCACCGCTGTGGTCCCCAGGATCATCATCGTTTCATCCGGATTTTCCATTCCCATCCCCACCAGCATGGCAGAGAGGTCCATCGTGCCGACCGAAACCGGCAATCCTTCGGGAAGGCCCGTCGACTCGCTTGCTTTCCGTGACACGCTGCCCAACCGATCGGTTGCTTTGCGCGGACTGTTGAGCATCCGCGCCAAACGGGCCGATCCCAGAACCTGAAGTGCTTCCAGGTCGTAGTTGCGCGACTCAAGATCCAGAAACGGGATCGAGGCGTTCGAATAATCTGTCGCGATCTGGCCTGTCAGGCAATATCCGACCCAATCGGCGCAATAGAACACACGGTCGACGGCGGCGGCGCGATCCGGTTCGGCTTGCTGAAGCCACTGAAAGATCGTGCCCGCGGTCCCGGGCCAAATGGCCGTGTGGCAAGCGTGGCCGATGGCCCGCGCTTGGCCACTGTCGTATAGACGTGCCACGCCTTGGGCGGCACGCGTGTCATTCCACAGGATCGCATTGCCGACCGGTTCCCCACGCCTGTCCAAAGCCCAGAAACCGTCCCCCTGCGCGGCCAGCCCGATGCTGCGGATCTGCGTTACATCAATGTCCGCAACAGCCTCGCGTACAGCGCGACAAACTCCTTGCCAAACGGTTTCCATAGATTGTTCAGCGCGACCCTGTTCGCCAAGCAAAACTTCGCTGGCGGTTTCGCCAAAGGAAACCCGTGTGCCGTCGCTGCGATAGACTGCGGCCTTGATGGCCGTTGTTCCCGCGTCGATTCCCAACCAATATTGCTGCACCTAACGCTCCTCTTCGATGCCGGTCCGCGCCACGAATGAGGGCGCATCCAAAACACGAACCTGCGGTAGCGGACCTTCCCACGGCGACACCCGAACCAGCGTCGTGTGGCTGATGTTGCCTTGACTCAGCGCGGATGTACCCTTGTCGATTGTCAGCACGTTGGGGTTGCCGTGGACGCAGATGCGCCCCTTGCTTGTCTGCTGCAGATCCGCCCAAGCCCCGGTAGGCAGAACAACGCAGTCTGCACGCATCTGATCATCCAGCTTCAACCCGGCGAGACAGCCGCCGCGCGCATTGTGCAGTAACACAATCTGTCCTTCATGCAGTCCCATCGCGGTCGCGGTGCTGGGATGCAATCGCGCGACCTCTCGTCCGGCGATCTTGGACGCGGCCGCTTCGGAGCCATTGTCCAACTGACTGTGCAATCGCGTCGCGGGCTGCTGAGACAACAGGTGCAACTGCCCCTCATCTGCGGCGAAGGTCCACTCGACCGGTTCATGCCAGCTGGGATGACCGGGGCAATCCGGCATGCTCATCTCTGCAATCCGTTGATTGAACAGCGTCAAGCGCCCGCTCTCGGTCGCTAGTGGGTTTTCATCGGGATCAGCAACAAAGCGATCAAACAGGATGCGGCTTGCATCTTCGTTCGGCACCTGAAACCGCCCTGCCTGCCGGAAGCTGTCGAAATCGGGCAGATCGAAACCCTCCTCCTGAGCAACCTGCTGACATCCATCCCAAAGCCAGCGAAGCCAGCCCATTTCGCTGCGCCCTTCCGTGAAGGTTTCGGCCACGCCAAAACGGCCTGCCAGCCCGGCAAAAATGTCATGATCGTCCCGCGCCTCGCCCATAGGGGGAAAAGCCTGTGACATGTAGATCAACGACGGGTCACGCCGGTTGATCATAATGTCGTCGCGCTCCAGCGGCGAGGTTACGGGAAATACGATATCCGCCCGTCGCGCGGTCGACGTCCAACTGTGATCGTGCACGATTACAGTTTCGGGGCGCTGCCATGCTTGTTCCAGCCGCAACAGGTCCTGATGATGATGGAAAGGATTTCCGCCTACCCAGTAGACCAACCTGATATCCGGATAGCGCCGCGCCTCGCCGTTATAGTTGTAGGTGGCGCCGGGGTTCAGCAGCATGTCTGATATTCTGGCGACTGGGATGAAGTCGGTCACCGGGTTTCGACCCTGCGGCACAGAGGGCCAGCTTATGAACCTTTTGGGTCGCCCTGGCGGAGTGGTTGAGCCGTAGCCGAAACCGAAGCCCGTTCCCGGCTGACCGATCTGACCCAGCACCGCAGCAAGCGCCAGTCCGGCCCAGACGGTCTGCTCTCCATGATCGGCCCGCTGCAAACCCCAGTTGACCGACACCATCACCCGGTTCTGCGACAACTCATCCGCCAGTCCGCGAATTCGATCTGCACTCAGATCACAGAATGGCGCCGCCCATTCCGCCGATTTCGGCTGCCCATCACTTTCGCCCATGACATAAGCGCGAAACTGCGCCCACCCACTGGTAAAACGATCCAGAAATCGGCGGTCATGCCGGTCGCTGCTGACAAGTTCATGGATAAGCGCCAACATCAGGGCCACATCCGAGCCTGGACGCACGGGCAACCACCGTGCATTGGGAAGGTTCGCTAGATCGCTTCGCAGAGGCGAGATGCATACGGTCTGCATGCCCCCAGCCGCGGCCCGCGCCATCCAGTCATCAACCTCGTGGCTGCTCGTTCCACCTGCCGCGATCTGAGCCGTGCGCCCCGACACCCCTCCAAACGCCAGGAACATCGTGCAGTGACGGGCGATCAGCGGCCAGCTGGTCATCCCTTCCTCGATGTCCTTGTTCGACATGCCGGTAATGTGCGGCAAGATCACCTCGCCGGCAGCATGCGAATAGGTATCACGCGCCGCGACGTATCCGCCGATCTGGTTCATGAACCGACGCATCTGGGACTGCGCGTGATGGAAACGGCCCGCACTGGACCACCCGTAGGAACCGCCATAGATCGCGCCGTTACCGTGATCCTCGCGCACGCGCTGCAATTCTTTCGCGGCAAGATCCAGCGCCTCATCCCACGGAAGTTCAACGAAGGCGTCATCATTGCGCGCGGCACCACGATCACCGTCCAGCCATCCCTTTCTCACAGCCGGTCGCTGAATTCGCACTCTGGAATCCCGAGCGGCTGAAACCCAGCCGCGGCCGATCCGCGACGGAGCAGGATCTTCGGCCAGCGGCTCCAAGCGAAGGTCATCGCCCCAGCCCTCTATGCGATAGGCGCCCCAATGGGCGGCCGTATAGCGCTCTGCCATCGTGTCGGCCTTTTCGTTTTGACATTTGTAAAATACATTGTCATATGATAGATCAGATTACAACCAGAATGTCATGCCCAGGAGGAGTGATGCGAGATGCGCAATGAAAGAACGACCGAGGAAGTGGCGTTGGGGATCCGGCGCCGTGTGTTCGAACACTCCATGCGCAACAACGGCGGTTACCTCAGCCAGGCCTGCTCAGCCGGTGAACAACTGGCGTGGCTGTATAACGAGGAACTGAAACTGGGCGCACCGACCCTGCCGATGATCCCCAAACCGTTCGAGGGGGTGCCATCGCCGTCGAACCCCGATTACCACACGGGCGCCGGCTATAACGGCCCTGCAACCCCGGAATTCGACCGGCTGTTCATTGCCCCTGCGCATTACGCGCTTGTCGCCTATGCAACCCTGATCGAAGTCGGCCGGATGGCCCCCGAAGGTCTTGAAATGTTCAACAAGGACGGCAGCAGCGTCGAAATGATCGGCGCCGAGCATTCGCCCGGGATGGAGGTGCATAACGGCACCCTGGGCATCGGCCTGTCCACCGGCGCGGGTCTGGCCTATGGCCGCAAGCGTCGCGGAGAAGCGGGCAGAACCTGGGTGTTCATGTCCGATGGCGAGGTGCAGGAAGGCCAGACTTGGGAAGCCGTCCAGGCCGCCGCCCATCACGGTATCGACAATCTTTATGCGATCATGGATGTCAACGACCAGCAATGCGACGGCGCGATGTCCAGCGTCATGGAAGTCGGCGACATCAAGACCAAGTTCCAGAACTTTGGCGCTGCCTGCATCGAGATCGACGGCCATGACCTGACGGCCATGCGCGATGCGGTCAAGGAAAAGCACGATGGCAAACCGCTGATCATTCTGGCGCGCACCAACCCCTTCCATACCATGTCGATCCTGGAAGAGCGTTTCCCGCGCCTGCACTACGTTCGCTTCAAATCCGAGGACGAACGTGCCCGCATGAATGTTTCCATCGCCGCCGATCTGGGCGTCGAGCCCGTCGATTACAGCCACTAAGGAGAACGCATCATGGTGGAAATGGTATCGCGTCCCTATGCAAAGGCCTTTGAATCCTTCGCGGCGGGCAACCCCGACATCCTGTGCCTGTCCGCGGACCTGACCTCGTCCTGCGAGGTCGACGGTTTCCGCGATCGTCACCCGGACCAGTTCATCAGCCTCGGCATGGCCGAACAGAATATGATGAGCTTTGCCGGCGGCCTGGGTCTGGCAGGCTATCGCCCGTTTATCCATACCTTTGGCGTGTTCATGTATCGCCGCCCTTACGATCAGCTGATGGCCTCGATCGCCTATCCGCGACGCAAGGTCCGCCTGATGGGCTTTTTGCCGGGCATCACCACGCCGGGCGGCATGACGCACCAGTCGATCGAGGATATCTCGGTCATGCGCTCGATTCCGAACATGACCATCCTTGAAACCGGTGACGCGACCGAGGTTGAATCGATCTGCGAAGCCGCAGACAGCATCGACGGTCCGGTGTGGTGTCGCGTTCTGCGGGGATCGGTGCCGCGACTGTTCGATACCCCGATCAAGGTCGGCGAGATGCGCGAATTGTCGTCGGGTGACGATATTCTTGTCGTCACCTCGGGCATCTGCACCGAAGAAGCGATGCGCGCACGTTCGGCGCTGGCCAAGGCCGGCCTGTCGATCCGTCACCTGCACCTGCACACGATCAAGCCTTTTGACAGCAAGGCCTTGCTGGATCACATCGGTTCGGTCAAGCACGGCGTCATCACGCTGGAAAACCATGTGACTGAAGGCGGGATCGGATCGCTGGTCGCTGAAACCATGGCCGATGCTGGCGTGGGCAAGCGGTTGATCCGTCTTGGTCTGAAGGACACTTATGCACATGGCGGATCTCGCCCATATCTGATGCGCTATTACGGTCTGGACGCGCTGGCACTGGTGCGCGGCATCGAGGATCTGACCGGTCAGCAATTCGGCATCACGGAAAACGATCTGGACTCGGCCCGCGTCGAGGATGTCCACTCGCTGGTCAAGGCCGAAGCACTTTGATCCATGCCGGTGGCGGCACGTCCGCCACCGTTCTTTCGCCCTTGCGGCAAGGCCGCAAAGCGATCACCACATCACGAACAGCAAAGACGCTCGGGGTCGCGCCACGCCGACCATTGCGCAGATCGACGACCCGCAGCCCGGGGGAGGATACACATGAATATCATCACGATTCTGGTCGACAGCCTGAACAAGGACTGCTTGTCGATCTATAACCCCGATACCGTGTGCCGCACGCCCAATATCACGCGGCTTGCCCAACGCTGCCAGGTCTATGACAACCATTTCGTCGGCAGCCTGCCCTGCATGCCCGCGCGACGCGAAATCATGGCCGGACGCAAAGAATTTCTATGGCGTCCCTGGGGCGGGCTGGAAGTGTTCGATCCGCGACTGCCCAAGGAAATCGCCAAAACCGGCATGTCCACCGCGATGGTCACCGATCACTACCATTACTGGGAAGAAGAGGCGAACGGCTATATGCAGGGCTTTCAGTCGCTGCACATGGTGCGCGGCCACGAGGTCGATGGCTGGAAAGTGCCGGATCCGAACAAGGAAGACCCGCAATGGGTCAAGAATGTCGCCAAGTATCGCGCGGCCGAGCATATCCGCCAATACGCGGCGAATGTCGCCGATTTCAAGGGCGAGGAAGATTACTTCGCGCCCCGCGTCCTGCAGGGCGCCTGCGACTGGCTGGATGAGAATGCGCGGAAAGGCCCGTTCTTCCTGCATGTCGAATGCTTTGACGTGCACGAACCATTCGATGTTCCCGAGCCCTATGCCTCGATGTATACCGACGGCAAGAAAGACGATTTCAACATCTGGCCACCCTATCAGGTCTATGCCGATCTTGAACGCTTCATGAACGAGACCACACCCGAGGAACTGGATTTCCTGCGCGCCCAATACATGGGCAAGGTCACGATGATGGATACATGGCTGGGCCGGCTGATGGCCAAGATGGACGCATTGGACCTGTGGGATGACACGATGATCGTTTTCACCACGGATCACGGCCACGATCTGGGTGAACGCCGCGCCTTTGGCAAGCAGTTCCCGCATTACGACAGTCATGCCAATATTCCGATGCTGATCTGGCATCCCAAGAACCCTGGCAATGGCGCCCGTGTGGATGGGCTGAGCCAGACCGTCGATCTGTTCGCGACGCTGATCGATGCGGCAGGCGGTCAGGTTCCCGATGCCAACCGCCATTCGAAAAGCCTGATGCCGATGGTGATGGGCACCGGGGATAGCCCGCATGAGGCGTTGATCTATGGCACGTTCGGCCAAGGGCTTTGCGTGACGGACGGCGATTGGACAATGTTCCGCGCCCCGGTCGAAGGTCAGCCATTGTTCACTTATTCGACCGCGATCTCGCGTCCGCTTATCGTCGACAACCCCGTCGATGGCCGCGTGGGTCGCCCACCGGAGCCACCCGCCGAACAGGGGCGCTTCGATCCGTCGGTGGACCTTCCTCTTTGGAAAACACCGATCACCATTGATCCCCGGACACATCAATCCTTCCTCTATGACCGAAATTCCGATCCGGCGCAGGAAACGAACCTGTGGGACAGCGATGATCAGAACCGGCGCCGCATGATGAATTTGGCCCGCCGCATGATGGATGAGGAAGGTTACCCCCCCGAGCAGTTGTCCCGGCTGGGAATGGACGATCCGACGCTGTCAGCTTTGTAGGTTGTTTTTGGGGCTCTTGGTCGCGGCTTTTTCGGGTCGTCTTGGGTGCAAGAGGCCCGACTTCCGGGTTTTGTTGTTGTCATGTGAGGCAAGGTTTCTGCGATGGGCTGGGCGAGGGATCCGAACGTGCTGTTGCCGCGCAAGCATCATGGGCTTGCGGTTGCGGCGCGGGGGAACCTGTTGCGGCGGCGGTTGTTCGCGCGGGGCAACGCGGTCGGCTTCATGGTGCTGGCGGTGGCGGTCGGTGCGCTGGCGGGCATGGTGGTCAGCGCAATCAGCCTGGCCTCGCAGGCGCTGCACAGCCTGCTTTACGGCGTGGCCTTCGGCGCCGGGCTCAGCGGATCGGATCTGGCGCGCGACTGGCGATTGCTGGCGACGCCGGTCGCGGGCGGGCTGCTGACCACGCTGTTTCTGCACCTGCGCCGCCGCAAGGGCAGCATCGTCGACCCGATCGAGGCGAACGCGCTTTATGGCGGGCGCATGTCGCTGACCGACAGCATCTGGGTCAGCCTGCAGAACCTGGCCTCGAACGGGTTCGGCCTGTCGGCGGGGCTGGAGGCGGCCTATACGCAGGTTTCCTCGGGGATCGCCTCGAAGCTGGGGTTGAAGCTGAAGCTGCGCCGCGAGGATATGCGCGTGCTGGTCGGCTGCGGTGCGGCGGGCGCGATCGCGGCGGCCTTCGGCGCGCCCCTGACAGGTGCCTTCTACGCCTTCGAACTGATCATCGGCACCTACAGCACCGTGTCGCTGGCCCCGGTCATCGCCGCCGCCATCGTGGCGATGCTGGTCTCGCGCGCGCTGACGGGCGAGCCCTTCACCATCGATGTCGGCCCGATCGGGACCATCACCGCGATGGATTTCCTGCCCGCGCTTGCCATGGGCGGGATCTGTGCGGCCCTAGGCATCCTGGTGATGATCGGCGTCACCCGCACCGAACGTCTGGCCACGCTGGCCCGCATTCCGGCCTGGATCCGCCCCGCGATCGGCGGGCTGCTGGTGGGCGGGCTTGCGCTGATCTCGCCGCAGATCCTGTCGGCGGGACACGGCGCCATGCATATCAACCTGGATCACGACGTCGCGCTGCACGCGCTGGTGGGGCTGTTCCTGCTGAAGGCGCTGGCGACGGCGATCACCATCGGCTCGGGCTTTCGGGGCGGGCTGTTCTTTGCCTCGTTGCTGCTGGGGGCGCTGGTCGGCAAGGCGCTGGCCGTGCCGCTGGACTGGCTGGCGCCGGGCATGATGTCATCGGCGGCGCTGGCCGTCATCGGGATGAGCGCATTCGGCGTCGCGGTGATCGGCGGACCGCTGGCGATGACCTTCCTGACCCTCGAGGTCACGGGCGAGTTTCCGATCGCAGTGCTGGTTCTGGCGGCTTCGATCACCTCGTCGCTGGTGGTGCGGCAGACCTTCGGCTATTCCTTCAGCACCTGGCGCTTTCACCTGCGCGGTGAATCGATCCGCAGCGCCCATGATGTCGGCTGGATCCGCAACCTGACCGTGGACCGGCTGATGCGCCGCGATGTGGTGACCGCCCGCGACGACATGACCGCCGAGGAATTCCGCCAGGCCTTTCCCCTGGGCTCGACCCAGCGCGTGATCGTCACCGATACCGACAATGCCTATGCCGCGGTGGTGCTGGTGCCCGAAATCCACGCCGATGCGGATGCGGCCGAACCGCGCAGCGATCTGGCCAGCTTCTTTCATCAGCAGACCGACATCCTGCTGCCGGGGATGAACGCGCGACAGGCCGCGGCCCTGTTCGAAAACAGCCGAAGCGAGGCGCTGGCCGTCGTCAGCGACCGCGTCGAGCGTCGCGTTCTGGGCATCCTGACCGAGTCCCACACCCTGCGCCGCTATAGCGAGGAACTGGACAAGCAGCGCCGCGACATCATCGGCGCGGCGGAATAGGAAAAAAGGGGGGCAGGATCATGCAGGACCAGGGCAAGGCGTGCTGCGGCGCGGGCCGCGGCGATCGCGATACGGCACCCGAGGGTCGCGACGCGATGTTCCTGGCCGCGGCGCGGGCCGTGCCGCGGGCCCCGGACCGGGAACGGGGCGCCCTGCGCGCCCGGCTGGTCGCCATTCCCGGCGGCATCTTCGAAATGGGCGCCCGCAAGTCGCGCTTTGCCGCCGATCTGGACGCGCCCCGGCGCAAGGTCAAGCTGTCGCCCTTCCTGATCTCGGCCACGTCGGTGACGAATGCCGAATATGCCCGGTTCACCGAGGCGACCGGCTATCGCACGGTCGCCGAGCGTGAAGGCTGGAGCTTTGTGTTCCACCTGCTTCTGCAGGATGCCGCGGCATGGCCGGTCAGCCCGCCCGGCCTGCCATGGTGGCGGCGCGTCGATGGCGCCTGCTGGTCCTCGCCCGAGGGGCCGGGATCGGACATCGGCGGGCGCGAGGATCACCCCGCCGTGCATATTGCCTGGTATGACGCGCTGGCCTATTGCCAGTGGTCGGGGCTGCAATTGCCAAGCGAGGCGCAATGGGAACGCGCCGCCCGCGGCGGGCGGGCGCGGCGGAAATTCCCCTGGGGCGATGAGATGATGCCCGGCGATGCCCATGCGATGAACATCTTTCAGGGCCATTTCCCGACCCGCAACACCGCCGAGGATGGCTGGCCGGGCACCGCGCCGGTGCGGGCCTTCGCGCCCAATGATTACGGGCTTTACAACATGACGGGCAATGTCTGGGAATGGACCGCCGACCGCTTTGGCCCCCTGCCCCAGGGCAACCGCCTGCCGCCGCTGGACCCGGTGAATGACGACGACAGCCCGGGCGCCGCACGCGCACAGCGCGGCGGATCCTATCTGTGCCACGACAGCTATTGCGACCGCTATCACGTCCATTCCCGCACCAGAAACGACCCCGACAGCTCAACAGGAAACTGCGGATTCCGGGTCGCCGCAAAACACTGAAAAAGACCAGGCAGGACAACGAC
>NZ_FOHO01000031.1 GCF_900111675.1 Paracoccus homiensis | reverse complement strand
TCGCTCTACCAGAAAAGATCAGACATGTTCACCGCTCGTTTTCGAATGGTGAATCACGCTCGCACAACCAAATCAACGGGTCCTGACCCTAGGCCGTTCCAGCTAAGTCAAAGCACACGACGCCGAGAGCCGTCAGACCTACAGGAAAGAAAAGGTTCCGGCCCGACGACTATTTCATCGACCCGCTAGACATCCGAGTCGGTCTTGTAAGGTCGTGCTCTGCCTGATTGGTACCACCAAGCAGTGAAGACGGAGATTGAAACCTTTGCATTGGTTCCCAAACGCTTGGCGTCGGCTGCGATCGCATCCAATTCTGACGGTGAAGCAGCCGCTGCAATGCGGTCGGCGACAGATAGACCGGCAGATCGATCTTCTATCCCATTACCGTGGTTGAAAGATCGACCTCGGACACGCAGCGCAGGACGTTGGGCACCAGATCGCAGCGCGAAAAGCTTTCGCTCTTGCGGCGCAGGGTAAGTTCCTCGTCGGCACCGCCGTCGATGTAGTCGAAGATGGTACGGCGCAGGCGGCGGCGTGCAAGACGGCGGAAGTCGTGGCAGTCGTTCAATCGCATTCGCGTTCCTTCACATGCCGCGCCCAACTCGCCGCATAGGCGCGCAACGGCGCGGGGTCGTCACAGATGACGGGCGTGGTTTCCGGCAGGGTTGCGTCAAGGCCCAGCAGCATCGCGGCCCCGACGCTGGTCCCCGTTGCCGAGGCGGCGATGCGGACTTCGGGCCGCAAGGCGGCCAACATGGCGGTGAAATCGGCGTTGCGAGCGAAGGGCCCCTCGACGATGATCGGCCCCTTCGCACCGGCAAGCGACAGGCAGGTGTCGGTCATCAGCGCAAGATACCACGACAACGCCAGCATCCGTGCGCCATCGGTCTTCGGATCGCGGGTCCATGCGTGGCGGCACCGCTTGAACGGGCCGCTGTCGCTTGTGACCGAGGGCAGCAGCGCGATGCCCGCCAGAACCTCGGAACGATCATCCGGGGTGGGGGTGGCGTCGCATCCGTCGCGGATGATCTCGTATTCGCGGCCCCCCATGAAGCGTGCCGAGGGCACCGGCTGTCCAAGCGCGTTGACGTTGACCAGGGTATCGCGGGCGGGGTCCAGCCGCGGCGCGTCGCCACCCACCGCCATGGCGATCACCCATGTCCCCGTGGATACCACGGAAAACGGCGCCTGCTGCGTCAGGACATGGGGATAGAGCGAGGCATTGCTGTCGTGGATCCCGCAGGCAACCGGCACCTGCGGCGACATCCCCGTGCGCGCGGCGATATCTGCGCTGATCGTCCCCAGGACCGCATCCGCGCGACGGGCGGGCGCGATCTTGCGGGTCAGCGCCAGCCGTTCGACCAGCGTGGAAAATTCACCCCGGTGCGGATCCCACAGATCGGTGTGGCAGCCAAGCGAGGTCACGTCGGTGGCCAGCTGGCCCGTCAGCCGAAAGCCCCAGAACTGCGGATAGGTGACGACATGCGCCACTCTGTCCCGCAGCGCGGGGTCGCTTTCGAACTGCCAGAAGAGCTGCGCCCCGAGGTTCAACCCGCAGGGCAGCCGTGGCGAACCGGTCTGTTCGAAGGGCGGGCGGATGGCGTCATAGGCCTCGGCCATGTCGTCCGGTCCGCCATGTTCGTAATCCAGCATGGGGGCGGCCAGACGTCCTTCGCGATCCAGCAGGACCGCGCTTGCACCATGGGTCGTGATCGAGATGGCGTCTATGCCGTAGCTGGCCTGAAACTCCGTCAGGTGATCGAGAAGGAACGACCAGTGCCCCTCCAGGTCGAAGCTGGGCCATGGCGGGCCGGCCAGGACGCGGTTGGGACGTGTGACGACCGCGATCTCGTGCAGCGTCGTCCCGTCGACCAGCGCCAGCTTGGCGTTCGTCTTGCCCACGTCGATGACGGCGATGTGTCGGGGGCGGTTCGGTGCGGTGGCGTCGGTCATGGCATCGCGAATACGGTTTCGAGGTCGATCTGACGCGGGCGATTGTCGGGATGCGTTTCCATGATGTCGGCCATATGCGCCCACCAGCGTTGCATCACGGGGTGGTCGGGCAAAGCTGCCATCCCGTGATCCGGCCGCCGTCGGAGAACGCCGAACAGGGCGCGGGTCTCGGGATCGTAATGGATCGAGTAATCCTCGATCCCGGCAGCACGCAACAGGTCGACCAACTCTGGCCAGATCTCGTCGTGGCGGCGGCGATACTCGTCCAGGCAGCCGGGGTTCAGGACCATGCGGAAGGCATATTTCTCCATCATGCGCCCCTCAGCCTGGACCAGAGCCGCGGCAGGGCAATGACGCCGATTAGCAGCAGGCCGATGAAGATCGACATGACGATGCCCGGGACGTTCAAAAGCCCCAGCCCGAAGGTGACCAGCCCCATCACGAAGGCCGCGATCACGACGCCGCCAATGGTGCCCGTCCCGCCCAGGATGTTCACGCCGCCAAGGACGACCATCGTCACCACCTCCAGCTCCATTCCGCTGGCGATGGACGACCTGGTCGAGCCGAGACGCGAGGTCAGGCAGACTGCCGCAAGCCCCGACATCAGGCCAGTCAGCAGGAACAGGATCATCTTGACCCGCGCCACCCGGATGCCTGAGAACAACGCGGCCGTCGGGTTGTTGCCGATCGCAAAGACCGCGCGCCCGAAGTTGGTCCTGTGCAGGATGACCGCATAGATCACCGCAAGGAGAGCGAAGATCACGAATTCGACCGTGATCACCCAGAAGGCATAGCCCTGGCCGAAGACCGCGAAGCTGTCGGGATAGCCACGGAAGGCACCATCGCCGAGGATGATGAAGCTGATGCCGCGAAACAGGCTCATGGTGCCGATGGTCACGACGATCGAGGGCAGGCCGAGGCGGGTCACCATCAACCCGTTGAACGCGCCGCACAGCAGGCCCGTCGCCAGGCCCGTCAGGACGATGACCGGTGTTCCGAAGCCTGCCTGCATCACGATGCCCATGGCGGTCGACGCCAGCGCGATGATCGCCGCGACCGACAGGTCGATCTCGCCCGCGATGATCAGCAGCGCCATGGCGAAGGCGATCATCGCCTTCTCGGTGAAGTTGAAGGTCGCGTCCGACAGGTTCCACGGATCGAGGAAATAGGGCGAGGCAAAGCTGTTCAGGATGAAGATGAACACCGCCACCAGCAGCAGCAGGCTTTCCCAGCTTCTCAGCGCGCGGCTGGCGGGACTGGTCAGCTGGTCGGGGATTTTGCGGCCCGTGTTCGTGGCGATGCTGCTCATGTCGCTTTCTCCACCGATTTCAGAATGATGCGCCCACGCGTCCGGCCGGATCGGGAATTGAAGGTGACCGCGACCAGGATTGCGGCACCCGAGATGGCCAGCTGCCAGAAGGGCGAGATGTCGACCACCGGCAGGGCATTCTTGATGACGCCCAGAAACAGGGCGCCCAGGATCGTACCAAGAACCGTGCCGACGCCGCCCGCGATGGACACCCCGCCGATGACGCAGGCGGCCACGACGTCCAGCTCGAACCCGCCGGCGATATCGACATAGGCGACCGCATAGCGAGAGATCCACAGATAGCCCGCCAGCCCCGCCAGCGTCCCCGAGATCACGAAGGCGCGGAACTGCGCGCGGCCCACATCGATACCGGTATAGACGGCGGCATGGGGATTGTTGCCCGCGGCATAGAAGCTGCGGCCCATGGGCGTGCGCGCCATGATCAGGGCCATTCCGGCGGTCACGAGGATCGCAAGCCAGCCCAGCACCGGCAGCCCAAGGATCTGGGTGCGCGGAAAGCCGGTGAAGGCAGGCGACATCTCGTGGCTGTTGATCCAAGCGCCGTCGGACAGCAGGAAGATGATGCCACGATAGATGGTCATCGTCCCGAGGGTCACGACGATGGGCGGGATCGCCAGCTTCCACACCAATAGGCCGTTCACCGCGCCCATGACCGCCCCGCATGCCAGGGCGACAATCAGGATCACCGCAACGGGCAGGCCCGGAAAGGCGACGTTCAGCATCGCGCAGATCATCCCGGTCAGGGCAAGGTTGGCCGCCACCGACAGGTCGATGCAGCGGGTCAGGATGACGACCATCTGACCAAGGGCCAGGATCATCAGCGGCGAGGTGTCGTTGAAGACGGCCATCAGGTTGGCCGGTGCGACGAAGCCCGGGAACCGCGTGGCGATGAGGATCAGAAGCAGCAGGATGGCGCCCGTCAGGATCGCCTCGCGCGATTTCAGCATGGTCATGCGGCTTTCCCCCTTGCGTTGTCGGTGATGCCCGCCGCGTGACGGACGAGGGTTTCGGGGGACAGGTCCTCGCCCTCGAGCTGGGCCGCGATGCGGCCTTCGCGCATGACGATGACGCGATCGGACATTCCCATGATCTCGGGGATCTCGGATGAGACCATGATGACGGAAAGCCCCTCGGCAGCCAGTTCGGACATGAAGTCGTGGACAGCCGCCTTGGAACCGATGTCGATGCCCTTGGTCGGCTCGTCCAGGATGATCACCTTGGGTCGCGTCGCGAGCCACTTGGCGATGACGACCTTCTGCTGGTTGCCGCCGGACAGGGCGCCCACGCGCGTGTCCAGCGAGGCCGCGCGCAGATCCAGCCGTTCGACATACTGGCGCGCCAACGCGAATTCCTGCGCCATCCGGGTAAAGCCCGACCGCGATGTCTGCCCCAGTGACGGAAGCGTCACGTTCTGGAAGATCGGCATGTCGAGGATCGCCCCCTGCTTGCCGCGATCCTCGGGCACATAGACGATGCCGGCGGCGACCGCGTCGGCAGGCGAACGGATCACCTTGATGTCGCCCTCGACCCGCGCCACGCCCTTGGAAGGGTTGGTGATGCCGATCAGGCTCTGCATGAACTCGGACCGACCCGCACCGACCAGGCCATAGAAGCCCAGGATCTCGCCCTTGCGCAGGGTGAAGCCAATGTCGTCGAATTCGGTCGGGTGGCAATATCCGACCACCTTCAGGACCTCGTCGCCGATCACGGATGCGCGTTTTGGATATACCTGATCGACGGAACGGCCGACCATCATGCGCACCAGCGTCTTTTCGTCCATGTCCGACATCAGCCCCTGTCCGACGAATTGCCCGTCGCGGAAGACGCACCAACGGTCGGCGATGCGGAAGATCTCGTCGAACTTGTGGCTGATGAACAGGATCGCCTTGCCCTGCGCCTTCAGGGCTTCGACCAGCACGTAAAGCTCCTCGATCTCCTTCTGGCTGAGCGCGGCGGTGGGTTCGTCCATGATCACCACGCGAGCCTCGACCGAAAGGGCGCGCGCGATGGCCACCAGGTGCCGCGACGCGATGCCCAGGTCCTTCAGGCGGACATCCGCATTGATCTCGGCTCCGATGCCGTCCAGCAGGCCTTGGGCCTTGCGGGACATCGCCCTGGTGTCGATCAGGCCGAAGCGTCCGCGCGGGGCATGGCCAAGGAAGATGTTCTCGGCCACGCTCAGTTCGTCGAACAGCACGGTTTCCTGATGGATGGCCGTCACGCCCTGATCGGCCGCGGCCTGCGCCGACGGAAAGCTGACCTCGGCCCCGTCCATCAGGATACGCCCGCCATCGGGTTGATAGATGCCGGTCAGGGTCTTCACGACCGTCGATTTGCCGGCCCCGTTCTCACCGACGAGGGCGGTGACCTGTCCCGCATGCAGTTCAAGATGGACGCCGTCCAGCGCCTTGACGCCGGGAAAGGTCTTTGTGATGGCATCAAGCGCGAGCACGGGCTGTCCGGCCGTCGCAGAGCGTTCGTTCATCTGAACCTCGCTTACCGTCAGGAAAAAAATGGAAAAAGGGCGGCGCAAGGATGCGCCGCCGCGACGCGAGGATCAGAAGATGCTCTTGAACTCGTCGATGTTGCTTTCGTCATAGACGAAGGGGTCCGCCATGGGGGCCGAGTTGGTTTCGTCCAGCGTGACGGTGCCCATGCGACCGATCGGGATTTCGGCGCCGGGTGCCGCCTCGACCTCGCCCTTCGCAAGGTGATAGGCCATCATCGTGGCAGAGTATCCCAGGTCGATGGGGTTCCAGATCGCGAAGCTTTTCGAGGCTCCGCTTTCGATGGCTCCGGCCATCTCGGACGGCAGGCCCAACCCCGTCACGTTGACCTCGCCGACCTTGCCCGCATCCACGACGGCCTGCGCGGCTGCCACGATCCCGACCGAGGTGGGCGCGATGATCGCGTCCAGATCGGGGTGCGACTGCATCAGGCCCTGCGCCTCGCGATAGGATTTGTCGGCCAGATCGTCGCCATAGACCGTGCCGACGACCTCGATCCCCGGGTAATCGCCCATGACCTTCATCATTTCCTCGATCCAGATGTTCTGGTTGGTCGAGGTGGTGGTGGCCGACAACAGGCCGACCTGGCCGCCATCGGGCAGTTCGTCGGCCGCCAGCTTGATGATCATGTTGCCGATCAGCTCGTTCGAGGACGGGTTGAGATGCGCCATCCGGCCATCTTCGGCCACGCCGCTGTCCCAGCTGACCACCGTGATGCCGCGCTGCATGGCCTTCTTCAGGGTGGGGACAAGCGCGTCCGTGTCATTGGCCGAGATCGCGATCGCATCCACGCGCTGCGCGATCAGAGAGTTGATCACCTCGATCTGGCCCTCGGCCGTGGTGTCGGTCGGACCGGTATAGATGATCTCGACCTCGCCCAGCTCCTCCGCAGCCTCTTCGGCACCTTTTGCGGCCGCCTCGAAGAAGCCGATGCCAAGCGCCTTGGCGACCACGGCGATCCTCATGTCCTCGGCCGCGGCCCCCTGGGCCATCAGTCCGGTCGCCATTGCGGCGGTCATCGTCAGTTGCAAGATGCGGTTCATGTTGTCCTCCCTCTGAACCTTCTTTGCCGACTGCCATCTAGCTTGCAGCCGCGCTCTCCCTTGTTGCGGCGGTGGTCGCCACGATCAGCTTCACGTCCGCGCCTTCCACCATCGCGGCGGCACGGTCGCTGATCCCCTCGTCGGTGATCAGCACATCGATCCGGTCCAGGCCGCAAAGTACAAGCGAGGACCGGTTCTCGAACTTGGTGGAATCCACCAGCAGGACCAGCTCGTCCGCCTGGCCGATCAGCTTCTGTTCCGCCTGGATCAGCAGGGGGTCGGCCTCCATCAGCCCGAGCGGTCCGACGCCTTGCGCGCCCATGAACATGCGGCGCGCGTAGAAATTGCGGGTCACGTCGTTGTCGAAGGGCGACAGGATGATGTTCTGCTCGCGATAGATGGTGCCGCCCGACAGCGTGATCGCATTGTGGGAATGCTTCAGCAGGTGTTCCGCGATCGGAAACGAGTTGGTGAAGACCTGCATGCGGCGCGACGCAAGCGGATGGACCATCTGGAAGGTCGTCGTGCCGCCGTTGATGATGATGGGATCGCCGTCCTTGCACAATTCGACAGCGGCACGAGCGATTGCGCGCTTCTGCTCGATCATGATCGTTTCGTTGAGCGAGAACGGTCTGCCCGCCAGCGCCGGAACGTCGTTCGGCTGCAGCGCCTGGGCCCCGCCGCGCACCCTGCGCAGAAGCTTGATCGCGTCGAGCGCTGCGATATCACGCCGGATTGTCGCCTCGGATGCGCCAGTAAGCGCACAGAGTTCAGCCACCATGACGACGGGGCGATCCTCGACGGCGGACAGGATGATCCTCTGGCGTTCTTTCTCGTGCATTGCGCTCCTCCTTCAGAAACATTGCGGACCCGCCATGCGCATGTCAATCATTTTTAGTCATGAACTGTTCAGTTATGATCATAACTATCGTTGTTGATCGATAATGATTGACACGAGCGCCTGCCGACTTCAATTTTGCGCAGAACTGTTCTTACAGAGCGCCCATCCGGAGGAGAATACCGATGACAACCGTGGATCAGAAGCTGCACGCCCAACTGCAATCCCTGTGGGATGACGAGCGCGCGGCAGGCATGAGCGAACCTGAGAAGCTGCTGTATCGGTCGAATCTGCTGGGTTCGGACAAGCGCATCACGAATTACGGCGGCGGCAACACCTCGGCCAAGGTCATGCAGGCCGATCCGCTGACGGGAGAGGATGCCGAGGTGCTGTGGGTAAAAGGCTCCGGCGGAGATGTCGGCTCGATCGGAATGGACGGGTTCGCGACGCTGTACATGGACAAGCTGCGCGCGCTGAAGGGCAAGTATCGCGGGGTCGAGTTCGAGGACGAGATGGTGGGGTTCCTTCCTCACTGCACCTTCAATCTGAACCCGCGCGCGGCATCCATCGACACGCCCCTGCATGCCTATGTCCCCAAGCGTCACGTGGACCATATGCATCCCGATGCGATCATCGCCATCGCTGCGTCGAGGGACTCCGAGGAGCTGACCCGGCGGGTGTTCGGCTCGGAGATCGGCTGGCTTCCTTGGAAGAAGCCGGGCTATGAGCTGGGGCTGTGGCTAGAGAAGTTCTGCGCAGAGAACCCCGATGCGAAAGGTGTCATCCTCGAATCGCACGGCCTGTTCACCTGGGCCGACGATGCCAAGGACTGCTATGAACTGACGCTGGCGATCATCAATCGTGCCATCGATTTCTTCGACGCCGAAACCAGGGGGAAGCCGGCATTCGGAGGGGCGATCCACAAGGCCCTGTCAGACGATGCGCGTCGTTCCGTCGCCGCAAGGATCATGCCTGCAATCCGCGGTTTCGTGTCGGGCAACCAGCACATGGTCGGCCATTTCGATGACAGCGACGCCGTTCTGGAATTCGTCAATGCCCGCGACATGCCTGCACTGGCCGCATTGGGAACATCCTGCCCGGATCACTTCCTGCGCACCAAGATCCGGCCACTTGTCGTGAACTTCGACCCGGCACGCGGAAACCTGGACGAGGTTCTGGCGGGCCTGGCAGATCAGATCGCGGCCTATCGCGACGACTATGCGGCCTATTACGATCGGTGCAAACGTGCCGACAGCCCGGCCATTCGCGATCCGAACGCGGTGGTCTATCTGATCCCCGGCGTGGGCATGATCACCTTCGCCAAGGACAAGGCGACGGCCCGCATCTCGGGCGAGTTCTACGTGAACGCGATCAACGTCATGCGCGGCGCGTCCAGCGTGTCGGAATATTGCGGGCTGCCCGAACAGGAAGCCTTCGATATCGAATACTGGCTGCTGGAAGAGGCCAAGCTGCAACGGATGCCGAAACCGAAATCGCTGGCGGGCCGTGTCGCGTTGGTCACGGGTGGCGCGGGCGGCATCGGCATGGCCACTGCCGCGCGCTATCTGTCCGAAGGCGCCTGCGTGATGCTGGCCGACATCAACGAGGATGCCCTGGAAGACGCAGCCAAGGCGTTGTCCGGCCGTCATGGGGCCGATGTCGTGCGGACGGTCCAGATGAACGTCACCAGCGAGACGGCGGTCGCCGCGGCCTATGACGAGCTTGCCGTGGAGTACGGCGGCCTCGACATTCTCGTGTCGAACGCGGGCATCGCCTCGTCGGCCCCGATCGAAGAGACCTCGCTGGAACTGTGGAACCGCAACATTGCGATCCTGTCGACCGGGTATTTCCTCGTCTCGCGCGCGGCCTTCGGCATCTTCCGGACGCAGGGCATCGGCGGCGCGGTCGTCTTTGTCGCCTCGAAGAACGGTCTGGCCGCCAGCCCGAACGCCGCCGCCTATTGCACCGCCAAGGCGTCCGAGATCCATCTGGCCCGCTGCCTGGCGCTGGAAGGCGCCGAGGCCGGCATCCGCGTCAATGTCGTGAACCCTGACGCCGTGCTGCGCGGCAGCCGCATCTGGGAAGGCGAATGGCTGGACCAGCGCGCCTCGACCTATGGCACCGACAAGGACGGCCTTGAAGAGATGTACCGCCAGCGCAGCATGCTGAAACGCTCGGTCCTGCCCGAGGATATCGCCGAAGCGGCCTATTTCCTGGCCTCGGACCGTTCGGCCAAGAGCACCGGCAACATCATCAACGTGGATGCAGGCAACAAGGAAGCCTTCACGCGCTAAGCCGATCATCGGCAGCGGATGGGGGCAGGGATACCGCGCCCATCCGCGGTGTCGAACAAGATGAAGAGGGCGGCGCACCCGCATCTGCGCCAAGGGGAGGATCACATGATTTCCAACGACATCGTCACGGACCAGAACGCGGCGCGCGATGCCGATCTGAACGCCGACTACGACGCCCTGGGTGCCAGGCTGTCGCGCAGCGGCACCGATATCGAGACGTTGACCGAAAAGGCGATGCGCTTTGCCGTGGCCGTTCCCAGTTGGGGCACCGGCACGGGTGGAACGCGCTTTGCGCGATTTCCGGGCGCGGGCGAGCCGGCGACCATCTTTGACAAGCTGGACGATTGTGGCGTCATCAACCAGCTGACGCGCGCCACACCGACCGTATCGCTGCACATTCCCTGGGACAAGGCCGACCCGGACGACCTGCTGGCCAAGGCAGAGCAGCTTGGGCTGGGTTTCGACGCGATGAATTCCAACACCTTCAGCGACACGGGCGATGCGCACAGCTACAAGTTCGGTTCGCTGTCGCATGTCTCCGAGGAAACCCGGGCACAGGCTGTCGAGCACAACCTCGAATGCATCGAGATCGGCCGCCGGATCGGGTCCAAGGCGCTGACGGTCTGGATCGGGGATGGTTCGAACTTTCCGGGCCAGACACATATGGGCCGGCAGTTCGAACGTTATCTGGCATCCATGAAGCAGATCTATGCCGGGCTTCCCGAGGATTGGCGGCTTTTCTCGGAACACAAGATCTATGAGCCGGCCTTCTATTCCACGGTGGTTCAGGACTGGGGCACATCGCTGCTGACGGCCCAGGAATTGGGCGACAAGGCGATGTGCCTGGTGGATCTGGGCCACCACGCGCCGAATGTTAACATCGAGATGATCGTGAGCCGCCTGATCCACGCGGGCAAGCTGGGCGGGTTCCATTTCAACGACAGCAAATATGGCGATGACGATTTGGATAGCGGTACGATCGAACCCTATCGCCTGTTCCTGGTGTGGAACGAGCTGGTCGATGCCGAGCCGCGCGGGCTGAACCTGTCGCACATGATCGACCAGAGCCACAATGTCACCGACCCCATCGAGAGCCTCATGATCTCGGCCATGGAGATCCAGCGCGCTTATGTTCAGGCATCGCTCGTGGATCGAGAGGCGCTTACGGGATATCAGCAGCAGAACGACGCGCTTATGGCCTCGGCCACGCTGCGCGCGGCGTTCCGCACCGATGTCGAGCCGATCCTGCAGATGGCGCGCGTGCGCGCGGGCGGGGCTATCGACCCGGTCGCGACATATCGCGCTGCAGCCTATCGGGCCGCCGTGGCAGCAAAGCGTCCCGAAGTGCTGGGTGGCGGTGGAGGGATTGTCTGAGCGGGCATCCGCGACCTCACTGCATGGCCACGATCCGTTTTGGATGGGAGGGGGGCAGATAGGCCTGCCTCTAGGTCATGCGGACAAATGGTGAAGCCAGAGTCGAATTGATGCGATGTCGACGAAGCCGAGCAAGCTTTCGGCTGTTCTGTCGTAGCGTGTCGCGACGCGGCGGGCGTTTCCGGGCGTGTTGAAGCAACTCTCGACCAAGTTTCGCGGGCGATACTGTGGGCGATCAATGCCAACACGCTTCTTTCGCGATTTCTGTCAGCATCATCGCCTTTGTCGGCCAGCAGCACGGAAGATTCGGGGAGGTTGTCGTCCATCGCGAGACCGAGCCCGAGATAATCCAGTGTCTGGCCGGGTGTAATGTCGACGAGCAGCGGCAGCCTCGCAGGATTCGCCCGGAGATGGATTTTGGTCGTGAAGCCACCCTTCGAGCGGCCAAAACCCTGTCGCGGAGCCCCCCCTTTGGCGCCCGCTGCCTGATGAGGTGTGCGAACCACGGTGTTGTCGACCGTTTGAAGGGCCTCAGGAACGATCCGGCTATCGTTCAATGCTTGCAGAATCAGCTCTCAGCGTCCAGCGCCGGAACTGCCAGTACACGTTCGAGCATCTTCCGAACTCTTCGGGTAGGTCCCGCCATGCTGCCCCCGTGCAGGCAATCAGGAAAGTCTTATCGAGAACAAGGCGGTGTTTGGCGGGTTTGCGCGATTTCGGAGCGTGGTAAGACACGGTGAACCGCTCAAAGAACGCCCACTTCTCGTTAGAGATTAGGTTTCGTGCAAAGCCGGTCCCCGTCGCAGAAACCAGCTTCAATCACGATCCGAGAGCGGCATCAATTCCTTTTGCCGACATAACCTAGCCATCCACAGACTGCCTGAGCCAGCGTGAAAAGCGTGCGACGCGACTGCGTGATATCTGATCATGCGTGACGTCCAGCCAATATGTATAGGGCCCGGTCATCGTCGTGGGGTCGATCGGAACGAGTTGGCCGGTCGCCAGCTCGCACTCGATCATGTTGCGGTCGATCAGCGCGATTCCGGCGCCGGCCCGGGCTGCCTCGATCACCATGTCGAGGGTCGCGAGCTCCATGACATTCTGCGGCAGCACGCCGGCAAACTCGGTCGAGAGCTGCAACCAGTTCTCCCAGGTCTGCATGCGCGATATGCCGTCGAGGACATGCAGGACCGCCGTGTTTCTCCATGCTTCGCCCTCGTCCAGAAGCTCGGGCGCGCAGACGAGGATATGCTGCTCGGTCAGTATGGGGTTGCTGAGATGCCGGTCGCGGGGAAGGCATCCGTATCTTATCGTGCAGTCGAAGCGCACGGCTTCGTCCGGCCTGGTGTGAATGGCGAGATCGAGATCCTCGTGCCTGGAACGGAAATCCTGCATGCGCCTTGCCAGCCAGCGCGTCGAAAAGGTCGGCGGAGCAAGCACCGTCAGCTTCTGCCTGGGAACCACGGCATGTGCGTCGCGGATCGCATCGTCGATCTGCCCGAATGCGTCGGTAAGCCGCTCGTGGAGGGCGGCACCGGCCTCGGTCAATGCCACGGCGTTCCCGATGCGCCGGAACAGTGGCGTGTCGAGAGCTTCCTCCAGTTGGCGGATCTGCCTGCTGACGGCGCTTTGGGTCACCCCAAGGCGGTACGCAGCCTGGGTGAAGCTGAGACATTGCCCCACGACCGAGAATGCGCGGAGGGACGTCAATGACGGCGAGCGCGACATGAGGATGATCCGCCTGATGGTTGAGGCCACGCCGCCCGATGAATGGCAGCGTGGCCGGCTGTCACGTCAGTTTGGATCAGACCGCCTGTGCCGAGGCGACAGCGTCCTGCCCAACCGCGACGGTGCGGCTGTCGAGAAGGTACTTCACCAGCACGGCATTGCAGCCCATCACGATCAACAGCGCCGGAAGGCCGCCGAGATTCGACATCATCTTGATCCCGTCGATCCCGGCGAAGCTGGTCATCACCCAGGCGACGGCGCCGATCGATCCACCCCAGACGATCTTCATCAGCAGGCTGTTTGAGGACTGCTCGTCCTCCGATGCCATCCGCTCGGCACCGTCCTGCACACAGAGGTTCGCAATCGCTTCCGTATTGGAATCCGCCGCGGTGACATAGCTGAGGAACGAGGTGAAGATGAACAGCGCCGCGGTGATCCCCGCCAGCGGCAGGTTCGACAGCATCGTGTAGACGACCGATTCCGGGCCGGTGTCGTTCAGCGCGTTGAACAGCATGTTGTCGTTGTTGCTGTCCATGAACAGCGCGGTGCCGGCAAAGATCGACATCCAGACGCAGGCGAAGACCGACGGCGCGACAAGGTTGACCAGCAGGAACTGACGCACGGTATAGCCGCGCGCGATCTTGCCCAGGAACAGCGCGGTGATCGGCGCCCAGGCCAGCCAGTTGGCCCAGTAGAAGATCGTCCAGCCCTGCGCCCAGGTGTCACCCGACAAGGCGCCCGTGGTCAGGCTTTTCTGGAAGAAGTTGCCCAGGTAATCGCCCAGTGCCTCGACCCCGCCGGCAAGGATGAAGCCGGTCGGTCCGGCAATGAACACGAAGCCCGCCAGCACGAAGAAGATGCGCGTGTTCAGGCTGGACAGGCGCGCGATGCCGCGATGCAGGCCGCTGGCAGCCGAGGCCACGGCGCTCAGCACGATCAGCGCCGTCAGGACGCCCAGCACGATCGGGCCGGTGCCGGTGCCGAAATACTTGTCGACCCCGCCCGCCAGCGTCAGTGCGCCGGTTCCAAGCGATGCCGCCATCCCGGCCACCAGCGTGTACAGCGCGATGGCGTCGATGATCTGGCCGCCCTTGCCCTCGACCGCGCTGCCGAAGACCGGCGACAGGGCCGAGCCGAGCGAAAACGGCTTGCGGCGGTTGTAATAGGCCAGCGCGAAGGCCAGCGCGGGCACGCTGTAGATCGAATAGGGCGTGAACGACCAGTGCAGGAACATGGTCGACAGGGCAAAACGCATGGCATCGGGCGAATCCGCCTCGGCGCCAAGGGCCGCCGGGGGATAATGCAGGTGATACATCGGCTCGGCCGTGGCCCAGAACATGATCCCGATGGCGACCGTCGTGCAGAGCGAGATCGAGAACCAGCGCCACTTGGTCAGCAGCGGCGTCGCCGCGTCACCGCCGATCCGCGTCTTGCCAAGCGGCGAGAAGAAGACCGCGATCAGGGTCAGGACCATGATCAGCGTGGCAAGGCTGAACAGCCATGAGAAACTGGACAGGATCCAGTTGTTGATCGCGGTGGTCACGGCAAGGAACCGGTCCAGATCGACCAGGCTGACCAGAACGGCCGTGATCAGCAGAATGAATGGTGGCCAGAAGACAAGTGGCCGGATCGACCCTTTGAAACTTGGCATTTTCCCCTCCCTCAAGGTGAATGTCAGGCGCTGTGACGCACCTCATGTCGAATGGATTTGCGGTCCTCGGCGATCATCGCGGCCGCCCGTTCGGCCAGCATCATCACGGGGGCATTCAGGTTCCCCGATGTGATGTTGGGAAAGACGGATGCGTCGATGACCCGCAGGCCGGGCACGCCGTGGACGCGCAGGCGCTGATCGACGACGGCGGTATCGGCATCGGGGCCCATCGCGCAGGTCCCGCACAGGTGATAGATCGAGCCGCCGTTCTGGCGGACATAGTCCAGCATCGCCTGATCGTCCTGACATTGTTCACCGGGCGAGATCTCCTCGGCGGTGATCGCGGACAGGGCCGGGGCCTGCATCAGGCGGCGCATCAGGCGGCTGGCCTCGACCGCTTCGCGACGGTCGCGTTCGGTGGCCAGGAAGTTCAGGCGGATATCGGGCGCGGCACCGGGTTCGGGACGCGACAGGCCGACGCTGCCACGGCTGTCGGGACGGCAGGAATTGAAGCACAGCA
>NZ_FOHO01000011.1 GCF_900111675.1 Paracoccus homiensis | reverse complement strand
TGTGGGTGATGACCATCGCCGCGCGGGCGGGCGTGTCGGGGGTGAACATCACCAAGGTGCACGCGGCCTATTCGCTGGGGGCGTCGAAATGGCAATTGCTGCGGCACGTGATCCTGCCCAATTCGCTGCCCGAGATCTTTACCGGGGCGCGGGTGGCGATGGGGGTGTGCTGGGGCACGGTGGTGGCCGCCGAGCTGGTCGCGGCCCAGAAGGGCGCCGGCATGATGATCATCGCCGCCTCCAAGTTCCAGCTGACCGACATCGTCCTGATGGGCATCATCCTCATCGGAATCATCGGCTACGCAATCGACGTCATCATGAGACTCGCAGAACAAAAACTCGTCCCATGGAAAGGACAAAGCTGACATGAGGGGGAACAGGGCAATGCCCGATCCGGAAAGAAAGGACAGACCATGAAGATCATCGCCTTTACCGACCACCCGCTTGACAGCAGTCAGCGCCGCCTGGCCGATCTGCCCGACAGGGTGGTCGAGGGGGATCCCCAGCATCAGACCGACCTGCTGTTTCGCAGCCCCGATGGGGTGGTGATCGCAGGCATCTGGACCTCGACGCCCGGCAAATGGCATGCCTTCACCGATCGCGACGAATTCTGCCACATCATCAAGGGCCGCTGTGCCCTGATCGCCACCGATGGCGAGCGGCGTGAATTCACCGCCGGCCAGTCCTTCATGATCCCCAATGGCTTTACCGGCTACTGGGAGGTCATCGAAACGACCACGAAGCATTTCGTCATCCGCGAACACTAGGAAACTGCGTGTTTCCCGTGCATCCCGGCACATTTTCTGCCCCGGTGGCAGCGTGTCGGGGTGCTTTTGCCCAAACAGGCATCAATCCGTGCCTTGCCGCATAAAAATGAAAAAAACGGCAAAAATTTCATTGTCAGATTGTGAAGAATCGGACAATCTTTTCACAAGACAGGCTGGTTCGATCCTGTCGCCACAGGTCATCCGGATTCGTGGCGACAGCCTGAAAAGGGCAGGGACCGCGCCGCAGCTACCACCAGATACGATCCGCGTTCAGGGTCACGGATCGGCTTCATTCTCATCAGAGGTCCATGAATGACTATTCCTTCGACAGCACGAGTGGTGATTATCGGTGGCGGGGTGGTCGGCGTCTCGGCGCTGTATCACCTTGCCAAAGCGGGCTGGACGGATTGCGTCCTTCTGGAAAAGAACGAGCTGACGGCGGGGTCGACCTGGCACGCGGCAGGCAACTGCCCGAACTTCGCGGCGAATTACGGCGTGATGAACATGCAGCGCCACGGGCTGGCGCTGTATCGCGGCCTGGCCGACGAGGTGGATTACCCGATCAACTATCACGTGACGGGCGCGGTGCGGCTGGCCCATACCCATGACCGGATGATGGAGTTCGAGCGCGTGCGCGGCATGGCCGCCCATATGGGCCTGACCATGGACATGTGCACGCCGGACGAATTGCAGAGCCATTTCCCCTTCATGGAGACGCATGACCTGGAAGGCGGCCTCTGGGATCCGCTGGACGGCGATATCGACCCCAGCCAGGTCACGCAGGCGCTGGCCAAGGGCGCGCGGGCGCATGGCGGCACGATCCTGCGCTTCACCCCCGCCACCGGCGTCAGCCGCAAGGATGGCGAATGGATCGTCCATACCGAAAAGGGCGATATCCGCTGCGAATACGTGGTGAACGCGGCGGGCTACTATGCCGCACGCGTCGGCGAATGGTTCCTGCCGCATGGTGGCCGCCCCGTGCCCCTGTCCGTGATGAGCCACCAGTATTTCCTGACCGAGGCCATCCCCGAGGTTGCCGCATGGTCCAAGGAACATGGCCGCAAGCTGCCGATGCTGCGCGACGTGGACAGTAGCTATTACCTGCGGCAGGACACGCATTCGTTGAACCTGGGGCCGTATGAACGCAACTGCCAGGTCGGCTGGGCCTCGGGGCAGGACATGCCCGCCGATTTCAGTTTCCAGCTGTATCCCGACGATCTGGACCGGCTGGAATGGTATATCGAGGATGCGATGGCGCGGGTGCCGCTGCTGGGCACGCAAGGCGTCCAGCGCAACATCAATGGGCCGATCCCCTATGCGCCGGACGGGCTGCCGATGATCGGGCCGATGCCGGGCGTGCCGAACGCGTTCGAGGCGCACAGCTTTACCTTCGGGATCGCGCAGGGCGGCGGCGCGGGCAAGGTGCTGTCGGAATGGATCATGCATGGCCATACCGAATGGGACATGTGGTCGGTCGATCCGCGCCGTTTCACCGGACATGCCGACGCGGCATATTGCACCGGCAAGGCGCTGGAGACCTATGGCCACGAATACGCGATGCATTTCCCGCATCACGAATGGCCCGCCGAACGCGACCGCAAGCTGTCGCCGAACCACGAACGCTTGGTGGCGGATGGCGGGCAGATGGGCGCCTATAACGGCTGGGAACGCGCCAACTGGTTCGCACAGCCAGGCGACGACACGTCCGAGGAAGCGACCCTGACCTGGGATCGCAGCGGCCCGTGGGAACCCCGCGTCCGCGCCGAGGTCGAGGCCGTGCGCGACGGCGTGGGCGTGATCGACCTCTGCGGTTTCTCTCGCTTCGCGCTGTCGGGCGAGGGGGCTGCCGAATGGCTGCGCGGCATGGTCGCCGGCGGCCTGCCCAAGGTCGGGCGCATGAACCTGGTCTATTTCCCCGACAGCCGTGGCCGCGTCCTGACCGAGATGTCCTGCATCCGCCACGCCGATGACGAATTCACCCTGATGACCGCCGCCCTTGCGCAATGGCACGATTACGAGGTGCTGTCGCGCCGGATGCCCGCCGGTCTGACCCTGACCGACCGCAGCGCCGATGTGACCGCGATGCTGGTGACGGGGCCGAAATCGCGCGATCTTCTGGCCGCGATCTCGGATGCGGATCTGTCGCTTGGCTGGCTGTCGCATCAGCAGGCGACGGTGGCGGGCAAGCCCGCGATGCTGGCCCGCGTGTCCTTTGCCGGCGAACTGGGATGGGAGGTGCACGCATCCCCCACTGACGCCGCCGCGATCTATTCGGCGATCCGCGATGCGGGGGCCGCGCCCTTCGGGATGTATGCGCTGAACTCGATGCGGATCGAGAAGGGCTATCTGACCTGGAAGGGCGAATTGTCCAGCGACTACACGCTGATGGAAACCGGGCTGGGCCGCTTCGTGAAGCTGGACAAGCCGCAGGACTTCCCCGGCAAGGCCGCGCTTCAGGCCGAAACCGCACCGACCCGCCGCCTCGTGACGCTGGTGGTCGAGCCGGGCCGGCAGGACGCGCCCTATATGGCGGCGGTTTTCCAGAATGGCATCCGCGTGGGCGAGGTTCTGTCCGCCGCCTATGGATACCGCACGGAAAAGGCCATCGCGATGGCGATGCTGTCAACCGACGCCGCCGCGCCGGGCACCGAACTTGAAATCGAAATCTATGGCCAACGGCTGAAAGCCGTCGTGCAGCAGGACGCGTGCCTCTGGGACGCCGACAACAGCCGCATCCGGGCCTGAAAGGACAAAGACCATGGCATATCCCCCTGAAAAAGCGCGTGTGGTGATCGTCGGTGGCGGGGTGATCGGTTGTTCGGTCGCCTATCACCTGACCAAGCTGGGCTGGAAGGACGTGGTTCTTCTGGAACGCAAACAGCTGACCTCGGGCACCACCTGGCATGCGGCGGGCCTGATCGCCCAGCTGCGGGCATCCCAGAACATGACGCGCCTGGCGAAATACAGTCAGGAACTGTATGGCAGCCTGGAAGAGGAAACCGGCGTCGCGACGGGCTTCCGGCGCAACGGCTCGATCACCGTGGCCCTGTCCGAGGAACGCCGCGAAGAGATCCTGCGCCAGGCCTCCATGGCCCGCGCCTTCGGCGTCGAGGTCGAGGAAATCAGCCCTTCGGAACTACAGACCCGCTATCCGCATCTGAATATCGACGGCGTGAAGGCGGCGGTCTATCTGGACAAGGACGGGCAGGGCGATCCGGCCAATATCGCGCTGGCGCTGGCCAAGGGCGCGAAACAGCGCGGCGCGCAGGTGCTGGAACGCACCAAGGTCACCGGTTTTCGCCGCGACGGCCGCCGCATCACCGGCGTCTCGTGGGAGGCCGAGGGCGCAAGCGGCATGATCGAATGCGATCACGTCGTGAACTGTTCGGGCATGTGGGGCCACCAGGTCGGCCGCCAGATGGGCATTAACGTGCCCCTTCATGCTTGCGAGCATTTCTACATCGTCACCGACGCGGTGCCGGGCCTGCAGCAGCTGCCGGTGCTGCGCGTTCCCGAGGAATGCGCCTATTACAAGGAGGACGCGGGCAAGATCCTGCTTGGCGCCTTCGAACCCGTCGCCAAGCCCTGGGCGATGAAGGGCATCCCCGAGGATTTCGAGTTCGACCAGCTGCCCGAGGATTTCGACCATTTCGAGCCGATCCTGGAAATGGCCGTGAACCGCTTGCCGATCCTTGCGGAGACCGGCATCCACACCTTCTTCAACGGGCCCGAGAGCTTTACCCCCGATGACGCCTATCACCTGGGTCTTGCCCCCGAGATGGACAATGTCTGGGTCGCGGCGGGCTTCAATTCCATCGGCATCCAGTCGGCGGGCGGCGCGGGCAGCGCCTTGGCATCCTGGATGGACACGGGCGAAAAGCCCTTCGATCTGGGCGATGTCGATATCGCGCGGATGCAGCCCTTCCAGGGCAACAAGCACTACCTGTTCGAACGGTCGAAGGAGACGCTCGGCCTGCTTTATGCCGATCACTTCCCCTATCGCCAGAAGGCCACCGCGCGCGGCATCCGCCGTTCGCCCCTGCACGAGGCGCTGAAAGCCGAAGGCGCGGTCATGGGGGAACTGGCCGGTTGGGAACGCGCCAACTGGTTTGCGGATCCGGGGCAGAAGGCGGAGTACGAATATTCGTGGAAACGCCAGAACTGGTTCGACAACGCGGCCCGCGAACACAAGGCCATCCGCGAGAATGTGGGCCTGTATGACATGTCGTCCTTCGGCAAGATCCGCGTCGAGGGGGCCGATGCCGAGGCGTTCCTGAACCACATCTCGGGCAGCGACCTGTCGGTGCCGGTGGGCAAGATCGTCTACAGCCAGTTCCTGAACAGCCGCGCGGGCATCGAGGCCGATGTGACCATTAACCGCCTGGCCGAGGATGCCTATATGGTCGTGACCCCGGCGGCGACGCGTCAGGCCGATCAGGCATGGATGCGCCGCCATCTTGGCGACCGCCGCGTGACCCTGACCGACATGACCGCAGCCGAGGCCGTGATCTGCGTCATGGGGCCGAACAGTCGCGCCCTGTTGCAGCGCGTCTCGCCCAACGACTTCTCGAATGCGGCCAACCCCTTCGGGACATGGCAGGATATCGAGATCGGCATGGCCGTCGCCCGCGCCCACCGCGTCACCTATGTGGGCGAACTGGGATGGGAGATCTATGTGTCGACCGACATGGCCGCCCATGTCTTCGAGGTGCTGCGCGAGGCGGGCCGCGATATGGGTGCCAAGCTGTGCGGCCTGCACATGATGGACAGCTGCCGCCTGGAAAAGGGCTTCCGCCATTTCGGGCATGACATCTCGGCCGAGGATCACATCCTGGAGGCGGGCCTGGGCTTTGCGCTGAAGAAGGGCGACGGCGACTACATTGGCCGCGATGCCGTGATGCGCAAGCGCGAGGCCGGGCTGGACACGCGACTGGTGCAGTTCAAGCTGACCGATCCCGAACCGCTGCTGTATCACGCGGAACCGATCCTGCGCGACGGCCGGATCGTCGGTTTCCTGAGTTCGGGCGGCTACGGCCACCATCTGGGGGCGGCGATGGGCATGGGCTATGTCCCCTGCAAGGGCGAAAGCGTGCAGGATCTTCTGGCCTCGGATTACGAGATCGAGATCGCCGGGCAGCGGGTCCGCGCCGAGGCATCCCTGAAACCCTTCTATGACCCGAAGTCCGAACGGGTGAAGGTCTGATCCCTTGAAACTCAACGACAAACGAAAGGCGCAGCAATGAAGGTATTGGTGCCTGTGAAGCGGGTCATCGACTATAACGTCAAGGTCCGCGTGAAGGCCGACGGTTCCGGTGTGGACCTGGCCAATGTGAAGATGTCGATGAACCCCTTCGACGAGATCTCGGTCGAGGCTGCGATCCGCATGAAAGAGGCGGGCGTCGCCAGCGAAGTTGTGGTGGTGTCGATCGGCGACGCGAAATCCATGGAAACCCTGCGCACCGCGCTGGCGATGGGCGCTGATCGCGGCATCATGATCGAGGCGCCCGAGGCGACCGAGATCGAGCCGCTGGCCGTCGCCAAGATCCTGAAGGCTGTCGTCGACGAGGAACAGCCGCAGCTGGTGATCGCGGGCAAGCAGGCCATCGACAACGACATGAATGCGACCGGACAGATGCTGGCGGCGCTGCTGGGCTGGGGTCAGGCGACCTTCGCATCCGCGCTGGAGATTGCGGACGGCAAGGCGCAGGTCACGCGCGAGGTCGATGGCGGCTTGCAGAAGATCGAGGTCGCGCTGCCCGCCATCGTCACCACCGATCTGCGCCTGAACGAGCCGCGCTATGCCAGCCTTCCCAACATCATGAAGGCCAAGAAAAAGCCCGTCGCGGAAAAGACCGCCGCGGATTACGGGGTCGATACCACGCCCCGCCTGAAGGTCGTCGCGACCGAGGAACCCGCCGGCCGCGAGGCGGGCATCAAGGTCGGTTCGGTCGGTGAACTGGTCGAGAAACTGAAAGAAAGGGCGCTGGTCTGATGTCTGTTCTTCTTCTGGCAGAGGTTGCGGGGGGCGCGCTGGCGCTGGACGCGACCGCGAAATCCGCAAGCGCGGCGTCCGCCCTGGGTCCGGTCACCGCCCTGGTCTGCGGCCCCGCCGAGGCGGCGGCGACTGCTGCCGGCATCGCGGGCATCGACAAGGTGCTGCATTGCGCCGATGACAGCGTCGCCAACGGGCTGGCGGAAAACCTGTCGGCGCTGATCCTGCAACTGGCGGGCGGCGTGACCCATATCGTCGCCCCCGCGACGAACTCGGGCAAGAACGTGCTGCCGCGCGTGGCGGCGCTGCTGGATGCGATGGTGATAACCGACGTGACCAAGGTTCTGGACGCAAACACCTTCAAGCGCCCGATCTATGCCGGCAACGCGATCCAGACCGTGCAGTCGCAGGACGCGGTCAAGGTCCTTTCGATCCGCACCGCCGCCTTCGAGGCCGCCGCGACCGGCAATGCCGCGCCCGTGGAAACCGTCACCCTGTCCGACGCGCCCGCGCTGTCTGCGCATCTGGAGGACATGGTCGTGAAAAGCGACCGTCCCGAACTGTCCTCGGCCAAGGTCGTGGTCTCGGGCGGTCGCGGCGTCGGCTCCGAGGCCGATTTCGCGCTGATCTCGGGTCTTGCGGACAAGCTGGGCGCGGCGGTTGGTGCAAGCCGCGCGGCGGTCGACAGCGGGTTTGCCGCCAACGACCTGCAGGTCGGTCAGACCGGCAAGGTCGTGGCGCCGGACCTCTATGTCGCGGTCGGCATCTCCGGGGCGATCCAGCATCTGGCTGGGATGAAGGACAGCAAGGTCATCGTCGCGATCAACAAGGACGAGGACGCCCCCATCTTCCAGGTGGCCGATTACGGACTGGTCGCGGATCTGTTCGACGCCGTGCCCGAACTGACCGGGACGCTGTAGCCGATGGGTGCCCAGCTGATCGACGGCAAATCCTATGCGGCGGCGGTGCGTGCCGGTGTGGCGCAGCGCAGCGCCGCGCTGCATGCCCGGACCGGGCTGACGCCGGGTCTGGCCGTGGTGCTGGTCGGGCAGGACCCGGCCTCCGAGGTCTATGTCCGCGCCAAGGGCAAGCAGGCGGTCGAGGCGGGCATGCGCAGCTTCGAACATCGCCTGCCCGCCGACACGCAGGCCGACGACCTGCTGGGCCTGATCCACCGGCTGAACGACGACCCGCAGGTGCATGGCATCCTTGTGCAACTGCCGCTGCCTGCGCATCTGGATGCGCGGGCGGTGATCAACGCGATCTCGCCCGCCAAGGACGTGGACGGGTTCCACATCTCGAATGTCGGGATGGTGGGCACCGGACAGGACGCGATCGTGCCCTGCACCCCCCTTGGCTGCATGATGATGCTGCGCCATCACCATGCCGATTTCCGGGGCCTGACGGCGCTGGTGATCGGGCATTCCAACATCGTGGGCAAGCCGATGGCCCGGCTGCTGCTGAATGCCGATTGCACGGTGATGGTGGCGCATAAATCCTCGACCAACATCCCCGAACTGGCGCGCATGGCCGATATCGTGGTGGTGGCCGCGGGCGTGCCTGGGCTGGTCCGGGCCGAATGGATCAAGCCCGGCGCGACGGTGATCGACGTGGGCATCAACCGCATCCAGCGCGACGGCAAGCCCGCCCTTGTGGGCGATGTCGATTTTGAGAATGTCCGCCACGTCGCGGGCGCGATCACCCCGGTTCCGGGCGGGGTCGGTCCGATGACGATCGCCTGCCTTCTTGCCAATACGCTCAGCGCGTTCTGCCATCAGAACGGGCTTGAGGATCAGCCCCTTCTTCTGGACGAACAGGATCCGACATGACCAATTACTGCCTTACCGTCACCTGCGCCTCGCGGCGCGGGATCGTGGCCGCGATCTCGACCTTTCTGGCCGATCACGGTTGCAACATCACCGACAGCAGCCAGTTCGACGATCAGGAAACCGGCCAGTTCTTCATGCGCGTCAGCTTTACCCCCGAGCAGGGCGCGGCACTGGCCGAGTTGAAAGACGAATTCGCCCCCGTGTCCGAGGAATTCGGCATGACCTTCCAGTTCCATGACGAAGCCACGAAGATGCGCGTCGCGATCATGGTCAGCCGCTTCGGCCATTGCCTGAACGACCTGCTGTACCGCGTCCGCATCGGGGCACTGCCGGTCGAAATCGTCGCGGTCATCAGCAACCACATGGATTACCAGAAGGTCGTGGTGAATGCCGATATCCCGTTCCACTGCATCCGCGTGACCAAGGAAAACAAACCCCAGGCCGAGGCCGCGATCATGAAGGTGGTCGAGGAAACCGGGGCCGAACTGATCGTGCTGGCACGTTACATGCAGATCCTGTCCGATGAGATGTGTCAGAAGATGTCGGGCCGGATCATCAATATCCACCACTCGTTCCTGCCCAGCTTCAAGGGTGCGAACCCCTATAAACAGGCCTATGAACGTGGGGTGAAACTGATCGGCGCGACCAGCCATTATGTCACCGCCGATCTGGACGAAGGCCCGATCATCGAACAGGACATCGTCCGCATCACCCATGCCCAAAGCGCGACGGATTACGTCAGCCTTGGCCGTGACGTCGAAAGCCAGGTCCTGGCACGTGCGATCCACGCGCATGTCCACCATCGGGTTTTCCTGAACGGAAACAAGACGGTGGTGTTCCCCGCCTCGCCCGGATCCTATTCCAGCGAGCGGATGGGCTGATCTGCGGCCTTTGGATCATCAGGCGGCGCGGCTTGGTCGCGCCGCCTGACAAGGGCCGTTTACCGACCCACGCCTACAGGTGGGTGCCGCGGATGGGATAGTTGTTTTCGGGGTCGCGGATGAACCGGATGCCGCCGATCAGCAACTTCAGATCAGGCCGCAGGAACGGCGCATTCGCGATATCGACGATCTGCAGATTGCCCTCGGCATTGACGACAAAGATCGCAGGTTCGGCAAAGGGGCGGTCGGTTTCCTGCGGACTGCGCGGGTCCGAGACATACAGCCCCAGCGTCTGCATCTGATCGGGCGTCAGGTCATGGCCCACGGCATAGGCCGGCTGAACCTGCGCCATCTGTTCTTCGACCTTTTCGACGGGATCGGCAGACACGGCCACCAGATCGACGCCAAGCTGGTTCAGATCCGAAACCGCGTCGTTCAGTTCGCGCAGATAGCGCGTGCAGATCGGGCAATGCTTGCCGCGATAGATCACGATCATGCGCCAGTCATGGCCGTTTTCAGGCTGCGCCAGCGTCAGCGTGCCGCCCCCCAGCCGAGGCAGGGTGATGTCGGGGAAACGCGCACCGGGGTGCAGTTTCTGGGATTGGGTCATGAAAAGGCTCCGTGGTTGAGGCGGCAGGCGCGACCTGCGCCGGCCTGTCTTTGGGCGTCATCGGCGGCATCGGGATCCCATCCGCTGGGGCGGCCTGCACCGGCATGACGACAGGCGTTGCCGAACGTGCCGATGAAAGGGATCTTCATGGGTGTCGCCCTGACCTGTCTTGTGCTGACACGGATCTAGGAAGGGGCTTGCGGCCAATCAACCGCAGGACGCGTTTCTTGCCTTTGACCGGATAGCGCCATCGACATCCTGTATCAGCCGGGTGACCGGACGCGGCCCGCGCTGCGGTCGGATCGTAGACGCATCACAAAAACGTGAACCATGTAACGGACCTGCCCGCGACTGCGAAACGCAAGACATCAATCATCAGGAGGCTGTCGATGTTCCGTTTCTCTTTTGCTGCAACTGCCCTGTCCGTGGCACTCAGCACCGGCGCGTTCGCGGGCGAGCAATATGTCGACAGCACTGGCTACGCTGTATCGGGCTATGATGTCGTGTCCTATTTCGACCTGCCGCAATCGCCGGTCGGCGCCGCGCAGCCTGCCCCCCAAAAGGGCCTGAAGGAATTCACCGCGCAGTATAACGGCGCCAGCTTTGCCTTTTCGTCGGCCCAGAATCGCGATCGCTTTCTTGCCGATCCGGCGGCCTTCGTCCCCCAATATGACGGCCATTGTGCCTATGGGGTCGCCAAGGGTGGCAAGGTTCCGGGCAATCCGACGCTGTGGCGGATCGTTGATGACAAACTTTACCTGAATATTACAAAGAATGTGGTTGGCTTCTGGGAAGAGGACATTCCGGGCAATATCACCGTGGCCTATGGCAACTGGAAGGACATCGAAGCTGACGACGCCTCTGACAAGGATATCCCCGATTTCCGGGCCGAGGCACCGATGTAAGGCTTTCTGGCATCCGCGCGGAAACGCCCATGCGGATGCCATTCCATTTCCCGCAGAAGAAAGTTTCCGATGAAGAACGACATTTGTGACGGCAACGTCAGCATCACCGACCCCACTGCGCTGGAGGAATGGAACAGCACCATTCGCGCCTTCCTTGCCCATGGCAGCCAGACGCCCGTGCATCTGGGCGCGGTGCTGGAACGGGAACCGGGCTTTGCGATGGGGCACGCCGCCAAGGGGCTGTTCACCCTGATGCTGGGCCGTCGCGAATTGATCGCTGCCGCGCAGGATGCGCTGGATGTGGCCTTGGCCGCGCTGCGCCAGGGTCAGCCCGCGCTGCGCGAAAGGCTGTGGTGCCGCGCGCTGTCCGCATGGCTTGCGGGCCGTCCGTCGGGCGCGATCGCCGCCATGGAAGAGGCGCTGCTGGACAATCCGCGTGACACGCTGTCGGCCAAGGTCTCGCACGCGATCCGCTTCATCCTGGGCGACCATTACGGGATGCGGCGGTCCATCGAGCGGGTGCTGCCCGCGCATGGCCCCGACCACCCGCTGCGCGGCTTCGTGCTGGGCTGTCATGCGTTTACCCTTGAGGAAACCGGCGATTACGCCGCTGCCGAGGCGGCGGGGCTGGAGGGGCTGCGTCACGCCTCGGACGATGCCTGGGGGTTGCATGCGGTCGCGCATGTCTATGACATGACCCATCAGCCGGATCGCGGCATTTCCCTGATCGAGGAAAACTGCGGAAGCTGGCTGCATTGCAACAATTTCCGCTATCACGTGTGGTGGCACAAGGCGCTGCTGCATCTGGACCGGGGAGAGCTGGACAAGGTGATCGAGCTGTATGACACCGAGGTCCGCCACGACCGCACCGACGATTACCGCGATTTTTCGAATGCCAGTTCGCTTCTGATGCGGCTAGAGCTGGAGGGCGTGTCGGTCGGCGACCGCTGGAACGAGCTTGCCGACCTGGCCGAGACCCGCGCCAACGATGCCTGCGTGGCCTTCGCGGATCTGCATTACATGATGGCGCTCAGCCAGCAAGGGCGGCAGCAGGCGACGCAGGCGATGCTGGAACGGTTCCACCGCGACGCCGCCGCCCCCGAGGCCGAGACACTGCGCATCATCGCCGATCCCGGCCTGACCGCAGCCGAGGGGCTGGCCGCCTATGGCGAGGGGCGCTATGCCGCCGCCTTCCGCAACCTTGCGCAGGCCCAGCCCCGCATGCAGACCGTCGGAGGCAGCCACGCGCAGCGCGACGTGTTCGAACGCATCACCATCGACGCAGGGATGCGGGCGGGCTATCTGTCGGAAACCGAGGCCCTGATCCGCAAGCGCACCGCGCTGCGTGGCGGGGTCGAGGATGCCTTTGCCGCCGCCCGCATGCAGCAACTCTCTGCCGCGATGCGGCTTGCCGCCTCTGCCTGAGACTGAAAGAGCACCGACCCGCATGACCATGGTCCAAGACATCTCCGATGCCGGTCGCGCCCCCGCCGCGACCGTCTCGGCCCCTGCTGCGCGCGTGCGCGATCCGCGACTGGATTTCTTTCGCGGGATCAACATGTTCATCATCCTGATCGCGCATGTGCCGTCGAACTGGCTGACGCTGTGGATCCCGGCCCGGTTCGGCTTTTCCGACGCGACCGAGGCCTTCGTCTTCTGTTCGGGCGCGGCCTCGGCCATCGCCTTCGGCAAGCTGTTCGAACAGCGGGGCATGGCGCTTGGGACGGCGCGGGTCGGCTTTCGCATCTGGCAGGTCTACTGGGCGCATATCGGGCTGTTCATGGCGATCGCCGCAACCATGGCGATGCTGAACGGGCTTGGCAGCTTCGAGAAGGACTATGTCGGGTCGCTGAACCTGCATCCGTTCTTCAATGATCCGTTGACGAATTTGCCCGCGCTGATGGGGCTGTTCTATGTCCCGAACTATTTCGACATCCTGCCGATGTATCTGGTACTGCTGGCGCTGATGCCGGTGGTGATCTGGCTTGCGGGCATCTCTCGGCTGCTGGCTCTGGCGCTGGTTGCGGGGCTGTGGCTGACCGCGAATATCGGCGACGTGAACTTCCCGGCCGAGCCGTGGTCGGACCGCCAGTGGTTCTTCAACCCGCTTGGCTGGCAGTTGATCTTCTTTACCGGCTTCGCCTTCTCGGCGGGCTGGATCCCGAAACCGCCGGTCGATTGGCGACTGGCGGTGATCGCGGCGGCGGTGGTGCTGCTGACCGTGCCCTTCGCCTATTTCCGCATCATCAATGCCATCCCCGAGATCGGCGCATGGCGGTCCGACTGGCGTTTCCTGATCCAGAAAAGCGATTTCGGCATCCTGCGCTATGTCCATTTTCTGGCCGTCGCCTATCTGGCCTGGATCGCTGCGGGCGAGGCCGGGCACCGCCTGCTGCCGCCGGGCGGGCAGGGGGCCATCGCCCGCATCTGGCGCGCCTGCCTTGCGATGATCATGAAGGTCGGGCAACAGTCGCTGGCGGTGTTCATCGCCTCGATGTTCATGGCGCGGCTGATGGGCGTGGCACTGGATCAGGCCGGTCGCAGCAACTGGACGATGTTCTGGGTCAACCTGACGGGCGCAGCACTGCTGATCACGGTGGCCTATGTCGCGGGCTGGTTCAAATCCCACCCCTGGCGCAAAAGGGCCTGAGCCGATGCAGCGTCGATCCGTCCTTGCCGGCCTGATGGCCGCAGCCCTTGCCCCCCGCGCGACATGGGCCGAGCAACCCGGCCTGACCCTTGGCGATGCACAGCCCTTTTCGCGTGACGATCTGGTCGACAGGGCGCGCGGCATGGCCGCGGCGATGCACCGCCCGCGCCCGCAGATCCCGCAGGCGTGGCGCGATCTCAGCTATGATCAGTACCGGATGATCTGGTTTGACGGGCGCAACGCCTTGTGGCGCGACGGGCGGGGACCGGTTCAGGTGGACCTGTTTCCGCCGGGGCTTTATTTCCCGCGCCCTGTCCGGATTTCCGTGGTCGATGGGGGGCAGACCCGCCCGGTCTTGTTCGATCTGGATGTCTTTGACCGCACCGACAAGTTCCCGGATCTGCCCATCGACGACACGCTTGGCTATTCCGGGCTGCGCCTGCGGGCCGAGATCGAGAAGCCCGGCATCTTCCAGGAATTTGCCGTCTTTCAGGGCGCCAGCTATTTCCGGGGGATCGGCACCGGGCAGATCTATGGCCTGTCGGCCCGCGGCCTTGCCATCGACACAGCCGAACCAAGCGGCGAGGAATTCCCCGAATTCACCGATTTCTGGATCGAACGTCCGGCGGACGGCGCGCGCGAAACCGTCATCCATGCGTTGCTGGACAGCCCGCGCGCGACCGGTCTTTACAGTTTCCGCATCCGCCCCGGCGCGGTTCTTGAAATGGACGTGACCGCGCATCTGTTCGCGCGCCAGCCCCTGTCGCATGTCGGGCTGGGGCCGCTGACCTCGATGTTCCTGTTCGACGAGACCATCCGCGACCGGTTTTCGGATTTCCGGCCCGCCGTCCATGACAGCGAGGGGCTGCTGATCCATAACGGCGCGGGTGAGACGATCTGGCGGCCCCTGTCCAACCCGCGAGAGCTGCAGATCTCGGCCTTTGTCGATGACGGTCCGCAGGGCTTCGGCCTGATGCAGCGGGCACGAGGCTTCAGCGATTTCGCCGATCTCGAAGCGCTGTACCATCGCAGACCCAGTCTGTGGGTCACGCCGGATGCCGATTGGGGGCGCGGGGCCGTCACGCTGGTCGAGATCCCCGCCGATCGAGAGATCTTCGACAATATCGTCGCCTATTGGCGCCCGTCCGAACCGATCCTGCCCGGTGCCGAACACCGTTTCGGATACCGCCTGTCATGGGGCGATGATCCGGCGCCCCCGCGCGGGCTGGCGCAGGTCACGAATACGCGGATGGGCCGTCACATGCAGACGCAGGACTGGATCATCACGGTCGATTTCGCCCCGCATCCCGATCTGGAGGGCGATCTGTCGACGGTCGAGTTCATGACCCGCAGCAGCGCGGGGCAGGTCAGCGGCGGCGTGCTGCAGCGCAACCCCGATACCGGGGGCGCGCGCCTTGCCGTGACCTTCACCCCCGGGACCGCGACCCTGGCCGAGCTGCGCGTCCAGTTGCGCGCCCCCGACCGCCCCCTGTCCGAGGTCTGGCTGTATCGCTGGACGGCCTAGTCGCCGTCCAGCCCCAGATCCCGCCTGACGCGGTCGGTATCGGCCCCGAAACGCGGCGGTGCACTGCGATAGGTGACGGGCGTGCGCGACAGTTTCAGCGGATTGCCCAGCAGTCGCACCTGCCCCTTTTCCGTCTCGGGGGCGTCCATCGCGACGGTCATCTGCCGGGCCTGCGCCTGTTCCGAATTCAGCGCCTGATCCAGATCGTTGATCGGCCCGACGGGGACCTTCACCGCCTCCAGCCGATCAACGATCCATGCGACCGGATGGTCGGCCAACAGCGGGCGCAGTTGCGCGATCAGCGCGTCGCGGTTCGCCAGCCGCGCGGGGTTCGTCGCATAATTCGGGTCGGCTGCCAGATGCGTTGCGCAGAACACGTCGCAGAACCGCGCGAACTGCGCGTCATTGCCGACGGCGACGATCACATGCCCGTCCGCGGCCTGGAACACGTCATAGGGCACGATGTTCGGATGGGCATTGCCGCGTCGCTGTGGCAGCTGCCCCGAGGTCAGGAAATTCGTGCCCTCGTTGATCAGCCAGGCCATCTGCGCATCGACCAGCGCAAGGTCGATATGCTGTCCCTCGCCGGTGCGGTCGCGGTGGCGCAGCGCGGCAAGGATGCCGATGGTGGCATACATCCCGCACATCACGTCCGCGATGCCGACGCCCACCTTCATCGGCGGGCCTTCGGGGGCGCCGGTCAGGCTCATGATGCCGCCATAGCCCTGCGCCATCAGGTCATAGCCGGGCTTGTCGCGGTTCGGCCCCGTCTGCCCGAACCCCGAGATCGAGCAGTAGACAAGCCCCGGATGCCGCGCCAGCAGCGTGTCGTGGTCCAGCCCGTACTTGACCAGTCCGCCGGGCTTGTAATTCTCGATCACCACATCGGCGCGGGCGGCCAGCGCGGCAACCAGATCGCGCCCTTCGTCGGTGCCCAGATCGGCAGCGACCGATTGCTTGTTGCGGTTCGCGGCCATGAAATACGCGCTGAGATCGCCCGTGCTGCCATCCTTCATCGTGGCATAGGGCGGCCCCCAGCCGCGCGTGTCGTCGCCGCCGCTGCGCGGGTTCTCGATCTTGATGACTGTCGCGCCCAGATCGCCCAGAAGCTGCGTTGCGGTCGGTCCGGCCAGAATGCGCGACAGGTCCAGGACGACCAGCCCCTCCAGCGCCATCGGCGTCTTGTCGTTGGTCATGTCACAGCCGCCCGTCATAGGATTTGCGGTCGATCACCGCCGCGATGACGGTAAAGCGGGTCTCGGCCATGGCGGCCTGCAACGCGTCTTGCAGTTCGGCGCGATTGCGCACGGTATGCCCCGCGCCGCCGAAGGCACGTCCGATCGCCGCGATGTCCGGCCCCTCGAAATCGACCCCGTTCGAGTTCAGCCCCATCTGGCGCTGCTTCAGGTCGATCAGCGCAAGGCTGGCATCGACGAAGACGACGAAGATCGCGGGCGTGCGCAGTTCCGCCGCCGTGGCAAGTTCGCCCGCGACCATCAGGAAACCCGCATCCCCGGAAAACGACACCACGTGGCGTTCGGGTGTTGCCAGCGCCGCGCCGATGGCCAGCGGCACCGCGCAACCCATCGTGCACAGCCCCGAGGATTGCATCAGGCCACGTGGCTCGGTGCAGCGCCACATCTGCGACAGAAGGATGCGATGCGCGCCGCTGTCGGCGGTGGCCAGCGTGCCTTCGGGCAGGGCGGTCATGCAGGTGTCGATGACGGCGGCGGGGCCCCAGTCCTCGTCGCGCGGAAAGGCCGCGGCGAGTTCGGATTTCAGCCGGGCGATGCGGTCGCCCCATGCGGCGCGGGGCGTCACCCCAAGCGCCAGCGTGGCCAGCGTGGCCCCGCAATCGGCCACGAAGTTCACGCCCGCCTGATGCATGTAGTGGTGGTTCGGCGCGGCGGTGATGTCGATGACGGGCACGGTCGCGGCGTCCCACGGGTCGCGCCAGCCCACGCGCATCTCGATCGGGTCATAGCCCGCGCAGATGATCAGGTCGGCCTCGGCCAGCAGGGGCAGCAGCAGCCGGTCGGCCTTGGGCGACAGGCCCGCCGCGCCAAGCGACAGGGGGTGATCCTCGGGGATGAGGCCCTTGGCCTTGTAGGTCGAGATGACGGGCGCGCCGAAGCTTTCGGCGAAATCGCGGATCGCGGCACCGGCATTCTGGTTCATGGCGTCCAGACCCATGACGATCACGGGACGTTCCGCCGCCGCCAGCCATCGCCGCGCCTGCGCCAGATCGCCGCCCTCGGCGGGTTGCAGGGGCGGCGCATCCCTGCGGTCGAAGGCGGGACGGGCGGCCACGGGCGCCGAGGCGACGGAAATCGGCACGTCGATATGGACCGGACCGGGGCGGCCTTCGGTCGCGATGGCGACAGCCTTGTCGGCAATCGCCGCCGCCGCGCCCGCATCGAAGGTGAAGCTGGCCTTGGTGACGGGGCGGAACACCTCGCGCTGGTCCAGCACCTGGTGGGTATAGGTCGCGGCCTCGGCCGGGTCGATCGCGCCCGAAAGCACGATCATCGGCACGCGGTCCTGCCGCGCGTTTTCGACCACGTTGACGGCGTTCAGGGCACCCGGCCCGACGGTCGTGACCAGAAGCGCGGGCGCGCCGGTGCGGTGATAGACCCCTTCGGCCATGAAGCCTGCGGCGTTTTCGTGCTTGGCCAGCACGAATTCGATCCCCGCGCGGGCCAGCGCGTCGATCAGGGCCAGCACCTCGCCCCCCGGCATGCCAAAGGCAAAGCGGCATCCCGCGCGATATAACCGTTGTGCCAGGATGTCGGCTGCGGTGACGGAACTGTCTTGCGTCATGAAATCGTCCACTTTTATGGTCATGCTATTCCTCACCACGTCCATTCGTGACGGGAACCGCTTTCCTTTCACGGGTCAGGTAACAAATGCGTGATGTTGACGGGGCCTGTGTAACTTTGAGGCCGCTGGACCGGAATTGGAACATGAAACAAGCAAACAATATCCAGACGGAGCGTAAGAATGACTGATCCTCGCCAGACCGCCACCCCGCCCCTGAACAGCGACACGATGATCGCGATGCTGATCGCCGGGTCCGTCGCGACCGTCGCCTTCGACCTGTGGGGTCAGGCGATCAGCCCGATGCTGGGTTTCGCCAATCTTGCGCCCGCGGGGCTGGCACGGTCGCTGCTGGGCACGTTCGGGTTGCCGAACGGTGCCTGGGCCGGCAATTTCATGCATCTGTTTCTGGTCGGCCTGATCGCCTATCCCGTGGGCTGGCTGTATATCTTCCGCCCGCTGCAACAGAAATTCGCGCCGGCCATTCCGATGCTGCTATCTTCGGCCATCTACGGTTTCGGACTGTGGATCTTTGCAATCGGCGGGATCACCGCGATCGCCGGACTGAAATTCTTTCTGGGCTTCACCGGGATCACCTGGGTCGCGCTGGTCGGTCATGTGCTTTATGGCATCGTCGCCGCGCTGACCTTCGACTATCTGGCCAAACGCCGCTAGGCCCGGCCCGGTCCGCCTGTCATTGCAGCGAGGGTTGCGACAGCAGGCGGATCTCTTCTGCCAGATCGGCACAGAGTTGGCGCATCTTTTCGGGGTCTGTTTCCCGCTGCGCCTGAATTTTTAGCCCGAAAATATAGGTCTGGACCCGCAGCGCAAGCCGGTCCGGATCCGCATCGGCAGGCAGCTCGCCCGATGCCCTAGCCTTGCGGAAGGCCGTGGCGATCACATCCTCGATCCGATCAAGATGGGCCGAGATGAAGGTCCGAAGATCGCCGTCCCTTGGCGCCTCCAACAGTGATTTCACCAGCATGCAGGCAGTGGATGGCCGGTCACAGGGCGTCAGGTCCGACAGCCCGACCAGATGCCCGCGCAAGGCCGCCAAGGGCGAGGGGGCATGTTCCACCAGCGCGACCAGATCGGCCTCCATCCGCGCCGAATAACGATCCAGCGTTTCGCGAAACAGCGCCTCTTTGCTGTGGAAGGCCGCATAGATCGAACCGGGCCGCAAGGACAGCGCCTGTTCCAGATCCTTCAGCGAGGTCGCGTGATACCCCTTGACCCAGAAAAGCGTCATCGCGGCGTCCAGCGCCTTGTCGCGGTCATATGATGCGGTGCGTGCCATGGACGCAAATTACGGGCGGTTGCGCCGCTGTGCCAGCATAATCACAGAGATGTGTTGAGCGATTGCTCAAGAATATTGTTGAGCATTCGCTCAAATATCCCCAGATTGGCGTCGAACCCGAAACCGAAAGGACATCAGATGACCAAGTTCGAACGCTTCGACGAAACCAATGCCCCCGAAGCTGCCCTGCCGCTGATCGAAAAGTCGAAGGCCGCTTTCGGCCGCCTGCCGGGTCTGCACGCCGTCATGGCCGGTGCGCCCGCGCTGCTGGACGGGTATCAGGTGCTGCACCGCCTGTTCGCCGAAGAAACCTCTTTCGATGCCGATGAAAAGACGGTCGTCTGGCAGGCGATCAACGTCGCCCATGAATGCCATTATTGCGTGCCCGCCCATACCGGCATCGCCAAGGCCATGAAGGTCGGTGATGATGTCATCGACGCGCTGCGCGATGAAACCCCGCTGCCGACCCCCAAGCTGGAGGCGCTGCGCACCTTCACGCTGGCCATGCTGGAAAGCCGTGGCAACCCGACGGACGAACAGCTTGATGCCTTCTATGCTGCGGGCTACGGCGATCAGCAGGTGCTGGAAATCATCCTGGGTCTGGCCCAGAAGGTGATGAGCAACTACACCAACCACATCGCCAAAACGCCGGTCGATGCACCGTTTGAAAAATTCGCTTGGACCCCGGTGTCCAAGCGCTAAGTCGGTTATCTGACAGGAAAAACCAACAATCCCGGCCAGTTTGGCCGGGATTTTTTTGCGCGTCAGAAAGTTTCGAACCGGATCTGCGCGGCGGGAATGCCCGACTGTTCAAGTTCGTCCTGCATCTGGGCCACGAATCCCGCCGGACCGCACAGCATGAACCGCGCCGTGGGGTCGGGGATCAGCCGGCGGACATCTGCGGCATTCATCCGACCGGCGATGTCGTAGTCGCGACCAGCCACATCCCGGGCCTCGGGGCGGCTGTAGAACACCCGCCGATGCAGATGCGGGTGGCTGTCGACAAGCGTGGCCACCTCGGCGCGGTGGGCGTGATCGCCCCCGTTTCGCGCGCCATGCAGAAACCATGTCTGCCGACCTTCCGCCGCCGCCGCATGCAGCATCGACAGCATCGGTGTCAGCCCCACCCCCGCGCTGATCAGGACAAGCGGGGCGTCCACCTTTTCGGTGACGAAATCGCCCGATGGCGACTGTGCCTCGATGATCGCGCCGGTCTGCACCTGATCGTGCAGAAAGCGCGAGACAAGACCCTGCGCTTCGCGTTTCACGCTAAGCCGGTAGGTGTCGGCGCCCGGCGGCCCCGACAGGGAATAGCTGCGCGCCGTCGTGCCCGCCTGTCCGGGGATCTGCACGGTGATCGGAAGATGCTGTCCGGGCGTGAACGGGTCCAGCGGCCTGCCATCGGCGGGCGCAAGATGAAACGAAGTGATCTGCGCGCTTTCCTGAACCTTGCGCGTCAGTTTCAGCCGCCGCGCAAGATGCGCCTGCCTGGCCCAACGCAGGGACAGGGCGGCGGGGCGCTGAATCACGCAGTCGATATCCAGCTCGATCATCCGCCAGGCGTCACCGTCACGGGTGTCGCGGGGATCCCAATCGACGTGAGCCTTGCCGCTCAGATGCAACAGCCCGCCGGTCTCGAAATCGATGAACAGTAGCCCGACGCGCGGATCGGCCATGATATTGCCAATGGTGTTGAAGAAATTGTTGCCCATGTAGTCGGGGATCAGCAGGCGGGTCGGGCTGACGACCTGAACGAAGCCGGGCGGGCCGCCGCGATGGGACGCGTCATACCCGTCCGAGGCCTCGCCCCGTGTGCCATATTGACCCGAGCCGATGAACAGCGTGTCCGCCGCACGGATCTGCGCGATCTGGTCGGGGGTCAGTTGCTGTCCCCGAACGGGGGTGCCGGGGGTGCCCGGCACGCGGCGCAGGCTGCGCTCGTGGATATATTGCGGGCAGTTGCCGAATGTCTGGGTCATGCGGATCAGCGACCCTTCCGGGGTCGGGCTGATCTTTCCGCTGAACCGGTTGCGGCGGCGGCTGCCCAGATCGATCCCGACCGCACCGATATCGCCGCCCCCGCGCAGCCGCTCGGCCAATGGGTCATCGGCGGGTATGGCGCTGCGCAGGGCAAGATGCTGCGGATCGGGCGAGGTGATGAATCCGTCCGGTCCCTCGATCACAGTGGCCCAGACCTGTCCGGCGGCATCGCCACCCGACACGACCAGAAACGGCAGCGCGGTGTGAAACTGCCGGTGCTGTTCGGGCAGGTAGTCACGGACAAAGCCGCCCGCCCATTGCGACACGTCACCGACCCCGGCACGTTGCTGGGCGGCACGCTCTCCGGCGTGGAAGGGGTTGGTCTGGGATGTGCTGGTCATGGCATCGGCCTGTGAAAAATGCGGGCCGGGGCGAAACCCCGGCCCTTGGTGTCAGGCAAGTTCGGGCAGCGGCGAGGTCGCCATCGGCACGAAATCGGGCTGTGCCTCGACCCGAGCCAGCCAAGCGCGCAGCGCCGGATAGGGGGCCAGATCGACACCGCCTTCGGGCGCATGGGCGATATAGCTGTAGCCCGCCACGTCGGCGATGCTGATCTGGGCCGTGGCCAGCCAGTCGCGCCCGGTCAGATGCGCCTCCATCACGGCGAACAGGTCATGCGCCTTGGCAACCGCGGCTGCGTGGTCATGCGTGGTGCCAAACACCTTGACCAGACGCGCGGCGCAGGGGCCCGCATAGATGTTGTCGGCCGCGACCGTCAGCCAGCGCTGCACCTCGGCGGCGTCCTTTGCCTCGGTCGGCATCCAGTGGGTGCCGGGTGCGTAGGTCTGCACCAGATAGACAAGGATCGCGTTGCTGTCAGCCAGCGTATAGCCGTTGTCGTCGATTGCCGGGACAAGGCCGAAGGGGCTGATCTTCAGGAAGTCGGGTGCCTTGTGGGCGCCGTTGGCCATGTCCAGATCGATGGTTTCATAGGGCAGGCCCAGAAAGGCCAGCATCAGTTCGACCCGGTGGCAATGGCCGGATTTCGGGTTGCGGTACAGTTTGATCGGGGTCATCGGTTATCTCCTTTTCGGGGGTTACAGGCCAAGGTCGCTGAGGCCGGGGTGGTCGTCGGGGCGGCGCCCCAGCGGCCAGTGGAACAGGCGGTCTTCCGGGCGGATGGGCAATTCGTTGATCGAGGCATGGCGATGCGCCATCAGCCCGTTCTCGTCGAATTCCCAGTTCTCGTTTCCATAGGCGCGGAACCAGTTGCCGCTGTCATCGCGGTATTCATAGGCATAGCGCACCGCGATGCGGTTACCGCCAAAGGCCCACAATTCCTTGATCAGGCGATAGTCCAGTTCCCGCGTCCATTTCCGGGTCAGAAAGTCCTGGATCTGGTCGCGGCCCTTGGGAAATTCGGCGCGGTTGCGCCAGGTGCTGTCCGGCGTATAGGCCAGCGCGACACGCGCGGCATCGCGGCTGTTCCAGCCATCTTCGGCAAGCCGGACCTTTTCACGCGCGGTTTCTTCCGAAAACGGCGGCAGGGGCGGGCGCGAACTGTTCTGTGTCATGATCTTGATCCTTGCTGCGGGTTCAGGGATCAGGCGCGGTTGGCCTTGACCAGCGGGAAGTCGACCTCGGTCGCGAAGGCTTCGTTGACGTAATTCGTCAGCGTGTTCAGCGCGACATGGACGACGATCTCGACCAGTTCACCGTCCGAAAAGCCCGCCTCGCGGGCGGCCTGCACATCCTCGGCGCTGACGCGGCCACGCTCGGCGGCGATTTTCAGCGCGAAGCGCAGCGCCGCGTCGGCCTTGGCATCGGTCGAGCTGCCGGCCCGGTTCGCCGCCAGTTCGGCATCATCCAGCTTGGCCAGATTCTTGCCGATATAGGTGTGGGCGCTGTTGCAGTAGTCGCAGCCGTTGTAATTCGCGATGGCCAGCGCAAGGCGTTCGCGTGTGGCCGCGTTCAGGCGGCCTTTTCCCAGCGCGCCGCTGAGGCCCAAATAACCTTCCAGCGATGCGGGGCTGTTGGCGATCAGTCGAAACAGGTTCGGCACCGTCCCCAGCGATTTCTTGACGCCTTCCAGCAGCGGCTGGCTGGCTTCGGGCGTGTCGGCGATGGTGGCGGGGGTCGTGATGCGGGACATGGGCTTTCCTTTGGCTGTGTTGATGATCCCGAAGGTAATTTGCGCCGTTCTGCGAATTAATATAGCATCCGTGAAAGTCACTATTTCACTTTATGTGAGCAATCAGCATGGATCGACTGCAAAGCCTGGAAGTCTTTGTCGCCGTCGCCGAGGCCGAAAGCTTTGCCGCCGGGGCACGGCGCATGGGGCTTAGCGCGCCGTCGGCCACGCGCGGCGTCAACGCGCTTGAAGAACGTCTGGGCGCACGGCTGTTCACGCGCACCACCCGCCGCGTCCGCCTGACCGAGGTCGGCAAGACCTATCTGGAGGATGCGCGGCATATCCTGGCCCAGTTGCAGGCTGCCGACAGCGCGGCCACCGGTGCGGCGGCCGTGCCCAAGGGCGAATTGCGACTGACATGTTCGAACGAGTTCGGGCGCATCTATGTGACGCCGATCCTGACCGAGTTTCTGCATCTTTACCCCGATGTCGCGGCCGATGTGGTCATGGTCGACCGGGTGGTGAACATGGTCGAGGAAGGCTTTGACGTGGCGGTTCGTATCGGGCCGCTGCCATCCTCGGGGCTGGTGGCGGTGCGGGTCGGCAGCGTGCGCCGCGTCATCTGCGGGTCGCCGGATTATTTCGCGCGTCATGGCGTCCCTCAGGTGCCCGGCGATCTGACGGCGCATCAGATTGCCGCCGCGGCGCCGGTCAGCCCGATGGCGGAATGGCGCTTTGGGCGCGACCAGTTGCAGATGGTCCGGCTGATGCCGCGCCTGCGGCTTAGCAGTGTCGCCGCCGCGATCGAGGTCGCCCGGCAGGGGTGGGGGCTGACGCGCGTTCTGTCCTATCAGGTCGGCCCGGACCTGGTCGCAGGCAGGCTGCAGACCGTGCTTGAGGATTGCGAGCCCGAGCCGCTGCCGATCCATCTGGTCCATGTCGAGGGACGCCGCGCCCCGGCGAAAGTTCGCAGCTTTATTGAGCTTGCGCGGCAGCGGCTGCGTTCGGCGGCGATCCTGAATTGAATCGGGGTCGTAAAAAGATGGCAGGCCTACTTGATAATGAAAATTCATTATCATATATGTCCGCCATCAGACAGGACAGAGGGACCATGCCCCGCACCACCAAGGACCAGACCTATCGCAAGCTGCGCCGCGCCGTGATCGAAGAGGCCGTCGCCAAGGGCTTTGCCGCGACCGGCGTGGCCGGCGTCGTCGCGCGTGCGAAAGTGTCGGCGGGCACCATCTATGTGCATTTCGACAACAAGGACGACATGTTGCGGCAGGTCTATATGGACCTGAAATCCGAGTTCCACGAACGGGTGACTGCCCCGCGCCACCTGACCGATGCCAAACAGATGATCCATGGGATGTGGCGGGCGATGTTCGATTTCGTGCGTGCCGATCCCAAGGGCTTTCTGTTTCTGGAATCCGGCAGCACCGCAGGCATTCTGACCGATGCACAGAAAGACGTGGCTGATGGCTATGCCGCCGACATCGCCCAGCTTTTGCAGCGTGGCATCGACAGCGGCGTGCTGGCCGATCTGGACCCGAAACTTCTGTCGCTGCTGTTGGTAGCGCCCGCGATGCAACTGGCCCGCGGGGCCGCATTGTCGGATCGCCCCATTACCGACGAGATCGTCGAACAGACCTTTGACCGCGTCTGGCTGTCGATCGCAAAGACCTGATCCCGAAAAGGACAAGACATGACCAAAACCGTTCTCATCACCGGCACCTCGACCGGGCTGGGCATTGCCATTGCCATCCAGTCGGCACAGGCGGGCCATACCGTCTATGCCACCATGCGCAATCTGGACAAACGCGATGCGCTGGATGCGGCCGCCAAGGACGCTGGCGTCAGCCTGAATGTGCTGCCCCTTGATGTGCAGGACAGCGACAGCGTGACCGCCGCCGTCGACCGGATCGTCGCCGAACAGGGCCGCATCGACGTGTTGGTGAACAATGCCGGTATGGGCTATGCCCGCAGTCTGGAACAGGCGGATGAATCCGATATCGCCCGCATTCTGGACATCAACTACATGGGTGTGGTCCGCTGCATCAAGGCGGTCATGCCGCATATGCGCAAGGCCCGCGCCGGCCATGTCATCAATATCAGCTCGGTCGGTGGCCTTGTGGGCCAGCCTTTCAACGAAGTCTATTGCGGCGCGAAATTCGCCGTCGAGGGCCTGACCGAAGCCATGGCCAGCTATATCACCCCGGCCTTCGGCATTCAGTTCACGGCGATCGAACCCGGCGGCATCGCGTCCGAATTCGCCAATACCGTGCTGAAGCAGATCACCGAAACGGGCGGTATGCTGGAAGATGAATACCTGCCGATCCTGCAGAAATACGTGGCCGGATCGCAGACCCGGCAGGGCGAGGATGTCTATCAGACCGCAGATCAGGTCGCGGCGGTCGTCCTGCGCGAAATGCAGGCCGAACAGCCGGCGCTGCGGACGCGGACTTCGGCCTGGGCCGAGGAATTCACCCGGCTCAAGACCGGCCTTGATCCCGATGGCCGCAAGCAGCAGCAGATGGTGATCGATCAGATCATGGGCTGAGGCCAAGCAGATCACGACTTTGCGAGGCGGTGTAACAAATTCCGCCTCGCAGCGTCTTGGAACGAAGGACATCCCCCAGAAGGAGTATCAGGATGCAGCGTCGTTCCTTTCTTGCCGTCACGGCGGCGTCCCTTGTCGCGACCGGTTTCGCCCAAGGCGCACTGGCCCAGCAGACGACCCGCGTGGGTTTCGACAGCGCGTGGCGGACGGTCAATTTTCCGCGGCTGACGCCCACACGCTACGGTCTGGGCGGCGCGGCGCTGTCCATTTCCGGAGACGCCAGTTCGTCGCTGATCTATCGTCCCGCGCCCCAGGCCGCGCGGTCCGCCCGCAGTGCCAGCTGGTCGTGGTCGGTCGAGGAAAGCGTGCCGCCGACGGATCTGTCGCGCAAGGGCGGGGACGATCGCAATGTCTCGCTGTATTTCGTGTTTCTGGATGCAAAGACCGCCGCCGGGCTGTCGCCCGATACCTCGCCCCAGCGGCTGTTGTCCAACCGCTCGGCCCGGACGCTGATCTATGTCTGGGGTGGCAATCATGCGCAGGGCGCGCAGTTGCCCAGCCCTTATCTGCGTGGGCGCGGTGTGACCATCGCGCTGCGTCCGGCAGGCACCGGACAGGCCCGTGCGCAGGTCAATCTGGCCCGCGATTTCGCCAATGCCTTCGGCACCCAGCCCGAGGTTCTGGTCGGGCTGGCCGTTTCGGCCGACAGCGACGATACCGACAGCCGGTTGCGCGCCAGCCTGTCGAATCTGGTCTTGGGCTAGGTCAGCGCGATCACCGGGCCACCTGCCGCATCGGCATCCTGCCGATCATGCGTGACCAGCAAGGCGGGAATTCCGCTGCGGCGAATGGTGGCCATCACGAATTCGCGGATCTCGTGGCGGCGTTCGGGGTCCAGCGCCGAGAACGGCTCATCCAGCAGAACGGCGCGAGGGCGGGCCAGCATCGTCCGCATCAGCGCAACGCGCGCGCGCTGTCCCCCCGACAGCGTCGCGGGATCGCGGTCGCCCAACCCCGCAAGCCCGGCCAGGTCCAGCGCCTTGGCCACGGCGGCCTTGCGCGCGCCGCGGCCGCGCAGCTTCGGCGACAGGCCGAAGGCCAGATTGTCGGCGACCGACAAATGCGGAAACATCACTGCCTGTTGGAACATGACCCCGATATCGCGCCGTTCGGCGGGAAGGTCGGTGATGTCACGCCCGTTCAGAACGACCCGACCCCGCAGTCGGAAACCGGCCTCAAGATGGCCGCCCACCGCGTTCAGCAGCGTCGATTTGCCGACGCCGGACGGTCCGGTCAGGGTGGTGACGGTGCCCGGCGCGACGCTAAGGTTCAGATCGTCGATCAGCGCGTTGCCGTCGGGGTGGCGGATGCCCAGCCCGACCAGATCAAGGCTCATCCCGGTTCTCCTTTCAGGGCGCGGCGGTCGCGGTGCAGAAATGCGGGCAGGATCAGCGCCGCCAGATAGATCAGCCATGGCAGACCCGCCTGCAGCGTGGCGTGCACGGCCGCGACCCGGCGGTCTGATCCCGATGACAGGGCCACGGCCTCGGTCGTGAGGGTCGCGACCCGGCCCCCGCCCAGAAACAGCGTCGGCAGATATTGCGCGATCGACACCGCAAATCCCAGCGCGGCCGCAAGGGACAGCGGCGCGATCAGGACCGGCAGCTTGACCCGCCACAGCCTGCCCCACGGCCCCACGCCAAGCGATGCCGCCGTGCGGGTCAGTTGCGGGTCAAGCGCGGCCCATGCCCCCGCCAGCGCGATCACCAGATAGGGAAAGACGAACAGCACATGCCCCCAGATCACGGCGGCCATCGGGGACAGATCGGCACGCAGCAGCAGGCCCGACAGTCCGATCAGGATCGACAGCTGCGGCAGGACCAGCGGCAGCGCGACCGCCGCGCGCATCCAGCCCTGCAGGCCGGGGCGATCGGCGCGGTCGCTGCCCTCCAGCCACAGCACGGCCAGCAGCATCGCGATCGCAGTCGCGGCCAGCGCGATCCACAGCGCGGTCTGCGCAGCCGGTAGCCAGGCCGATTGCCGCTGCCATGTGGCAAGCGACAGCCGGTCGGGCCACAGATCGGGCCAGCGCCATGAAAACGCGATCGACCATACGGCCAGCGTCACAGCGGCAAGGCCCGCAAGAACCAGCAGCAGGGCCAGCATCGCGACCGGCGCGGCCAAGGCGCGATCCAGACCTTGCCAACGGGCACCACGGCGCAGGATCGCGCGTCCGCACCACCCGGCCAGCCGCATCGCCGCCCACAGGATCGCGGCCGCCAGCGCAGTCAGCCCAAGCTGCATCAGCGCCCCCGCCGAGGCAGGCAGCATCGCGTGCAGGTCGGGGTCGGTGAACAGTCGCGATACCGTCACCGACAGGGTGGGCGGGTTCGACGGGCCAAGGATCAGCGCCATGTCCACGACCGACACCGAAAAGGCCAGCACCACCAGAACCGGCAACCGGATCAGGCGGACCAGTTGCGGCACCAGCAACCACAACCAGACCGCCGCGCGCCCATATCCGAGGGCGCGCGCCGCCGCCATCTGGGCGCGCAGCGGGATCTGGGAAGATGCCGCCAGCAGGATTGCGATCAGGAACGGCGTTTCTTTCAGGATTAGCCCAAGGATCAGCGCCAGCCCCCACGGATCGCCAAGGGTCGCGACATCTGGTGGCCGCGACCAGTCCAGAGCCGGCGCAAGCAGCCGTGCGATCCAGCCCGAAGGCGCGATAACGAAGGCCAGCCCGATCGCCAGCGCGGCATGTGGCACGGCCAGCAGCGGCGCCAGCACCCGGCGCAGTCGCGGCGCATGGCCCTGCAACGCGGCAATCGCGCCAAAGGCAAGGATCAGCGACAGCACGGTTGCCGCCATCCCGGTCCACAGCGACAGGATCACCGAACGCCAAAGCCCCGGTTGGGCCAGCAAGGTCTGCCACGGCGACAGGGACGGCCCCTTTACACCAAGAACGGGCAGATGCCCGAAGCCCGCCATCACGCTGTGGCCCAGCCCGAACAGCACGGGCAGCAGGATCAGCAGCGCGACAAGCGTGCCACCAAGGCCACGCAGCGATCTCACCTTGTGTAGCGGCGCTGCCATGCGTCGGTCAGGCGGGTCGCCCAGCCGGGATGCGGCTCGGCCAGAACCGGACCCAGATCCTGCAAGCTGGGCAAGGCGGGCACGGTGGGCAGGGCGGCGAAGGCCGCAGTCGCCGCATCGTCCAGCCGCGCGGGATCCAGCACCGAAAACGCGCCCAGATTGTCGATATTCTGCATCCGCGCCTGCGTTTCAGGATCCAGAAGCGCATTGGCCAGAACCTTGGCCCCGGCGATGTTGCTGGCATTCGCGGGGATGGCGACGAAGCTGACATTGCCGATGCTGCCTGCGGCCGGAACATGCACGCGCACAGTGTCAGGCAGCAGCCCGTCCGCGATCGCGGCTGCCGCCGACGCAGGGTCGAAGGACATGCCCAGATCGACCTCGCCATCGTTCAGCAATTGCTGCTGGATCGACTCGTTTTCCGGAAAGGACAGGCCGTCGCGCCATAGATGCGGGCGCAGCGCGTCATACCATTCCCACAGAGGCGCGGTGGCGGCGGCAAAGCTGTCATCGTCCGGCGGCAGGGACAGATCGGTGCCTGCGGGTGCCAGCTCGATCAGGGCCTGTTTCAGGAAGGTCGTGCCCATGAAATTCGCGGGGTCGGGATGGGTCACGCGGCCCGGATTGGCGGCGGCCCAATCGACCATTCCGGCCATGTCGGCGGGAGGAGCGGCGATCCGGGCGCTGTCATAGGTGAAGACGAACCGCGCCAGCCGCCAAGGGCTTTCCAGCCCCTCGACCGGGACGGTGAAATCGGCCGTGTTCGCGGACCCCTCGGTCAGGTCCAGATAGCGGGCATTCGGAAGATCGGCAACGAAGGGGCCGTGCAGCAGATCCTGTTCCTTCATCGCCAGAAAATTCGGCCCGTTCAGCCAGATCAGGTCGACCGAACCGCCGCTGTCCCGTCCGGCGGCGCGTTCGGCCAGAACGCGGGCCACGGCGTCCGCGGTATCGGCCAGCCGCACATGGCGCAAGGTCACGTCATGGTCGTCCTGCAACCGATCACCGACCGAGGCGATGAAGTCATTGGTGCGCTGATCGCCGCCCCATGCGTGGAAATAGACCGTCTGGCCGCGCGCCTGATCCAGAACCTGCTGCCAGTCCTCGGCAAGAGCAGGGGTCAGTGACAGGCCAAGGGCAAGGGCGGAAAGAAGCGGTTTCATCGAAAGCTCCGGTCAGGTCAGAATGTCAGCGAAAGGCGGTCCAGCCCTGATGCCAGCGCAGGACGGTGGTCACGGTGCAGGCCGCGGCGAAGATCCAGGCAAACAGCGCGAAACACGCCGGAAACAGGCACATCGCCAGAAACAGCACGATGGTTTCGAACCCCTCGGTCAGGCCGCCCAGATAGTAGATGCCCTTTTGCGGGAACGCCTCGGCGGATTGCCCGCGTTTGCCCGCGATCGACGCAAAGGCCAGAAACGACGACCCCGTGCCCACGAAGGCCGCGATCAGGACTGCGGCGGGCAACCCGTTCGCCACCGGATCATGCAGGGCAAAGCCGACCGGGACCAGCGCGTAGAAGACGAAATCCAGCGCGATGTCCAGAAACGCGCCGCGATCCGTCGGGCCCTGGATGCGGGCAACCGCGCCGTCCAGCCCGTCCATGATGCGGTTCGTGGCGATCAGCAGCAGCGCCAGAAACCACCAGCCCATGGCCAGCGCAGGCACCGCCATCAGGCCGATGACAAACCCCGCGATGCTGATCGTGTCGGCCCGAACGCCCCAACCCGCCAGCAATTCTGCTGGCGGGCGCATGGCGGCGCGCTGTAGGGGTTGCAGCCGTGCGTCGATCATCCGCGCCTCCAATCGTGGAACTTCTTGACCGCGGCCAGAACGCGCGGGTTCACATGATCGCGCCGCCAGGCCCCGGCGGTGGCCTTGTTGGCCTCGGCCCAGGTGGGATAGATGTGGATCGTGCCAAGGATCTTGTTCAGGCCCAGGCCATGTTTCATCGCCAGCACGAATTCCGCGATCAGGTCGCCTCCATGTTCGCCGACGATCGTCGCGCCCAGAATGCGATCCTTGCCCTTGGGCGTCAGCACCTTGACGAAACCGCGCGCGGCGCCGTCAGTGATGGCCCGGTCAAGTTCGGCCAGATCATATTGGGTGACTTCCACCTCGATACCTTTTTCCCGCGCCTCGGTTTCCGACAGGCCGACCCGTGCGACCTCGGGGTCGGTGAAGGTCGCCCAGGGGATCACGCGATAATCGGCCTTGAAGCGTTTGAAGCTGCCGAACAGCGCGTTGACCGAGGCGAACCACGCCTGATGCGATGCCGTATGCGTGAACTGGAACGGCCCCGCAACATCACCCGCAGCCAGAATATTGGGATAGCGCGTTTCAAGGAACTCGTTTGTGTCGATGGTGCGGTCTGCGGCGATGCCCAGCTCTTCCAGTCCGAAACCTTCCAGACGAGCGCTGCGACCGACGGCGACGATGATTTCGTCGAAATGGATGCGGCGCGTCGTCGTGCCATGCTCGACCTCGATCCATTTGCCCTGTTCGGGGTCGATCCCGCAGGCAACGGCCTTGTGGTCGGTCAGGACCTGCACGCCATCGGCCTTGATCGAGGCGGTGACCAGCGCCGAGACCTCGGGATCCTCGCGCATCAGTAGGCGGGGAGCCATCTCGATCTGGGTGACCTCGCTGCCCAGACGGGCAAAGGCCTGGGTCAATTCGCTGCCGATCGGGCCACCGCCCAGCACAACCAGACGCTTTGGTGCGTGATCGCGGCCGCGCAGTTCCGTCCACAGGCTGTCCGAGGTCAGCGGACCCACCTGATCCAGACCCGGCAGCGGCGGCATGAAGGGCCGGGCGCCGGTGGCGATGATGATCGCGCGCGAGGTCAGGCGCCGGGTCTGACCATCGGCATCGGTGATCTCGACGGTCCAGGGGTCGATCAGGCGACCATAGCCCTTCAGAACCTCGACCCCCAGCCCGGTATAACGCTCGACGCTGTCATGGGGGGCGATCTCGGCGATGACATCATGGACGCGGTCCATCACCGCGCCGAAGGGAATGGCCGGGGTGGTGTCGGCCAGGCCATAAGTGCCGGCATGGCGCATCTGATGGGCCAGGGTCGCGCTGCGGATCAGCGCCTTCGAGGGCACACAGCCATAGTTCAGGCAGTCGCCGCCCATCTCGCCGGCTTCGATCAGGGTCACCTTGGCCTTGGTCGCCGCCGCGATATAGGCCGAAACCAACCCGGCCGAGCCGGCGCCGATGACGATCAGGTTGCGGTCGAAGGATTTCGGCTTGGTCCAGCCCTCATGGGCGCGGCGACGCTTCCACAGGCCAAGAACCGCGCGGGCCAGCCACGGGAACACCGCCAGCAGCGCGAACGAGGCCAGAAGCCGCGGCGACACGATGCCCGACAGGCTGTCCAGCGCGGCCAGCTGCGTGCCCGCATTCACATAGACGGCCGTTCCCGCCAGCATCCCCAGCTGGCTGACCCAGTAAAAGGTCCAGGCGCGCAGCGGCGTCAGGCCCATCAGCAGGTTCACCGCGAAGAACGGCACAACCGGGATCAGGCGCAGCGAGAACAGGTAGAAGGCCCCGTCACGCGCCAGCCCGGCCTCGATCCCCTTGGCGCGGGCGCCCAGACGTGCACGCACCCAGTCGCGCAGCAGGTAACGGGCCGCCAGAAAGGCCAGCGTGGCCCCGATGGCCGAGGAAAACGACACGATCAGCAACCCGGTGCCAAAGCCGAACAGCGCACCGGACGCAAGCGTCAGCCAGACCGCGATCGGCAGCGACAGCGCCGTCACCGCGATATACGCCAGCGCGAACAGCAGCCCCACCATCAGCGGATTCCGTTGCTGAAACTCGCCGATCTCGGCGACTTTTTCGCGCAATGTCGAAAGGTCGATATCCTGGCCGCCAAGCATCATCAGCAGCGCAACGATCACGGCCGCCAGGGCCAACAGCAGAACAAGTTTTTTCACGGTATCTCCTTGCCGAAAACTGGGGCGGTCCTTCACGGAGAGGCCGCATTGTTGTGCTAGTCGTTTCCCAAGGGCAATTCGTTACACCACGGACAGCAAAGAACTGTTCCCAAAACCTGTAACGCGCCGAGACCAGGACGGTTCAGACCCGCGATTGGCAGCATATGCGGGCTTTGGCTGGCCCGCTGTCGCGGATCTGTCGCAAAACTTTCACTGGCATGGGCAAATATTTCCGATATTCAGGAAATATGGAAACGAACGATGCCTCTCTTGCCTTCGCCACGCTTGGCCATCCCGGCCGCCTTGCCGTCTTTCGGCTGCTGATGCGTTTTGCCCCGCGTCCCGTGCGCCCGACCGAGATCGCGCAGGCGCTGGGGATCAAGGCCAACACCTTGTCGCATCATCTGGCCGATCTGACCGGCTGTGGCCTGACGCAGGTCCGGCGCGAGGGGCGTTCGCTGTTATATTCGGTCGATCTGGACCGGACCGAAGCCCTTCTGGGCTATCTGGCGCTGGATCTGGGGCGGGCGCGGCCCGACCTGCTGGCACCCATTCTTTCACAAGAGGCACCCATGGCTGAGACTGGCTTCAACGTCCTGTTCATCTGTTCGGGCAATTCGGCGCGTTCGATCTTTGCCGAGGCGCTGTTGCGCGATCTGGGGCAGGGCGGGTTCATCGCCCATTCCGCCGGAACGCGGCCCGGCACCGACCTGAACCCCTTTGCGCTGGAGGTTCTGAAGCGCAATGGCCACCGCATCGACGATCTGCGCGCCAAGCACCTGTCCGAATTTCAGGCCGAGGGCGCCCCGGTGATGGATTTCGTGTTCACCGTCTGCGACACCGCCGCCGCCGAGGAATGCCCCCCTTGGCCCGGCCAGCCGATCACCGGTCATTGGGGTCTGCCCGATCCGGTCAAGGCGCAGGGAACGGACGCCGAAAAGGCGCTGGTCTTTGCCCAGACCTACGGGTCGCTGCGCCGCCGGATCGAGGCATTTTCGGCCCTGCCCATCGCTTCGCTTGACCGCATGTCATTGCAACGCCGGGTCGATCAGATCGATGCCGACGCCCTGTCCAGGGATTAAGCCATGACCAGAATTGCAATAAACGGTCTTGGCCGCATGGGAAAACTGGCCCTGCGCCGGATGATCGATCAGGGGATGGGCGGGCAGATCGTCTTGCTGAACGATGCTGCGGGCGACGCCGAACAGCACGCCATGCTGATGGAATTCGACAGCGTGCATGGGCGTTGGTCCACCCCGGTGGCCGCTGATGGCGATGCCCTTGTCCTTGACGGGCACCGCATTCCGCTGCGCCATGAAACGACCATCGAGGCGTTGCCGCTGGCCGATCTGGGCGTCGATCTGGTCATCGACGCGACTGGTGTTTTCAAGACGGCAGCCAAGATCGACCCCTATTTTCAGGCAGGCGTGCAAAAGGTCGTGGTCAGTGCCCCGGTCAAGGATGGCGGCGCGCTGAACCTGGTCTATGGCGTCAATCACCACCTTTATGACGGAACCCAAAGGATCGTGACGGCGGCCAGCTGTACGACCAATTGCCTTGCGCCGGTGGTGAAGGTGATCCACGAGGAACTTGGCATCCGCCACGGCTCGATCACGACGATCCATGATGTGACGAACACGCAGACCATTGTGGATCGCCCCGCCAAGGACATGCGCCGCGCCCGGTCCGCGCTGACCAACCTGATCCCCACCACAACCGGCAGCGCCACCGCGATCACGCTGATTTATCCTGAACTTGCGGGTCGGCTGAATGGCCATGCCGTGCGGGTGCCGCTGCTGAATGCGTCGCTGACCGATTGCGTCTTCGAGGTCGCGCGCCCAACCAACGTCGACGAGGTGAATGCCCTATTTGCCGCGGCCGCCGAAGGGCCGCTGCGGGGGATCCTGGGCTATGAGACGCGCCCCCTTGTATCGACCGACTATATCAACGATCCGCGCAGCAGCATCGTCGATGCCAGATCGACCATGGTCGTCAACGGCACTCAGGTCAAAATCTATGCGTGGTACGACAATGAATGGGGCTATGCCTGCCGGCTGGTCGATGTCGCGCGCTTGGTGGCGGGATCGCTGTGACAATGGCGGTCCCCGCACATCCGGGCCGCGCCTATGCGGCGGTGACGGCGTCCTACTGGGCCTTCATGTTGTCGGACGGCGCGCTGCGCATGCTGGTGTTGCTGCATTTCAACGGGCTTGGCTTTTCGCCCGTGCATCTGGCCTATCTGTTTCTGCTGTATGAAGTCGCGGGCGTGGTCACGAACCTTGCGGCGGGCTGGCTGGCGGCGCGTTTTGGTCTGGCGGCGACGCTGTATGCGGGGCTGGGTATCCAGATCGCCGCGCTGGCGGTTCTGGCCCAGTTGGACCCGGCCTGGGGGGTGACGGCATCCGTCATCTTCGTGATGGCGGTGCAGGGCGCATCGGGCGTGGCCAAGGATCTGGCCAAGATGTCGTCGAAATCGGCGGTCAAGGTGCTGGCCCCGGCGGCGGAGGGCGGGCTGTTTCGATGGGTCGCGATCCTGACCGGATCCAAGAACGCGGTGAAGGGGCTTGGGTTCTTTCTGGGCGCGGCGCTTCTGGCGCTGGCCGGGTTTCAGGCGGCGATCTGCGGCATGGCGGCGGTTCTGGCGGTCATCCTGCTGGCGGTCGCGCTGTTTCTGCCGCCGGGCTTGCCGGGGCGGATGAAGGGCGCGGACGCATGGTCGGGATGGCGGTCGCGGGATGCGCGGGTCAACCGGCTGTCGTTGGCGCGGATGTTCCTGTTCGGGGCCCGCGACATCTGGTTCGTGGTCGGCATCCCGATCTATTTCCACGCGGTCCTGTCGGATGGAACTGCCGAAGGTCGGCGCGAGGCGTTCTTTCTTGTCGGCAGCTTCATGGCGCTGTGGATCATCCTTTACGGTGCCGTGCAGGCTGCGGCCCCCCGTATCCTTGGCGGTGCGTGGCGATCCCTGGACCAGATCGCCGGGGACGCGGTGCGTTGGGCGGGGCGGCTGGTGCCGATCCCATTCCTGCTGGCGCTGGCGGTGATCCTTGCCGGGCAGCCCGCGCCCTGGCTGACCCTGCTGCTGGTTCTGGGATTGCTGGCCTTCGGCTTTGTTTTCGCGATCAATTCCTCGGTCCATTCCTATCTGATCCTGGCTTTTGGGCAGGCCGACCGGATCACGCGCGATGTCGGGTTCTACTATATGGCAAATGCGGCGGGCAGGCTGATCGGGACGCTGCTGTCCGGGCTTAGCTACCAGATCGGGGGACTGGCGCTGTGCCTTGCCTGCGCGGGGGCGATGGCCGCGGCCAGTTTCTGGGTCGCGCGGGGCCTGATCGTCCCAAGGCCCGAACCCTAGACCACGGCGGCTGTCGTCCCGCGGATGATGCAGTCCACGTCACATTGGATGCGGAACGGGTCAGCATCGTCGCTGGTGATGTAATCCGTGAACTTCGTGCCGGCCAGCTGGCCGATGGACTCGGCCGGGATGCGGATCGTGGTCAGCCCCGGTTCGACATCGGCCGAGCCCTTGAAATCGCCGATGCCGATGATCGACAGCTGGTCGGGAACCCGCAATCCAAGGCTTTGCGCGGCGTATAACGCGCCCTGTGCGATCACGTCATTGCCGCATAGCAGCGCGGTCGGACGTTCGGGGCCGGACAGCAGCGTCCTTGCCGCCTGTTTCGCCTGCGACAGGCTGTAAGGGGCCTGCGTTTCGTGATCTTCGGGAACGGTGACACCGGCGGCGGCCAGTGCCTGATGCGCGGCGGCAAGCCGGTTCTGGGCCCGGTCATTGCCATTGGGATCGGGAAAGATCAGCCCGATCCGCCGATGCCCCAGATCCAGCAGGTGCTGCGCCGCCATCCGCCCGGCCTGACGATTATCCGCCCCCACGCAGGGCAGGGGCGAATCCTCGGCATAGTTCCAGATTGCCAGTGCCGGGGTCTGCTGCTGCTGGATCAGGCGCAGCGTGGCATCGGAATGCTGCAACCCGACCAGCGCCACCCCGTCGACGCGATGTTCCAGAAGCTTGCGCACCATCGCGTATTCGCGATCAAGGTCATAGCCATGCGAGGCCAGCAGCAGGCTGAACCCGGCCTTGTCGATCGACACCGAGAACGCCTGAATCACCTCGGCAAAGATGGCGTGGTTGATCGTGGGGACGACCAGCCCGATCGTTCCCGACCGTTTGCCATGCATGGTCTGGGCCGCGCGGTTGCGCAGATAGCCCAGTTTCTGGACCGCCTTGCTGATCTTCTTTCGCGTCACGGGATTGACCAGATCGGGGTGGTTGAAGCTGCGCGATACCGTCGAAGGCGACACTTTCGCAGCCTTTGCGACGGCGACTATATCTACCTTAGCTTTTTGATATTCATTCATAATATCGCCTTCAATCGGTCATTTTATGAAAACATTTGCAATACTATTTTCATCTCCTAGGCTGGTTTGTCAACAAAGCCGGGAATGTGAACCGAAGGGTGGGGAGGACCTGATGGAATTCATATATTATTTTGGAGATGTGTTTACGCCGCTGTCGTTCATGCTGTTGCTGGGGGGGACCATTGGCGGCTTGATCCTGGGCGCGACGCCGGGCCTGTCGCCGACCATGGCGGTGGCGCTGCTGATCCCCTTCACCTTTCAGCTTGAGGCGGTGCAGGGTCTGATCCTGCTGGGCGCGGCCTATACCTCGACGGTGGCGGGGGGTGCCGTCAGCGCCATCCTTCTGAAAATTCCAGGTGCGCCAGCCAATATCGCCACAACGCTGGACGGTCACGCCATGGCCAAGAAGGGTCAGGGCGCACGTGCGCTGCAACTGTCCTTTCTGTCCTCGGCGGTCGGCGGCGTTCTGGGTGTTCTGCTGCTGATCTTCCTGACACCGCTGCTGGCGACCTGGGCGCTGGCTTTCGGGCCGTCGCATCTGTTCTGGCTGGCCATTCTGGGCGTCACGGTGATCGGCACGCTGGATTCCGCCTCGGTGGTCAAGGGGCTGCTGTCGGGATGTATCGGACTGTGGCTGGCGACGATCGGCTTCGACGATGTCATGGGCGCGCAGCGATTCATCTTTCATCCGTCGCTTGGCGGCGGGATCAACATCATCGCCGCGCTGATCGGGCTGTTCGCGATCCCGCAGGTGCTGACCATGTTCGCCAAGGGCCGCCACGACAACGGCGCCGAGGTCATCGAGGTACAGCGCCATTCGGTTTTTGCCGCGATGCGTGAACTGACAACGCGGGTCCGCGCGCTGAGCATCGGCACCACGATCGGGGCGGTCATCGGGCTGATCCCCGGCGTGGGCGGCCAGATCGCCGGGCTGGTCGCCTATGACCAGACCAAGAAATTCTCGTCCGAGAAGGAAAAATTCGGCACCGGTCATTCCGAAGGCGTGATCGCGGCCGAGGCGGCGAACAATGCCATGGTCGGTCCTTCGCTGGTGCCGCTGCTGACCCTGTCGATTCCGGGCAGCCCGACGGCGGCCGTGCTGTTGGGCGGGCTGCTGATCCACGGCATCTTTCCGGGGTCGGATCTGTTCGACAACCACCCCGACGTGGCCTGGACCTTCATCAATTCGATGCTGATCGGTCAGATCCTGATGTGCGTGTTCGGCCTTTATGTCGCCGGGCTTGCCGCCCGCGTGGCGCAGGTGCCGCAATCGGTGATGGCGGCCATCGTTCTGGCGCTGTCGGTGTTCGGGGCATATTCGGTGCAGGGCTCGATGGGCGATGTCTATATCATGGCCTGCCTTGGCATCGGGATGTATTTCCTGGAGCGGTTCGGCTTTTCGGCGGCACCGCTGGTTCTGGGCCTGATCCTTGGGCCGATCGCGGAATCCAACTTCGTGCAGGGCGGCATGATCGCCGACGCCACTGTCGGTCGCGCGTCCTATTTCCTGACCGGCGGGCTGAACATGCTGCTGATCTCGGTCGTGCTGGCGTCCATCGCCTATTCGGCCTGGATGGAGCTGCGCCACCGTCGCTATACCACCAAAGAAGAGGCCTACGCATGAACCGCTCGCAACATGTCGTCGGATCGGGGCTGGTCTTTGCCGTGGGCATTCTGGTCACCTGGATCAGCTTTACCCAGCAACCGGCACAGGCCTTCCTGTTCCCCCGCCTGATCGCCACCGTGTTCGTCGTGCTTGCCGGCTGGACCTTCGGCAAGGCGGTGATGGGTCTGTCGAAGGTCGGCAACGGGGTTTCGGCCGCGATGTTCCTGAACATGCTGCCGGGCCTGATCGTCATGGTCGTCTATCTGTTCTGGGGGGCGGGCGCGCTGGGGTTCTATACCGCGACGGCGCTGGCATTCTTCGTGCTGCTGTCGATCTATGACCCCGCGCCCCATGACGAGCCACGGACCTGGGTCAGTCGTGCCGTCATCACCGCAGGCTTCGTGGCGGTGATGTACGGGCTCTTTTCCGAACTTCTGAATGTCTACACGCCAAAGGAAATTCTGTTCTGACGTTCGCGCGTCTGAACCCAAAACGGGAGGAAACGCAGATGAAACGACTGATTGCCGGGGCGGCACTGGCCCTGCTGGGTTTGACCGGTCCAATTCAGGCCGACGAATATCCGGACCGTCCGATCATGATGATGGTCAGCTATGGCGCGGGGGGCGCGACCGATTTTCAGGCGCGGATCGTCACCATGACCGCCGCGAATGAGGATGCGCTGGGTGCCCCCATCGCCATCATCAACAAGCCCGGTGCGGGCGGGCGGGTCGGCTGGAACTGGTTTGCGACGCAGGCCGATCCGGACGGTTACACGCTGGCGGTCTATAATGCCCCGCATTTCATCGCGCAGGCGATCAAGGGCGGCGTATCCTATGACACCGACAGCTTCGAGCCGATCGCGAACTGGGGCGCCGACCCGGCGGTCTTCGTTGTCGGCGCGGACAGCCCGTTCAATTCGATGGCCGATGCCATGGCCTATGCCAAGGAAAATCCGGGCAAGCTGACGGTATCGGGGGCGGGGCTGTTTGTAGGACACCACATCGCGGCACTTCAGATCGACAAGGCCTCGGGGACCAAGATGGCCTATATTCCCACCGCGGGCGGCGGCGCTGCGGCGATGAAGGCCGTCATCGCGGGCGAGGTGATGGCCGGGATCAACAATCTGTCCGACGCCTATCGCGCCCAGCAGGCAGGCAATGTGAAGATCCTGGCCGTGGCCGATCTGGAACGCCACGCCTTTCTGCCCGATGTTCCAACCATGCGGGAAGAGGGGCTGGATGTGGACGCATCCTCGGTCAATTTCCGGGGGGTGATGGTGCCTAAGGGGACCCCGCCCGAGGTGATCGACAAGCTGTCGGAAACGGTCACGCAGATGTTCGCCAGCGAGGAAGTCGCCCAGAAGATGAGCGCGGGCGGCGCCCCCATACATGTCATGAACCGCGAGGAAGTCGCCAGGATGTGGGCCGAACGGCAGCAGACATTGAAGGAACTTCTGGCCGGCCTCTGACGCAAGAGGTCGCATCACGGGCGGCATGCCTGCCGCCCCGCATCACGAAAATCGAGGATCAAGATGAACGTTGAGGACGGGATTTCGTATGAAATCGCTGAAGTGGACCGGCTCGTCGCGCGTGCACGAACGGCCCAGACAGCTTTCGAGGCGGGCGGCAGTCAGGCGCTGTATGACAAGGCGGCATTGGCGGTCGGATGGGCCATCATGGAACCACGGCGCAACGAGGCCTTGGCCAGACTGGCGGTCGAGACGACGGGGCTGGGCAATGTCCCCGACAAGATCACCAAGAACCACCGCAAGACGCTTGGCCTGTTGCGCGATATCGCGGGCGTGACCACCTTCGGCACCATCAGCGATGATCCGCAGACCGGCATCACCGAGATCGCGCGCCCGATCGGTGTGATCGGTGCGGTCGTGCCCTCGACCAACCCGGCGGCGACGCCGGCCAACAATATCATCAATGCGCTGAAGGGCGGCAACGCGATCGTGGTCGCGCCCTCGCCCAAGGGTGTCGCCTCTTGCGAGATGCTGATCGGCTTTATCCATGTCGAGTTCGACAAGCTGGGCCTTGACCGCGATCTGGTCCAGATGCTGCCCGCGCCGGGGTCGAAGGCCAAGACGCAGCGGCTGATGGAAACGGTGGATCGGGTCATCTGCACCGGCAGCCAGAACAATGTGCATCGCGCACAGTCCTGTGGCACGCCCGCCGTTGCGGTGGGGGCGGGCAATGTGACGGTGATCGTCGATGAAACCGCCGATCTGCGCGACGCGGCGGCCAAGATCGCCGCCTCGAAATGCTTTGACAACGCGACCTCCTGTTCGTCCGAAAACGCGGTGGTCGTGGTCGATGCGGTCTATGACGATTTCGTGGCGGCCATGGCGGCCGAGGGTGGTGCGCTGGTGCCATCGGGGGATGCCGATGACGTCATCGCGCGGCTATGGCCCGACGGGCATCTGAACCGCGACGTCATCGCACAGGATGCCGACCGGATGCTGGAGGCCCTGGGCATGACCGCCAGGGTTCCGGCGGGCACCCGGTTCCTGGCGGTCGAGACCGACGGCATCGGGCCGGATCATCCGCTGTCGGGTGAAAAGCTAAGCCGGGTTCTGGCGCTGTATCGCGCCGCAGATTTCGACGCCGCAAAGGCGACGGCGGCGCGCATCCTGTCCTATCAGGGCGCGGGCCATTCCATCGGCATTCATACGGGGGATGACGCCCGCGCCGTCGGGCTGGGCCGCGACATGCCCACCTGCCGTGTCATCGTCAATCAGGCGCATACCTTCGCGACCGGCGGCAGCTTCACCAACGGGATGCCGTTTTCGCTGTCGATGGGCTGCGGCAGCTGGGGTGGCAATTCGATCGATACCAACCTGCATTGGCGACATTTCATCCAGACCACCAAGATCGTCCGCGCGATCGCGCCCCGCGAACCGTCACTGGATGAGATTTTCGCGGGCTACTGGTCGGAGGCAGGGCAATGATGACACCCCCAGAAGGCACGGTCCGCGACTGGCTGGACCAGCGCGCGGCACAGGGCGGAACCGGGTTCGTCTTTCCCGACGGGCAGCCGGATCTTGGCTGGGATCAGCTGCGGCAGGGCGCGGGCGCTGTCGCCGCGCGCCTGACGGATCTGGGCATCGCCAAGGGTGAAAGCGTCGCCATCCTGTATCCGAACTGCCGCGAGGCGCTGCTGGTCTTGTTCGGCGTCCTTTACGGCGGCTTTCGGGCGACGATGATCAATCTTGTCGCGGGCGACAGCGCCGTGGCCTATGCGCTGGACCACAGCGACGCGCGGTTCGCCTTTGTCCATGACAGCCAGCTGGACCTGTTTGCCCGAACCGCAGATCGCGACCGGATCGCGCGGGTGCCGGCGCCGGATCAGAACGAGCCGCAAGGGCAGGGCGATCTGCATGATCTGTCGCCCGGCGATGACGCGCTGCTGATGTATACCTCGGGGACGACGGGACGTCCCAAGGGCGTGGTCCACACCCATGCCAGCCTGCTGGCGGGCGGCTGGACGACCGCGGTGGCACATGATCTGACCGATGCGGATCGCGGGTTCTGCGTGCTGCCGATCTATCACATCAACGGCCTGTGCGTGACGGTGATGGGGACGCTTGTTTCGGGCGGATCGCTGGCCATGTGCGAGAAATTCTCGGCCAGTCGGTTCTGGGACAATCTGGGCAAGACGGGGGCGACCTGGTTTTCGGTCGTGCCGACGATCATATCGCATCTTCTGCATTCCGATCTGGCCCCGGATGCCGACACGCGTCAGCGGGTCCGCTTTGGCCGCTCGGCCTCGTCGCCGCTGGCCCCTGACGTTCAGCGCGCCTTCGAGGACAGGTTCGGCATTCCCATCGTCGAGACGATGGGCCTGACGGAAACCGCGGCGCAGATCCTGTCGAACCCCCTGCCGCCGGGTGTGCGCAAGATCGGATCGCCGGGTATCGCGTTCGGCAATGAGGTCGCGATCTTCGACACGCGGATGCAGCCGGTTCCGCCCGGCACCGAGGGCGAGCTGGTCATTCGCGGCCCGAACGTGATGTCTGAATATCTGAAGAACCCCGAGGCGACCGAAGGGACCTTCACCTCGGACGGGTGGCTGCGGACCGGCGATCTGGCGCGGATGGATGCCGATGGCTATGTGTTCGTGACTGGCCGCCTGAAGGAACTGATCATCAAGGGCGGCGAAAACATCGCCCCGCGTGAAATCGACGAGGCGCTGTATTCCCATCCCGACGTGATCGAGGCCGCGGCCTTTGCCCGCCCCTGCGCCAGCTATGGCGAAACGGTCGAGGCGGCGGTGAAGATTCGCGAAGGGTCCAGTCTGACGGCGCTGGATCTGTCGCAGATCTGCCATGACAAGCTGGGCCGTTTCAAATCGCCGGATATGGTGCATGTGCTGCTGGAACTGCCCAAGGGCCCGTCGGGCAAGATCCAGCGCAATCGCATCCTTGAGATTGTCGGCGAAAAGACCTTGGCGGCCCAGCCCGAACCGTGATGGCTGTGCGGCGCCGGTGGCCGCAGGGCCGATGAAACGGGTCCGCACGGATAATTCCGTGCGGACCCTGTCGTTGTCCGGCCCGCCTATGCCGGCAGGTTCTGGGTCAGATGGGTTCCGTCAGGCAGCGTTTCGGCCGGGGCCCTGGCAGGTGCGGCGGAACTGTCTTCGCGCAGCGATTTCGCCAGACCCCAGACCATTGCGATGACCAGGAAGGAAATCGGGAAGGCCGTGGACATCAGCGCCGTCTGCAGCGCGTTCAGACCGCCCGACATCAACAATGCGATCGCTGTCGCGCCGATCCCCGCACCCCAGATCACCCGGAACTTGTTGGGCGGGTTCACATCGCCCATCGCCAGCATGGTGGTAATGACCAGCGTCCCCGAATCCGCCGAGGTCACGAACCACGACACCAGCAGCACGGTTGCCAGAAGGGACAGCGGCCAGGTCGTCCAGCTCATGTCGCCCATCCATGACGAGGCGCCGATATTGCCGATCGTCCCGTACAGGGCCGAAGGCAGTTCCCAGTTGCGCACCGTTTCGATGATGCCCGCGCCCCCGGCGTCAGCAGGCCCGCCCGCCATGTGCAGTTCCTGCCAGATCGCGCTGCCGCCAAAGATGCACAGCCAGAAGAACACCGCGACCGAGGGCACGCACAGCACCCCGATCATGAATTCCCGGATGGTGCGGCCATAGGAGATGCGGGCGATGAAGACGCCGACCATCGGGGCCCATGCGATCCACCAGCCCCAGTAGAAGATGGTCCAGCCGCCCTGCCAGGCGGTATCGGGTTCCTCGGTCGCGACCCAGAAGCCCATCGGGATGAAGTTCCAGACGTAATCGCCCATCGAGGTGATGAAGAACGCCATCAGCCACTTGCCCGGCCCGATCACCACAAAGGCGGCCAGCAGCAGGATCGACAGCCAGATATTCCATTCCGAGATGAAGCGGATGCCCCGCGCCACCCCCGACACCGTCGATGCCGTCGCGATGATCGACACGATGACGATCAGCACGATCTTCAGGGTCAGCGTCACCTCCAGCCCGAACAGCACATTCATGCCGGTCGCGATCTGGGTCGAACCCAGCCCCAGCGAAGTCGCGATTCCGAAGACCGATCCGAACACCGCCAGCAGATCGATCAAATGCCCCCAGGGACCGTAGATCCGTTCCCCGATCAGGGGATACAGAGTCGAGCGCATGGTCAGCGGCAGCTTCTTGCGAAAGCCGAAATAGGCAAGGCACAGCCCGACCAGCACATACAGCGCCCAGCCGTGAAAGCCCCAATGGAAAAAGGCCACGCGCATCGCGTCGCGGGCCCGCATCATGTCCATGTCAAGATGGCCCGCCATGTCGGCATGGGGGTTGTTGGGGTATCCGAAGGCCCCGGAATTGTCGAAATAGAAGATCGGTTCGGCCACGCCGAAAAACAGGATGCCGACCCCGATCCCGGCCGAGAACAGCATCGCGAACCAGCTGAAATTCCGGAACTCGGGGCGCGAGTCGTCATCGCCCAGCCGCAGCCTGCCATGTCGGGACAGCATCAGCCAGAAGCAGAAGAACATCACCCCGATCAGCAGCAGGATGTAATACCAGCCGAACCAGCCCTCGATCCATGCGCGCACGGCCTTGTAAAGACCGCTTGCCAGTTCAAGGTTCAGGATCGTGAAGATCACGAAAAAGGCGATCATGCCTTTGGCCGCCATGCCCATCCCCGGGTGCAGCCCCGCGAAAAAGCCCGACCTGGCCACATGATGGCGTCCGGAACTGTGTTCGGACATCTGACGCTCCCTTGTTGTGATTATGATTTGGATCGGCCCGGTCGTGGCCGGGCCGGGCGATCGTCTCAGCCGCGCTGCCCGACATGGCGACCGGCCCCTTCGGGTCGTGGCAATGCCGCATGGGCCCGAACGAAGGCGGCCAGACGTTCCGCCACCTGCGCGGCGGGCATCGAGGTGCTGCGCGTGGTCAGATCCATGTGCAGAAGCAGCGTTTCGACCGTCGCGGCCAGCGTGCCATCAGGGCCGTGCAACTTATGGAACAGGTGCATCTTCTTGCCCTCGCCCGCCAGAACCTGCGTGGTGACCTGCAGCCTGTCCCCCGCATGCAGTTCGTTCAGGAAACGCACATGGTTCTCGACCGTGAAATAGCTGCCGCCTGCGGCGATATAGGCGGCGTCGCAGCCGATCATTTCCATGAAGCGGTCCGTCGCCTGCGCGGAAACCTCGCTGTAATGCGCCTCGTTCATATGGCCGTTGTAATCGGTCCAGCTTTGGGGGACGGGGCGGTTGACGGTAACCGGCAGATCGGCGGCGGCGGGGACCTGCAGCCCGGCTTCGTGGGCGTTGATCGTGCCGCCCGCGCCGGTGCCGGATTTCTTCAGGGCCCGCATCATGCCGACAAGGTTGTCGTCGCGCAGTCGTTCCAGATCGCGGATCGACATGTGGCCCGATTGGGCATCCGACTGGCCGGCGATCAGATCGACCAGCTCTTCGGTGAAGGCAGGCACATCCATCAGCTTGGTCCAGGGCCATTCCAGCGCCGGGCCGAACTGGGCCATGAAATGCTTCATCCCGGCCTCGCCCCCGGCGATGCGATAGGTTTCGAACAGGCCCATCTGCGCCCATCGCAGGCCAAAGCCCATGCGGATCGCCTCGTCCAGTTCCTCGGTCGTGCAGATGCCGTCCTTGATCAGCCACAGCCCCTCGCGCCAGACGGCTTCCAGCAGGCGATCTGCGATATGGGCGTCGATTTCCTTGCGCACGGTCAACGGATACATGCCGATCTGACGCAAGATGTCCGAGGCCCGCGCACAGGTTTCCGCATCCCCGACCAGTTCCACCAGCGGCAGCAGATAGACCGGGTTGAACGGATGCGCGACGACGGCCCGCGCGCCCTGTGCGTTCAGGTCCGATGGCTTGAACCCTGAGGTCGAGGACCCGATCACCGCATCCGCAGGTGCATGGGCCTGAATCTGATCGTGGATGCGATGCTTCAGATCCAGCCGTTCCGGCACGCTTTCCTGAACCCATGCGGCATTCGCCAGCGCCGATGCCATGTCGTCGTGAAAGCTTAGCCGACCTTCGGCGGGCAATGCCCTGTCGTAAAGCGATGGCAACGATCGGCGGGCATTGGCCAGCACCTCGCCGATCCTGCGCTGTGATTGTGGGTCGGGGTCAAAGACCTGCACGTCCCAGCCGTTCAGCAGAAATCGCGCGGCCCAACCGCCGCCGATGACGCCGCCGCCAATGATTGCCGCTGTTCTGGTCATGCCGGGTTTCCTTCCGTTTGCGTGGTTCGGGGTCGCAGCAGATGCACTGGCTGGGCTCATGCCGCCACCGGGACGCGCTTGGTCAGGCCAAGTTTGGCGCGCACGGCCTCGGGGCCGATGATCCGCGCGCCCATTCCCTCGATCACGCCGACCGCGCGTTCGACCAGCTGCGCGTTGGTGGCCAGAACGCCCTTGTCCAGAAACAGGTTGTCTTCCAGCCCGACACGGACATTTCCGCCCGCCAGAACCGATTGCGCGGCATAGGGGATCTGGTCGCGCCCCAGCGAAAACGCCGACCATGTCCAGTCGGAGGGCACATTGTTGACCATCGCCATGAAGGTGTTCAGGTCGTTCGGCGCGCCCCAGGGCACGCCCATGCACAGCTGCACCAGTGCGTTGCCCGCCAGGATACCTTCCTGCACCAGTTGCTTGGCAAACCACAGATGGCCGGTGTCAAAGGCCTCGATTTCGGGCTTCACGCCAAGATCGGTCATCATCCGACCCATCGCCCGCAACATGCCGGGCGTGTTGGTCATGACGTAATCGGCCTCGGCGAAGTTCATCGTGCCGCAATCCAGCGTGCAGATTTCCGGCAGGCATTCCGCGATATGGGCCATGCGTTCCGTGGCCCCGATCATGTCGGTTGCGGCCGCGTTCACCGGAAACGGCGCTTCGGTCGAGCCAAAGACGATATCGCCGCCCATGCCCGCTGTCAGGTTCAGGACCACATCGACCTCGGACTCGCGAATGCGGTCGGTCAACTCGCGATACAGGGCCAGATCGCGCGATGGCACGCCGGTTTCGGGGTCGCGCACATGGCAATGGACGACCGCCGCGCCTGCCTTGGCGGCGGCGATCGCCGAGTCCGCGATCTGTTTGGGCGAGCGCGGCACATGCGGCGATTTATCCTGCGTCCCGCCCGAGCCGGTGACGGCGCAGGTGATAAAGACGTCGCGATTCATGGTCAGGGGCATTGTGCGGCTCCTTTCGGGTCAGGTCATGCGGTCGGTGTCCGGCCCGCAGGCGGCACCGGGCTTCGGTGGATCAACGTTTCCAGGCATGACGACGGGATCGGCCGTCCGGTTGCGGCGGCCATGGATCGCACCTTGACCGACAAGGGTGCGAGGGGTGGTGACATCCTGCGGCTCAGGCCGGGAAACTTGACTTCCCGCTTGGGTAGCGCAGAACCTGACCTTGGGTTTATACAATTTCAGCCATATTCTGCACCAATGTCGCCAAAATCGCCGCATATCTTCGAGTTCCTGCTGTTTGACGGCTTTTCCAACATGGTGCTGGCCAGCGCGATGGAGCCGCTGCGCACGGTGCGGATGAATCTGGGGCAGGGCGTGGCGGATTGGCGGGTCACCTCGGGTGATGGTGCGCCCGTCACAAGCTCTAGCGGCCTGAAGATCACGCCCGATGCCGCATTCGATGACGGGCGCGGCGGGCGCAATCTTGTGCTGGTCGCGGGTTACGACGTGCGCGAGCAGGCCAGCCCTGCATTTCTGACGCGGCTGCGCAGGGCTGTGCGCGGGGCCGACAGTGTTCTGGCACTGGACAGTGCCGCCTGGCTGCTGGCCAGTGCCGGGGTGCTGGACGGCCACAAGGCCACCATCCACTGGCAGGAACTGGACGCCTTCGTGGATAGCTTTCCAAGGGTCGAGGTTCTGACCGCGCGGTTCGTTCGGTCGGGGCCGTTTCTGACCTGCGGCGGGGCCAGCACGGCGCTGGACATGATGCTGGCGCTGATCCGGCAGATCTATGGCCCGGCGGCTGCCTTCGGGGCCTCGACCATGTTCGTCTATGACCCGTCGCGCCAGTCCGAATTGAACCGCGGTGCCGCGCGATTGCAGCAGAAGGGGTCGCCAAAGGTGCTGCAAGCCACGAACCTGATGGTCGAGACGATCCAGTCACCCCTGCCGATGGCGGTTCTGGCAAGACGGGTCTCGCTGTCGGAACGCAGTCTGGATCGCGCCTTTCAGCGCGAGCTGGGCATGACGCCGGGCAAGTATTACAAGCTGCTTCGCCTTCAGCACGCCCGCTATCTGTCCGAGGAAACCAATCTCAGCCTTGAACAGATCGCGCTGCGCTGCGGGTTTTCATCGGCCTCGTCGCTGGCGCGGTCCTATGGCGGGCATTATGGCCGCACCATCCGCGAGGGGCGCACACAGGAACGCCCCTGGACGGTGCCGGATGACGAATAGCCGCGTCGCCTAGCGGCCCGTCCAGACCGGATCGCGCTTTTCGGCAAAGGCGCGCGCCCCTTCTTTCTGATCTTCGGACCGATACAGCCGTTCGACGGTTTCGAACTGGCTGCGGGTGATGCGGTTCATGGCGTCCTGAAACTTCATGTCCTCGGCCTCGCGGACGACCTCCTTGATCGCGGCGAATACCAGAGGCGGGCCAGAGGCCAGATCATCGGCCATGGAACGCGCGGTCGCCATCAGGTCAGCGGCGGGCAGCACGCGATTGACCAGACCCCAGCGCGCGGCCTCGTCGGCATCGAACCAGCGACCGGTCAGCAGCATCTCCATCGCGATGTGATAGGGGATGCGCTTGGGCAGCTTGATCGAGGCGGCATCGGCCACGGTTCCGGAACGGATTTCCGGCAGGGCGAAGGTCGCGTGATCGGCGGCAAGGATGATGTCGGCGCTAAGCGCCAGTTCCAGACCGCCGCCGCAGGCGATGCCGTTCACCGCCGCGATCACGGGCTTGTTCAGCCCGCGAAGTTCCTGCAACCCGCCAAAGCCGCCCTTGCCGTAATCGCCATCGACGGCATCCCCACCGGCGGCGGCCTTCAGATCCCATCCGGGGCAGAAAAATTTGTCGCCCGTCGCGGTCAGGATGGCGACGCGCAGGTCGGGATCATCGCGAAACCGGGTAAAGACCTCGCCCATGATCCGGCTGGTGGCAAGGTCGATGGCATTGGCCTTTGGCCGGTCAAGCGTCACCTCGAACACGGCGCCGCGACGTTCGGTGCGGATGGGGTTGTCGGTCATGGGGTCTCTCCTTGGCGGATGATGGCGTCGGCGGCGATGGCATCGGTCGGGGTGCAGATCAGGGGATTGACCTCGACCTCGTGCAGCGTGGCAAGATTGGCCTTTACAAAGGCCTGAACGGCAAGCACCGCGTCCAGCACGGCTTCCAGATTGGCGGGCGGCTTGCCGCGATACCCCGCCAGCAGCGGCCAGCAGCGCAGGCCTTGCAACGCGGTGCGGATCTGATCGCGGCTGGCGGGCAGCAATAGCGACGTTGTGTCGCGCATCAATTCGGTCAGCACGCCACCCGCCCCCAATGTCAGCACGAAGCCATGCGCGGGGTCGCGCACCACCCCGATCAGCAATTCGGCAACGCCGCCGGGGATCATTTCTTCGATCAGATAGCTGTCGGCGACCATTTCGCGGGCCGCCCGTTCCACGGCCTGCGGGTCGGCCAGGTTCAGGACAACGGCGCCGGCCTCGGTCTTGTGGGCGATGCCCTCGCCCTTGATCACGACCGGAAAGCCGATCCGCGCGGCGGCGGCGGCAGCCTCGGGCGGGGTCTGGGCCCGTGCCGCACCGGGACTGCGCAGCCCGGCCGTGGCAAGGGCGGCCTTGGCCTCGGCCTCGGTCAGGGTTCTGTCGCCTTGCGGATCTCCGGGCTGCCAGGGGTCCGGGGTGATTGCGGGCCTGACCATCCCTGCGGCGATTGCGATGGCGGCCAGCGCCTGGGACATGCCGGCAAAGGGAACGATGCCGCGCGCAATGCAATCCTGCGCCACGGCTTCGGGCATGTTTTCGGGCAGGGATGAGATCACCGCCAATGGTGCGCGGCCATCCGTCAGCGCCATCGCATCCAGCACCTGTTGCCATTCCGGTGCGGCAAAGCGGTCGGGTCGCGGAAAATCCAGAACCACACAGCCAAGCGCCAGATCGCCGCGCATCATCGCGCCGAAGCAATGCGCCATGGCCTGCGTGTCGCCCCAGATATAGGTGTGATAATCCAACGGATTGGCCAGCGCGACACGCGGCCCCAGCGCCTGTCGCAGCCCCTCGCGCTGTGCAAAGCCAAGCTGGGGGAACACGATGCCCTGCGCCTGTCCCAGGTCGGCCATCAGGCTGGCCTCGCCCCCCGAACAGGACATCGAGGCGATCCGGTTCGACGTGATCCCCCCGGTCACATGCAACAGCTTCAGCGTTTCCAGAAACACCGCCGGATCATCGCAGATGCCGATGCCCAGACGGTGCAGCAGGGCCCGAGCCCCGGCATCGCTGCCCGACAGCGACGCGGTATGCGAAATCATCGCCGCCTGCGCCGCCTGCGAGGCCCCGACCTTCAGCGCCACGACCGGCTTGCCCAGATCCCGCGCCTGACGGGCCAGCGCCAGAAACGCGGGCAGATCGCCGATGCCTTCGATATGCAGCCCCAGCGCCGTCACGCGCGGGTCGTTCAGCAGCGCCGCGCCGATCTGGGCCAGTCCGATCTGCGCCTGATTGCCGGCCGTGGCCATATAGGCGATGGGCAATCCGCGCCGCTGCATCGTCAGGTTGATCGAGATATTCGAGGATTGCGTGACGATGGCCACGCCCTGCGTGCAGCGCTGCATCCCGTGCAGATCGGGCCACAGCGCGGCACCGTCCAGCGCGTTGATCAGCCCATAGCAGTTCGGCCCCAGAATTGGCATGGATCCGGCCGCCGTGACCAGTTCGCGCTGACGCTGCGCCCCGTCCGGCAATTCTGCCGCCGCCTCGCTGAACCCCGAGGCAAAGCAGATCGCGCCCCCGGTCCCGCGCTGTGCCAGCTGCCCGACGATCTGGACGCTGGCCTCGCGGTTGACGCCGATGAAGGCCGCGTCCGGGGCGGCGGGCAGGTCGGCGATACTGGCAAAGGCGGGCAGGCCCTCGATCTGGTCCCTGGACGGGTGGACCGGCCAGATTGGGCCGTCAAAGCCGATCTGGCGGCATTGCGCGATCACGTTCCGGCACCATGTGCCGCCGCCCACGACCGCGATGCTGCGCGGACGCATCAGCCGTTCCAGCCGGGTCATGGCCTAGGCCCCCAGTGGGCGGAACAGGTCGCGGCTGATGATATGGCGCTGGATCTCGCTGGTGCCGTCCCAGATACGCTCGACCCGCGCATCGCGCCAGAACCGTTCGATCGGGAAATCATCCATCAACCCCATCCCGCCATGAATCTGCAACGTCGCATCGGTCACACGCGCCAGCATTTCGGATGCGTAAAGCTTGGCCGAGGCGATTTCGCGGTTCGCGGGCAGGCCCTGATCCAGCCGCCACGCCGCCGCCAGCGTCAGCCAGTCTGCGGCGTCGATTTCGGTGATCATGTCCGCGACCTGAAAGCCGACGCCCTGAAACCGGGCGATGGGCTGGCCAAATTGCCGCCGCTGGGTCGCATAGGACAGCGCCATGTCGAAACAGCGCCGTGCGCGCCCGACGCAGAAGGCCGCGACCGTCAGGCGGGTTGCGTAAAGCCAGGTGTTCATGACGTCGAAACCGCCATCAACCGCGCCCAGCACCTGCGCATCGGGCAGGCGGCAATTGTCGAAATACAGCACATAATTCTTGTAACCGCGATGCGAGACCGAATTGTAGCCCGGCTGCACCTGAAATCCCGGCGTGTCGCGATCGACCAGAAAGCAGGTGATGCGCTTTTTGGGGCCATGCGGCGTGTCATCGACCCCGGTTGCCACGAAGACGATGAAGAAATCCGCATGTTCCGCGCCCGAGATGAAATGCTTGGACCCGTTCACCACCCAGTCGCCGCCTTCGCGCTGTGCGGTGCATTTCATCCCGCGGATATCGGAGCCGGCATCGGGTTCCGTCATCGCCAGTGCATCCATGCGTTCGCCACGCACGGCGGGCAGCAGGTAACGGTCGCGCTGATCGCCGGTGCAGGCCATCAGGATGTTCTGCGGCCGGCCAAAGAAATGCGTCAGCGCCATCGACCCGCGCCCCAATTCGCGTTCGACCAGCGTGAAATCCAGATGCGACAACCCGGCGCCGCCAACCTCTTCGGGGAAATTGCAGGCATAGAAACCCAGGTCGATGACCTTTCGCCTGATCTCTTCGCCCAGTTCCAGCGGCACCGTGCCGCTGCGCTCTACCTCGGCCTCATGCGGATAGATTTCGTTCTCGACGAATGCGCGAACGGTCGAGACGATCATTTCCTGTTCGTCGTTCAGCCCAAATTGCATGTGACACCTCTTGTCGCTTTGGTGCGATGATGCGTAGGCTTCGGTCGCTGGATCATGCAGAGATGGGCGATTATCGTGCAGATATGGAAATCTTCGGAAACCTGCCGCAGCATCGGCGTGCTGCTGTTCGACGATTTCTCGAACCACTGCCTTGCCAATGCGATCGAGCCATTTCGCGCGGCCAATACGATGGCGCGCAAGCAATTGTATCGCTGGCAATTTCTTAGTCTGGACGGTGCGGCGGTCGTGTCGTCCAGCGGGCTGCCGGTGCATCCCGGCGCGGCCTTGGCCCGGCATCCGGGGGGCGATTACCTGTTCGTCATGCCCAGCTATGGGTTTCAGGCGCATGCGACCCCGGCCTGTGCGCGCGGACTACGGGCGGCGCGGCGGCGGTTTCGCACGCTGGTCGGGATGGATACGGGCAGCTGGCTGCTGGCCGATGCCGGGCTGTTGGAAGGGCGGCGGGCCACGATCCACTGGGACGAGCTGGGAAATCTTGCCGAAACCTATCCGGGCACGCGGGTCACCGATGACCGCATGGTCGATGATGGCGATATCCTGACCTGTGGCGGCGTGACGACAACCTTCGATCTGGCGCTGCACCTGATCGAGGCGCATCACGGCGCGATGCTGCGGCTGGAGGTGGCATCCCTGTTCATGCATGGCGAGGCGGCGGCCCCCCTGCCGGGTCCGTCGCAGATGCCGCGCAACCGCAAGGCCGAGGCCGCCGTCGCGCTGATGCGCCGCAATATCGAAACGCCACTGCCGATCCCCGACATCGCCCGCCAGATCGGGTTATCGGCCAAGGCGCTGTCGCAGATCTGCCAACAGCGCCACGGTCTGGGCGCGGCGCAGTTGTATCAGGCGATCCGCCTGCGCGAGGCGCGGCGGCTGATCGAGCAGACGGGCTTTGGCATCGAGGAAATCGCCGGGCGCTGCGGCTATCAGAATGCCAGCGCCATGACCCGTGCCTTCCATCGCGAATTTGCCACGACCCCGCGTGATCTTCGGCGGTCCGGCCCGTGACCCCGGCGGATGGGGGCTATGATCCCTGGCTGTCGGCGGCGGCCTTCACATCCGCGGGGCTTGGCGGGGTCCAGCCACGTTCGGACCGTTCGTGGAATGCGCCACGGCCACGGGCGCGGATCTGCTGGGCCTGTTCTTCCAGCAATTCCTTGGCGCGTTCGCGATAGGCGTCGTTCTTGTGATTAGGGATGTCCGGGTCATACAGCCCTGCCAATTCGCGCAGGGTCCGCTGGTTTTCATCGACAAAGGCGCGGGCGGCGCGTTCAGCCTCGAAGGCATGGGTGCCAAGCGCCTCATACACGGAACGGCCCGTGCGCACCGCGCTGTCGAACGTGTCGCGGATGATGTCGCGACAGCCCGCGCCCCACAATTCGTAGACATGGTTGCGGTCCATGGCCCGCGCGGTGATATGCACATGCGGGTGGTGTTCGGTGACATAGCGGACCATTTCGGTCGCGCGGTGGCGGTCGTCGATGGCGATGACCAGCACCTTCGCCTGCTCGATCCCGGCGGCATGCAGCAGGTCGGGCCGCGTGGCATCGCCGTAAAAGGCCCGGACACCGAAGGCGCGCAAACGCTCCAGCATCTCGGCATTGTGGTCCAGAACCGTGGTTTCATGGCCCGCGCTCAGCAGCATCCGGTTCACGACGCTGCCAAAGCGGCCATGCCCTGCGATGATGATATGGCTGGGGGCGGTGATTTCGTCAGCCTCGCGCGGTTCGGCATCCTCGAAGCGGGGCAGGACCAGCTTTTCATAGGCGATGAACAGCAGCGGCGTCAGCATCATCGACAGCGTGACGATCAGTGTCAGACGCGGCGCGATATCGGGCGGCAGGACCGAACTGGCCGCCGCGAACGAGATCAGGACAAAGCCGAACTCGCCCGCCTGCGCCAGCCCCATGCCGAACAGCCAGCCCTGTTCGTCGCGGACCTTGAAGATACGGGCCAGCGCGAACAGAACCCCCGCCTTCAGCGCCATCACGCCCACCGTCAGGCCAAGGATCAGCATGGTTTCACGGCCCAGAAGGCCGAAATCGATCCCTGCGCCGACGGTCATGAAGAACAGGCCCAGAAGCAGCCCGCGGAAGGGGTCGATATCGCTTTCCAATTCATGGCGATATTCGCTGTTGGCCAGCACAACGCCGGCCAGAAAGGTTCCCAGCGCCGGCGACAGCCCCACCAATGTCATCAACAGGGCAATCCCGATCACGAAGGTCAGGGCGGCGGCGATGAAGATCTCGCGCAGATGCGCCTGTGCGATAAAGCGAAAGGCCGGGCGGGTCAGATACATCCCCGCCGCAATGACCAGCGCAATTGCCGCCAGCGTGACCAGCGCGGTCTGCCATCCCGCCAGACCATCGACCAGCGACAGCGTGGCGCCGTGATCGCCCTCGGCCCCATGGCTGTCGCCGCCATGCGCAGCCCCGCTGCCCGCCAGCCCCGGCAGCGCCAGCAGCGGCAGAAAGGCCAGCATCGGAATGACGGCGATGTCCTGAAACAGCAGGACCGAAAACGAAGCCTGCCCGCCATCGCTTTTCATCAGGCCCTTTTCGTTCAGCGTCTGCAACACGATCGCGGTCGAGGACAGCGCGAAGATCAGCCCGATCGCGACCGAAACCTGCCAGACCTGCCCAAAGGCATAGGCCGCCGCAGCAACCAGCGCCGCCGTCACCCCCACCTGCAGGCCGCCAAGGCCCAGCAGTCGGGCACGCATGTCCCACAGCAGGCGGGGCTCCAACTCAAGGCCGACAAGGAACAGCATCATCACGACGCCGAATTCCGCAAAATGCTGGATCGAGATCACATCCACATGCAGCAGCGCCAGCACCGGGCTAAGCAGAATGCCCGCGATCAGATAGCCCAGCACCGATCCCAGCCCAAGACGCGAGGCGATGGGCACCGCGATCACCCCGGCGATCAGGAACAGAAAGGCCAGAAGCAGGAAATCGGTCATGTCGGCGCGCCTTCGGTCAGGGGAAGCGTGTCATGTGTCAGGAATTGCGCCTGCTGGGCCCGTGACAGATCCAGCCGGTCATCGCGCAGCGCACGCAGCAGATCTGCAAAGCCGCGCGCATGGGGTGCGGGGTCTTCCTTCAGCGCGCCGAACTGGACATAGGGGGCCAGGAAAGTCATCTGCGACAGCCGCGCGGTCTGTTCGAACGGGGTCAGAAAGGTGCGCAGCTCGAAATGCTGATAGCCTTGGTGGCTATAGGCGTCCTGCGGCCCGCCCGCAGTCACGGCCAGCATCATCTGCTTGCCGCGCAGCCGGTCGCCGCCCTGACCATAGGCAAAGCCGTGTTCGAATGTCAGATCGATCCATTCCTTGACCAGCGCGGGCGCGGAATACCAGAACAACGGAAACTGCAGCACAAGCACGTCGTGATCCACAAGACGTTGCTGTTCTTTTTCGATATCAATCGCATAGCGTGGATATGTCGAATACAGATCAAGGCTGTCGATGCCGTCGATCCCCTGCGCGGCCCGCCACATCGACAGGTTTACCCGCGAGGTGGCGCGTCCGGGATGGGCAAAGATATGCAAAAGTCTGGCCATGTTTGCGGTCCTTTCGTCATGTCCCGGACCGGCGATGGCGCGGGGCGCGTGCAGCTGGTCACTGTCAACTGTGTCACAGGCGCGCGCCCGAATGCCAGCCCGCGCCCGAAACCGTGTGACCTTTTCCCGCTATGACGCGGATGGCCCGATCCTTAGTCCCTGGCGTCATGGGCAAAGCGGGCGGCGTTCTCGGCGGCGAAGCTGTCATCCTCGGCACGGGCATCCCAGAATTGCGGCTGCGGTGTTGGGATGGTCAGGGCCTTTTGCACGGCGGGGCGGGCATCGATGCGGTCGAACCAGGCTTGCAGATGGGGCAGGCCGTCCACCTGGACCCTGGCCCAGGGATAGGCGCGGGCCCAGGGATACATGGCCATGTCGGCAATCGTATATTCATCGCCGGCCAGCCAGTCGCGCCCCCGCAGGCGCGTATCCAGAACCTGCAACAGGCGGCGGCTTTCGTCGCGATACCGCTTGATCGAGAAGGGCTGATCATGCCCGTTCGGCGCGGCGATACGCTGAAAATACATCGCCTGTCCCATCATCGGCCCGACATGGCCGACCTGAAAGAACAGCCATTGCATCACCTCGGATCGCGCCACTGCGTCATGGGGCAGGAATGTCCCGTATTTCTGGGCCAGATGCCACAGGATCGCGCCGGATTCGAAAATCGCGCGGCCCTCGGCGCGATCCACGATGGTCGGGATCTTGCCGTTCGGGTTCAGCTTCAAATAGTCGGGCGCCTTCTGTTCCTGCCGTCCGAAATCGACCAGCGTCAGGTCATAGGGAACGCCTGCCTCTTCCAGAAAGATCACCGGCTTGTAGCCGTTCATCGTGGCAGCGGTGTAAAGATGAATGTCGGTCCGGGTCATGACGCTGGTCCTTGTGTGTGGGGGCGTGGGGCGGCGGTCAGGCAGGAACAACCGCGAAGATATCCCGAAGATGTGCGTCGAACCGCGCAAGATCCAAGGCGATGTCGGGGTTTTTCATCACGTCAAAGGCGGCAAAGCTGGGCAGCGGGGTCATGCCGAAGAACCTGGCGTTCAGGTGCAAGGGGCGCAACAGATCGTCCAGCGATAGGCCCTGAAAGAATGGCTGGGCGGGATCGTCGAAGGCCTCGGCCGGGGCGTTCAGCGTGGCCGACAGCAGATAGCTGGTGCCCTGCAAGCTGCCGCCCATGCCGTAATTGGCCTTGGGATCCCGGGCGTGGCGGCCATCCCCGGCACACAGGCGTCCGTCCATGCCCGCGGTATAGACCTCATCCATGTATTTCTTGAACGTCCAGGGCGCGCCCATCCAGTTGACCGGAAACTGCATGATGACGGTGTCGGCCCAGACATGGTTGTCGACCTCGGCCTGGACATCATAGCCCTCATCAATCGTGGTCACGCGGACCTCGTGGCCCAGGGATGTCAGCAGCGATCTGGCACGGTCGGTCAGCGTGGCATTCAGCCGCCCGGGCGCGAAGTCGTAGGGCTGCGTTCCGTTCACGATCAGGATCTTTGTCATGGTTCGGGTTCCTTGGGTCCGTCATGTTGCATCGCCGCCCCTTGACCCGGGGCGGGCTTGCGATGAAATGCGCAGGACGGAAACCTAAATCAACCAGTATACTTTTGGTAACCTAGAGGCGCCGCGATGAGGAGGGTCCGATGAAGGCAAGGATAAGTCATGATGCGCAGGGTCGCCGCATCGCCCATGATGTCTGCACCGAGCCATGCCCGATAGAACGCGGGATGCGGATCATCGGCGGCAAGTGGACCGGCTCGATCCTGTGGCATCTGCGCGACGGGCCGGTGCGCTTCAACGATCTGGCACGGATGATTGGCGGCGCGTCGAAGAAGATGATCACCGAACGCCTGCGTCAGTTGGAGGCGCAGGGCCTGATCACCCGGCATGTGCTGGATACCGCCCCCGTCTCGGTTCAGTATCAGATCACCGCGACCGGTCTGACCGCCATCGGGTTTCTGGACGAGATCCGAAAATGGAGCGAGGGCCTGCGCGAGGCCGGGCAACCCTGATCGGCGGGTTCAGGATTGCCGCGTCGCGCGGATCAGAAGCGGGTGATGACGGTTGCGCCGACCGATTGGAACTTGTCCATATCCATCAACGCCTGTGGCGCATCTGCCAGGGCGATCCGATCGCCGACCAGCCGCGCAGGGTTCAGCTTGCCGCTGCTGACCATGTCCAGCATCGCGCCATAGCGATGCGCCTGCATCCCGTGAGAGCCCAGAAGCTGGATTTCCTGCCCGACGATCCTGGGCATCGGGATTGCGGGCGCAGCGTGTTCGCCCAGCATCAGGCCCACCTGAACATGCTTGCCGCGCGGACGCAGGCACAGGATCGAATTGGTCATCGTTACCGGATGCCCCAGCGCATCAAGCGATACATGCGCACCGCCACGGGTGATGTCGCGGATGGCGCCGGGCACGTCCGCCTCGCGCCCGTCGATCGCCGCGACGGCCCCCAGTTCGCGGGCGAGGCTCAGTTTCGCCGGATCAAGATCGACGCCGATGACATTTGCCCCGGCTGCCGCAGCGATCATCACGGCCGATAGTCCGACCCCGCCGCAGCCGTGGATCGCGATCCATTGGCCCGCGCTGACCCTGCCCTGATCGATCACCGCCCGGAACGATGTAGCAAAGCGACAACCAAGGCTGGCTGCCGTGGCGAAATCCATGCTGTCGGGCAGCGCGACAAGGTTCAGGTCGGCCTGATGGATGCCGACATATTCGGCAAAGGATCCCCAATGGGTGAAACCGGGCTGTTCCTGATGCAAGCAGACCTGCTGTTGACCCGCGTGACATTCCGAACAGCTGCCGCAGCCGCAGATGAAGGGCACCGTGACCTTGTCGCCGACCTTCCAGTTCGTGACATCCTTGCCCACCGCCTCGACGATGCCCGCCAGTTCGTGTCCCGGCACATGGGGCAGGTCGATATCGTCGTCATGGCCCATCCATCCGTGCCAGTCGCTGCGACAGACGCCCGTGGCGGCGACCTTCAGCACGACCCCATCTGGCTGAGGCGCGGGATCCTTCGCCGTGACCAGCCGCGGGGCTTCCTGAAATTTTTCGAACATGACGGCTTTCATCGCGACCTCGTGCTGATTGAGTTTCGGTGGCGATCATAGGAAGTGCAGCGGCAAATCCATTGCCATTCCTGGCCTGATATTCGAATAATGGGGCAATATCTTTTCTGTTGTGACGAATTTGAAGGGGTTTCTGCCCATGCCTGATATCGATGCTGTCAATGCCCGGCTCTTGTCGCTGTTGCAGGATGATGGCCGCATGACCAATGCCAGACTGTCCGAGCATCTGGGTATGAGCGAGACGCCCTGCTGGCGCCGCCTGAAGCGGCTTGAGGAAAGCGGTGTCATCGAGGGCTATCAGGCCAATCTGAATCGCCGCAAGCTGGGGTTGGGTGTGATGGCATTCGTGCAGCTGCGCTGTTCGGAACATGATCAGGCCGCTACGGCCGAGTTTCAGCGCATCGTGCAGACCACGCCGAACATACTGTCCTGCCACAACACGACCGGCGCAGATGATTTTCTGCTGATCGTCGTGGCGCGTGATCTGGATGATTACAGCAGCTTCGTGGACAGCACCCTGCGCCGGCTTCCGGGCGTGACCAGCATCCGTTCGAACCTGTCGCTGAAAGAGATGAAGGCTTCCAGCAAGCTGCCCGTCGCCGCGCGGTAGGCCCGGTCAGCCCGGTCGCGGGCTGACGGCATCTTTCGGCGCTGCCGCCGACAGGAAAAAATCGACTGCCGCGTCCAGAACCTGCAGCCTGTCTGCCGTCACCGTCAGTTCGCCCATTTCGAACAGCGAATCCCACGCATGCGGCAGCAGGACGGATTCGCAGAAATGCCGGGCCAGAAACCCGGCATCGCCCTGTAACTGACCCTGCGCGATCAGACGTTCCATCACCAGCTGAACCATCTCAAGCCCCGGTCGACGCCAGCGCCGCTCCATCATTTCGGCCAGATCGGGCGCGGCCTGGCATTCCGAAATCACCAGCCGCAGCATCATGACCGAGTCGCGGTCCATGATCGCGTTCAGCATGGCGCGGGCCAGTTGCCGCAATATCTGATCCGCCGGGCCGTCAGCGGCGGCAAGCTGGCGCGGGGTCTGCAACTTGCGTTCGGTGAAGGCGGTCACGACAGCCTCCAGCAGCGCCTTCTTGTCGGGAAAGCGGGCATAGATGGTCTGCTTGGATCCGCCAAAGCGCCGCGCGACATCCTGCATGGTCGTGGCCCCGTAACCCTTGCCAAGAAACAGCGCGGTTGCGGCCTCGACGATCCTTTCCGCCGCCCCCGCCGAAGGGGGCCTGCCGCGCAAACGGCAACCTCGGGTCAGTTCCTTGATTTCGGCTTTCACTTTGACGGGAACCTCGCTAAAGAATTCCGGAACTGCCCGGTTCCGTAATTGTCTAGCCAAGATCCGCTGAAGTTTGAAGGCATATCGCACATGATTTCGCAATTTTCCGGAACACGGGCTGTGACCCGGCTGCGCGTGCGGCCCGGTCGTCGTCATGACGCGCCAGGGCCATGAGGGCGGCATCCGTCCAGACGCCCGCCACCTTTCCCCCATTTCAGGTTTCACTTCGAAGGTTTCTCATGAGATCACTCTCTCTTCTTGTTTCCGGGCTGCTTGCGCTGCTCTGCGCCGTCCCGGCCTTGGCGCAGGAGGATCTGCGACCGGCCAAGCTGATGGTGGTACAGCCGTCGCAGGATGTCGTCAGTCGCCGTTTCTTTGGCCGGATCACGGCGCGGAATACCGTCGATCTGTCCTTCCGCGCCGGCGGCCAGATCGAGGAATTGCCCATCCGCGAAGGCGAATTCGTCAAGCAGGGCGATCTGCTGGGCAAATTGGATACCGGTCCCTTCGAACGCGCGGTGCGCGAGGCGCAGGCCCAGCTGGATCAGGCCGAAAGACAGTTGAAACGCGTGACCGAACTGGGCGCCGGGATCGTGCCGCAAGCCGATATCGACGATGCCCGCACCGCCCGCGACGTGGCGCAGGTCGGCTATGACGATGCGGTCGAAAACCTTGAGGATGCGGCCCTGATCGCGCCGTTCGACGCGCTGATCTCGCAGCGTCTGGCGGACCGTTATGCGACCATCGCGGCGGGCGAGCCGATCGTGCGCGCCCATGATATGAGCGAGATCCAGATCGAGATAAAGGCCCCCGAGATCCTGTTTCGCAAGTTCGGCGAACAGCCGGAATTCGCGGCCAAGGCGCGGCTGACCCATGACGGCCCGCTGTATCCGCTGGAATTTCGCGAATTGACCGCCGAGGCGACCGAGGTGGGCCAGACCTATCGCGTGTCCTTCGCGCTGACGACGGACACGCCCGACCATCTGTTGCCCGGCGCCTCGGCGACCGTGCTGACCGAAATCTCGCGCGCGGATGGCAATGGCGTGGTGATCCTGCCTGCCAGCGCATTGCGTTTCACGCCCGATGGCACGGCGCAGGTGCTGGTCTTTGCCGCCGATGACGGCGACGCGCAGACCGGAACGCTGACTGCCCATGACGTGGTGATCGAGCCCGGATCGGGCACCTCTTTCCGCATGATCGAGGGGCCGGAGCACGGCGCGACCATCGTGGCTGCAGGCGCGGCCATGCTGTCCGATGGCGACCGTGTGCGTCGCTTTGCCGGTCTGTCGGATGACGGGGGGCAGCCATGAACCTTGCACGCAAGGCAATCGAAGCCTCGCTGCTGACCTGGCTGCTGATCCTGGGCTGTCTGGGGGGCGGGCTGTGGGGCTATCTGAATGTCGGGCGGTTGGAAGACCCGGCCTTCACGATCAAGACGGCGGTGGTCTTTACCAGCTATCCGGGCGCCTCGGCGGCGCAGGTCGCGCGCGAAGTGACCGAGCCGCTGGAATCCGCGATCCAGCAGATGGGCGTGCTGGACACCGTGACCTCATCGAACAAGCCCGGCCAGTCGCGCATCGACGTGGAAATCCTGCCGACGGTCAAGGGCGATGAGCTGCCGCAGGTCTGGGACGAGCTGCGCAACCGCGTCGCCGATGCCGCCGGGCAACTGCCCGAAGGCGCGGCCCAGCCCATCGTCAACGACGATTTCGGCGATGTCTTCGGCATCTATTTCGCCGTGACCGCGCCGGGTTTTTCCGATGCCGAGATCCACGAGATTTCCAGCTTTCTTCGGCGCGAGATCCTGACCGTCGACGGTGTTTCCGACGTGTCGGTCGCGGGCCTGCCCGAAGAGGCGGTCTATGTCATGCCCGACATGGCCATCGCGTCCAATCTGGGCGTCCCGCCCGCCGCGCTGACCCAACAGATCAGGGCCGCCGCGCAGATCGCCTCGGCCGGGTCGCTGGCCGCGGATGGCAAGCGGTTCGATCTGGACGTGCCGCGCAGCACCGACAGCGTGGACGCGCTGCGCGAATTGACCATCAATGTCGGCAGCACGGTCGTTCAGATGACCGATATCGCCACGGTCGAACGGGGCCGCGTCGAAACGCCGGGCCAAATCATCCGTTTTAACGGGCAAGAGGCGTTCACCCTGGGTGTCGCCGGGATCGCGTCGGAAAACATCGTCGATATCGGCAATCGCGTGGATGCAAAGCTGCAGGACCTGCGCGGCGATCTTCCTCATGGCGTTGAATTCCACCCGATCTATCAGCAGCATGTCGTGGTCGATGAATCCTCGACCGGGTTTCTGAAGAACCTGGCCATGTCGGTCGCGCTGGTGGTGATCGTGCTGGCGGTGTTCATGGGGTGGCGGTCTGCGGTGGTTGTCGGCGCGACGCTGTTTCTGAACGTGATCGGCACCTTCTTCTTCATGGCGCTTGGCGGCATCGAGATGGAGCGGATCTCGCTTGGGGCGCTGATCATCGCCATGGGGATGCTGGTCGACAATTCGATCGTCGTGGCCGAGGCGATGCAGATCAAGATGCAGGGCGGCAAGACATCTCGCGAGGCGGCGGATGAGGGCGCAAGCCGCATCCAGTTGCCGCTGCTGGGCGCGACCGTCATCGGGATCATGGCTTTTGCCGGGATCGGGCTTTCGCCCGACGCGACCGGCGAATTCCTGTTCTCGCTGTTCGCTGTCGTCGGGATCTCGCTATTGCTGTCCTGGGTGCTGGCGCTGACCGTCACGCCGCTGCTGGCGCATTACGTGTTCAAGCGCGGCAACGAAGGCGATGACGGCTATTCCGGCCCGATCTTCAACGCCTATCGCAAGGTGCTGGGCTTGTCATTGCGCGTGCGCTGGCTGTTTCTGGCCGGCTTGGTCGTGGTGACGGCGCTGTGCTATCGCGGCTTTGCCCAGGTTCCGCAGCAGTTCTTTCCCGACAGCAGCACGCCGATTTTCTACGCTCATTACAAGCTGCCGCAGGGCAGCGACATTCAGGCGGTATCGCGCGATCTGGAACAAGCCGAGGATTGGCTGCTGCAACGCGATGACGTCACCTCGGTGGCAAGCTTCGTCGGCGGTGGCGCCACGCGCTTCATGCTGACCTATTCGCCCGAGGAATCAATGCCGACCTATGGGCATCTGATCATCAGGACCGAAACGCTGGACGCGATTCCGCCCCTGCTGGACGATCTGAATGCCTTTGGCCGCGAGACCTTGTTCGCGGGCGAGTTCCGCACCGAACGCCTGGCCTTCGGGCCGGGCGGCGGGGCGCCGATTCAGGCGCGGATTTCAGGGTCCGATCCGGCGGTGCTGCGCGATCTGGCCCAGCAGGTCAGCGATACGCTGAAGGCGCAGGACGCGCCGCTGATGGATATCCGCACGGATTGGCGCGAATACGAACCCGTGCTGGTGCCGCAATATGCCACCCAGCGTGCGCAGACGGCGGGCATCACACGCTCCGACATTGCCGATGCCAGCCTGATGGCGACCGAGGGCATGACCGTTGCCACCTATCAGGAAGGCGACCGGCAGATCCCCATCCGCATCCGGTCGCGCGAATTCGGGGAAACCCCCGATCTGTGGGAGCAGATGATCTATTCCGATGCGGCGGGCGATTACCTGCGGATGGAACAGCTGATCGACCAGATCGGCTGGCAGCCGCGCAACACCCTGATTCAGCGGCGTAACCGCGTGCCCACGATCACGGTCGAGGCGGGCCTGCCAAGCGGCACCAACGCCTCGGCGGTCTTTGCCCGGATCCGCGACGCGGTCGAGGCCGTGCCGATGCCCAGTGGCTATCGCATGGAATGGGGCGGCGAATATGAAAGCAGCACCGATGCGCAGGAAAGCCTGGGCGGGCAATTGCCGATGACGATCCTGATCATGATCCTGATCTCGATCCTGCTGTTCGGCCGGTTGCGTCAGCCGCTGATCGTCTGGCTGCTGGTGCCGATGGCGGTGAACGGTGTGGTGATCGGCCTGCTGATCACCGGGTTGCCGTTTTCCTTCACCGCGCTGCTGGGCCTTTTATCGCTGTCGGGGATGTTGCTGAAGAACGGCATCGTGCTGGTAGAGGAAATCGATCTGGTCCGCGCCGAGGGCGTGCCCTTCCGCCACGCGATCATCGAGGCATCGACCTCGCGTCTGCGGCCCGTGGTTCTGGCGGCGGCGACGACGATCCTGGGCATGGCGCCGCTGTTGTGGGACCCGTTCTTCGCCTCGATGTCGGTGACGATCATGGGCGGGCTGGCTTTTGCGACGATCCTGACCCTGATCGCCGCGCCGACCTTCTACTATGTGCTGTTCAGCCGCGAACATAAGGCCGAGGCAGCGATTCAGCCCACGCTTTAGCACCTGTCATGCCAATCCGCCGTGGCCCCGGATGCGGGGCCACGGTTCTTTCAGGATAAGATGGTCAGCGGCAGGCCGCGCCGATAGGCCAGGAGCCTCGGTGCCTGTCCCTTCACCGCATAGGCGGAAAAGTCCCAGTCCGGATGGGTCTACCGGAATGCTTGCAGCACGTGATCCGCGGTCCCGAACATCATCGAAAACCACGGGCATTCGGGTCACTTGCCGACCGCCATCGGCAAGGCCAGCGACAATTGTGGAACGAAGGCCACCAGCAGCAAGACCGCGACCAGCGGGATCAGGAAAGGCGCAGTCGCCCGGACGCAGCGATCGAAGCTGACGCCCGATACCGCCGCCAGCACATACAGGACCAGACCGACAGGCGGCGTCAGCAATCCGATCATCAGCGCCAGCACGATGACCACGCCCAGATGGACCGGATCGATCCCGACCGAGGTGGCAACGGGCAGCAGCACCGGCACCAGAATGGTGATCGCCGCGACGGTTTCCAGAAACAGCCCAAGCACAAGGACGATCAATAGGATCGCCAGCATCACGAAGGCCGGGCTGTCCGAGATTGACAGGATCGACCCCGAAAGATGGGCCGCGATCTGGTTCGACACCAGAATCCACGCAAAGATCGCCGCGCTGGCGATGATCAGAAGGATCGCCCCGGTGGTCTGCAACGTGTCGAACATGACGCGCAGAAGATGTCGCCAGGTCAGGGACCGATAGACGACAATGCCCAGAAACAGGGTCCAGGCCACTGCGGCGACGGCGGCCTCGGTCGGGGTGAACGCGCCGGTGGTGATCCCGCCGACGATCAGAGCGGGTGTCATCAGCGGCAGGAAGGCATGGCGAAAACTGACAGCGGCATGGCGCAGGCTGAACCCGTCGTCGCGCGGATAGCCGCGCCGCCACGAACACCACGCCACCATGATCATCAGCGACACCGCCATCAACATGCCCGGCACCATCCCAGCCATGAACAATTGCCCGATCGAGGCGGACGCCATGACGCCGTAGACGATCATCGGCAGCGAGGGCGGGATGATCGGCCCGATGGTCGAGGAAGCCGCCGTCACGCCGACCGCGAAATCGACGTCATAGCCCGCCTTGCGCATCGCCTTGATCTCGACATTGCCAAGGCCGCCCGCATCCGCGACCGCGGCGCCCGACATTCCGGCGAACAGGACGCTGGCGCCGACATTCACATGGCCCAACCCGCCGGGCATCCAGCCGATCAGCGCGCGGGCAAAGGCGAACAGGCGTTCCGTGATGCCGCCGGTATTCATCAGGTGCCCGGCCAGAATGAAGAAAGGAACGGCCAGCAAGGGAAAGCTGTCGACCCCGCCGACCATGCTGTGCAGGACAACGACATCGGGCAGTCCGGCAACAATGACATAGGCAAAGGACGCAAGCCCCAGCGCCACCCCGACAGGCACGCCAATGATCAGCAGGACCGCCAGCAGCGCGAACAGAAGAAACATCGGCATGGCTCAGATGCCCCCGATGGCGCGAGATGCGATGTCTTCGGGCGTGCGCCGCGCGATCCGCAGAAGGTTCACAATCCCATACAGCATCGCCAGTCCGCAGCCGAGCGTGATCACCGTATAGGCGTAGGATTTCGGGAAGGGCAGCGTGATCATCATCTGCCGCGAGGTGCGCTCGATCATGGTCAGCCCAAGCCAGGCCAGCCCGCCGAAAAAGCCCGCCATGGCCAGTTCGTTGAACATCGCCAGCGGCTTGATGGCAGGCCGGGGCAGGTGGCGGAAGATCACGCCGATCAGAAGGTGGCTGCCCTGACGCACGCAGATCGCCGACCCAAGAAAGGTCAGCATGATCAGGCAATAGCGCGCGGCCTCTTCGGTCCAGGCCAGGCTGTCATTCAGCGCATAGCGTGTGAAGAACTGCAATCCGACGATCAGGATCATGAACGTGAACAGCGCCAGGGCGGGCGCGTCTTCCCATCGGATCTGGCTGATATCGTCGGTGACCTCTTCGTAATCCTCGAAATTGTCGTCTGTGGTGGTCGCCAATTCGGCTACTCCTTGAAAGGCGCACCGGAAACGTCCTGCGCTTCCGGGCCGATCTGACATCACTCGTTGCCGGGCAGGGCCTGCAAGGCGTCATATTGTTCGCGCGTGAAGGGCACGTCGGATTCCAGCAGCACGGGGGTCACGGCGTCGATGAAGGGCTTGCGGTCCACGTCATGGACATTCACGCCCTGATCGCGGAACCAGTCCGCCAGTTCACCCTCGGCGGCGACGATCTGTTCGGTGACCGTCGTTGCGTTGTCGCGCAGAAGGCCGCGCAGCAGGTCTGCGTCTTCGTCGCTCATGCGGGAATAGGCCATGGGCGAGACCAGCGTCAGGGTCGAATTCATGATGTGACCGGTCAGGCTGATATCGCTTTGGACCTCGTACAGCTTCTTGGCCTGAATCGTCGTCAGCGGGTTTTCCTGGGCATCAACGACACCCTGCTGCAGGCCCAGATACACTTCTGAAAAGGCCATCGGCGTCGGGTTCGCGCCCGTCGCCTCGGGGAAGATCAGATAGGCCGGCGCGTTCGGGACGCGGATCTTCAGCCCGTCCATGTCGGAAGGTTGCAGTACCGGTTTGTTCGCGGTCACATGGCGTGCGCCGTAATAGCTGACGGCTGCGACCTCGACGCCGCCCATCGCATCGCCCAGTTCCTTCTTCATCCCCGCCAGCAGATCGCTTTCGCGGAAGGCCTGCCAATGGTCGATGCCGCGCAGCGTGAAGGGATAATCGGTCATTCCGATCGGTGCGTAATAGGCCGAAACAAAGCCGATGCCGGTATAGATGATGTCGACGGTGCCAAGGCTCAGCCCCTCTGACAGCGCCAGTTCCTCGCCAAGGGACGAGGCCGGGAACACGTCGATCTTCACGCGGCCTTCGGTGGCCTCTTCGATTTGTTCGGCGACGTTCAGTGCGCCCTGATGCAGCGGATGGCCGGTTTCGTAGACATGCGCGAATTTAAGCGTGGTGTCGGCAAATGCCTGCGTCGACACGGTGCAAGCCAGTGCACAGGCAAGTGATAGGACTGCCTTCATATTCCCCTCCCGTTTCGTCTGTCCTTTTTGTCAGACCAAACGTAATTTATGAGGAGTCAAAATTTTGTCAACTGGAGATAATCAGGCGCAAGAATCCCCTGATTCGGAAGGCATTTCGCGGATTCCGGATCTTGCCCGAATTTTTCGTCACACCAAAAATGGATGGAATCGCGGGCCGCCATTGATGCGGCCCGCTGAAGTTGCGCTGCCGCTAGGCTTTTGCGGTTCTGATATTGTCCAAGGCCAGAAGTGTGTCGTCACTGCGCGCGACGAACAGCCCGAAAATCGCACCAAGGATCGGCAGGCCCGCCATGAACAGCAGATTGGACCCCTCTGCCAGCGGAAGCAGGATGTGGCTGGCGGTCGCCAGCGTTGAAACAGCGTGGATGGCCAAGCCCGCGCCGTAGGTGATGGTTTTGAATAGCCCCAGGATGATCGCCACCGACAGTGCGACCTGCAATCCACCCGCGATCATCGAACTGGCGGCGCCCAGGCCTTCGATCCCGTAGAATTTTGCGAAGATGCCTGAGGTGCCCTCGGGGTTCACGAATTTGTTGAGGCCCCAGACCAGCAGAAACAGGCCAAAGGAAACGCGGATCGCCAGAAGCGCGATCTTGACGGAGAGGTGCATGAGAGATCCCTTGATATTGTAGCACGCGGGAACCGGCCTATTGCGCCGAGCCCACAGCCCACTTCGTTCCGCAAGGGGTATTCATTACAGCCATTGGCCGGAAATTTTCGCGATCAGGCACACAAAGCTGCGAGCGGTCCTGTCGCGTTGAAATGGCGCCGGGCGACCTTCAGACCTCGCCCAGACGTTCATTCGCTTCGTCGATCAGGCGCAGCCGGTTGCGCGCCTTTTGCCCGGCCTTCAGCGTCGTGCGCGTCACGATCTGGTGGCACAGCGACATGACGGCGGCATGGTTGAATTGCGGGCTGCTGGTTTCGATGCGGGCGCGAAAATGCCACCTTGCGCGATCGTCCGGCTGGCTGCCCTCATCGGTGATCAGCGCGGTCTGGGCGGCCTGCCTTGCACATTCCTGGATCAGCGGCAGCGTATTGGCCGCCTTGCGGCGCAGCGCGACGATGATGACGACATCTTCGGAGGTCATCTCGGCAGTGTATTCGCCAAGGCTTTCGCCAGCCTGCGGAATGATCGAGGCCGAAGGAACTACCTTCAGCAATTGCCAGTACAGATAATCGGCAAAGACCCGGCTGATGCGGTAGCCCACAAGCCACACGCGCCGGGCCGAGATGATGGCCTGGGCCAATGCCTCCAGCTCGGCTGTGTCGATGCGGTCGAATGTCCAGGCGATATTCGCCATCTCTTCCTGAATGCTGACCGATAGCTGGCTTTCGGGGGGGATATCCTCGGCATGGGCAAGGAAGTGGCGTGATCCGGTCTGCCGTTCGTCCCGCGCGGCCCGGCGGGCGGTTTCATAATTGTCGAACCCGATGCGGCGCACGAACCGCGATACCGTGGCCTTGGAAACCCCGCTGAGCCGCGCCAGTTCCTGCGCATCATAGGAAGCAAGATCCCCCGGAAAATCCAGAAGAAAGCTGCCCAACTTGCGTTCGGCGCGGTGCAGTTCGGGCAGGGCGGACCTGATACGTGACAGGAAGGCCGTCGGAGGGTGGTCGTGAAACTGTGGTTCCATATGACTTCTTTGGGGCAGCAGGCAGTCATTGGCAAGAAGATTGCGGGATGCCGGTCACCTTCCGGCGCGTTTCGCGTGATTCGGGGATTTTCACGCCGCAAGGTGTTTGTTTGTTGCCCAAAAAGCGCTCAGTTCGGTGCAGGGTTGCGCACGCTTGCAAGGAACTGCGGTTTCTATTGGCATCAGATATGAAACCAAGGTTTCTTTTCTTTTGCCCATGCTCGGACTTCTGAAACTGTGGTTCCATAACCAGAGAGGTAATCCGATGAAGCGCAGACTACTGCTTATCGCAAGCGCCGCTACGGTCGCAACGGCAACCCTGCCGACACTGGCGCAGGCCGCGTGGCCCGAACGACCCGTCCGCATCCTTGTGTCGTTCCCGCCCGGCGGATCGTCCGATCTTGTGGCACGGCTTCTTTCGGAAAAGCTGTCGGCCAGTCTGGGAATGCAATTCGTCGTCGAGAACAAGCCGGGCGCGGCGGGAACGGTCGCGGCCTCGGCCTTGGCGCAGGCCAAGCCTGACGGCTATACGCTGATGCTGTCGAACCTGACGCCGTTCAGCGTCGCCCCGGTTCGGTTTCCGGACACGACCTATGATCCGATTTCGGATTTCGACCACGTGACCTATGTCGGGACGGTTCACCTTGGGCTGTTCGCGTCCCCTTCTGTCGGGGTCAGCGACCTGCCCGCGTTTATCGAGATGGCGAAGGCCGATCCGGGTCTGTTCGAGTATGGCAGTTCCGGCGTCGGTTCGTGGGGGCATATCATTGCCCAGCAATTTCAGGACGAGACCGGATCCGAATTGTTCCACATCCCCTACAAGGGGTCCGGGCCGATGCGCCTTGATTTCATGGGCGGTGTCGTGCCGCTGATGTTCGACGCCGTTCCGCAAAATCTGCCGTCCGTTCAGGAAGGAACGGCCATTCCGCTGGCCGTGTCGGCACCACAGCGCATCGCGTCCTTGCCCGATGTGCCGACCTTCGTCGAAAGCGGCTATGACATTGTTGCCGAGAACTGGTTGGGCGTCAGTGCCCCCAAGGGCGTGCCCGACGATATCCGGGAAACGCTTGATACCGCGTTACAGGAAGCGATGAAAATGGCGGATGTTCAGGCGCAGTTCGATAATTGGGGTATCATCCGCGAACCCAAAACCAGTGACGGTTTCAGCGATTATGTCGAAGCGCAGTTGAAACAATGGACACCACTGGTCATGGCGGTCTCGGAATGAGCGGCCTGATGCGTATCGCCGTGTTCTTCGTCGGAGAAGTTCAGGATAACGGCTTCAACGCCAGCGCCTTTTCGGGTGCCGAGCGCGCCGGACAGGCGGGCGTCGCGGATATCCATATCGTATCGGGCGTGGCCTATGATCAGGATGAGATCCGAACGCGCCTGGCAGAAGTGCTGCCCGGGGTCGACGGTCTGATCTTCATTGGCGGCCAGGGGGACATCGCCACGCCAGAGGTCGCCGCGCTTTGTCCCGACAAGCGCTTTGCGATCATTCAGGGCAACAGGACCGGGCCGAACCTTGCAAGCTATGATGTCCGGCAGGAAGATTCCGCCTTTCTGGCCGGCGTGTTGGCGGCCAATCTGACGCGCAGCGGTATCGTGGGCCACCTGTCGGGGCATCGGGTTCGTCCCGGTCTGAAAGGTCGTGCGGCCTTTGTCGCCGGGGTGAACCATGCCGCCCCGCAGGTCACCGTTCTGACCGGTTTCTGCGGCACACAGGACGACAGCACCGTCACGCGCGGCTGGGCCGGGGCACAGATCGCGGCGGGTGCGGATATCATCTTCACGATGCTGAACGATGCCAGACAGGGTGCGATCGACGCCTGTCGCGCCGGAAATATCTGGCAGATCGGCAATGCGCTGGACTGGGTCCAGCACGACCCGCAGGTTTTTGTCGCGTCCGCCCTTGCACGGATCGATATCGGCGTCGAATGGGCGATCCGCGACATGGTCGCAGGCAGAACCCCGCCCGAGATTGTCGAATTCGGCCTTGGCGAAGGGGATGTGGTCGCATTGAGCCTTGGCAAGGCGGTCCCGGATGCCGCCCGCGACGCGGTCAAGGCCGCAGCGGCGGACATTCGCGCAGGCCGCATCACGATTTCGGACATATATGAGGGTGCCGAGTTTTCACCCAAGGACGCCCGATGCGAGGTCTGATCGTGCATCTTGGGCCGATCCTGATGCTGATGGCGGGGCTTTTCTTTGCCATCGGCGCGGCCACATCGCTTGATCTGGGGTCGTTTCGCCGGATGGGCCCCGGGGCCTTTCCGCTGCTGGTCGGCGGTCTGCTGTGCCTTCTGTCGCTGGTCGCACTGGTCGATGGCCTTCGGGCGCCGCGCGATGTCCGGCGGGGGGACCCGTGGGCTGTTCTGGGTGTCGTCAGTGGCGTCGCGGCCTTTGCCTTTCTGACCCCGCTGACGGGCGTTCTGCCCGCCACCGCGATCGCGGTCATCGTCACGGGTCTGGTCATTCCCGAATTTCGCTGGCCGCACAGGTTGATCCTGTCCGTCGGTGTTTCGGCGGCGGTCTGGCTGGTCTTTATCACGGGGCTGGGCATCCCGCTTGTCGCCATTCGAGGGCTGTAACATGGATCTGCTGGCAAATCTTTCGGTAGGGCTTGCGACCGCCGCCACGGCACAGAATTTGATCTATTGCTTTGTCGGCGTGTTTCTGGGGACGTTCATCGGTGTCCTGCCCGGTGTCGGGCCGTTGGCTGCCGTCGCAATGCTGCTGCCGGTGACCTTCTACCTGCCGCCCGAAACCGCGCTGGTGATGTTGGCGGGCGTCTATTACGGTGCCGAATATGGCGGGTCGATCGCGTCGATCCTGCTGAATATTCCCGGAACCCCGTCGGCCTCGGTGACCTGCCTTGACGGGTATCCGATGGCGCAGCAGGGCCGGGCGGGGGTTGCGCTTTTCTCGACAGCGATGGCCTCGATGTTCGGCGCCATGTTCGGGGTCGTGGTGATGATCCTGCTGGCCCCGAGGCTTGCGGAATTTGCGCTGCTTTTCCAGCCGGCCGAGTATTTTTCGGTGATGGTGCTGGGGCTTGTCGCGGCCTCTATCGTCAGCTCCTCGGGGGCGGTGCGCGGATTGATGATGGTCTGTCTGGGGGTTCTTTTGGGCACGATCGGGATTGATGTGAATTCGGGCGAGACCCGCTTTACCGGCGGCATTCAGGAATTGCGGGACGGGGTCTCGCTTGTCGTGGTCGCCATGGGGCTGTTCGGCATATCCGAGGTGATGGTGGCGCTGCGCGGCGCAACGCAAAGCTATGCCGGGGCGGGGTTGACCGGACGGTTGCTGCCAACAGGGGCCGAGTGGTTGCGCAGCATCATGCCCGCACTCCGCGGATCTGCGATCGGTTCCTTCTTCGGAACGCTTCCGGGAACGGGCCAGACGGTGGCAAGTTTCGTCGGATATGCGCTGGAAAAGCGCCTGAACCGAAACCGTGCGCAGTTCGGCAAGGGCGCGATCGAGGGCGTGGTCGTTCCCGAAAGCGCGAACAATGCGGCCGCGCAGACGGCCTTCATCCCGACCCTGACCCTGGGCATTCCGGGTTCGACCACGATGGCGCTGATGCTGGGCGCCTTGATGATCCACGGTATCACCCCCGGCCCTCGGTTGATCGCCGACCATCCGGACCTGTTCTGGGGGCTCGTCGTCAGTTTCGTCTTTGGCAACATCTTCCTGCTGATCCTGAACATCCCCCTGATCGGCATCTGGGTTCGCCTGCTGCGCGTACCGCATTACTATCTGTATCCAACGGTCATCGTGCTGATCTGTGTCGGTGTGTTCGGCATCTCGAATTCGCTGACCGATGTCTGGGCAACATTGATATTCGGGGTGATCGGCTATGTCCTGCGGCTGTTCCGGTTCGAGCCGGCGCCGATGCTGATCGGCTTCGTGCTGGGCCCGATGCTGGAAGAGTATTTCCGGCGGGCGATGCTGCTGTCGCGCGGCGATCCGACCGTCTTTCTTTCACGCCCGGGCAGCGCGGCCCTGCTGGCCGCCGCGGCGCTGCTACTGGCGGCGACCCTGTTGCCCTGGAAAGAGTGGCTTGTGCGATCCGCCCGGACGGCAGGGCGTCCCCGCGCCAGGTAATCCGCCGGTCTTGCCTGTGGGCCCGTATTGCCACGGCACTCCCAATTCTTCGATCCGTATCACCGAACAGGTGCAAGCCGTGATGGGCCCAACGTCACGCGGAGGAATGTCGCGGGGGAGGATCGACCGCCAGCAGCTCTGCGGTGATGCATATCGGATTTTCGCCCGATAGCCAGCCTTGGCGCGGACTGCCGTCCCGCGCGACCGCGGCGATGCGCAGGCGCGGTGCGGCGTGTTCAAGGATGACAATCTCGGTCGCTGGTGGGGGCAGGGATGGCGCTCCGAGAAACTGCGCGCCGATCAGGCTGCCCAGCCCCATGACGGTCGAATGGGGCGCGATCAGGCCGCCAAGCGTTGAGGCAAGGTCCAGATGTGGGCGCAGGCGCAGCAGGCGCGCTGGCTGGCCGCCGCTATGTGTCAATTCGGTCCGGCGAGGCGTGAACAGATCAAAGCCGGTTTCGGGGTCCGGCACACGCTGGAAAATGGCGCCGTCTATACCCCAGCCGGTGATCTGCACGTCCCGCGCAAGATATGTCTGTTCAGCTCGCAGATGGCCCATATGGGTCCTGCTCTGTGCATCGGTCCACAGCCCATGCGCGTGAATATCCGCACCATCAGCGCCCTTGCCCAAATGCAGCCCCATCGCGGCGATGCAGGGCAGGGTATCTTCCTGCGGCCTCAGGACATAGGTGTCGCTGTAAAAGGCCACGCGGCCATCGCCGGGCGGCGGACCGGGGATGACATAGGACAGCTGGTCGCAATGGGCTTCCGCGACCCATAGCCAGGCGGCGTAAAACCCCGCGCGGTGCACGGCCTGGACAATCGCCTCGTGCAGCGGCCTGCCCGATTTCAAGGTCAGGTCCAGACGATGCGCATGGCAGGGTGTGTCCAGAATGCGGATCGGATCGGCAGGGCCGGGATGGGTCAGCATCGTGGCTAACCGGCCTTGGCGGTGGCGTCGGGCCATTCGCCGCGCTCGATCAGCGCCTGTCGGATCATCTTGCGGGTGATTTTGCCATAGGCCGATTTCGGCAACGCATCCCAGATCAGCAGCCGTTTGGGCAGTTTATAGCGCGCGATATGGGGCGCGAGCCATGCCAGAACCGCCTTGGGATCGGGATCACGTCCCGCGCGGGCGACACAGACCGCCAGGCCGGTTTCACCCCAGACCGGATCGGGGGCGCCCAGAACGATCACCTCGGCCAGATCGGGATGGGTCAGCAGCTTTTCCTCGATCTCGCGCGGGTAGATGTTTGACCCGCCAGATATGTACATGTCGGACTCGCGTCCGGTCAGATACAGAAAACCCTGTTCGTCCATATGGCCCAGATCGCCCGTCAGGAACCAGCCGTTGCGAAAGGATTTGGCATTGGCCTGTGGGTTGTCGTGATATCCGGCAAAGACGGCGGGGCCGATGACGGCGATCTCTCCGGTCTGCCCGGCGGGCAATTCCTCGCCTTGGGCGTCCTGAACCTGCACCTGCATGCCCGTACGCGTCAGCCCGCAGGTGCCGATGCGCATTGCGGCGTCATCAACGGAATGATGGGCGGGTGGCAGAACCGTGATATTGCCCGTCACCTCGCCCAGGCCGAAATACTGAACCAGCACCGGGCCAAGCTTGTTCAGCGCGCGGATCTGATCGGCGCGATACATCGGCGCCCCGGCATAGATGACATAGCGCAGGCTGGTGTGATCGAAGTGATCTACCGATGCGTCCTCGACCAGCAGTTTGACGATGGTGGGGACGGTGAACATGTTCGTCACCCGATATTTTTCGACCAGTGCCCAGATCTGCGCCGGATCGAAACGGTCGCCCGCTGGCAGGATCGTCGGCACCCCACGCGCCACCTGCGTCAGCTGGTGGATGCCTGCCCCGTGCGACAGAGGCGCGACCACCAGCGAGGCGTCGACTTCGGTCGTGCCGGGCATCAGGTCGCACAGATGGTTGGTGATGACAAAAGCCAGCTGGCCGTGGGTCAGCACCGCCGCCTTTGGCCGGCCCGTCGTCCCCGAGGTGTAGAAGAACCACGCCGGATCGTCGCGCGCCACGGCAGCCTCTGACGGGTTTTGCCCCATATGCCGGGCGATCAGCGCGTCGTGATCGGCGCCGCGGGGCGAGGCGCCGATCGGAATGACAAATTCCACGAACTCTGCGCAGGCGCTGGCATGGGCATCGAATTCAGCCCCACAGAACATCACCCGCGCACCTGATGATTGCGCAAGCCACGCAATCTCGGACGGCGACATACGGAAATTGGCGGGCACCCAGATCGCACCCGCGCGCCAACAGGCGAACATGGTTTCGAACATCTGCAGGCAGTTTGCGGATTGCACCAGAATGCGATCGCCTTTGGCCACCTGATAGTCATGGATCAGCGCATGGGCCAACGCACCCACGCGGGCCTGCATCTGCGACCAGCTGGTTGTCGCATCGCCGTGAATCAGGGCGGGCGCATCGGGCAGACGGCGCGCATTCAGCGTCAGAAAGTGGCACAGGTTCATGACCCGGTCGGACACGGGCGGCATGCTCATTTCACGCGCTCCATGATGGACACATAACTGGTGACGGCCGCCCCGCCCATGTTGAAGACCCCCGCCAATCTGGCATTCGGCAGCTGCATCTGACCCGCGTCATCGCAAAGTTGCATCGCCGCCATGACATGCTGCGAGACGCCCGTGGCGCCGATGGGGTGGCCCTTGGATTTCAGCCCGCCGGACAGGTTTACCGGCAGACGACCGTCGCGGTGGGTTATGCCGTCGCGGATGACGCGGTGGCCCTGACCGGGTTCGGCTAGGCCCATCGCCTCGTATTCCAGCATCTCGGCGATGGTGAAGCAGTCATGGGTTTCGACCAGCGACAGATCGTCCAGCGTCAGGCCAGCCTGATCCAGCGCCTGAGCCCATGCGGAACGGGCCGCGCGAAATTCCAGCACATCGCGGCGCGACAGGGCCATGGGATCGTTGGCATGACTGCGCGCCCTGAATGCGACGGCGCGCCGCATCGTGGTTGCCATGTCCGCATCCGCCAGCACCAGCACGGCCGCCCCGTCCGAAATCAGCGAACAATCGCTGCGCCTTAGCGGACCGGCCACGCGCGGGTTCCGGTCCGAGATCGTATCGCAGAAATCGACGCCAAGGTCCTTTTGCATATGCGCATAGGGGTTCGACATGCCGTTTGCGTGATTCTTGGCCGCGATCATGGCCAGTTCGCGCGATCGGTCGCCATAGCGTTGGAAATAGCTTGCCGTGATCTGGCCAAAGAGGCCCGCGAAACCGGCGTCGATGCCCGCCTCTTCGGCGCAAAAGCTGGCGCCCAGCAAGATGTCGCCGACTTCTGCCGTGGGGGTCGCGGTCATTTTTTCCGCGCCGATGACCAGGGCGATCCGGCCCCGTCCCGCGGCGATGAAATCCATCGCGCCGTACAGCGCGGCAGAGCCGGTGGCGCAGGCATTTTCGTAACGGGTGGCGGGAACCTGTGCCAGATCGGGAACCGCCATACCCGCCAGCGCCCCCTGAAAGTCCTGCGCCGAGAAGCCGTTGTTGAAGACGCCCGTGAAAATGCCATCCACATCTGCCGCGCTGATGCCTGCGTGATCAAGGGCGGCGGGAATGGCCTCGGCCATCAGGGCGCAGGTGTCGGGCGCGTCGGATTTTCCAAAGCGGGTATGGCTCCAGCCGACGATCATCGGGTCTGTCATGACGGTTATCCTTTGAGGGGTGCGGTTCGGGCCAGTCTGGTTTCGATCTGGGCGGCTTCTGCGCGCAGATGGCGGGTCAGGTCAGGCAGCCGGTCGGGGCGCATACGCGCCTCGACCGCAGCGACGGACAGGGCGCCGGCCAGACGCCCGTCGGGATAGTGCAGCGCGATGCCCAGTCCCCATGATCCGTCGATCACGAGGCCCGGATTCAGCGCGATACCGTCTGTACGGGTCCGTTCGATCAGGCGCATCAATTCGTCGGGTGGCAGACGCGGGTAACGGTCGGCCAATACCGGCGTGATGGCAGCCAGCACGCTGGCGATTTCATCATCGGGCAGAGAGGCCAGCATCGCCAGCGATCCCGCCCCGACCCCCAAAGGATGTGTCTGCCCCGCCACCAACGCATGCGACCGAAGGGGATAGCTGCCCTCTTCGCGCATCACGCACAATGTGTTGGCACCGCGCCGGACCGTCAGCAAGGCGGCATCGCCCGTGACCTGCCCAAGGCGCATGACGCTTTCCTGTGCGGCACGCATCAGGTTGGGGCGGCGCGACGCCTGCGCGCCCAGCACCTGCAGCTGCATGCCCAGATAATAGCGGCTGTCATCATCCTGCTCGACCATGCCCGCACGGATCAGCGCCAGCAGCAGCCGCCTTACCGTGGCCTTGTTCAGCCCGGTATCCGCCACCAGCCCAGCCAGCGTTCCGCCATCATCGCCACATGCGCCAATGCGCTGCAACAGCAACAAGGCGCGGTCCACGCTTTGCGTGCCGGTGTCTGTATGGTCTACATTGTGAACCATTAAGGGTAAGCCCGCATCATGCAATAAGCCGCATATCCTAAGCATGATGGAAGAAATGCATTTCCTTATGCAAGTTTTTTCTTGCATGACGCCTTTACAAAGTTTCATGATATGAACCAAGCCACGGGAGGGTGGTCGGTTTCATGAGGGAGGATGCGATGAAGACGGCAGGATGGAGACGGCTGGCTTTGGCCACGGCACTTGTTGGCGCGCTTGGGGGCGGGGCGGCAATGGCGGAAACGTTGCGGCTTTCGCATAACACGGGCGATGGCACGACCTGGCATCAGGGTGCCGAACGCTTTGGCGAGTTGCTGGCCGAACGCAGCGATGGCGATATGACATTGCGTGTTTTCCCCAATGCACAGCTGGCAGGCGGCGATCAAATGCGGCAGGCTGATATGGTCGGGCGTGGTGCGCTGGATTTCGTGATGACCTCGGCCATCAACGTGACGCCTCTTGTGCAGGAAATGGCGGTTTTTTCACTGCCATATATGTATGAAAGCTATGAGCAGGTCGATGCGACGACCGCAGATGGCGGCCCGGCCGAGGCGCTGCGCGAGATCCTGCGCGACAAGGGGATCGAGGTTCTGGCCTGGGGCGAAAACGGCTTTCGCGAGGTGACGAACAACACGCGGCCCGTCAAGACGCCCGAGGATATGAAGGGGCTGAACATGCGCGTCGCGGGGCCGATGTATATCGACGTGATGAACGCGCTTGGCGCCAATCCGCAGCAGATGCAGTGGACCGAAACCATGACCGCGCTGCAACAGGGTGTGGTGGATGGTCAGGAAAACCCCATCGGCGCGGTGATCATCCCGCAGCAGGTCTATGAAGTGCAGAAATACCTGACCGCATGGCATTACTCCTACGACCCCATCTTCCTGGGCATGTCCAAGGCGAAATTCGACGCGCTTGACCCCGAAACCCAGACCATGATGCGCGAAACCGCCGCCGAGGCGATGGATTACCAACGTCAGATCAGCCGCGAAGGCACCGAAACCGGCATCGCCTTCCTGCGCGACAATGGGATGGAGGTGTATGAACCGACCTCGGAAGAGCTGGCCGCCTTCCGCGAGGCCACTCAGCCTGCCTTCGATCAATGGGCTGAAAAGGTCGGGCCCGAGCTGGTCTCGTCCTTTCAGGATGCGATCGCGCAGGTGAAGTAACCAAGAGGCGGGGGGTGCAGCACATCCCCTGCCCATGTCCCTTGAGGTGCCGATGCTAGCCTTCCTGTCGCGCGAGGCCGAGCGGTTGATTTGCGCCGTTCTGTTCATGGGCATGACCCTGCTTGGCTTTGCCAATGTGGTTGTGCGCTATGCCACCAATTACTCGCTGGCGTCATCCGAGGAACTGCTGACCAACGGCTTTCTGCTGCTGACCGTCTTTGGCGCGGCCATCGCGGCGCGTCATGGTCAGCATCTGGCGGTGACGGCGGTGGTGATGATGCTGCCCCGCAGGCTGGCACGGGCGGTGATCGTGGTATCCGGGATCTTGTCGGTGGGGTTGCTGATCGGCTCGGCCTGGCTGGCATGGATGTCGCTGCGGACGCTTTATGACAACGGACTGACATCCTATGCGCTTGGCATTCCGGCCTGGTACTATCAGGCGGCACTGCCTTTCGCCTTTCTGCTGATCGCGCTGCGCTTCGTGCAGAACGCGGTTGAAGAATACCGGCTGGCGGAGGCGGAGCATGATTGAGATCGGACCCGGCACGCAGATGATCGTGCTGTTCTTCCTGCTGTTGGCGCTGCGCGTGCCGGTGGCGTTCTCGCTTGGCCTGTCGGCGCTTTACGCGATGTGGCGAATGGGCTTCGGGCTGGATCTGGCGGGCGATCTGATCACGGCAGGGGTGGCACGTTATTCATTGCTGGCGATCCCCTTCTTCATCCTTGCGGGCGCATTGATGGGCAGTACCGGCATCGCCGAACGGATGATCCGGTTCTTTCGCGTGCTTGTGGGCGGGTTGCCCGGCGGGATGGGTGTCGTCGGCACGGTCGTCTGCCTGTTCTGGGGCGCGGTCAGCGGATCTGGCCCGGCATCGGTCGCAGCCATCGGGCCGATGATCATCAAAGGCATGGAGGAAGACGGCTATTCCCGCGCACATGCCGCGGGCCTTGTCTGTGCAGGCGCGGCGCTTTCCATCGTCATTCCGCCGTCGATCGGGTTGGTGCTGTTCGGCGTCATTGCCGAGGTCTCGATCTCGCAGCTGTTCATCGCGGCGATCGTTCCGGGGCTGTTCATGGGCCTGACGATGCTGGCGGTTCTGCCGTTCATCGCGCCCAAAGGCGCGGGCGGGACGCTGGACCGACTGTTGCCTGCCCCGAATGCCGGGTTGCCCTATGGCACCCGCCTGTGGCGCAGCTTTCGCGACAGCTTCTGGGGGCTGCTGACGCCGGTGGTGATCCTTGGGGGTATCTATTCGGGCATCTTCACCCCGACCGAGGCCGCGCTGGTCGCTACCGTCTATGCGCTGCTGGTCGGCGGGCTGATTTATCGCAGCCTGACACTGGCCGCGCTTTACAACACGCTGGCCGAGGCCGCGGGATCATCGGCCACGGTCATGCTGATCGTCGCCTATGCGGGCCTGTTCGGCTGGGTCATCACGGTCGAGGATCTGGTGGGCACCTATTCGACGGGGCTTTTGCAGATCAGCGACAACCAATGGGTGATTCTGCTGATCATCATGTTGATCCTGCTGATCGCGGGCATGTTCATGGACGCGATCACCGTGATGTTCATCACGCTGCCCATCGTGCTGCCCGTCATGCATGAGCTGGGCTGGGATCCTGTCTGGTTCGGTGTTGTGGTCATGATCAACCTGGCCATCGGCCTGATCACGCCGCCTGTCGGGGTGAACCTGTTCGTCGCCGCGAACGTGACGAATATCTCGATCGAGCGTGTTGCGCGCGGGGCCTTGCCCTTCCTGATTGCCACGCTTCTGGGCCTGGGGGTCATCGCGGCTTTCCCAGACATGTCATTGTGGATGGTTCACTGGTTGAAATAGCCCCGGGCGGGCAAGGGGGAATGTCATGACGAAGAAAACCGCAATCATCACGGGGGCCGCACGCGGTATCGGACTGGCCACGGCGCGGCTGATGTCAGGGCAGGGCTGGCGCGTGGTGCTGGCTGATATTGACAGCGACGAACTGGCCCTTGTGGCACAGGGCTGGGACGATGCGCTTGCCGTGCCCTGCGATGTGTCGGACCCCGATCAGGTGGCGGCGATGGTCGATCAGGCCGTCGCTTGGTCTGGGGGCATCGACGCTTTGGTCAACAATGCGGGCGTCGCCGATTTCCGTCCGATGGGTGAAACCGATCTGGCGATCTGGCGACGGATCATGTCGGTCAATCTGGATGGTGTGTTCCTGTGTTCGCAGGCGGCGATCCCGCATCTGGCCCGGACCGGGGGTGCGATCGTGAACATCGCCTCTATTTCCGGGCTGCGGGCCAGCACCTTGCGGGTGGCTTATGGCACATCGAAGGCGGCGGTGATCCACCTGACCCGTCAGCAGGCGGCCGAGCTGGGCCAGCAGGGCATCCGCGCCAATTGTGTTGCCCCCGGTCCGGTCGATACCAAGCTGGCGCTGGCGGTCCACAGCCCCGAAATCCGCGCGGCCTATCACGATGCAATTCCCCTGAACCGCTATGGCCGCGAAGATGAAATCGCGCAGGCGATTGCGTTTCTGTGCAGCGAACGGGCGTCCTATGTGACCGGGCAGGTGCTGGCCGCAGATGGCGGGTTCGAGGCGACGGGCGTCGGCCTGCCCGCGCTGCGCGCCGTCTAGCGCAGCGCGGACCAAGCGCGCTTCCTGATGGCTGTGCGGATATGGATTTCGGCATGGGCCGCTGTCATGTTGCCACCCTGCACCTCAGGTAGCCGACATCCGGATCCGCGGCGCGTTCACGAAGCGCCGCCAGGCACCCCGAAACCTTCTGAAAGGCAGACGGGAAAAGGGCTTTGGCCAGGAAATCGATGACGGCAACATGATTGGGCAGGTGTCAGCGGACGCAATATCTTAACAATTAACATCACAAAGTAACAGAAATTATGTTGCGTTAGCCGCGCCCGATGTTACAAACAGCCCAGAGACGACTCGGGGTCTTCTCTGGAGGAGGGGGTATGAAGCGCGACGAGCGCCGCCAAGCGATCATGGATATCCTGGTCGAGGATCGGGCGGTCGATCTGGATGATCTGGCCGATCGCTTTGCCGTTTCCAAGATGACCATCCATCGCGATCTGGATGATCTGGAACAGGCCGGGCTGCTGCGCAAGGTTCGTGGCGGCGCGACGATCGAGACTGGTACCCAATTCGAAAGTGATTTTCGCGTGCGCGAGCTTCAGGATAGCGCAGCCAAGTCGCGAATGGCGCGCGCGGCGATGGAACTGGTTGAACCGGGCATGACCGTGATGATCAACGATGGGTCCATGGCCTCGCTTCTGGGTGCACGGCTGGCCGACAAGGCACCGCTTACGGTGATCACGAATAATGCGGCGGTTCTGGATCACCTGAAAGACGCGCCGCGGGTCACCTTGATCGCGCTTGGCGGGGTCTTCAGTGCAAAGTTCAATGGATATTTCGGTCTGGTGACCGAACAGGCGTTGGCAGGCCTGCGGGCTGATATCGCCTTCATCTCGACCCCGGCGCTGTCAGGGCTGCAGGCCTTTCATATGGACGAGCCGGTGGTACGCGCCAAGCGCGCCATGATCGAGGGGGCTGAGCGGCGCGTCCTTCTGGTCAACCATCTGCGCTTCGGGCGTCCGGCGCTGCATGTGCTGGCCGACCTGTCGGAATTCGACGCCATCATCACCGACGCACCGCCCGCGGCCGAAGACCGCGCGGCGCTGGATCGCGCCGGCATCGCCTTGACCGTCGCCAAGGCCCCCACGAACTAAGGATTGACGACATGAGCTTCTGGATCGGCACCAGCTGGAAAATGAACAAGACCCTGGCCGAGGCCCGGATCTTTGCCGAAGGGCTGGCCGCCGCCGATGCCGATCGCGACGACCGCATCCAGCGCTTTGTCATTCCGCCCTTCACGGCCATGCGCGAGGTCAAGGCGATGCTGGCACAGACCAGCGTCAAGGTCGGCGCCCAGAACATGCACTGGGCCGATGACGGCGCCTGGACGGGCGAGATCAGCCCACTGATGCTGACCGATTGCAACCTGGACATCGTTGAACTGGGCCACAGCGAACGGCGCGAGCATTTCGGCGAAACCGACGAAACGGTCGGTCTGAAAGCCGAGGCCGCGGTGCGCCACGGGCTGATCCCGCTGATCTGCATCGGCGAAACCCTTGCCGAGCGCGAGGCGGGCCGCGCACAGGACGTGCTGGAGGCGCAAGTTCGTGGCGCGTTAGGGCGGCTGTCCGGCGATCAGAAGCTGGCACCGATCCTTCTGGCCTATGAACCGGTCTGGGCCATCGGCGTGAACGGAATTCCCGCCAGCGCCGATTATGCCGATGCGCGGCAGGCCGAGATTGTTGCCGTTGCGCAAAATGTGTTGGGGCACAAGGTTCCCTGCCTTTATGGCGGCTCGGTCAATCCCGAGAACTGCGAAGAACTGATCCAATGCCCGCATATCGACGGGCTGTTCATCGGACGCTCCGCCTGGAAGGTCAAAGGTTATCTGGACATTCTGGCGCGCTGCGCCGCGACACTGTGAAGGAGAGACGATATGAAACTGGCAATCGCAGGTGACAGCGCGGGCGAGGGTCTGGCCAAGGTTCTGGCCGACTACCTGAAGGACAAGCACGAGGTGTCCGAAATCAGCCGCACCGATGCCGGCCCGGACGCATTCTATGCAAACCTGTCGGACCGCGTCGCATCGCAGGTTCTGGACGGCACCTATGATCGCGCGATTCTGGTCTGCGGCACCGGTATCGGCGTCTGCATTGCGGCCAACAAGGTGCCTGGCATCCGCGCCGCGCTGACCCATGACACCTATTCGGCTGAACGCGCCGCGCTGTCAAACAACGCGCAGGTCATCACCATGGGCGCCCGCGTGATCGGCGCCGAGGTCGCCAAGACCATCGCCGACGCGTGGCTGGCCGAGACGATGAATTTCGACGCCGCCGGCAAATCCGCCGGCAACGTGAACGCCATCGACGAGGTCGATGCGAAATACAACAAGGGCTGAGGCCCCCGGATCACCGCCATGCTGACCTTGCCCAATGACGGCCCCGCGCAGGGCCGCCCGATCCGCGACGTGCTGGCCCATGACGGGCCGGAGGCCATCGTGCTGGCCCTGGCGCAGGCCCTGCCGCCCTTGGCCACGCGTCTTGCCGCGGGGCGCTTGCACGGAGACCCTGAAGAGATCGTGGGCGTCAATGACAGCGGTGACAAGCAGAAGGCACTGGATGTGGCGGCACATCATCACATGCTGCAAGTGCTGCGTGTGGCGGGAGTTCGGCAGGTGCTGTCGGAAGAGGCCGACGAGGTGATCGCCCTGAACGATGCCGGTGCGTTCGACGTGGCGATCGATCCCATCGACGGGTCGGGCAGTATCGGCATCGGCGCGCCGTTGGGGATGTTGTTCTCGGTCATGCCCGCCGCGCCGGAAGGGTTTCTGCGCAGCGGTCGTGCCATCGTGGCGGCGGGATATGCGTCATTCGGACATTCGCTGGATTTCGGCTGGTCGGTGGGGCAGGGCGTCCAGATCGCGGGCTTTGATACCGGAACGGGTGAATTCCGGCTGGTGCGCGAAAATGTACTGCTGAAGCCTGCGGCCTCGACCATCGCCTACAACGCCTCGAACGAACGCCACTGGTCGCCGGGGTTGCGGGCCTGGCTGCGCGATCTGCGCGCCGGTGCCGACGGTCCTCGCGGTCGCGACTTCAACATGCGCTGGCTGGCCGCCGCCGTGGGCGAATTGCATCGCATCCTGCTGAAGGGCGGCGCATTCCTTTATCCTGCGGATGCCCGCGCGGGCTATGAAGACGGTCGGCTGCGGCTGATCTATGAGTGCGCCCCGATCGCCTTCCTGATCGAACAGGCCGGCGGCGCGGCCAGCGATGGGCGCGGCCCGATCCTGGATCGACAGCCCGCCGGACTGCACGATTTCACCCCCCTCATCTTCGGCGCACGGGACGAGGTCGCGACGATCCTCGACTATCTTGCCGACCATCAAGGATAACAGCCATGGCCATGATCACGCTTCGCCAACTTCTGGACCACGCCGCCGAGCATGGCTATGCGGTCCCCGCCTTCAATATCAACAACATGGAACAGGGACTTGCGGTGATGCAGGCCGCGCAGGCGACCGACAGTCCGGTGATCCTGCAGGCCAGCCGGGGCGCCCGCGCCTATGCCAATGATCTGGTGCTGGCCGGGTTGATCGAGGGCTTTGCCCGTGCCTTTCCAGAGATCCCGGTCTGCATGCATCTGGATCACGGCAATGGCCTGTCGACCTGCGCGACCGCGATCCAGAACGGCTTTACCAGCGTCATGATGGACGGCAGCCTGAAGGCCGATGGAGCGACCCCCGCGGACTACGACTATAACCGCGACATCACCGCCCGCGTGGTCGAGATGGCCCATGCTTGTGGCGTCTCGGTCGAAGGCGAGCTGGGCGTTCTGGGCAGTCTGGAAACCGGGATGGGCGATCAGGAGGACGGCCATGGCGCGACCGAGAAACTGTCCGAAGATCAGCTGCTGACCGACCCCGACGAGGCTGCGCGCTTTGTGGCCGATACCGGCGTAGATGCGCTGGCTGTCGCGATGGGGACAAGCCACGGCGCCTACAAGTTCACGCGCAAGCCCGATGGTCAGATCCTTGCTATGCATGTGATCGAGGCGATCCACGCGCGCATTCCGAACACGCATCTGGTCATGCATGGTTCCAGTTCGGTCCCCGAGGATCTGCAGAAGATCATCAATGCCTATGGGGGCGATATCCGGCCGACCTGGGGCGTTCCGGTCGAAGAAATTCAGCGCGGCATCAAGTCGGGCGTGCGCAAGGTCAATATCGACACCGACAACCGCCTTGCGATGACTGCGGCGATCCGCCGGACCCTGACCGAGGACCCGTCAGAGTTCGATCCACGAAAATACCTGAAGCCTGCGATGGCGTTGATGTCCGAGGTTTGTCGCAACCGCTTTGAAGCCTTTGGCACGGCGGGCAATGCCTCGAAGATCCGTCCGCTTACATTGTCCGAAATGGCCGGGCGCTACTGAACCCGTTACGGCCGGGGCGGGCCGGGCCATGCCTGCCCCCTTGGCCCGCCGCCGACAGGCAGGTCACGCCAGAAGTGCGCGGGCCGTGGCTTCGTCGGTGATCAGGCCGGACAGGCGCCCGCTGTTCAACACCGCGCGGATCGCCGGATGTTTGTCCGTGCCACCGGCGATCGCCACCAGATGCCCGCCGAGATCCGCAGAGAGCGTGCGTCGACCGACGCGTGTTTCCAGGACATGGCCACGGGCGTCGAAGAAATGGCCCAGGAATTCGCCGACGCCGCCAGCCGCGTTGATTTCGGCAATTTCATCGGCTTCGATCATGCCCGAGGCAACAAGCTGCGCCCGCGCATCCGCCGGACCAAGCCCCGCGAATTTTAGATCAGCCTTGTTCGCCCGATCCATGATCTCGCGCACTCCGGGCTGGGCCAGCAGGACTTTTCGATCCTTCTCGGAATTTGCGAAGAAGGGCACCGGCAGGACATGGGCCGCCGCGCCGGTCTTTTCGGCAATGCGATGCATCACGTCATGGGGGTTGGCGGTATAGTGCCGCGTCAGCCCGCCAAGCAGGGATACGAAGGCGACGTTGCGGGCGTCCATCCGGGGAAGCTGCTGCACGGCGGCCGCCATGGTGCGGCCATGGCCAAGCCCGATCATGGCATGTGCGCCGCGCTCGATTTCGCGGCGCATGAAGGCTGCTCCGGCCATGCCCAATGCCCGCAGCGGCAGGCCGGGTTCACCCAGATCCGGGGCGACTTCGCAATAGTCCAGATCGTATCTGGCGCACAGCTGATCTTCCAGCATCGCGCATTCCACGATCTCACCCTCGATCGAGACCTTGACGACCCCTTCGGCAACCGCCCTGGCGATCAGTCGATGCGTCTTGACGGATGTCAGGCCCAGACGTTTCGCGACGGCAGCCTGTGTCAGGCCGCCGATATAGTGCAGCCAGGCTGCCCGCGTGGCCAGGCTGTGATCCGGGTCGATGGGTCCGCGCGCAGGCATCAGCATTTCCTTTTGGTCGGCGTTCAGGTCATCGCGCATCCCTGCCGCGACCTCTTCAGATATTCAGCTTGTCGGCGCCCGTGTCGATATGCGGAGCCCAAAAGGCAACGCTTTCGGCGATTTGCGGAATGACCTCGCGGTCATTCGGTTCGCGTTCCTTGAAGCTGAGTTCAAGACAGATCTCGTTGTCCTTGGCGCCACCCTCGGCCAGTGCCGCCAGCAGGGGGGCGGGCTGGATGCGGCCCCGCGCGTTGAATTCGGCGGTGAAGGGGCGGTGGCCGCCCTTGTCCATCAGCGACTGCTTGATATGGATGATCGGGCTGACCCTGGGCACAGCGCGCGCCCAGGCATAGGGGTCATAATCGTCGGGATCGGCGCTGGTGACGTCGCCATGGTCGATATCGGCCATCATCCACATCGGCACGGCCATATCGGCCGTGCTTAACCGGTCCTGCAGTGCCATGCAGGCCGCGATCGTCTCGCCGAATTCGCGTCCGATGCTCATCGGTTCCCAGAACACATACTCAAGGCCGGCTCCCTTGGCATGTTCGGCGACTTCAGCCCAGCAATCGATGGCGATCTTGATCAGGTCTTCGCGGCGGGCCTGGTCGTCATAGTCGCGATAGGTGAAGATCGCGAATTGCGTGCCGACGCTGCTGCCGCCCAGATCGGCGGTGATATCCGCAAAGGTCTTGAACCAGTCAACATAGTAGCGGCGCACATCGCGGTCGGGATGGCCGAAATGGTTCAGCCGCCCATAGGGACCGGTCATGCCGCTGGTCACGCGCACACCGGTGCGGTGCAGCGCTGCACCCATCTGCCGGGTCAGCCGCCGGATGACCGGCGCGGGCCATGAGGGGTTGATGAACTCATGGGTCAGTTGCAGGTCGCGGATGCGCAGATCGCGGGCGACGGTGTCGATCAGGTCGCAGGGATCGGCAAAGCGATTGACCAGCGGATTTGTGTTCAGCGACAGGGTCAGGGGCATGGGGTGTCCTTCAGGCTGCCTTGGCCAGATCCGAGGTGTTGAACCAGTCGACAAAGTCCTGCCGCTGCGACGCCGACAGGTGCAGATAGTGCTTGGTCCGCCGCCACAGGATGTCTTCGGGGCGCAGCGCCCATTCCTTGCGGACCAGATAGCGGGCCTCGGCCTCGTAAAGCTGTCCGCCGAAATGGCGGCCAAGATCGGCCAGGTTCATCGCACCTGCGACCACGTCCTTTGTCCGCGCCCCGTAAAGCCGGCCGTAATGGTGAACCAGATCGCGCGGCATCCACGGATGCAATTCGCGCAGCAGGTTGGCATAGCTTTCATAATCGGCATTGGCGATTTCACCGCCCGGCAGCGGGGCGGTTTCGGTCCAGTCGCCGCCCATCTGCGGAAAGATGTCCCGAAGCTTGTGCATCCCGCGCTCGGCCAGTTCGCGGAAGGTCGTGATCTTGCCGCCAAAGACGTTCAGCAGCGGCGCACCGCCGGTCTGGTCCAGATCGAAGACATAGTCGCGCGTCACCGCCGAGGGGTTGCCCTGCCCGTCGTCGAACAGCGGGCGAACGCCGGAAAACGTCGTCAGCACATCCTCGCGCCGCAGCTTTTCCTTGAAATACCGGTTCACGGCGCTCAGCAGATATTCGATTTCTGCCTCGTCGGCGGTCACATCCTCGGCGCGGCCGTCATAGGCGATGTCGGTGGTGCCGATCAGCGCCTTGTCGCCTTCATAGGGATTGATGAAGATCACGCGCTTGTCGTGGTTCTGCACCAGATAGGCGTTGTTGCCCTGCCAGAATTTCGGAACGATGATGTGGCTGCCCTTGACCAGCCGCACGTTCCGGGCCGAGTTCGCACCCGCGACACGGGTGATGAAATCGGTGACCCAGGGGCCGGCACAATTGACCAGACAGCGCGCACGGAACGTCCGGGTCTGGCCGGTGATGTCGTTGCGCGTCTGGACGGTCCATGCGCCATCCTCGCGGCGGGCCGAGATGCAGGGGCTGCGGGTCAGAACCTCGGCACCCTTTTCGGCGGCGTCCACCGCATTCAGCACCACCAGCCGCGCGTCGTCCACCCAGCAATCGCTGTATTCGAAACCTTTGGTGTATTGGTCCAGCAGCGGTGCGCCCTCGGGGTCGCGGGTCAGGTCCAGCGTACGGGTGCCGGGCAGTTTCTTGCGCCCGCCAAGATGGTCGTACAGAAACAGCCCCAGCCGGACCAGCCAGGCGGGCCGGTCCTGCGGGCTGTGTGGCAGCACGAAACGCATCGGCCAGATGATATGCGGGGCGGCACGCATCAGCACCTCGCGTTCGATCAGGGCCTCGCGGACCAGCCGGAATTCGTAATATTCCAGATAGCGCAAGCCGCCATGCACCAGCTTGCCGGACCGGGACGAGGTGCCCTCGGCCAGATCGTCCTTTTCGCACAGGACGACCTTCAATCCGCGCCCCGCCGCATCGCGCGCGACCCCGGCGCCATTGATGCCGCCGCCGATCACGAACAGGTCGATCATGTCGCTGTCTTTGCTCATTGCTGAATTCCTTTCGTCGATGCCACGCGGGCGGCGGACAGGGCGTCCCAGGTCGGGGGCAGGGCGGTGCGGGCCGCCGTGAATGCGGGAAACAGGTGGTCATAGGCGGAAACCAGTGCCGCATCCGGGGGTTCGGCCGGGCCAAGCAGGGGCGTCACCCATTCGGCGATGCAGGACTGCATGTCGGGATAGGCGCCGATCGCCACGGCCGCCATCATCGCCGCGCCGGCGGCGCCCGCTTCGTCGCGGTCGGAAACGCGGACCGGGGCGTTCAGGCTGGCCGACAGGATGCCGCGCAGACCTTGCGACCTTGCCGCACCGCCGGTCAGGCGCAGTTCCGAGGGCAGGGGCCCCATCGCCGCATAGCAATCGCGCATCGCCATCCCGATGCCCTCGGCCACGGCGCGGACCAGATCGGGATAACGATGCCCTGCGGAAAGCCCGGCGAATCCGGCTCGGGCGTCGGCATTGACAAAGGGGCCACGCTCGCCCGCGTCGGAAATATAGGGATGATAGACGATCTGGCCGGGCTGCGATTGCGCCAACCAGTTCTCGACATGGGCGATCAGGTCACGATGGCTGACGGCGGTGCCCATATCCGACATGATCCCCGCGGCGATGTTCAGAACCCAGTCCAGGTTCAGCGTCGCGGCCATATTGGTCTGGACCTGTGTCACGATGCCGGGGATCGGCAGGCAGATCACATATCCGGTGCCTTCGGCGTTCAGATGCACATCACCCGCGCCGACGGCCCGAAGATGCACTCCGGTCGAGCCGACGGTCGAACAGGCGATATCGCCGTACGCCCCGTCATAGACGCCCGCGCCAAGCGCGGTCATCACCATATCGACATAGCCAAGACTGACGGGCGTTCCCGCCAGCAGACCGGTTTGTGCCGCCGCCTCGGGCGTCAGCGGATGCGTGACCTTGGCACCTTCGATGATTTCGGGCAACAGCTTGCGGCGATGGGTCAGGCCAAGCGCCTCGATGACGCTTTCATCATAGGCGCGGTCCCGGAAATTGCCGAAAGTAAAGCTGGCTTCCGAGGGGTCGGTCGCGCGGACCCCGGTAAGGTTCAGATAAAGCCAGTCCTTGCAGTGCAGCGCAACCTCGGTCCTGTTCAGCAGTTCAGGAAAATGGGCGTCCATATGCGCCATCTGACTGCCCTGTTGGCAGGTGTTCAGGCCGGTGCCTGTCGCTTCGAACCGCGCACGGTTCTGCGGGGCCGCGGCAAGGCGGCGCACCGTCAAGGCGGCACGGGCATCAAGCCACAGCCAGGCATCATCAACCGGCCCGTCTGGCCCGACCAGCCAGGTGCCATCCCCTTGCGCGGTCACAGACAAAGCGGCGGTGCGTTTCGCCAGATCAGGCACCTTTTCGGTCAGACCGCGCAGCGCCGCCGAACAGTCGGCCCAGGTCTGCGACAACGATTGCGTCGCGCTGCCGTCATGGCCCGTATGATAGCGATTCGGCACCGAGGCAGCGGCGACCTGACGCCCACGCAGCGTGAAGGCCACGGCCTTGATGACCGAGGTTCCGGCATCGATTCCAACAATAAGATCAGATGCCTGACAGAAATTTGTCGCTGATTCCGATCCGTTGCCTGTGCCGGTCATGCCACCCCTCCCTTGCGGTGATCTGCCTGAGAGCCGCATATGATCTATATCGCAGAGTTCTAACATAATGAATGCATTTTATTGCCAGCGAGGAAATAAATTTCATCTCCCGATCGGGCGCGTTTGTGGCGCGCAACTGATCTGGCATGTCGCTGGTACGTCGCCACTGATGCGGATAGTTGCAGCGGAATGATTCATGGCAGTTCGTTGTTAATAGAAGGATAAATATCTATTTCCGGATCCATTGCCGCGCTATACTCCGGCAGCCACAGCCAACGGTTCTACCGAAGCGAAGCGGGCAGTAGCGTCGATTCTTCGTCGCCCGGGACGGTGAGATCGCCCCGCTCTCGGGCAAAGAACGATTTTCTTTCTTGATCTGTTTATATCACTGTTCTATCACAGGTGGCACGGCTTCGACGTCAGCTGGGGAGAGCGGGCGACGAGACCGGGTTGAGGGAGGACATCATGCGCATCACTTCGCGAACCTGCCTCGCATTTGTCGGGATCGCGGCCCGCAATCAGGGTGGCCGGCGGTCGTTCCAATTCTCGGAGGTTCGCAGATGACATCAGGCAGCACCCTGTCCGCCCCCGCCCAGAAAGCGCCTGCTCCGTCGCGCCGCGGCCTATATATCGGCTTCGGCGCCGCCATCGTTGTTCTGGCAGCCATGGCGATCGACACCACGGTCGTGCAGATCGGGTCGGATGCCGATGTCCGCGCGCAGGTCTTTTCGCCAGACAGTTATGGCCAGGCCGAATTTCCGCGGATCGCCGAGGTGGTGAAAAGCCGTGCGGTCGATGCCGCGACGCTGGCCCCGGCGGTTCTGGCCGACAAGAATGCCGCCGCCGAGGAATATGGCGTTCCCGCCTCGACCGGGGCGATCATGTTCACGACCGTGACCGGCACCGTCGGTGAAGGCAAGTCCGGCGTCTACAAGCTGCAAGCCGAGGGCGTGCCCGACGACATTACCGTTCGCGTCCAGACCGGCCCCGCTGTCAATGGCACCGATCTGCGCGATGCGCCGGGTGATATCGAATTCGGTCAGTTCAAGAACCAGATCGAATATCAGGATGCCGGATCGGGCATCAACCGGGCCATGAAAGCCGCCATTCTGGACCCGATCGACAATTCGGATCTGACCGGCAAGACCATGACGGTCACCGGCGCCTTCCGCCTGATCAATCCCAAGAACTGGATGATCACCCCGGTCGAGCTGAGCGTCGAATGAGCGCGCCGGTGAATATCGCGGGCGAGATGCCCGAGGGCGATCCCGATGCGCGCGAAGTCGTTCTGGCCGCCCGCAACGTCGCCAAATCCTATGGCCAGGTCCATGCGCTGAAAGGTGTCAATTTCGACATCCATCGCGGCCAGGTCACCACGCTGTTCGGTGAAAACGGTGCGGGCAAATCGACGCTGATGAAGATCCTGTCGGGCGTGATCCAGCCGACCAGCGGCGAGATCATCCTTGATGGTCAGCCCGTCGCCTTCAACAACTCGACCGAAGCGCGAGAGCAGGGCATCTCGATCATCCATCAGGAACTTAGCCTGGCGCCGAACCTGTCGGTGCGCGACAACATCTTCATGGGCCGCGAGATCAAGGGTCCGACCGGCGTGAATTTCGCCGAGGAAGAGCGTCAGACCCGCAAGCTGATGGCAGAGCTTGAAGAGGATATCGACCCGCTGACCCCGGTCGAGGAACTGCGCCTTGGTCAGCAGCAGATCGTTGAAATCGCGCGCGCGCTGTCGGTCGACAGCCGGATCCTGATCATGGACGAACCGACCAGCGCCCTTTCGGCCAGCGAGGTCGAGGTGTTGTTCAAGGTCATTCGCGACCTGACGGCCAAGGGTGTCAGCATCGTCTATATCTCGCACCATCTGGAAGAGGCGCTGACCATCACCGATCATGCGGTGGTGCTGCGTGACGGCAACATGACGGCCTATGCGCCGCGTGCCGAGATCGATCTGGAATGGATCGTTCGCAACATGGTCGGCGAGAATTATGATCTGGGCAGTCCGCCGGACACCGCGCTGGGGCAATCCGCGCTGTCGATCCGTGATCTGACGGTGCCGGACCCGGCGGGTGGCTTCAATCTGGTCGACGGGCTGTCGCTGGATATCCGCGCGGGCGAGATCGTCTGCATCTATGGCCTGATGGGCGCGGGACGGACCGAGTTGCTGGAAACCTGCGCGGGCAAGCTGCGTGCCAGTTCCGGCGAGATCGTCCTTGAAGGCAAGGAAGTCTCGCATCTGTCCATCGCCGAGCGTATCGCCCGCGGCCTTGCCCTGGTCCCCGAGGATCGTCAGCGTGACGGCCTTGTCCAGACGATGAGCGTGGGCGAAAACCTGTCGCTGGCCTCGATTGCCAGTTTTACCAAGGGGCTGTTCACCCAAAGACGGGCCGAGCGTCAGCTGGTCGACAACAGCATCCGCGAAGTGACGGTCAAGACCTCGGGGCCGGGTGCCGCCATCGGGTCGCTGTCGGGCGGCAATCAGCAGAAGGTCGTCATCGGCAAGATGCTGGCTACGAAGCCGCGTGTCATCATGTTGGACGAACCTTCGCGCGGGATCGATATCGGTGCCAAGGCCGAGGTGTTCCGCCTGCTGTCCGAAGAGGCCAGGCAGGGGCTTGCGGTCATCTATTCGACCTCTGAAGTCAGTGAATGCCTGTCGATCGCGCATCGGATCATCGTCATGCACAAGGGCCGCATCTCGGCCGAGTTCGATTCCACCGTCACCAAGGAAAAGATCATGGCCGCCTCGGGCGAGTCCGTGGCCGCCTGATGGGCGAGAGTGAGAGGAAGAAATCCATGTCCGCCGCTACGACCACCGCCGCCGCGAATGGCAAGAAGAAGGCAGATTTCAGCATCGGCCGGCTGCTGCTGGAAGGCCGGGCCTTTTTCGCGCTGATCGCGATCATTGTCGTCTTTTCGCTGCTGTCCCCGAATTACCTGACCGTCAGCAACCTGCTGATCATGTCCAGCCATGTGGCGATCTATGGCATTCTGGCCATCGGGATGCTGCTGGTGATCCTGAACGGGGGCATCGACCTGTCTGTCGGCTCGATCCTGGCGCTGGCCGGGGTCAGCGCGGGCGCGATGATGCAGGGTCTTCAGATCGAGGCGATGGGCGTCATCCTGTATCCGCCCGTCTGGGCCGTGGTGGTCCTGACCTGCGTTCTGGGTGCGCTGGTTGGCGCGGTGAACGGGGTGCTGATATCGGTGTTCAAGGTCCCGGCTTTCGTTGCGACACTGGGCGTCATGTATGTGGCGCGCGGGGTTGCGCTGCTGATGACGAACGGGCTGACCTATAACAACCTGTCGGGCCGCCCCGAACTGGGCAATACCGGCTTCGACTGGCTGGGCTTCAACCGCATCGCGGGGGTGCCGATTTCGGTCATCGTGCTGGCGGTGCTGGCGATCATCGGCGGACTGATGCTGTCGCGATCATCCTTCGGGCGTTGGCTTTATGCCTCGGGCGGCAATGAACGCGCGGCCGAACTGTCCGGCGTGCCGACCCGGCGCGTGAAGATCACCGTCTATACGCTGTCGGGGATGCTGTCCGCGGTGGCCGGTCTGGTGCTGGCCTCGCAGCTGACATCGGCCGGCCCCACCGCCGGTGTGACCTATGAGCTGACCGCGATCGCGGCGGTGGTCATCGGTGGCGCCGCCCTGACCGGCGGGCGCGGCACGATGCGCGGCACGATGCTGGGTGCCTTCGTCATCGGCTTTCTGTCCGACGGGCTGGTGATCATCGGGGTGTCGTCCTACTGGCAGACCGTCTTTACCGGCGCGGTGATCGTGCTGGCCGTGCTGTTGAACTCGCTTCAATACGGGCGGGGTGGCCGCAAGGGCTGATCCGTCGCTGACCTTCCCCGCCCGGCGCATTGCCAAGCCAGCCGGGTGGAAAGACGGCCCCGTCGGGGTCGAACCATCAACCAAGGGAGAGAAGAGAAATGATGAAGATGACGCGCCGCCTGCTTCTGGCCGCAGTTGCCACCGCGCCTTTGATGGCCAGTGCCGCCCAGGCCGAAGGCCTGATCTCGATCATCGTCAACGACCCGGCGAACCCCTATTGGTTCACCGAGGGCGAGGTCGCCAAGGCCACCGCCGAAGAACTGGGCTATGATGCGAATGTCGCGGCCCACAAGGGCGACACCAACAGCGAAAGCACGCTGGTCGATACCGCGATCACCAACAAATCCGTCGCCATCATCCTCGATCCGGCGAATGCGGACGGATCGGTCGGCGCGGTCAAGAAGGCCGTGGATGCCGGCATCCCGGTATTCCTGGTCAATGCCGAAATCAACCAGGAGGGTCTGGCCAAGGCTCAGCTTGTGTCGAACAACGCCCAGGGCGCGGCGCTGGGTGCGCAGGCATGGGTCGAGGCCGTCGGTGACAGCGGCAAATATGTCGAATTGTTCGGCAACCCCGCCGACAACAATGCGCAGACCCGCTCGAATGGCTACGAGACTGTTCTGACCCAATATCCGGATCTGGAAAAGGCCGGGCAAGAGGTTGCCAACTGGGATCGTACCCAAGGTTATCAAAAGGCGCAGTCGCTGCTGCAGGCCAATCCCGATGTGATCGGCGTGATCTCGGGCAATGACGAGATGGCGCTGGGGGCTATCGCTGCGCTGAAAGAGGCGGGCAAGCTGGATCAGGTCAAGGTCGGCGGTTTTGACGGATCGCCCGATGCGGTCGAAGCCGTGAAGGCGGGCGAGATGCAGTATACCGTCCTGCAGCCCGTTGCCGTCTTCGCCGAAGAGGCCGTTCGTCAGGCCGACAATTTCATCAAGACCGGCGAAACCGGCGCCGACAGTGAAAAGCAGCTGTTCGATTGCCTGCTGATCACCAAGGACAATGTCGAAAACTACACCGCAGCCTTCGTGCTGGAACAGTGATCGACCACAGGGGGCGCGTTCTTTGGCGCCCCCTTTTCCTGCCGGGTCGGTTTGGACCGACGGCCAGCCGCCGCCGATGGCAGGACAGGAACGCGCCATGACCGATGTCAAAGCAAATACCCCCCGCCCTGACCAGATCGAGCGACTGGTCGCAGACGACCTGCCCTCGGACAGTCGTCAGGCGCGGCAGATCGCCCGTCGCCAATTGATCGCCGAGGCGGTGATGGCCGAGGGGACGATGCGGATCGAGGATCTGGTCGAGCGTTTCGGCATCAGCCTGATGACCGCCCATCGCGATCTGGACGAGCTGGTCGCCCGCGGCCTGCTGCGCAAGACGCGCGGGGTCGTGTCTGCCGCGCCGACCAGCCTGATCGAATCCAGCGATGCTTATCGAGAAACCCGCCAGGGTGCCGAAAAAACCGCCATCGCGGCGATTGCCGCGCAGTATATCGAACCGGGGCAGGCGGTCTTTCTGGACGATTCCACGACGGTTGCCCGCATGGTGCCGCATCTGGGCGCCAAGGTACCGCTGACCGTCATCACCAATTCGCTGATGATGATGAATGCGCTGAAAGATATCCGCGATCTGACCTTGCTGGGTCTGGGCGGGCAGTTTCATCAGTGGTGCAATGCTTTCATGGGCCATGTCACAACGCAGGAAATCCGCAGCCTGCGCGCGGACACGGCCTTTATCTCGCTTTCGGCGATCACCGACGGGACCGTGTTCCACCAATCCCCCGACACGGTCGAAACCAAGCGCGCCATGTTCGCCAGCGCGCGCACCCGTATCCTGTTGGCCGATCATACGAAATTCGAACGACGCGCCCTTCATGCGATGGCGCCACTGGGCGATTTCGACATGATCATCGTCGATGACGGCACGCCAGCGGCCCTGACCCGGCGGATGCGGTCGCAGGGCATCAATGTCGTCGTGGCCCGCCCCGACGGCACGACCGCCTGACGATCAAGGACGACGCCATGCCTTTGCTTTTGGGAATCGATAACGGGCTGACCGTCACCAAGGCGGTCATCTTTGACGAGGGGGGGCGCGTCCTGTCGCTTGCGCGGCGGCGCGTACCGCAATTGATGTCCGCGCCGCGCCATGTCGAACGGGACATGGACGTCCTGTGGACCCAGACCGCCGCCGCGATCGCCGAGGCGGTTCAGGCCTGTCCGCGCCCGGCATCGGATATTGCCTGCGTAGCAGCGACCGCGCATGGCGATGGGATCTATCTGCTGGATCGGCAGAAACGTCCGCTGGGGCCGGGTATCCTGTCGCTGGACAGCCGGGCGGGTGACGTCGTCGCCCGATGGGAACAGGACGGGACCGCCGCAACGGCTTTGGCGCGGACCGGGCAGATGCCCCACGCCTCGGCGCCATCGGCGTTGCTCGCATGGATGCAGTCGCAGGACCCTGCGCGTTTTGGGCAAATCGCGCATGTGCTGGCCTGCAAGGATTGGCTGCGCTTCTGCCTGACCGATCAGGTGGCCACCGACCTGACCGAAGCCAGCACCTCGTTCACCGATGTCCAGACCCAGGACTATGCCGCCGACATCCCGGCCATCTTCGGTCTGCCGGACCTGTCTGGCAAGCTGCCCCGCATCCTTGGCCCCGACGCCATCGCGGGCCGGATCAGCAAGGCCGCCGCATCAGCGACGGGTCTGGTCGCCGGCACGCCGGTGGCTGGTGGTCTGCATGATGTGACCGCCTCGGCGCTTGGGGCAGGGGGCTATGGCAAGGGCGTGGTCGCAATCGTTGCCGGAACCTATTCCATCAATGAAACCGTTTGCGATCAGCCCAAGGTCGATCCCCGTTGGTTCTGTCGAAACGGGCTGCGGCGCGGCGAATGGAACAGCATGGCGATTTCGCCCGCCTCGGCGGCGAATTACGACTGGTTTCTGGACAACCTATGCGGCGTCGAGCGTCGTGCAGCCGAGGCAGAGGGCCGCGCCTTTCACGCCGAGATCACGATAGAAATCGAGGCCGCGATGGCGCGACCGTCAAGTGCGATCTTTCATCCCTATCTGTTCGGATCGCCTTTGGGTCCGACCGCTAGCGGCGCCTTTCTGGGGCTGCGTGGCTGGCAGGATCGAGGTGATATGCTGCGGGCCGTGATCGAGGGCATCGCATTCAATCATCGCGCCCATGTCGATGCGCTGCGCGACGGTTTCGATCCGCAGACGGCCCGGCTGACCGGGGGGATTTCGCGAAGCCCGCTATTTGCGCAATTGTTTGCCGATGCGCTGAACATGCCGGTCAGTGTCAGCGATACGGACGAAGCCGCCGCCTGGGGCGCGGCCTTGTGTGCCGGTGCCGCAATCGGGGTCCTTGCCGATCCCTGTGCCGATCCGCGCGACATGGCCGCCCTGACCCGGACCTATCGCCCCGACCCTGCCCGCGCTGCGGATATGCAGACCCGCTATGACGTATTCAATGAACTGACCCGTGCCCTGGCCCCGCTATGGCCGCGAATCGAAAGGTTGGCAGAATGACCGCGCCCCGTGATATCGATGTGCTGATCCTTGGTGCGGGGATCAATGGCGCGGGTCTGTTTCGCGACCTGTGCGAACAGGGTGTCACCTGCATCATCAGCGACAAGGGCGATTTCGGCGGCGGAACATCCTCGGCCCCGTCACGATTGATCCATGGCGGCATCAAATATCTTGAGACGGGCGAACTGGGCCTTGTCGCGCAATCCTCGCTTGAACGGAACCTGTTGCTGCGAAATGCGCCGCATCTGGTGCGGCCCTTGCCGACGGTGATCCCGATCTTTTCCTGGCTGAAAGGGATCATGCCCGCGCTGCGCACGCTGTTTGGCTCGACCACGGCGCCGCGCAGCCGGGGTGCCGTGCTGATGAAGATGGGCCTGTCGATCTATGATTTCTATGGTCGTCGCCATCGGGTCATGCCGCGCCATCAACTGTGGTCGCGCAAGCGCGCCTTGCGCGAGATACCACCGCTGACGCCCCGGATCGTGGCCGCAGGCCAGTATTACGATGCCACCGTCACCCAGCCCGAGCGTCTGGTCTGGGAATTGCTGGCTGACGGGATGCGGGCCAACCCGGATTGTCAGGCGATGAACTATACCAGCATCACCGGCACCGACGGCCAGATCGTGACGCTGCAGTCGCCGGGCGGCCCGGTTTGCGTGCGGCCGCAGATCGTGGTGAATGCGGCGGGCCCGTGGATTGACCGCGTGAATGATCAGCTGGGCGCCCCCTCAAAGCTGATCGGAGGCACTAAAGGTTCGCATATCCTGCTGGATCATCCCGCCCTTCTTGATGCCCTGAAGGGGCGGATGATCTATTTCGAGGCCGATGACGGGCGCATCTGCCTGGTCTTTGATTATCTGGGACGCGCGCTGGTCGGATCGACGGATATCCGCGCCGACGATCCCGATGAGGTCCGGTGTGAGGAAGATGAAATCGACTATTTCATCGCCGCCCTGCGCGGGCTGTTGCCGGGGCTGCATTTCGACCGCGACCAGATCGTCTATGCCTATTCAGGCATCCGTCCCTTGCCGGCCAGCGATGGCACCGCGCCCGGCCTGATCAGTCGCGATCACTCGGCCCCGGTGGCCGAACCGCATGGAGACAGGCAATGGCCGATCCTGTCGCTGGTCGGTGGAAAATGGACCACCTTTCGCGGCTTTGCCGAAGAGGTTGCCGATCTGCTGCTGGCCCGGCTGGACAAGCCGCGCCGGCACAGCACGCAGCATCTGCCCATCGGCGGCGGACGCGACTATCCTTCGGATCCCGATGCATGGGTTGGGCAGGCAAGCGCCGCGCCCGACCGCGCCGGGATGCTGCTGTCACGCTATGGCAGCTTTGCAAAGGATATCTTGGCACAGGAGGACGGCGCACCCGAACCCGTCATTGATGCCCCGGACTATTCCCGGCAAGAGCTGGCCTGGGTGATCCGCGAAGGTCAGGTGCGACACCTGACCGACATTCTGATGCGGCGGACCGCCCTTGCGGTGACGGGTCGGCTGACCAAACGCAATCTACGGCAGATCGCGGAAATCTGCGCCGAGGTGCTGGGTTGGGACGCCCCCCGTCTGGAATCCGAAATTCGCGACGCGACCATGACCCTGCAAAACCGTCACCGGATGCGGTACTTGAACGACTGAAAGGCAGGGCCGAAAGACCCTGAGATGGCAATGGCTGTCCATCGGCCATGCGCCAGACCCCGGACATTTGGGTCAGGATACATTGATTTTGCGGGAACAGCATGATTCACGGCCTGGAAAACGGAGCCGTGAATCACGCCGTGCGACCAAAATCAATGCATCCTGACCCTAGGTAAGCAAGGGGCTCAATGCCATTGATTTTTGCGGTGGCGATCAGGGAGGCGATGCGCGCCCAGGATCGACCGCCCTCGTCATGGCCGGCGAAGAGTGCATTCTTTCTGGTCGGGGCAGTCGGTCGGATCAGGTTCTTGGCATTATTTGAGTCGATCTCGACACGGCCATCGCGCAGGAAGGTCTGCAGCCCATCCCAGTGGCGGTGGATATATGCCAGCTTTTCACCGAGACGCGACTTCATCGATAAGCGCCAGCATTGCGCCTGCAGCCATTCGCCGGAGGCCGCGACCAGCGGCGCCGTGCGCGCCTGGCGGGCCGACAGCCGATGGTCCGGGCAGATGCCGCGGATCTCAGCCTCGATCCGGTAAAGCTCGGCAATCCGGCGCAGACCTGCGGCGGCGATCCCGGATCCGTCGCGATAGAAGATCTTCTTCAGCTTGCGTCGGGCATGCGCCCAGCAATGGGCGACAGTGATCGGCGCGCCGCCTGTCCGGGACGGCCGCGTCAGGCGGTCGTAGCCGCTATAGCCATCCAGCTGCAGGATGCCGTCAAAGCCCTGCAGGATGTGCTCTGCGTTCTCGTCCGCACGGTCAGGCGCATAAGCGAAGACCACACCGGGGGGATCGTCCCCCCCCCGCCCCATGAGCAGCCATCGTATGCCAGAGCCCAGAGGTAGCCCGTCTTCGTCGGTCCACGGCCAGGAGCGGTCGTCTCGTCCATCAACAGCTTGTTCGGTAATCTCCCCCGATCTTAAGGGGATGCGGAAGTAGAATTTTCTCGGCAGGATGAACGAGGAGATTCCGATGAAGAAGACACGATTCACCGAGGCCCGGATCATGGGCGTGCTGCGGCAGATGGAGGGCGGTGTGCCCGCCGCCGAGCTGTGCCGCGAGCACGGGATGAGCAGCGCCACGCTGTACAAGTGGCGGGCGAAGTATGGCGGCATGGACGCCAGCCTCATCAGCGAGATGAAGGCGATGGCCGAGGAGAACCGGCGGCTGAAGCGCATGTACGCCGACGTCAGCATGCAGAACGACCTGCTGAAGGAGGCGCTCGGAAAAAAATGATCCGGC